>CAZRWD010000005.1:0-181328 GCA_964603785.1 uncultured bacterium
GTCGATCCCGACGGGCCCTACAAGCCCGAGCACTACAGGTACTGACGCTCCGGCGTAGGCCTTCCCGAAGGTCAGGCCCCGACAGCGGCGGCCGGTGGTCCGGGTGACCTCGGTTCCTCACCCGGCGGGATCTCCATCCGCTGCATTCAGTCGGGCCTGCATCAACCCCGGGCTGCAGGAGGGGCGGGCGTTCCGCCCGCCCCTCCATCCGGCCGTGCGGGGGGGATCCCCGCATCATGGTCAGCGGGTCAGCACCAGCCTTCCCGAGATCTGCCCCTGCCCGGTCCCGAGCACTACCAGGTAGATCCCGGGAGGGGCGTCGGTACCGTCCTCCCGCCTGGCGTCCCAGAGCACGCTGTGGGGCCCGGACGGCAGGCTGCCCTCCAGGGGTGTCGCGACCAGCCTGCCGTGCAGGTCGAATACGGAGAGGGTCACAGGCCCGGGCTCGGACAGGTCGAACGCCACGCCTGCGGGTCCGTCGGCCGGATTCGGCCATACGGACAGCCTCGCGGTCGTGACGGGAGCCGATGACTCCTCCGAGACGCCCACGCCGATGCCGCACCTGAAGCTGGACCCGCCGTTCGTGCCTGCCAGGAGATAGGCCGGGCCGCAGGTGGCGAGCCTGTTGATGCCGGTCTCCGTCAGCCCGGTGTTGAAGGCGGACCAGCCGGTGCCGCCGTCCGTGCTGCGCCAGACGCCCTGGCTGTTGGTGCCTATGTAGACCACCCCGGGCTGTGCCGGGTCGAACACTATCGTCTTCACGTAGCTGATGGTGGTGGAGACCTTGGTGAAGCTCGAACCGTCGTCCAGGGACCTGTAGATGCCGCTCGAGGTGCCCGCGAGGATGGTCGAGGGATTGTCGGGCCTCACCGCCAGGGCATAGACGGTTCCTGCAAGGCCGGTGGCGGTCAGCTTGCTCCATGACGTCCCGCCGTCGGTGGTGCGGTAGATTGCCGGCTGGCTGTTCTCGCTCCCCCCCACGAAGACCCTGTTCGAGTTGACCGGGTCGATGGCGAGGAAGTACGTGTAGGCATTGGAGGTGCCCAGCGTGTCACGCTCCCAGCTCGTGCCCCCGTTGGTGGTCTTGGAGACCCCGAAGCGGTACGAGCTGGAGACGTAGAGCCATCCGGCCGACCAGAAGGTCCCCGGGGTGCCGTGATCCGCGAGAAGATCCGTTCCATCGCTGTAGTAGCTGTCTACCTGTGTCCAGACGGAGCCTCCGTCTGTGCTCCTGTAGAGCTCTGCGTTCCCTCAACCACTTCCCTCGAGGGCGAGCACCCACAGCGGATTGGTCGGGTTCACCGCCATCCCGCAGAAGTTCCCGCAGGAGAGGGGTGTGGTCAGGTGGGTCCAGGTCGACCCGTAGTCCGTCGACTTCCACACCCCCATGTCCGTCATCTGCTTGTAGACGGTGGACGGCTGGGATGCGGCGACGCCGTAGGCCAGCACCTTTCCGGCGTAGATGCCGTCGTTGTCCACGACCCACGACGAGCCCCCGTCGCCCGACCTGAAGAAGCCGTAGGTGCTGCATGTGTAGGCCTTGTTCTGATCAGCCGCGCTGGGGACCACGTCGTTGAAGGTGTAGCCCCCCAGGCCCGAGGTCGCGGTCGTCCAGGTCTGTCCGCCGTTGGTGCTGCGGTAGATGCAGTTGTACCCGCCCGCCATGACGATGGAAGGGTTGGAGGAGCTGTACGAGATGGAGTAGTTGTAGGTGGTGCTGGAGCAGTCCGTCCAGCTGGCCCCCGCATTCGTCGTGCGCCAGACTCCGTAGAGGGTTCCGAACAGCATGGTGTCGGGATCGGTCGGGTGGATCGCCACCGAATAGCTGTAGTACTCGGCGGAGGCGCCCGCGGGCGTGACGTTCGAGAAGGTCGCGCCGCCGTCGGTCGACCGGTAGACCCGGGGCGAATAGGACCCGCTGTAGACATATCCCGAGACGGCCACCACCGACGGGTCGGAACTGCACACCGACAGGCCGTATCCGTAGGACTGCTCGGTCTCGAGGATGGTGTAGGTCCAGGTCGACCCTCCGTTGATGCTCCTGCCGAAGAACATCTGCCACACGGACCCGCTGTAGCGGTAGCCGGCCCCATACACTATCTGGGGGTCGGAGGGGTGTGCGGCGATGTCGTAGAAGACGGTGTTCTGCTGGTAGCTCTGGCTCCAGGTCGACCCTCCGTTGGTCGACCAGTAGACGTAGCTCGAGCCTCCGCAGTAGAGGCTGCCCGTCGGCCCGCATGCCATGCAGTAGGTGTATCCGTTGAAGGATCCGGCAGTGGCCCAGCTGTATCCTCCGTCCTCCGACCTGTAGACCTTGACCGGGTAGGACCCGCTGGAGGAGTACAGGGTACCCGGGCTGGAAGGCGACTGGACGACGTCGTTCAGCGGACCGCCCTCGGGTCCGATGCACGACCAGTCTGCCTCGGAGAGCTGGAACAGGAAGGCGAGGGCGAGCAGCGCAAAAGGCGGACTCTTCATCCGGCTCCTCCCCTGGTTCGATCCGTCGACGAGGGTAAGATACCGTGCAGGTAGGAGAATGCAAGAAGGGGGACCCCGCGGATGCGCACCGCGGCGTCACCTCACGGTCCGGCTCCCGGGTCGGGGTCTCCGAGCTCGAGGATGTAGAGCCTCGGGTAGTCGTCGGGGTCGGCGAGATAGGCGACGGAGAAGTCCCCGCCATGGGCGACGGCCGCATAGGCCCAGAAGGGGAAGCGGTCGGCGGAGCAGGTGAACAGCCGGTTGCCGTCGAGATCGAGCACGTCGTACCAGGGGACCCGCTCAGTGCCCCTCCTGGCCCATAGCAGGCCCTCCGACACGTCCAGGTCCGAAACGGCCGTGCACCACTCCTCCGCCTCCCAGTAGTCGATCATGCCGGGTCGCCCGCGGCGCTCGAACACGCGCTCCATCACCTCGAGCTCGTTCGCGAGGTCCTCCTCGCTCCTCCTGCGCCGGGTGAAGGGGGGCTCCGAGACCCAGAGGACCTCGCCCCCGGGGGAGAAGCATGTGATGGAGTATGCCTCCGTGCCTGCGGGGCTGACGAAGACCCTTCCGTCCCCGGCCGCGGAGAAGCTCACCGAGGATGCCGAGAACGTCCGCGAGGGGTTCTGCGGGTCCAGGTCGACCATTCGCGTGTAGTACACGGTGGACGGTGAGGTCTCCCCGGGCTCCCACCTGCACACCGACGTGCCCGCCGTCCCGTTCTCCCGGTCGAACTCCCTTGTCGATCCCACGATCGCGCGGCCGGGAAGGACGACCACCGAGACGGGGGTCTCCGGGGCGAATCCGGCGATCTCCTCCAGGAGGACTCCCGACGAATCGAAGAACATCACCTTCCCGCATCCCTGGTCGGTTATCGCGAAGCCTCCCCCGGGCGTCGGAGCCAGTCCCGAGGGGCGGGTGTACTCGCCCGGACCCTCTCCCTCGCCTCCGCACCAGCCCAGGAATCTGCCTTCGGAGTCGAAGATGGATGTCCTGAAGGTGGTTATGTCGTTGAGGACTATCCTTCCGCCCGTGGTGACCACGGCCGCGCTGACGGAGCCGAAGACGTATGCTTCGTCCCCCAGCTCGATCCCTATCGAGTCGACGACCTCCAGGCGCCGGTGGGGGACGGGGGGACCGAAGTCGGGTCCCCCCGCCTCTCCTCCGTCACCGCAGGATGCCTGCAGGGCGATCGAGCATGCGGCGATCAGGAACGACGCAGGCAGGCATCTGCTGTAAGGCAATGCTCCCCCTGTCTCCGGGGTTTCCCGGAGGGCTATCTCGGGTAGTCGACGAGGTCGATGTCCAGTCCGGCCCCGAAGTACCATACCCCCTTGTTGTAGATCGAGCCCTCGTATGTGCCGGCGCCCTCGCCCTCGACGCAGACGAGTCTGGCGACGGAGGCGGAGACGCTGACGAACCTCGACACCTCGAACTTGGCTCCCCCGCCGAACAGGTGGGCGTCGAGGCTGTACTCGAAGTCGCTGTAGGTGGTGTCGCTGCCGCCCAGGCTCGAGTAGAGGTAACCGGCGCCGAGGTCGAGGCCCGGGCGGGGCGAGAAGCCGATTCCCGCCCCGAGGTCCCAGCCGTTCGAGTAGTTGTCGTCGAGGCCGTCGTCCGCGCCCTGGTCGGCCGCCTCCAGGAAGTAGTAGTTCATGCTCATGGTGGCCATGAGCCGGGGCGACATCCTGTACTCGACACCGCCGGCGAGAACCGCGGGCAGGTCCCTCCTCTGCTCGTATCCGTCCTCGAAGGATCCGAGCGCAGGTATCGCCGACCAGTCGTTGCGTTCGGTCTCGGTCGTGAACTCCAGGGCGGTGGTCGTCTCGTACCGGATCGCCACGTCGAGCACGTCGCCCGGAGAGAAGTGCAGGCCGATCACGCCTCCGAAGCCGGACGCCTTCTTCTCCGCGTGCAGCTCGCGGTGCGACGTGCCGATGGGGATGCCCTGAGCCCCGTCGATCACGGTGAAGTCCCCTGATGCGTCATACGCCCTGACCGCGCTCACGAACCTCCCGGCCAGCGATGCCGCGAAGTCCCCGGCGAAGTTCCAGGACGCCCCCGCCGTGGCCGCGATGTAGTTCGAGGAGGCCGTGATCCATCCGTCGTCGAGGACGGCGAAGACATAGGGACTGCCGTGTATAGCCTGCTGCAGGCCGGTCTCGAACAGGGGCAGGACGGTCAGCCCGTCCTCGAAGTCGAGCTTCCCGCCCCCGGCCGGTACCGTGAACGCTGCGAAACCGGCCCAGCCGTTCCTGCTGTAGACCGCTGCCACGTCGGGCAGGAGCAGCGAGGGCTCTGTGGACTCGTAGAGCACCGGCTCCGTGGCTCCCGGCGGTGCGGCCTCGACCGTGTAGTCCTTCAGGAGGGTCTGGTTGCCGATCGTGAAGTGCCAGCCCGGTGCGAGGAACGCCAGCCCGGCCGGATTGTAGCTGACGATGTCGGGAGCGTCGGTGGCGGCGTTCCTGCTCATCGTTCTCAGGAAATCGGGGCTGCGTGACGAGATGAGGTCGATGTTGCCGGCCAGTGCCGATGACAGTGGCACCATGCAGCAGACCACCAGGACCGATACGATGCGCAGCGTTCCCAACCAGGGGCCTCCCTTCGTTTGCTGGCCTCGAGCGACACCCCCTTTTCTACGCAGAGGACGGCCTGCGGGCAACTGCGCCGCTCCCCGTCCGACGAGGCGGATCGGAGCATACTCCGGGACGCGTGCGATTCCGGAGGCCCCGCCATCCATCGTCGATCCGCCGTCCCCGGACTTCCGGCCGCGGCGGGGGAACCGGTCGGGCCGTCCTTCCTGACCTGGGAGCGGGACGGTCAGGTGCGCATGCCCTGATGGAACCTGTCAAGCGGGCTCATGATCCTGAGCGGGTTCCTCCTGCCGGCGAGCTTCAGGTAGGGTGTTATCATCGATGCGGTCGTGATCCCGAGAAGGGTCTGCACCATCCTCCTGTCGATGCCGTCCTCCAGCAGGTGGACTGCGAAGCTGTGCCTCAGCCAGCCCAGGGTGCAGTGCCTGGTGATCCCCGCCGCGAGCAGGGCCTCGGCGAAGGCGCGCTGTATGGTGCGCGCGGAGACACAGGTCGATCTCCCCCTGCCGGGCAGCAGGTAGGGGGACGCGTCCCCGTCCTGCTCCAGGAGCAGGGCGATCTCGACCGCCGCGGCGCGCGCCACGATGGTGTCCCTGACGGCCCTTCCCGACCTGTCGTTCACATGTATGACCATGGCCTCCAGGTCGACGTTCCTCCTCCGGAGACAGGCGGTCTCTCCCACCCTCAGCCCCGAGGAGTAGACCAGCATCAGCGCCACGCGGTACTTCCGGTCGGGGACGTTGGAGAGGATCCCGGCGATCTCCTCCCTCGTGAAGACGCCGTGGAGGGGCATCCTCCTGGAGATGAGGCCGGGGCCGGGTATGGGGTTGGGAGCCCCCAGGACGCTCGTGTAGAGGAACCTGATGGCGCTCTGGGCCTGGTTGATGTACGAGAGCGACTTCCCCTCCGCAGCCATGCCCTCCAGGTACTCCCTGATCTCGTCGCCGTCCAGCGCGGTGGCCCTGTCTCCCCATCTGGCGACCAGGCGGCGGATATGCGAGAGGTAGCTGCTGGTCGTCTTCTGGCTTCTGCCGGTCTGCCTCAGAAGCCTGCCGGTGTCCTCCGTCAAGCTCGACATGGCGCCACCTCCGGGATTCCGTCACGCACGCGATCGGCACTGCCCTCGTACCGATTAAGAATGAACCCGTTCCACCTTCGCGTCAAACACGCCCGGGGGCGGGCGGCGCCGAGGTTGCTCCGGCGCCCCCGGGGCAGATATTCTCGGGACACGGGACTGGGAGGTCGATTTGCCCGGGAGATTCCTGCCGGTGAGGGAGCCGGCCCGGATCCTTCTGCCCTACGCGGTGACCGTCACGGTGGTGCTGGTGGTGCTCGCCGCGGCGATGCTCGAGACCCGCGACGCCCTGGCAAAGGCCCGCGAGCACGCCGAGACGGAGGCCGTGGAGCGCGCCGGGTCCATCGCCCGATCCGTCTGCGCAGGCGAGACCGCCCTGATCGACACGACCACCTTCGTGCCGGGAGTGGTCCTCGTCGGCTCTCCCGCGGCGCACTCGGCCGGGGTGTCGGGTCTCTCCGCCGTCGAAGTCGCGATTCTCCAGGAAGTCCCGGCACCCGGGACCCTTCCGGAAGGCCTGGACCCTCTCCTGGTCGGCGCCCTGGAGGAGGGCAGCGCCAGCGTCACGGAGGGCGGGAGCATCCGCGCCGCCGCCTGCCGCCGCGGCCATGACCCCTCCGGCAGGCTGGTGGCCGTGGTCGTGTCGCAGGAGACCCCCTTCGCCATCACCGCCCTGCAGGACCTTGAGAGGGATGTCATCCCGTGGCTGTTCGTCGTCGCACTCCTCATCTCCACTCCGGCGATGATCCTCGTCCATCTAGCTCTCACACGCAGACGGACCGAGCTCGAGACCTTCGGGGACGGAGCTCCTCCCGACCGGGGCGGACCCGGCGGGGAGGAGCCCGAGAGGCTCGATCTCCCCTCCGTCATGAGAGAGGCGGTCAAGACATCGGCGTCTGGCATCGGGCTGATCATCCTCGACCCGGCTGGAGGCATCGTCTCGCTGAACCGCTCCGCGGCCGAACTCCTCGACGGCACGCAGCAGGAGTTCATGGGGCACAGGGTCCAGAACTCGCCCTGCTTCGGATCCATGGCGAGGGAGATGCTCGCGCCGGCCGGAGACCCCTCGCGTGCGAGGGATCCCCTCCTGCTAAGGGTGGAGAGGGCCGACGGCGGATCGTCCTGGATCAGGACGGGCAGGACGTACTTCACGGGACCCGACGGGGCGGTCCTGGGGCTCATGTGCATGGTGGACGTGACGGAGCTCGAGGAGATGCGCGCCGAGAAGGAGAAGCTCCTGGAGAGGGAGATGGCCGTCAACAGCTATGCCGTCCTGGCGGCCATGGTGAGGGGATTCTCCCACGATCTGAACAACCTCCTCTCGGGGATCATGGGCGCCGCCTCGCTGGGAGACGCCGTCCACGACCCCGGCAGCCCCGACAGGCAGCGCTACGAGGCCATCCTGGGGGCCGCCGAGAGGGCCGCCGGGATCTCGGAGGAGCTTCTGCACAGCGCCAGCCTGACCGAGAGCCAGGCCAGACCCCTGGACACGGCCAGGGAGCTGAACGAGATCGGCGAGGCCCTCAGGAGCGTTCTCCCGCGGTCCATCTCCCTCGAGGTCTCGGTCTCGGGAGGGATGCCCTTCCTCATAGCCGACAGGGCCCTGCTCAGGCAGACCCTCTACAACCTGGCCCTGAGATCGTCGGGCGCCCTCCAGGGTTCCGGCAGGATCCGGCTGTGGGCCGAGGACGTCCCCGACCCCTCCCGCGACTCCAGATTCGCCGGAAGCTGCAGGAGCCTCTGCGGGATACACTGCATCTGCGTCTCCACCAGCGACGGCACGGTCTTCCCGGCGGGTCTCCAGAAGTCGCTCTCCGCATCGGAGACCGACCCGTACGAGATCGAGAAGAGCCACGGGGCCGGCATGGCGGCCGTCCTGCAGGCCGTGAGGGCGATGAAGGGACAGCTCTGCTTCGGGGTCGAGAGGATGGGGACCGTCGTCAACCTCCTCCTGCCCGCCGCGGAGAGGATGGAGACTCCGGCCGGGGAGGGCGACGACATATCGGGAAGCAACATCGCGGTCCTAGTAGCCGAGGAGGAGGGCATAGTCCGCGAGACCACCTCCCAGATCCTGCAGCACTTCGGATTCAGGACCGCGGAGGCCACCACGGGGGACGAGGCTCTCGCCATACTCGAGCACGAGCACTTCGACGCGCTCCTGCTCGATCTGGGCGCCTTCGGCACCCCCTCGATAGAGATCGCCGGGATCTGCCGCGAGAGGTGGCCCGGCATGGCGGTCCTCTTCACCAGCGGGTACGAGATGCCCGTCGAGATAGAGTCCTTCCTCCGCGGACACGGGGGCGCGGGCTTCCTGCGCAAGCCCTACTTCCCGGAGGCTGTGGCGTCCGAGATCATCAGGCTGGTCTCGCGCGATCAGCACCCCGGCGGCACGGGATGGGCCGGCGGAGCCTGAACGGTTCCGGCGGGCGCGGCATGCCGGCGGGGTTCGGGCTCGCCCTGGGAGGCGGCGCGGCAAGGGGCTGGGCTCATCTGGGAGTCCTGAGGGCGCTGGAGGAGGAGGGCCTCCGCCCCTCCTTCATAGCAGGGACCAGCATGGGGGCGGTCGTCGGGGCGTTGTCCGCCTCGGGGATGCTCGAGGAGGCCTCGAAGGAGATACTCGCCGCCGACCTGGCGCATGTTCTCGGATACGTCGGCCCCGGTCTCGGAGGCGGCGGACTGATCGACGCCTGGAAGGTCCACCGTCTCCTGAAGGCATGGCTCGGACACACCGAGATCGAGAAGCTGCCCGTGCGCTTCGCCTCGGTGGCGACCGACCTGGACACCGGGGAGGAGGTGACCTTCGCCAGCGGTGACCTGGTGTCGGCGGTGATGGCGAGCATCGCGATACCGGTGGTCTTCCCTCCGTGGAGCACGAGGGGGCGCCGCTTCGTCGACGGCGGGCTCGTCGACCCCGTGCCGGTCTCGGCGGCAAGGGCGCTCGGCGCGGGAGTCGTCCTGGCGGTCGACCTGAACCGCGCCCTCTACGGTTCCCCCGGCGTCGCGGGAGAGGGTCCCCCCGCCCTGCACGAGACCATGCTCAGATCCATGATGACGGCCGAGAGGGCGCTCACGAGGGCCAGGTTCGGGCTCGACGGACCCGACATCCTCGTGGCCCCGGACCTCTCAGCCTTCTCTGGCACCGAGTTCCACAGGGCCGGCGAGATCTCCGCGATCGGGTACGAGGCCTCGACTGGGAAGGTGAAGGACCTCTCGCTGCTCGTCCGCGGCGGGGGGTGACATTGCGCGCCGGTGCTTTTTTTGATACGGTATCGCACCACTCATGCGGGAGGAACCCTTGGCTCTGTTCGGAAGCCCGGCGAAGAAGCTCCTGGCCGTCCTGGCCGAGCCCGTGACGGACTGGAGGAAGATCAGGTCGGTCGCTGAGGGTTCGTCCGCTCTCCGCGACAAGGGCGGGGTGCAGAGGACGATCCTGCTCTCCCTGATGGAGAAGGCCTGCGAGAGCGACTCGCTCCCGCTGGACGACTTCGGGGCGATACTCAGGAGCCTCGGATCCTCCGGCATCGACCTCAACACCACGCTCGGAACGAGGGGCGAGACCGCCGTGCAGATGGCCGTGGCCTGCGGGAGCGCCCCGATACTCGAGGCCCTCGTCCTTGCCGGAGCCTCTCCCGGCGCGGCATTCGCCGGCGGGACGACGCCGCTCCATTCGGCCGTGTCCCAGTCCAACCTGAAGATCGCCGAGCTCCTCGTGAAATCGGGCGCCGACGTGAACGCCGAGGATGCGGCGGGCAACACGCCCCTGCACCTCGCCGTCTCCCAGACAGGCAGGAAGCGCATGGTCGACTTCCTGATACGGAGCGGCGCCGTGATCTGGGTGCGCAACGCCGCCGGCGAGACCCCTGCGATGATCGCGGCCCGGGTGAGCGGCAATCCCTACACGGCATCCATCGAGAAGGCCCTCACGGCGCAGCGTTCCAGCAGGCTCCTCCAGTGGAGGTGCCCCGTGTGCGGCAGCGCGATGTCCCGCCCCCCCTCCGCGAGGGTCGAATGGCTCGTGGCGATAGGCGCATGGGACGATCTGGTCTATGGATGCGGGCGCTGCGGGAGGCGGACAGCGGCCCCCGAGCTGGACGGAGAGCGCTAGCCCTCGACCCTCCCGTAGCCCGCGAAGAGCGGGATCGCAGCCTCCTCGATGACATCCGCGCATATCCTCCGGATGGCGTCCCCGTACTCCGGGGAGCAGCTGACGGCGAGGAGGCTCCTGTTCGGCCGGGCGTTCGCCAGGTACAGGGCGAAGTGGGGATCCATCTCCTGGAGTGTCGCAACCCGTCCGGACGGCTCCAGGAACCCTATGTCCAGCATGCCGAACCTCTCCTCGGAGACCTTGACCGCCTCCAGGGGCAGGTCCACGAGGACGTTGCCCGGGGGCACCCCTGCGCGGTCCGCTATCTCCTCCTCGAGGGTGCGGGCCAGCTCCGCAGGGCGGAGGCCGCCGCATCTGAGGGTCTCGAGGAACTTCTCCTCGTCCGAGGTCCTCCAGGCGGAGTCGATCCTGAAGACCTGGGTGAAGAGGTTCTGACGGTACTTGACCCGCCAGGCCATCTCCCGGACCCACGGGTCCTTCGAGCCCTTCACGAGGAAGCTCAGGAGCTCGTCGTCCGTGAGCTCCTCGAAGGCCTCGATCTCGCCGAGCTCGACGATGCTCCTCCTGGCCGCCCTCAGCAGCATCCGGTCGACTATCCTGGTCTTCCTGTGGAGGTAGACGCTGGAGTACATCTGCAGCCTCGCCATGAGGAAGTCCCTGACCGCGTCCAGGGCCTTGTGCTGGAAGACCAGCCTGTCGCCGTCGAGAAGCATCGTGCTCGTGAGGCGGTCCACCTCGATGTGGCCGTAGGCGACGCCGGTGAAGTGGAAGTCGCGCTGCAGGTAGTCCAGCATGTCGGCGTCGACCTCGCCGAAGATGATCTGCTGCATGTACCGGGGGCCGCGGAAGTCCGACCTGATGAGGTCCGCCACGTCCCCGGGAGCTATGCCGTGAGCCCGCAGGATTTCCGGGATCGAGCCGGAGCCGGGGACGCCCATCCTGCGCCTCCCCGTCACCAGATCCCCTACGAGGTCCATGTGATCGCCGCCATGGATCTCGATGTACAGGGGCTCGAGGGTGTGGGACCAGGGGGTGTGGCCTATGTCGTGGAGCATTCCCGCCGCCTCGAGGAGGGCGCATTCGGCCTCCCTGCCCGGGGAGTCGGGGATCACCGTCCTCCCGATCCTGCCGGCGAGGCAGGAGACCCCCAGTGCGTGCGAGAGCCTCATGCAGTGAGCACCCGGGTAGCACTGGAACGTCATGCCGAGCTGATGGACGAAGCTCAGCCGCTGGACCTCGACGGTCTTTAGCAGATCCTCCTGGAGCGGGCTGAGGCGGAGACTGCCCAGGACGGGATCCCTCACGTACATGGTCTTCCTCTGGACGCCCCCGGTCATCGGAACCTCCGAACGCCGCACGAAGCCGGCAGACCCACGGCCGACCTGCCCAGGACCGTCCCGAACAGGGCTGCGACGATGAAAGATGACCTCCTCCAGCCCCGTAGCGCCAGTGCCGCCGAGAGGGCCGATGATCCGCCCGGGGCGAGGGGGCCGAAACGGCCAACGGGCCTGTTCCCGGCGCGGAGCAGGGTGTCCCTCGCCGCAACGGGGACGTGAAGGCCGGGAAAGGCTCCGAGCCCCTCCAGCATGCGGGCCAGCACCTCGCCCAGCCCGGTGCGCCCGGCGAGGCGTGTGAAGCCCGCCCAGCCGGCCGGATCGAGCCTCGATGCGATCAGCGCCGCGTCGACCCACCAGATCTGCCTCGCCCCGCCGTGCCTGACGGTATGAAGCATCGACAGCAGGAGGCGCATGTCCAGGCTCATGAAGAGGAGGTTCTCCGGTCCGGGGACGCTTTGTGACTCCGAGGGGTGCGGCAGCCTTCCCGGCAGTGTGGAGGGGAAGTAGACGGGATGCCAGTGCAGGTCCAGGGTGACGGCGTTCCTGCGGAAGCCGGCGCTTCCGACGATGCCGGAGGACAGGAGGGCGCGGGATGCTCCGGACCATGTCCAGCCCCTCGAGAGCAGCAGGCTCCCCAGGGACAGGAAGTCGCTCCTCCGGCAGATGAGGTCGATGTCGTTCATGGGCCGCTGATCCGGGGACGGGTACATGTCCAGGGCC
Organism: uncultured bacterium; assembly: GCA_964603785.1. Taxonomy (GTDB): domain Bacteria; phylum Fermentibacterota; class Fermentibacteria; order Fermentibacterales; family Fermentibacteraceae; genus CAZRWD01. The sequence goes on from CAZRWD010000005.1 coordinate 12,310, forward strand.
ATGTCCACGCCCTTGTAGGCCCACAGGGGCATGCCCGACCCGGCGGCGGCCGCTGTGAAGGGACGGATCTCGTGGAGCGAGCGGATCCAGCGGCCCGAATGGATGCGCCTGAGAAGACGACCCTCCCGGTCGTCAGCCAGGTGCTCCAGCCCGTCTCCAGGCCTGACCGGGTGACCGCCGCCCGGCCCCCGCAGGAGGGACCAGGCTGCGATCGCCGAATCTCCCGGCGCCGCCGACCCGCCCATGCACGATTCATAGCAGGAGCGGGCCGTGCGTCCAGCCGTTGCCCGTCCGGCCCATGCCGGTGATATTGCCTCCGTGGATGATGGAAGGGCCGTGGATCTGCATGTTCACAGCACAGCCTCCGACGGGGTGCTCCCTCCCCGCGCGCTGGTCGAGGCCGCCTGCGCGAGGGGGCTGGCCGCCCTCGCGATAAGCGACCACGACACCGTCGGCGGGATACGCGAGGCGGCCGCCGCCTCCGGCGGGACGGGGCTCGTCTTCATCCCCGCGGTCGAGCTAAGCATCAACCTGCTGTCCGGTGGCTCGGCGCACCTCCTCGGCTACTTCCCGGGAACCGCCCCTGAGCTCCTGGACGACCCGCTGACCCCGCTCGGAAGGTCTCTCCAGAGGGTGAGGGACGCTCGCGGGATGCGCAATCCGAGGATAATCGAGAAGCTCGCCCAGCTGGGCCTGCCCCTCTTCGAGGAGGAGGTCCTCGAGCACGCAGGCGGCGATGTGGTGGGAAGACCGCACATCGCCCAGGCGATGGTCTCACGGGGGTATGTCCAGAACAGCCGGGAGGCCTTCGACAGGTTCCTGGGACGCGGCCGGCCCGCCTATGTGGAGAGGGACAGGCTCTGGGAGAACGAATCCATCGATCTCATCAGGGGGATGGGCGGTTTCCCGGTCCTGGCCCATCCCGGCCTGCTCGAGCGCGACAGGACCGGGCTCGGAGCGCTCCTCGGAGCCATGACCGGCAGGGGTCTGGCGGGTGTGGAGGCATACTATCCCAGGCACTCGGCGGAGATGACGGCCCATCTCTCGGCGGTCGCCCGGGATCTGGGCCTCTTCCTGACCGGGGGGACCGATTTCCACGGGGCGCAGGACGATCCCGCGGTGCTGGGCGGGACGCCGGGGGTCTTCGAGGTGACCGCCGGCAGCGTCGGAGACTTCCTGTCGCGATGCGAAGCTTGTACATTGGGCGCAACGGCGGGGCAGACGCCCTCGGAAGCCTGACAAAGACACAGCCGGGAGAGTGAGATGGCAAAACTCAGCGAACTGGTCGAGAAGATCGATGAAACAGCCAGGAGCGGCGACAGGCGCAAGGCGGTCCGCATGATCGAGTCCCTGCTCCAGAAGGCCCCCGACAACCAGGCCCTCATGTCGAGGAAGGTCAGGTACGAGCAGGAGCTGAAGATGCAGATGCGCCTGGAGGCGCTGGAGAAGAAATTCGGCACCCCCTCCTCCTGACGGCCGCCCTCCTGCCGGTCCTGTCCTGCCGTCCCGCGGATGTCGGCCCACCGGCCGGGACGGCCGACAGGTACGCATCGCGATGTCTCAGCCAGTGGGAGCGCACGACCGTCTTCCTCGTCTCGGGAAGGGCGCGGATCGACGGAGGCGACTTCCTCTTCGAAGGGCGCTTCGCCCTCTGGGGGAGCATTCCCGGCAACCTCGCGAGAGGGGACATCTGCGGTCCCGACGGCGCTCCGGTTCTCAGCTTCAGGGCCGACTCCTCCGGGTTCACGGTTGTCCTTCCGAGGGAGGAGAGGGCCTTCCTCCACCCCGGGGGGCTCTCCCTCTCGTCGTTCCATCTTCCCCTCCGAGACCTCCTGTTCCTTCTCAGGACCGGCTTCCCCCGGGAGCTCGAGCCCTGGCAGATCGTCTCCGGGGCATCGACTTCGGGCAGCGCGGTCGAATGGGCGTTCTCCGGGGGGCGGGACACGCTGCGGGTGCGCCTGGAGCCCCCGGAGCTCTTTCCGGGCAGCATCGAGTGGGGCGGCGGGAGGGCGTCCGTGCTCTCGGCCAGCCCCCACGACGAGTACGAGGCCTGGCCCTCCTCGTGGAGGTTCGAATCGGGTGATCTGACCGCAGTCCTTTCCATATCCTCCATCCGGAGCCCCGCCGAGGCATGGCAGGGAGTCTGGGATCTGGCCGTCCCCTTCCCCGCGGAAACGTTGAAAGCGTCCCCGTCCGTCGAGCCCTTGTGGGAGATACCGCGGAGATAGGTTAACTCTCAAGCGGCACAGGTCGTTCGCCCCTGTGACGGCCGGAGCGCTCCCCCCCATGCACCCGGCCACGGCCCGGAATCCGCCTCCGGCAGGGCCGGACCGGCTCCCGGAAGGGTTAACTCATCTGCGTAAGCGGTCGTCCGCGGGTGGCGCCGGGTTCTCCCCGCAGCAAGTTGACGCAGGCGCATCACTATGGTATTGAACAACCCCTGACCTGTTTACGGGGGTTGTGATGGGTCTTCTCAAGAGGTTTCCCAGGGCGTCCTCGTTCCTGTCCACATCCATGGCGATAGATCTCGGCACGGCCAACACCCTGATCTATCTCCTGGGGCGTGGCATAGTCCTCGAGGAGCCCAGCGTGGTGGCCATCGACAAGGCCTCCAACGACGTCATAGCCGTGGGGGCCGAGGCCAAGTCCATGCTGGGCAGGACGGGCTCCTCCCTCGAAGCCCTCCGCCCGCTCAAGGACGGCGTCATCACCAACGCGACCGCTACCATGGCCATGCTCAGGATCTTCTTCGAGAGGGCCCAGGGCAAGAGGTTCGCAATGAGGCCCAGGGTTCTGGTCTGCGTCCCGAACGGCATCACGGAGGTGGAGATCACGGCGGTGAGGAACGCCCTGGAGAGGGCCGGGGCGAGGGACGTGCTGATAGTCCCCGAGCCCCTTGCCGCAGCCGTCGGAGTGGGTCTGCCCGTCGAGAGCCCCGCGGGGAGCATGATCGTGGACATCGGGGGAGGCACCACCGAGATAGCGGTCATCTCCCTCTCCTCCATCGCCGCCACGAACTCCATCAGGGTGGGTGGCGACGAGATGAACGAGTCGATCACGAACTACCTGAAGAAGCAGTTCAGCCTCCTGATCGGGGAGAGGACGTCGGAGGCCGTGAAGATGCGCATCGGCACGGTCATGGAAGAGGACGACGAAGGCATGGATGTCAGCGGGCTGGATTTCGTCAACGGGATACCGAGGACATACCGTATCCGTTCGAGCGACCTCCGCGAAGCGCTGAAGGAGCCGGTCGGGATCATTATCGAGGCCGTCCGGCACGGCCTCGAGATGACGCCACCCGAGCTGGCGAGCGACATCGTGGAGCGCGGCATTGTGCTCACGGGAGGGGGAGCCCTTCTCAGGGGCATCTCCAGGCTCCTGGCCAGCCAGACCGGCCTCCCGATAAGGATCGCCGACAACCCACTGGCCTGCACCGTCCTCGGGGCCGGCATCATCCTCGAGGACACCTACCGTTTCCGCAAACTGATCAGCCGCTAGCATGCAGGACGGATCCAGACAGCAGTCCGGGGGGCGGAGGTTCGCGGCATACCTCGCCGCATCGCTCGCCCTCCTCGTCCTGGGCCCCCTTCTCCTCGGCGGCGTAGGCGGCTGGGCCGCCGCCAGGTTCTCCGACCTCGTGCTCGGCAGGGAGGGGGATGAGGCTCCCGACGTCATGCGCGCCCAGCTGGTGGAGCTGATGCTCGAGAACGCCGCGCTCCGCGAGGAGGTGATGAAGGCCGAGAGGTACAGGCTGCTCCTGGGGATAACGAGGACGATCCCGAGGAGGGCCATGGCCGGGAGGATCCTTTACAGGTCCGAGGGGCTCGTGGGAGGCGCGATGGTCGTCGACCGGGGGACCCTCGACGGAGTGACCGTCAACTCCGTCTGCCTCGCCCCCGCCGGCCTCGTGGGCGTCGTCACCTCCTGCACCGGCACGACCTGCGACGTGCTCCCGCTGACCTCCCCGAGGGTCATGGTGAGCTGCGTCACCCGCCGTTCCGGCGCCGTGGGCATCCTCTCCTCGTCCGATGGCAGGCTGAGACTGCTGCACATAGACTCGTCGAGGGAGGTCGAGCCCGGAGAGGAGGTCGTCACCAGCCGGTTCGGAGGGGTCTATCCGGACGGCCTGCTCGTCGGCACGGTCGTCGAGGTGGTCGAGGACAGCCCCGCATCCGCCCTGGAGCTCACGGTGGACCCGGCGGTCGATTTCGAGACACTCGGCGAGGTGCTCATCCTGGTGGGGGAGGAGAGCGTCGTTGAATCGCCGTGAGGGGGTCCAGTGGGGCAGGATCACCCTCCTCTCGACCGGCGTCGTCGTGCAGGTGATCCTGGAGGTCACCGCGGGGAGGTTCCTCCCGGCGCCCAACGTGACGGCCCTGGTCCTGACGTATCTCATGATCGACTTCGGGGCTGCCTGGGCATACTCGGGGGCCTTCTGGGCCGGTGCCGCGCTGGACCTGATCCTCCACCAGCCCCCCGGCTGCTCCTCCCTGGGGCTGCTGTGCGGTCTCCTGGCGGGGAGGACCCTCCTGCAGGCCATCCCGGGCGAGAACAGGACCACTCTCGTCCTGACGGCATCCCTGGTCGGGCTGGTATCGGACGCGCTCTTCTTCGCCGCCGCCTCCAGGCCCTTCCTGTCGTCGCTCGACGCGCGCATCCTCGTCGTCGTCCCGCGGACCGTCCTGACCTTCCTGACCGGTTTCGTCTCCACGTCGCTGGTCTCCCTTGCGGGGATGCTGCGCAGGGAGAGAACCGCGTGAAACTCCCCTCCCCGGGGGGGCCTGCGGCGCGCCGGCCCTTCCCAGGCTTCCTGCTGCTCCTGGCCCTCGTGCTCGCCGTGCTGACCCTCCGGCTCTACCACCTTCAGTTCGTGAGAGGCGACTACTTCAGGAGCATCTCGACCAGGAACCACATCCGGGTCATCTACAGACCGGCTCCGAGGGGCATCATCCGCGACCGCAACGGGATGGCGGTGGTCGACAACGTTCCCTCCCTGATGGTCTCGGTCGTGCCCTCCGAGTTCGACACCCTGGATGCGCCGTTTCTCGCCGGGCTCCTCGGGATGCCGCCCGACACCCTCTCGGGGATGCTCGCCGAGGCGGCCTCGCGCCCCTTTCGGCCCTATCTGGTGACGAGGGGCATGACGGTCGAGGAGGCCAGCCCCCTGGCCGAGAACCTTCACATGCTCGGCGGGGTGGTCATGGAGGTCGTGCCACGCCGCAGGTATCCTCTCGGGAGGGACTTCTGCCACCTCGTCGGATACGTGGGGCGCTCGGACTCCGAGGAGGCCTTCGAGGGTGAGATGACGGGGCGCTCCGGGCTCGAGCTGGCGCTGGACGGGATGCTGGCCGGCCAGCCGGGATACCGAAGGCAGATCGTGGATGCCATGGGAAGGGTCGTGAGCGAGTTCGAGGGCTCGGGCGAGTCGCCGCCCGTGCCGGGGCGGGACGTCACGCTGACCATCGACTCCGGCCTCCAGTCGATTGCGACCGACATACTGGCCCGGGAGACCGCTCCCGGCGCGGCGGTCGTCCTCGACTGGCGGACCGGGGAGATCCTGTGCATGGCCTCCTCGCCGGGCTTCGACCCGCAGGCCTTCGCCGACGGCATCTCCTCCGAGGAGTGGAACTCCGTCTCGGGCGATCCGGGGAACCCGATGTTCCCGAGGGCGTGGTCGGCCAGGTACCCTCCGGGCTCGATCTTCAAGCTCATAACGGCGGCATACCTGCTGGAGGGCGGTCTGATCGACGAGAACTCCCGCCCGGATCCGTGCTACGGGTCGTACCGCCTGGGGGACAGGGATTTCGGATGCTGGACGGTCCACGGGAGGCTCTCCGTGACCGAGGCCATCGCTCAGTCCTGCGACGTGTTCTTCTACAGGACCGTCCAGTACGGGACGGTCGACGGCCTGGCGGAGTACGCGAGGGGATTCGGACTGGGGGGGACCGTTCTCGACGGGCTTCCCGGGGAGAGCCGCGGGCTCGTCCCCGACAGGCTTCTCCTCGACAGCCTCTACGGACCGGGGGGATGGGGCCTCGGCAACCTGCTCAACATCTCGATAGGGCAGGGCGAGCTCCTCGTGACGCCTCTCCAGATGGCCGCCATGACCGGGATATTCGCCTCCTCCGGCCAGATGCCCGGCCTCGTGCTCGTCCGCGAGCTGCCTCCCGGCGATGCGCCGTGGGCAGGGATCGCGCTGTCCCCGGGAACTGCGGAAACCGTCTGCGAGGGCATGTACGGAGCAGTGCACGACCGGCGGGGAACCCTCCGGGTCCTCGAGACCCTCCCCTGGACCTTCTACGGCAAGAGCGGCACAGCGGAGAGCGCGGCGGGGGATCATGCCTGGGTGGTCGGCTTCCTGCGCGAGCCGAGATCCATCGCGATAGCCGTCCTGGTCGAGCACGGGGGGCATGGCGGGGCCGTGGCCGCGCCCATCGTGTCGCAGATCCTCACCGGATGGCTGGGGGAGGGGCGGTGAGGGCGGGGGGCCTGGACGTGCCGATGGCCCTGGCCATCGCAGCGATACTGCTGTGCGGCCTGCTCGCCGTCTACTCGGCCTCCAGGGCGGTGCCCGGCGAGCCCGTCTTCCTGAAGCAGTTGGCCTGGATGGTGCTGGGGCTGGGCGCCATGTGGCTCGGGTCCGGACTCGCGCTCAGGGTCGTGGAGGACTTCGCGTACCTGTTCCTCGGCGTCGTATCCATACTGCTCATCCTGACGGTCTTCTTCGGCGGGGGGCCCGCCGGCCGCTGGCTGATAGCCGGCCCCGTCAGGATACAGCCTTCAGAGTTCGCCAAGCTGGCCCTGATGGTGACCGCCGCCAGGGCCTTCTCCGAACTCACAGCCAGACCCCGGAAGTTCGGGGTCTTCCTGGTCTTCGCCGGACTGTCCCCCGCGGTGCTCCTCGTCTGGCTCCAGCCTGACCTGGGCACGGCAGCCGCCTCGGTCATCATCCTCCTCCTCATGACGTGGTGGGCGGGCTGGGGAGCAGACTGGATCTTCCTGCTGGTCAGCCCGATAGTGGCCGCGCTCTCCTCCACCGGGCTCGGGTGGTGGCTCCTCTTCACACTCGCCCTCGTGACGATCCTGCTGCGCCGGAAGGCCTCTTTCGCAGCCTGGCTGGCCATCCTGGGCGGCAACACCCTGATAGCGGCCTTCACCCCCCTGATCTGGAACCTGCTGCGACCGTATCAGCAGGCGAGGCTGACCACGTTCCTCAACCCCGCGGCGGACCCGCACGGCGCAGGATGGAACGTCATCCAGTCGGAGGTCGCCGTGGGTTCCGGGGGGATGTGGGGGCAGGGGTACCTGCAGGGCGCCCAGAAGGGCCTGGCATTCCTTCCCGCGAGGCACACCGACTTCATCTTCTCGGTCTGGGCGGAGGAGACGGGCTTCGCGGGCTCCATGATCCTCCTGGCCGCATTCGGTCTCCTGGTGTACCGGCTGCTGAGGACGGCCAGGATGTCGATGAGCAGCTTCAGATCGATCCTGGCGGCCGGGACGGCGTGCTACTTCGCCGTCCATCTGCTCGTGAACGTGGGGATGACCCTCGGCATCATGCCCGTCACCGGTCTCCCCCTCGTGATGGTGAGCTACGGCGGGAGCCACATGGTTGTGTCCATGTTCCTCGCGGGGCTCGGCCTGAACCTGGCGAGGAACTGGAGGGAGCTGTAGGGGCGACCGTCGTGTATATTCGGCGGTCGACGCAAGGCTGGAGGTTGCGATGTTCCCCGTTCTCTTCAGGATCGGAAGCATTCCGGTCAACTCCTACGGCCTGGCCCTCGCCGTCTCGTTCCTTCTAGGGGTGAGGCTCGCCTCCGCCCGGGCGGCCAGGGTCGGCTTCAAGCCCTCCGAGATCGCCGATCTGGGGATCTGGGTGATGATAGCCGCCATTGCGGGCTCGAGGGCGTTCTATGTCATCACCCACCTGGACGAGTTCCAGGGGCGGTGGATCGACGTCATCGCGATCTGGAAGGGGCTGTACGGCCTCAGCATGCTCGGGGGCGTGCTGCTCGCCGTGATCGTGGGCTTCACATACATAGCCCTCAGGAAGTGGGATGCCTGGCGCCTCGCCGATGCCGTCATCCCGGCCTTCGCCCTCGGGATCTTCATCACCAGGATCGGCTGCTTCCTGAACGGCTGCTGCTTCGGACGCCCCACCGACTGCGCCCTGGGCGTGTCATTCCCGGAGGGCTCCCTGCCCTGGGCGGAGTACGGGTCGGTGCACGTGCACCCCGCCCAGCTCTATGCATCGGCGGGCGGGCTCCTGATCCTCGCCGTCATACTCCTGGCAGACCGCCGCAGGCACTTCAGGGGATTCATCTTCGCCCTGTTCACCGCGCTCTACGGGGCCACGAGGTTCGGGCTGGAGGAGTTCAGGCACTTCGACCATGCGACGAACGACATCCTGGGCTACAGCGTGTTCGCCCGGAGGGGCGGGATGACCGACAACCAGACGATCAGCCTGCTGATGGTCGGTGCGGCCCTCGTCCTCGGCATGGTGCTCTACCTGTCCAGTCTGCGGAGGCGCTGCCGGCCGGCGGCCCGTGGATGAGGCTCCCCGCTCCGGGTCTTCCGGGGATGCTGCACGGGCTGTCCTCTCTCCTCGTGGACCTGGTCTGTCCAGTCTGCGGTGAAGCCCGGGCCAGGGGCGAGATTCTCTGTCCATGGTGCTCGGCGGGGCTTTTCGGGAACCGGGGCATCCGCTGGAGCTGCACCGGGGGTCCCGATCCGGGAGAGGCCGGTCCCACGACGGGAGTGCCCGTGCACAGCCCGTTCCTTCATGCCGGATCGGCCCGTGAGATCGTCATAGGACTCAAGTTCGGGGGCAGGCGCCGCCTCGCCGGGACCGCGGCGGCGCTCATCGCAGGATTCTCGGCCGTGCTCCCCGGGTCGGGGGATCTGGTGGTCCCCATGCCTCTCTGCCGGGAGCGGATGAAGGTGAGGGGATACAACCAGGCGGCGGAGATGGCCCGCCACCTGGCACGCATGTGCGGGTCGAGGATGGTCGACTGCCTGAGGAGGGATCACCGTCCGCCCCAGACGGGCCTGGACTCGGCCGGACGGCGCGCCAATGCGGCGGGGTCCTTCGGGAGCGCCTCGCCGGGCTATCGCTTCGACGCGCCCGCCTGGCTCGTGGACGACGTGATGACGACGGGGGCGACCATCGACGCGGCGGCCGCCACGCTGCGGGGGATGGGCGCCGTGGTGGCCGGAGCGGTGACGCTGACCTACCGACCGGCCTTCCTCCAGTATATCATCAACGGTCGAGCGATGCGGTCCGAAGAATAAACGGAGGCTGTCTATGGCCAGGAAGCTCTATTTCGACATAAGGGACATCCCAGCCGGAGCCAGGCTGGGGCTCGGCGGCAGGAAGATCTGGCTGTTCTTCAAGAGCCTCGTGCTGTCCTGGCTCGTCTGGTCGCTCTTCACGTACCTGGGCTGGCTGGCCGCCGATCCGGGCGGCCTCGGTGCGGTCATGAGGCAGTCGAGGCTGCTGCCCCTCCCGGGCGGGCTGTTCTGGCAGTCCTGGCAGGCCGTCGCCATCCTCGCCGCCGGGGTCCTGGGAATCGCATGGGTCATGCTCTCGGCCTCGCTCAAGGCCTCGAGGATCACCTTCGAGGAGATAAGGGGCGACGACTTCTACAGCGGCAGGGATGCCGCCCGCTTCTTCCGCGGCAACTGGAAGCCCCTGGCCGCAACTCCCCTGGTCATAGCGGCCGGGCTCCTCCTGGCTGTCCTCGCCCTGTTCCTGCTCGGCCTCCTCGGAAGGATACCGGCCGCGGGCCCCGTCATCTTCGGCCTCCTTGCGGTACCGGCCTGGGGGGCCTCCCTCCTGGCGGTCCTCGCCGCGGTCGCCCTGCTCGCCTGCATCCCGCTGCTCCCGCCCATCATCGCAACCACCCGGGGCGACACGTTCGAGACACTCTTCGAGCTGTTCTCCACCCTGACCTCGCAGCCGTGGCGAATCGTCCTCTACGGACTCGCGTCCGCCGCCTCCAACGCAGCCGGGCTCGCCCTGTTCATGGTCGCCGCCTCGCTTGCCACGGGATTCCTTTCCTGGGCAGCCGGACTCGGCATGGGTGACCCCCCCGGTTCCGTGCTGGTCGCCGGCCTGAGCCATCTCGCACCGGCCCTCGTAGGCGCGGCGGCCCGCCCCGCGGACATCCTCGGCCTGGCAGGAGGCGGCCCCCCGACGGTCACCGGAGGCGGCATGGCGGTCATCTCCGCCGCCGGTGCGGCCATCGTCCTGGTACTCCTCTCCTACCTCCTCTCCGCCTGCTCCTCCGGATGGACGCTCATCTACCTTGCGGTGAGGAACAGGAAGGACGGCGAGGATCTCGTCAGGAGGGCCGACGAGGAGGAGTTCCGGGAGTTCGAGCGTCAGTACGGCTCGGCGGACGAGTACGCACGCACCGCGCCCGGCTCGGGCGGCAGCCTGCCACCGCAGAGCGACGGAGCCACCGGGGAGGGTTGCGGGACCACCTGAAGATGCCAGCTCCCGCGGATTTCTTCCACCTGCACCTGCACTCGGAATACAGCCTCCTGGACGGGGCGATAAAGCCCGAAGACCTGGCCGCGCACCTCAGGGAATGCGGCATGAAGGGCGCCGCCGTGACCGATCACGGAGCGCTCTTCGGGGCGATAGAGTTCTACGATGCGCTCACCGCGGAGGGGCTCAAGCCCGTCTTGGGCATGGAGGCCTACCTGGCCCCCGGCTCCATGGCTCTGAGGGAATCCAACGGCCGGAAGGCCCCCTATTTCCACCTGACCCTCCTGGCACTCGATCGGGAGGGCTACAGGAACCTCTGCCGGCTCTCCTCCCTGGGCTGGCTCGAGGGCTACTACTACAAGCCCAGGATAGACAGGGAGGCTCTCGCGCGTCACTGCGGCGGGCTGGCGATAGGCTCCGCATGCCTCCAGGGGGACATAGCGCAGCACCTGCTCGCCGGCGACCATGCCGCCGCCGCATCCGCCGCGGGGTTCTACATCGACCTGGTGGGACGCGAGAGGTTCTTCATAGAGATGATGGACCACGGTCTCCCCGAGGAGCGCGGGATACTGAGGGACCTTGCCGGGCTGGCGCGGTCGACCGGGGCCCGCCTGGCCGCCACGAACGATGCGCACTACCTGAGGCGCGAGCATGCCAGGGCCCACGAGGTCCTGCTCTGCGTCCAGACGAACCGCAAGATGGACGACCCCGGGAGGATGCGCTTCGGTACGGACGAGTTCTACGTGAAGACGCCCCTGGAGATGGAGAGGCTCTTCGACTGGGCTCCGGAGAGCATCAGGGCGACCGCCGAGATAGCCGAGATGTGCGAGTTCACGCTCGAGAAGGGCGAGACGCTCCTCCCCGCCTTCCCCATCCCGGAGGGCAGCACGATGGGCTCGTGCCTCGGACAGGCCGCAGTGGACGGCCTCCGGGAGAGGCTCGGGAGGCCTCTCGAGCCCGCCGAGACCGCCAGGCTCGAGTACGAGCTCCGCGTGATAGAGGAGATGGGTTTCCCGGGGTACTTCCTGATCGTGTCGGAGCTGCGCAGGTGGGCGGCCGGGCAGGGCATCGCGAAGGGGCCGGGCAGGGGATCCTCCGCGGGAAGCCTCGTCTCCTTCGCTACCGGAATAACCGACGTGAACCCCCTCGAGCACGGGCTGAGCTTCGACAGGTTCCTCAACCCCTCGAGGAAGGAGATGCCCGACATAGACCTGGACTTCTGCTACTCCCGCAGGTCGGAGATCATCGACCACATCGTCTCCCTCTACGGGAGGAACAGCGTCTGCCAGATCCTGACGGTCAACAGGATGAAGGCGCGCAGCGTCATCAGGGATGTCATGAGGGCCATGGGCCAGCCCCTGGAGAAGGCTGAGGGCCTGGTCAGGATCATCTCCCAGGCGCCCGAGCAGAATGCCGGCCTCGATAGGATACGGGCGGACATGCCCGCCCTCGACGAGATGGCGGCGGGCGATCCCGCCATAGCCGAGGCGCTCTCGCACTGCTCCGTCCTGGAGAACCTCGCGCGCAACACCTCGGTGCATGCGGCGGGTGTCATCATCGCCCCGGGGGACCTGCTGGACTACGTGCCCCTGTGCCGAGCCAAGGACGAGATGACGACCCAGTACGAGATGAAGAGCCTCGACAGGGCCGGCCTGCTCAAGCTGGACGTGCTCGGGCTGAGGACGACGACGGTGCTCCAGCAGGCCGAGAGGATGGCCGTGGAGAGGGGAGCCGTCCTGTCCCTCGCCGATCTTCCGCTCGACGATCCCGATTCGCTCTCCCTGCTCCGCAGCGGCGAGACCACGGGGGTGTTCCAGCTCGAGAGCTCGGGGATGCGTGACGCCCTCAGGAGGATCGGCGTCGACCGCTTCGCCGACATCACCGCGGCCGTCGCCATCTTCCGGCCGGGATCGATGCACATGATAGACACCTATGCCCAGAACAAGCTGGGCGTCGAGGGCGGCGGCCCGTTCAGGATCAGCTACCTGCACCCCGAGCTCGAGCAGATACTGTCCGAGACCTACGGCGTGATGATCTACCAGGAGCAGGTCATGGCCATCGCGAACAGGCTGGGCGGCATGACCATGGCCGAAGCGGACGTGTTCCGCAAGGCCATGTCCAAGAAGAACCCGGAGGTCATGGCGAGGCAGAGGGAGAGGTTCACCACCGGGGCCGTGTCCAGGGGGATCCCGAAGGCCGTGGCGACCGGGATCTTCGACCTCATGGAGAAGTTCGCCGGATACGGCTTCAACAAGTCCCACGCGGTCTGCTACGCCCTTCTCGCCTATCAGACCGCATACATGAAGGCGCATCACCCCGCGGAGTTCATAGCCGCGTCGATGTCCAGCCAGATCGGCAACATCGAGCAGCTGTCCATACTGGCCGAGGAGGCCAGGAGGATGGGCATCGAGGTCCTGGCGCCCTCGGTGAACGAGAGCAGGGCGGACTTCGGCGTGGACGAGCGGGGCAGGATAGTCTACGCCCTGGCAGCGATCAGGAACGTGGGCGAGGGCCCCTCCCGGGCGATAGTCGAGGAGCGGCTGTCCGGGGGACCATACAGGGACGTCTTCGACTTCGCCTCGCGCACCGACCAGTCGGCGGTGAACCGGCGGGTGTTCGAATCCCTGGCGGGTGCCGGGGCCTTCGACTGCGTCTCCGCATCGCGGGCCGCACTCCTCTCCGGGATCGACCTGGCGCTCGACTACGGGAGCCGGGTGCGCACGGCGAGGGAGGCGGGCCAGATGTCGCTCTTCGGCGGCACCGCCGCCCCGGAGGCCTCCGAACCGGCGCTACCGGATGCGGAAGAGCTCGAGGACTCCGCCATCCTGACCCTGGAGAGGTCTCTGCTGGGGTTCTACCTCTCCGGGCACCCCCTGGACCGGTTCTGCGAGGAGATCGAAGCCTTCACCGACACCCTGCCGGGGGAGGAGCTGCCGCCCCCCCCCGCCCGGCGCAGGATGGCCGGAGCGGTGGCCGCTGTGAAGGAGATCCCGACCAGGTCCGGAGTCATGGCCTTCGTGACGCTGGAGGGTCGGAGCGGGTCCTCGGAGGTCATCCTCTTCAGCGAGCAGCTCGAGAAGTACCGCCCGCTCCTGGAAGAAGGCATGTTCCTCCTGGTGGAGGGTGAGGTGAACGAGCGCCGGGAGGAGAGGAGGCTCTCCGTGGCATCGATGTGCCCGCTCGATCGCGTCCGCGACCTCCTGAGGGCGGGTGTGCTCATAAGGCTCGACTCGTGGTGCGTCGACCTGCCGAGGCTCTCGCGCGCCGTCGAGATACTCAGGGGCAGGCCGGGCCGGGCATCCCTCAGGCTGGAGATCAGGCACCCCTCGGGCTGGCTGGTGCTGGCCGAGTCGAGGAGCATCAGGGTCGAACCGGACGGAAGGCTCCTGCGCGAGCTCAGGGACGTCCTGGGAGCGGGGTCGGTGAGTCTCACGGCGGGGATCGGGAGTCTATGAGGAGATCACTGCTTCTGGCTGCAGCGGTCGTCACCCTGGCGGGCTCGGGCGAGCTCATGAGGATTGTGGCCGAGCCCACCGCCGGCATGGTGGCGCCGCGGACGTACTACTTCGAGATGTCGACATTCCCGTCCGACGGTCTCCGTTTCGGCATCCGGGCGGGCCTGGTGCCGCGCCTGATGGCGGGTGTCTCCTTCGGGGGCTGGGACGTGACCGGGCTCGAGGAACCCCGCTGGTTCGACCGTCTGAGCATCAACGGCCGGTTCAGGTTCGTCGACGAGACGACGACGTTTCCCGCCATCGCCCTCGGATACGACAACGAACGGGAGCCGGTCCGCGCCGGGGGCGAGTACACGCGGCTGTCCAGGGGGCTCTACCTGTCGTCCTCCAAGAACTTCCAGGCCCCGGCCGGAGACCTCGCCGTCCACGCAGGCGTGAGCATCTCCTTCGACGACCCCGACCATGCCGGCTGCTGGGTGGGTGTGGACAAGTCCTTCCCCGCCGGCTTCGGAGCGGCTCTCGACTGGGATCTGGCGACCAACGAGGACCGCCAGGTGAGATTCGACGACGGCGGGGGCTTCCTCAACTTCGAGGGCTACTGGCAGAGCTTCGGCCAGGTTCGCATATCCTTGCAGTTCAGAGACATCCTCGAGACGGGGGGAGACTCCTACAGGTCTCTCGCCGTCGATTTCCTCGGCCTCTTCTAGAGTCCGGCACCATGGAGGGTCAACGATGAAGACTGCCATCCTGCAAGCATACGCCGACGTCGTTCTCAGGAGCGGCGTAAACCTCCAGCCGGGCCAGCCCCTGCTCCTGAGGGTGGACATCGCGGGCAGGGTCTTCGCCGAGACGCTCGCGCGGAGGGCCTACGAGCTCGGCGCCTCGTACGTCCACGTCGTCTATGCCAACTCCCGTATCGACCTGGCGAGGATCGAGGCCTCCGGAGGGGACCACCTCGGCTTCGTGCCCCCGTTCCTCACGGGCATGTACGAGGCCTGCGTCGAGGGGAACTGGGCGAGCATCGCCGTCACCGGTCCCGAGGATCCGGACATCTTCGAGGGGGCGGACCAGGCAAGGCTCGGTGCGGTCAGGAAGGCGGTATCCGCAGCCACGAGGGGATGGCTCGAGGCGATATCGTCCAACCGGGTGAGGTGGAACGTCTGCCTCTGGCCGACCCGTCTGTGGGCGGAGAAGGTGCTCGGTCGGGCGGAAGGCCGGGAGGAAGCCATCTGGGACGTCCTCATCCCGATCCTCCGCCTGGACGCGGCCGACCCGGCCGGTGCGTGGCTCCGACACGACGCCGAGCTGAAGAGGCGTGCCGCCTTCCTCAACGGTTCGGCCTTCGACAGGTTTCACATCACCGGGCCGGGGACCGACCTCACGGTGGGCATGCCGGCGGGGGCCAGGTTCGCGGCCGGGCGGGGCGTCGGTGCCGACGGGCACCCCTTCTTCCCCAACATTCCCACCGAGGAGGTCTTCGGCACTCCCGACCTGCGCAGGACCGAGGGCCTTGCGACATGCACCCGGCCCGTGCAGGTGAACGGGACCAACGTCGAGGGTGCATGGTTCCGGTTCGAGTCCGGCAGGGTCGTCGAGTTCGGTGCCGACAGGAACGCCGGGGCGCTCGGTCAGTTCCTGGACACGGACGCCAACGCCTCGTACCTGGGCGAGATCGCGCTGGTGGGCACCGACTCGCCCATCTACCGGAGCGGGCTCGTATTCCACAACATCCTCTTCGACGAGAACGCGGCCATCCACATCGCGCTCGGGAACGGCTACACGGAGTGCCTGGAGGGCGCCACGGGACTCGGCAGGGATGATCTGCTGGCGAGGGGCTGCAATGTCTCCCTCGTCCACACGGATTTCATGATAGGATCCGACGAGGTGAGCGTGGAGGGTCTCGACGCGTCCGGATCCCCCACGCCGATACTGGCCCGGGGCCGTTTCGTCATCTGAGGGACGGAGGCTGTCGATGCTGGACGGGAGACTCCTCGAGATACTGGCCTGCCCCGCGTGCAAGGGCGAGCTGGAGTACCGCAGGGAGCCGGACGAGGTCCTGGTCTGTCATGCCTGCAGGCTGGTGTTCCGGGTCGAGGACGACATCCCGATCATGCTCCTCGACGAGGCGACCCCTCTCGGAGGATGATCCGGCCGAAGGCTGCAGGCGCTCTTCCGGACATCGTGCTCGCCCTGGTGGTGAAGACCGGCTCCGCCGGGGAGCCCGGGGCCGTCCCCGCGGGAGACGGTTCGTACCGGATCTCGCTGCGCTCGAGACCCGTCGATGGAAGGGCCAACGATGAGCTGGCCGGGTTCCTGGCCGCATGCTTCGGCGTGGGCGCGGCATGCGTCGAGATAGTCAGGGGGAGGACATCCAGACGGAAGCTGGTCAGGATCCGTTCACCGGAGACCCTCCCAGGGTGGTTCGCAGGATGACGGGGATCCCCGGGGTTGCGCGGGAGCGGCCCGCCTCCGCATAATCCCGGTTCTTCCGTCGGCTGGTGGAGTCGTGATCGAACTGCTGATCCCGGATGACTGGAGGTTCCCCGCGCCCCGCGGCCTCACCGTCCACAGGAGGCCCGGCGACGCGCCCGCCCTGGACATCGTGCGGGAGGCCCTGGAGCGGGGCATGAGCCATCTGGTCGCGGGGGCGGATGGTGTCGGAGACGCCCGGGGATGGCTCCTGGCGACCGATCACATCAGCCTGTTCGGAGACAGCCCCCTGGCGGGACCCAACCGCGACGACCTGGGTCCGCGGTTCCCGTCTGTGAGCCGCCTCTATGCCGCTCCGGAGGGAAGCTGGATGAGGGGCGTGGTCCTCAGGGTCCCCGACTGGAGGCTCAGCACGCCGGCCGAGCTGTCGTTCAGCGGCGCGGCCGCCGCAGTCTCCTGCGGCGTGGAGGAGGCTCTAGTCGCAGGGCATGGAGGGGCCGGGGCGACCCTCCTCGTCAGGTGCCACGGGCGGAACTCGACGAACCGCTCGGAGGCGCCGCTGGAAGAACTGCTGAAGAAGCTGACCGGGGGTTCCTCCATTGGGTGAGAACGCTTACAAGGAAACGATAAGGCTCCCCAGGACGGGCTTCGCAATGAAGGCCGACCTGCCCTCGCGCGAGCCGGGGATGCTCGCCGAATGGTCCTCGACGGACATCTACGGCAGGATCAGGGAGGCGCGGGCAGGAGCCCCGCGCTTCGTCCTGCACGACGGCCCCCCGTACGCCAACGGCAGCGTGCACCTGGGCACGGCGTTCAACAAGATACTCAAGGATTTCATCATCAAGTCCCACACGATGATGGGCTTTGATTCGCCCTACATCCCGGGATGGGACTGCCACGGGATGCCCATCGAGCACCGCGTGACGGGGGGGGAGCGCGACGGCGGCCGCTCGATGCCTCGCGGCGAGGTCCGCGCGCGCTGCAGGGAATACGCCTCCAGGCACGTCGGGATACAGAAGGAGGAGTTCAGGCGCCTGGGGGTCTTCGGGCTCTGGGACGAACCCTACCTCACCATGTCCCGTCAGTACGAGTCGGGCATCATCAGGGCCTTCGCCGAGCTGGTCAGGCGCGGCTACGTCTACCAGGGGCTCCGGCCGATAAGCTGGTGCACCACATGCTCCACGGCTCTGGCCGATGCCGAGGTTGAGTATGCCGACCGCTCGTCCTGCTCGATCTGGGTCGGCTTCCTCCAGTCCGACCCCGCAGCCTGGGGGGAGAGGGGCGTTCCTCCCGGAGTCGAGGTCGCAATCTGGACGACGACTCCCTGGACCCTCCCCGCGAACATGGCCGTCGCCCTGAACCCTGCCGAGCGCTATGCGGTCGTCCGGTCGGGCGGCAGGAGGCTCCTCGTCGCGGGGAGAAGGGCCGAGGCCGTCCTCCGGGTGCTGGGCGGGGGAGAGATCGAACCGGGACCGGGCCTCGCGGGCTCGGCCCTCGAGGGCCTTCTCCTCCGGCATCCGCTCTTTCCCGACCGGACCTCGCTCATGGTCACCGGCGAGCACGTCACGATGGACGACGGCACCGGCTGCGTGCATACGGCCCCCGGCCACGGAGCCGAGGACTTCGCAACCGGCCGGAGATACTCGCTGGAGACGTTCAGCCCGGTCGACGCCGCAGGGGTGTTCACCGTGGACGCGGGGCCCTACGCCGGCATGGCCGTGGAGGATGCGAACGCCAGGATCACCGCCGATCTGGCCTCGTCCGGCAGGCTGCTCGCCGAATCCAGGATAGCGCACAGCTACCCCCACTGCTGGAGATGCCACAAGCCCCTGATCTTCAGGGCCACGAGGCAGTTCTTCCTGGACCTGTCGAGGGACGGGCTGAAGGACCGGGTGCTGGACTCCGTCGACTCCATCAGGTGGATTCCCTCCTGGGGATACGACAGGATGAAGAACATGATGGCGGCAAGGCCCGACTGGTGCCTCTCCAGGCAGAGGGCGTGGGGCGTCGCGCTCCCGGCCTTCACCTGCAGAGACTGCGGTCTCGCCGTGCTCGATCCGGGAGTGATGGATGCGGTCGCCGGACTGGTTGCCGAAGAGGGTTCGGACGCCTGGTTCGACCATGATCCGGCCTTCTTCTTCGAACTCGCCGGGAGCAGGGCCGCCTGCCCCGGGTGCGGGTCGGACGAGCTGGACAGGGTCGACGACATACTCGACGTCTGGTTCGACAGCTCGCTGAGCCACTACAACGTCCTCGACGCGAGCCACGGCCTCGAGCGCCCCTGCGAGGTGTACCTCGAGGCCACCGACCAGCACAGGGGCTGGTTCGGGGTGAGCCTCATAACGAGCATCGCTCTCGGGATGGGCATCCCCGCGCGCAACATCATCACCCACGGCCTTATCCTGGACAGGGACGGGAAGAAGATGTCCAAGTCCCTCGGGAACGCGATCTCGCCCTTCGAGATCATCGACACCATGGGGGCGGACATACTCCGTCTGTGGTTCGCAGGAGTGGACTACACGGCCGACTTCAAGGCCGACCGGGCCGTGCTCGAGGATTCGCGCGAGGCCTACAGGAAGCTGCGCAACACGGTGCGCTTCATGCTCGGCAACCTCGACGCGGAGGGCTCCGAGCCGGGCCCCCCCGACCGGCTCGCGGGGCTGGACCGCTGGATCTTCCTGCGCTTCAGGCAGGCCCAGTCCGAGTGCCTGGATGCCTACAGGACGTTCCAGTTCCACAGGGTCTTCAGGGAGCTCAGGAACCTCGCCACCGTCGACCTGTCGGGCATCTTCCTCGACGTCAGGAAGGACAGGCTCTACTGCGACGACCCGGATTCGGGCGACGTTCCGGCGACGCGGAGGCTCCTGGGCTGGATGACGGTGGAGCTCCTCAAGCTGCTGGCCCCGCTGGTGCCCTTCACCGCGGAGGAGGCCTGGCGCGAACTGCCGGGCTGGCTGCGCGACGCCGAGAGCGTGCATCTCTCGCTCTTCTCCCCCCTGCCCCTCGAACCCTCGGAGGAGGAGGAGCTCGCCGGGTGGGAGCCCGTGCTGGACATCCGGAGAGGCGCGCTGAAGAGCCTCGAGGAGGCCAGGGCGGCCGGCCTGATAGGGGGAGGCCTGGAGGCCGAGATAGCGCTCGACCTTCCCCCCGGGCTCGAGGAATCCGCCCTCGGCGAGCGATGGGAGGATCTGCTCATCGTATCCTCCGTCCGCACCTCGAACGGCGGGGCGGGGGCGCACCCCGTGACCAGGGCCGCGAGCCCGAGGTGCGACCGCTGCTGGAAGCATCTCCCCGGGGTCGTTCCCGTCGAAGGCGGGGGCGCCCTATGCGGGAGGTGCTCCGAAGTCCTCCGGAGGGCCGGCCATGGGCGGGACTGACCCCCGGAGGGGTCTCCTGATCGCCCTGGCAGTCGCGGCGGCCGACCAGGCCTCGAAGGCGCTGGCGCTGGCCCGGCTCGACCCGGCCGATCCCGTATCCCTCATCGGAGGCTTCCTCAGGCTGACCCTGAGATACAATTCCGGAGCCGCCTTCAGCCTGGGATGGGGCGGCCCGGTGGTCCTGGCGGCGCTCGGGGTAACGGCCGCGGTGATGGTGGTGGCCGCCCTGTTCCGCTGGAAGGGCAGGAGGCCCGCGGACGTCGCCGGCCTGGGCCTGATACTGGGGGGGGCTCTCGGGAACCTGGCCGACCGGGCGCTGCACGGGGGCGCGGTAGTCGATTTCATAGACCTCGGGACACGCGGCTTCAGATGGCCGACGTTCAACGTCGCGGACATCGCCATCTCTTTCGGAGCCGCCATGCTCATCATCCTGCATCATTCGGGGAGGGACGGGAGCAATGCCTGACGAGCCTTCCGGAACCATCGTCGTCGCGATCGGCGGGAACTCCATAGTCGATCCCGCCGGCAGGCGGGGCAACCTCGACACGCACGACCTCGCCAGGGAGGTTTGCGAGGAGATCGCCGTCCTGTCGCGGAAGTACTCCGGCGTGGTGCTGACCCACGGCAACGGCCCGCAGGTGGGCTTCGAGCTGATCCGCAACGAGCTCGCATGCGAGACCGTGCCCCCCGACGGCATGGACGTGAACGTGGCGGCGACCCAGGGCTACATCGGCTACCTGCTCCAGCAGGTCCTCGGCGACGTCCTGGAGGAGTGCGGCGCCGAGCTGCCGATATGCAGCCTCGTGACCCAGGTCGAGGTGGACCCTGCGGACCCGCGGTTCGACAATCCCACGAAGCCTGTCGGCCCGTTCTACACCGCGGAGGAGGCGGGGAGGATATCCTCGGAGCGAGGCTGGAGGATGAAGGAGGACGCCGGCAGGGGATTCCGCAGGGTCGTCGCGTCGCCCAGGCCGCTCAAGATCCTCGAGCTGCCCGCCGTCAGGGCGCTGGTGGAGGCCGGGCAGATAGTCATCTGCACCGGAGGCGGTGGGGTCCCCGTCGTGAGGCGCGGCTGCCGATTCGAAGGCGTCGCCGCCGTCATAGACAAGGACCTGGCCAGCTCCCTCCTCGCGTCGGGGCTGGAAGCGGCTGACTTCGTCATCTCGACCGCGGTGCCGGAGGTCTACGCGGACTTCGGTAAGCCCACCCGCAGGGCGCTCAGGCGAGTCACCGCGGCCGAGCTCCGGGTCCTGCGGGACGAGGGCCATTTCGCGGCCGGCTCGATGCTCCCCAAGATCGAGGCCTCGCTCGAGTTCATCGAGAGGGGCGGCTCCCGAGTCGTGATAACCTCGCCGGGCAGCATACTCCCCGCGCTCGAGGGCCTGGCCGGAACAACGATCGTACCGTGAGCCCCCGGCGCCCCGGCAGGCCGGAGGCCCCGCAGTCGGAGGCGAGATGGACCTTTACGGCGGCTTCCCCGTACTGATCATCGACAACGACCTGATGGGCTCGACGGCCAGCTCCAGGGCCGTCAGGAGCATCGTGGAGGCTCTCGAGGCGAGGCATATCGAGGTCCTCGAGGCGCCGACCTGCTCCGACGCGGAGATACACCTAAGGTCGATGGCGAAGATAGGCTGCATCCTGATCGACTGGGAGCTCGACTGCACAGGAAACACCGAGTACCCCAGCACGGCCGCGATGGTGAGGAAGATCACCGACCGGAGCATGGACATCCCCGTCTTCCTGGAGACCGACAAGCTGTCGGTGGGCGAGATCCCGCTCGAGGTCATGCGGCGCATCGACGGCTACATCTGGGCACTCGAGGACACGCCCGACTTCATCGCGGGAAGGATCCAGAGGGCCCTTCACCTCTATGTCGACAATCTCATGCCCCCGTTCATGAACGCCCTCCTCGGCTACGTGCGCAGCTTCAGGTACTCCTGGCACACGCCCGGTCACATGGGCGGTGTGGCATTCCTGAAATCACCGGTGGGCAAGGTCTTCCACCACTTCTTCGGCGAGAACCTCTTCCGCAGCGACATATCGGCCTCGGTCCCGGACCTCGGCTCCCCCCTCGAGCACACGGGGGTGAGCGGCGAGTCCGAGAAGCTCGCGGCTACGATCTTCGGCGCCGACCGGACCTACTTCGTGACCAACGGCACCTCCTCGGCCAACAAGATGGTCTTCCACAGCTGCGTGAAGCGCGGGGACCTCGTGCTGCTGGACAGGAACTGCCACAAGTCCATCATCCAGTCGGTCATCATGACGGGTGCCATCCCCGTGTACCTGAAGTCCACCAGGAACTCCCACGGGACGATCGGACCCGTCCCGAGGTCGGAGCTGGACGAGGCCTCCATCAGGGAGAGCATCGCATGCTCGCCCTTCATCCCGCAGGGGACCGCTCCGAGGATCAAGCTCGCCGTGCTGACCAACTCGACCTACGACGGCCTGTGCTACAGCACCGAGAAGGTCAAGGCGCTCATCGGGGGCATCTGCGACAACATCCTCTTCGACGAGGCCTGGTACGCCCATGCCAGGTTCCACGAGCTCTACGCGGAGCGATACGGCATGTACGACAACGGCTCCGACTTCGGCCCGACCGTCTTCGCCTCCCAGTCGACGCACAAGGTCCTCGCAGCCCTCTCGCAGGGCTCGATGCTCCACATCAAGCAGGGGACCACCACGTTCAACCACGACAGGTTCAACGAGGCCTACATGATGCACTCGTCCACGTCGCCCCTGTACGGGATAATCGCCTCCCTGGACGTGGCGGCGAGGATGATGAAGGGCGGGATGGGCCGGATGCTCGTCGAGGAGGCTCTCGAGGAGGCCGTGGTCTTCCGGTTCAAGATGGAGCACATCGAGGAGCAGATGCGGAACTCGAACGGGGGATGGTGGTTCGGGATCTGGGAGCCGGACGGGCTCTTCCCCGCCTGCGAGGGCGAGGAGGACGACGGGGTGCTCACCGGGTTCGAGCCGGGATTCGACCGGAGGCTCGCGGGGGATTCCTCCGTGTGGCTGCTGGACCCCGGCCGTCCATGGCACGGCTTCCCGGACATCGACAAGGGCTACGTCATGCTCGACCCCCTCAAGGTGACCATACAGACCCCCGGGATAGATCCGGCGGGAGTCATGGAGGATTTCGGCATCCCCGCCTGCATCGTGGCAAGGTTCCTCAGGGAGAGGGGCATAGTGGTGGAGAAGACCACCTACTACAGCCTCCTCGTCCTGTTCACCCTCGGCATCACCAAGGGCAAGTCGGGCACCCTGCTCGCCGAGCTGTTCGACTTCAAGAAGTCGTTCGACGACAACCAGAGGATCGGCCAGGTCTTCCCCTCCCTGGCCGACCAGCACCCGGAGATCTACTTCGGCCGCAGCATCCGCGATCTCGTGCACGAGATGCACGACTTCCTGCGGGAGAAGTCCGTGTCGAGGATTCTCTCCGACATCTTCTCGGGGCTGCCGCCCCAGGAGATGCTGCCCGAGGAGGCCTACGGCAGGCTCGTCTCCGGAAGCGTCCAGGAGGTCCCGATCTCGAGGCTTTCGGACCGGGTCTCGGCAGTCACCGTCGTGCCCTATCCGCCCGGGATACCCATGGTGATGCCGGGCGAGAAGTTCTCGGGCAGCGGAGCGCCGGTCCTGGAGTTCCTGGAGATAATCCAGGAGTTCCACAACCGCTTCCCCGGATTCGAGGGCGAGGTCCACGGAGCCAGGATCCGCAGGATGGAGGACGGGAGCTTCGTCTACTCCGTGGACTGCGTGACGGGCTGAACCGCCGCCGGGGCCGCCCCCGGCATCTTCAGACGAGCTTCCGGTTGTAGACCCTCGCCCTCCTGTGCAGCCTGCGGTCGTAGAGCTTCCACATGGACTGGATAAGGGTGTTGTCCTCGAGTTCGTGGTTGCTCTCGGCGTGGGTCATACCGCGTCTGATGGCGTTCCGGCCCATCTCCACGCTCATGAGCACGTCCACGCCACGGTTGCGGTACTCGGGGAGTATGCCGGCCAGGTAGAAGTCCAGCACGCGGCTCCTCCTCATCGCCCTCAGGATGTGCAGGAAGCCGAGGGGCAGGAGCCTGCCTCGCGCCTTCTGGAAGGCCCTCGAGAGGTTGGGCATGGCGATGATGAAGCCTACGAGCCTGTCGCCGTCGGCGGCGAGGATTATGAACCCGGGGTCGACGTGCCCGAGGTAGGTGTCGATGTAGTAGTCGATCTGGCGCCTCGACAGGAGGCTCGTGCCGTAGAGGTCCCTGTAGGACTCGTTGAGGACGTCGAACAGGGAATGGCCCCATCTTCGCGCGAGCACGCTCCGGCTCTTCTCGGTGAAGACCCTGATCCCCGTCCTCCTCCTCGTGAGGTCTGCCACCCGCATGATCCTCTCGGGCATCTCGGCGGGGACCGTTATCAGGTACTCCACGTAGTCGACCTCCTTGGAGTAACCTGCACTCTCGACGTATCCGCAGTAGCGCGGCGGGTTGTAGCTGCCGGCGATCGTCGGCAGTTCGCCGTAGCCCTCCACCAGGAGGCCCGTGGGATCGTTGTCGCTGAATCCGAGGGGACCGCTCATCTCGGTCATGCCCTCGCCCCGCGCCCACTCCTCTGCCGCGCGGAGCAGCGCCGAGGCGGCCTCCGGGTCCTCCCCGCACTCGAACCACCCGAACCTGCCGCAGGTCCTGCCCCATCTCTCCATGAAGCCGTCGGACACTATAGCGGCGATCCTGCCGACGGTCGTACCGCCGCGAGAGGCGAGGAAGAGCCGCGCCCTGCAGGTCTCGAAGGCGGGGTTGTCCGCGGGCCTGAACTGCCTTGTCTCCTGCGAGAGGAGCTGCGGGACCCACAGGGGATCCCCCCTGTACAGGCGATACGGCAGCCTCACGAAGCGGCGCAGGTCTCCGTCGCTCTCGACCGGTGAGACGAGAAGTGGTTCAGCCAAAGCGGCCTCCCGGGTCATGGTGCGGCACGCGGCCGCCTGTGGGTGATAGGTACACGTTCACTCGACGCATGGTCGGAACCCCGGTTCTCAGGATCCCCTCAGGGTCTCGACCGCCTTCGCGATCCCGGCCTCGTCGACCTGTCTGGGCGCGGCGCCGGCCCCCGAGAGGGCCGTGAGGGCGGCGTCCGCCTTCCTCAGCCTGTCGACCAGCAGGAGCGAGATCGAGAGGAGCAGCCTCGCCCCGGTGGCGGGAGCCTCCAGCAGCGTCCTGACGAAGTCCTCCTTGCTCATCCGGTAGACCACCGCTGACTCCCTGGCGGTGACGGTGGCGGACCTGGGGCTCTCGTCGAGGAAGGACATCTCCCCGATGAGGCCTCCGGCCCGTATGGACGACAGGTAGACCTTCTGTCCCGGGCGCTCGTCCGTGACGGTGAACTCGCCTTCCGAGACGATGTACATCGAGGTCGACTGCTCGCCCTTGTGGAACAGGATCTCGCCCTTCGTCATCTCGATGCGCGTGCATCTCTCGAAGACGGACTGCTCTTCCTGCTCTGTCAGGGTCTTGAAGAACTTCCTCTCCTGGACGGACATGGCATCCTCCCGCGGATCGAGGTCTCCTGCTCCCGGGGCTCCCGACAGGGCAAGATAGCACGAGGCGGATCGCCGGACCATGCCGGTGCGCCCCCGCCGCCGCCCGCACTTGCCTTCCGGCTGCGGCCGCCTTACGATTGCCCCGACGGCAGGGTGCCGCCACCCAGGCATGGAGGTGCTCGTGAAGGGCGCAGCGTACGTGATCGTAGCCGTTGCAGCGATGCTGGCGGGGTGCGGCGGGGCAGGCCCCCGTTATCAGATAGGCCTCGAAGCCCCCGCGGAGGTCCGGGGCGGAGAGCAGTTCGAAGTCGTGTGGAGCGGACCGGACAGTCTTGGGGACTACATCACAATCGTCCCGAAGGGATCGCCCGAAGGTCACTGGGAGGAATACCGGTATACGCGTGACGGCAATCCGGTCACACTCACGGCGCCGTACGCCCCGGGAGTCTACGAGCTGAGGTACGCGGTCGAGAGGACCGATCCGGACAGCACCCTCGGGAGGGTGGAGATCACGGTGCTGGCGGTCGCCGCATCGGTTTCCGCTCCTGTCGAGGTCGTGGCCGGGGAGATCTTCGACGTCACCTGGGAAGGCCCCCAGAACGCGGACCTCTACGTCTACCTGGTGCCGCAGGGCACTCCCGAGGGCGACTGGGGCGGGTCGGAGTGGTACTACGTCTCGACGGGCAATCCGCTCTCCTTCACGGCGCCCTTCGTGCCCGGCACCTACGAGGCCAGGCTGGCGGCCGAGACCACTGATCCCGACACGACCCTCGCGCGCTGCTCCATCTCTGTGACGGGCGGCGGGTTCTCCCTCCTCGGACCGGCCGAGACGGTCGCGGGCCAGCCCTTCGAGGTCGCCTGGACCGGCACTGGTGCTTCCGACGAGTATCTGGTGATGGTCCCCGAGGGCACGCCCGAGGGCGAGTGGGCCGGGTGGGAGTGGCACTACCTCTCCGAGGGCAATCCCATGGTCTTCACCGCTCCGGACGAACCGGGCGCCTGGGAGGTCAGATACGCGACCGAGGCGCAGGATCCCGACATGACGCTGGCACGGATCACGGTATCCGTAATCTGAAGATACTGCTCGCGACCTGCGGGCGCCCGCGGCGCCCGCAGGTCACATGTCCAGATCGAACGACCAGCCTATCAGGAAGCTCCGCCCGGAGAAACTGAAGTCCATGTCCGCCCAGCCGGGCAGCCCCGGGGTCGGGAGGAAGCTCCGCAGCCAGGCCGGTATCTGGTGGATTCCAAGGGGGAGGGTCCGCTCCTCCTCCCGGACTATCGTGATGGCGGGCCTGAGCATGGGGATCTCCGCCGGGGAGGCGGAGGGATCCGCACGACCTGCCGTCCGGATGCACGATTCCGCATCCACGAGCCCCGCCGGGGCTGCCGAGATCATCGCTGCCAGGATCAGGGCGGTCATCATTCCCTTCGATCGTCCATCCCGGTATATTCCATCGGCCGGCCGCCGGTTCCCCCGATCCTCCCGGGTCGGCAAGCCCCCCGCTGCGGAGAGGGTGGCGCCGCGGCAGTGGAGGCTCATGAACATGGATTTCCATTCGATCTATAACGAGATGACGTTCAGGGAGCAGGCCCGGGAGTTCCTGGGGTCGATCTCCCACAGCCGGACCATCGAACGCGCGAGGGAGAACCTGCTCGCCTACGCCGTCCGGAGGCAGGCGGCGGTCCCGGACGAGGTGACGGGCTGCGCCAGCTTCCCCATCGTCCGCGACTGCAGCCGGATCCTCACGGGGATGATCCTCCCCCGCTCCGACGACCGGGCGGGCTTCTCCCTCCTCCAGGCCCTTCACGACATCTCCCGGGGGCGCGAGAGGGGGGACCTGTCAGCCGCGTTCCATGCCGAGATGATCCATCTCGTCAGGGGGCTGGAGGGCAGGGCGGAGGTCGATCTGATGAGCCGGGAGGCCGACACCACGCCGCTCGCCGGCCGCGAGGCCGCACTCGTGAGATCCGCCGAGCTGGACAGGATCTGGGACGAGGTGCAGGGCTGGATGGATCGCTGGGAGGACGGGCTGTCCCCCGGAGCCGTGAACAGGAGGGCCGCCCGCAGGGCCGAGGTCATGGACGCCATGGGGGTGGACGAGACCCGCTGGAGCGACTGGCGGTGGCAGTCGTCCAGCGTGGTCGACTCGACCTCGATACTCCGCAGGCTGCCGGGCTTCCCGCCGTCAGAGCTGTCCTCCGTAGAACGGGCGCTCGATGCGTGCCTGCCCTTCGGGATAACCCCCTACTACCTTTCCCTGCTCGACTCGGATGAGCCCGGGAGGAGGGACAGGTCCCTCAGGGCGCAGGTGCTCCCTCCCCGCGACTACGTGGCGGCTATGTCCGGGATGGACCGCCGCGGGGACGAAGGCCTGGACTTCATGCGGGAGAGGGACACCTCGCCGGTCGATCTGGTGACCCGGAGGTATCCAGCCATAGCCATACTGAAGCCGTTCAACACCTGTCCCCAGATCTGCGTCTACTGCCAGAGGAACTGGGAGATCGACCAGGCCATGTCTCCCGGGGCCATGGCGGCGGCCGGGGACCTGGATGCCGCCATCAGGTGGATCGCGTCGCATCCCGCCGTGAAGGAGGTCCTCGTCACGGGCGGCGATCCTCTCGCGATGGAGGACGAAGACCTGCGGAGGCTGCTCGGGTCGATCGCCGCGATCCCGCACGTCGATCTCGTGAGGATAGGCAGCCGCACGCCCGTCACCATGCCGATGAGGTTCACGGAGAGCCTGCTTGACATCCTGGGCGGCCTCAGGGAGCCGGGCAGGAGGGACGTGGCCCTGGTCACCCACGTACAGCACCCCTACGAGGTGACCCCGGAGCTCGTCGCGGCCGTCGACTCGACGAGGAGGCGGGGGATAGGCGTCTACAACCAGATGGTCTTCACCTTCTACAACTCGCGCAGGTTCGAGGCGGCCAAGCTCAGGCTCCTCCTGCGCCGCTGCGGCATCGACCCCTACTACACGTTCGTGCCCAAGGGCAAGGAGGAGACTGGGTCCTACAGGGTGCCGATAGCCAGGATGCTCCAGGAGACGAAGGAGGAGGCGAGGCTCCTGCCGGGTCTGCGCAGGACCGACGCCTCGGTCTACAATGTCCCGGGCATGGGCAAGAACTACCTCATGGCATCGCATAACCGCGACCTCGTGTCGATCCTCCCCGACGGCGCAAGGCTCTACGAGTTCCACCCCTGGGAGAAGAACATCGTCAGGCAGCGCTCCCACCTCGGCGCGGACGTCCCCATCCTGCACTACCTCGCCAGGCTCGCGGACATAGGCGAGGACATCTCGGACTACGAGAGCATCTGGTACTACTTCTGACGCCCTGGCGGTCCGCTCCTGCGGCGCGATATTCCATCACTGTCGCGATCCCTCACCCAACGGAGGTTCCCGGTCGTGAATCGGATGCTGCCCCTGATCCTCCTGTCTCTGCCGGCCCACGCGTCACCGCCGGAGCCGGCCGCTCCCGTCGAGCCTTTCGTGATCGAGGCTCCCGGGGGCTCCAGAGCTGACCCCTACTACTGGATGCGCGACCGGGAGGATCCCAGGACCGTCGAATACCTCGAGGCCGAGAACGCATGGGCCGAGTACGTCCTCGCGCGATTCGCCGCTCTCGAGGACACGCTCTACCGGGAGATGAGGGCGAGGATGCCCGAGGCCGACTCCACCTTCCCGGCGCCCTTCAACGGGTTCCTCTACTGGAGCAGGTACGATCCGGGCTCCTCCTACCCGGTCTACCTGAGGCGGCCGGCGGGAGGCGCCGGCGCTGTCGCGACGGTTCTCGACGTGAACGATCTGGCCGCGGGGCGGGACTACATAGATGCCTGGCCGGTGGTCAGCCCGGACGGGTCCCTGGCGGGGATCGCCTTCGACACGACCGGCTCCCTCGACTACACGATAGTGTTCCGCGACCTCGAGACCGGCGGGTACCTGGCCGACACGCTCAGGGGCACGGATGGCTCGATCGTCTGGGCCGCGGACTCGAGGACGGTGTTCTTCGGCCTCCAGGACAGCACGCTCAGGACGGACAGGATAATGAGGCACGAGCTGGGCGCCCCGGGCGTGGGGGACGCGGAGGTCTTCCGGGAGGCCGATCCGACCTTCTGGCCCTGGGTCTACGGCTCCCCGTCCGGCGAATACGTATTCATCGAGACCTCCAGCTCCACGTCCTCGGAGGTGATGTTCATCCCCTCGGAGGAGCCCCTCTCGGAGCCCGTGGTGATCCAGCCGCGCACGCCCGGTGTCGAGTACCGCGCGACCGCCCTGGGTGACAGCATCTTCGTCCTCACCAACTGGGGCGCCTCGAACTTCCGCATCATGAGGGCATCGCCGGGATCACCCGGCATGGAGGAGTGGGTCGAGGTGGTCCCCGGCCGCGACGGGATCCTGATCGAGGACTTCGATGTCTTCCCGGGATTCCTCGCCATGCTGGTGAGGAACGGGGGCTTCTCGGAGCTGAGGGTCCTGGGGAGGATCGACGGCGCGGAGTCCGTGGTGGCCGGCGGCGAGGAGCCGTGCACCATCTGGCTCGGCCCGAACAGGGAGCCTTCCCTGGACGTTTGCAGGTTCGGCTACAGCTCTCCCACGACGCCTCACAGCACGCTGGAGTACGCACCGGGAGACGATGCCCCGGCGCTCCTTCTGATGGATCCGGTCGGCGGAGGCTTCGATGCCTCGCTATATACCGCCGGCAGGCTCCTCGTGCGGTCGCACGACGGCGTCGAGGTCCCCATGTCCATCGTCTACAGGTCGGATCTCGGCCCGCCCCTCGACAGGCCGGTACTCCTCTACGGCTACGGAGCATACGGCTACAGCACGGATCCCTGGTTCAGCGGCTCCCGGATAAGCCTTCTCGACAGGGGCTTCATCTGCGCGATCGCGCACGTCCGCGGAGGCTCGGAGATGGGCAGGGGCTGGTACGAGTCCGGGAGGCTGCTCCAGAAGAGGAACTCCTTCCTGGACTTCATCGCCTGTGCCCGGTACCTGGTGGAGGGCGGCTACACCGATCCCGGAAGGCTGTTCGCCATGGGGGAGAGCGCCGGCGGGCTCCTGGTCGGGGCTGTCGCGAACATGGAGCCCGGGCTGTTCAGGGGGATCATCGCCGGGGTTCCGTTCGTCGACGTGGTCACGACCATGCTCGATCCGGGCATTCCGCTGACCACCAACGAGTACGAGGAGTGGGGCAATCCCGCCGACCCCGGGTTCTACGAGTACATGCTGTCCTACTCGCCGTACGACAACGTGCGGCCGGCCGACTACCCGGCGTTGTTCGTGTTCGCCGGGTGGAACGACTTCCAGGTGGGCTACTGGGAGCCTGCGAAGTGGGTCGCCAGGATCCGCGCCACACGGACCGACGACGATCCCCTCGTTCTGCTGACCGACATGGGTGCCGGCCATGCGGGCGCTTCCGGCAGGTTCGGTCACCTCTCGATGACGGCCAGGGAGTACGCCTTCATCATCGGGCTCCTGGAGTAGCCGGGCCCGCGGCGGAGGGGCCGCCGCGGGCCGGGACCCCCGTCAGTCGATCTCCCAGGAGATCGTGACGCTGGTCTGTACGGTCAGGCTCGAGGGCATGATGGATGGCGCGGCCATTCCCCCGCCGCCCTCCCCCATGCTCATCGAGGCGCTCATGTAGCCGTAGTCGTATCCATAGTAGGGATCGTAGTAGTCGTACGAGTACTCGCTGATCATCGTCGGCTCGCCCAGGGCGACGCCGGTCTCCAGGGCGAGCTGCTCGGCACGCTCCCTGGCGTCGGCCACGGCCCGCGACCTGGCCTCCCTGTAGAGCCCGGAGCGGTCCTCGAGCGTGAAGTAGACGCTGGAGATGTAGTTCGCACCGCCCTCGACCACCGCCGCGATGACCTGCCCGACCCTGTCGGGATCGTGCAGCTCGAGGTTCGCATAGTCGGAGACGTGGTAGAGCAGGACATCCGTGTATACATAGTTGTAATCATCGTACTCATATTCGGTCCAGATGCTGTAGGAGGTGGTGGAGATGTCTTCCTCGTCCACTCCGAACCTGCCCGCGGCGGCGATGGCCCCCCGCATGCGCTCCGAGGCCTCCTCGACCGCCTCCACCGCGCTGTAGGCGGTTATGTCCACACCGAAGGCGATGTTCGCCATGTCGGGCTCGGCGGATGCCGTGCCGTAGCCCGTGACGGATATCTGCCTGGGGTATTCGTAGCCCCCGTCCTGCGCCGCGGACACCCCCGACAGCACAAGGACCGCCGCGGCAGCCAGCTGCATGATTCTCATCGATTCCTCCTCGATTCGGGTGACCTGTCTCTCCTGTACATACCTCGGCCTCAGGGCTTAGATTCCCCCCGGTCCGTATCCCGTCGAATATCACCTCCGGGCGGTCCGCGGGGAATTACCGGCGCCCCGTGCCTGCGAGAGGCTGGATGAGAAGGTTCGTACCCGGTTTCATCGAGCAGAGGGTCTCCCGCGGCGAGAGCTCCGGCTGCTTCGAGGGCGCGGCGATAGTCCTCGACATACCGGGGTTCACCTCTCTGACGGAGGCCTTCATACCGAGGGGCAGCAGCGGTGCCGAGGACCTCTCCGCCCTGCTGAACCAGCTCCTGGAACCCGCGATACGCTCGATCGTCCTGTCCGGCGGCTTCATCGGCAGCTTCGCCGGTGACTCGATCTCGGGGATACTCCCCGGAGCCTCCCCCGAGGAGGCACAGGTCGTAGCCGAGCTCATGAGCACCGCGCTCAGGGATGCCTGCGGCCCCGGACCGGGATCGCTCGCGAAGGCCGGGATCGCCTCGGGGCAGTTCTGGTGGGCGGCCTTCCGCGGGTCCTCCAGGCTCTTCCACTGTCTGGGCGGGCGCGCCCTCGTCCATGCGATGCTGGCGCAGGAATCCTGCCTGCCGGGCGAGCGCAGGGTCTTCACCGGCCGGTTCGAGTCCTCCACCCTGGCCTCCACGGTCCGGTCGATCGAGGGTTGCGACGCCGGCTTCGTACCGGGGAGGATCGCCTCTCTGGAGATCCCGGGCGAGTTCAGGTTCGTGACCAGCGTCTTCGTCTCCTGCGAGTGCGACAATCCCTTCGACGTCGATCCCCGCTTCGTGGAGGCGGTCGTCGAGCTGTCGGAGCGGTACGACGGCTATGTCAGCGGCCTCGACTTCAAGCCCGGGGGCTCGAACGTCCTCGTCCTCTTCGGGGCTCCGGTCTCGCACGAGGACGACGTCCGGAGGGCCGACCAGTTCCTTCGCGACCTCGTCACGGCCTCCGACCGCAGGATCAGGGGGGGGGTCGAGTCCGGCCCCGTCTTCGCCGGCATACTGGGATCGCACGAACATGCCTGCTACACGGCGATCGGGTCCTCCGTCAACCTCTCCGCGAGGCTCATGTACAGGGCCGTCTGGGGAGGGATCCTCGCGGGGCCGGAGTTCTCCTCGAGAAGCTCGCTCCGGTTCATCCGGTCCGTCGACCTCAGGGTGAAGGGGCTGAGGGCCGACGTGAAGGCATCCCTGATGTCGCCGTACGGATACGCCGAGCAGAACCAGGGCTTCCACGGCCCCTTCCTCGGGAGGGAGGAGGACCTGTCGACCGTCTCGGACCTCCTCGAGGGTGCCTCCCGGGGTCCCGGGGCGAGGGTGATCCACATCCTCGGAGAGGCCGGGGCGGGGAAGAGCAGGCTGGTGAGCGAGTGCACCAGGCGTCATCCGGAGATCTCCTTCCACGTCATGCAGGCGGATGCGGTGCTCATGAAGAGCCTCAATCCATTCACCCGCTTCTTCAGGAGGTTCTTCGCACAGAGCGACCAGGCGGGGTCCGAGCAGAACAGGGCCGCCTTCGACGAGGGAGTGTCGGCCCTGTGCGCATCGTCCTTCCTCTCGGGCGGGGATGGAGGCTCGTCCTCGGATCTGAGGCGCCTCGCGCCCGCCCTGGGGTCCCTGGTCGGACTGCGATGGCCGGACTCCGTGTTCGAGAGGCTGGATCCGAAGCTGAAGCTCGAGAACATCGCGGAGGCCGTCAGGAGCTTCTTCCGGCTCCTCTGCGCCGCAGGACCCTGCGTGATCGTGGTGGACGACGCACAATGGCTCGACGGGGACTCGTGCAGACTGCTCGAGAGGCTTGCCGACTCCCTGACCGGGGAGGACGTCCGCTGGATGATCGTCTCCAGACCAGCCGGCCACGCCTGCCTGCCGGGTTTCGCGACCGATCCGGCCCGCTCGGTGCAGCTCCGTCTCGAGCCCCTGGATCGCGACCTGGTGGAGCGCCTGGTGGAGCACGAGCTGGGCGCGTGGCCCTCCGAGGGCTTCACGGACTTCCTCTGCTCCCAGACAGGCGGCAACCCCCTCTTCCTGGAGCAGTACTGCCGCTTCCTGTTCGAGTCCGGCCGGCTCTCCGAGGTGGACGGGCATCTCGATCTCTCGGACTCCTCCCCGGGCCTCCCGGCCGGGATCAGCTCCCTTCTGGTGGCCAGGCTCGACAGGCTGCAGGACGACCTGAGGACGACCATTCAGGCCGCGGCGATCCTGGGCAGGGAGTTCGAGACGGGCGTCCTGTCGGGCATGCTCGCCGGACGGGATGTGGGGGAGGCCCTGCGGCAGGGCGTCGAAGAGGGGATCTGGCAGCCCGTCCACGGTGAAGTCCACTCGTTCGGGAACGCCCTCATGAGGGATGCAGCGTACTCCATGCAGCTCGCCTCGCGGTTGCGCGAACTCCACGCCCTGGCCGCCGCGGCCATCGAA
The DNA here is from genome assembly GCA_964603785.1 of uncultured bacterium. Classification (GTDB taxonomy): domain Bacteria; phylum Fermentibacterota; class Fermentibacteria; order Fermentibacterales; family Fermentibacteraceae; genus CAZRWD01. The sequence continues at coordinate 46,295 of CAZRWD010000005.1, forward strand.
TCGTCCCATCCCGGCGATCCGGAATGGTACGACGACCTCGCGTACCATTACGAGAAGGCGGGCATGGTCTGCGCCGCCTGCGAGAATCTCGGGAAGGCCGCCGAATGGGCGGGGAGCAGGTTCATGGTCAGACAGGCGATCGACCTCTACGGGAGGCTCGCCGGTCTCCTCCCCGACGGCGCCCGAAGGATATCCGCCCTTCTCTCGATGGCCGAACTCGAATGGAACTCCGGGCGATGGGAGGATGCGCTCGGGACATTCCGCGGCCTGGAGCCGGTCTGCCTCTCCCTCGGCATGTACAGGGAGGCCGCGAAGGCGTGCCAGAGAACGGGCAGGATACTGCTGGACACCGGCGAGGAGGAGGCGGGGCTCGAAGCCCTGCGCAGGGCCGGGGACCACCTGGACCGGCAGGAGGACCTCTCGCTGCGGTCCCAGATCTGCATGGCGAAGGTCTACCAGATGCAGAACGCCGGCATCCGGGAGGGGATCCGGGAACTTCTCGAGGAGGGTCTCGGGCATGCCGAGGCGTCGGGGGACGAGGAGCAGATCCTCCGCGCAAGGGGCAGCATCGGCAACTCCCTGCTGGAGGCCGGGGACTACTCCAGGGCTCTCGAGCGCTACGAGCAGGTGGTCGAGGGGGCCTCGCGCTCCGGGAACCTGCCCCTGGAGGCCGTGACGCTGGGGAACATGGCCCTGGCGTACAAGTACCTCGGCCAGCACGACCGGGCGACCTCGCTCCTGTGGCGCCAGCTCCGCCTTGCCGAGGATACGGGCAACAGGTACCTCGCGATGCTCGCCCACGGCAACCTCGGAACGCAGCTCTCCGGCGGATGGGACTGGGAGGGGTCTCTAGCCTGCTACCGGAGGGCCGTGGAGATCGCGTCCGGCCTCGGGTCGCGTCAGCATGAGGGCATAGCCAGGTCGAACCTCGCCATGCAGTCCGCGAGGATGGGCTTCCTCGAAGGAGCACCCGGGCATGCGAGGAAGGCTGTGGAGCTGGTCCGGGACAAGGCCTTCGCGTACTACTACGGGAGCTTCCTCGTGATCGAGGGGGAGGTGCTGGCGCTGGCCGGACGCCATTCGGAGGCTCTGGCGTCGGTGGACGAGGCCGAACCCCTGGAGGACATGGAAGTCTACGCCGGAGCCATCGCCCTGGTGCGAGCCAGGTGCCTCATGGCGCGGAACGAGTCTGACGCCGCCCTCGGGCTTCTCGAGCCGCTGCTCGGGTACCAGGACGCGGATACCCCCCCCGAGGCGTCGCTGCTGGTCTGGAGGATCACGGGGTCGCCGTCCGACAGGTCGAAGTGTCTGGATCTCAACAGGGCCGCCTCCTCGGGGAGATTTCCCTGGAGGGCAGTGCTCAGGCTGAGGGAGCTGGGCGAGGATGTGTCGGGCTTCCCCCCCCTCCCGCCGGGGGAGGTGATCGATGCCGCATCATCCTGAGAGGATCTGAGGCGTCAGGTCGGAGCCCCGTGCGGGCTCCCGGGATATCGGCTGATCTCTCCCGGCGCCCTCCGGCCGCCGGGAGCGGCAGGAGGGCTGCAATGAACGAGACAGTCGGAAGCGAGACTCACAGGAGGATGTGGGAGGAGCTGGGCATGAACCTCGAGCTCCACGATCGCCTCCTCGAGGGTCTCGACCGGTCCCACCAGAGGATGATCGTCGCCAGGTCCGGCCGCCCCGCGGCCATGGGCATCTTCGACGAGGCCTTCCACGACTCCCACTCGGGTCGGGTGGCGGACATCGTGGGGTTCAGGAAGGCGGGGGGCAGGTCGATCGGCACCTTCTGCATCTACGTGCCGGACGAGATCGCCTTCGCAGCCGGCGTGGCGCCGATGGCCCTGTGCGGCGGCTCCGCCTGGGCCGTCGATCAGGCGGACAGGCTGCTTCCGAGGGACATATGCCCTCTCGTGAGGTCGACCTTCGGGATGTCCGTGAGCGGGACCTGTCCGTACAAGACATTGAAGGACTTCGGACTGGGCGAGACGACCTGCGATGCCAAGAAGAAGGCCTGGGACCTCGTCGGCTTCCCGTCGCTCGAGCTGCCGCAGAGGAAGAGCCGCGAGGACCGCGACCTCTGGATGACCGAGGTCAGGCGGTTCGCGGGGATGATGGAGGATCTCTCCGGAGCATCCATCACGGTCCCGGCGCTCCGGGAGGGTATCCGCCTCGGGAACAGGCGCCGCGAGATACTCAGGGAGATCAACGAGACCAGGAGGCTTCCCGAGCCTCCGATAAGCGGGCTCGATGCGCTGCTCGTCTCCCAGGCGGCGCTGGCGATGGACGTCAGGAGGTTCATCGAGGCGGGAGAGGAGCTGCTCGAGGAGCTCGGAGCGAGGATCAGGGAGGGCAGGGGAGCCTATTCGGAGCCCGGCCCCAGGGTGCTCTACGCGGGCAGCCCCTCGCCGATGGGCTTCGCGAAGATCCACTTCATCCTCGAGACCTCCCGCTTCAGGGTCGTGAGCGACGAGTCGTGCACCGGTGCAAGGTACTGGAGGGGGGTCGTCGACGATTCCCCGGACGACGTCGAATCCCTTCTCGGTGCGATTGCGGACAGGTACTTCGCGATAGACTGCGCCTGCTTCTCCCCGAACGCCGACAGGCTGGACAACATCAGGGCGATGATCCGCGACTGGTCCGTCGATGCCGTCGTGCACGGCGTCCTCCAGTACTGTCACGGCTTCGACATCGAGTCCCGCACGCTGGACAGGGCGCTCTCGAAGGACGGGATCCCGACCTTCAGGATAGTGACGGACTACTCGGAGCAGGACGAGGAGCAGACCAGGGTGAGGGTCGAGGCCTTCCGCGAGATGGTCGAGGGAAGGTCCTCCGAGTGAGCCATGCGCCCCCCGGCGGACACCTCCCGGACCCGGTCGGTACCGATGTCCTGGAGGAGATGCTGGGGGGCTTGAAACCTTCATCCTGCCTGGATATCGCGACAGGCGTGGGCGCCTCCCTGGAGACCGCCGCCGGGCTGCTGCCCTCGGCCCGTCTTCTCGTCGGCATGGACATCTCACGCGCAAACCTGGCCAGGACCGGGACGAGGTTCGGCGGGAGCGGGTTCCTGCCGGTCGCCGGAGACGGGCACGCACCCCCCTTCGGCCCGGGTGCGTTCGATTCCGTGGTTATCGTCAACTCCCTTCACCATTTCCACGATCCGGCCGGGGTGCTGCGGGAGGCCGCCCGCCTCCTCTCGCAGGGAGGCTTCATGATCGTCTCCGAGATGTACCGGAGCAGGCAGGGCCCGGCTAGGGACACCCATGTCCTCCTCCACGGCTGGTGGGCCCGGATAGACAGGCTCAACGGCGTGCCGCACTACGAAACCCTCACCAGGAGAAGGCTGCTGGGTATGCCCTGCGAGGCCGGGCTCCGGGTGGAGGCGTTCACAGACAGCATCGGCGAGATCCCCGAGCCCGCTACCGGGGAGGCCATGGAGGGCCTGCGGAAGTCGATCGAGGTCTATCTCGCCAGGATCCCCGCAGGGACCCCATGGTCCGCCGGGCTCGAGCGGGAGGGCGCGCTCCTCTCGAGACGGCTCTCGACCAGGGGATTCTCCCCCGCCGCGAGTCTGTCGATGCTGTTGCGCCCGGATCGCTGAAACCCTCCGGCCGTGCGGGGGTATCTATGGAGAGCGCCGGGACACGGCGGGAACAGGGGAGGAAATGAAAGCTGGGAGTTCCGGGACAATCGCCGTTCTGGCCGCAGCCGCGCTAGCGGCGGCGGTCGCATGCACCAACACGGTCATCATCTACGACTACTCGGGACAGGGAGGCAAGACGAAGCCGGACACCGTCTTCGTCGAGAAACCCGGGGTCTCGGAACAGGTTCCTCCAGGCGGGTCGGTGCCGGTGCCTCCCCCTCCCGGGGGCGGGACGGCGCCTGTCCCGCCGGGGACCGGGCCGGAGGAGCACGGCATCGAGCATCCCGGCCGCTGGTCGTCGGTTGCGCAGCTCGTACCCGGTACCGCGAGGGTCGAGACGGTGATCTCCCCCATAGACAGCCTTCTCGTCTACAGGGTACTCGGCAACGTGCTCGACGGGAGGGGCGGAGGATCGCTCGAGGCGAACCCCGAGGTCTGGAGGAACACCGCGACCGGGCTGGAGGAGACGTATCTCACCGTCGTATTCCCCAGCCACGGCACCTGGCAGGACCTCCAGGGCTCGCCCGAGGTCCTGAGGATCGAGGCCGGAGGGGAGGTGGCGGCCCGGCTGCACCTGGGCGGTGCCGTCGATGTGGTCCCGGTCCCCATGGGCGGGGGCGGCTACACGGTCACCATGCGCTTCCCCGTGGCCGTCCAGCTGCTGCGCACCCTGGCCGCCTCCGAGCACGTGACGATGACCCTGACCGACGGGGACTCGACCCTCCAGGCCGTCTGCTCGGCGGACAACACCCAGAACTTCATGACCTTCTATGATGTGTTCGTCCTCAACGACGGGACGAAGAGCATGATCCCCGAAGGAGCGGTCCCGGCGCCGGCAGGTCCCGCGACCGCGACGACCGGCAGGCCCCCCCGGAGCTAGATACCGGACAGGCGCGCGCAGGTCGGGGCGTAGACTCCGCGGAGGGAGGGGGATGCCCCGAAGCGGTCAGCCCGCCCCTTGCACGGGATCCCCGCCTGCGGCATCGCGGAGCGGGTCCGTGCCTCTCGTCCTGGGGAGCATGAAGGCGGCCAGCCCGATGGCTGCAGCGGCGCCGAGTCCGGTTGACGCCCTCACCCCGAAGGCCTCGGAGACGGATCCGGCCAGGAGGCTGCCGAGGGGCATGGTCCCCATGACCGAGAAGGTATAGAGGCTCATCACCCTTCCCCGCTTCTCCTCCTCCACCACGTGCTGGAGGACCGTGTTGCACGAGGTCATGAAGGTTATCATCCCGAACCCGCAGACCGGGAGCACCGCGAGGTCCAGCGCCAGGCTCCCGGAGAAGGAGATCGCGGCCAGCCCCGCCCCGAGGGCGAGCGACGAGTAGGGCAGGCTCCTCCACAGGGTGACGGGTCTGGTCGACGACGACACGAACGCGGCACCGGCTATCGCACCCGCCCCCACGGCCGCCAGCAGGAAGCCCAGGGTCATCGCACCCCCGCCCAGGATCTCGACGGCGATGACGGGCATCATGGTGATGAACGGGAAGGCCGCCACGCTGAGGATGGCCAGCGAGGCGAGCATCAGCCTCATGGATGGCTCGCCGAGCGAGTATGCGATGCCCTGCCTGAGGTTGCGCAGCATGCTCCCGCCCGGGAGCCTGGAGTTCTGCCGCTCGGGCTTCATCGCGAGCAGCGCGAGGATCACGGCCAGGTACGTGGCAGAATTGATGGCGAAGACCGGGCCCTCGCCCCAGGCCGCCACCACGAGGCCGGCCAGGGAGGGGCCGACGATCCTGGCGAGGTTGAACATCGCCGAGTTGATGGCGATGGCGTTCGCCAGATCCTCCCTGCTGGGTACGATCTGCACTATGAAGCTCTGCCTGGCCGGCGCCTCCACCGCGAACACCAGTCCTCCGGCGAATGCGAGGACCGCTATCAGCGGGACGCTCGCGAACCCCGTGAGGACCAGGACGGCCAGGAGGCCCGCCTGCACCATCGCGGCGCTCTGCGTCGCGACGAGGATCCTGTGCCGGTTCCGCTGGTCCGCCAGCACGCCCATGAGCGGGAGGAGAAGGAGGGAGGGGACCTGTCCGACGAACCTGACCAGCCCCAGCATGAAGGCGGAGTCCGTGAGCCTGTATACGAGCCAGCCCTCGGCCACGCGCTGCATCCAGGTCCCTGTCACGGAGACTATCTGGCCGGAGAAGTACAGCCTGTAGTTCCTGTGCCTGAGGACGCGGAACAGGAAGCCGGCCTTCATTCGGCACCGCCCTTCGTCATCGGTCCGGGACGTGCGTGATGGCGGTGCCGGACCGGCTGTCACACCTCCGAGAACCAGTCTCCCGGGGAGGCCACGATGGCCGCCTGGTGCGAGGGGTCGTCGAGGAGCCTGATTATGTAGACCCCTCGACCCTCGAGCCTGACGAAGAGGGACACGCACTCCCCCGAGGCCTGGCGTCCGTGGCCCTCGAAGCGCCAGCTCTCGCCCCGCCTGTGCAGGTCCCCGTCGAAGTCCTCGAAATCCCTCTCGACCCTGTACGCGATCCCCGGGACGAGGCTGCCGAAGCATCCCGCCAGCCTCTCCAGGCTGTGCTCCCCGTCGAGCGGACCATGCATCGCGGCTCCATCCCGCGGGCGGCGCGCGCCGTCTCCGCTTTGCCATCCGTCTGCCGCCGGGAGATACTAGTGCATCCCGGGAGAGGGAACATAAGCCTGAGGAGGCATGGGATGGGAACCAGGGGAAGGCAGATAGTCGGCCTGGACGTTGACGGGCTCGTGGCCACGCTCAACCGCGCGCTCGCCGACGAATGGCTGGCGCACTACCAGTACTGGGTCGGATCGAAGGTCGTCATGGGTCCGATGAAGGAGTCCGCGGTGGCGGAACTGGTGCAGCATGCCGCCGACGAGATGAGGCACGCGGAGATGGTCTCGCTCCGGATAGTCCAGCTCGGCGGAACCCCGGTCCTCAGGCCGGATGACTGGTCGCGGCTCTCGAACTGCGGCTACGACGCCCCGGAGGACCCGTTCATCGAGAAGGTGCTCGAGCAGAACATCAAGGGCGAGCAGTGCGCGATAGGCGTGTACGACGACCTGGTGAAGGCGACCTTCCAGAAGGACATGGTCACCTACAACATGGCTCAGTCGATCCTGGCCGACGAGGTCGAGCACGAGGAGGATCTGCAGTCGCTCCTCGAGGACTACTCGGAGATGATGCAGAGGGCGCGGGCGAAGGGCTAGAACAGGAGGGCGGACAGCCCCCACAGGCTGAACGAGGCCCTCCACCGGAGCTCCCACTCGTCCTCGTCATCCGGGGGATCGGAAACCCAGGCGGGGAGCCAGATCGTAGCGAAACCGGCGAGTATGCCGATCCCCGCGTCCGCCAGGGCATTGTCCATCGTGATCCCTCCGGCCGATCCCACGACCCAGCCAGCATCCGCGAAGAGGGTAAGGGGCAGGGGCGGGATCCTCAGGGTTTCCCCCAGCCCGATGCCAATGCTGCCGTGCCGGCCCCCGTAACCGGGCAGGGCTGGTCCGGATTCGACGAAGTAGCCCTGCAGGGGAGAGAACTCCCCGTCCACCGGGAGGAGCCACCCCAGAACGCCTTCGGGCGCGAGCCCCCCTCCCGCCCGGAAGAGGTGCTGGGGAGCGGCATTCCCCCATACCCTCCCCGCGAAGAGCCTGGTGCCGGGCGAGAGGGGGACGCTCTCCAGGGTGAGCACGGCCTCGCACCTCGCCTGGATCCAGGGCTCCCCGGACCAGTCCGGGCAGATCCGGACGGACACCCCCGCCCTGCGCGAGCCCGACCTGTTCCTCACGGATGTCGAGGCACCCAGGTCCAGGATCGCACCGCAGCCCTCTCCGTACTCGCCCTCCCCGGGCACCGATGCGATGTCGGAGACGCCCTCGAGGCCGATGCCGGCCCACAGGTCGGCGGCGGGCTCGCCGAAGCGCCTCCCCCCGATCGAGCGGACGGCGCGAATTCGCGCTCTCGCCATGCCGTATCCGGACCAGGCGTCGAACGACAGGGTGGTGCCGCCCTCGCCGGACCGCTCAGGCGAGGTCGCCGCGGCGAGTCCGAAGACACCGGTTCCGCCGGACTCGAGGGGCTGCCTCCAGACGCCCTCCAGCTCGAACGGTCCGCCGGAGCCCAGGCTGGCCGCCCTGGAGATGCCGAAGAGCCCGAGCTCCCAGCGGCCGCCGGCCCATCCCGGGACGGGGACGAGCCATGTGTTGAACCGTGAAGGCTGCTCGTAGGGATAGAGCATGGGCCTGACGGAGCCGGAAGACGGAAGGGAGTTGTTCCACGGATTCCTGTCGGGGTAGTTCGTGCCGGGGTCCAGCTCCACCCTGTCCCAGCGTCCGGGTATGGCCGCCACGCTCGTCGTGGCGGGCTCGAGGGGAACCCTGAACAGGCCCGAGGCGCCGCCCCTCCCGGCTCCGAGGTCGAGGACGGCCGGGAGCGGGATGTCGGCCCGGATGGTCACGAGCGTCGAGTCTCCCTCCCATTCGATGCCTGCTACGCTGACGTCGGCGGAGGCCGTCGTGCACAGCCATGTCTCGAACTCGGCGGCCCAGGACCTGCCCGAGACCTCCTCGATGACCGCCCTCAGATCCCCGGTCCCGGGGTGATGGAAGGCGAACCTCCTGCAGTACTCCCGCATCGCGGCGTCGAAGACCTCCCCGCCCATCTGGTTCTGCAGCATCCGCACGAAGAGCGCGGGCTTCGAGTAGTAGAGGGCCCCGTAGTCGCGCACCCCGCCCGCCGCATCCGTCGAGGTGCTGAGGACCGGGAAGTCCTCCCCGCGGGCCACCATCCTAGTGTAGCTCGCACTTGTCTCGTCGGTGTCCGAGTAGTCGGCCACCCAGCGCGGGAGGGTGGTCATGTTCCCCCTGGGGCCGTACCTCCGATCGAAGTAGCGGAGCTCCGAGAAGGTGTTGATCCCCTCGTCCAGCCAGGCCTCGTCCACCTCGTCGCTGCCGAGCATCCCGTAGAACCACTGGTGGCCCACCTCGTGGATGACCACCATCTCGAAGTACCTGTGGAAGGGGACCTGCCAGGGGCCGGCCAGGACGAACTGCGGGTACTCCATCCCGCCGTATGTGGCGCTCTGGACTATCCAGAGGTCGTCATAGGCGTATGGCATGTACCACTCGCCGTAGTACAGGAGGGTCGAGTCCGCCCAGGCAGCGACCTCGCCCCAGTCGTCGATGCTGCACTCCTGCACCGCGATGTGGACCCTGACCGGGTGCCAGCCCGCCGCATCGTTCCTGAAGACATGATCCGTGACCACGAATGCCGGATCGGCCGCCCATGCGAAGTCGTGAACATCCTCCGCGACCCAGGTCTCGGTGCGGACGAGGGAGTCCGGGGACCAGAGGACCGACCGCCTGCTGCCCGTGGCCGCGGTCACGAAGCTGTCGGGCAGGGACAGGACGACCGTGAAGCTGCCGAAATCGCCGTAGAACTCGCCTTCCGACCTGTATCTGCCGAGGTGCCAGCCCATGTCGTCAAGGACGCACATCCTGGGATACCACTGGGACATCTCGTAGTGGCTCCCGTCGCGGCCCATGCGGCTCCAGATCACGGGCACCCCCACCGAGAACCCGCCGCGGAGCCGCAGCGTGTCGCCCGGAGCCGCAGGCGAGGACAGCGGGACGAAGCCGATCGTTCCGTCGACCCCCACCTCCACCGGAGAGCCGTCCAGCTCCCAGCCGGACAGGTCGATCCAGCCGTACTCGTCCGGTGACGCCCCGGCGAAGGAGTAGTCGCCCCACGACTCCAGGTCTGCTGCGAACATCGTACCGGGATCGCGGTAGGCGTTCGGGTAGAGGTGGAGCCAGAGAGTGTCGGCGGGCCAGGCCGGCATGAAGGCAATCTCCACGGTTCCCCGCAGGAGCGTGCTGTCGGGCAGCAGGCTCGCCACTATGCGGTAGTCCGCCCTGCTCTCCGGTGCCGGTTGACCGGCGGCTCCCAGGAGCGATAGCAGGATCGTCACGGCCGGCAAGGGCACTCCTCCCGTCCCTACGACACGAATCTCGCCGACGGGGCGGGCGGGCGCAACGACGCCGGGTTTCGTGACGCACCGCGCCCGTCTGGACGCAGGACCCGCCCTGGACGATATCCCGCGCGTGGAGGAAGACGGGAACGGTATGACGGAGTCCGGCGGGGCCGGATGCGGGGGTCTCCCGGAGAGCTCCTCCGGGGGGAATCCGCCGGTCCGGGCATGGATGCCGTCCCATCTCCCCGACAGGCTCCGCTGGATTGCCGGCGCCGTCGCCTCCATCCTCCTCTTCCTCGCCGGCGCACTGCTCTTCTCCGTCGCCGGAGGCGGCGACTGGGGCCTCATGATCGGCCTGTTCGGCGGATTCGCCCTGTTCATGGCCGCGGCCACGGTACTGGGGCGCACGCTGGCCGACATCCTCGGCATCGGCGCCGGATCCATCTTCCACCCCCGCAGGCGCGCCCGGAGCCCCAGACCCGTGTACAGCATCCTCGAGACCTACAGGGTCCGCGGCGAGCACTCACGGGCGCTGGAAGGCTGGAGATCGGTGGTCGAAGGCGACCCGCGCGATCTCAGGGCCTGGCGGACCATGCTCGAGATAGCCTCCGCGGACCTCGGGGACCCTGACCTGGCGCACGGGATCTTCTCGGCCGGGCTCGCACGGCTGGCATCCCCGGGGGACAGGGATTCCCTCATCGAAGCGTGGGGCCTGGCATGCGAGACCCTCGGCGACAGACGCCGGTCCGGGGCGCGTGAGGCTCCCGCCGGCGGGGCGCGGCCATCCGGGAGGGAGCAGCCTCATGGGTGACATGCTGGTCCGGCTGTACGACCTCCCCTCCCGTCCGACGCCGGCCGAGGGCGATGCCTCCGCCGTCTTCCTGACGAGGAGGGCCATGCCCTGGGAGAGGCTGCCCGTGGTCGGATGGGTCCGCTCCAGGTTCGGCGAGGGCTGGGCCGGGGAGTGCGATTGCTCCTTCGACCGCCTCCCGGTATCGTGCCACATCGCGCTGATCGGATCGAGGCTGGTGGGGTTCGCATGCCACGAGGCCACTGCGAGGGGCTTCTTCGGCCCCGTGGGGGTGGAGGAGGCGGAGAGGGGCGCGGGGATCGGCGAGTCGCTGGTGATCGCCGGGCTGTCGGCGCTCCGGGATCTCGGATACGCCTACGGAATCATCGGCGGGGTGGAGGACGGGAGGACCGGCTACTACGCCAGGGTGGCCGGGGCGGTGCCGATCGAGGGTTCCTGCCCGGGCATATACACCGGCAGGCTGGATGTCCCGTGATCATCCCCCGGGGCCCGTGTCCCGCCGTCCGGACAGGTGCGCAACGGACCCGGATTCGAATGGAAGGAGATCCTGCATGGCGTGTTTCTCCGAGGGGCTCCCCGGGGTGCTGGTCCTTCTGCCCATGCTCGCGGCCGCATGCGGCAGCTCGGGCGGAGCCGTCCCGGGCCCGGGGGACTGGATCGAGCTCTTTCCCGGAGCCGAATGGAACGATTTCGAGGAGGGGACGACCGAGGTGTTCACCGGTGTCCTCCGCTTCGTCCCCGGCGACGGGCTGCCCTCCTACGTGATGCGGTACAACCCGTACAAGCTCGAGACGGCCGACGGGACGCTCGACGTGTACTGCGGCGGATCCGACGACCTCTCGCCTTGGGTCGGCCTGACCGTGTCGCTCGAGGGGCGCATCGAGTCGATGAACCTCGAAGGCGTCGGCTTCATCGAGATCTGGCCTTCGAGACTCGTGCCCGCGGGCGACGGCGGGGGTCCGGAGTGAGACTGGCGGATCTGGCGGTACTTCTGGCCTTCGCCGTCGTGATCGGGGTGACCGTCATGATAGTCTCCAGGGCCAGGGGGATCCTCGAGCGGTGGGCCGAGGCCGCGGGCCTCCGGATCGAGTCGTCCCAGGTCAGGTGGATCAGGCGGGGGCCCTTCTTCTTTCGCACCTCGAGGGCCCAGATCGTCTTCAGGATCGAGGTGATCGAGCCCGACGGGCGGATGCGCGCCGGATGGGCGAGGGTGGGAGGCGCCCTGTCCGGGGTCCTGAGCGATGACGTGAGCGTGATGTGGGACGGCGCGGAATGACCGGCGGCCCGGCCGGCGCGAGCGGCCCGGATGTCGTGAGATGCCCGTGGGTGGATCCCGACGACTGCGAGTACGCGCTCTACCACGACACCGAATGGGGCGTGCCCGTCCATGACGACCGACTCCTGTTCGAGTTCCTGACCCTCGAGACCTTCCAGGCGGGGCTGAGCTGGCGCACCATCCTGCGCAAGCGGGCGGGCTTCCGGGAGGCCTTCGCGGGATTCCGGCCGGAGGAGGTGGCCCGTTTCGACGCCCGCGACGAGGAGAGGCTGATGGCGGATGCGGGCATCGTCAGGAACAGGCTGAAGATCCGCGCGGCCATCCGCAACGCCTGCAGGTTCCTCGAGGTCGCGGAGGAGTTCGGCACCTTCGACTGCTACATCTGGAGGTTCACGGACGGAGAGCCCGTGGTGCACGAGATCAGGTCCCTCTCGGACTACATGGCCACCAGCCCCGAGTCGGACCTGATGAGCAGGGATCTCCGGAGCCGTGGCTTCTCCTTCGTGGGATCGACGATCTGCTATGCCCACATGCAGGCCACGGGCATGGTGAACGACCATCACGTCGACTGCTTCCGGCGCAGCCAGATAATCGCCGGCTGCGGAGCGGGCGGACGGGACCGGTGATCACCGACGCGATCCGGGAGGTGGACCTGCACGGGCGTGCCGCCGGCCGCCTGCTGCTGTCCGCCATGCCCGGGCGCTACGGCCCGCTCGGGGTGTTTTTCGATGCCGCCGAGTCCATGCGCGTCAGCAGGATCGTCGATCTGACCGCGCCGGGAGAGGCCGCGGAGAAGTCGCCCGGATACCACGCCCTCCTCGTGGCGGGGGGGCCGGACATCCCCAGGGAGTCCTTCCCCGTTCCCGATTTCGGGGTGCCCGGGGATCCTGCCTCTTTCGCCGCGCTCGCGGCGGGTGCCGCACGCGAGATCCTCTCGGGAGGGGTCGTACTCCTCCACTGCGGTGCAGGGATCGGCCGTACCGGCCTGGCGGCGGCCGCCGTGCTCATGGCGATCGGCTTCGACCGCGAGTCCGCCCTCTCGGAGACCGCCCGGGCGGGCTCCGGTCCGGAGACGCCCGGTCAGCTCGAGTTCCTCAGGGCCGTCGAGATGAGCCTCGCGGAGGGTCGACAGGGATGAGGCACGGTTTCCCCGACCCGGGCACTCCCCCGTTGACGCCCGCGGGGAGAGCCACCGTGGCCAGGCGCGTGACGGTCATGGGTCTGTGGGTGAATCTCCTGCTCACCAGCGCCAAGCTCGCCGCCGGGATCGCCGGCCGCAGCGGGGCCATGGTGGCCGACGCGGTGCACTCCATGTCCGACTTCGCCACGGACGTCGCCGTGCTGGCCGGTCTCGGGCGGGCGGCGAAGCCTCCGGACAGGTGCCACGACTACGGACACGGCAAGTACGAGACCCTGGCGGCGGCGCTCATCGGAGCAGCTCTCGTCGCGGTCGGCGCGGGCATCCTCCTCTCCGGGGCGGGCAGGATCAGATCCGTGCTGGAGGGGGAGACCCTCGGACGCCCCGGGTGGATCGCCCTGGCGGCGGCAGCCCTTTCCATCCTGACGAAGGAGTGGCTCTACAGGCGGACCGTGCTCGCCGGCCGGTCCATCGGCAGCGACGCGGTCATCGCGAATGCATGGCATCACCGCTCGGACGCACTCTCCTCCGTCGCGACCCTCCTCGGCATCGGCGGCGCCATCCTCCTCGGGGAGCCCTGGCGCGTGCTCGATCCCGCTGCAGCCGTGGTCGTGAGCGTGCTGATCGTCGCAGCCGCGATCGGAATCCTCAGGAAGAGCATCGGGGAGCTGACCGAGCGGTCGCTGGACGACGAGACGGAGGGTCTGATACTCGAGATCGCACGCACGACTCCAGGGATATCGGAGCCGCACTCGCTCAAGACCCGCAGGATAGGCGGAGCGGTGGCCATAGACATGCACGTGTACGCAGGCAGCGACAGGACCGTGGCCGAGGCGCACGAGAGCGCGACAGCGCTCGAGGACGCCCTGGAATCGAGGTTCGGCCCCGGGACCCATGTCGGGATACATGTAGAGCCGGGGCCGGCCGGTCGGGGAGATACTGGCGGCGACGGCGGGCCGGGTGTAGGATCACTTCCGGATCGGACACCCGAACACAGCCGTGGAGGAGGAGGAATGAGCGCGGTCCGGTGGACGGACAGCCTGGCTACGGGCATCGAGCAGATCGACACCCAGCACAGGGAGCTTGTCGGGAGGATCGCCGACCTGGAGGAGGCCATAAGGGTCCGCCAGGGGAGCTCGAAGGTGGTCCGCACCCTGGGCTATCTCATCGAATACGCCGGCTTCCACTTCGCCGAGGAGGAGAGCCGCATGGCCGCCTGCGAGTACCCCGGGCTCGAGGAGCACAGGGACAGGCACGGGGAGTTCCGCGAGACCCTCGCCAACCTCGAGCAGGACTTCCAGGAGGAGGGCTCGAGCGAGATGCTCGCCTCGTCGATAGGGACCTTCCTCTTCAACTGGCTCGTCAACCACATACAGACCGTCGACATGCGCCTGGGCGACTTCCTCCGCGGCACGGGGCCCGCAGCCCGGTGACCGGCGGGGATGCCGCGGGACTGGATCGGGGAGCCGGGGACTTCGTGCTGGTCTCCATCAACATCTCACCCGCGAAGGGAACTGCGAAGAAGCCCGTTCCCGAAGCCGTCCTCGATCGGGGAGGCCTGCGGGGCGACGCACACAGCGGCCTTCCGGGGAAGGGCGTGAGCCTGCTCGACATCGAGAGCATCGAGAGCTTCGCCATGGAGACGGGTCTCGACCTCCGTCCCGGCGACTTCGGCGAGAACCTGACCACGAGGGGTCTGGATCCCGGCGCGCTCTGTCCGGGCGACAGGCTGGAGGTGGGCGGGATCCTTCTCGAGGTCGCCTCGAGGGGCAAGACCTGCCACGGCGATTCGTGCGCCATCTTCAGGCGCGTGGGTCGCTGCATCATGCCGACGGGGGGTGTCTTCCTGAACGTGCTCAGGGGCGGTCCGCTCTCCGCGGGAGCCCGCGGCAGGCCCGTCGGGAGCGCGCAGGCCGCCCCGGGTGATCTTGACGGATAGGGGCTTCGCGCCTATTTATCCGTGCCGAACCGGCGTAGTTGAATCGGGTGGGCGATTAGCTCAGTTGGTTAGAGTACTTGCTTGACATGCAAGGGGTCACTGGTTCGAGTCCAGTATCGCCCACCATTACCGTCGCAGTGTCCCTTCCCAGAAGGTGGAGGCATGGTCGTCCTTTTTCCTGACGGGAGCTCGAAGGAGTACCCGGAGGGTTCGACCGGGCTCGACGTGGCCCGGTCCATATCCGGCAGCCTGGCGAGGAAGGCTCTGGCCTGCAGGGTCGACGGCAGGTCGACGGGCCTCTCGGAGCCACTCCCTGACGGATGCTCGATCGAGATCCTGACCTTCGACGATCCTGCGGGTCGCGAGGCGATGCGCCACAGCGCGTCGCACGTGATGGCGTCGGCCGTGAAGAGGCTCTACCCGGGCACCAGGCTGGGCATAGGCCCTGCGATCGAGGACGGCTTCTACTACGACATGGACATCCCCGGCTTCCCCGGCGCCTCCGCCCTCGAGGCCATCGAGGCGGAGATGAGGGGCGAGATCGAGCGCGACCTCCCGTTCGAGAGGATCGAGGTCGACAGGGACGAGGCCGCCCGCATCCTCGAGGAGCTCGGGGAGTCCTACAAGCTGCAGCTCCTCGAGGAGATAGCCTCGTCGGGCGAGAAGATATCGATGTACAGGCACGGAGACTTCGTCGACCTCTGCAGGGGCCCCCACCTCCCCTCCACCGGCTGTCTGAAGCACTTCCGCCTGCTGTCGGTGGCCGGTGCCTACTGGAGGGGCGACGAGGCGAACCCGATGCTCACGCGCATCTACGGCACCGCGTTCGACTCCGGCGGAAGCCTCGCCGAGCACCTGAGACTCCTCGAGGAGGCCCGAAGGCGCGACCATCGCCGGCTGGGTCCCGAGCTCGGCCTGTTCACCACCGACTGCGACGGAGGTCCCGGCCTTGTCTACTGGATGCCCAACGGAGCGATCCTGAAGGAGGAGCTCGAGAACCTCTGGAAGGCCGCGCACAGGAGGAACGGGTACAAGCTGGTGAACACGCCGCACATCGCACCGGCCGAGCTGTGGACCACCTCCGGCCACTGCAGCTACTACAGGGACAACATGTACTTCATGCCCGTGGACGACGGCGAGTACGTCCTCAAGCCGATGAACTGCCCCGGGCACATACTCATCTACCGGAGCGCGATGAGATCCTACAGGGAGCTGCCCCTCAGGCTAGCGGAGCTGGGCACGGTCTACCGCTACGAGAAGAGCGGGGTCCTGCACGGGCTGATGAGGGTCAGGGGATTCACGGTCGACGACGGGCACATCTTCTGCACACCCGACCAGATAGTCGACGAGATCCGCAAGGTGGTCCGGTTCGCGCTCTACTTCCTGAGGATCTTCGACTTCGGATATGCGATAGAGCTGTCCCTGTCGGACCCGGCGGACATGGGTCACTATGCCGGGGACCCCGCCGCCTGGGCCTCCGTCGAGCCCGCGCTCGCATCGGCCCTGGACGGGATGGGCGAGGCCTACAGGACCGTGAGGGGCGAGGCCGCCTTCTACGGGCCGAAGATAGACATCAAGCTGAAGGATGCGCTGGGCCGCTACTGGCAGGGTCCGACCATCCAGTTCGACTTCAACATTCCCGAGCGCTTCGATCTCGCGTACACGGGGGCCGACGGGGCGCCCCACCGGGTGTTCATGGTCCACAGGGCCCTCTTCGGCTCGATCGAGAGGTTCATAGGCAATCTGATCGAGCACTTCGCGGGCAACTTCCCGGGGTGGCTCGCCCCCGTGCAGGCGGTTATCTTACCGCTCGCGGCCGCCCAGCAGGACAGGGCGATCGAAATTCTTGGCATGTTTGAGAATGCCGGGTTGCGCTGTGTGCTCGACCGCAGGAGCGAGACCATAGGCTACAGGATACGAGAGGCCGAGAGCAGGAAGATCCCGTTCATGCTGGTGATCGGCGCGCGCGAGGCCGAGGCCGGAACGGTGTCCCTCCGTGCGCACGGCAGGGGAGACCTCGGCTCCATGGACGTCGGGGAGGCCCTGGCCCGGGTGGCCGGGGCCTGCGAGAGACCCGGTCTTCCGGAAGGAGGAGAGTACCTATCAGAGATACCATAAGGGTGAACGGCGAGATCCGCTGTCCCAGGATCCGCCTGATAGACGCGGAGGGAAGGCACGTCGGGATCGTGGACACGATGCAGGCGCTCGACATGTCGGCCCAGGCCAGCCTGGACCTGGTCGAGATCTCGCCCGCGGCCGATCCCCCGGTCTGCAGGATCATGGATTACGGGAAGTACCGCTACCAGCTCAACCGCAAGGAGCGCGAGGCCAGGCGGAAGCAGCAGAGCGGCGGGCTGAAGGAGATCAAGCTAAGGCCGAACACCGACCAGCACGACTACGAGTTCAAGATGCGTCACGCCAGGGATTTCCTCATGGAGCGCCACAAGGTCAAGGCGACCGTGGTGTTCAGGGGGAGGCAGCTCGTCTACAAGGACCAGGGGTTCGAACTCCTGCAGAAGCTGGCCTCCGACCTGGCCGACGTGTCATCCGTCGAAAGGGAGCCGATACTCGAGGGCAAGCAGGTGACGATGCTCCTGGCTCCCACCAGGAAGTAGGAGAAGACGATGCCCAAGATGAAGACGCACAAGGGCGCCGCCCGGAGGATGAAGAGGACCGGGACGGGCCTCGTGAAGGTCTACCACTCCCACGGAAACCACATCTTCACCAAGAAGACCAGGAAGCGCAAGAGGAACCTGCGCAAGTCGGCCATCGCCTCGCCGGCCGACACCCGCAGGATCAACCGCCTCCTGCCGCAGTAGACGGGAGACGACATGACCAGGGTAACCAGCGCCGTGACCAGGAAGAAGCGGCACAAGAGCAGGCTGGAGGCCGCCAGGGGCTACGTCGGCGGGAGGCACCGCCTCTACACCGTCGCCACCGAGGCGGGCAAGAAGGCCCTGCAGTACCAGTACAGGGACAGGAGGAACCGCAAGCGCGACTTCCGGGCCCTGTGGATCATCAGGATCAACGCGGCCGCGAGGCTGAACGGCATGACGTACGGCTCGCTGATCAACGGGCTCTCGAAGGCCGGGGTCGAGATCGACAGGAAGTCACTCGCCGACATAGCCGTCAACGATCCCGCCGCCTTCACGACCATCGTGGAGACGGCAAGGGCGGCGCTCTAGGCCGGGATGTCGGCCGGCGGCGAGTTCGAGAGGTTGACCGAGGCAGTCGACAGGCTGATTATCAGACTGCACTCCCTGAAGGCGGAGCGCGACGAGCTGGCCGAGCGCCTCGACGGGCTGGCCGGAGCGTCCGGGCCGCCGGGGGGGGCGGGTGCTGTGAGGGACGAGGGGTACAACCTGCTCAGGCTCCACAGCGCCAGACTCCTTCGAGAGAGGGAGGAGATGCGCCGCAGGCTTGCAGTTGTTCTTGCAAAACTGGAGAGCATGCAGCAATAGAGGTATGATGTGAACACCCGGCCAGACACCATAAGGGTGAGCATATACGGTCGGGAGTATTCCATCAGGGGGGACGCCGATCCCGGCTACATCCGGGAGATCGCTCACTATCTCGACATGAAGATGCGCCAGATGACAGACAACACGACCGTCCCCTCGACGGCCAAGGTCGCCATCCTGGCCGCTCTGAACATCACGGACGAGCTCTTCCAGAGAGACAGGCAGCTGAGGGAGGCCGAGGACGACCAGGTCTCGGCCATCACCCTCCTCGCCGACAGGATAGACAGGACTCTCGACGAGCTGTCCGCCCCCCCCGCCCGTATCGACGCTGCAGAGATCCCGGAAGTCTCCGGGGTCGAAGAGATCCGGCAGGCAAGAGCGACCGGCAGGTCCTGACGCGGTAAGTCCACGACCGACCGGCCCCCTGCTCCGATGCGCAGGGAGCCGGGGAGAGTGACGCCGGCCGGTCGTTTCCATAAAGGTCCTGCGCCTTCCCGATGGAGATAGCGATGCCGGGACTCACCATTGCCGCCCTGGCCGGGGGAGCTGTGGCAGCATTCCTTCTCGGAATGATGCTCCACAGGCTCCTAGTCGCAAGAGAGAGAAAGGGCGCCCTGAGCGAGAGCGAGAGGATCCTCGCCGAGGCCAGGCGCGAAGCCGAGACCCTTCGCAAGGAGACCGTGCTCGAGGGCCGCGAGACCATCGCGCGCGAGCGGGCCGTCGAGGCCGAGACCCAGCAGAAGCAGCGCAGCGAGCTCGACCGCAAGGAGAACGAGCTCTCCCGAAGGATGGAGTACTTCGACCGCACCCGGGAGAAGCTCGAGAGGCGAGAGACCTCCCTGGACACGCGCGAGACCTCCCTGGCGGAGCACGAGCAGGCCCTCGCGGCCAAGCAGCAGCGCGTGAACAAGATCATGGAGGAGCAGAACAGGCTGCTCGAGCAGATCGCGGGGCTCTCCCGCGACGAGGCCCGGAGCCTGCTCCTCTCGAACCTGGAGGAGGAGGCCCGCCTCGAGGCCGGGAGGCTGACCCGGAGGATCGTCGAGGAGGCAGAGCGCACCGCGGAGGACGAGGCCGCGAGGATACTCACGACCGCCGTCCAGAGATGCGCCGCGAACCACGTGGTGGAGAACTGCGTATCGGTCGTGCAGCTCCCCGGCGAGGAGATGAAGGGCAGGATCATAGGCAGGGAGGGCCGCAACATCAGGGCCTTCGAGACCGCGACCGGGGTGGACGTGATCATAGACGACACCCCCGAGGCCATAGTCCTGTCGTGCTTCGATCCGGTCCGCCGGGAGGTCGCCAGGCAGTCCATGGAGAAGCTCATCTCGGACGGCAGGATCCATCCCGGCAGGATCGAGGCGGTGGTCGCCAGGATCGAGGCCGAGATGGAGAAGAACGTCATGAAGCTCGGCACCGACCTCTGCCTGGAGGCGGACGTGTCGGGCGTCCATCCCCAGATCATCCGCTTCCTCGGAAGGCTCAGATACCGGACCAGCTACGGGCAGAACATGCACCAGCACTCGCTGGAGGTAGCGCATGTCTGCGGCCTCCTGGCCGCGGAGCTGAAGCTGGACTGCGCCACCGCCAGGCGTGTCGGCCTGCTGCACGACATCGGCAAGGCCTCCGACCAGGAGATGGAGGGCTCGCATGCCCTCGTGGGGATGGAGATCGCCAGGAAGTTCGACGAGGCCCCGATCATCTGCAACGCCATCGGGGCGCACCACGAGGAGGTCGAGCCGGAATCCCTCTTCGCGGTGCTGGTCCAGGCGGCCGACGCTGTCAGCAGCGCTAGGCCTGGAGCCCGCAGGGAGAGCCTCGAGCTCTACGTGAGGAGACTCCAGAAGCTCGAGACGATAGCCGACTCCTTCGACGGGGTCAGCAAGTCGTACGCCATACAGGCGGGCAGGGAGCTCCGCATCGCCGTCAAGCCGGAGACGGTGGACGATTCCAGCGCAGCGGACCTGGCCAGGCTCGTCGCGAGGAAGATCGAGTCGGAGGTCGAGTACCCCGGGCAGATAAAGGTCACCGTGATCCGGGAGGTCAGGGCGACGGAGACGGCTCGCTGATGAAGGTCCTCCTCCTGGGGGACATCGTGGGGGCCCCTGGCAGGCGGGCGGTCGCCAGGTTCCTCGAGGGTGGCGGGAGATACGACCTCGTGGTGGCGAACGGAGAGAACGCCTCCGGAGGGATAGGCATCACCCCGCCGGTCGCGGATCAGCTTCTCGCAGCCGGTGTGGATGTGCTGACCTCCGGCAACCATGTCTGGGCCCACAGGGAGATACTCCCCTATCTGGACAGGTGTGCCGGCAGGCTGCTGAGGCCTGCCAACATGCCCCCGGGAAACCCCGGGACCGGATCCGTGGTGTTCGATCGCGACGGCATCGTCTTCCAGGTCGTCAACCTGCAGGGCAGGGTGTTCATGTCCGAGTCCGACTGCCCGTTCCGCACGGCCGACCGCATCCTGGCGGGAAGCGGGGCGGATCTGGCCATAGTGGACTTCCACGCGGAGGCAACAAGCGAGAAGATCGCTCTCGCACGGCACCTCGACGGGAGGGCGGCAGTCGTGGCGGGCACGCACACACACGTGCAGACCGCGGACGCCTGCATCCTTCCGGGCGGCACGGCCTATGTCACCGACCTCGGCATGTGCGGCTCCCCCTGCGGGGTCATCGGCGTGAGGTTCGAGGATGTCAGGGAGCGGTTCCTCACCGGCAGGCCCTCGCGGATGTCGGTGGTCGAGGGGGAGGAGCTGGTCTGCGGCATCGAGGTCGAGATCGACGGGGGCTTCAGGCCCGTCTCGGTGAGGCTCGTCCGTGAACGCTGCTGATCCGGGCGTCCTCGCGGACCTGCTGCAGCAGGCCGCGGACTGGGTAGCCCCGAGGCTCGCCGCCCAGTCGCGGACGCCCGATGCGGTCCCCCCCCTGCCCGGATACGCCGCCTACTCCCTGGAGAGCGGAGGCAAGAGGGTCCGTCCGTTCCTCGTCAGGTCTGCCTGCACGGCGGGCGGGGCCGATCCCTCGAGGGCGGTCAACGCGGCCGCCGCGGTCGAGATGGTCCACGCCTTCTCGCTGGTCCACGACGACCTGCCGGCGCTGGACGACGACGACACGAGGAGGGGGAGACCCACGCTGCACACGCTGCACGGCGCGCCCCAGGCGGTGCTGGCGGGCGCCTGGCTCCTGACCTCGGCATTCCTGGAGATCATGAGGAGTCCGCTCCCGCCCTCGGTGCTCACGGCCATGGCAGCCAGGCTGGCGGATGCCGCCGGAGCCTCGTCCCTCTCCGGCGGCCAGTTCATGGACATGAACCCGCCCGGCTCGCCGGACGCGGAATGGGCCGGGACGATGATCTCGGGCAAGACCTCGGCGATGATACGGGTGTCGCTGGAGCTGGGGGCCATGGCCGCGGGGTTCCGCAGGGACCATCTCGACATGGTGTCGGACGCAGGCGAGAGGCTCGGTCTCCTGTTCCAGGTGACCGACGACCTCCTGGACGTCGAGGGGGACGCCGCAGAGATGGGGAAGGCCGCGGGGAAGGATGCCGCCCTCGGAAAGGCCAACCTGGTCTCGGTGCTGGGCGCCGCCGCCTGCCGGGAGATGGCCGGCGGTCTGGCATCCGAGATCGCCGAGAGGTTCGCCGGCATCCCCGGAGACTGGGCTCCCGTTGTCCTCCTGGCCGGCTGTCTACCGGGGAGGCGCAGCTGATGGCCCTCCTGGACTCAATCGGCGGCCCCGCCGACATAAGGAGGCTGTCTCTCGAGGAGAGGACGCTCCTCGCCGAGGAGGCCAGGCGGAGGATGGTCGAGGTGATCTGCCGCAACGGCGGACACCTGGCGTCGAGCCTGGGCGTCGTCGAGCTCACCATCGCGCTCCTCACCGTCTACGATCCGCCCCGGGACGTGATCCTGTGGGACGTCGGCCATCAGAGCTACCCCTGGAAGCTCTTCACTGGAAGGGTCTCCGACTTCGGGGCCATACGGACGATGGGCGGACCGAGCGGCTTCCCCAGGCGCTCCGAGAGCCCCTGCGACGCATTCGGCACGGGTCACAGCTCCACCGCCATAAGCGCGGCCATCGGCTTCGCCAAGGCCCGCGACATCTCGGGGGGAGGGGGCCGCGTGGTCGCGGTCGTGGGTGACGGGGCCATGACGGGCGGGATGGCCCTGGAGGGTCTCAACAACCTGGGCCACACACGGACCGACATGACGATAATCCTGAACGACAACGAGATGTCCATCTCCAGGAACGTGGGAGCCATCTCCCGCCACCTGACGAGGCTCATCACCGATCCCACGTACAACCGTATGCGCGACGAGCTGTGGAACCTCCTGGGCAGGTTCACCAGCCTCGGCGAGCGCATGAGGAGCGCGGGGCGGACGGCCGGCGCAGCCCTCAAGAAGACGCTCGTGTCCGGCAAGACGATATTCGACGACTTCGGG
Source organism: uncultured bacterium (assembly GCA_964603785.1). GTDB lineage: Bacteria > Fermentibacterota > Fermentibacteria > Fermentibacterales > Fermentibacteraceae > CAZRWD01. The sequence goes on from CAZRWD010000005.1 coordinate 68,940, forward strand.
GTGAGGTACGTGGGCCCGGTGCCCGGGCACGACATCCCGACCCTGACCGCGGTGCTGGACAGGGTCTCGAGGCTGCGCGGCCCGGTCCTCGTACATGTCGTCACGAGGAAGGGCAAGGGCTACGAGCCCGCGGAGTGCGACGCCACGATCTGGCACGGCGTCGCGGGATGCACGGCGGGCAGGGGTAGCAGGAGCTTCACCGGCGCATTCTCGGACACCCTGGTGAGGGTCGGAGGGGAGGACCGCAGGGTCGTCGCAGTCACCGCAGCGATGCCCGACGGCACCGGTCTCTCGGAGTTCGCAGCCAGATACCCGGACAGGTTCTTCGACGTCGGGATCGCCGAGCAGCACGCGGTCACCTTTGCGTGCGGCCTGGCCTTCGGGGGGCTCAGACCCGTGGTGGCGATCTACAGCACGTTCCTGCAGCGGGCCGTCGACCAGGTGATCCACGACGCAGCCCTGCAGGAGGCTCCCGTCGTAATAGCCCTGGACAGGGCCGGGGTGGTGGGGGAGGACGGCCCAACGCACCACGGCGTGTTCGACATCGCAATCCTGAGACCGGTTCCGGGCCTGAGGCTGGCCGCGCCGCGTGACTGCGCCATGCTGGAGGCCCTGCTCCTCCGGTCCCTGGACTTCGACAGGGGACCCACCGTGATCCGCTATCCCAGGGGCGGGGAGCCTACCGGGCTGCCCGGGCCTCCCGCCACCATCGAGCCGGGCCGCGGCCAGCTCCTCCGGAAGGGTTCCGACGTGCTGCTCGTGGGCTGCGGGATCCTCTCCGCGACGGCTCTCGAGGCTGCCGCCATGCTCGCCGGAGACGGGATCGACTGCGCCGTGTATGATCCGGTCTGGCTGAAACCCGCGCCGACTGCCGAGATCGCCGCGCTGGCGGCGTCGTGCGGAGGCAGGGTGGTCTCGGCGGAGGACGGATGCGTCGCCGGCGGGTTCGGCGAGATGCTCACCTCGAGTCTCTGCGGATCAGGGACCAGGGTCGTCGCGCTGGGGTATCCCGACTCCTTCCAGCCCCATGCCCCGAGGGAGACTCTCATGTCCCTCGCCGGTCTCGATGCGCGATCGATCGCCGAAGCCGCCAGGAGGTCGTGCCGGTGAAGGTAGACTGCGTGCACCTGTTCGTGGACGATTTCAACCCCCCCGGGGGGGATCTGCTCGGGCGGGTGACGGATGCCGCGCGCGCTTCCGGCCTGCCGATCTTCGCGGCACCGGGCTGCTCTCTCCCCTGCGCTCTTCCGCAGGGCGACTGCGGCGCCCCCGGAGGGGTCGGGCTGATCCTGGGGGGCGACGGCACGATCCTCAGGGGCCTCGACCTGTTCATGGAGCTGGACATGCCCGCGCTCGGCGTCAACACCGGGCATCTAGGCTACCTCGCCTCGGCCGAGATCGACGAGGTGGAGAAGGTCATGGAGAGGCTCTCCTCCGGCGGGTTCCGCGTGGACATGCTCCCGGTGGTGAGGGCGGTCCTTCCGGACGGGACCGCGGTCTCGGCGCTCAACGACATCTGCCTGAACAGGTCCCTGGCCGGGGGGATGCTCCACATGGCGATCAGCTCCGACGAGGGGCCCATAGCCCGGATCGCCGGCGACGGGCTGGTCATCTCGTCACCCATCGGATCGACCGCGTACGCCCTCTCGGCCGGCGGCCCGATCATCGATCCCGGCCTCCCGGCCATCCTCGTGGTCGCCATCTGCGCCCATCAGCTCTCGCTGAGGCCGATCGTGTTCTCCCCGGGCACCAGGATCATCGTCGAGGTCGGCTGGCTGCGCGGTGATGGTCCCGTTGTGAGCGCCGACGGCCGGCCCGTATGCGTACTGGGCCAGGGGGAGTCGGTCTCGGCCGGGCTCGTGGAGGGGCAGTGCCCGTTGATCAGGCTCGAGCGGGGCGACGGGTTCTACGCCCGGCTCGGGAGGAAGCTCGGATGGGGGGCGAGGGGCTGAATGCTCAACAGCCTCCGCCTCAGGAACATAGCTACGATCAGCGACACCGCCCTCGAACTGGGTGAGGGGCTGAACGTCCTGACGGGCGAGACGGGCGCCGGGAAGTCCATACTGGTGGACGGGCTGCTCCTGGCCCTGGGCGAGAGGGCCGACCACTCGCTGGTGAGACCCGGCGAGAAGGTCGCGAGCGTGGAGGCCGTCTTCGAGATCTCCGGTCTGGAGACGACCGTCCGCCGGGAGGTCCACTCGGCCGGCCGCAGCCGGCTGTTCATCGACGACGAGCTCACCGATCTCGAGACGGCCCGCGAGAGGGTGGGGGCCCTGGTCGACCTCCACACCCAGCGCTCCACTCCGGCGCTCCTGAGCCGCAGGACCCAGCAGGCGGCGCTCGACGCATTCGCCGGGTGCGCTCCGACCGCCACGAGGGTATCCGATCTCCACCGCACCCTCGGGAGGATGCGTGCAGAGATGCGCCGGATGGAGGAGAGGCTGGGCAGGGAGTCCTCCCGGATGGAGCTCCTGTCTCACGAGGCTTCGCTCATCTCCGGCCTGGGGCCGTCCCGCGACGAGTACACGGAGCTCATGGAGCGGCGGGCTTCGATCGAATCTGACCGCAGCAGGATCGAGGCCCTGTCCGCCCTCGACGCCCTGCTCTCAGGCGAGGACGGCGGGCTGGTCAGGTCCCTCCGCGAGCACAGGACGGCCATCGGGAAGGCCGGAGGTCCGAGGGACCTGGAAGCCATGCTCGCCGAGGCCGAGATCGCGCTCAAGGAGGCCGCTTCGACATGCTCCTCCGCGCTGGCCTCGACGGACGGAGCCCAGTGGAGCGCCTCCGAGATCGACCGGAGGCTGGACGAGTACGGCAGGGTTCTCGGGAGGTACGGCGGCGACATCGAGAGGCTCCTGGAGCGCTCGCGGGAGCTCGGGGCCGAGCTGGCCTCGCTCGCCGGCCTTCAGGAGGAGCACGAGAAGCTCTCGCGGCAGGCGGGGGAGGTGCTTCTCGGCCTGGGGGACTCCGCAGGGGTGCTCACGGCGGCCCGCGAGAGGGCCAGGGCGGACTTCGGGGACAGGGTCACCGGCGAGCTGCACAGGCTGGGCATGGAGGGTGCGGTCTTCGGGGTGAGGTTCGACCCGGCCCCGCCCGACCGCTCCGCGGAGACGCCTTCCGGACCGGTCTCCTCGGACGGCGCGGAGCTCGTGGAGTTCGAGTTCAGCGCGAATCCCGGCATGCCCCCCGGGCCCGTCTCCTCGGTTCCGAGCGGCGGAGAGCTCTCCAGGCTGAGCCTGGCGGTGCGCCTCGCCCTGAGCGGCTCCGGACCCTGGTCGACCCTGGTGTTCGACGAGATCGACAGCGGAGTGGGCGGCACCACAGCCAGGCTCCTCGCCGAGTCCCTGCGGAGGGCTTCCGAGGGGCGCCAGACGATCGTCATCACCCACCTGCCGCAGATCGCCTCCAGAGCCGCCAGGCACCTGGCCGTGGTGAAGGCGGGTGACGGCGCCGGGGTCGTGACCTCCGTCCTCAGGCTGGAGGGGACGGATCGCGAGGCGGAGATCGCAAGGATGCTGGGCGGAGGGGAGGCAGCCCTCGATCACGCCAGGGCCCTGCTCGGCGGCGGGAATCGATGAAGGGCCCCCTCCTCACGCTCCCCAACATCATCAGCATCCTGCGCGTGCCCCTGTCGGCATCCGCCTCGGCGCTCCTGCTGGCCGGGAGGCCCCTGCCCTCGGCGGTCCTCGCATCGACCGCCGTCATCACGGACTGGCTGGACGGCCTGGTGGCGCGGAGGAGCGGCAGCTCCTCCGAATGGGGCAGGGTCCTGGACCCTGCGGCCGACAAGATCTCCTTCGCCCTCTTCGGGCTCGCCCTCCTGCTCCTCGGGAGGATACCGCCCTGGTTCTTCGTGTTGCTCCTCCTGCGCGACCTGCTCGTCGCGGGAGGAGGCCTGCTGCTCGCGGGCAGGTCGAGACGGATGCCCTCCTCGAACATCGGCGGGAAGATCTCGACGGTCCTGCTAGCCGGGTATCTCCTGAAGCAGGCCTTCCTGCCGGGATCCGCGGGTCCCTCGCTCCTCGGGCTGGACCTGTGCGGGCTCGCGGCCCTGGCCGCGCTGACGGCCAGCACGGCCTGGTATGCGGCGGGGGCGGTGCGACCGTGAGGCTCGTCTCCATCCAGATCAACGGCTTCAAGTCCTTCGCCGACCAGGTGGAGCTGTCCTTCAGGGAGGGCATCACCGCCGTCGTCGGACCCAACGGCTGCGGCAAGAGCAACATCGCGGACGCCCTCAGGTGGGTCCTCGGGAGCCAGACGCCCAGGTCCCTCAGGGCCGACAGGATGGAGGATGTGATATTCTCCGGGAGCACCTCGCGCAGGCCCATGGGCATGGCCGAGGTCTCGGTGGTCCTGGACAACTCCGACAGGACCGTCCCCCTCGACTACGAGGAGATCTCGATAACCCGGCGCCTCTTCAGGTCGGGCGACAGCGAGTACGCTCTCAACGGCTCGAGATGCCGGCTGATGGACATCACGGACCTCCTGGCGGACTGCGGGCTGGGGAGCAACGGCTACTGGATACTCGAGTCGGAGATGGTGAAGACCATCCTCTCGAGCAGGGCCGAGGAGCGCAGGTTCCTCTTCGACGAGGCCGCCGGCATAACCCGCTACAAGATCCAGAGGCACCGGGCCAGGCTGAAGCTGGACTCGGCATCCGCCGATCTCGGGAGGATGGAGGACATCATCTCCGAGGTCGGCAGGAACGCCGAGGCGCTTCGGAGGCAGGCATCGCTCCTCGCGCGCTTCAGGAAGGCGCAGGAGGTCCTGTCATCCCTCGAGCGCCTTGCGGCCGGGCGGATACTCGAATCCATCGAGGGCGAGCTCTCGGCTGCGTCCGCCGAGCTCTCCTCGCTCGAGTCCTCCGAGCGGGCCGCGGAGGCTGAGCACCTGGCCTCCTCCGCCAGGCTGGCCGAGGCCAGGACCCTGCTCGAGGCCGCCCGCACCAGGCTGGAGGAGAGACAGGCGGCCGAGAACGCCGTCGGTCAGAGGATCGCCGAAGCCCGCTCCGCGAGGCTTCTGGCGGTCGAGAGGGCTTCCGCCGCCGGGCGGAGGAGCGGGGAGCTGTCATCCGGAGCCCTCGCCCTCGGGAAGAGGATCGAAGCGATGGCGGACCCTGTCTCCGGTCTCGAGTCGAGGCGGGATGCCCTCCGCCTGCGGCTCGAGGACGAGGAACGGCTGCTCGGGGAGGCCGAGGGGCATTTCAGGGAGGCGTCCTCCGTGAGCGCGGCGGCCGCTGCCGCGAGGGACTCCGCCAGGTCCGCGCTGCAGGCCGCGCGCACCGCCCACGAGGATGCCCGACGGGCCTGGGAGGAGGCCCGCAGCGCCGCGGACAGGGCTGCATTCGAGAGGGAGTCCGCGGAGGAGGAGGCCGCCCGGATAGCCTCCGAGCTTGCCGCCACGGCGGCGTCCCGTGAAGCCGCCTCGTCAGCGTCCGGGTCCATAGCCTCGGCGATTGCCGCCGCCGGAGGGGAGAGGGCGGCTCTGGCCGGGAGGCTCGAGGGCGTTCTCCAGGCCCTGGAGGAGGCGAGGACCGGCAGCGCCGTCCTGGAGGCCTCGGTCCAGGCGCTGGAGCGGGAGGTGGCCGTCCTGGAGAGATCTCTGGCCGATTCGGAGGGCGGCTCGATCGTGGAGGGGCTCGAGGTCGAGACGGGCTACGAGGCCGCCGCCGGTGCCTGCCTCGACTCGTTCCAGTCGGCCAGGCCCGCAGCTCCGGGCGAGCTTTCCGGGGCGGCGGACGGGCGCTTCGTGATGGACGTCGGCGTCTCGGGCCAGCCGCTGCCGGAGGGAACCAGGAGGCTGTCCGATCTCGCGAGGAGCGACCTGCCGGAAGCCATGTCGGTGCTTTCCAGGACCGCGGTTGCCGCCGACCGGGCGGCGGCGCTGGAGGCCGTCCTCTCCGGAGCGGGCATGGCGGTGGTGACTCCCGGGGGCGACCTCTTCCGGCCCGACGGACTCGTCAGGCTGGGCGCCGACGCCGGCGGGGAGGGTCTTCTCGAGAAGCGAGCGGCACTCTCGAGACTGTCGGCCGAGAGGGTGGAGGCTCTCGACGCCCTCTCCGCGGCCTCGAGGCGGATATCCGACCTCACGCACGAGCGGGAGACCCTCGTGGAGGAGAAGAACGCCGCGGACCTGGCCATACTCGACATGGAGAGGAGGCTGGCCGCGGCAGGAGCAGGGCTCGCCTCGGCGTCGGACAGGGAGGCTGCGCTCCTGTCGCGAAGGGAGCGCCTGACGGAGGTCCTGGCCGCGCTGGAGGCATGCCGGCCCCCCGAGGAGGAGCCCCTGGTCGACCGGCTGCGCCTGGCCTCCGCCGAAGCCGGCAGTTCGGAGGCCCTGCTCGCCGACGCGGAGAGGAGCCTCGCGGAGGCGTCCGAGCGTACGGCCGCCCTGCTGCGGGAGAGGGACCTCGCGTCGCACGCGATCGAGAGGACCCGCCTGGAGCTGGAATCGACCCTCTCGGGCCTCGAGAGCCTGATGAGAACCAGGGACGAGTACGCGGCCGAGATAGAGTCCCTCGAGGCCCGGTCCGCCGAGGCCGCACGCGAGTCCGCGGAGCAGGGCGCCGCGGCTTCCGCCGCAGGGGACGAGCTGGAGAAGCTCGAGGACTCCCTCGGAGAGGCAAGGGATGCCCGGCTGGAGGCCCTGTCGGAGAGGGCCGGGGCCCTCGAGAGGGTCTCGGGGCTGGAGAGGGCGTCATCCGCAGCCAGGGAGGCCCTCGACACGACCAGGGCCGCCCGGATGGAGAAGAGCTCGCGCGTGGCCTACCTCACGGAGCGCCGGCGGGAGCTGGCGGAGCCGATGCCGCAGGTGGATCCGGCCCTGATGGAGAAGTACTCCGGCATGTCGGACGAGGCCCTGGCCAGGGAGATCGGGAGGGCCGCGGAGGAGAGGGAGAGGCTCGGGCCGGTGAACATGCTCGCGGATGCCGAGTATCGAGAGGCCTCCGAGCGCCTCCGCTTCCTGGAGGGTCAGAGGGACGACCTCGCCTCCGCCAGGGATTCCATAGCGGAGGCCATCGACGAGATAAACGCCACCGCTGCAGCACGTTTCGACGAGACTTTCGAGAAGGTCAGGGAGAACTTCTCCATGATCTTCGGCAGGTTCTTCGAGGGCGGGGAGGCCGTTCTGGAGGCCATGCCCGGGGAGGACCCCCTCGAGGGCGGGGTCAGGATAGCCGCGAGGCCCAGGGGGAAGACCCTGGAGAACCTCTCCGCTCTCTCGGGGGGCGAGAAGGCCATGACCGCGGTCGCCCTGCTGTTCGCGCTCTACCTGGTCAAGCCGGCACCCTTCTGCGTGCTGGACGAGCTGGACGCCCCGCTCGACGACGCCAACGTCGACAGGTTCATAGATCTCCTCGAGAGCTTCTCCGGCGGGACCCAGTTCATCGTGGTCACCCACAACCGGAGGACCATGGAGGCTGCCGACAGGCTGTTCGGAGTGACGATGACGGGCAACGGGGTCTCCGCCCTGGCATCCGTGAGCCTCGAGGAGGCCGTTCGTGAAGATATGGGATAGGCTCGCCTCCGGGGGCTGGAGGATGGGGGACAGGCTGGAGGTCCTCCTCGGACGGAGGACCCTCACCGCAGAGGACCTCGCCCTGGCCGAGGAGGTCCTCCTCGAGGGCGACCTCGGTCCGGAACTGGCGGGGAGGATGCTGGAGGAGGCCGGGAGGACCGGTGCCGAGGGGCGGTCCTGGCGGGAGGTCCTCGGGCGGATCATAGCCGGGAGCTTCCCGCCCGTCCCTCCGGAGGAGGCTCCGCGGACCAGGGTGACGATGCTAGTGGGGATCAACGGTTCGGGCAAGACGACCACTGCCGCCCGCCTCGCGTGGAGGCTCGACCGGAAAGGGGCGAAGGTGCTCCTCGCCTGCGCCGACACCTTCCGGGCGGCCGCCGCGGAGCAGATCTCCGAATGGGGCCGCAGGCTCGGCGTGGAGGTCCACCGGGGCGCACCCGGCTCCGACCCCGGATCGGTGGCCTTCGATGCCGTCCGGAGGGGCTCCCGGGAGGGATTCGACGAGGTCCTCGTGGATACCGCCGGGCGCGTGACCGGCAGGAGCGACCTGATGGCCGAGCTCGGCAAGATACACCGCGTCTGCGGGAAGGCCCTAGAGGGAGCTCCCCACGAGACCCTGCTGGTGATGGACGCATCCACGGGCCGCGCCTCGCTTCCCCAGGCGAGGGCCTTCCGCGAGTCGCTGCCGCTCACCGGTCTCGTCCTCACCAAGATGGACGGGACCGCGAGAGGCGGGTCGATTGTCGCCGTGGCCGCCGGGCTCGGGCTGCCCGTCAAGCTCGCGGGCGTCGGCGAAGGCCCGGGGGATCTGGCCGACTTCGATCCGGAGGCCTTCGCCGAGGCCCTCCTGGGAGGCTGCCCATGACCGGACCCATGCTCGCTCTCGAGTCCGTCAGCAAGAGATACGGACGCACGGAGGCACTCTCGGGACTCTCGCTCACGGTCATGCCGGGCGAGGTCTTCGGACTGCTGGGGCCCAACGGGGCGGGCAAGACGACCACCCTGAAGATCGTGGCGGGCCTCGTGACGGCCGACTCAGGCACGGTCAGGATCGCAGGCCTGGATGCGCACGCCGACCCCGACGCAGCCAGGGCCATGTCGGCGTTCGTCCCCGACCAGCCGACCCTCTACCCGCGGCTCACCGGCAGGGAGTTCCTCCGGTTCGTGGCCCGCGCCCGGGACCTGCCCGGCGACACGGCGGAGGAGCGCATATCGTTTCATGCCAAATTGTTCGAGATGGAGGGCTGGATCGACTCCAGGGCGGAGTCCTACTCGCACGGGATGACGCAGAGGGTCGCCCTGGCGGCAGCCTTCCTGTCGCGGCCGCCCCTGTACGTGATCGACGAGCCCCTGGTCGGCCTGGATCCGGCGTCGGCCGGCACTTTCGACAGGATGTGCAGGGCCGCGTCCGCGGAGGGTGCGTCGGTCGTCCTGTCCACCCATACGCTGCCGGTTGCCAGGAGGATGTGCGACAGGATCGGAATAATCCACACCGGGAGGCTGGCGGCCACCGTCGAGTCCGGCGGGATCGGCGAGACCGACCTGGAGGATCTCTTCTTCAGCATCACCGGCACCTCGCCGGCGGAGGTCGAGGACTACTTCAGATAGTCCAGCCCGTCATCAGGTATCTCAGGTCGGGACCCTCGAATCCTATCGAGACGCACCGGACCGCTGCGGCGAAGATGCTGTCGCCCATGCAGCGGACATCCTCAATGCCGAAGCCGAAGACCCACCCGTCCCTGTCCATGGGCTCGGACGCGTCCCTGACCGTCCGGGCCGAGCCCGTCCGGTTGTCGGTGAACACCACGGACAGGCTGAGGGGCGGGAAGCCCCAGTACTCCTCCATCTCGGTCCCGGGTATCTCCTCCGTCACCAGCTCGAGCGTGTAGTCCCCCAGGTAGTAGGAGGGCGAGTAGAAGGTGGTGCAGAATGTCACCGACCCGCCGGAGTGGGTCATGTCGGTGGGCGGGTGATGGACCAGCAGCCGCCCCTCAGACCACCCCCCCGCGGAGAGCCCGGCCAGGGCCTCCGAGGCCTCCCGAAGGCATTCGAGCCGCGCATCCCGCAACCCCCGGGATTCGTCCTCCATCACGACCGCGAACCGTCCGGCGACGGAGCCGTCCTCCGCGGACTGGATCGTGATGGTGCTCCACGGGAAGCCGCTGCCGTCCTGGATGCCGTACTGCTCCCATGCGAAGTGCGCACCGTCCGCGGAGAACCCCATGAAAAGGAGCGAGGCGGAATCCGCGGCCGAAGAGGGACCCGCCGCGAGGATCAGCACCAGTAGGGGAATGGGTCTCATCCTGACCTCCCATGGACCAGGGCCGTTGCGACGCCACAGGGAATAGTGCGACCGGGCGGCGGGAGGGCAAGCTCCCGGGAGGGCTTGACGGAGTCCGGCCGCCGGGCGATCTTGCGGCCCATGCATTCGACGGACGGTGACCTCCGAGACCGCGAGCCCCTCCCCGGGGCATCCGTCGTCGTCTGCATCTGGGCGGCCCCCCGCCGCCCATAAGCTTTTCCCCCCATCAATGCATCAGCGACCGCCCAGGGCGGAGGACCCTCCGCCGCAACGCATCAAATCGAAGGGGAAAGGCAAGTGGAAAGATTCTCCGAAAGATCCAGAACGCTCATTCCGGGCGGATACTTCAACATCAAGCCCCTCCTTCCCTCGCTCCCTCCGCCGCCGAGGCACCCGGCCCTCGACCGGATCCTGTCGGCGGAGGATCTCTCGCCGGTCTTCCCGAGGGGCTTCATCGACCACGAGACATCAATGGATCCCGTCGTGCCGGTGCCCGGCGAGGTCCAGGAGGCCCTGTCGATCTGGAGGCCGACCCCCCTGATCAGGGCCGTCGGGCTGGAGAGGCTCCTGGGCACGGGATGCACCATCCTGTACAAGTACGAGGGCGTTTCGCCGACCGGGAGCCACAAGAGCAACACGGCGGTCATGCAGGCCTTCCTGGCGTCCAGGGAGGGCGTCGAGGAGCTGGTGACCGAGACCGGGGCGGGGCAGTGGGGGTCGGCCCTGTCGCATGCCTGCCGGATGTTCGGCCTTCGAACCACGGTGTTCATGGTGAGGGCGAGCTACAGGCAGAAGCCGGGCAGGAGGAGCATGATCCAGCTTTTCGGAGCGGACGTGGTCGAGAGCCCGAGCGGAAGGACCGCCTGCGGGAGGGCCATGCTCGAAGGCTCCCCGGATCATCCGGGCAGCCTGGGCATCGCCATATCGGAGGCCGTGGAGGCCGTCCTGGAAGGCGGGGGAAGGCGATACTCCCTCGGCTCCGTCCTGGACTCGGTGCTCCTGCACCAGTCCGTCATCGGGCTGGAGGCCCTGGATCAGCTGCGATCGGCGGGAGCCTTCCCCGACGTTGTGATAGGCTGCGTGGGAGGCGGCTCCAACTTCGCGGGGCTTGCGTTCCCCATCCTCGGGGAGGTGCTCCGGGAGGGCGCCGGATGCAGGTTCGTCGCCGTCGAGTCGGAGTCCTGCGCGAGTCTCACCCGGGGCGACCTCAGATACGACAACGGCGACTGCGCGGGGCTCACGCCCCTCCTGTTCATGCACACGCTCGGCCGTGACTTCATCCCGCCGCCCATCCATGCGGGCGGCCTCAGGTATCACGGGATGGCTCCCCTGGTGAGCCACTGCGTCTCCCTGGGGCTCGTCGAGCCCCTGGCGCTTGGCCAGGAGGAGGCGTTCGCCGCCGCCCGGGCCTTCCTCCAGGTCGAGGGGATACTGCCGGCGCCGGAATCGGCCCACGCAGTGGCGGCCGTCATCAGGGAGGCCGTCGCCGCGGACGGGGAGGGGGTGTCAAGGACCATCCTCTTCAACCTCTCCGGCCACGGCCACTTCGACATCGCGGCCTTCGCGGGCTGAGGCCGTGGGGCCCCTCCGCCGCGGCGGAGGGGCCTCCGCCCCCCGGCCCTGATGGCTAGAGCCACCTCCTGCGCCTGAACCACGCGACCATCGACAGACCCGTGGCCAGCATGAGGAGGAGGGCGCCCGGGTATCCCCACTCCGGCTCCAGCTCCGGCATGTGCCTGAAGTTCATGCCGTAGATCCCGGCGATGAAGGTCAGGGGGATGAAGATCGTGGCGATGATGGTGAGCACCTTCATGACCTCGTTCATCCTCGTGCTCACGCTCGTGAGGTGGGTGTCCAGAAGTCCCCTCAGCATCTCCCTCAGGATCTCGGCCGTCTCGACGACCTGCTCCACGTGGTCCTGCAGATCCCGGATGAAGGGCATCGTGCCCTCCTCGAAGACGTCGCGTCCGGAGCGCGTGAGGTTGCCCGCCAGCTCCCGGAGGGGCCTGACGGTCCTGTGGAAGGTCAGCAGCTCGGACTTGAGGGAGTGTATCCGTCCGGGCACCTCGCCGCTCCTCCCCGAGAGGACGGCGTCCTCCAGGTCCTCCACCTCCGCCGCCAGCTGCTCCAGCATGGCGAAGTAGCCGTCTGTCACCGCATCCGCGAGAGCGAAGCAGAGGTAGTCGGCCCCCAGCCTCCTGAGCCTGCCGCTCCCCTTCCTCATCCTTCCGATGACATGGTCGAAGAGAGCTACCTCCCTCTCCTCGAACGTCACGACCTTGCGTCCCCGGAGGAGCATGCCAAGGTGCGAGTGACGGGCCCGACCTCCGGGGTCCTCCCGCTCCATGACGTTCATCGAGATGAAGACGAAGTCGTCTCCCACCTCGGACTTGGGCCTGTCGTGCACGTTCAGGGCGTTCTCGAGCTGGAGGGCGTCCATGCCGAGCCTGCCCCCCAGCTCCTCGAGGAGCCCGGCATCCCCGGTTCCGATCACGCGCAGCCAGGAGACGGGGAGCCCGGACGATTCCTCGCAGGCCTCCCCGGGTCCCGACGGCTCGCTCTCCTCGAGAGCGACGGGCCCCCAGCGCAGCAGGCGGAGCTCGGTCACCCCCCCGCCGGCCCCTGCGACCTGACCGATGTCCCCCGGCGACAGGCCCGTCCCGGCGCCGATTCCCCTGAGCGATCTCGTCACGGTGCACCCCCTCGATTGGTCTCCCCCGACCGGAGCTTATATGCTCCCGGCGGATGCGGGGGCAAGACGCGTGTAACCCGCCTCCCCTCGCCCGCGTCCTTGAGAGCGGGACCAGCAACGGAGGTGTGAGATGTTTCCTGGTGAACTGATACCTCTCCTCGCCATCCTGCTCAGCATAGGCGGGCCTCTAGTCCTGGTGGCGATCATCATGGCCCAGGCGCACAGGGAGAAGATGGAGGTGCAGAAGATCGTGGCGGAGGCCGCCGCCGCCGGTAGGAGCCCCGACGAGATAAGGAAGCTCATCGAGATCCTCGAGGGCAAGGGTCCGGGGAAGAGGACGGGATCCCTCAAGACCGCGCTCATCCTCGGCGCCCTGACGCTGGGTCTGGCGGTGGTGGCCCCCCTGACGGGAGACAACGGTCCGCTCGTCGCGGCAGCCATCCTGGCGTTCCTCGCGCTCGCATTCCTCGGGATCTGGGTGTTCGTCGACAGGAAGGCCCGCGAAGCTTGATAACCGATCCGGAGAGCATCCGGACCGTGGAGAGCGCTCGTGCGGGCGACCGGGGTGCCTTCGACGAGATCGTCCGCTCCTATGCGGGCTTCGTGCACTCCATAGCCATGCGCACGGTCTTCGACCCGGAGGACGCATGCGACATCGTCCAGGAGGTTTTCGTGAAGGCCTGGCTCAACATAGGGCTTCTGAGGGACTGCGCCAGCTTCCCTGCATGGCTCGCCTCGATAGGCCGCAGGGCGTCGGTGGACCACCTCAGGAGGAAGTCGCCCGCTGCATCGCCGGACGGCGAGCACATAGAGGAGTACCCTTCACCGGAAGCTCCGGCGCCGGTCCGGGGGGACATCCTCGAGAGGGCGATGGCCCTTCTGCCCGAGAGGGACAGGGCCCTGCTCACGATGGTATACTTCGGCGACCTGACCCATGGGGAGGCCGGAGAGGTCCTCGGCCTGCCCGGGAGGAGCGTCCGTGTATATCTGCTGAGAGCCCGGAGGAGACTCAGGGCGCTGCTCGAGGGGAGGGAGGATGAGCTCCTGCAGCAGATCGGATGAAGTGCTGGAATATGCGCTCGGGCTTCTCGAACCCGAGAGCGCCAGGAGTTTCGAGGCCCACCTGGCGGCATGCGGGGAATGCCGCAGGGCCCTTGCGGTGGAGATGGCCATCGAATCGCGCCTCTCCGCCGCCCCCGAAGCCCCGGAAGGGCTGGACCGGAGGGTTGCCGAGGCCCTCGACATGCTCGACCGTCGGGGACGGGAGCGCTGGCTGAGGTTCAGGGTCATCGCCTCCTGCGCCGCGCTCTCGCTTCTGCTGTATGCCTCCTGGAGGCTCTCCGGCGGGTTCCTGACCGGGTTGATCCCCCAGTCGGCCCTGCAGCAGATCGCACAGACCTCGTCCCGTCTGGTGGAGACCGGATCGAGCGGCTTCACCGGCCTTCTCGCCGGGATCGCCTTCACCGTGGCCGCGCTCGTGGCCGCGGGCTCCGTTCCGGACGGCTGACATCGACCCGGCCCCCCGGGGCCGCGAGCCTGGAGGAGACATGGGCAACGCGTGGCTGTCCGACCTTTTCGTCCGGATCCTGAAGCTCGACACCCCGCCGGTGGCGGTCAGTCTCTACCCGAGCAGGGAGGACCTCCCCAGGAAGCCCCTGCCCTTCGCCGTGAACATCTGCCAGCTCATGTCCATGGCCAGGCACCAGGGACGGGCGGCTTCGGGTGTTCCGGACCGGATGGTCTGCTCTCTCGGCGCCGCATGCACGGGTCTCCTGGAGACTCCCGCCCCATACAGGGACGGCAGCGCGGCCGTGGGCAGGTACGTTGCCGATGCCGAGGCCGGCAGGACCTTCTTCGCGAACACCTTCAAGCTGGGGGACTCCGGGGCCCGGTTCGACGCGATCCTGATCTCACCCCTGTCCGAGGCCGGTGACGATCCCCCTCCCGATGCCGTGGTCTTCTACGCCAGCCCGGCACAGGTGATGAGGCTCGTGCATTCCTGCACGTATCACACGGGAGAGAAGGTCGAGGGCTCGACCGTCTGCGAGGCGGCCGTCTGCTCGGCGATAGGATGGGTCGCCGGGACCGGCAGGCCGGTCATCGGCATCCCCTGCGCGGGAGACCGGAGGTTCGGCGGCACGCAGAACCACGAGATGGTCTTCGCGGCTCCCTTCTCCATGCTCGAGGACATGGCGGGCGCGCTCGAGACCCTCTCCGCCGCCGGACCCCTCTTCCCGGTGCCCCCGCATGTCATGTACACACCCTCCATGCCCCAGGCATACACCGTCGAAGCCCCGGCCGGGCCGACCCGGGATGACGGATGAGCGATGCGAGGAGGCTCCTCGAACTCGCCGTGAACCTCGAGAGGGCGGGCTCGCTGTTCTACGAGGGCCTGTCCGGGAGATTCCGCGACAGGGAGGATCTGGCCGCCGTGTTCGGGCTTCTGGCCCGGGAGGAGGAGGATCACGCAAGGACGCTCGCCGGGATGAAGGCCTCGCTGCGAACGGTCGAGGTCTCCCGGGGGGAGGCTCCGGAGCACCCCGAGACGAGGGCGTTCGAGAGGCTCTTCTCGGATGCGAGGCTGTCCGGGGAGAAGGCGGCGGTGGTCGACCTTCGGACCGCGCTGGAGTTCGCCATCAGGAGGGAGATCGACACGATCTTCCTGTACCAGGAGATGACGGGCCTCGTCTCCCCGGACGACCGTCCCGTGATGAGGGGGCTGGTCGAGGAGGAGAGGGGGCACTTCCGCAGGCTCAGCGGCTTCCTGTCGGGAGAGTGACGCTCCCGGCCTCAGCCCCTCCCGAGGGCGCGCGTGATCTCTCCTATGTACATCCGGTGATAGTCCCGGGCGGGGTACAGCTCCTCTATGGAGGCGTCCGCGAACAGTGCCGGATCGATGTCCCCGGCGTAGATCTTCCTGGCCGCGAGCACCAGCGACGCCTGCGAGAAGGAGACCAGCCCCGGCCCGGGCTCGAAGGGTTCCAGGCCCGTCGCGGCCGCCTTGTCGACGTCCCTCCCCGAGTGGCTCCCGCAGAACTCCAGGGCCGCCCTGTGCCCGGGACCGAAGAAGCTCAGCGTGAACCCCGCCGCTCTCTCCATGAACCCGAACGTGTGCCTCTGCGGCCTGACGAAGGCGAAGCAGACGTTCCTCCGCCAGAGGTAGCCAAGCCCGCCCCACCCCGCGGTCATGGTGTTCCAGCCCCGTCCGTCGGCGGCGGTCACCAGCATCCAGTCGCTGCCGACGGAGGTGAACGGATTGATCGCGAGACTTCCCGGGTCGACCTCCACGAAACCGGCTTCCTCAGGACCCAAGACCCCCTCCCTTCACGCCCCCCCGGGGTTCCGCCCCAGGTAGGCATCCATGTCGAACTTCCTCTCCAGCCCTGCCGCGGTCATCGTCCTGACTCCGCCGAACACCCTCCGCGAGGGCCAGGGCCTGTCGTGGAGCCCGAAGCACCATCCGATGCCCGCGTAGCCGTTGGGGTCCCTGCCGTCGAGCATGTACCTGTCGTTCAGGCTCACGGCCCTGCCCCAGGCCTCCGCGGGCGACTCCGACCAGGCGATGATCATCTTGCCCCAGTACATCCTCATGTAGCCGTGCATCCCTCCGGTCCCGACCATCTCCCTCTGCGCGGCGTTCCAGTACCTGTCGTGCGTCGCCGCGGCCTCGAGCTCCTCGATCGTGTAGATGTGCTCGCGCTCGTCCCTCGAATGCTCCTCCAGCGTCCTCCTGGCCCATTCCGGCAGGCAGGAGTACCGGTCCGGGGCGGCGGAGTACCGGCAGTGGTTGACGGCAAGCTCCCTCCTCACGACCAGCTGTTCGAGGAACTCGTCCACTCCAGGTCCGGGAGAGGCCAGGAGCCTCCTGGCCAGCATGGTGACCGGGACCTGCCCGAAGTGCAGGTAGGGCGACAGACCCGACCTGCAGCCGGCCGACGGGTCGGAGGCTCTTACGGCATAGTCCGCGAGGCCGTTCCGGACGAATCGCTCGAACCTCTCCAGGGCGGCGCCGGTCCCCGGCCTGACCGAATCGATTGCGGGATCGCCGTCGCCGGGGATGTGGGAGAGGAGCGGGAGCGGGTCGGCCCGATCCTCCGTGTCCGGCAGGAACCCCGGATGGAGGGGATCGGGCCCGGACGGCGGATCCAGGAAGGCGGGCAGGGCCGCCGCGGCCCTCCTCCTGATTGAGGCGGCGGACCACGCATGGCCCGCGGAGAGCTCGCCGACGGGCACCGTAACATCCGATTCCACAACGTACATCACCGTCCGGAGAAGTCCTGCGGCGCGCAGCCTCCACTCCCTCTGCACGGGCGAATACCCGTCGTCGGTGACGACCGCCGCAGCCCTCGAGGCGGCCTCCGTGACCGCCGGGACGGGATCGCCCACCCTGATGGCGAACCCCACGCCCCTGTCCGCGAGGGCGGACGCCGTCTCCGCAAGACCCTCCAGCATGAAGGCGAAGTGACGCCTCCGCGCGCCCGGATATGAAGGGTCGAGGCAGAAGAGCACCCAGGCCGGCAGGCCGAGGGAGTGCGCGAGGGAGAGCGTGAATTCGAGGGCATGGTTCTCGACGGCTCGCTGGGACTGCTGCATCCAGTAGAGCACCCAGTCGCCCGTACCCGGTCTCACGCCGTGACCCGCCACCCTCACCCTGGCGGGATGGATCAACTCCTGATCCTGCCCCGGCCGGAGTCCTCGGTGCTCGCCAGCGCGCCCGGGAAGGGGCTGAGGAACAACTGGGAGGAGATGTACGCGTCCTCCGAGCGGGCCGTCCACGCACGGAGCACGGAGAGGCATGCGCTCATGGGGGCCCTGCCGCTCCTGTAGTCCTCGAGGGTGTCGAGCAGGACGGCCTTCTCGGGGCGGGTGAGCATTTCGCGGAAGTGCCCGAAGGCGTGCATCATGGCGTCCACCGCCGCCCCGCGCCTGCAGGGCCGGGCCACGGCCCGCGCCAGTCCGGCCCTGTATCCGGAGAGCACCTCCGACAGGGGTCCTCCCGATGCCACGAGCCTGCCCAGCCTGCGGCCCTCCTCCCTGTTGTGGGCGGACAGGAGGAGCTTGGCCCTTGCGTGGAACTCGACCAGGGGACCGAGGCTGCGCGAACCGGAGCAGGCGTCCCGTGCCGCCCTGAATCCCGCGAGGGTGAAGACCGCGGTGAGGAAGTGCTCCCTGAGCTCAAGGTCCAGCAGCCTGCCCTCGTGCGTGACCGGGACAGGAGGCTCCGACGCCAGCACTGCGGCTCCGAAGAGCCCGGGGCCCCTTCCGGCGACCGTGCCGCCCCCGGCCGTCGCATAGACCCGGACATCCGATATGCCGCAGGACGGTGACCGGAACTTGAGGAGGGCGCCGTCCAGGTCCGGCAGGTCCGAGAGCCTCTCTGCGGCAAGGGCGGTCATCTGACCGGTCAGGTCCCTGCCCGTGGAGGGCTGGACCATCGAGGGTCCGGCATCTCCCGCACCCCTGACGAGCCGGACAGGGCTCCGGGGGACCCCCAGGCCGATCTCGACCTCGGGGCATGCGGTCACGAAATCGACGTGAGCCTCCATCCTCCTGACGAAGGGAGAGGAGATCATCGCCCCGTCGTATCTGCACGCCTCGTGCTCGATGCACCGGCTCAGCAGTATCAGCGGCCTGGCGAACGAAGCGCCGGGCATCTCAGATCTCTATGTCGACAGTCGCGGCCCAGGCGTGGTACCCGGTGAAGGAGTCGTCGCCGTCGCCCCCCCTGGCCAGGATCGCCCTGCACTGCTCCCCCGGGGTCAGGACCCTGTCGCCGGCGTCGCCGCTCGAGAGGGGCATGTCGAAGGTGATGGTGGTCCTGCCGCCCTCCTCCGAGCCGGACACGACGGTCAGGTCGTCGGTCCCGCCGAGTTCGACGTCGGCGTCGTGCGTGGTGAACCCCGTGCCGAAGTCGTCCCTCAGCGACACGACACCGTCGGAGACATATCCTATCGCGATCTGCGCGTTCTTCATCGCGCCCTCGGTATGGAAGCCCACGGCGAGCCATCCGGTGCCGGGCGCGCTCATGGTGACCCTCACCGTCTCCCCCCGGACAGTCCAGGAGAGCTCGAAACCGTCCTCCTGGATGCTCTCCGCCCCGGGCTCCGGAACGGGCGCCCCACCCGTCCCGCCGGTCGCCCCGCCCTGGTCGGCACCGCACGAGGAGACAGCAGCTACGAGAACCATGGCAGCCACGAGGCCCTTCATTGTGTTCCTCCCTTTTTTGCCCGATCTTACCTCGACCGAAGATAACTGCGGGAGGTGCGGGATGCATCCGCACCGGGACGGAGGATGTCCTGTGAGCGCTGCCGACCTGTTCGGGATTCTCCGGGAGCTCTTCGAGGCCGCCTACGTGACGGACCGCGGAAAGGGAATCGTCTTCTGGAACGCGGCGGCCGAGGCGCTCACTGGATACGCACCCGGCGAGGTCGAGGGCACCAGGTGCTGCGACGGCGTCCTCACGCATGTCGACGCCGGGGGCCGGTCCCTGTGCGATGACGCCTGTCCCCTGTCCGAGGCGCTCTCCTCGGGGGCTGCCGTGGAGATGTCCGTCTTCCTGGAGCACAGGCTCGGACACAGGATCCCCGTCAGGGTGCGGGCTTTCCCCGTCGGGCTCCCGGACGGCGGCGAGGGGGTCGTCGAGCTCTTCACCGCCGCCGACGAGATAGCAGACCTGAGGGCACGGACGGCCGAGCTGGAGCGTCTGGCCCTGCTGGATCCGCTGACCGGTGCGGGCAACAGGCGGTTCGCCCGGATGCTCCTGGATTCGAGGCTGTCCGACCTGCGCAGGTACGGCCTCGGCTTCGCGCTCGCCCTTCTCGACCTCGACGGGCTGAAGGATCTGAACGACACGAGGGGGCACGCCGCGGGCGACGCCGCCCTGAGGATGGTCGCGGCGACCGTCGGGAACACCCTGAGATCGTCGGACAGGCTGTGCAGGTGGGGCGGCGACGAGTTCGCGGCCTTCATGAGGCTCGAACCGGGCGACTCGGTGGAGAGGATGGCCGCCAGGCTCGTGGCGATGGTTGCCGCATCCGAGGTCAGGCTCGACGGCTCGGCCTTCAGCGTCTCCATCTCGGCCGGCATGGCCCCCGCGATGCCGGGGGAGACGGCCGCCCGGCTTCTTGCCAGGGTCGACGGCCTGCTTTATGAAGCGAAGGACAGTGGTGGTAGCAGGGCCGTGACGCCCCGGATCGACGGAGGGTAGATGGATCTCGGCACCAGGCCGCTCTCGGGCATGAGGCAGCTGTTCCCCGCGGAGATGGCGGTGGAGCGGCGCATCGTCTCCAGGATTCGCGAAACCGCGATAGCATACGGGTTCGAGGAGTACGACGGCCCGGTCATCGAGCCGGTCGAGGTCTTCCTGGCCAAGTCCGGCAGCGAGATAGTCCTCGAGCAGGGCTACTGCTTCGAGGACCGGGGAGGCAGGCAGGTCGTCCTCAGGCCCGAGATGACCCCGATCCTCGCGAGGATGCTCGCTTCCGCACCTGAGCTCCCCAGCCCCGTCAGATGGATGTCGTTCCCCCTGTGCTTCAGGTACGAGAGGCCCCAGCGAGGGAGGGCGAGGGAGTTCAGGCAGTTCAACTGCGACATCATAGGTGACACCGGCATCCATGGGGACCTGGAGTCGATGCTGGTGCTGGACGGGATAATGAGGAGCCTGGGCGCGGCACATGGCACCTACGCGCTGAGGTTCTCCAGCAGGGAGCTCGCGGCCCTGGTCCTGGAGAGGTCGGGGATCCCGCCGGATCTGCACGGGACGGCCCTCGCCGCGGTGGACAGGATAGGGAAGATCCCGCAGGGGGAGTGGCCGGCCTACGCGGCCCGGGCGCTCGGCAGCCCCGATGCGGCCGAGTCGCTGGAGAGGTTCGCCGGCATCTCCGATCTGGACGATCCCTGGCTCCTGGCCCGCGCCGGAGGCAGCGGAGTCCTCGAAGACCTCCAGGAGCTGGGGAGGCTGGCCGCGGCGGCGGGGATGCGCTCCCTCGCGTTCGACGCCTCGATAGTCAGGGGGCTTGACTACTACACCGGAACCGTGTTCGAGCTGACTGACACCGGCTCAGGCAACAGCAGGGCCATCTGCGGAGGCGGCAGGTACGACAGCCTCGTCGGCCTGTTCGGGGGCAGGCAGCTTTCCGGAGTGGGCTTCGGGCTTGGCGTCCTCACGCTGAAGCTGTTCCTCGAGACGTACGGCCTCCTGCCGGAGGATCCCTCCGAGGACGAGAGGCCGCAGATCTATGCCGCCGTCTACTCGAGGGCGGAGGCGGGAGCGGCCTTCAGGTGGGCCGAGATGCTCCGCGCCGAAGGCTTCCGTGTGCAGATGGAGATCGAATCCAGGAGCCTCTCGCGCCAGCTGAGGGCCGCCTCGAAGCTGGGAGCCCGGTTCGCGGTGATCGCAGGCCCCGAGGAGGTGGCAGCCGGCCGGATGATGGTCCGGGACATGGCGACCGGCGTCCAGGAGGTGATTCCCGAGGAGGATGCCCCGGAATATCTGGGCGGCAGGATCAGAGGAGGCTGACAGGCACCGGGGCCCCCCGGGGGGCAGGCTCCTCCTTCCGGCTCTCCTGGTCGTCTCGGCCGCCGCGCTCCTCTCGCCGGTCCTGAGACCCGGAGGCGCCGATCCCGCCGGAGCGGCTGCGGTCGTCGCCTGTGCGCTGCTCTATGCGGCCGTCAGGAACGAGCCCGTGGGGACCAGCCTGCGGGGACGGCTCTCCCGCTGCGCAGTGATAGGCCTCTCCGCCGCGGTCCTTTCGCTGGCTGCGGCGATGCTGCCCCCCGCGGCCCCGGCGCTGGCCGGACCGGTCATGGTCGCGACCATGCTCTTCCTCGTCTACGCAAGGTCCCTCGCGCTGGTGGACGGCGGACCATGGGCGCTCAGGCTGTTCAGGTTCTTCGTGGTCATGCTGCTCCTGAACGGGCTGGCGGGGATGCCCGACGGCAGGCCGCTCCTCTCGGCCTCGATCTCGGGCGTGGGCATAGATCCCGTCGCCGCTGTCCTGTATGCCCTGGCCGCACTGAACGGGCTGAGGTCCGGCTGGGTCCATCACCTCGACCGCAGGGGCAGGCTCGCGGCCCTGACGGCTTCCGCCCTGCTCTCGCTCCTGTTCTCCGGCTCGAGCCGGGCTTTCTCGACGAGCGACCCCGCGGCGGCTCCCGTCGTGACGGCCTTCCTGTCGGGAGCGGCCGGCGCGGCTGCGCTGCTCGCCTTCGCATCGGCCGTGGCCGTCCTGCTCTCGCTGCCGTCCGCGAAGGCCATGGCCCGCAGGCGCAGGGAGACGCTGGCGCTCCAGCAGATGGGCGATCTGATACTGGGCGGCGCCGATCCCGGGAAGGTCTGCTGCAGGGCGTCGTCCCTCGCCAGGGAGCTCACGGGCGCCGACGCGGCCTGGATCGAGCTCGTCGACGACGAGGGCCGCTACACCATCACCTCCGTGTCCGGCACCGGTCTGGTCATCGAGGGCCTTCCGGACAGCGGGATGGGAGCCTGGGCCGGCGAGTCGGCGGGAAGATCCAGGCTCTTCTGCAGGATACCTCGCTCTTCGCCCTTCTCGAGGCTGGAGGCCGCCGGGCTTAGGGTCAGGTCCCTCGTCACCGCCCCCGTCCACGCCATGGGGAGCCATCTCGGCCTGATAGTGGCGACCGGCAGGACCCCATACTCCTTCACCGAGGAATCGGCGGCGCTGCTCGAGGCCTTCGCGGGCCAGGCCGGAGTCGCCCTGCTCAACTACAGGCTGATCAGGGAGGGGATCGAGAGGGAGAGGTACCAGGAGGAGCTCGCGATAGCCAGGACCGTTCAGAAGGGCCTCCTTCCCTCGGTGCTGCCGGACGTGTCGCCCTTCGACGCGGCAGCCACCTCGAGACCCACGAGGGAGGTGGGCGGAGACTGCTTCGACGTTCTCCGACTGCCGTCCGGACGGATCGGACTGCTGATGGCCGATGTTTCCGGAAAGGGGGCCGGGGCGGCGATCCTGATGTCGGCGGTGCACTCATCGGCCACGACCCTCCTGGGGGAGGGATACGGGCCGGCCAGGGCCGCGGGGGCGCTGAACACCCTCATCTGCAGGATCTCCCCGGAGGACTCTTTCATCACCCTCTTCGCGGCCGTGCTGGACAGGTCGACCGGGGTCCTGGAGTACTGCAACGCCGGGCACGACCCCCCCCTCCTCGTCTCGCGGGACGGTTCCTGCTCCGAGCTGTGCGACGGCGGCCTGGTCCTGGGAGTGTCGGGGGATGCCCGCTACGAGAACGGCCGTGTGCTCATCGAGCCCGGATCGACCCTCGCCCTGTACACCGACGGACTGACCGACGCGGTGGCCGCGACCTCCGCCGAGGGCCGCAGGTGGCTCGCCAGGACGATGGGCAACAACAGCGACCTCCCGGCGGCGGGGATGCTGGAGGCGGTCGTCGGCGCGGTATCGAGGTCCCCCGGCTCCGAAGCACCAGAGGATGACATGACGCTCCTCCTCCTGAAGGCCGGGGATGCCCCTCCTGGACGACCTGCGGGCTGATTCCCGGAACCGTGCGGGACCGACCGGGTCTTTCCCCGTGGGCCCTGCCCATGCTAGAATCAGCAGTCGGAAGAAGGAGGAGGAAATGAGAGACATCTTCAAGTGCGACAGGTGCGGGAACATCGTCGAGCTCCTGCACGCGGGCGGCGGCACGATGGCCTGCTGCGGCGAGCCCATGAAGCTCCTCACGGCTCAGACGGCGGACTCGTCGACCGAGAAGCACGTCCCCGTGATCGAGAAGGTCGAGGGCGGCTACCTGGTCAGGGTCGGGAGCGTGCCGCACCCGATGCTCGATGCCCATTACATCGAGTGGATAGAGTTCTCCGCAGACGGCAGGACCTGCAGGGAGTTCCTCTCCCCGGGACGGGCGCCCGAGGCGTTCTTCCCCTGCGCGGAGGCCGCCGAGCTGGGTGCCAGGGAATACTGCAACGTGCACGGACTATGGAGGGTTCAGTGATGATGCGAGACAGCACGACGAAGGCGTTCAACTCCCAGATCGGCGAGGAGGTCTTCTCCTCCTGGCTCTATCTCTCGATGGCGGCCTGGTTCGAGTCGGTCAACCTGCCCGGCTTCGCCGGCTGGATGCGTGTGCAGAGCCGCGAGGAGACCGCCCATGCTCTCAAGTTCTTCAACTACATGACCGAGCGCGGCGGCAGGGTGGAGCTCGGCTCGGTCGCCGCCCCCCAGCAGTCCTGGTCATCCCCCCTCGAGGCCTTCGAGGCTGCCTACGCCCACGAGCTGCATATCTCCGGGTGCATCGACCGCCTGATGGATCTCGCACTCGCCGAGAAGGACCATGCATCGGCGAGCTTCCTCAAGTGGTTCGTGGACGAGCAGGTCGAGGAGGAGGCCTCGGCCGACTCCATAGTCCAGAAGCTCCGCCTCGCGAAGGACGCCCCCGGAGCGCTTCTGATGCTCGACAGGGAGCTGGGCGCCAGGGCCTGACGGGCCGGGCGCCGGCCGTCAGAGCGGGCCCCGTCCGGCACGGGGCCCGCTCCGGGAGGACGCATCCATGATCGCAGCCCCGGACTGGGCCGGGTTCTCGGAGGAGCGCGACAGGCTCGACCGGATGCTCCTGGAGAACGCCGACAGGCTCATCAGGAGGATCCTGTCCGCCGACTCCTCGGCATATCGCGACGGAGCCCTCGGCGCCCCGACCAAGGAGCTCCTGGGCCTCGCCGCCTCGCTCGCGCTCCGGTGCGACGACTGCATCGCCTGGCACCTCGCCGGGTGCCGCCGGGCTGGCTTCACCGATGCTGAGATCATCGAGGCCATGGGGGTGGCCGCCCTCGTCGGCGGGACCATAACGATCCCCCACCTCAGGAGGGCCGTGGCGATGCTCGCCTCCATCCCCTCGGGGGGGCGCACGCCTCCGGATCTCGAACAGCGCGTCGGGAGGGTCCTCGGGGATGGGGGCGACAGCCGTGAGGCGCTGCAGGAGGTCTGCGACCTGCTGAGGGGCGCGGTGCCCCGGTGGGGGTGGGTCGGCTTCTACCTCGCGGATCCGGCGGGCCGGGAGGAGCTCGTCCTGGGCCCCTTCTCCGGCAAGCCGACCGAGCATGTCCGGATCCCCTTCGGAAGCGGGGTCTGCGGCCGGGCGGCGGCTGCGGGGTCCACCATCCTGGTGCCCGACGTGTCGCTCGAGGGCAACTACCTCTCCTGCAGCCCCGACGTCAGGTCCGAGATAGTGGTTCCCGTGCTCCACGAGGGAAGCCTCGTGGGTGAACTGGACATCGACTCCGACGAGATCGACGCGTTCGACGAGGATGACTCGCGGCTCCTGGAACGGATCGCCGGGCTGTGCGCGCCTGCGGTCTCCCTGGCGTGGAGGCCGGCCGGCGGGGAGGTGAAGGAATGAAGGGCGCCTATGAGGCCGTCGAGCTCAGGGAGGGTTTCTACTGGGTCGGCGCTATCGACTGGGAGATACGGAACTTCCACGGATACTCCACCCACAGGGGCACGACCTACAACAGCTATCTCCTCAAGTCGGGACGGACCGTCCTGTTCGACACGGTGAAGAAGCCCTTCATGGGCGTGATGCTCGAGAGGATCCGCTCCGTCATGGACCCGTCGGGCATAGACGTGATAGTCTCGAACCACGCCGAGCTCGACCATTCGGGAAGCCTCCCGGAGGTGTCGGAGATCGCGAGACCCGATGTGATATACGCTTCGAGGCAGGGGGCCGGGAACATAGCCCTCCAGCTCGACATGAACCGCGAGGTCCGGACCGTGGGCGACGGCGAGACCGTGGACATCGGCGGGGAGGACCTGCGCTTCATCGAGACGAGGATGCTCCACTGGCCGGACAGCATGTTCAGCTACCTGCCCGCCAGGAAGATACTGGTCAGCCAGGATGCGTTCGGCATGCACCTCGCCACCCCGGACCTCCACGCACATCTGAACAGCCTCCCGCTGCTGCGCGAGGAGGCCGCCAGATACTATGCCAACATCCTCCTCCCGTTCTCGAGCCTCGTCACGAAGCTGCTCTCCAGGGTCGCGGAGCTCGGGCTGGCGCCGGAGACGATAGCCCCCGACCACGGCCCGGTCTGGTTCGCCGGGACCGCCGCCGGACCGGACTTCATACTCCCCCTCTACTCGAGCTGGGCTGAGCAGAGACCCTCCAGGGAGGCCGTGGTGGCGTACGACACCATGTGGCACGCGACGGAGGAGATGGCCCATGCCATAGCCGAGGGGCTGACGCGGGGAGGAGCAGTACCGTCCGTCCACCCGCTCGCGAGCAGCCACAGGAGCGACATCGCAGCCGCCCTGCTGGAGGCGGGCGCCCTCTTCATGGGCACTCCCACGATCAACAACAACATGTTCCCGACCGTCGCCGACCTCTCGACGTACCTCAGGGGGCTGAACAGGCGGAACCTCGTCGGAGCGGCCTTCGGGTCACACGGATGGAGCGGCGAGGGGGTCAGGCACCTCTCCCGGACGATGGGCGAGATGGGCGTGGAGCTCCTCCACGACGGGCTCGCCTCGAGATTCCGGCCGACTCCGGCCGACATCGAGGCCTGTGTGTCCCTCGGACTGGCCGCCGCGGCCAGGCTGGTCTCGGGGGGCGGCTGAAATAGCCCTCTCCGCTGCGGCCGGACGCCTGCGGCGACCCGGCCCCGAGACCGCCGGACTTCTCGCAGCCTGGGTGCTCCTCGTCGCAGGCCTCGTGCTGGACCGCTTCATGGTCTCCTTCGCCGTCTTCGCCGGCGCCTGCATCTTCGTGATGACCATCGGATCCTCGTTCAGGACCATGCTCCTGGCCTTCGGGATGCAGATCCTCCTCTCCCTGGGGGAGCTGGAGGCCATCCAGAGTTCGCTGCGCATACCCTTCCTGAGGCTGGACGAGCTGCTCCTCCTCTGGAGCGTCTTCCTCTGGATGGTGGCCGTCGCGGACGGGAGGGGCGGCACCCTCCGAAGGGGGTCCATAGGCTCCCTGATCACGGCGTTCATCCTCATCGTGATCGCCGGTTCCCTCAGGGGCCTCGCCAGCGGCTACCCCAGGCCGGAGGTCTTCTACCTCTCCCGCACGTACCTCGGATACCTGGTCTTCTTCCCGGCCTTCTGGCTCATGCAGGACAGGAAGAGGAACGGCATGCTGATGTCGACGCTCCTCGCCCTGGGGATCGGCGCGGGCGTGATCTTCCTCGTGAAGGGTCTCACCAGGTCCGGCGAAGGGGTCTACTTCTTCTCCAGCAGCGGTATGCTCCGGATCGTATCCAGACAGCCCAACGCCTTCGGGGTCATACTCATGCTGCTGGTGACCCGCCTCTGGATAATCCCGCGGTCCCTCTACCTTCCCGTGGCCATCCCCGGCCTGGTCGTAATGGCGATCGGCCTCCTCCTATGCGGGACGAGGACCCTCTGGGGCGGGGGCCTTCTCGCGATAGCCGTCTCCTGGATCCTCGTCATTGTCAGAGGCGGCGGCGTCCCCGGCGGGCGAAGGAGGCAGATATGGATCCTCGTCGTCGTCGGAGCCCTGATCGCGCTCACCGTCTACCTCGTCTCCGCGCTGGGCATAATCACGACGAGCCAGATGGCCTCCAGGTTCGACAAGGGGGCGGGGACGGGCCTGCCGTTCGACCTCGGGCTGCTCTCGCGGCTCCTCTCCTGGTCGGCCGTCATCGAGACCCTCGGCCCGGGCGGCCTCCTGCTGGGGAGGGGCATCGGCGCGACGATCACCTACTTCAAGCCGGAGTGGGGGGCGTTGTGGACCATGAACTTCGTCGACGGCACCTTCTGGCAGGTCCTGCTCAACCTCGGCCTCGTGGGGGTGGCCGTCCTGGCCGCGCTCTACATCTCGGGGATGGTCCAGGCGGCCGGGCTCTTCCTGAGAACCGCAGACCTGACCCGGGCCGCCACCGCGCTGGGGATCTTCTGCGCCCTGCTCTTCCTCTCCTTCGCATCGATGATGTCCTCCCTGCTCACCAACTACTCCTACACGGCCCTCTGGGCGATGCTCTTCGCCCTGCTGCAGGTCGAGGTCTCCAGGGAGGCGGCCGAGAGGAAGGGCGTCCCCGGCTGACCTTCGCGCCGCGCATTGTCGGGCGCACCCCGCCGCCTTATACTGACCGGTCCCGTACCCTGCGGATCAGCCCTAACTGGAGGCCCCGATGAAGATCCTCGTCATCAACAGCGGCAGTTCCTCTATCAAGTTCAGGCTCGTCGAGAGCGCGACGGGCGAAGTCCTGGCGGGAGGCCTGCTCGAGCGGGTCGGCCTGGAGGACGGGAGGATGGAGTACAGGAGGGGCGACGGAGAGAAGATGCGCTTCACCCTCCCCATCCCCGACCACCAGGTCGGTCTCGGCCTGCTGCTCGACACGCTGGTGAACGGGGAGCACGGCGCCCTCCGCTCCCTGTCCGAGATCGGCGCGGTGGGGCACAGGGTCGTCCACGGCGGCGAGATGTTCACGAAGGCCGTCAGGATTACCCCCGAGGTCATCGCACAGGTCGAGGAGTGCAGCTTCATGGCCCCCCTGCACAACCCTCCCAACCTGCTGGGCATAAGGGCGGCCATCGAGACCCTGCCGGGCGTGCCCAACGTGGCGGTCTTCGACACGTCGTTCCACCAGACCATGCCGCCGGTTGCCTTCGTCTACCCGCTGACCTGGGAGATCTACGCCGAGAAGCGCATGAGGCGCTACGGCTTCCACGGCACGAGCCACCAGTACGTCGCGGAGCGCAGCGCCGCTATGCTCGGCCGTCCCCTGGAGGACCTATCCCTGGTCGTCTGCCACCTCGGGAACGGGAGCAGCCTCACGGCGGTCAAGGGAGGCAGGAGCATCGACACGAGCCTGGGCTTCGGGACCATGTGCGGCGTGATGATGGGCACCAGGTCCGGAGACGTCGATCCCGCGATACTGCTCGAGCTCATGGAGAACCACGGGATGACCGCCTCCGAGGTCAAGGACCTCGTGTACAAGAGGAGCGGCCTGCTGGGCATTTCGGGCGTCTCGAGCGACATGAGGGACGTCGAGGGAGCGGCCTGGGGCGGGAACGAGCGGGCGGGCCTGGCGCTGGAGCTGTTCGCGGACAAGGTCAGGAAGTACATAGGCGCCTATGCCGTCACGATGGGCTCCCTGGACGCCGTGGCCTTCACGGCGGGGATCGGGGAGAACGGGCCCGAGATGCGCGAGATGATCTGCAGGGGGCTCGAGGTCCTCGGTGCGCGCCTCGACCCGGAGGCCAACAAGGTCAGGGGGGTCGAGAGGGTCATCTCCGCCCCTGACAGCAGGGTCTCCATCCTCTGCGTGCCCACGAACGAGGAGCTCATGATAGCCCTGGAGACCGAGAGGGTGCTCTCCACCTGATCGGGGTCAGGCTACTCAAGCCGCAACATGCTGCCATGCAGCACTGTCCAAAAAGCAGGGTCAGGCTACTCAATTCCACCCGCAACCGGGTGGCTCGAGCAGCCTGATCCCGTCTTCCCGATCACACTGCCGGTCGAGGATATTCGTTCCGAGTGGCCGCATCAGTCTAGAGTAGCCTGACCCTGCAATTCACATAAAGTTGTCGGTCATGGATTTGGGTCTTGAGTAGCCTGACCCTGTTCGCGGCGCCTCCTGACGCCCTCCGCGACGACCTCCTCGACGAGGTGCCGGTTCCTGGCGGACGAGTCCGCCAGCGACGCCAGGATGACCAGGAGTATCCCGATGACGACGAAGAAGAGCCCGGCTATGGCGACGCCCTTGAAGGGCGTGACCAGGCCCGTGAGCAGCCATCTCACCAGGACGAAGGCCTCCGAGGCCATCCCGGCCAGGACCATGACCAGGCCCGGGATGCCGTAGAAGCGCCAGGGCATGTAGTCGTGCGCCGCCGAGTACATGGCGCCGGCCGACAGAAGGGCGTATCTCCATAGGTTGCCCGATATCCTGGAGCGGCCATGCTGCCTCGAGGGCAGCACGGGCAGGGAGACCTCGCAGATGCCCAGGCCCTTCCAGGCCAGGTCGATCAGGGCCTCCTGCGTGTAGGTGAAGCGGCTGAAGGAGCTGAGCCTCTCGAGAGCCAGGGGGCCGTATGCCCGGAAACCGCAGGTGGCGTCGCGGATCCTGACACCGGTCAGCCCGCTCACCATCCCTGCGACCATCCTGTTCCCGAACCGCTTCACGAAGGGGATGCCGGCCTGCGCCGCTCCGTCGGAGAACCTGCTGCAGGTCGCCATGTCGGCCCGGCCTTCGAGAATCGGCTCCAGGAGAGCCGGGATGCCTGCCGGATCGAACTGCCCGTCCGCGTCGATGGTGACCATCACATGGCATCCCAGCCGCCTCGCCTCGGCCAGCGAGGTCCTGAAGGCCTCGCCCAGCCCCCGGTTCCTCTTGTGCCTCAGCACGCGGGCCCCGGCTCCGGCGGCGCGATCCCCGGTGGCGTCGGAGGATCCGTCGTCCACCACGAGGACCTCCACCTCGTCGACGCCTTCGATGGAGCGGGGGATGGCCCGGACGACGGCCTCGACGGTGGCCTCCTCGTCCAGGGCGGGCAGCGCAACGAGAACCTTCATGGCCGCTCCCTCCATGTCCGGGAAGATCGCCGGGCGGGCCCGGCGCCGCAAGACCCTCGCTTGCCCGCACGACGGGCATGTGTTCTGTTTGGCGCATGACCGGCTATCTGATGACGCTTCCTGCGGCGGTCCTCCTCGGCGGCGGGTTCCTCGGAGCGGGGGGCCTTCTCCTGCCCCGAAGACCATGGTCCGAGAGGTTCGCCGCGGGCGCCGTGGCCGTCTCCCTGGCCGTGGCGGCCGCCGGCTGGACCGGTCTTCTCTCGACACCCGTCCTGTGGGCGGCTGCAGCCGTCGCCCTGGCGGCGGCCCTCCCGCGCCCGTCGAGGCTTCTCCCGCGGTTCGCCCCGTGGGTCCCGGTCGCGGCACTGGTCCTCCTCCTGCCCCTCGCAGGCATGCCGCAGACCGCCAGGGACGCGATGAACCACCACATGTACCTGCCCAGGATCTGGCTCGAGGCGGGTTCCATCCACCGGCCCGACTGGTGTCCCTTCTTCTTCTACCCCTACCTCACCGAGTCGCTCTACGCGATGCTCGGCGGCACGCTCGGATTCCGCCCTTCCGGCATAGTGAGCCTTCTCGGCTTCGTCGGGGCGATCGCAGCCGTGACGGAGGATGCGGCGGAGGCTGCCGGCAGGAGGGCTTCGATCCTCGCAGGGCTCGTGCTGCTCTCGATGCCGGAGGCCTTCAGGAACGCATCCTGGGCCTATTCCGACTCCTTCCTCGTGCTCTTCTCCGTCCTTGCCGTCCGCGAGGCGGCGGGAGCCCGACCCGATCCGGTGAGGGCCTCGCTGTGGGCTTCGGCTGCGGCCATGTGCAAGTACAACGGACTCGTCGTCGCTCTGCCCGTGCTGGCAGTCACCGCCTGGAGATGCAGGCGGGACCGGGCCGGACTTGCGAGGGCGCTCCCCGTGACGGTCCTCCTGACATCCGTCTGGGCTCTGCCGAACCTCCTCGAGACGGGGAATCCGGTCTATCCTCTCCTGGGGGGGGTGTTCGGCAGCCCCGCGCCGCTGTCGGAGAGGGCTCAGGCGCTTCTCTCGGACTATTCCGCCTACACCTCCTCGATCCGCTCTCCGTTCGATCTGCTCCTCCTGCCCGTCGCGACTACACTGGGCGGCGCATGGGACGACCCGAGGCTGTTCGACGGGAGCGCCGGCCCCCTGGTACTGCTCGGGGTCGTGCTGTGCGCGATGGCGGGGAGGAACAGGAGGAGGCTGGTCCTGCCCGCGCTGGTCTTCCTGGCCACGGTCCTCCTCACATACCCGGCCGTGAGGGTGAGATATCTCCTGCCGGCGTTCGCCCTCGCCGCCGTCCCGGCCGCGCTCGGGCTGGAGTCCGCCCTCGCGGGCAGGCGCGCGACCGCTCTGGCATCGGTTGCACTGATGGCGGCATGCGTCGGCTGGAGCGCATCCTGGGTGGCCAGGCTCTACGCCTCGGAACGCCCATGGGAGACCCTCCAGCCCGATTTCCTGGAGAAGAGATTGCCATACATGTCATTCTACATGGATGTTGACAGGCAACTTCAACCGACCGACACAACCCTAATGGTGAACATGGGTAACCGGGCCTTCTACTTTCCCTCCTATGCGATGTATGATTCGCACCGGTTCCCCCTGGTGCTGCTCGAGCCCCTCTGGGCCGGGGCGGACAGGGAGGACCTGGCGCGGAGACTCCGCGCCGGGGGTGTCGGATACCTTGCGATGGACATGGACATGACGCAGGTGAACGTCACGGGGGAGCTGGGATCACGCGAGATGGCCGAATGGCGTGGTTTCGTCGCCGAGGACCTGGAGCCGCTGGTCTCGGTCGGGCCCTATGTCCTGTTCAGGCTGGTGGAGTGACGTGAGAAGGCCGAGATGATCCGCCTCAGCAGCTCGCCCTCGTCGGAGATGTTGGCGAGGTCGATGGGTATGGCGGCCAGTGCGTCTATGTACGCCCTTATTATCGCGGCCTTGGTGATGCGCTGCCTGCGGTGGTGCCGGTCCCGGCTCTGCGCTATCGCGCGGACGATCCGGGTGAGCACCTCCTCCTGGTCCGGTCTGACGGGGACGGTGAGCCTTACGCTGGCGGAGTCATCCTCTTCGAAGTCGATGATACTGGAAACGATTCCTGCGTTTCTCTTTGCCGTCATCACAACCTCCGCGCCAAACATAGCCCGGCGCAAACCGGCGTCAAGGGATATATGAAGTTTCGTAATTATGAATTTTGGGTATTGACGCACATGGTGACTGCTGTTAAACTTCGATAAGTGCAGGAGGGCACTCTGAATGCCGTCCCCGGCACGAAGGCAGGGGCCGGGTTCGAGGTGAACGGTTGGAGGCGCACATGGGCTTCGGCAGTTCTGTGAAGTCAGCTGTCGGCCTGGATATCGGCAGCCATTCCATCAAGGTGGTCGAGCTCGTGAGGGCGGGGAAGGCCCTGAAACTCTCGAGATACGCCATCCAGGAACTGGCTCCCGGTACTGTGGCCGACGGCGAGATCGTCAACCGGGAACTTGTAAACGCCGGCATCCGAGATGCCCTGAAGAACGCGGGGATCAAACCCAAGGTGGTCTTCTCGGCGGTCTCCGGGAGGAGCGTCATAGTAAGGCGCATCCCGATGGAGAAGATGTCGGAGGAGAACGCCCGGCAGGCCATCCGGTGGGAGGCCGAGCAGCACATCCCGTTCCGGATCGACGAGGTCAGCATCGACTTCAAGATCATCAACCCGGAGATGGCTCCGGGCCAGATGGAGGTCCTCCTGGTCGCCGCCAAGAAGGAGGCGGTCGACCTGCACAGGGGCCTCCTCCAGTCCTCCGGCGTCAGACCGACCGCGATCGAGCTCGAGCAGTTCGCCCTCCAGCGCTCCTTCGAGTGCAACTACCGGCCGGGGGCCGACGAGTGCGTGACCATCCTCAACATCGGCGCAGAGGTCACGAACATGGTCGTGGTCAAGGGCGGCCTTCCCAGCTTCAACCGCGACCTCTCGATAGGGGGGAACCGGTTCATCGAGGCCCTGCAGCGCTCGATGGGGCTCGACTTCGACACGGCCGAGAACGTTCTGCGCGGTGACCTGCCGGAGGGCATCTCCCCCGACGAGGTCCGGTCCGCCATCGGCTACGTGATAGAGGAGCTGTCCACCAGCGTCCGCAGGTCCTTCATCTCGTTCCAGGCCTCGGGCGAGAGCACGAGGATCGACCGGATGTACATATCCGGAGGGTGCTCCCTGGTGCCCGGCCTCGCGGCCACCCTGAGCGAGCAGCACGGGCTGCCCGTCGAGGCGATGAACCCCTTCCAGGAGATCCAGGTCGATTCCGCGGTCATACCCGACGCGGACAAGGCGGCGATGGGTGCCCTCCTAGCCGTCGCCATCGGCCTGGCGCTGCGCGGATACGAACCCGGCCTGGTGGACATCAACGTGATGGAGGAGGCCGGCGCGCAGAAGAAGCGCGGGGCCGGAGCGCCCTCGAAGGCCGCCGGAACCGCAGCCTCCCCCGCGGCCGCCATCCTCTCGTATCTGCCCATCCTGCTCATAGTGGGCGGAGTGGTCGCGATGGGGCTCCACTACATGGGTCTCAAGAAGAGACTGGGGGTGCTCGAGGGGGACATCTCCGCGATCAACACCGAGATCGCCCAGATGGAGACCCAGGTGAGCCAGCAGGAGCAGGCCAACATGCTCCAGGCGGAGCTGAACGCCCGCCGGACGGCCATCCAGAGCCTGGCACTGAACCAGCGCTTCGCCGTCTACGTGATGGAGTACCTCTGCCGGGCGCTCTACCCCCAGCAGACCGCGCTGGCGGAGGAGGCCGACAAGGGCATCTACCTCACGGCGATGTACCTCTCGGGCGAGAGCCTGCACCTGACGGGCATCGCCCGGACCTGGGGCGACGTCGTGGCCTTCCAGCGCAGGCTCGTCGAGCTGATGCCGGACGGCCAGACGGCGCTGTTCCAGCTAGCCGACTACGGCCAGACATATTCGCTGACTCCGGCAACCGACCCGACCGGAATGGCCGGCGGGGAGCTCAGATACCAGTTCGACCTGGAAGTGAGTGTCAACAGGGGGTCCCTGATGGCCCTGGTCGGCACCTACGCCGGGATCTGATGGAGGGATCATGAAAAGGTTCCTGGTAATCGCGACTGTGGCGGCGGTGGTCGTTCTGTCGAGCTGCGACCCGTTCGGGACCGACGAGACCAAGGTCTACATCACGGGCGTCATCTACGAGGACGCGGCCCACACCATCCCCGCCGAGGGCATCACCGTGATAGCCCACGGAGACTCGGTGAACACATGGGACAGGAGCGTCGAGACAAGCGCCTCGGGTGTCTTCTGGATCGAGATGCCCCTCTACCCGAGCCCCGGCGAGGAGGGCATGGGC
This sequence comes from uncultured bacterium, assembly GCA_964603785.1. Classification (GTDB taxonomy): domain Bacteria; phylum Fermentibacterota; class Fermentibacteria; order Fermentibacterales; family Fermentibacteraceae; genus CAZRWD01. Next base: position 103,308 of record CAZRWD010000005.1, read on the forward strand.
TATGTCCTCCCGGGGTATGCCGTCTTCGGCCTGACCGCGCATCAGGGGGCCTGGGAGTACGTCTACTCCGCCATCAAGGTGAACCCCTTCGTCGTCGAGGTCGGGGACACTCTGGAAGTGTGGGACATAGACCTCACTTCTTACAAGGGAAGGTAATGGCTCCGGCAGGGCCTGGAGGAGGTTCGAAGTGGCACTAGACCTTCGTGATCCAAGGCTCTTGCGTTTCTTCCTGGGGCTGGTCCTCCTGGCGGCGCTGGTCTACGTCTACTTCAACTACGTCGCGAAGGACACCAGGGACGCGATAGCCTCCTCGGAGGACCAGCTGGAGATCAAACAGATGGAGCTGAACCAGCTCCGGTCCCAGACCTCCGAGGACATGGCCGTCATGGCCCAGCAGATAGAGATGTACGAACAGGAGCTGGAGAGCCTCGACAGGTTCCTCCCCAGGAGCTACAGCCAGGACGACGTGCTCGACCTCCTCACCCGGAAGGCGTCGAACAGCGGGATCCAGGTGGTCAACCTGAACCCGCTGCCCCCGACCCTCGAGGGCGACTATGCCGTGTACAGCTGGCAGGTAAGGCTCACCGGGAGGTATCACAGGCTCGGGGTGTTCTTCGACCAGCTCACTCAGGAGACCATGATGACAGCGGTCTCCGATCTCAACATCCAGCAGCTGAAGGCGGCGGAGGGGAAGTTCGACAACATCGAGGCTTCCTTCGTCTTCTCCGCCTTCACGCAGCCATAGGGGGGTGAGGGACGTGAAGAGAGTCTTCCTGGCCGCCGCCCTGACAGTCCCCCTGGCTCTCGTCGCCGCGGGGTGCGGTCCCGGTCCCGACCGGACCGGAGAGCCGCTCACCGTCGCAACTCCGCCGGAGAGCGCCGGGCAGCCTGCTGCCGTGGGCTGGATGGAGGTCGTCGTACCCGGCGGCCCGCCGGCCGACTTCGTTGCGGACGAGGCCGGGGCATGGGCGGTGTATCCCGGCGGCGGAGTCCTGCGCTGTTCGGCATCCGACGGGCGCTGGACCAGCTACGACCTGGGCGGGGCGATGGTCTCCCCGGTTGATGCGTGCGCTCTCTCGGGAGATCTGTTCGTCCTCTGCACCGATGCGCTCGTGAGCTTCTCGGAGGAGGGCGAGGCCATTTCCACCCCGCTTCCCGAGGGCTTCGAGCCGGCCGCCGTTGCGCTGGACGGGGAAGGCGCCCCGTCGGTTCTCTCGGCATCGGGTTCGATAGCCATCCTGGGCTCCGACGGCTGGGACGTCAGGACACCCGACGAACCCGCGGCCGGAGCCGAGGGGCTTTCGCGCCTGGGTCCCGACTGGGTGTTCACGGCGGGTGAGGATCTCCACAGGTACGACCCCTCCGTGGGGCTGTGGCAGGTCGAGACCATGCCCGCACCCGGCCCCGTGGCCGTGGCCGGCGGTGCCGTGTTCCTCTCGAGCGGCGGCAGCGTCCTCACGAGGACCGCGCCTGGCGAGTGGTCCGAGGTGATGAGGGGAAGGCTCTGCGGAACCCTCGCCATCTCGGGCACCCGGGTGATCGACCCTTCGAGGCCGTCCGAGGTCCTTGCCGAGGCCATCCCGATCTCCCCCGAGCTGGTCGCCGCATGCGGCGACGGGCCGGTCTGGGCGCTGGACTCCGAAGGCGTCCTCGTCTGCGCCGAGCTGGGGCAGATCGAGACCCGCCTGAGCGGTTTCGACATGCAGAAGATCGAGTGCACCATGGCGGGGCAGACAGGCTCGACCGCCGGAGGCTCCGCCGGGGTCACACCGATGCTCGCAGGCGCCAGCGGCGCCTTCAGGATATACGAGTCGGTCTCGAGCCGACCGGATCCGTTCACCGAGTTCCCCGCGAGGAGGAGGGACCTCAGGAGGCCCCTCAGCGAGATCTCGATAGAGGAGCTCAGACTGGTCGGGATCACCCTCGATCCGGCCGGCGGCGACCAGGCCATGGTGGAGGACATCAACGGCGTGCCCTACATCCTGTACGTCGAGAGCCAGCTCGCCAACAACACCAGGGTCGCCGAGATAACGTCGAACGAAGTGATAGTCGTACAGGAAGTAACGGTCGACTATGGGCCGGAGAGTGGCGGAACCGCCTCCATACCAACTATCTACACGATGCGGCTTCATGAAGAGGGTGGTCTGTGATGAGTAGAAAGCTGTTCATTGCCCTGCTGGTGCTGGCGCTGCCGGCGGCAGCCTACAGAGTCACCGACATCTCCGTCGAGCCCACGGGCGACAGGACGCTGGTGACCGTGAGTGCCGACGGGCCGGTCACCTACGAGAAGTTCCTGCTCACCGACCCGATGCGTGTCGTGCTCGACCTCAGCGACGCCGTCCACGCCCTGCCGGCCTCCGACTACACGGTCGGCAGGGGAGGGGTCGCCGGGCTCCGCACCAGCCAGTACAAGGCCCCGCCCGACGGCATCGTCCGCGTGATAGTCGACATCAACGGCGAGCTGCTGAACTACAGCACCGCCACCGACGGGAACAGCCTCACGCTGACCCTCCAGACCAACCCGTCCGGCACGCCCTTCACGGCCTGGTCGGTATCCAGCACGGGCTCCGAGTACCTCTACGCGTCCGGGTCGGTCGCACCCCTGACCTCTCCGATCGGGTCGGGCGACGAGGGCACCTATGCCTACTCCTCGCAGGGCGTTCGCGTGAGCGAGCCCTGGAGCATGCCCGAGGACGGCTTCCCGGTCGAGTGGAGGGGCAGCGGCGGGCGCAGGATAACCGTGGACGTCGTCGAGGCGGACATCAGGACCGTCCTCAGGTCCATCTCCGACGTCAGCGGCTACAACATCATCCTGCCCGAGGAGTACCAGGCCACGGTCACCGCCAGGCTTCGCAACGTCGGCTGGCGCGACGCGCTCATGGCCATACTCAACACCCAGGACCTGGTGGCAACCCTCGAGGGCTCCAACGTGCTCAGGCTGGTGGAGCGGTCCGAGTTCTACTCGGGGATCAACGACATGGCCTCGAACCGCAGGGAGCGCCAGAACCTCCAGGATCTCCAGACCGAGGTCTTCGTCATAAGGTACGCCACGGCGGAGGACATCCGGAGCGCCACCTCCACCGTCCTGTCGGAGCGCGGCCAGGTGTCCATCGACGAGCGGACCAACTCGCTCATCGTGACGGACATCCCCAGGAAGATCGAGGAGATAAGCAGGCTCCTGCCCATCCTCGACAGCCCCACGGCCCAGGTCATGATCGAGGCCAAGCTCGTCGAGATCGACGCCTCGGCCAGGCACGAGCTGGGGATCGACTGGGCGGCGGGCAACCTCACAAGGACCGACGCACTGACGCATGCCGGCGCCCAGGGCTCCCTCGGGGTCGGCGACCCCACGGGCACGATATCCTTCGGAACGGCCACCAACCTCTTCGATCTCGAAGCCACCCTGGGCTTCCTCGAAGAGGAGAACATGGCCCACATCCTGAGCGAGCCCAGGATCGCCATCATCGACAACATGACGGGATCGGTCCTCTCCGGGAAGCAGATACCCCTGACGCTCCAGGACGAGGCGGGGAACCCCTACATCCAGCTCTACCAGGTCGGCGTCAGCCTCGAGGTCACGCCCCACATCAACGCCGACAACAACGTCACTCTCGAGCTGAACCCCATCGTCAGCGAGCTCTCGGGCGAGGCCACGGCGAACAACCAGCCCATCATCCTCACCCAGGAGGCCAACACGACGCTGATGATCGACGACGGGGCCACCGCTGTCATCGGCGGCATCATGCGCAGCAAGCAGTCCGAGGTGGAGAGGCGCATCCCCATCCTCGGATACATCCCGATACTCGGCAGGCTGCTGTTCACCTACACCTCGCAGACCACTGACAGCACCGAGCTGATCATCTTCGTCACGCCGCACATCATAAGGCCCTACTAGAGGCGTGATCAGGCTGGGGCGGGGAACATGGAAGGGCCGTGTTCTCCGCCCTCCCCCCAGGATGAGGCCGACATCCGGAATGGTCAGATCCGCAGCGCTGGACATCGCAGGACCCCTGGACGGCATGGTCGTATGGGACCTCTGCTGCGGGAGCGGGGCGTTCGGGCTGGAGTGCCTGAGCGCCGGAGCATCCTCCTGCGTCTTCGTGGACTCGAGCCGTGACTGCGCATCCTTCGTCAGGGAGACCCTCGGGGCTTTCGGCGCCTCGGACAGGGGGAGGGTCGTCTGCTGCGACGCGAGGCTGCTCGACATGAGCGGCCTGGCCCCGGCCGACCTCGTCTTCGTCGATCCGCCATACAGGGCCGGATCCCTCCTGGAGTGGGCATTCTCGTTCGACTGGGGGGGATCGGCTGCCCCGGGAGCCCTCGTCATGGTGGAATCTGCGTCCCGAACGGAGCCCCCGGCGGAATGGAAGACCCGCCGCTACGGCGACACCGGCCTCTCGTGGAGATTCTTCGGATGAGGCCGCTCGCGGTCTACCCGGGCACCTTCGATCCCGTGACGCTGGGTCACGTAGACATCGCCGCATGCGCGCGGCGCCTCTTCCCTCCCCTCCGCGTGGCCGTGGTGGAGAGGAGTTCGAAACCCCTCCTCCTGCCGGCGGCGGAGAGGGTCGAACTCGTGAGGGGCTCCCTGGAGGAGTGCGGACTCGAGGGGGTGGAGGTCGACCTCTTCGACGGCCTTCTCGTCGACTACATGAAGAGGGTCGGCGCCTCGATCTACATCAGGGGCCTGAGGGCCATCTCCGACTTCGAGTACGAGTTCCAGATGCAGCTGATGAACCGCAAGCTCGCTCCCGAGATCACGGGGGTCTACCTGATGCCCTCCGAGAACAACATGTATCTCTCCTCGACGATGGTCAGGGAGATCGCCGCCAACGGAGGGGGGCTCTCGACCCTGGTCTCGCCATGCGTCGAGAAGGCTCTGAGACGGATGTTCGGCGGAAGGCCGCGACGGGAAGGATCATGAACTACTCCAGACTGGTCGAATCGCTCGAGCCCTCCGCGACCCTGCAGCTCACGGCGAGGGCGAAGGAGCTCGCGAGACAGGGCCGCGACATCATCTCGCTCTCGGCGGGGCAGCCGGACTTCCCCACGCCGCGGGCGGCGGTCGAGGCCGCCATAAGGGCGATGGGGCAGGGCCAGACGGGCTACACGCCCACGCCGGGCATCCCGGAGCTGAGGGAGGCCGTGGCGGAGGAGACCTCGAGGCGCAGGCGCATCCAGTTCACCGCGGCGAACGTAGTTGTCAGCTGCGGTGCCAAGCACAGCATAGCCAACCTCCTGCTGTCGGTGTTGAATCCCGGCGACGCCGTCCTCATCCCCAGGCCGTACTGGGTCAGCTATCCCGAGATGGTGAAGCTGGCCGGGGGGGTGCCCGTCTTCCCCGCCTCCGGCAATGCGCTGATCACCGCCGGGGATGTCAGGACGGCCCACGAGGACGGTGCCAGGGGCGTCATCCTGAACTCACCGGGGAACCCGACCGGATGCGTCTACACGGCGGAGGAGGCGGCCGGGCTGGCTGCGGCGCTCGAGGAGACCGGCATGTGGGCGATATCCGACGACATCTACGAGGACCTGGTCTATTCCGGCGGATCCGCCGACCACGTCCTCGACCACGCACCCGGGCTGTCGGAGCGCCTGGCGGTGGTGTCCGGGGTCTCCAAGACGTACGCGATGACCGGATGGAGGATAGGCTGGGCCGTAGTCCCCCAGCCCTGGGCGAAGCTCGCCACGAGGGTCCAGGAGCACACCACATCCAATCCGTGCTCCATCTCGCAGTGGGCCGCGCTGGCGGTCATCTCCGGGGCGGCCGAGGACGACAGGCTGAGGATGCTGGAAGCCTTCGGCAGGCGGAGGGACCTTGTCTGCGGCCTCCTCTCCGAGTCTCCGTCCCTGTCGTTCGAGAGACCCGGCGGGGCCTTCTACGTGTTCGCGAAGTACGACTACCCGGGAGATCCCGGCAGCTCCGCGCTCTGCACCCGGCTTCTCGAGGAGGCCGGGCTGGCAGTCATCCCGGGAGCCGCCTTCGGCAGCGAGGGATTCCTCAGGCTTTCCTTCGCGGCGTCGGACGTCGATATTAGGGAGGGTGTGAAGCGCCTCCGCTCGTTCCTCGAGAAAGGCAGTGCGGGATGATCGTAGCCTGTCCGAACTGCGGGAAGAAGTACCAGGTTCCCGACGAGAAGCTGGGCGGGGGTTCCCGTCGCCTTCGTTGCAGGAACTGCTCCGAGGTCTTCACGGTCTCCGCCACGGGGGCCGACAGAAGGGCGCCGCAGAAGGACGAACCCGCCGAGGAGAGCTCGGTGACGAGGGCTCGCAGGCTGGCCAGGGTCCTGGCCAGCGACATGGTCGTCTACAACCGCGACCTGGTCGAGAAGTCCCGCCGTGACGGGAACCTCCTCGAGGTGATGAGGGCGGAGGTGGACAGGTCCTGGCAGCTCTGGAAGTCGCGATTCCCGAACGAGAGCATCGACCGCGCAGACATCTTCCGCGACGCGCTGAACGACGTGCTGGCCGGCGGTGCTGACGACTTCAGCAGCTGGGAGCCGTAGCCCCCGGTCCCGTCTCCGCCGCCATCTGATCCCTCACGCACCTGAACACGATGTGCGCGAGGATGAGGTGCACATCCTCGATCATCTGCATGTCGTCGCAGGGAACTATTATCGACTCGGCCGCCACGGCTGCGGCCTCCCCCCCGTCGAAGCCCGAGAACAGCACGGTCCTTGCCCCGGCCTCGTTCGCCAGCCGCAGGGCGTTTATCACGTTCGGGCTCCTGCCGCTCCCCGAGAGGCCGATGACCACGTCGCCGGCCTCGACGAAGTTGCGGAGCTGCTCGCCGAAGGTGTTCGTGTAGTCCGTGTCGTTCGCCCATGCGGTGAGGAGGGGCATGCTGTCCGCAAGGGAGACCGCCCTGAGCCTCCTCCTCCCGGGAGCCGCCGTCCCCTTGGCCAGGTCGCAGACGAAATGCCCGGAGGTGGCCGACCCGCCGCCGTTGCCGAAGACGAAGACGGTCCGGCCCAGGCGCCAGGCGTCCAGGATGACCTCCGTCACCCGGCCTATCTCGGACGGGGGGATCTTCAGCACGAGGCTGCTCACCCCGTCCAGGTACGATCTTATGAAGTCGAGCATGTCCTACCTTCCGAAAACTCCGAGGTACTTGTCCGTCTTGACGGTTCCGCAGGGCACCCGTGCCCCTGCGAGGACGAGGGAGTTCCGCATCGTGCACCCCTCCTCGACATGGGCGCGCTCCATCACGACGCAGTCGGTGAGCTCGCAGCCATCGCCTACCACGGCTCCGCCTGCGACCCAGCAGGATCCACGCAGGACCGCCCCCCGGCCGAGGGATGCATCCTCCACGAGAACCCTGTCCGCCCCCGCATGATTCCCGGGGAGGGACTCGTCCGCGCCTGTCAGCATGTCATGGCAGAGGAGAAGATAGTCCTCCCACCTGCCGAGGATCCTGGCGTAGGAGGCGAGGATGTCCGAATGCACTCGCGCACCTGCCTGGAGGATACGGGCGAGCATCTCCGAAGGGCTCGAAGCGGGCTCCGGGGGGATGGCCCGGACGGCTCCGGACCCCATGAGCCAGACTCCGGAATCCCGGATGTTGGTTTCCGTTCCCGCCGAACCCCCCGCCTCGGAGACCCTTCCGTCGGGCATGGTCAGCAGGGCGGCCGTCGGAAGGTCTCCCGGGAATGCCGCTATGACGAGATCGGATCCCATGTATTCCATCGCGGCCAGCATCGCTCCGGGATCGAAACGCCTGCACCCGGTTCCGTGGATGACGAGGAGAGGTCCGGAGTCCCATCCCCGAAGGTTCCCGATGTCGCCTTCCACGAGCTCGAGACCGGCACGTCCGAGGAATGCGGATTCCCTGCCGAGCAGGGTGGAGCCTCCCGGCACGCGGCAGGACGCCCCGGTGCAGGGCGGCGAGTCGCTCCAGTCGGGGAGCATCAGACAGTGCGTCGCCGAACACCTCCAGGGACGGCGTACCTGATCAGCCCGTTGCCGAGGCCGATCCCCGCCGATACCGCGTAGAGGACCCTCTGCAGGCCCAGTCTGAAGTATGCGATTCGGAAGGCGCGCTCCAGCGGCGATCCCACCGCGGTCTCAGGGGGGGAGACCCTCCTGCGGATCTCGCCGTAGTTGCCCGACTGCCTGCCGGTGATCTCGTAACCGGCCTTTTCGAGGACCGCATCCAGGGTTCTGGGCGAGAAGAAGTAGAGGTGTGCCGGAACCGCGTCCGGCTCTATCGAGCCCGTCCGCCTTCCCCTGAGGACGGCCTGGAGCGACTCCTCCCAGTGGGTCAGCTCCCAGGGGCACTGCACGACGAGGACCCCGCCGGGTCTCAGGAGCTCGGAGACTCTCGACAGGGTCTCGAACGGCCTGTGGAGGTGCTCGAGGACATCCAGCATGAGGACGGCGTCGAAGCTCCGCAAGGGCAGGGGGGCGTCCTCGACCCTGCCCGTGTGGACCCGGAGGCCGAGCCTGTCCGCGGCGTAGCCGGCAGCCAGGGGGCTGACCTCCACTCCCTCCACGTCCCAGCCCGCGCGCCGCAGATGGTCCAGCAGGAAGCCGTGTGCGCAGCCTACCTCGAGCAGCCGCCTGCCCGTGAGCACCCGCCCGGAGAGGTCCCTCGCCCGACGGTCGAAGATGTCATCGAACACGGTCCTGTAGCGCATGAAGGTGGACTCGTAGCCGTGGTAGCCGACGGAGCCCCCGTCGTAGTATTCCTCCGCGTACATCTCCTCGAGGGAGGCCTCCACGGGCCTCTCCGACAGGTGGACCAGGCCGCAGACGGAGCACCTCCTCACCGGCCAGGACTTCCAGACGCCCAGCAGGCGTCCCTCGTCCGAGCCGCAGAGGACGCAGCTCACAGCCTCCCTCTCCAGGTCCCGCCAACGCATGCGGGCACAGCTAACACGCCGATGTCCGCGGGTCAACCCTTGACAAACCGTCCGGGATCGTTGACAATCGTAGGCTGAAGGAAGGCATCATTCCGGTCAAGCATTTGCATTGCAACGACATGAATCTTGCCGGCCTGCTGCGTCTCCCATTGACGGGGCCGCTTCTCGAAGGTCATGGAGGGCTCCCGGGAACCCCCGGGCTTCGCACGAGTTAGAACGGTGTCCGAGGCCGGGCACATGGAAGGTGGTTCTCTCTTGGCGACAAGACGGACGGAGGGCCGCTCGCTGGAGTTGTATCTCCGCGAGATCGGCTGCAAGGAGACCCTGACATCCGATCAGGAGGCAGATCTCGCGAGACGCATACGCGCCGGCGAGCAGGCGGCCCTCAACCTGCTGACAGAGGCCAATCTGCGTTTCGTCGTGAGCATAGCCAAGCAGTACGCCAACCAGGGCGTCGCGCTGGAGGACCTCATCAACGAGGGCAACGTCGGCCTGATCCGCGCCGCCAAGGGGTTCGACGAGACGAAGGGCTGCCGCTTCATAACATACGCGGTCTGGTGGATCAGGCAGGCCATCCTCCAGGCGCTGGCCGAGCAGTCCAGGATCGTCAGGCTCCCCCTGAACAGGGTCGGCGAGCTCTACAAGATGGGCCGGGCCACCAGGGAGCTCGGCCACTGCCTGGGCCGCGACCCCACAACCGACGAGATCGCGAGGGAGCTCGACGTCTCGCGGGAGGAGGTCGAGGGGATGATGTCCATCCACAGCACCCACCTCTCCCTCGACAGCCCGGTCTACGAAGGCAGCGACAAGACCTTCCAGGAGATGATAGCCAGCGACAACCAGGTCTCGCCCGACGAGGCGGTCGTGCACGAGGCGATGAAGAAGAGCGTCGACTTCATGCTCGAGATCCTCGACCACAGGGAGAGGACCATCATCTGCCTCTTCTTCGGAATCGGCACCGACCGCCGCCATACCCTCGCCGAGATAGGCAGGACGATGGGTATCAGCCGCGAGAGGGTGAGGCAGCTCAAGAACCGGGCGATCGGCAAGCTCTACGAATCCACCGACGGGAGCACCCTGCTCCTGTTCCTGGGATGACGGTCCTGCCGATCCGGCCCATGCGCACATGCCTCTAGGGACCATCCACTGGGTGCCCTGGCGCTCGGGCCGGGGTCGTCCCGTGAAGCTCACCAGGCTCCGGCTCCAGATCGCCGGCCTGGCCGTCTCCCTGACCATATCCGTGCTCATCGCGGCGGCCTTCTTCTTCGGACGGGAGGTCGGCCTCCGGTCCGGCCGCGCTCAGGGCGGGTCGGGCACGTCGGTCCTCGAGGGCGAGATCTACCAGCTCAGCGTGAGGGTCGACGAGCTCTCCGCCAGGCTGGTGGAGATAGCGGAGCGCGAGGAGCGCATCATGCTGGCCGGAGCCGGCCTCAACATGGACTTCTCCCGCCTGTTCCCCTCCGCCGTCGAGACCGGGAGCGAGCCGGGGCTCTTCAGGTACATAGACGACATAGACCTCCGCCTGGTGCTGGCCGAAAGGCTGGCCGATGCGGAGCTCGCCGCCTACGACTCCCTTGCCGCGCACTTCCTCGAGATCACGGAGCAGCTCAGGCGCATCCCCACCATCTGGCCGGCCGAGGGTTACTACGTGAGCGACTTCGGGCCGAGGATCGACCCCTTCACGGGAGCCGTGCGGTTCCACGAGGGCATAGACATCTCGGAGGCCACGGGAACCCCCATCTATGCTCCGGCCGACGGCGTGGTGGTCTTCTGCGGATGGACGTCCGGCTACGGCCTCAATGCCGTCATCCGGCACACCTCCCGGCTGTCGACGAGGTTCGCCCACTGCTCGTCCGTCTGCGTCAGCGTCGGCCAGTCGGTCAGGAGGGGGGACCTCATAGCCAGGATAGGCATGACCGGCAGGGCGGTCGGACCCCACCTCCACTACGAGGTCCTGATGGACGGAGCCCAGATCGACCCCGACGACTTCATCATCCGCGCCGGTCCCCGGGAGGCGGTGTTCTGACCGATGCCGAGGCCGTCGTTCGATGCCCGGCTCTGGGACGGCTACGCACCCTTCTTCGATGCCGAGGAGGGTCGGGTCTTCCCCGTGGACGACCGCGAGCTGCGCTTCTACAGCCTCATGAGGTCGAGGCATCCCGGTCCCTGCCTCGAGATAGGCGCGGGCAGCGGGAGGCTGGCGGCCCCGCTCGGCAGCGGCGGCCTGACCATAGGTCTCGAGCCCTCCCGCGGGATGCTCGGGATGTGGACCCGGGAAAGGCTTGCATCCGCCAGGCCGCTGATGGCCCTGGGCCAGGAGATGCCCTTCCGTGACGGCTCCTTCTCCATCGCCGTGTTCGCCTACAACGGGCTGCACTGCCTGCCCTCCCGGGAGGAGCGGGCGGCCCTCCTGGGGGAGGCCCTGCGCGTCCTGCGGCCCGGAGGCGTCCTCCTGCTCGAGACGTGCCCCGCATTCTCGCGGAGGCCCGAGGTGACGGACGCTGACAGATACGACTTCTGCGACGGGCGCCTGAGGCTGCGGCTCGTGGAGAGCGTGCACATCGACAGGGATTCGGGGATGATCAGGTTCGACATGAGCTATGTCCGCGGGGGGCGCGACACCTCCCGCCTGGAGCTCGAGCTGGCCCTCATCGACAGGGAGGGGCTCCTCGAGGAGGTCGCCGCCGCCGGCTTCGACAGGATCGAGACATGGGGCGACTACGACTTCGCCCCCTACGACCCCCTCGGGTCCCCGAGACTGCTCACACTCGCAGCCAGAGAGGAAGACAGATGCTGACCACCGCGATCCTGCCCGCACTGGTCCTAGCAGTGTCGGACCCCAGGACCCCTTCGGTATCCCCCGGCGGCGGCGAGATCGTGCTCTGCCACAGGGGAGACGTCTGGGAGGCCCCCTCCACGGGAGGCACCATGAGATGCCTCACCCCGTGCGCCTCGGTGGAGAGCTCTCCACGCTATTCGCCCGACGGGTCGATGATAGCCTTCACGAGCGACCGCACCGGGGGCGGCGACGTCTACGTGATGCCCTCCGGAGGGGGGACTGCCACCAGGCTGACCTGGTACGGCGGTGCCGATGTCGTGGCAGGGTGGTCCGCAGGCTCGGACAGCGTCCTGTTCACGTCCGGAAGGGATGGCGGGTACGACTGGCTCTACGCGGTGGCTGCATCGGGGGGGACACCCGTCCCGAGGCTCAGGGCCGTGGTGGGCAGCTTCTGCCGGACACCCGCCGGACTGGCGGTGGAGAGGGGTTTCACGCCCTGGTGGCGCCGTCACTACGACGGATCGGCATCCAGCGACATCTGGCTGGTGGAGGACGGGTCCTGGCGGCAGGTCCTCTCCTCGGGCCTCGACGAGAGATGGCCCATGTGGTGCGCGGCCGAGGGCCGCCTCCTTTTCGTGACCGAGGACGGGGGCGGGAACGCCAACCTGCACGCCCTCGATCCCGACGGCACAGTCGAGCAGCTGACCATGCTGCAGGGGGACATCACCTTCCCGTCCGTGTCCGCCGACGGTTCGCTCGTCTGCTTCGAGCACCACGGTGCGCTGATGACTGCCTCGAGCCCCGGCTGGGAGCCCGTCGAGATCTCCCTCGAGCACTCCGCCGACCTTCCCTTCCCGATCGAGGTCGACGCTCCGACGGGCACCTTCACTGATGCCTACGACCTGGAGAGCGATCTCGGCCAGGTGGCTCTCGTGTCCGAGGGCGAGATCTTCTGCGGGAGGATGTCGGACGGCGCGGCGGAGGATGTCCGGCGGCTGACCCGCACTCCGGGGCGCGAGGGCTCGCCGGCCTGGAGCCCCGACGGGTCGATGCTGGTCTTCACGCGCGAGTGGGACGGGCGGTCGACCCTCGTGCTGGCCGGGCCGGCCGATCCCGACAGCGGCTTCGTCGCCAGGGAGGTCCCACCCATGCGCGATCTCCCCACCGAGGGCTCCGTCGCGGAGCATCCGGTCTGGTCTCCGGTCGGCGACCTGGTCTCGTACCTCGACGCCGAGGCTTCGCTGCGGGTGATCGAGCCCTCGACCGGACGCGACTGGCAGGTGTGCCCGGTCAGGGGGATCATCCACCACTCGTGGTCTCCCGACGGCAGGTGGCTGGCCTTCAGCGTGCCCGACATGGCGCACAGGGAGGACGTCTTCGTGGTCCCGGCCACGGGCGGGGAGCCCGTCAACGTCTCCAGGCACCCGAACGACGACTTCCAGCCGTTCTGGCCGTCCGACGGCCGGAGGCTGATCTTCGCGAGCCGCACGGACGAGGGCGGCTATTCGATCAGGCAGCTCTGGCTCACCAGGGAGGACTGGTCGGCAGGCAGGGAAGAGCGCGAGGCCCTCCTCGACCTTCCCGTGGAGACGGTCAGCATCGAGTACGCGGACATGCAGCGCCGCACCGAGACACTGTGCACCGTCGAGGCCTGGTACGACTTCTTCGGGGCCTCGCCCGACGGACGCTGGATAGCCTTCAAGGCCGTCGACCCGTCGGGCGGTTCCGACCTCTGGGCCGTCGACTGGACCGGGACCAGTCTGACCAGGCTGTCCTGGTCGGCCTGCGACCCGGTCGACATCAGGATCACCCCGGAGCAGACCGTCTACTTCAACGGCATGGGGGGCGTCGTGAGGAGCGTCCCGGTCCAGGGCGGTCCCGAGCGCATCCTCGGCTGGTCCTCGAGGGTCTCCTGGACCGTGCCGGAGCGCCAGCTCCAGAAGTTCGACGAGTGCTGGCGCCTCCTCCGCGACAACTTCTACGACCCCGCCATGCACGGGGTGGACTGGGACGGGGTCAGGCTCCTCTACAGGGAGAGGGCCGGGAGCTGCCTCCTCAACTCCGAGTTCAACGACGTGGTGAGCAGGATGCTCGGCGAGCTCTCCGCATCCCACCTCGGGGTCTACGGCCCCTGGGAGTGGAGCGGATCGGCGCCCACCGGGGAGCTCGGGGTCCTTCCCGACTACTCCTGGGAGGGTGAGGGCATACGTGTCGACAGCATCGTCCCCTGGAGCCCCGCCGACCTGGGCGGGTCCAGGCTCGAGCCCGGCGACCTGATACTCACCATAGACGGCGAGAGGGTCGGCGCCCGCGACAACCTGTACAGGCCGCTGGCCCGGAAGACAGGCGAGGAGGTCGTCCTGGGGGTGAGGAGGAACGGAGGGTATCTGGAGGTCGTGATCGAGCCCGTATCCTCATGGGAGATGCAGGACCTCTGCTACCATGCCTGGCTGGACCGCAACCGCCGCATCACCGACCGAATGTCCGGCGGAAGGGTGGGCTACCTCCACATCCCGGCCATGAACGGGAGCTCCGTCGAGGGCTTCCTCGAGGACCTGTTCGCGGAGGGCCTCTACCGGGACGGGATGATCATCGACATACGCGACAACGGCGGCGGCAGCACGCATGACGAGATCATCCGGCACCTCTCGCGTCCGTCCTACCTGCTCAGCCGCTCCCGCGACGGCCGCGAGACCCTCCAGCCCCTGGGCGTATGGCAGAAGCCCCTGGTGCTGCTGATAAACGAGAGGTGCTACTCCGACGCAGAGATAATGCCGGCGGGATGGAAGGCCCTCGGGATCGGCCCCGTGGTCGGAAGCACCACCTACGGCGCCGTCATAGGGACCAACGACATCGACCTGGTCGACGGCACAGGCTTCCGCCTTCCCTCCGAGGGCTGGTTCACCCTCGACGGCACGAACCTCGAGAACAGCGGCGTTACGCCTGACGTGACGGTGGTCGAGCTGCCTGCCGACTACGGCGAAGGCGTCGACAGACAGCTCGAGGCGGCCGTCCGGGCGATCCTCCCGCTGCTGTCGGAGGACTGAGCCGGTCGCGCATTGCGCCCTGACCGCCCGATGGAGTATAAGGTCGTGCAGGCTGCAACTGCGTTCCGACCCCAGATACCGAAAGGTGGACCCATGAAGCGGACCGTCGTCGTGATGCCTGGTGACGGCATCGGTGCGGCAGTGATGAAGGAGGCCCTGAAGGTGCTCGAGGCTGCAGGCTTCGAGGCCGACTACGTCCACGCCGACATCGGCTGGGAGTTCTGGAGGAGGGAGGGCAACGCCCTTCCCCAGCGCACGATCGACCTCCTCGCGGAGCACGGCCTGGCGCTGTTCGGCGCGATAACGTCCAAGCCCAAGACGGCGGCGGATGCCGAGCTGGACCCCGCCCTGCAGGGCAGGGGCCTCACCTACTACAGCCCCATAGTCACGATGCGACAGCACTTCGACCTGGACATATGCATGCGTCCCTGCCGCTCCTTCGAGGGCAACCCGCTGAACTTCGTACGGAACATGGGCTGCTGCGGCGTCGACGAGCCCATGATCGACACCATGATATTCAGGCAGAACACCGAGGGGCTCTACGGCGGGGTGGAGTGGACCAACCCCCCCGATGCAGTCTACGACGCCCTGATGACACATCCCAAGTTCGCGAAGAACTTCGGATGGTGCCCGAAGCCTGATCTGGCCGTCTCGACCAGGATCTTCACGAGGAAGTACGTCGACAGGATAGTGAGGGCGGCATTCGAGCATGCGGCCGGGAGGGGGATCGACGCGGTCTACGTCTGCGAGAAGCCGAACGTGATCCGCGAGACCTCCGGCATGATGCTCAGGGCGGCCCAGGAGATGTCCCGGACCGAGTTCCCCGGCATCAGGGCATCCGACGTGAACATCGACGCCATGATGATGTGGCTCACGAAGAACCCCGAGGACTACAGGGTCATCGTAGCCGGGAACATGTTCGGGGACATAGTGTCCGACGGGTTCGCCGGCCTCGTGGGCGGCCTCGGTTTCGCCTGCAGCGCAAACCTCGGCGAGAAGGTGTCGGTGTTCGAGCCCACCCATGGATCGGCTCCCAAGTACGCCGACTACCCCGAGCCGATCGTGAACCCCATAGCGATGATCCTCTCCGCCTGCATGATGCTGGACCACATCGGCGAGCGCGCCATGTCCGGGAGGATAATGCAGGCCGTGAGACTGGTAATCTCCGAGGGCAGGGTCCGCACCTACGACATGCTGAAGCTGCGAGGCAGCCCCGAGGTCCTCTCGAAGGGGGCCGCGGGCACGGCACGCATGGGCGATGCGGTCGTAGAGGCGCTCGGGAGGGTGGAGTGATGAAGGCAACGGTGGAGAGGCTCTTCGAGCGTCAGCTCGCGCGGATCGGCGATCCGGCGCTGAGGGGGATGGCGGTCCGGGTGTGGGTGGACGCGGCCGAGGGCGGGGGCTGGAAGCCGGAGGACCTGGAGCAGATCCCCTTCACCCTGCTCACCAACGCCTGGGGCATCAACCTGGTGCAGCACACGATCGCCGTGACCGAGGGGGCCTGCGCCCTGGCGGACGCCATAACCTCCTCCATGGAAGTGCCCTACGAGATCAACCGCGACTGGCTGGTCGTCGGGGGCCTCCTGCACGACGTAGGCAAGCTGCTCGAGTACGAGAGGGTCGACGGCGCGATCAGGAAGAGCCGCAACGGGGCCTGCCTGCGCCATCCGGTCTCCGGCTCCATAGCCGCAGGGAAGGCGGGCCTCCCCGTCGAGATCATCAACATGATCGCCTGTCACGCGAAGGAGGGCGACGGCGCTCCGAAGAGGATAGAGACGGTCCTCATCCACCAGGCCGACTTCGCCACCTTCGACCCGCTGCAGATGCTCGAGAAGGGGCTGCTGATAAGGTAGGGCGCCGGGCCTATCCGGCCGGCTTCCTCCTGCGGGACGCCCTGACGGGCTTCGGGGTAAGTGCCGAGATCACGGCGGCGGGTGTCACCCCGAACGCCCTGGCGATCTCGGAGAAGTTCATCCCCCAGCGGGTGCGGCATTCCTGGAAGGCACGGTGCCTCAGGGCCTTCTGGGCTCTTCCCACCGGGTTCACGAGCCTCGACCTGTGCACCCCGAACTCGCGGGCGATTATCGCGACGGGGTCCGCCGGGAGCATCCTTTCGGGAGCGGGCTCCCTGTCGCGGACCTTCGCGCCCGTCCCTCCGAAGGATCCCCAGTCGGGCTCCTCGGCGATCTCGGCGAATAGAGAGACGCCTGAGAAGGCCGACACGCGGATGCTCGACCACCTCCATGCATCGGCGAAGAGCACCAGCCCGGACGCTGCGGGGAGGGAGTGCATCCATGCAGCCACGCCCGGGAGTGCCGATCCGTCCGTGAGCATCCTGCTGCGGTAGCGCTCTCCCCCGTACAGCCTCCGGCCGGTTCCGCGGACATCGGACCTGTATCTCGAGTACCTTCCCAGCAGGAGGCGCATGTAGCGGCCGAGGGAGGTCGATCCGTCACGGACGAGCAGATGGAGAGCCTCCGGGAGCAGGCACCACTCCAGGAGCTCGATGTCCCGCTCCTGCCTGGCGAGGGATTCGGCGCAGGACAGGAAGGCCTGGTAGTCCCGGTCCTCCCGGAAGAGCAGGAGCCCCGGTCCGGCCTCGGAACTGACTAGGTACCAGGCGCCTTCGACGAGTGCTCTGGCAGTTCTGGGCATGCGACCTCCGCGGGACAATATCCCCGGGAACCGCCGGGCGTGCAACCCCCGGCGACATTGACCCCGGTTTGGCGGAACTCTATAAAACATCCGGAGTTGTGGACAGAAGAGTGACATTCACACCAAGGGGAGGATGAGACGGTGCATACCAGACTCGTTCTTGTGCTTGCCGCAACCGCTTCCATGGCCTTCGCGGGAACTGCCTGGAGAGCTCCGCTGGAGGTGGAGACGGCGAGGTACCTCGGGATGGACGGCGACGACATCCTGGTCGAGTTCGGCCTGCAGGCCCTCACCGTCGACCAGGCGGTCGTGGACGGCTTCGGCCAGGCGAGCGTGTTCAGGGTGCCGTCGGCCGGCATGCTCGCCGAGATCGGGAGCCCGGACCTCCCGGCCGTGAGGCGCATGGTCATGGTCGGCAACACGGGCGGCTACCGCCTGGAGGTCGTCTCCGAGGAGACCGCCCCCCTCGGCAGGTTCGGCATCGCCCCCTGGCAGGAGCCAGTGACGAGGAGCGGAGAGGCATCCCCCTACAGGCAGGACCCCGCGGTCTACGGCTCCTCCGGGTTCTTCCCCGGCGAGGCGGCCACTCTCGAGGAGATAGTGATCCTTCGCGACCTCAGGGTGGCCTGGGTGAGGTTCAATCCCGTCCGCCACAATCCGGTGACCGGTGAGACCATGATCACGACAAGCTGCGTCGTGAGGCTCGTCCCCACCGGCGGGCCGGGCGAGAACGAGCTCGTGCGCGCCGCCAGCGGCATCACGACCGAGTTCCTGCCCTTCTACGAGGATGTGCTCGGGTTCGACCCGGCGGCCGGCAACGCCATCGACGGCTGCTACCTGGTGATCGGCACCGACGCCAGCATCGCACTGTGCCAGGACCTGATCGACTGGAAGATGGAGAAGGGCTACGAGGTCGAGTACGGCATCGTCCCCACCATCGGGAGCACCTCGGCGGCGATAGACGCCTGGATAGAGAACGCATTCAACACCTGGAGCAACCCGCCCCTGTACCTGCTCATCTGCGGGAGCAACACCTCCGTGCCCACCCCGATGTCCGGCAGCACGGCCCAGGACAACCTCTACGGCGTGGTCGGCTCGGGCAGCGTGCCCTCCATACACCTGGGCAGGATATGCAACCAGGACACCGACGACCTCGCCTACCAGACCTGGAAGATCTACAACTACGAGTTCGATCCCTACATGCCCACGCCCAGCTGGTTCCAGAATGCCATAAGCATCGGCTCCACCGACTTCCAGGATCCCGCCCACAGCTGGGAGTACGCCCAGATCTTCATGGCCCACGGCATGACGGTCGACTACTTCTGCTCCTCGGGCGGCATGAACCCCACGGTGGCCGCCATCTCCGCCAGCGTGAACGAGGGCACCTCCCTCATCAGCTACATCGGCCACGGCGACACCCAGTACTGGGTCACCTCCGGCTTCGACAACGCCGACGTGGCAGCGCTCACGAACGGCAGGAGGCTGCCCTGGATCAACTCCATCGCCTGCTACAACGGCGCCTACACGAGCGCCTACTGCTTCGCGGAGGCATGGATGAACGAGGGCTCGATCTCGACGCCCAAGGGCGCCGTCGGCTTCATGGGCGCGACCACCGCCAGCCCCGTCGGCCCGACCGACTCCCTGGCCGAGTACACCTTCCGCGGTTACTTCGAGGAGGAGATCTGGCACATGGGCGCCGCGGTCGACTACGGCAAGCAGAAGGTCTTCGAGTTCTACGGCTCCGGCGGCGCGTCGAACAACAACATGCACCTCGTCTTCGGCTGCCCCGAGACCGACATCTTCTGCACCACCTCGCCGCTGCCCGTCCTCGCGGGCGCCCACTCCTCCACCATCAACCCCGGGACCTTCAACGTCACGGTGACCTCGGGCGGTTCGCCGGTGCAGGGAGCGCTCGTCGGCGCGGTGCAGGGAACCACATACCTCGACGGGGCCTACACCAACGCCTCGGGAGTGGCGAGCCTCTCGATCCCGTCGCTCTCCCCCAGCCCCTGGGTCACCATCACCGCCACATATCACAACAGGGTGCCCTACCGCGGCTCGGCCAACCCCGGGACCGGAGTGGGCGAGGGCGGCACCGGGCTCGTGCCGAGCCTGTTCCTCGGCAGCCCGTCGCCCAACCCGTTCTCCTCGGCGGCCACGCTCGCGGTCGGCATGCCCGGCAGCGGCCATGCCCGCATCGACGTCTACGACATGACCGGCAGGATCGTCCGCACGATAAGCGACGGCGAACTCGCCGAGGGCATGCACACGATCTCCTGGACAGGCACGGATGACACCGGCAGGCCTCTGGCCGACGGTGTCTACATGATCCGGCTGTCCGGGCCGGGAGGCTCGGTCTCCAGGGCCTGCGTCCTGCTGAGGTAGGGCGCGGCTCCGTCCTCATGGGGGCCGGTCCGCGAGGGCCGGCCCCCGCTGCATCGTTCTTGACGGCCGCGGGGCGCCGGGCTAGATTCTGCGAGCTTTTGCGACAGTTCGGCTTCTAATCGTTGCTTGCCGCCTCCCGGCGGCGCGGAGGTTCGTCAGGTGTCAGTCTACAGAGGGCCCAGGTTGAGGAAGGTCAGATCGCTCGGGGTGTCGCTCCCCGGACTCACCCACAAGGAGCCGGGCAAGCGCAAGCTCCCTCCAGGCGAGGCGGGCGGCCAGCACCGCAGGCGCAGGGTGTCGGTCTACAGGATGCAGCTTGCCGAGAAGCAGAAGATCCGCTTCAACTACGGCCTTTCGGAGAAGCAGCTCAGGGCCTACTACGAGGAGGCCTCGCGCCTTCCCGGCGAGACGGGCGTCAACCTGCTGTCCCTGGTCGAGCGCAGGCTGGACAACGTCGTCGCCAGATCCGGCTTCGCGCCCACCATCCCGGCCGCGAGACAGCTCGTGGCTCACGGGCATGTGACCGTCAACGGCAGGAAGGTGGACATCCCTTCGTTCTCGGTCGGCGTGGGAGACATAGTCTCGCTGAAGGAGAAGAGCCGCGACCTGAAGGTGGTCACCGAGAACATAGCCGCCGGCAGGGGAGTGGGCGTGCCGCAGTTCCTCGAGGTCGACCCCAAGGCGAGGAAGATCGCCATGAAGTCGCTCCCGGCGCGGGATGACGTCAGCCTGGAGGTCTCCGAGCGGATGGTCGTCGAGTACTACTCCAAGTAGCCGTTCATCGATCCTCCGAAGGTCCCCGGCCCCGCCCGGGGACCTTCGGTTTTAACATCTTTCACATTCGCAGTGCAGACGCAACCCCCGCAACAGCCTGGAAATCCACCTCCTCCCGACGCGCCTTCAGCCACCCGCAGACCGCAGCTGCCGGTTGACCAGCCCTCCGGCCGGCCAGATACTCCCCGGACGGCACTCCCGATATCTCCCGCACGGCGGAGGTGCGCTTGCCTTTCGATGGGTTCGCCCGGCCGAAGCAGGTCGACGGCATCGAGGACTGCTGCTTCTATCACACGATCGACCTTCCCGGCCACGGAACGGTCGAGGGTCCGTGGGACATCAGGGCCGGCGTGGACGACTACCTCGGCCACGTAGACCTCCGGGGCAGGTCCGTTCTCGAGCTGGGCCCCGCGAGCGGCTTCATGACATTCCAGATGGAGGCTCGCGGCGCTTCAGTCGTCTGTTACGACCTCTCGCCCGGGCAGGACTGGGACGTGATCCCCTACGCCGGCCGCGACGCGTCGATCGAGATGGCCGAGATGAGGCGGGAGATAGGCAGGATCAACAACTCCTTCTGGCTCTCCCACCGTCTCCTGGGCTCGAGGGCCAGGATGGTGCACGGTCACGCGTACGACCTGCCCGCGGACCTGGGCACCTTCGACGTCTGCCTTCTCGGAAGCATCCTGCTGCACCTGCGCGATCCCTTCCTCGCCATGCAGAGGGCCCTGGCCCTGACCAGGGAGACGGCGATAGTGACCGACATGCTCCCCCGTTCGGACTTCCTGCCCCGTGGGCTGAGGAGGCTGCTCCCCGGGATCCTCAGGCAGCCGGTGACGGGATTCGCTCCCGACCCGGTGTCGCAGAGGCCGACCGACACATGGTGGAAGCTGCATCCGGAGATCGTTCAGAGATACCTGGGAGTCCTGGGTTTCGGCGAGACCGTGGTGACGTTTCACAGACAGACCTTCAGGGGTCGGAGGCTTCGCCTCTTCACCGTCGTGGGACGGAGGACCCGGGGAGGACCTGCAGCTACCTGAGAACCAGCAGCCTCTCCACCGCCGAGTCGGCCCCCGCCTCGACCCTCGCGAAATAGACTCCGCTGCAGAGCCCCTCCAGCCACAGCTGAACGTCATTGGCGCCCTGTCCCAGGTCGACCCCGCAGATCTCACGGACCAGCCTTCCGGAGGCGTCGTAGATCCCGATCCCGGCCGTGCAGTCACGCGGACAGCACAGCGAGAGGACCGCGGACCCGCTTGTCGCGGGACACGGGAAGACCGAGGTCGAGAAGTCCGGAGCGACGGGAGCGGCCTCCTCCCCGATCGAGACGTCCGTGACGAACCTCAGGATCGTCGCCTCCGTCCCGCATGCCCAGACTGTGCCGTCGTCCCTCGCAGCCAGCTCGTTCAGGAGACCGGTGGATGTCCTGGCCCAGTCGAGCGCCCATGTCGATCCCGCGTCGTCCGTGCGGTAGATCATCGAGCCGTCGGCCGAGAGCGCCCATCCGGAAGCCGCGTCGACCATCAGGATGTCTCTCCCCGAGGCGCAGGGCAGCTGTGCGACATGATCCCAGGTCTGCCCCCCATCCGGGGTCCGGCTGACCAGCCCGCTTGCGCTGAGGGCCCATCCGTGCGCCGGATCGGTGAACCAGAGAGAGACGACCGGGTTCATGAGCGGTGAGGGCGGGGGTACCTGCCTCGTCCATGTGGTGCCGTCGGTGGTGTGGGAGATGAACGCCCCGGCTCCCGAACCGCCCGCGATCCAGCCGGTCGACGCATCCGTGAAGAAGGCGTCGAGGATGTCCGAATCAGTCTCCGAAGGCTGCCTCGTCCAGGTCGCACCCGAGTCCGTCGACTTCATCAGAAGGCCGCCCGCTCCGTGGAGCCAGCCGGTCCAGGCATCCGCGAAGGCCATCCCGAGTACATCCTGTTCCGCACCGGGATCGGCCGGGGACCAGGTGGTCCCCCCGTCGACGGTCCTCCACACGATGACGCCCTGTTCGTCCGGGTCCCCGCAGAGCATCCAGCCGTGCAGCCCGTCGGCGAACCGCACCTGGGACCCGCCCGGGGCCGAAGGCAGGAAATGCCATTCCGACCCGTCCGGCGAGACATCGCAGCAGCCGTCGGGATCGACGGCGAACGCCGGGGAGCCTCCCGCCCACGCGAGTGAGGAGTATTCGGTCTCGGTGCCCCAGATGCCGCTCCAGGTCGATCCTTCGTCGCGGGTCACGATGATCGACCCTCCTCCGACGGCTATGGCTCCATCCATGCGGGCCAGGGCCGGAACGAAGCCCGTGAGGGGGGTGCTCGACGTCGACCATGTCGATCCCCCGTCCACACTCGTGCTGAGCCAGCCAGGACCGCTCCATCCGTATGAGATCGCCGTCAGCCGGTCCGGGTCGAGGGGATCCAGGCGGGTGTACTGCTCGGGCAGCCTCATTCTGATGGTCCAGGTCAGCCCGCCGTCGGTGGTCTCCAGAAGGTATCCGGGGGAGGCTCTGTTGTTGGTGGCCGCCCATCCGTGCATTTCGTCGAAGAACTCCACGCTCTCTATCGAGGTGTCGTACGGCAGGCCGGGAAGCGTCTGGGGACTCCACGTGACGCCTCCGTCGTCCGTCCGGTAGATGCATGGCAGGTTGTCACCCCTCTTGCCCCCGACCCACCCGGTCTCGTGATCGATGAAGAAGATCGCCGTGATGACCGTCGCGTTCGAGCCGAAGGCGGCATCCTGCCAGGTCTCGCCTCCGTCGATCGTGGACATCAGGTGGTTCCTGCCGGACTGGGCGTCCCCGGCGATCCATCCACGGAGGCGGTCCACGAAGAAGACCTCGAACATGTTCGTGTTCGTGGGCCGCTGGATGTCCCAGCTACGCCCTCCGTCGACCGTCCTGTAGACGTAGCCGTAGTCGCACGCGGCCCAGCCCGAGTCGGGGGAGACGAAGTAGAATCCGAGGATGTCCTGATCGTTGGAGATGCCCGGCACGACGGAGCTGTGCCAGTGACGGCCCCCGTCCCAGGTCATGAACACCACGTCGTCCCCGCCGATGAAGCCTGTCAGCCCGTCATCGAGGACACATCCGTCGAGCATCAGGTCGATCGAACCCACGATCGGCCTGTGCTCCGCCACCAGCCAGCCGCCTCCTGGATATGACTGCGCGACCGCGCAGAAGACGAGAGGCAGGAGAAGGGAACATGCGCGCACCATTCCGTCACCTCCTGCTCGACTGAATGATGATGCATCCCTGGAGGCGGATGGTCAAGCACGCTCCGGAGTGTAGAATAGGCCGCAGGTGGCTGGAGCGGATAGGGAAGGAAGCCCCCGGCCTTCTGCGGGCCGGGGGCTGTCCGGGCTGCGTATGCTATACGGTTCCGATGATGCGCTGGAGATTGTCGGCGAGTAGGCGGGCGTAGTCGCTGGTCGGGAACGCCGACCAAAGAGCCCGCGACGCCAGCTCGAGCGACTGCCCGAGCGGGAGAGTGTAGCGCATGGAGGTGAAGCGAGAGCGCAGCGCGGCGGCCTCCGCGGCCACGTTCTCGTTCCCCGCTATGCACCTTGCCATCAGGTCCGCCACGGGCTCGAAGTCGGCCTCGTCCATCCCGAACCTGGTCATCTCGGAGACGCCGGTCCTGATGCCGCTGGACACCAGGAAGGTCCCGTCGTCGGGAAGGGCCTGGTAGTTGACGACGATGTTGTTCTCCTCGAGCCTCCTGGCGATGTCGGCACCGTCACCGTGCTCCGCGACCCTGACCACGACCTGGTGGGTCATCGTATAGCCGTCCGCGGGATCGCCCTCGACCCTCAGGCCCCTGTCCGCGAGGAACCGTGCGAAGGCCCTCGCGTTCCGGAGCACCTGGCCCTGGTACTCCTCCTTCCAGGCGTTCATCTCGAGGGTTGCCACGAGGAGGCCGACGAGAGTCGCAAGGTGGTGGTTGCTCGTGCTCCCGGGGAAGGCGCGGCTGCGAACGTCCAGCCACAGCTTCCTGAAGGGGCTGGACTTGTCCATGTTGCTCGCTATCACGCCGCGCTGCGGACCGAAGAAGGTCTTGTGGGTGGATCCCGTCACGATGTCGGCCCCCTCCCCGAGGGGATCCTGGAACGCTCCGTAGAGGCCCAGGACGTGGGCCATGTCGTACATCACGACCGGCCTGGGGTCCATGTCCCTGATGATCTCGGCCATGAGGGCCACCGGCTCCGGATAGAGGAACATGCTCTTGCCGAAGACTATGAGTTCCGGCCTGTGCTCCTCCACCAGCCCTGCGAGCCTGTCCGTGTCGATCCTGTACATGTTGTCCGCACGAACCGGGAAGTTGATGCAGTTCTCCTCGTTGGTCGCCGGGTTGATGTCGACGAAGTTGTAGAGCGCGCCCATGGGCTGGCTCGACAGATGGCCTCCCTTGCCGAGGTCGTTGTTCATCACCGAGCGCAGCTTGCGGAAGGTGCCCGGGGCGGACTCCCTGTTGACGAAGCGCGTCACGGCCTTGAAGACCACCTCGTTGGCCATCTGTCCGCTCACGGGGCGCAGTTCGGTCTCGGAGCAGCCGAAATACGCGCAGAGCGCCTC
Organism: uncultured bacterium; assembly: GCA_964603785.1. GTDB lineage: Bacteria > Fermentibacterota > Fermentibacteria > Fermentibacterales > Fermentibacteraceae > CAZRWD01. Next base: position 128,367 of record CAZRWD010000005.1, read on the forward strand.
CGAGGCCTCGATCTCGATGTCCCTTATGAAATCGGTGCCCTGGTAGAAGTAGACCTCGCGGCCCTTCATGGACCTGTGCTCGGCGTACCTCCCGGCCGGGTCGCACATCTCGCAGATCTTCACGAGCGGACTCGGTGTGTTCTCGGAGGGGATCAGATTGATGCAGCTCCTCTGCCGCCAGAGGTTGTTCCTCTCGATCCTCCCGAAGAGTTCCTGCACCTTCTCCTCGATGCCGGCCATCTGACCTGTCCTTTCGCTCGGCTCGTCACGCACGGCGCAACGGGCCGCTCCGTTTCTGGGTGTCGGGACTCTAGCATAATACCCCGGCGGAGCACGGGGAAACTCGCCCGCGACCGGTTCCCGCCCCCCCGATCTTGCCGAATCCGCCTCGTTTCGCAATAAACGGAGGACTTTGCCCCGGAAGGAACTGGCGCGATGTACGAAGAACTCGCAGAGGGATTCAGAAAGCTGTCGGCAGGCTTCACAAAGCTCCGGGAGGGCCTTTGACTTCGCCTCTCTACAGGAGAGGGAGGCGGCCCTGACCGCAGCCATGTCCGGTCCCGGCTTCTGGGACGACCGCAAGAAGGCGCTCGCGACGATAGCGGAACTCAGGAAGGTCCAGGCCTGGACCGGACCCGTCCTGCAGGCCGAGCGGCAGCTCGAGGACATCAGGGCCGCCGTAGAGCTCCTGGGGCTCGAGGATGACGCCGACCTGGAAGCCGACGCGGCCGGGAGGATCGAGAGGCTGGGCGAGGAGCTCGGGAGGCTCGAGTTCCGCAGCATGCTGTCCGGCAAGGACGACAGGAGCGACGCCATACTCACGATCAGGCCCGGGGCCGGCGGGATCGACAGCCAGGACTGGGCCGAGATGCTGCTCGGGATGTACCTGAGATGGGCCGAGAGGATGGAGTTCGAGGTCGACATGCTGAACCACCAGACCGGCGAGGAGGCGGGGATAAGGGAGGCCATAGTCTCCGTCAGGGGCCCCTTCGCCTATGGCTACCTGCGCGCCGAGAACGGCATCCACAGGCTCGTCCGCCGGTCTCCCTTCGATCAGAACCACCGCAGGCACACGAGCTTCGCCTCCGTGTTCGCACTGCCGGACATCGACGACAGCATCGAGCTGGACATCCGCGACGACGACCTCAGGACGGACACCTTCCGCTCCAGCGGGGCGGGCGGACAGCATGTCAACAAGACATCCTCGGCCGTCCGCATAACGCACATCCCCACGGGCATCGTGGTCACCTGCCAGGACGAGAGGTCGCAGCACCGCAACCGCGAGATGGCCATGAGGATCCTGCGCGCGCGCCTCTACGAGCTCGAGGAGGAGAAGCGGAAGGCCGAGAAGGACGAGCTGGAGAGCGGCAAGAAGGACGTCTCCTGGGGCAACCAGATCCGGTCCTACGTCCTCCAGCCCTACCAGATGGTCAAGGACCACCGCACAGGCGCCGAGACCTCTGATGTCGAGGGCTTCCTGGCCGGTGACATACAGCACTTCATCGAGGAGTATCTCAGAACGGGGAGCGAGTGATGAGCGAGCAGGGCGACCAGGTCGAGGTGCGCCTCTCCAAGGCGTCGGAGCTGAGCGGCGCCATGGGCGTCGAGCTCTATCCGGCGCGGACGGGTCCCGTCGTCCCCATCCGCAGCATCGTCGAGGAGGGCGAGACCGGGGAGGACAGGCACGCAGCCGGCAGGATAAGGGCCAGGCGCGAGCACGGGAAGTCCATCTTCATGGATCTCTCCGGCGACGGTTCCCAGATACAGGTGTACCTGAGGGCCGACAACCTCCCCGAGCACCTCTGGAAGGTTGCCGGGCTGCTCGACCTGGGCGACATCGTGCGCGTCGGCGGGCCGGTCTTCCGGACCAGGATGGGCGAGCTCACGATCGACGTCCGCGACCTCCAGCTCCTCTCCAAGAGCATCAGACCGACCCCGGTGGTCAAGGTCGATTCGGAGGGCAGGGCATGGGACGCCCTCGCCGACACCGAGCTGATGTACAGGCACAGGTGCATCGACCTCCTCGTGAACCCCGACGGCAGGAGGAGGGCCCTGACCCGGGCCCGGATCGTCACGGCCCTCAGATCCTACCTCGACTCGGCCGGCTTCATCGAGGTCGAGACCCCGATACTCCAGCCCATCTACGGGGGCGCCTCCGCAGAGCCGTTCTCGACCGAGTACAGGCACCTGGGCGAGACCTTCTACCTCAGGATAGCAACCGAGCTCTACCTAAAGAGGCTGCTCGTGGGCGGCATCGAGAGGGTCTACGAGATCGGGAAGGACTTCAGGAACGAGGGCATCGACAGGACGCACAGCCCTGAGTTCACGCAGCTCGAGATCTACGAGGCCTACGGAGACTACGGAACGATGATGGGCAGGTTCGAGGACATGGTCCTTGCCGCCGCCGACGCCGCAGGCGCCGGCCGGACCGTCGTGTACAGGGGACAGGAGATCAGCCTCGCGACCCCCTTCGAGAGGCTGGGCTTCGTCGACTCCCTCAGGCGATGCAGCGGAGAGGACCTCATCTCCTGGAGCCCCTCCGACCTCAGGAAGCTCTGCGACAGGCTGGGCATAGCCCCCGGAGCCTCCGACAGGGAGACGCTCATAGACAAGCTCTTCGACTACTACGTGACCGCCGGGCTCGTCCAGCCGACATTCGTCCTGGACTACCCCGAGTTCCTCTCGCCGCTGGCCAAGCACAAGCCGGGCTCCCCGGGGATGACCGAGAGATTCGAGCCCTTCATCGCCGGCATGGAGGTGGGCAACGCCTTCAGCGAGCAGAACGACCCCGTCCTCCAGCGCCGGATCCTGCAGGAGCAGGCCGCGATGTCCTGCATCCGCGGAGGAGAGGTCGACGAGGACTTCCTGCACGCGCTCGAGCTGGGCATGCCACCGGCCGGAGGGCTCGGGGTGGGCGTCGACAGGCTCGTCATGCTGCTCACGGACGCCGCCTCGATAAGGGACGTCATCCTGTTCCCGCAACTCCGGAGACTCAGGACATGAGGAGCAGCCTGCTCCTGTCGGTCGCGGCGAGACAGATCTGGAGCAGGTCGCACTCGGGAGTCGTGAGAACCGTCTCCGTCCTGTCCGTGGCGGGGATATCCATAGGTGTCGCGGCGCTCCTCATCCTGGACTCCTTCATGAACGGGTTCCAGGGCTCGATAACGGATTTCCTGGAGGAGGCGAACCCGCCCGTCATAGTCAGCTCCCCCGGGGGGGGCGCCATGTCCCCCGGCGACGCCCTGCTGGTGCAGGACCTCATCGAGGGGGTCGAAGGGCTGGAGGGCTTGTCGCCCTACTGCGAGAAGGCCGCCGTCGCCTCGGGGAACGGGGGGACGGTGGCCGGGGTGGTTGTTCGCGGAGTCGATCCGGCGAGGGAGTCCCTCGTCTCCGGGCTCGCATCGGGCCTGCCGTCCGCGGGTGAGTCGGTGGTCCTGGGCTGCGAGCTGGCCGGCAGACTGGGGGTGGCCGAAGGGGACAGCATCAGGCTCGCCTCGACGGAGTCCGTGGAGATCACGGCGATGGGCAGGGCCCTGGTGGACACGATCGTCAGCCTGAGGGTCGCCTCGATCAGGGACTTCGGGCTGGCCGAGTACAACTCGGGCCTCGTCGTCACCCAGCTCCGCGTCGCGGGCGCTCTGTTCGGCACCGGGACCGACTTCAGCGCTGCGGGAGTGGGGGTGTCCGCCGGAGCCGACCCCGTCCGCGCCTCCGCGGAGCTCGACTCCCTGCTCCGGGAGGCCTATGTCTCGTCCAGGCACGACAGGTACATGACCGCGGAGGCATTTCTGACACGGCACGCAAACCTCTTCAGGGCCTTCGGACTGGAGCGGCTCGCGATGACCATCGTCCTCGCGCTCATCACGGTGGTCGCCCTTCTGAACCTGTCCAGCGCCCTCTCCATGATCGCCCTCGAGCACAAGAGGGACATCGGGGTCCTCAGGGCCATGGGCGCGACGCCCGGCGCCATCGTGCGGCTGGCGATATCGCAGGGCTTCCTCATAGGAACCGTCGGATGCGCAGCCGGGGTCCTTCTGGCATCCGCGGCGATGCTGGCCGTGAACAGGTTCCTCCCGATCCGCCTGGAGGGTTCCGTCTACTGGATAAGCTCCCTCCCCGCGAGGGTCGATCCGGTCAATGGAGGTCTCATCGTCGCCTTCACCCTCGCAGCATGCCTGGCCACGTCCGTGGTGCCTGCACTCGGTTCCCTGGCCGTCCCGCCCGGCGAATGCGTCCGCAATGAGTAGCGACACGGTCCTCAGGTGCTGCGGAATCCGCAAGTCGTTCGGAGAAGGTGGCACCCTGCTGCGGATACTGGAGGGGATCGACCTCGAGATACGCAGGGGCGAGGTGGTGGCCGTCACCGGCCCCAGCGGCTCGGGCAAGAGCACTCTCCTCAACATCCTCGGGATACTCGAGCCGCCCGACTCCGGAACCGTGGAGATCGCCGGCCGTGACGCGTGGAGGGCCTCGGAGCGCGTGCGGGCCTCGATAAGGAACAGGAACCTGGGGTTCGTCTTCCAGTTCCATCATCTGCTCGAGGAGTTCACGATCATCGAGAACGTCATGATGCCCCTCCTGATAGCCGGCAGCAGCCATGCGGCGGCCTCCGGGGCGGCGGCCGGGATGCTCTCGCATGTCGGTCTCGAGGGCAGGTCGGAGCACTTCCCCTCCCAGGTCTCGGGGGGCGAGAGGCAGCGCGCGGCGGTGGCGCGGGCGCTGGTGACGGGGCCGGATGTGGTGCTTGCCGACGAGCCCACCGGCAACCTCGACGCAGCCAGCGGCGACAGGCTGAAGAGCCTCGTCGGGCGGCTCGCACGGGACCTGGGGCAGGCCTTCGTGATAGCCACCCATTCGCCGTCCCTGGCTTCCGGGGCGGACAGGGTCTTCCGCCTGGCCTCCGGCCGGCTCTACGAGGGGGACGATCTTTGCGGCGCCTGACCCCGCCGGGTTATCATACCCGAGGAACCATGAGCGCCGTTCCGCGCTATTAAGGCATAAATCATGTTCCCCGTGGAGGTGCTGATTGCCTGAGCAGTACAGCGAGAGAGCCAGGGCGGCCATCAACGTAGCCAGGACCGAGGCCAGCAAGTACGGGCAGGCCCGGGTCGGCTCCGAGCACATGCTGTTCGGCCTTCTCTCGGTCAGGGGCTCCACATCCATCGCGATACTGCACGCCCTGGGCGTGAACACCTCGGAGCTGCGCCTGCGCCTCGAGAGCTACATCCGCAAGCCATCCGGGATCACCATCCCCACGCACGAGGTCGGCTGGACCACCAAGGCCAGGCTCGTGCTGCACGAGGCCAACAGGCAGGCAAGCCTCATGGGGCACCAGTCGGTGGGGACCGAGCACATACTCCTCGGCCTGATCGCCGTTTCCAGCTGCATGGCCGCCACCCTCCTGAGGGAGCGCGGAGTCGTCCTGGAGAGGGCGGCCGCCGAGCTGGCCAACCTCCCCAGGTCGAGGGACGACAAGCAGGAGGAGGAGAACACCTCGGCCCTGGAGTTCTTCTGCCGCGATCTAACCTCCATGGCCCGGGAGCACCAGCTCGATCCGGTCATCGGGCGGGAGCGCGAGATATCCAGGGTGATCCAGGTGCTCTGCCGCAGGAAGAAGTGCAATCCCGTGCTCATAGGCGAGCCGGGTGTCGGCAAGACGGCCATCGTCGAGGGTCTCGCGCAGCTCATCGTCGACGGCAGGGTTCCGCCGCCGCTGAAGGACAGGCGCGTGATGGCGCTCGACATGGCCGGCGTGCTGGCGGGGACCAAGTACCGAGGCCAGTTCGAGGAGCGCCTGAAGGTCCTCCTCCGGGAGATCGGCGAGGAGGGCAACATCATCCTCTTCATCGACGAGATCCACTCCATCGTGGGGGCAGGCGCTGCCGAGGGGGCCATCGACGCCGCGAACCTGATGAAGCCCGCCCTCGCCAGGGGGGAGTTCCAGTGCATCGGTGCCACCACGCTCGACGAGTACCGCCGCCGCATCGAGAAGGACGGCGCGCTCGAGAGGCGCTTCCAGCCCGTCCCGGTCGATCCGCCCAGCGTCGCCCTCGCCATCGAGATCCTGGAGGGGCTCCGCAGCAAGTACGAGGAGCACCACGGAGCCGAGTACGCGCCCGACGCGCTGGAGTCCTGCGCACGCCTGGCCGACCGTTTCGTGAGCGGCAGGTTTTTGCCGGACAAGGCCATAGATGTCATGGACGAGTCGGGGGCAAAGGCCAGGCTCCTGGCCTCCGCCGTTCCGCCGGAGATCGAGGGCATCGAGCGTGAGATATGCCTGCTCGAGACGAGCATGCGCAGCGCGACCGAGAAGTGCGACTTCGAGGACGCAATGCGGATCCGGTCGCAGGTGGAGACGCTCCAGGAGCAGCTCGCGGAGGCGAGGAGGGTCTGGCTCGACACGGGCAGCCACAGCCGGGTGACCGTGGATCTGGTCGCCGAGGTCGTCTCCGACATGACCGGGATCCCCGTCAGCAGGATGACCGAGAGCGAGCTGGCGCATCTCCGCGACCTGGAGAACGAGCTCTCGGCCCGCATCGTGGGTCAGGACGAGGCCCTGTCCGTCATAGCGAGGGCCATCAGACGGGGCAGGATAGGCCTGAAGGACCCCAACAGGCCCTCGGGCGCCTTTCTCTTCCTGGGTCCGTCCGGGGTGGGGAAGACCGAGACGGCCAGGGTGCTCGCCGAGCAGGTCTTCGGAGACTCCGGCGCCCTGGTCCGGATCGACATGTCCGAGTTCCAGGAGAGGTTCTCCGGCTCGCGGCTCGTCGGGGCGCCTCCCGGCTACGTAGGCTACGACGACGGGGGGCAGCTGACCGAGAAGATAAGGCGCCGCCCTTACAGCGTCGTCCTCCTGGACGAGGTCGAGAAGGCCCACACCGACCTGTTCAACATGCTGCTCCAGGTGATGGACTACGGGAGGATGACGGACAACTACGGCAGGCACGTGGACTTCTCGAACACGATCCTGATCATGACCAGCAACCTGGCGTCGAAGGAGCTGCAGGGCCTCGGACACCCGGGCTTCGCGGTGCAGGACGACGGAGAGATCAGGCGACGCCAGCGGGACATCGTGATGGACGGGGTGAAGCGCTTCTTCTCTCCGGAGTTCATCAACAGGCTGGACGAGATAGTGATCTTCAACCCCCTGAGCAGGATCGAGATCGACCGGATAGTCGACATCCAGTTCGAGGAGGTCCGTGCGAGGCTCGTGGAGTTCGGACTCCATCTGACCCTCACCCCCTCGGCCAGGGATCTGATAGCTGAGACGGGCTTCGACCCGAATTCGGGTGCCAGGCACCTCAGGCGCACCATACAACGCCTGGTGGAGGACCCGCTCACGGAGTCGCTCCTCCAGGGCGAATTCACGAGGGGAGACCGCATCGTGGCCGAGAGGGCGGAGGATCATCTGCTTTTCATCAAGCCGGGCGAGGAACCGATCGACTCCGTCACCGTCAGAGCCACGGGCAGCTCGGCCAAGTGAGGGCCCTCCTGACCGCCCTGGCCGTCACGGTGCAGGCATCGGCGGCCAACGTGACCGGGATCCAGATCGAGGGCAACACCTTCGTCAGCGATTCCCTGATCGTGCGTTCTTTCGGCATGCCCCCCGGTTCCGTCTTCGGCGCGGAGGCTCTCGCGACAGGCATACGCGACCTGTACAACCTCGGGTACTTCTCCGAGATCGAGGCCCTCGTCGACTCCACGGACGACGGTGTGTCGATCCTGCTCAGGTTGTCCGAGAACCGCATACTCAGCGGGATCGTGGTCGACGGGCTCGACTGCCTGGATCCGGACGACGTGGCGGACAGCCTCATGCTGTTCCCGGGGCAGACCGTCTCCTCCATGGACATCGCCCGCGCCGAGCACACCATCCTCGCCCTGCTCGCGGAGAAGCACAGGCATCTCGCCACCGTCGGGCACTCCTGGGACGACCCGGACACGGGAGGGCGGAGCATGCTCCGCTTCACCGTCGAAGAGGGCCCCGACGTGAGGGTCGGGGAGATAGCCTTCACGGGCAACACGGTCTTCGACGACGGCGACCTTCGCGGCGAGATGAAGACGAAGCAGGACTCCTTCTGGCGCTCGGGCCGCTTCCGCGAGACCGACTTCATGGAGGACCTCGGGAAGATCGAGAACTACTACCGCGACCACGGCTATCCCGACGCGAGGGTCCTGGGGGTCGAGAGGACGATGCTGGAGGACGGCCGGCACATGCGCCTCGTCATATCGATATCCGAGGGCGGGAGATACGACTTCGGCGAGATCACCTTCTCCGGGAACGAGGCCATCCCGGACAGCACGCTCTACAGGGCCATGAGGATGGAGCCCGGGGACGAGTTCCGCATAAGCAGGTTCGAGCAGTCGGTGGACGGCATATACGAGCTGTTCCAGGACCAGGGCTACTTCTACGCCTCCGTCGACCCGCTCACCAGCCCCGACACCCTCTCGCGCCGCATCGCCGTCGACTTCGCTATCGTCGAGGGCGAGCGCGCGCACATCAGGCGGATCGACATCGTGGGCAACACCCGTACGATGGACAACGTGATACGAAGGCAGCTCCGTGTCGCGCCGGGAGACCTCTTCCAGCGCTCAGCGCTGGTCAGGAGTCTCAGGAACATTTTCTATCTCAACTACTTCGAGAATGTGGTCCCCGACTTCAGGGCGATCGAGGACTCTCCCGACATCGATCTCGTGATCGACGTCAGCGAGAAGTCCACGGGCAGGGCGGGATTCGGGGCGGGATACGGAGCGGGCGAGGGCTTCAACGGCTATCTCGAGCTGGGGGAGGAGAACCTCTTCGGCCGGGGGCAGAGCGTCTCGATAGCATATCAGTTCTCGAAGACGCGCAACGATATACAACTGAGCTATACCGAGCCGTGGTTCCGTGACACGCCCCTCTCGCTCGGGGGCGAGCTGTTCCACACCACCCTCTTCAGAGACGAGTACGACCGGACCAGGACCGGCGGAGCGGTCTCCGTGGGCCGGACCATACCCTGGATAGACTACGGCTCGGCTTCGGTCCGATACCTGCTGGAGCGAACCAACATCTACAACATCACCGACGACTCCACCAGCTTCTACTACAGCCTGCGGGACACAGACTGGCCCAGATGGACGAGCTCGATCAGGTTCAAGGTGGGCAGGGACAGCCGTGACAGGCAGATATTCCCGGGCGAGGGGTCGCAGAACATCCTGACCGCCGAGTTCGCGGGGGGTGTCCTCGGCGGCGACATCGGCTACCAGAAGTACCTGCTAGACAGCAACTGGTACATCCCCTCCTTCTGGAACTTCATCTTCGTGCTGCGCTCCCGGGCGGGCATCATCGGCTCGCTCGCCGGGGAATCGCCTCCCGCCTACGAGCTGTTCGAGCTCGGCGGAACCGGCTTCTTCGGCGTTCGCGGCTACGACAGCCAGACGATCGGAGCCGTGCAGGGCCTCGAGACGGTCGGGGGCGACGTGATGCTCATCCTGACGACCGAGTACAGGCTCCGCGTGATCGAGCAGCTCCAGCTCTCGGCCTTCTTCGACGCCGGGGGGACCTGGAGCTCCCTGTCGCTGGTCGACCTCGGCAGGATGAGCAGGGGCGCCGGCCTCGGCTTCAGGATCGAGGTCCCCATGCTGGGCGTGATGGGACTCGACTACGCCTACGGGTTCGACGGCCCCGACAGGGGCTGGCAGCCGCATTTCCAGTTCGGCACGGATTTCTGACAGGCTGACGGGACGGAGGATGCCATGAGGTCGCTGTTGCTCTTGCTCGCGCTCGTTTCCGCGGCGCTCGCCGTGGAGACGGCCGTGATCGATTCCGAGCGGATCTTCGACACGCTGGGCGAGGTCGCCGATGCGCGCGAGCTCCTGGAGTCCGAGATCGAGCGCTGGAACGCCCATGCCGACTCCCTGCAGGCAGACATCGACGCCATCGGCGAAGATCTGGAGCTGACCCTGATGATGAGTCCCGAGCGCAGGAGGGAGAGGGAGCTCCTCCTCGACCAGAAGCAGGCCGAGCTGGACCAGTACCTTGCGTCCACATTCGGCCCCGGGGGCCTCGTGGAGAGGCGCAACGCCGAGCTGGTGTCGCCCATCGTCGCCGAGATAAACGAGGCCGTCCGCGAGCTGGCGGCGGAGAACGGCTACGATCTGGTGCTCGACGCCTCCGGAGGGCTCGTGGTCTACGCCGACGAGGCCATCGACATCACGGACGCCGTGATCTCAAGGATCTCGACGAGTGGATCCTAGGCCCAGCCTCCGCGGCCTCGCGGATCTCCTGGGCGGGAAGCTCCTCGGACCCGACGGGGATGCCTCCGTCGAGGGGGTCTCCACCATCAGGGATGCCGGACCGGCGGAAGTGTGCTACTACGGCAATCCGCTCTACAGGGGGCAGCTGTCCGGGACGCGCGCGCTGGCCGTGATCGCTTCCGCGGAGACGCCCACATCCGCCAGGAACACCATCATCGTGCCGAATCCCTACGACGCGTTCAGGAAGGTGCTGGAGCTGTTCGCCCCGGACAGGCGCTCGGGCTTCACGGGCGTCCACCCGTCTGCCGTGGTCCACGGGACAGCCCGCCTTGCGGCCGGTACGGAAGTCGGCCCCGGCACCGTCATCGACAGGGATGCCGAGATCGGTGCGGGGACATCCGTAGGGCCGTGCTGCTATCTCGGCCCCGGCGTCACCGTCGGGAGCGGCTGCGTGCTGCACTCCTCTGTGGTCCTCGAGGCCGAGACCGTCGTCGGTGACCGGGTGGTCATCCACGCCGGCTCCGTCCTGGGCTCGGACGGCTTCGGTTTCGTGCCGGACCCCTCGGGGCACAAGAAGGTCCCCCAGAACGGACGGGTGGTCGTCGAGAGCGACGTGGAGATCGGCGCCAACTGCACGATCGACAGGGCGGTCACGGGCGCGACGGTCGTCGGGAGGTTCTGCAAGCTCGACAACCTCGTACACCTCGCCCATAATGTGTCCCTGGGTCCGGGCTGCCTCCTGGCAGCCCAGACGGGCATCGCGGGCAGCACGTCCGTGGGATGCGGCGTGGTGTTCGGAGGACAGGCCGGCATTGGCGGCCACCTGGTCATCGGAGACCGGGCGGTGATCGCGGCGCAGTCCGGTGTGACTAAGAACGTGGCTGCCGGCGAGACCGTCTCCGGCTACCCGGCCCGCGCCCACCGCAGGGCGCTCCGTGTGGATGCGGCCGTTTCCAGGCTGCCCGAGTTCATGGACAGGGTCTCCGAGGCCATCCGGGAGCCGCACAGCGCAGAGGAGTGATCCGGAATTGAGCCAGAACCAGGTAACCCTCGAGAAACCGGTGTCCTACAGAGGCATAGGTCTGCACACCGGGAACGTCACCACGATCACCTTCAAGCCGGCGCCTCCCCACTCCGGTATCACCTTCGTCAGGACCGACGTGGAGTCGAGGCCGACGATACACGTGAGCTGCGAGAACGTCCGGCAGATCGAGGAGCAGTCGAGGCGGACGACCCTGGGCGAGAACTACTACGAAGTGCACACGGTGGAGCATGTCCTCGCCGCGCTCTACGGGCTCGGGATAGACAACGCGATCATCGAGATCGATTCCGACGAGCCTCCCGAGCCGGAGGACGGTTCGGTCGCCACCTATGTGGATGTCATCGACCGGGCGGGACGGATAGAGCAGACCGACGCTCCCCGCAAGGTCCTGAGGATTGCCGAGGCCGTGGCGGTCTCGGCATACGGCGCCGACCTCGTCGTAGTCCCGGCTGACGAGCTGAGGATAAGCTTCACGATCGACTACGGCCACCCGGTCCTGGGAGCCCAGTACTACTCCTTCGTGCTCACCTCGGAGGCGTTCCGGAAGGAGATAGCCCCCGCCAGGACGTTCTGCTTCTACAAGGATGTCAAGATACTTCAGGACAAGAACCTGATAAGGGGCGGAACCCTCGAGAACGCCATAGTCATAGGCGACGAGGGCATCCTGAACCGCGAGCCCCTCAGGTTCGAGGACGAGTTCGTGAGGCACAAGATACTGGACCTCATCGGCGACCTCTCCCTCCTGGGCGAGCGGATCCAGGGCCATGTCATCTCCGCCAAGTCCGGGCATGCCTCCAACGTGCAGCTCGTCAAGAAGATCAGGGAGACCTACACCCGCAGCAGCAGGAAGCTCTCGAAACCCACCGGGCCGGGGAACTGGGACATTGCGGATGTCATGCGGATACTCCCGCACCGCTACCCGTTCCTCCTCGTCGACAGGGTGCTCGAGATGGAGCCCGAGAAGCGCATCGTGGGGATGAAGAACGTCACGATCAACGAGCCGTTCTTCCAGGGCCACTTCCCGGGGAGCCCGATAATGCCCGGCGTGCTGATCATCGAGGCGATGGGGCAGGTCGGCGGGCTCATGCTGTTCAACTCGGTCGAGCGCCCGGACGACTGGCTGGTCTACTTCACCGGTGTCGACAGGGTGAGGTTCCGCAAGCCCGTCCTCCCGGGCGACCAGATACTGTTCGAGCTGGAGATGACCAAGCGCAGGGGGTCGGTCTGCATCATGCACGGCCTGGCCAAGGTCGACGACAAGGTGGTAGCCGAGGCCGACCTGATGGCGATGCTGGTCCCCAGATGATACACCCCGCGGCCATCGTCGAATGCCCGGTCCCCGACGACTGCGAGGTCGGACCCTATGCGGTCGTCGGGCCCGACGTCGTGATCGGTCCCGGCGTGAGGATAGCCCCTCACGCCTTCGTCGGAGGGAGGACGACCATCTCCGGGGGCGTCGTGATCGGACCGTCGGCCGTGGTCGGCACGGATCCCCAGGATCTCAAGTACGGCGGCGAGGACACCTCTCTCCTCATCGGCGAGCGGACCGTGATCAGGGAGTTCGCGAACCTGAACCGCGGCACCTCCGCGACCGGCATGACGGTCGTCGGCGCGGACTGCCTCGTCATGGCCTATGCTCATGTGGCCCACGACTGCAGGGTCGGCGACAGCGTCATCCTCGCCAATTCCGTCAATCTCGCCGGGCATGTCCAGATCGGCGACTACGCGATAATCGGCGGGGTCGTCCCGGTCCATCAGTTCGTGCGCATCGGCGAGCACTCGATGACTGGCGGAGGGTTCCGCGTTCCCATGGACGTCCCGCCCTTCTGCCTGGTCGGCGGCTACCCGCTCCGGGTGGTCTCCCTGAATACGGTCGGACTCAGGCGCAGGGGCTTCTCCCCTGAGAGGCTCGCGGATCTCGACAGGGCCTTCACCCTGCTGTTCCGGGAGTCGGGTCCGCTCACCGCGAAGGCCCGCAGCATCGTGGGCGGGGACGGATGGGGGAATGATGCCAGGAGGCTCGCCTCCTTCATACTCGAGAGCGACAGGGGAGTCATCACCTCCTGAGCCGGAGGGTCGGACCCCGCCATGTCCCTGATCCTCCTGCTCCTGTCCCTCGCCCTCCAGCCCGGCGGGGCACCGGATTCTCTCCGGCAGCCTCCGCCCGGGATTCCCGCACCGGAGTACCGCAGTCCCACCGGGGCGCTTCTCAGATCGGCCGTGCTCCCGGGCTGGGGTCAGTTCTACAACGACGAGCCGGTGAAGGGTCTCCTGCTCGGGGCTGTCGAGATCGGCCTCCTTGGGCTCCTGATCGGCGAGCATCTCGCTGCGGAGAGCGCCAGGGAGGACTTCCTCGAGAGCGGGGACCCCGCCGACGAGGCCAGCTACGAGACCCACAGGGACAGGAGGCTGGATCTCATCTGGTACACCTCCGCAGCCTGGCTCTTCGGCATGCTCGACGCCTACGTGGACGCCCACCTCTACGCCTTCGACGCCGAGAACGACCTCTTCGGCACGGAGGCCGGGCTCGGCGCCTCGATCGAAGTGAGGTTCTGAGGTGCTGACCGCCGTGCACGGGGGTCTGGAATAGATGCTCTTCGTCGCTGTATTACTGCTGCCGGCGGAGGCGGTGGACGATGGAGACGAAGACCTCATCAGGCGTGCCAGGGCGGGTGACCGGGAAGCCTTCGGCGAACTCGTCAGGAAGTACGAGAAGCGGGTGTTCCGTGTCGCGAGGCGCATGTGCCGGACCGACGAGGATGCGTGGGACGTGACCCAGGACACCTTCATAAGGGCCATGAAGGCCATGCCGGGCTTCGATCCGAGGTTCCGCTTCTTCACATGGATCTACAGGATAGCCACCAACCTCTCCATAAACCTCTCCGAGCGGAGGAGGCGCCGCTCCGAGGTGGAGTACGACGAGGAATACGGTGCGGACGGGCTGCAGAGCATATCCGACACGGCCCCTTCAGAGGCCTCGGCGAGGGAGCTTGCGGGCGCCATAAGGAAGGCCGTCGAGCAGCTCTCTCCCCCTCTCCGGTCGGTCTTCGTCCTGAGGGTCGACCAGGAGCTGAGCTACTCCGAGATCGCGGAGACGCTCGGGATAGCTCTGGGAACCGTCATGTCCAGGCTCAACCGGGCCAGGACCGAGGTCCGCAGGGCCGTGGAGCACCTCATGGAGGTCAGGTGATGGACTGCCCGGGATTCGACAGGCTCATGGCGTGGGCCGACGGCGAGCTTCCCGGTGACGACGCGCGGGAGGTGGGTCTCCACGTGGCCGCCTGCCCGGAATGCAGGAGGCTCGTCGATTCGCAGACCGGGCTGGAGAAGGCCTGGAGGGAGTCCTACGTCGATCCTCCGGAGGAGGCCTTCAGGATCCTCGAGAGAAGGGTCCGCATGCATCCCGCGAGGTCCTCGTGGACTTCGGTGGCGATACCCGTAGCAGCGGCGCTGGTGTTCGCCGTAGTAGGAGTCCGCCTCCTGTCGGACGGCGGGCCCCGCTTCCTCGACCACCCTGCCGGACCCGAGGTGATCACGGTGACTCCCGCCGGGGAGTATCGGATGGCCGCAGGCGAAGACCTCGACGAGGATGCGTCGACCGGCGACGCCCCGGACCTCCAGGCGGTGTCCTCGGGCCCGCCCGAGGACCAGGTCGCACAGGCGCAGACGGAGGAAGAGGAGGTGCACGAACAGGAGCAGATCCTCGACATCCGGGCGCTCGGACGGACCGGGTCGGCGTACGGCGAGCAGTCGGGAGGAACGGCTGCCGATCCCGAGGATTCCCGCGTTCGAACGACGGAGACCGTCGGGGGGACCTCCTCCTCCTCGCAGGAGGCGTCTTCCGCTGCCGACCAGGCGGCTTTCGCCCTCCCGATCGAGAACACCGAGGCCCCGTACGGCGGCGGCGGCGCGGGAGCCATTGCCGGAGGCACGGCGGGCCTGTGCGCCGACGAGGGCGAGGGATCCGCGTACTACACCTTCGACGGCGACATCCTTGCCGACCTGACGCTGGATAGCGCACCGGACCCGGCCAGTGACGAGGTCCGTCAGGTAACGCGCTCGGATGACTTCGAGAGCGTGTCCGGAGTCTGCACGCTGTGCCCCGTGATCCCGCCCTGCGGAGAGGTGGACGCCCTCGCGCGGGAGCCGGGCCATGCCGATGGCACGGGCGATCCGAAGAACATATTGATAGGCTTCGACATCACCGGGGAACCGGCATCCCCCGACTCGCTCTTCCTTGACGGGAACTTCCCCGGCTGGAAGGATTCACTGAGGGGGGAGATGGTGGACTCCATCGTACTCGTGACGACCGACGAGCTCGTCGAGCTCATGGAGTAGAACAGGCGCCCCGGGGCCGCCCGAAAGGATTTCGATGCCAGCCTTAGTGTTGTTCCGCGTCATGATCGCGGTTGCCTCCGCGGGCGCCCCGGTACGGGGGACCAGGATGGCCGTCGTCCTTCTCGAGACTTCTCCGGAGTTCGACTCGGCCATGATCGTGGAGGCCGCGGAGGACGCCGCGGAGCAGTCCGCGAGGTTCGCGGTCGTAGACGTCCCGGACTCCGCGCTCATCCATGCGGGCGGTGACAACCTGCTCCCCGCCATAAGCGGCCTGGCCGCCGAGCACTCCCTGGATGTGATACTCGCGCTGTCGCTCGGGGAGCCCGTATCCGTAGACAGGATCGTGGCGGGTCCCGATTCGACCCGGATGGTCACCAGGACCGATGTATGGGTCTCGGGCAGGTTCTACACCTCGTCCGGCCAGCTCATCGGATCCATCAGCGAATCCGGGTTCGCGGAGTTTCCCTCGTCCCTGCCCCGGGACGGGTCGGTTCCGGCGAGGGATGCCGTGGTCCGCATGGTCGAGAGGGCGATGCTCGAGTTGTTCCCGGCGGAGGTCGAGTTCGAGGCTGCCGGCTCGGGAGGGATCATCCTCCCATCCGGAACCGAGTCGGGGTTCCACAAGGGCATGTTCGTCTCGATCGTGGCGATCGCCCCGTCGATCCCGCTGACCGCGGAGGGTTTCGACTATCTGCACAGCCGCGCACTGGCTCAGGTGATCGAGGCGGGTCCCGGCGAGTCCAGGGCCAGGCTGCTGTCGGGAGGCGTCACGCCCGGCGGTCCGGTGACCGCCATAGAGCACGGCGCCCCGGCTTTCGTGTCGATCGGCTGGGACGGCGTCCCTGTCGAGCTCGAGCAGGGGGCGGCCGCACCCTCCTTCGACGGATCCGGGATGATCAACAGGGTTTCCATAAGCGTGACGACCTTCAGGTGGGGCATGTGCTTCGGGGGCACCCTGCACGGCGGAACGATGGAAGACCTGTCATCCTTCGGCGTGGGCTTCCATGCCGGCCCCAGGATCCCCCTCTCGCCGCCCGAGACCGCCCTCAGGCTGACGCTCGGCGGTGAGGTCGACTTCATGATGCAGGACGTGGCCGTCGACTATCTCCTGTCCGACGCCTCGGCGGTGACCTTCGGGGGCTTCGCCGACTGCGCCCTCGAGTATCTCCCATTCGAGAGGCTCGGCTTCTTCACCTCCGCCAGGGGATATCTGGGCTCGTCCGTCGACTCCTGGACGGTACAGGACGAGTCCGGCCAGACCCGGAGCGCCATGGACGCCGAGCTCCACTTCACCGAGCTGGCCCCCTCGCCGCTCAGGTTCAGGGCCGGGATGTACTATCTGATCTTCTAGCGGCGCCAGGGCTTCCTGGCGGTGCCCCTCTCCCAGAGGATCTCGAGGACCGACCATGTCGCCATGGCGAAGATGACGCCGCCCACGATGCCGGATACCGGAGTGGCGTCCACCATGCCCAGGACGAGCCCCCCGCCGGCCACGGCCGCCGTGGTGAGACCAAGTATCGTGGAATGCAGCGAAGCCGGCCCCCATTTCGACAGCACCCTCACCCTGGTCAGGTTCATTCCCCAGACGCAGGCGGGATAGCCCAGGGCGGCCATGACGGCCGGCGGGAGCAGGTCGACCAGGAAGCCCGAGAGCCAGATCGCGAAGGCCGCCAGGAAGAGGGGGACCGCCGACCGGTCCATGACCGAGACCCAGCCCATCTCCTGCCCGACCTCGCCTATGGCTGTCCAGATGAAGAAGCCGGACACGAGGCCGATCAGGATCGAAGCGCTGAGATGGTTGACCAGTATGCTGGCGACTATGCCGAAGAGGCCCAGGAACAGGGCGCCGATCCCGAAAACGATCGGCCCCGTTCTTCCCTTGTCCTTGTAGTGCATGAAGATGCGTGTTCCGAAGAGGTGCAGGAGGATGAGCCCCAGAACGGTCGCCGCGGAGAAGAACCCTGCCACGAGATAGGGCGCGAGGCTCCTGAGGATGGCGAAGCCTGCCGTTCCGGTCTCCAGCTCTGGCAAGGGGACTCCTTCCGTTCCGCCCAATGTTAGCACTGGGAGGCGTCTCGTCAACGCCGCTTCTTGCCCCGGCGGCACGGGCAGGCATAGAATAGGAGCCGAAGACAACGGTTCCCGATTGGAGGTCGCCTTGTCGAGGCCAGCCCGATCGATCCTGGCCGCAGCGATCCTGTCGATCTGTGCCTGCGGCGTCGAACCGGGTCCCGAGCAGGGCTCGAACCTGTTCACCCTCCTCCCCGCAGGGAAGAGGGCTTTCGTCCAGATCCCGGTCCAGCCCTCCATGACCGCCGACACCCTGCAGTCGGGGGCGGTCTCGTCCGTCACGCTCAGCATGCCTTCGTGCAGCGCAGTTCTCGCGGCCTCTCTCATCCAGGGCGCCGGCACCACCCCCGCGTCGAGGATCCAGGCGCTGGAGGCGGGCGGCGCGTCCGGGCCGGTTCTTCTGCGCGGTGTCTACGGAGGCGGGGATTTCGATGCCGTCGGCTACTCCGATGGCGATTCCACAAGGGTGGAGAGGCTATGGGACAGGGGCTCGGGCGAGGTCCTGGTCCTGACCGCCTCCGCATCCGGAGTCGATCCGGAGGTCCTGTGCCTCCAGTGCCAGGAGATCATGGGCAGGGCGGTTCCGGTCGGATGGGTCGGCTCCAGGTCGATCACCCTGCCCGACCGCGCCCGCGAGGACATCGAGGCCGATCTGGAGAGGCAGGATGTCACCCCGCCGCCCCCCATCCTGCACCGGATGGTGATCAGGCTCCATCCCGCGGAGCAGGCCTTCTCGGTCACGGACTCCTTCACGATCGACTTCAGCGGCACGCGCGACCTCGACTCTCTCAGGCTGGTCCTCCCGAACTTCGACTCGAGCGCCCAGGAGCTCATTGCGGCCGTGACTGGCACATGCGTCAGGGAGACGGACTCGATCCTCTGCCGACCGCCCGACTCGGCCAGGATCTTCGAGGGTGTCTACGAGACGAGCTTCGTGAGTTTCCGCAGCGAGCGGGAAGGCTGCGTGAACGGTCAGGCGAGGCTCAACACCTCGTTCTGCTGCGACATGTGGTTCTATCCCGGATCGCCCCATCCGTCGGCATACGAGGTGACAGCCTTCGTCCCCAGGGGCGATACCTTCTACTGCCCCCTCGATCCCGTCGGAGATGCCGTGACCGACAGCTCGAGCGTCTTCGTGTACGAATCCCCCGACGGAGGAATATCCAGACCCCTGCCGTGGGTCGCCGGCAAGTTCGACGCCGCATCGGCCGCCGGAGGCCGCTCCGCGGTCCTGCTCATGCAGGAGCTGCCGGATTCCGTGGCGGATGCATCCCTGTCCAGGGCCGACCTCCTCTGCACCATCCTGCTCGACAGGTTCGGATTCGAGGGGGGGCGCCTGGACGTGGCGGTCGCGCCGAGCATCTCGATGCCCGTCCTGGCGTCCGGTCCGGGCTGCCTCGTGGTCTCGCCCGACATGCTCGCCCTGCTCGACGGGGCCGCCCTGTGGGACGACTCCCTCGCGGCAGGCTTCAGGCCCCGCGGCCCGAGGGTGGCCGCCAAGGGCGCCGGAGCGCTTCTGGCCCTGTCCACCCACCTTCCCGTCGAGGTCTACGCTTCGCTTTCGATCTACGCCGCCACGACCTTCGCCGGGGAGACGGCATCGGAGGCCGACGCGCTGGGGCTGCTGGAGAACTGCAGACTCTACTACCTGTCGTCGACCTCGGGGCTGGAGTCGGTCGAGTACTCGATCGCCGACCCGATGCTCCCCGCCTCCGGGCTCTACGAGAGCGTCACGGCCGGCAAGGCTCCGGTCGTGTGGGACCTCTTCCACAGGACGATCCCGGGCTTCGACCAGGGCCTTTCGAGGGCGCTCGGGAGCCTCCGCCACTCCGGGAACGTCTTCCGCAGGATCGAGTCCGCGGCCGGCATAGCGGGCGATCCCGCCCTCTCCGACTACTACTGGACCTGGCTGATGAGCCCCGGCGTACCGCAGATCGTCGTCTCCTGGGCCGACTCCGCGGGCAGGCTCGCCTTCGGGCTGGAGCAGCTGCAGCCGGGCCGCGAGTTCCCGCTCAGGCTCTTCACGGCCGAGATGCTGCTGGAGAACGGGACATCCGTCAGGAGGACCATCTACGGACCCGAGGGGGACGGACGGTACTGGTGCTCCCTGAGCGGGATCGAGCACGCCGTGTCGGCGATAGACGTCACTCCCGACCTTTGCCTGCCCGCAGACATCATCTACGAGAGAATCCGCTGAAGGGAGGCCCTCCTTGAAGATCTCGCTCTGCCTTCACAACCATCAGCCCGTAGGCAACTTCGAGCATGTCATGGAGAGCGCCTTCAGGGAGTGCTACATGCCCCTCCTCGAGGTTCTCGAGAGGCACGGGGGCATCAGGCTCGCGATGCACCACTCGGGCTGCCTGCTCGACTGGCTGGAGGCCCGACACCCCGAATACGTCGAGCTCCTCGGCGGGCTCTGCGGACGGGGCAGGATGGAGCTGCTCTCGGGCGGCTTCTACGAGCCGGTCGTCCCGGTCTGGAGGAGGGCCGACATACGGAGCCAGCTGACCGCCATGAACGACCGTCTGGAGAAGATCTCGGGAGTCCGGCCGACGGGTGTCTGGCTCACCGAGCGGGTCTGGGAGCCATCCATCCCGACCTATCTCGCCGGGACCGGCATCACATGGGCTGTGGTCGACGACCTTCACCTGCGCCTGGCCGGGCTCGAAGGCAGGGAGATCGGGCTGCCGGCCCTGACCGAGGACTCCGGCCATCCGCTCCACCTGCTCGGGAGCAGCCGGCTCCTCAGGTACGCCGTGCCGTTCCACGAGGTCGACGATGTCATGGAGCTGCTCGAGCAGATGGAGGCCGAGGGCAGGCTCAACGCCTTCTACGGCGACGACGGGGAGAAGTTCGGCGTCTGGCCGGGCACCCGCTCGAGATGCTTCGACGATGGCTGGCTCGACGAGTTCCTATCGGCGCTGGAGGAGGCTCCCTGGCTCGAGGTAGTCCTGCCCGGGGACTCCGTCCGGTCGCTCCCCTCGACCGGTCCCGTGTACGTGCCCGACTGCAGCTATCCCGAGATGGGCGAATGGGCGCTCCCGGCGGAGAGGCAGGCCGTTCTCCCGGACCTCAGGAGGGCCCTCGAGGGGGCCAGCCACCACGACCACGAACTGCTGCTGAGAACCGGCTTCTGGAGGAACTTCCTCTCCAAATATCCGGAGGCCAACGAGATGCACAAGAGGGTCCTCCACGCGGAGAAGGCGGTGCGGGCGAGCGGCTCCGAGGAGGCCCTGCACCACCTGTGGAGGAGCCAGTGCAACTGCGCCTACTGGCACGGGGTTTTCGGCGGGCTCTACCTGCCTCATCTGCGCGAGGCCGTGAGGATCGAGCTCCACGAGGCCGAGAGGGCCGCACACCCGCCGAGGGGCGGACCGCCGTCGGTTCACAGGTCGGACATCGACTTCGACGGATGCGACGAGATCCTGGCAATCACGGGGTCCATGTCGGTCATGGTCAGGGAGGGGGACGGCCTGGCCGTCAGCGAGCTGGCATTCCTCCCGGCCGGCAGGGCGGCGGTGCCCCTGGGTCATGTGCTGACGAGGAGGCTGGAGCCCTATCACGAGATGGTCTCCGACGATGTGGTCGATGACGGACCGCTCGGGACCATACACGGCGACATGCACTCCACGGAGGAGGGTCTGGCCTCGAGCCTCTCGATCGACTCCTACAGGCGCCTCTCCTTCAGGGACATCGTGCTCCCCGGAGAAGGCTCGGAGGATATCTGGAGGGGATGCCGGGCGGGCACCTGCGCTGGCTGCGGGAGGGATTCCCATGCCGAACTGGCCGTTGCGGAGACCGAGGCCAGGGTCAGGATGGGGTTCGGCCTCGCACACGGCGTCCATGTCAACAAGGAGATCTGCATCTCCCTGGACTCGCCCCGGATCGACTGCTGGTCCGAGTTCACCGGTGCGGGATCCCTCAGGTGCGGTTGCGAGATATGCCTCAACCTGCTGACAGGGAGCGAGCCGGACAGGACGGTGCGGATCGGGGAAGGACCTGCCGTGATGACCGGCGTTCCCGGATCCGGCCGGGCTTCGCTCGTGCGGGTGGACGACGGCTGGAGGAAGGTCTCGGTCGCCATCCGGACCTCGGGGGATGTCGATGTCTGGCACATGCCCCTCGACTCCGTGAACAGGTCGGAGAAGGGTTACGAGAGGGTGCACCAGGGTCTGGCCATCCTTCTCTCGACGCCGGTCAAGGGGACGGGGGAGCTCGAGATAGTGCTCGAGCTGTCGGAGATCCGATAGTGGCAGGCGGGGCCCCCGCCGGCGAGGCGGCCGGGCTGAGGCGGCTCATCGAGCGCCACAGGGACCTCTATTATCGAGGCGACACCTCCGAGATATCGGACGAGGAGTTCGACGCCCTCGTCTCGCGGCTGCGTCAGCTGGAGGAGGAGTGGCCCGAGCTTGCCGTTCCCGACTCCCCCACAAGGAGGGTCGGGGCCCCACCCGTGGAATCCTTCGCCGCAGTTCCTCACGACCCGCCCATGCTGAGCCTGGACAACGTCTTCTCGGAGCAGGAGTTCGAGGTCTTCGAGTCGAGGCTTGTCAGGGAGCTCTCTCTGAACGCCCCTCCCCGCTACTCCGTGGAGCCGAAGCTGGACGGGGTCGCCGTGGCCCTCAGGTATGCCGACGGCGTCCTCGCGGTGGGGGCGACGCGCGGCGACGGCTCGAAGGGAGAGGATGTCACCGCAAATCTCGGGACCCTGGCCTCGATCCCCCTCAGGCTGCCTCCCGGCGCGCCCGACCGACTGGAGGTCAGGGGAGAGGTTGTGTTCCGCCGCTCCGATTTCGAGAGGATGAACAGGGATAGGGTGGAGGCGGGGGAGAAGCCCTTCGCCAATCCCAGGAACGCTGCATCGGGGTCTCTGAGACAGCTGGACAGCAGGGTGACCGCTTCACGCCCGCTGAGCTTCAGCGCCTATGGTGCCGCACGCCCGCCCGAAGGCGTGGAGAGCCAGACGGATCTCCTGGAAATGCTCTCTGATCTGGGATTCGAGGTCGCCGGAGGACGGACCGCGGCCGTCGGGGCGAAGGAGGTCCTCGAGGCTGTGCAGATGCTCGAGAGGTCGCGCGACGCCTATCCCTGCGAGATGGACGGGGCGGTGGTCAAGCTCGACTCCTTCGCACTGGCCGCCAGGATGGGCGCCCTGTCGCACTCCCCGCGATGGGCCGTCGCGTGGAAGTTCCACGCTCCCGAGATCTCGACTCGCCTCCTGTCCATCGAGCTGAGCGTCGGGCGCACCGGGCGGCTCACGCCCGTGGCGAGGCTCTCTCCGGCCGCACTCGGAGGAGTCACGGTCTCGAGCGCATCCCTGCACAACGAGGACGAGCTGGTGCGCAAGGACATCCGCCCCGGAGACATGGTCATCGTGCGAAGGGCCGGAGAGGTCATCCCGGAGGTCGTCAGATCGCTCGGCTCTCCGGACGGCCCGAGGGGCGAGCCGTTCGCATTCCCAGCCGAGTGCCCGGTCTGCGGGGGCCCTGTGGCAAGACCGGAGGGTGAGGCCGCTCACCTGTGCATGAATGCGTCGTGTCCGGCCAGGCTCAGGGAAAGCGTGCTCCACTGGGCGGGAAGGGACGCGATGGACATCGAGGGCCTGGGCGCGAAGCTGGCGGACAGGCTGGTGGACCTCGGCCTCGTGCGGGATCTCTCGGACCTCTACCGGCTCGATCTGCTCGCGCTGGAGCAGGTCGACAGAATGGGCCGGAGATCGGCCTCGAAGCTGCTGGCGATGATCGACCGCAGCAGGAAACCCCAGCTGGACAGGTTTCTCGCGGGGCTCGGCATTCCGGGGATAGGCAGGGTCACCGCAAACGCCCTCGCAGGAAGGCTCGGAAGCCTTGACCGGATCCGCCATGCCGGCGGGGAGGACTTCCTGGAGGTCTCCGGGATAGGACCGGTTCTGGCCCGGTCGCTCTGCGAGTTCTTCACGAATCCTGTCACGTCAGGGATGCTGGAGCGTCTGCTGGAGGCCGGCGTGGCGCCGGTGGAGGCCGCTCCCCTCGAGGGTGGCGGGATCCTGTCGGGCCTGACAATCGTCTTCACCGGTACGCTGTCGATGTCGAGGGATCGGGCGAGGGCGCTTGCCGAATCCCATGGGGCCAAGGTCACCGATGCCGTCACCTCGGTAACGGGACTCCTCGTGGCGGGCCCCGGTGCCGGGAGCAAGCTCGCGAGGGCGAGCGAGCTCGGCATCCGGACGGTCGACGAGGAGGGCTTCCTCGACATGATCGGAATGTGAAGTTGAACAGCGGATTGCGAGCGGGGTTGCCCGCCCGGTCACCGGTCGGTATCTTGCCCGGCATGGCCCATGGCGGTTTCCCCGCAGCGTGCAGCGCGTAGACGAGAACTCCATCCATGGAGGGAAGAGAGATGCCTGAACGGGTGCACAACTTCAACCCCGGCCCCGCAGTCCTGCCGTACGAGGTTCTCAGGAAGTGCTCGGCGGGCGCCGTGAACTTCAACGACCTCGGGATGTCCATCATGGAGATCTCCCACAGGTCGAAGGACTTCGAAGCCGTCCTGGCGAAGACCCAGGCCGACATGCTGGAGATCATGGGCCTCTCGGCCGACGACTACATCGTGCTCTTCCTGGGCGGGGGCGCGAGCATGCAGTTCTGCATGCTGCCCTACAACTTCCTTGACAGGGACGCCACCGCCGACTACGTCGACACGGGCGAGTGGTCCACGAGGGCGATCAAGGAGGCCAGGCTCTTCGGCAACGTGAACATCGCGGCCTCCAGCAAGGAGACGAACTTCAACTTCGTCCCCGCCAGCTTCAACCTCACGCCTGGCGCCTCGTATGTTCACGTCACGAGCAACAACACGATATTCGGGACGCGGATGACGGTCTTCCCCGAGACGGGTCAGGTCCCCCTGGTGTGCGACATGTCCAGCGACTTCCTCTCGCGGCGGCTGGACTTCGGCAGGTTCGCGATGATCTATGCCGGAGCCCAGAAGAACATCGGCCCGTCGGGGGTCGCCGCTGTCATCATGAAGAGGTCGTGGGTCGAGTCGGCCAGGGACGGAATCCCCACGATGCTCTCCTACAAGACCCATGTTAAGAACAACTCCCTCTACAACACGCCTCCGGTCTTCCCGATCTATGTGGTCGGACTGGTCATGGAGTGGCTGAAGGAGCAGGGCGGCCTGGACGCGATCGAGAAGGTGAACGACAGGAAGGCCGCGATGATCTACGGCGCTCTCGACGAGAGCGGAGGGTTCTACCGCGGGACCGTCGAGCCCGGCTCGAGGTCGACGATGAACGTGACGTTCCGCCTCCCGAGCGAGGAGCTGGAGGAGAAGTTCATCGGCGAGGCGAAGAAGGCCGGTCTGATAGGCCTGAAGGGCCACAGGAGCGTCGGCGGCTGCAGGGCCTCGATATACAACGCGATGCCTGTCGCCGGGGTCGAGGCTCTGGTGGACTTCATGAAGGGGTTCAAGGCGGCCAACTGACCGCTGTCGCCCTCCGGGGGCGCGGATCCCCAACCGCGCCCCCATCCCCTTCGCCCATCCCCTTCGGTTTTCAGTTCTTTCACATTACAATCGCAAAGCGTTGATCAGCAGCACACTGCAATTCACCCCATTTTCAATCGCAGATAGACGTTGCAGAGGCAGTTACCTGACACTCCTCGATCGTGGATCAGACCACCCCGGGATCGACATGAGCGGTGACGGGGAAACCCGTCGTCGCTTCCAGAAATTCGCCTGAATTTGAAATAGTTGCCAGAGATGAAGCTAGATATAAGATGTGAAAGAACTGAAAACCGAAGGGGATGGGGGGGATGGGGTCAGCTGGTTGCGGGGCGGAAGAGAAGGGCCATCCCGATCGTGATGAACACGATGTCCGCGAGGCCGGCCGCAAGGATCGGGTCCAGCGCGCCCTTGTGCCCCAGCGTCTGGCCGAACCTCAGCAGTGAGAAGAAGATGAACGCCAGAAGGATCGCGAGACCGAAACCCGCGGTCTTCCCGCTCCTCGGGTTCCTTGCCGCCAGCGGAGCCCCCACGAGCACCATTATCAGGTTCGACAACGGGAAGAAGATCTTCAGCCAGAGCTCCACGAGATCTCCCCTGGTGTCGCCCCCCGCGGACTCCACCCTCCCGATGTAGGCCATCAGCTCGAAGAAGCTCATCTCCTGGGGCGACTTCGGCCTGGATCCGAAATCCGAGGGTTCCTCCGCGAGCCATGGGACCGGCATGGTGTCCATCTGCTGAACGAGCACCTCGCCGGTCGGACCGAAGCTGCGCAGGACCGCACCTCCGGCGAACCACGAGCTGTCCGCATGCCACATGCTTACGGCATTGAGCCTGGTGACCACCCTCGAGCTGTCGTCGAGTCGCAGCATGCTCACGCCGGTCATGGTGGCAGTCCTCCCGTCGTAGAACCCGATCTCCATGAAGGAGCCGTCCAGCGAGCGGTACGCGAAGTTGCTGCGCCTCGAGAAGTCTACCGGATCGCGCCTCTCGATCTCCACCCTCTTCACGACGGACTGGCGGTACATGCCCTCGGACACGAGCGAGTCCCCGAGGAACATGACCCCGAGAGACGCGAGGAAGCCGATGACGATGAGGGGGAGATAGGTTCTCGGAACGCTGACGCCGGCGCAGGTCATAGCCACGAGCTCGCTCCGGCGCGCCAGGGAGTGAACGAGGAAGAGCGAAGAGAGGAGAAGCGCAATGGGCATCACCAGAACCACGATGTAGGGCAGGCCGTAGAGGTAGTACCGCAGGAAGGTCATGACGCCGACGTCGCGGTCGACCCACCTGCTGAAATGCTCGAATGCGTCGACGCAGACGAAGATCACCACGAACGCGCCCATCGCGGACGCGATCATCTTCAGGAACCGCAGCCCGACGTACATGTCGAGCTTCCGGATTATCAAGAGCCCTCCTGAAGGAGCCCGAGCCGTCTGGCCAGCGGCCTGAGGTCGGGCATGGGGATCGGGCTCCCCTCCCTGATGCTCCTCGCGGTCAGATAGACCCCCAGGGCGCCGAGCAGGATGTTCGGCGTCCACATGGCCACCCAGCCCGGCATGACACCCCTGTCGGCAAGCTGCTCACCCCCGAGGAGGAAGAGGTAGTAGACCAGGATGAAGAACAGGCTCACGGCGAGGGAGATGCCCGCGTTGCCCTGCTTCACCGAGAGTGCGAGCGGGACGCCGAGCAGGACGAATACGATGCAGGCGATGGGTATCGAGAACTTCTTGTGTATCTCCACGCTGAACTTGTTGATGTTCCGTCTGTTGGATGCGATCCTGTCGGACATCACCCTGAGCTCTGAGGAGAGCTGCATGATCATGTTGCGCGAGTGGTTGTACCACGCCCTCGGATCGGTCGCGGTGCCCGTCGAATCGCGGTCGGGCCTGTCGAAGACCGGCATGCCTGCGGCGACCCGCAGCAGAGGCTCCCTGCCCATGCGCAGGAGCGAGTCCTCGAGGAGCGCCGTCTCCTGGAGCATCGAGTCGATCAGCGACCTCATCTCGGATGCGGACATCTCCCTGTCGCCCCGGCTGTCCCTCTCACGCCTGACGAGCTCGCCGGACTGCTCGAGCTCGATGGACCAGGTGTCGAAGTCGAGGAGCCTGTAGTCGCCCCCCGAAGTCAGCTCGTGCATCTGGCCGTCGTCGAGCAGGAGCTTCATCCTGTTGGCCGAGAGCGGCTCCATCCGTCCGGAGAGGGCGGTGATTATCCTGACCGGCCCCCCCTGGTTCCGCTGCTGGACGTACACCCCGAGCAGCTCTCCCGTGAGATCGTCCTTCGCCTCCACATAGATGCGGTAACCCTCGATCTCGTCGACGAACATCCCGGGCACGATCCTGGCGGACGGCCTGAGGGTGCCGATGTCGAGGAGGAGGTTCCTCGCGAGGTGGTTGGCGTCGGGCAGGACGTCGTTGCCGAAGTAGATGAGCAGCCCCGCCAGTACGAGCGCGATGAGGAGAACGGGCGCCATCGGGGTCAGGATCCCCACCCCCGAGGCCTTCATGGCGGTGATCTCCAGGTCCCCCGCCATCCTCCCGAAGGCCATCAGCACTGCTGCCAGGACGCCCATCGGGACGACGACGGCAATCATCGAGGGGAGGAGCAGGAGGAAGATCTCCAGAACGGTGCGTATCGGCACGCCCTTCGCGACTATCATGTCGAGGAGGTCGAGCAGCTTGTCCAGCAGCATGACCAGCGTGAACACCGCCACCGAAAGCACGAACGGCGGGAAGAACTCTCGTGCGGCGTACGCTTGCAGCTTCTTCACGGTGCCTCCATGATACGCACTCGACAGCTCCGGAACAACGGTATGTGCGCACGAAGCGGCACCTGCCGGGAACCTCCATGCACAGGCGGAGTAGTTTGCGGTGTGACTAAGATCGGTGCTCTCCTCATGGCCGCCCTGGTCCCGTGCCTCCTGTGCGGCACGGCCGCCGCTTCGCTGGAAGGCGTGAGCCTGCTCTCCGACGATCCGTTCGAGACATACCAGGACTCCATCCCGAGGCTGTACGATCTGGAGGGCATCACCGTCCGGGTCTTCCCCTCGCGCACTCCGGGCATTCTCTCCTGGAGGCCCTTCTGCAGGGAGTCCCCCTGCGGGAGGACCAGCTCGGGCTTCCTGAGCGAGATAGTGCGCAGATCGGTCGGCAGTTCCACCGGACTCGCCCTCAGGTCGTCGTTCAGCTCGCAGTGCATCCGGCGGTCGGTCGAGGAGGGGAAGCTCCTCCCGACCATCTATCTCCCCCTGGACATGCCTCCCATCCTCGCGAGGACCATCGGGGAGGGCGGACAGCTCGACATCAGCGGCAGCCAGAAGATAACCCTTTCGGGGATAACCCATTACAGGCCAAACGCCGTCCAGACCGAGGGGCAGAGCCAGTCCCTCTTCCCCGACCTCCGCATGGAGCAGGAGCTCCGCGTGCAGCTCGACGGAACCATCGGCGAGAAGATCCATGTCGAGGTCGACCACGACTCCGAGAGGGAGATGCAGCCGGAGAACCGGATCAGGCTGGCCTACGAGGGCTGGGAGGACGAGATCATCCAGTCGATCGAGATGGGCGACGTGAGCCTGTCGATAACCGGCCCGGAGTTCGTCTCGTACAGCATCCCGCACGAGGGCCTGTTCGGAGCCAAGGTCATAGCCCAGGCGGGCCCGGTGGACATCACGACCATCGCGAGCAAGGAGGCCAGCTCCACCGAGAGCGCCGAGTTCGTGGGCCAGGCCACGATGATAGCCGACACCCTCCTGGACATCTACCCGGCGAACAACTACTTCTACCTGACATTCCCCGACTCGGTGACCCAGCCGGGAATCTTCGACATCAGGGTCTTCCGCGACGACCTCGACGGGACGAACAACGACGAGACCGGCGCGGTCGAGGGCGAATGGTTCATCCCCCTGGCGTCCGGAGACTCGACCGGCACCGGCTGGTGGGACGAGCTCCTCCCCGGCGCCGACCTCGACTTCGTCCTGGTCGACTCGGCGACCGCCATACGCCTCCACACTCCCGTCAACGACAACCACATGCTGGCGGTGTGGATGGTGACCGCGGCAGGGGACACCATCGGCTCGACCTCCCCCGGATCCTTCAGCCTCAAGCTCATCAAGGAGAGCAACCCCCTGCCGTCCTACCGCACATGGGACTACGAGCTCAGGAACAGGTACTTCCTGGGCGCAAACAACATCGTACAGGAGAGCTTCACCTGTGACATCTACCTCGCGGAGCCCGGCGAGGACCCGGTATCGACCCAGGACGGCACGCCCTTCATCGAGCTTCTCGGGCTGGACACCAACGGCGACGGCCTGCTGTCGGACGAGGAGGACGCGGTCGACTGGGACAACGGCTTCCTGGTCTTCCCCGACCTGAGACCCTTCGAGAGCCCCCTCCTGGAAGTCCCCAACCCTCTCGTCTACAGCGAGCGCAACCCGGAGCCCTCCCAGAGCCTCTACTACTTCGCGGTCGGCTATCGCGCCGCGTCGACCACCTTCTCGCTCGGCCGGCTCGGGATAGTGCCGGGCAGCGAGAACGTCACGCTCACCGTGAACGGCGTGTCGCAGACCCTAGTCAGGGACCAGGACTACACGATCGTCTACGAGATCGGCCTGCTCACCCTGATGGGGGAGGCGGCCGAACTCGCCCAGAACCCAAGCAACACGCTCCGCGTCTCCTTCGAGTACCTCCCCTTCCTCGCCCAGCAGCAGAAGACCCTCTTCGGCACGAGGGCCGTCTACAACATCTCCCAGGGTACGTGGATAGGTGCAACGGCAATGTTCGAGGACTCCCGCACGCCCGGAGACAGGCCCAGGGTGGGGGAGGAGTCGACCAGGACGCTCGTGACGGACATCGACGCCAGGTTCGAGTCCAGACCCGTCTTCCTGACCGATCTCGCCAACGCCGTGCCCGGGGTCAGCACCGATGCGGACAGCAGGTTCGTGCTCTCCGGCGAGGTCGCGGCCAGCTTCCCGAACCCCAACACGGACAACAAGGCCTACATCGACGACATGGAGGGCACCGAGTCGGCCTACCCGGTGGGCCGGAACAGGGTGAACTGGTCGAGGGCCAGCTCGCCGGTCAACCTGTCTCCCATGGTCGCCCCTCCGGGCGACCTGCGCTGGTACAACGACACGAAGCGCTGGAACCTCGGCCAGATCATCCCCAATGCCAGCTCCGAACAGGCGAACGACGACGCCACGATACTGGAGATGGTCTTCACGCCGGAGTTCGGCAGCCTGCAGTCCTGGGGCGGCGTGATGCGCTGCGCCGACAAGTTCGGCCTGGACTTCTCGGAGAAGACCCGGATAAGGCTCTGGGTGAGAGCCACCGGATCGGCCCAGGGTGCCGACCTCTACCTAGACCTGGGCGAGAGGATGGACGAGGAC
The DNA here is from genome assembly GCA_964603785.1 of uncultured bacterium. Lineage (GTDB taxonomy): Bacteria > Fermentibacterota > Fermentibacteria > Fermentibacterales > Fermentibacteraceae > CAZRWD01. The sequence continues at coordinate 158,915 of CAZRWD010000005.1, forward strand.
TCCTACTGGCTCGAGAGGGTCGGGGACGGCTTCGAGAGAAGGGCCAACGGCGCGCTCGACACTGAGGATGCCGACGGGAACGGCATCTTCTCCGACGACGAGGACACGGGATTCGATCAGCTCGACAATCCCGACGAGCCCGGCTACCCGCAGATGGGCAACGACCCGAACAGGGACGACTACTACTACAACGACTCCGACCCGCCCGCGACGAGGTACCTCCGCGTGAACGGCACCGAGGACAACGGCAGGATGGACACGGAGGACCTGAACGGCAACGGCGTGCTCGACGGCTCGGACAACTTCTTCCGCGTGCGCATCCCCCTGGACGATCCCGACTACGTCCTGTCGGGGCCGAACGAGTACGGCTGGATGCTCGTCGAGGTGCCGCTGTCCGACTCCACCCTGGTGACCGTGCCGGGCTTCGTGACGTCCACGCCCACCTGGGAGAAGATCTCCTACATGCGCGTGTGGATGGAGGGCTTCAGCCAGCAGGACACCATCGACGTCTACGACTTCTCCATAGTGGGCAACCGCTGGGAGCAGCGCGCCGTCCAGGCCTGGGACAGCATCGCCCCCCCCGTCATGCCGGGCGAGCAGCTCGTCGTCTCGACCATCAACAACAAGGACAATCCCGAGTACGCCGCCGACCCGCCTCCGGGAGTGAGCCCAGGCAGGGACGACAACGGCGACATCAAGCTGGAGCAGTCCCTGGTGCTCGACGCCACGGGCATCCTCCCGGGCCACCAGGGGATAACCACCCAGAGCTTCTACTCGTCGGAGGACTACACGGGCTACCGCACGATACGCTTCCCCGTGCACGGCGACGAGTCGGCGGCGGGCGAGTTCTTCTTCCGCATGGGCAGGGACACGCTGAACTACTACGAGATCAGCACGCCGCTGACCCAGGGCTGGCAGAACGTCCAGATAGACCTCGACGACCTCTCCGACCTCCGTGTCCTGAAGGCCGAGAGGGATCTCGTGTATCTCAGGCTGGGGAACCTGGCCGTGCGCGGCAACCCGAGCTTCGGCGACGTGATGGTGATGAGCGCGGGGATCAGGAACACGACCGGGGGAGTGCTGACCACCGAGGCCTGGATGGACGACATAGTCCTCCTGGGACCCTACGGCGAGAGCGGGTTCGCCCAGCGCCTCTCCACCACCGTCGAAGTGGCCGACCTCCTGAGGCTCAACGGCGACTACAGGCGCCTCGGCGCCGACTTCCACGGCCTTGGAGCCACCACGGGCCTCGGGGCGACCTCCACCCGCTACAGCAGCGACGCCACCCTCTACCTCGAGCGCTTCACGCCGAGAACCTGGTTCCTCTCCATGCCGGCCACCCTCGCATGGAAGCAGCAGCTCTCCGAGCCGAAACTCGAGCCCAACTCGGACCGGAGGCTCACCGACGAAGAGGCCTGGGAGCAGCGCACGCAGACCGACGACTGGAACACCGGCCTGACCCTCAGGCGGAACAGGAGCTCATCGGGAAGTGCCGTATCGCGCTACCTCCTCGACCCCTGGCAGCTGGGGCACTCCTACGGGATCACGTACGGCCTGTCCCCGAGCTACAGGGACACCCTCCAGTCGGCACGCGGCGAGGTGAAGTACGATCTGAGCCTGGGCGAGCAGAGGCTCTTCAGGCTACCGCTGGTCTCCTACCTGCAGCTCAGACCCACGAGGTTCTCCTGGTCGGTCGTCCGGCAGAACACCTGGGACACCAGGTGGGAGCTGGGCGACCAGGACACGACCCAGACCAGGGCCAACTCCACAAGGTCCCTCGGCACGAACGGCTCGGTCTCCTTCAACTTCTGGCAGGGCCAGGGCACGACGTACTCCCTCGGGGTGAACAGGGACCTTCTCTATCCCTGGGACAGGGGGCTCTTCTTCAACGCGGGCAGGGAGACCTCCAGGAACCAGAACCTCGGCCTCTCCCAGGAGGTGAACCTGTGGAACTACCTCTTCCCGAGGGTGAGCTACGACGCCGCCTACAACTCGAGCAGGCTGGCCCCCCACACGGCGGGGGACGACTCCCTCGGCAGCCCCGACGTGTCCGTCTCGGCCACACGGCGCCTGAACCTGCGAATCGGCCTGGTGCACGCCATCAGGGCGCTCGCCAGGACGAGGGACGAGAGGCTCGACGAGCAGGCCTCCCCGGGAAGTCCCCGCTGGCTGCTCGCCAGGCTCGACAGGCTCGCCGACCGCATAAGCGATCCGACCATCGTCATCTCCAGGACGATCGGCACGCAGTACAGGGAGCTGGGCTTCTACCCGGGGCTCGGATACCAGTTCGGCCTCGATCCGACGCTGGAGGGCATCGACCCCTACGACAGGACCACCAGCGACAACCTGCAGGTCTCCGGAGGCTTCAGGCCCCTCGTCTCGATGTCCGTCCGGGCCGAGTACTCGCGGACCGACACCAGGCACTTCTATTCGGGATACTGGAACAGGCAGCTCAACCGGACCTGGCCCGCCCTCACGGTCTCCTGGTCGGGCCTCGAGCGCCTCGCCCCGCTCTCGAACATCCTCCGCTCGGGCACGCTGAGCACGGGCTACCGGATCGAGAGGAACGAGAGCGGCAGGTTCGAGTCCGACGAGTACATACCGACGAGCCGCACGCAGTCGACCAGGTGGAGCCCGCTCTTCAGCATCACCGGGACCTTCCGCAACAACGTGCAGATCACGCTCAGCGACAACCTGACGACGACGGAGACACGCAACTTCACAGGCACCCAGGCCAGGAACAAGAGCGACAGCAACAGCTTCCAGCTGAACCTGCAGTACGCCTTCAGCGCGCCGGGAGGCCTGGCGATCCCCCTGCCCCTCCTGAACCGCCTCAGGATCAGCTTCAGGAGCGACCTGACGACCGCGCTGCGCATCACGAGGTCGAGGACCGTGACGCGGATCGTCATCCCCGGCTACCAGGACCAGGTGCAGAGCGACAGGGAGGAGTGGCGGATAGAGCCGTCGCTCAACTACGATTTCGGTTCCGTAACCGCAGGTCTGACAGGCATCTATGGCTGGAAGACCGACGGGGTCAACTCGATCTACGACCAGCGGGACGTCGGGATGGACATCTGGGTGCTGATCAACTTCTAGCCGGCCCCGACCCCGTTCATTGACACCTAGCGCATCTTCTGCGAAAATAAGCTCTAGATCGAAAAGGGCGGCCATTCGAAACGGCAGGGGAAGAGGTTCGACCGGGCCCTCCCGGAACGAGAGGCGGATTCCGGAATGAAACTCGGGCAGATGCTACTCGAAGCCGGCATCATCACGCGCGAGCAGCTCGAGCAGGCCCTCAGGATGCAGCGCTCCGACGGAGGCCGTCTCGGCTTCAATCTCGTCAAGATGAAGGCCGTGTCCGAGGACGACCTGAACAACTACCTCGCCCGGCAGCACCGCATCGAGAGCGTGAACCTCGACCAGATGGACATCGAGGCCTCCATCATCCACCTGGTCCCCCCAGAGGTGGCCAAGCGCTACGAGGTCATACCCATCCAGAAGGCCGGGAAGACCCTCATCGTGGCCATGACCGACCCCGACAACCTCTTCGCCATCGACGACCTCAGGTTCTCGATCGGCCTCGAGATAGAGCCGCACATCTGCGCATCGAGCATGGTCCAGAGAGCCCTGAAGAAGTTCTACCCGGAGACCGAGGCCCTGGTGCAGCTCGACCAGAAGACGCTCACCGAGAAGGTCGCCGAAGACCTCGACACGGGTCCCTCCGAGCAGATCCTGGTGGGCGACGAGGTCTTCGAATCGATGGTGGTCGACACCGACGACGGCACCGAGGTCGAGGAGGAGGACCTCTCGATCCAGATCGCCGACTCGCCGGTGGTCAAGCTCGTGAACAGCATCATCGCCGATGCGGTCAAGCGAGGCGCGAGCGACATCCACTTCGAGCCGTTCGAGAAGTACATAAGGGTCAGGTTCAGGATCGACGGGGTGCTGCACGAGGTCATGCGCCCGAGCCGCAAGTACCGCTCGGCCATAGTCAGCCGCCTCAAGATCCTCGGCGGGATGAACATCGCGGAGCGGCACCTGCCGCAGGACGGCAGGCAGAAGATCCGCGTGGGCGACAGGTTCGTCGACATGCGCCTCGCGACCCTGCCCACCCTGTTCGGCGAGAAGGTGGAGCTTAGGCTTCTCGACCGCAGCAAGGTCATCCTCGACCTCGAGAAGCTCGGGCTGGAGGAGGAGTCGCTGAGGGAGCTCCGCCGCGCCATCAAGAGGCCCTTCGGGATAGTGCTGGTCACCGGCCCGACGGGATGCGGCAAGACGACCACCCTCTACTCGGCGCTGACCGAGCTGAACGACATCGGGGTCAACATCATGACGGCCGAGAACCCGGTCGAGTTCAACCTCAAGGGCATCAACCAGGTGCAGATGAACGAGGACATCGGCCTCACGTTCGCCTCCGCCCTGCGCGCCTACCTCAGGCAGGATCCCGACATCATCATGGTCGGCGAGATCAGGGACCAGGAAACCTCATCGATCGCCATCCGCGCGGCACTCACCGGCCACCTCGTGCTCTCCACGACACACACCAACGACGCCCCGAGCACCATCAACAGGCTCATCGACATGGGCACCGAGCCCTTCATGCTCAGCACCTCGCTCATCGCGATCTGCTCCCAGAGGCTCATCAGGAAGATCTGCCCCAAGTGCAGGGCGCAGGTTCACGTGCCCGACGAGGCCCTCGTCGAGGCGGGGATCAAGCCCGAGAGGTTCAAGGGCATCGATTTCTTCGAGGGGACGGGGTGCGACTACTGCAACAACACGGGCTACCGCGGCAGGGACGGCATCTTCGAGGTGATGACGATCGACGAGGACATCCGCCAGCTCATAGAGAGCGACGCCAACAGCATCCAGATAGAGAAGGCCGCGCTGGCCAAGGGCATGGTGAACCTCCGCGAGGCCGCCCTGAGGAAGCTCGAGCGCGGTGAGACCACATTCGAGGAAGTCATAAGGGGTACCGTCGGTGGCGAATAGCCTCCGACGCCCACCTGCGGCCGCCCTCCGCGCGGAGGCGCAGGAAGGCCGTCCGGGAGCCGCCGGTGCTTAACAGGCTCGGGATGATGCTCGTCGAGGCCGGGATCGTCACATCGGAGGAGATCGAGTCCGTGGCGAGGGACTTCGGGCCGGGCGAGACCGACCTCGCTGAGAGCCTCGTGGCCCTGGGCAAGGTGCCGGAGGAGATAGTCACCGAGTTCCTCGCGGAGATCTACAGCGTCGAGCCGGTCTACCTGAACGAGACCCCCCTCAGTTCCAAGCTCACCGAGAGGCTTCCCGAGGAGACCGCACGCAAGTTCATAGTCCTCCCGATAGCCGAGGAGAACAGGTACTTCCACATCGCCATGGCCAACCCCGGCAACCTTTTCGCGGTCGACGAGGTCAAGTTCACCGTGGGCAAGGAGGTGCTCGTATTCGCCTCCGCGCCGTCGGCCGTCCGGCGCTGCCTGGACGAGCTCTACGGGAAGGTCGACGACCTGGTCACCGTCGAGGAGAAGCTCGAGACCTACGACGAGAAGGAGAACGAGCTCGAGATGGTCGAGAGCCTCGAGGAGGTGGAGGACGAGGACGCCGTCATCGAGGACACCACCGGCATAAGCAACGACGCGCCCGTGATCAAGTTCGTCGACGCCCTCATCTCCAAGGCCGTGCGCATCGAGGCCAGCGACATCCACATCGAGCCCTACGAGAAGTACCTCAGGATACGCTACCGCAGGGACGGCACCTGCTTCGAGGTGCGCAGACTGCCCAAGGACATCCAGCCGGCGATACTCAGCCGTCTCAAGATATTGGCCAGGATGAACATAGCTGAGCGCCGCAAGACGCAGGACGGCAGGATCAAGGCCAGGGTCGACAACAGGTGGATCGACTTCAGGGTCAACGCCGTACCCACGGTCAACGGCGAGAAGATCGTCCTGAGGATCCTGGACAGGGGCAACCTCGAGTTCGATCTCAGGCAGCTCGGCTTCCCCGAGGACGCCCTCAGCGAGTTCATGAAGGGCGTGGCCGCCCCGTACGGGATCGTCCTCGTGACTGGTCCGACGGGAAGCGGGAAGACTACCACGCTCTACTCGGCGCTCAGCCAGCTCAACACGCCCAAGGTCAACATCATCACGGCGGAGGACCCCATCGAGTACAACATCGACGGCATCCTCCAGACGCAGATCGACTTCGCGATGGGCTACGACTTCGCCTACGCGCTCCGCGCCATTCTCAGACAGGATCCCAACATCATAATGGTCGGCGAGATCCGCGATCTCGAGACGGCATCCATCGCGATAAAGGCGTCCCTCACCGGGCACCTCGTCTTCTCGACCATCCACACCAACGACTCTCCGAGCACCATCAACAGGCTGATAGACATCGGCATCAAGCCGTTCCTGGTCGCCTCGGCGGTGCGCACCATCATGGCCCAGAGGCTCCTCAGGAAGGTCTGCTCGAAGTGCAAGGAGCCCTTCGAATACCCGGCCGAGAAACTGCTGGAGTCGGGGATCGACCCCGACGACATGAAGGGCTGCACGACCTTCACCAGCGTGGGCTGCAGCAACTGCAACGGCTCGGGCTACAAGGGCCGCACCGGCATCTACGAGGTCATGACCATCGACAAGTACGTACGGCAGGCCATCATCGACCGCTCCTCGGCAGGGCAGCTCAGGGTCATCGGCGTGGAGGCCGGCATGCGCACACTCAGGATGGACGCGGTCGAGAAGCTCAAGCAGGGCCTGACCACCCTGGAGGAGATCAACAGGGTCACGGCCGACGACGATCCGGAGGTCAAGGTCGCGAGGAAGAAGCATCTGGATATGGTCGCCAGGGGCGAGATAAAGTCCAGGGTGCGGGAAGAGGAACCCGACACGAAAGGCATGCTCGCATGAATATCAAGCAGCTTCTGAAGGAGATGATGGAGCGCCGGGCGACCGACCTCCACCTCACGGTCGGCGTGCCTCCGGTCATCAGGATCGACGGCGACCTCACACGGATGGAGTACGATCCCCTCACTCCTCAGGACACCCAGGACCTTGTCTACAGCCTGCTGAAGGACGAGCAGAAGAAGCGCTTCGAGATGGAGAAGGAGCTCGACTTCGCGTTCGGCATCAAGGGTCTTTCCCGCTTCCGCTCCAACGTGTTCCTGCAGCGGGGCTGCGTGGCCTGCGCCATCAGGGTGATCCCCTACGAGATCCTGGGCTTCGAGGAGCTGGGCCTTCCGCCCGTGGTCGCGCCGATGTCCGAGAAGAGGCAGGGTCTCATCCTAGTCACCGGACCCACGGGCTGCGGCAAGAGCACCACGCTGGCATCCATACTGAGAAGGGTCAACAGCCTGCGCCCCTGCCACATCATCACGGTGGAGGACCCCATCGAGTACGTCCATCACCATGACAAGGGCATAGTCAACCAGAGGGAGATAGGAGAGGACACCAAGGGCTTCTCCCACGCCCTCCGCTACGTGCTCAGGCAGGACCCGGACGTCGTCCTCATAGGCGAGATGCGAGACCTCGAGACCATGCAGGTGGCCCTGAACATAGCCGAGACCGGCCACCTGACGCTCGCCACCCTGCACACCAACTCCACCTACGAGTCGATCAACCGGATAATCGACACCTTCCCCCCGCAGAGCCAGGAGCAGGTCCGCAGCCAGCTCTCCTTCGTCATGCTCGGCGTGATGACCCAGCAGCTGGTGCCGAAGGCTCGCGGCACGGGCAGGTCGCTGGCGGCTGAGGTGCTCGTCTGCACTCCGGCGGTGCGCTCGGCGATAAGGGAGGACAAGCTGCACCAGATCTACGGCATGATGCAGGCCGGCCAGAAGTTCGGAATGCAGACCATGAACCAGTCCCTTTTCAAGCTGTACGCAAAGCGCGATATCACCAAGGAGATAGCCATCGAGCGCTCCGCCGACCCCATAGAGCTCGAGCAGATGATCGTCACCGGACGCGACGTCCTTTGATGACGGGAGAGTGCGATGCCTGATTTCATGTGGACAGGTGAGAACAAGCAGGGCCGCACGCTTTCAGGGACCATCACCGCGGCGAACCGCAAGGACGCGGTCGACCTGCTCGAGAAGCGCGGAGTGGCGGTCAAGAGGATACGCTCGAAGGGCGTGAACCTCAGCGCCCTGGGGCAGTTCGGCACCAACATCACGGACAAGCAGCTCGCGTCCTTCACCAGGCAGTTCGCCACCATGATCAACGCGGGCCTGCCCCTCGTGAACTGCCTGCAGATCCTGGGCAGGCAGCAGGACAACAAGGCCTTCTCGACCATCATCACCGACCTGACCCAGGACGTGGAGAAGGGCGGCACCCTCGCCGACGCGATGGGCAAGCACAACCTGATCTTCAGCGAGCTCTACGTGAACATGGTGGCCGCGGGCGAGCAGGGAGGCATTCTCGACACCATCCTGGCCAGGCTTGCGACGCACCTCGAGAAGTCCGCCAGCCTCCGTTCCAAGATCAAGGCGGCCATGATCTACCCGCTTGTGGTCACTATCGTCCTCGTCATCGTCATAGCCGTGCTCCTGCTCTTCGTCATCCCCATCTTCGAGAGCATGTTCACCGACCTGGGCGCCGAGCTCCCCGGACCCACGAAGCTCGTGATCGCGCTGTCGCAGTTCCTCACCAACTACATCCTCTTCATGATCATAGGCATCGTGGCCCTGATAGTGCTCTACAAGATGTGGTACAAGACCTCGGGCGGGAAGAAGTTCATAGACAACGTCAAGCTGATCGTGCCCATCTTCGGGCCGCTCCAGAGGAAGCTGGCCATAGCCAGGTTCACCCGCACCCTGGGCACCCTTGTCGCGAGCGGCGTCGCCATCCTCGACGGGCTCAGCATCACTTCCAAGACCGCCGGCAACCAGGTGGTGGCCGATGCGATAATGCAGGCCCGCACGAGCATCTCCGGCGGTGAGAACATCTCCAACCCCCTCGAGGCCTCGGGGGTGTTCCCCACCATGGTCACCCAGATGATAGCGGTGGGCGAGGAGACCGGCGGTCTCGACGACATGCTCCTGAAGATAGCCGACTTCTACGAGGAGGAGGTCGACGTGGCCGTCGCCGGCCTGACCTCCACCCTCGAGCCCGTGATGATTGTCATACTCGGCGTGGTCGTCGGAGGCATGGTCATCTCGATGTACCTGCCCATCTTCGACCTCATCGGCGCCGTGGGCAACCAGTAGGAGCGCGGGCGGGAAGGCCCCCCAACTGGACTTCGGCTTCGGCAGGCGCCTGACCTGGATCCAGGTCGGGCGCCTCTCCGTCCTCGGCGCCCTCTGCGCCTTCGGCATCCTCGTGCTGAGGTCGCCCGCGATAGACGTCGCCTACGGGTCGGCCTCCGTCGCGATCATCCTCCTCGGACTCGCCTTCGCGATCCTCATAGGGAGGTTCCCCGGGAGGCACTTCCCCTGGTGGATCCTCATGGTCGGCGACTCCCTGGTCCTCGGGACCGTCGTGCACTTCGCCGGGGGCATCGACGGACCCTTCGCAGCCGTCTTCATCCTGCACTCGCTTCTGGCGGGAAACACCCTGGGTCCGCGGGGGGGCACCTACATCTCCCTCCTGGACACCCTGGTTCTCGCGCTCTCGGGCTTCATGACGGTGAACGGGATCGCGCCGGAGGGCGGCAGCCTGCTGGTGAAGCAGCTCGGCCTGAACACCCCCACCTCGCTGACCGTGCAGTACGTCATGCTGAGGGTGGCTCTCCACGGCATGCTCCTGCTCACGGTCGGCCTCATATCCGGCTTCCTGTCCGAGCTGCTGAGGCAGCAGTCGGGAAGGCTGTCGGACGCGCTGGAGGCTCTCAGGGCCAGCAGGACGGGCTCGAGGGACATTCTCGAGAGCCTCGCGGACGGCATCCTTGTCCTCGACTCCGACGGCGTCCCGCTGGGCGCGAACGGCACCCTGCACAGGATGCTCGGCCTCGGGGCCGACTGGGAGGCTGCCGTTGCGAAGACCCAGATCTACAGGCTCCTTCGCTCGATGCAGGACTCGGGGGAGATCAGGGGCAACATCGACCTCGTGGTAGGCGACAGGGTGCTGGAGTGCCGGATGGGCACCTTCAGGGACGCCTCCGGCGAGGAGCCGGGCGTCATGGCCGTGCTCACTGACGTCACGGAGCTCAGGAACCTCAGGAGCCAGCTAGCCGAGCGCGAGAAGCTCGCAGTGGTGGGCAGGCTCTCCGCCACCATGGCCCACGAGATCCGCAACCCCCTGGCCTCGATAAGCGGCGCCGCGCAGGTGATCCGTTCCGGCGGCCTCAGCGACCTCGAGGTCGAGAGGATGTCGGGCATGATCGTGAGCCAGTCCCAGCGGGCGTCGGACATCATCGAAGGCTATCTCGAGATCGCCCGGGGGGGGAGACAGCGCGAGGACTGCGACCTGAGGCTCGACGACCTCCTGAGGGAGGTTGTTGAGGGGGCGAGGCGCAGCTATGCTCAGCATGTGACGGTGGAGGAGGCCGGTATGCCCGCGGTGGTCCTGAGGGGGAAGCGGCAGAGGCTCTTCCAGCTCTTCGAGAACATCCTGCGCAATGCCGCGGAGGCCCTGGAAGGCTCGAACGACGGCATGGTGACCATCACCCTGGGCCGTGTCGATGACAACATCATGGTCGGCATATGCGACAACGGCCCCGGGATGGCCCCCGAGACCCTCGGCCATGCAACCGAACCATTCTTCACGACCAGGGAGTACGGGACGGGTCTGGGCCTCTACATAGCTCGCAGGGTGGCGGAGGAGCACAACGGCACCCTCGAGCTCCGCAACAGGGCCGAGGGCGGGCTCGAAGCGACGGTCGTCCTGCCCGCTCCGGCCGAGGGTGCGGCATGACGCCCCAGCTGAGGCTTCTGATAGTCGACGACGAGCCCTCCATGCTCGACTGGCTCAGCGTGCTGCTCACGCGCAAGGGTTTCGAGGTGCAGTGCTTCGGCTCACCATCCAGGGCCCTAGAACATGCCGCCGGCCGGTCGCCCGACATAGCCCTGGTCGACCTGCGCATGCCCGGGATGGACGGCATAGAGCTCCTCGCCGAGCTGCGCAAGCTCAACCCGGAGCTCGTCGGGATAGTCATGACCGCCTACTCCAGCATCGACAGCGCCGTCAGGGCGATGCGCGAGGGCGCGAACGACTATCTCATCAAGCCCTTCGAGATAGACCAGCTCATGCTCTCCCTGGAGAGGTCCCTCAAGGTGAAGGAGGTCCTGGCGGAGAACAGGCTCCTCCGCAGGCAGGTCCGCACCAGCTTCGACTTCAGCGAGATCGCCGGCAAGTCCGACATCATGCTCGAGCTGCTCGACCAGGTTCGCGTCGTCGCCGACAAGGAGAGCACGGTGCTCATCACCGGCGAGAGCGGGACCGGCAAGGAGCTCGTCGCGCGTGCCATACACTTCAACAGCCGCCGCTCTTCGGGGCCGTTCTTCGCGGTGAACTGCGGCAGCTTCAGCTCCACGCTCCTCGAGAGCGAGCTGTTCGGGCATGTGAAGGGCTCGTTCACGGGCGCCCACAGGGACAAGGAGGGCCTGCTCGTGGCCGCCTCCGGGGGCAGCTTCTTCCTGGACGAGGTGGGCGAGCTGGACAGGGACCTCCAGGTGAAGCTGCTGCGCGCCCTGCAGGAGAGGCAGGTCCTGCCCGTCGGGGGCACGAAGGCCGTCCCCTTCGACGTCCGCCTGATAGCGGCGACCAACGCCGACCTCAGGGGCAAGATGGAGGCCGGGGAGTACAGGGCCGACCTCTTCTACCGGCTTAACGTCATCCCCCTGCGCGTCCCGCCCCTGAGGGAGAGGGCCTCCGACATACCGCTGCTCGTGGACAGGTTCTCGAGGCTCTATGCATCCAAGTTCGGAGCGCCCGTGAAGACCTTCACCCCCGGGGCGCTGGAGCTCCTGGCCAGATACGCCTGGCCCGGGAACGTGAGGGAGCTGGAGAACCTGGTGGAGCGTCTCTGTGTCATGGTCCGCACGGACACCGTCTCGGAGGGCGACCTGCCGGAATCGATACGCCAGATCGACCACAACCGCGAAGCCGTGATAACCGGCACCGAGACCGAGGGCTCGTTCCCCGACTCGCTCACGCCGCCCACGCTCCAGGAGATCGAGGAGGCCTGGATCAGGTTCGTCCTCGACCACAGGGCCGACGGCCAGAAGAAGCTGGCCGCCAGGATGCTGGGCATCGACGAGAGCACCCTCCACAGGAAGCTGGAGAGGTATGCCCGCCGAAGGAAGACCTGAGGCGGGCTCCCGTCCGCACCGCCTGACGAGCCCCGGCCGGGCCGCCGGGGCTGCATTCCCGGCAGCCCTCCTCATCCTCGGCATCCTCCTCGGCCAGCAGGGCATCCCGATGGAGGACGGCGGCGAGATGCTCACGATCGCACGGCTGGGCGGCACGGCCCATCCTCCCGGCATGCCCCTGCTGGCATTGCTCTCCAGAGCCTCGTGGCTTCTCGGAGAACGCGGTCTGGTTCTGCTCGGGGCCCTCTGTGCCGCGCTCTCGATATGGCTGCTGTTCCGCAGGACCGGATATGCCGGATGGCTCCTCGGCGCGGCGGTCATGGTCCTGCCGGCCTTCCGCGCGAGGGTGCTGGCGTTCGATGCGTACGGCCTGCTCTTCCTGTCGTTCTGCGCAGCCCTTACGCTCGGCAGGGCGGATTCCGCAGCGGCGGGGTACCTGACAGGGCTGGCGGTCTCCATCCATCCGGCCGGCATCATGGTCCCGGCAGCCCTGAAGGTGGACAGGTTCCGAGCGGCGACCTTCCTGGGCGCTCTCGCCCTGGGGGCCAGCCTGTACCTTGCCCTCCCCGTGTGCTCGGCCGCGTCCGCGGTGGTCGACTGGGGCGGGCCGGGGACGCTGGGCTCCTTCCTCCGGCAGGTCAGCGCCTCCGGCTACCGCGAGGTCTACGGCGCATCCATGGGCAGGTTCTCCCTGCAATCGGTCACGGCCCATCTCGGCGTGCTGAAGGGGATGCTGTGGCCGGCCCTGATGCTTCCCGCGGCGGCGGGAGCGCTGCTGATGGCCGGCCGCCACAGGGGCCGACTGATGCGACTGCTCCTGCTCCTCCTGCTCGACATGCTCTTCGTCGTCCTCGTGAACCCCATGGCGGCAGGGACCACCCAGACGGGCTGGCTCTCGCTCGTCGTCCTGACCGTCCTCGCCGCCGAAGCTGCGGCACGGGCGCCGAGGCTGCCGGTCCTGGCCATGGCCGCCGCGGTGTGCCTCTCGGCATTCGACGGGCCGGAGCCACTTCCCGATCAGCGGGGGGATGTGGAGGCCGTCCTGGCCTCCGCCCCGCCGGAGGCGGGCTTCTTCATCTCGGACAACGACCTGCTCTACGGTTCCTGGGTGGCGAAGTACGTACGCGACCGAAGGCCCGACATCGTCCTGCTCTCCACCGGCAACTTCTCGCCGTGGTTCGAGAGCCTCGCCCGCCGGTACAATCCCGACCTGGACACCTCGGGCGGGCTGGATGAAGCGGGAGGGCCGGGGACCCCGCGGGACTCGGTGGTGGCACGCCTCGTCAGGCTGACAGTCCTGAACAACCCCCGCAGGAGCTTCTTCATGGATTTCTGAGTGCCGGGCTTGCAATGTGCAAGCCGTTCCCGCCCACCCTCGCCTCGCTCAGGATCGGCCCGCATCTTCGCAGATCATCTCTCCCTGTCGATGTCGTCATCATCGGATACCACTGGCACGATTCTTGCTCATCAGTCAGGCAAGGAGGGTGTCATGAACAAGGGATTCACTCTGATAGAGCTGATGATCGTGGTGGTCATAATCGGGGTGCTGGCCGCCATAGCGATCCCGAAGTTCAACAGCGTACAGGAACTGGCCCGTCAGTCGTCCTGCAGGGGGAACATGCGCACCCTTGCCACCGCCGAGGCCGTGTACTTCCCCAAGTACGGCTGCTTCACGGCCGACATCACCCACCTGGACGCGATACAGGCGAATGCCTCGCTCATAAGGTGCCCCCACAGGCCCGCGATAGGCGCCTATCTCCTTGGTACGCCTGCGCCGGACGAGTACACAGTGACCTGTCCGAACAACGGCGATACGGGTCATGGCTCGGTCTCATCGGGGACCACGAGCTGGCAGGGAGACGACTGAGATGCGTCACGGCCCCGGAACGCAGACTGCGTGCAGGGGAGACGGATCGGGTTCGGGAGAAGCACTCCTGATCATGGAAACACTCGATGATCAAGTGATGATTTCGATAAACCGTCTATGGCAGATATGTTGCTTTGGTGTTATAGGTAGTGCCCCATTCCCGAAAGGAGAAAAAGGATGAAGAGAGGATTCACCCTCATCGAGCTGATGATCGTCGTGGTCATCATCGGCATCCTCGCCGCCATCGCGATCCCCAAGTTCGGCGCGGTCAAGGACCAGGCCGAGCAGAGCGCCTGCCGCAGCAACATGCGCTCCCTGGCTTCCGCCGAGGCCATGTACTACGGCAAGTACAACGTGTACGGCTCCGTCGCCAACCTCGACGCCAGCGGCATGATGGAGAACGCCGAAGAGACCGAGTGCCCCACCACTGATCTCGCGTACGCCATCGTCGCTGCTGCAGACACCTACACCATCCCCTGCGGCGTCGCGGATCCCGTGCACGGCTCCGTCGTAGACGGCATCACGAGCTGGCAGAGCGAGTAGCACACGACGATCGGTTGCCTGCGGCGGGCCTCCGGGCCCGCCGCTCCCTATTCGGAGGGGTACTCCACCCGGCATAGGACGTAGATCCCGTCACCCGCGACCTCCCGCAGCACGGATCCCTCATGCAGCAGGGCCAGCGAGTCCGAAGGGTCTTCCGCCCCTTCCGGGGGGCTCCAGTAGTTCAGCCTGGCAATGTTCATCCCCATGGGGTCGCCCCTGACGAAGCAGAGGTGCGTGACCCCGAGATCGCTCAGCACCGAGAGCTCATCCTGCAGGGGTCCGGCGAGGAAGAGCCTCCTGGCAAGGGGATGGGTGCGGGCGCAGATCACAGGATAGTCCGAATGGTACCTCTCCCCGGACGAGAGGGAGAGGATGACCGAGCCCTCGGGCAGAGCCCCGTTGGCCAGCAGCTGGATGCCCCTGGGGGAGAGGTATGTGTCCGAGTCGTAGGTCAGGATGCGGGACGACCTCATGAACCCCAGAACGAACCTCGCCCTGGGCAGGAGCTCGGATGTCGCGGACACGGCCGCCGCGAAGCCCAGGCCCAAGAGCAGCCCCCGTCGGCCGGAAGGCCACCAGGAGGCCCCTGCTGCAGCCATGAGGGGGAGGACCGTGAGCGTGTACTTCCCGCTCCACTCCGTCGGGCTCAGGAGCGTCGCGGAGAGGATCATGTAACCGGCGAAGGCGGTCATCAGGACGACCCTGCCCCTCCGCCCCCCCGCCGCGAGAGCCGTTGCGGCGAAGCCCAGCACGAGCAGCACGAGCGGATAGTCCCAGGCCAGCGACAGGTCGCCGAGATCCGCGAGGAGTCCCGGGCTCTCGCGCACGGACAGCGCGTCGAGGACGGGAACGGCCGTCCAGGCCCAGCCGCCCGTCGCGGCCGGGACACTCATCGGGCCAGTGTACAGCACCGATCCGGTGTGGACGAGCGTCCTTGCCATGTAGCAGGCGGGGGGCACCAGCATGACCGCGAGTCCCGCCGCGAGTCTCCGGGTGCGGAGCCCCTCGGAGGCCAGGTGCAGAAGGATGAAGAAGGGCACCAGCAGCCATGCGGTCATCTTCACGGCGAGCGCCGCGCCGAAGAGAAGGAACGGCCAGGACCCGCCCCCGTCGCCACCCGTCAAAAGTCTCCGTGCCGGGAATACCATCGCTGCGGTGACAAGGAAGGCGAGGGTCATGTCGACCTTGGCCAGTGATCCCCAGCCGATGAGCATGTTCGAAGCCATCACGGCCGTGAGGGCCAGCAGCGTCCCGGACGCCCCGAGACGGAGGGCACGAGAGGCGAGCAGGACCGACGAGAGGAGCAGGCTCATCTGGAAGACCTGCAGGAGACTCAGACGGTCGGTCCGCCTCTCGAGGCCTTCCGAGTCGACACCCTCCAGACCCGAGACGCCCGGCATCGCCAGCGATGCCGGCCATAGCGCGAGTGTCTCGCCCAGGAGGGGCATGGCCGAGAATCTCGTCTCCTCGAGGAAGAAGATCCGGCCCTCATCCAGCCATCTGTCCGGCTGCACCGCGTAGGTGATGAGCGGATCCGAATGGTCCTGGGGCTTGGCGGCCCTGAACAGGGTGCTGGGGAGCAGGACCGCGAGCAGGATGACGAGGATGACCGGGAGCGGGGCGGGTCTCACGCGCCGCGCATTCCGCAGGCGTGGAGCGAGACTTTTCAGGATGGAAGCAGTTCCGTACAGCCCTGCCATTCCCACCAGGGCCGCCATGAGCCTGGCTTCGAGCAGGTGCAGGAGGGAGAGCGGGAACGCAAGAAGGAGGAATGCCAGCATCCCCGTGATGACCGGGGGCCCCGGCAGCGTTCCGGAGATCTTCCTCACCGGCTTCTCCAGGACCAGTCCCGCACCGTGGAACGCCGCCCACAACAGGATAATGCGTGCGAACACGAAGAGAGCGGCGGGGAACCTGGCCATCCGGACCTCCAGTCTCGATCCCCGAAGATAGCGCGGTGCGGCCGCACTGGCACCGCCGGAGCGCGTGGGGTATTCTTCACCCGATGACCTGGGAGGGGCATGTCCAAGACCCGTATCATGCTTCCTGTGATTGTCGCAGTGCTCCTCGCCGCGCTCACTGCGCACCCGTATCCCTACGACAACGTGCTGACCAGATGGGCGCTGACCCGCTCGGTCTGCGACCGCGGATCCCTCGATATCGACAGGTATCAGCACCTCACGAGCGACAAGGCGCTGCTGGACGGGCACTACTATCCCGACAAGGCGGTTCTCCTGTCCGTAGCAGCGATCCCGGTCTGTCTCGCCGCGCGTCTGGCTGGCATGGGCGAACCAGGGCTCCCGGAAGATCTCCTGGACGATCCCGCACGCCGTCTCGCAGAGCGCCTGCTTGTAGGCGGATCCTTCCTCCTGCTTCTCCTCTCGCTCCTTTCCGCCACAGGGCGCACGGAGGGCGGGCTCCTTGCAGTGACGGCACTGGGGCTGGGGAGCATCCTGCTTCCGTATGCGAGCCTCCTGTACGCTCACGTCCCGGCCGCGGCGATGCTGTTCGCGAGCCATCTCCTGCAGACCAGAGACCGGTACGCCCTCTCGGATCTCACGGGCGCCATGGCATGCGCGCTCGAGTTCCCCGTTGCGCTGCCATTCGCCCTGCTGCTCGCATATCGTCCGAGAGCCGCCTGGACGGCAGGATCCCTGTTCCGGCTGGCCGCGATATGCATCGCTGTCTTCCTGCCGCAGATCCTCTTCAACTGGCACGCCTTCGGCAGCCCGTTGCGCATGGGATACTCGCTGGAGAGCTCGCAGGCCTTCGAAGGCATGACGACCGGGTTCTTCGGCTTCTCACTGCCGAATCTCCGCAGCCTGTTCCTGTTAACCCTCTCGCCGGAGCGCGGGCTCTTCTTCTACATGCCATGGGCTGCGGCGGGTCTCGCCGGTCTCCTCACGGGCCGCAGGCTTCGCGAGACCCTGTCGACGGATCCGGGCCCCCTGGTCGTGATCTCGTACATCCTTCTCTTCGGCGCCTACTACATGCCTAGCGGGGGTTGGGCCTTCGGCCCGAGGCACCTCATACCTGTGATCCCCTTCCTGGCGCAGGGACTGTCGAGGTTCGCATCGGCGGGCCCCAGGCGAGCCTTCTGCGCATGGCTGCTCGTGTTGCCCGGGATCCTGCAGGCTCTCGTCGGACTGCTCGGCGAGGTACACCAGCCCGTACATCCCGTCGAGCAGCCGATCCCGATCCCCCAATGGAACATCGGAGTGCGGATGCTCCTCGACGGTCACCACTCCGCCTGGCTGGGGGGCACGATCGCAGCAGCGCTGCTCGCAGCATCGGCACTCGTCATCTGGATCCCGCTCGCAAGAGGCACCCGGCCGACAATCCGGGCGATCATCCCGGTGCTGCTCTGGGCGGGGCTGCTCCTGACCAGCCCCGGCGGCTGGGGCAGCAGGACGGCCTACTACAGGGGCGTGCTGGCGGAGCACCGTGGCGAGTATGCGCTCGCTTCGGGCTACTATCGCGAAGCCGCCAGGGATCCCTCGGCGCCGGCAGTGGTCCTGGAAAGGGCCGAGAGGTGCGAGGCGCTTTCCCGCGGGAGCGGCACATGACTGGATCAGGGCTCGTCGAACCCTTCCGCATCGGTCTCGCCGGAGCCAGCCTCACGGGCAACAAGGGCGCGGCGGCCATGGCCGCCGCGGTGATCGAAGGTCTGACCCGGAGGCTTCCGGCGGGGACCCGGTTCGTCCTGTTCAGCCTCTATCCGCGGCGTGACGGGGAATGCAGCACCTACCCGAACCTCGACATCGTCCCGGCGCCTCCGCTCGTGACGATCGCGACCATGCCCGCCGCCGCGCTTGTCTTCGCCCTCCTGCGGCTGGTCCGGCTCCCGGCGGGTATCGCCCCGAAGGCCTGCCGCCCGCTGCGGGAGATGCTCTCGTGCGACATTGTGCTGGACCTGTCGGGCATCTCCTTCGTTAAGGGCAGGACTGCGAACACGGCCTTCAACGCCGCATGCATCCTCTCGCCTCTCCTTGCGCAGGTGCCCTGCGTGAAGCTCTCTCAGGCATTCGGCCCCCTGGGCGGGGGCCTCGCCCGTGCGGCGGCCCGCCTCCTCCTCCCCGGGCTGGCCGCCGTCTTCCCGAGGGGACCCGTCTCGGCGGCCCATCTCGAAACGGCGGGAATCGGGCATGCAGGCATCGCGCCCGACCTGGCCTTCACCCTTCCCTCCCCGGAGGCGGCCGGTCCGCCGACCGGGGCTCCCAGGGTCGCAGTTATGCCCAGCGAGGTCATGCGCAGGAGATGCAGAGCACTGGGCATCGACTACATCGGGGTGATGACCGGCCTCTGCAGGGCCATGGCGGCCGACCACGGCGCCGTGATCGTCCTGATCGCCCACAGCAACCTCGGACCCGGCATCAGGTCGCACAACAACGACCATCAGGTCTGCACCGGGATACTCGATTCGATGGGCGGGGATGCCGTGGTCGAGCCGCACCTCGAGGAGAAGGGCCCGGAGGAGCTCAGGGCTCTGATAGGCGGCTGCACGATGGCGATCTCCTCCAGGTTCCACGGGATGGTCTCGGCCCTGGCCTCCGGTGTCCCCGTGGCTGCAACAGCCTGGAACCACAAGTACGGCGAGGTGATGGACGCATTCGGCATGGGCGGATTCGTGGTGTCGGCCCCGGACCTGTCGTCGGAGCGGCTCGCCGGGCTGGCGGCGGAACTCCTGGCGAACCGGGAGGGGATCGCATCGAAGATCCGCTCCTCTCTCGAGTCGGTCCGCAGATCGGCGGAGGCCCAGCTCGACTTCGTGAGGGACCATCTGACCGCATCGGAATACCCCTCGGGAAGGCGCGGCCGTCCCATCCCCGCAAGGTTCCTGCCTCCCGGCTGCCGGCCGGTGGTGAGGATCGGGTTCTCCACAGACGAGCGCACGGCGGGTTCACGGGCTTCGGGCGGGCTTGCCACCGGACTGCTTGCATCGAGGATCGCCTCCGGGAGGTCGATAGGTGCCGTCGTCGCGTCCCCGCGCATGGTCGGCGGGAGGATCGTGCCGGTCACCATTCTCGCCACGGCCCCGGAGGAGGTCCTCGCATCGGCCGGGAGCATATACGGGTGGATGCCGCACCTTGCCGCGGCTCTGGGGATACTGCGCAAGGCGGATTGCGGACCGGTCGACGTGGTGATGCTCCCGTGCCAGGCGGCGGCGCTGAGGAGGGCGGTCCTCGCGGAGCCGGTGCTTGCCGCGAAACTGGGGCTGGTGGTCTGCCTGTGGTGCGGGCACGCGACACGCACCTCGCTGGCGGACGATCTCATCAAACGGTGGGCGGGGGGTGCGAAGCCCTCCTGGTTCCGCTACAGGTCGGGCAGGTGGAGAGGCGTCAGCACGGTCGGGCTGGAGGACGGAAGGACAGTCGAGGTCTCCTTCAGGAAGGGATTCGGCCTGCTGCAGAACCTCCATGCGGACTGCAGGAGGGCATGCCTCTCCTGCAGGGACCACCTCGGCAGCGCCGCCGACATCTCGTTCGGCGACGCCTGGCTGGCCCGGGAGAGGTATTCGCGCAACAAGAAGACGATTGCCCTGGCCATGACCGGGGCTGGCTCCGCCGCACTCGACCTCCTAGGCTCCGAGGGCGCGGCGGTGCTGCGCCCGGCATCGGAGACCCTGGTGACGGCAGCCCAGAAAAGGTCGCTGGCATGGCACGACAGGGCGCCGACGAGGGCCGCCCTGGCGCCGCTTTTCGGATACGGGCTTGCGGGGGAAAGGAATATCTCGCCGGCTCATCTTCCGGCAGCCTTGATGGAGCTCGCTCTGGTCCGCGCCTTCGATTCCCCCCTGAGAGGACTGCTCCTCGCCGTGCCGTGGTGGGCGTGGTCCCTCGATCTCGTCGGCCTGAAGGTCCTGCAGAGCATCCCCCGGGTACGCCGATGAAGCCGAGACTCCCTGTTCTCCTGAAGTACCTCTTCTACCTCGCCGTGGCGTTCTTCGCCGCTACCTACGCAGTCAGGAACGCTCCGGCGCTCCTGGAGGCGGCCGGGTCGGTCCCGGTCGTCACGATCATCCTGGCGGCCCTTCTCGTTCTCGCGGGATACCTCGCCCGGTTCAGAGGCTGGAGGCTGCTCTCGCGCGGTTTCGAACTGGGTGCGCACCCGGCGGCGGACGCCCGGGCCTGGTCCCTCTCCTATCTGGGCCGGTACGTACCCGGCAATGCCGGGCTGGCCGCGGTGAGAATGACGGCCTATCCGGGCGTGCCGCTCGCCAGGGTGGCAGGGGCGACGGTCGTCGAGTACGGCCTGACCCTGGGATCGGCTGCGACAATGGTGCTCGCCGGCATGCCATGGCTGTCGGGGCACCTTCCCGGGTGGGTGCCCGCGGTTGTCTCGGCCTTTGCCGCATGTCTCCTGCTGGTGACCTCCCCGCCGCTCTTCAGGCGGGCGTTCGGCAGTTTACTGCGCCTGTTCGGACATCCGGTCCCGGAGAGGTATCCGGCGCTCTCGCTCCACGCGGCTGCTTTCGGGTCGGTGCTGCTTGGGTCGGCGATGCACGGCCTGGCCTTCGCGCTGCTGACCGGGCTTGGCGGCGCGGAGGCAGTCCCGGGCTTCCTGACGGCATCGTCCGGCTACTTCCTGGGCGGGCTGGCGGGGGCGCTCTTCATCCTTTCCCCGGCGGGTTTCGGAGTCAGGGAGGGGGTAGCCGCCCTGGCGCTCGGACCGGCCCTCGGCGTGGAGCGTGTCGTCCTGGCCGCCGGGATGATGAGGGGTCTGACCGTGCTTTCGGAGATGCTCCTGACCGGCCTCTCGGGTCTGGCTGCAGGGAGGAGGGGCAGATGCTGAAGGATCCCTGGGAGTTGCTGAAGAAGGCCCGGGACAGGCTGGTCGACGCCGAGGCGAGGTGTGGCGCCGATCTCCCCGACATCGAGGTCGTCAGGGGGCTGATCGACGCCATACTCGAAAGCGACGAGCCCACTCCGGCCGAGATCCTGAGGATCCTGGGACACGAGCTGAAGGGCCCGCTCGCCGCGATGGTCGCCCTCCTCTCCTCGGTGAGTGACGGTTATCTGGATTCGGATCCCGTGCGGGCCCGCGAAATGGTGGACAGGGCCAGGAGGAGGGCCGAGGAGCTGCTGCCCCTCGTCGACGACATCATGGACCTCGGGAGCCTTGCCGCCGGCGGGGAGAGCATACCGCGGACCATGGTCGACCTGGCCACGCTCTGCAGCGGGGTGCTGCACCTATGGAGGCCCTTCTTCGAGCAGAAGGGGATGCGCCTCACGGGCGACATCGCGGAGGGCCCGCTGGTCGTCAGGGGATACCAGACCTTCCTGCGGAGGGTGGTCACGAACCTCGTGATGAACGCCTTCAAGTACAACAGGCCGGGTGGGGAGGTCACCATGGAGCTGACTCGCGAGGGCGCCGAGGCCGAACTCCGGGTCTCCGACACCGGCGTGGGCATCCCTGCGGAGGATCTGCCGCACATCTTCTCGTTCCTCTACCGGGGCCGCCAGGCCCGGAGGAACCCCGACGGAGGCCTGGGCCTGGGCCTGTCGCTCGTCAGGAAGATCGTGGAGGCACACGACGGCTCGATCACGGCCGAGAGCGAGTTCGACCGGGGCACCACCATGATCGTCAGGCTGCCGCTGGATGCGCACCCCCACTCCTGATTGACAGAAACGCACCCTCGCGCCTATCTTTGCGTGCCTCACGGTTCCCCGGTAGCTCAATCGGCAGAGCGGGTGGCTGTTAACCACTAGGTTCGAGGTTCAAGTCCTCGCCGGGGAGCCAATCCTCAGGTGTTTCCATCCATCGGTGTTACTCAGCGATCTATC
>CAZRWD010000006.1:0-2561 GCA_964603785.1 uncultured bacterium
CCTGGAGGAGTCGGGGGACTGAGGTGAGGTGCATCAAGGGGGGCCTTCTCTCCTTGGGCCTGGCCCTGCCGGTCATGGCCGAGGACGGACCGCCTGCGCTGATGTGGGTTGTAGAGCCACCGGACTGGATCCACGAGATACACCACATTGGCGAGTCGCAGTCTGGAGGCTTCATTGCAGCCACAGTCACCGCCCTTCCTCACAAGCCTGTCGTCCGTTTCGACGAGAATGGCAATGTGCTCTGGGAAGGCGGCATGTGCGGCATCGGCTTCGCCTACTGGGTCGAAGAACTACCTGACGGCAACATCGTCGCTACTGGATGGGGGACCGATCCTGAGCAAACGGTGTCCGGCCTGTGGATCACAAAGGTAACGGCAGATGGAGATCCACTCTGGTACAGGGTGTACTGGCTGACATCACAGGATAGACTATCAGTAGAAGGGCGATGCATTACTGTTCTGCCTGATGGTGGATTCGCAGTTTGCGGTCACGTGAGAAACTACGATCCGTGGCTGCTCCGGACCGACTCGCAGGGCGACACGCTCTGGACCCGGGTGTGGGAGCCCGGCTGGGCAAGGGCTCGCCGTGTGGTCTACCACGACGGGGGCCTGGTCATGTTCGTGGACGGCGGTCAAGGATACGGACCTCTGCTCATCCGCTACGACCTTGACGGCAACCTCGAGTGGGTGTCGGACTTCACGGGGGAGTTCTCGACCGGGGTCGAGTGGGCGGGATCGCTCTGCACGAGCTCCACAGGATTCACATTCGTGACTGGTCCCTGGTCCTGGATCTGTCATACCGACTGGTCTGGAGAGGAGCAGTGGAGTCAGGAGATTGTCGGGACTTCCGGTCGGATGGGGTACTCTGTCAGCCCGACGATGGATGGAGGTTATGTTTTTAGTGGAAAGGGGGGGTACTGGGGTCCTCCCTTTACTGTCGACATCCATTCCGCCCCGGCAGATACCGGAACGACCTATGACGGCTGGCTCGTAAAGATGGACTCACTGGGCAATGATGAGTGGCATGTCTTCAACAGTATCGGAGCACGGGCCAACTACTTCAACTGCGTGCAGCAACTCTCGCAGGGCGGCTACATCGTCGCGGGACAGATCTGGGATACCGTCCATTCCGACTGGAACGGCTACCTGCTGCGGTACGCCCCCGAGACCGGGATCGAGAGTGGTGACGCCACCGAACCCGGCCTTGTTCTCCATCCCTCCAGCAATCCGTTCAGCTCATTCGTTACGATCAGCTGTGCGGGTAACGCTCTCCCTGGCCAGCTCATGGTCTACGACATCACGGGGCGGCTGATCCGGAGCCTTCCCGACCGCGAGGGCTCTTCATTCACCTGGGACGGGCGGGATGCTTCTGGTGGGCAGGTCCCCGTCGGCACCTACCTGATCCAGGGTGCAGTCGATGGGCGGGTTTCGTCGATCCGGGTGGTCAGGCTCTAAGCAGGTCCGGATCCACTCCTGTTCCATTCGCCTCTGGGATGTACTTCCCCGCCCAGGAGAGGGCTTCCAGAGCCACAGTGCTGAGGCCCCGGTTCTGCCTACGCCCCGATAAGGTCGTAGACCTCGGCCGGCAAGCTAGACTGTATTGGCGAGCCGTCGCGTCTGGACAACACCTGATTGATATTGTACAATATTTCTGTACAAGATTGGTGGTGCGAAATGACGGTCACGACATATTCCGATGCGAGAGCCAAGCTGGCTGCGCTCTGTGATCTTGTCGCCTCCTCCAGGGAGCCGGTGATCATCAGGCGCAGGTCGGCCGAGGACGTGGCCCTGGTCTCCGCGGCGGAGCTCTCCAGCCTCATGGAAACGGCTCATCTGCTTCGCTCTCCAAGGAACGCCAGGCGGCTCCTCGAGGCTCTCCAGCGCGCTCTATCGAACGACCTGCCTCCGATGTCCCTGGAATCGCTCCGGGAGAAGACCGGCCTTGCCGAAGGGTAAGCCGCCTTGCAGAACCGAGGGGAACGAGCGGCTTGCAGTCTTCCATCCCGAGTTCATCGAGGACCTCCAGCACTGGGTCGAGACAGAGCGCAAAGTCGCGCTGAGAGCGCTGGCGATCGTTCAGGCGGTTCTGCGGGATCCGTTCACCGGGATAGGGAAGCCGGAGCCATTGAGGTACCTGGCCGAAGGAGCCTGGTCCCGCAGACTGACACAGGAGCACAGGTTCGTCTATCTCGTCCGCAAGGACAGGATCGACTTCCTTCAGTGCCGGTACCACTACTGAGGCAGTTCCGCCCGATCCAGCATCATCAGTGATGCAGTCCTCGTTGCGGAGCGGCCTCCACTTCCATGAGATGCTGATGCCCTTCACCGTCGCTCTACTTTCCGATAGAGCCACAGACCTCTGCGAGATGGGCTAAGTAGGGAATCAGGGTGTTCCATGTTTCCAGAAGCAGGGGCACCACGCTCATCTCCGCGGGACGCGGAGATGAGCAGCCCGACAGCACATTCGCCTGCGAATGTGCGAGAGGGCCGAACGAACATCTGCGCCTCGCGGAGATGAGCAGCCCGACAGCACATTCGCCTGCGAATGTGCGAGAGGGCCGA
>CAZRWD010000006.1:2661-144534 GCA_964603785.1 uncultured bacterium
CATCCGCGCCTCGCGGAGATGAGCGATCCGACAGCACATTCGCCTGCGAATGTGCGGAAGGGATGCAACAGGTTCGGCACGAGTCGGGCCTGGGGCACCAGTGGGATATCTCGCACGCTGAAATCACAACGGAAACCGGCGCTGCCTGTATAGCGCGTTGTTCTGCACGCCTGCCGGCACACGCAGAGTCGCAAACGTGAACGAGGGCTTGTTCAAGCCGGGCTCCCCCCGGAATGTTCCCTGCCGATGGAACCGCAGCCTCCCGTCGGGAAGGAACGAAGCATGGCCGCAGCGGAAATCATCAGGGACCTTCTCCAGGCTCGGCTCGAGCTGGTGGACGACGAGGTTCTGGAGCAGTTCTGGTTCATCGACGGCGAGCACGTTGCCGCTACTATCGGCACGAAGGGCGGCGCCGTCTGCGGGCCGGTTCTCTACTACCGGATCACCGGAGACGACGCAGTAGAGATCCATGACCACGGCGGCAAGGTATGGTTCCGCTGGGAGCGGCTGTGCCTTGACGGTGGAACGCTGCTGCTCCTGTCCTGCGGAGGCAGACCGAAGGAGTTCTCGATCACCCGCCGATAGGGTCCTTGCAGCAGTTGAGCAGCCACCTGACACAGGTGGCCTGCTCTGCCGCCTGCTGCTGTCAGCTACTTCGTGTATCGCCGTGAACCCGGCTGTGACGCCGGGTCACCGCCTCGCCAGCCCCGTTGCTTCGCCCGGAGCGAAGCAAAGGAGCTGTCGGGGTCTCATTCCGGCGAGGCAGGAATGAGCGAAGGGAGTGGCGAAATCCTCCTCCTCGCGCTTCTCGCAAGACACCCGGCGACGAAGCCATGCGAGCGTCCTTTCCACTTGACACCGCCTCCTGCAAGATGCACATCCTCCTGGGGGTGACGGGGATGTTCCGCTTCGCCTTCTGTGCCTCACTCGTCTTGTCTGCTGCATCAGCATCTGCCGACAGTGCGACCCAGAGCGACTGGTCGGGCGGCCCGGGAACGCCGGGGCCCGTTCTGACCTGGGGCAGTGACTACTCCTCGGATTCAGGACCCTTATGGTTTGCGACTGTCGGATTCGCATGTCTTGCCGCCGGTGTCGAGCACATCGTCGACGAGGATTTCGACTTCGCCTATTCAATCTGCTCAGGGGATGTTGATGGCGACGGACTCATCGACGTGCTCGGGGCCGCCCGAAGCGCCGACGATATCGCCTGGTGGCAGAATGCCGGAGGCCAGGACACTGCATGGATTGAGCACACAGTCGATGGGTCGTTCGACGGAGCCGGTTCCGTCGGGGTCGATGACATCGATGGTGACGGCGACATCGATGTGCTGGGAGCCGCCTTCTACGCCGACGACATCGCCTGGTGGCAGAATGTCGACGGCCAGGGCACCACATGGATCGAGCACACGATCGACGGAGCGTTCGACTACGCCCATTCCGTGAGCTCCGATGACATCGATGGTGATGGCGACATCGACGTGCTGGGAGCCGCTTACTACGCCGACGATGTCGCCTGGTGGGAGAACGGCGACGGCCTGGGCACGACATGGATCGAGCATACCATCGATGGGGAGTTCAATGGCGCTCGTTCCGTATGCTCCGATGACATCGATGGCGATGGCGACATCGATGTGCTGGGAGCCGCCTTCTACGCCGACGAAGTAGTCTGGTGGGAGAACGTAGCTGGCCAGGGCACCACATGGATCGAGCACCAGGTAAGCGGGAGCTTCGACGGCGTACAATCCATCCACACCGATGACATCGATGGCGACGGCGACATCGATGCAATGGGCGCGGCATCCACAGCCGACGATATCGCCTGGTGGGAGAACGGCGACGGCCTGGGCACGACATGGATCGAGCACACTGTCGACGGGGAGTTCGACTACGCCCATTCCATATACTCTGATGACATAGATGGTGATGGCGACATCGACCTGCTGGGCAGCTCATGGCACGCCCACGAAATCGCCTGGTGGGAGAACGGCGACGGCCTTGGCACGACATGGATCGAGCACACGGTGGCTGTGGATTTCAAGGGCGCCTGTTCCGCCTGCTCCGATGACATCGACGGCGATGGCGACATCGATGTGCTCGGGGCTGCCAATGGCGCAGGCGATATCTCCTGGTGGGATCTCTACGGATATCCCGGAGAAGCTTATCTCGAGTCCAGCATCCTCGACACTGGCTGCGATCCGGACTGGGGCACACTGCTTTGGAGTGCTCAGACTCCTTCGGGCACCTCGGTCTCCTTCCAGGTCCGGGCTTCCGATGACTACACGCAGATGGGTGACTGGTCCGATACGATTGTCTCGCCGTGTGCTCTGGATGGCATTCTGGAGGACAACGCAAGCTACATCCAGTACCGCCTATTCCTGACGACGGCCGATCCCGACACGACGCCGACGCTTTTCGATGTGACGGTCACCTGGAACTCCCTGGGGCTCGGCGCCCCGGCGCCTTCCGGCTTCGAGCTCCTTCCAGTACATCCCAATCCCTGCGACGGGGCGGCGGCGATCGAGTTCGGCATTCCCTATGCGACCGAAGTCGAGCTTGTGGTGTTCGACATCTCGGGTCGGCGTGTTCGTGAGAATGCTTCCGCCGAGTACCAGCCGGGATGGCACACGGTGCAGCTCGATACGCTCCGTCCCGGCATCTACTTCATCAGGATTCAGGCAGAGGAGTTCCAGGAAACGCAGAGGTTCGTGGTGATCGAGTAGCGGAGCTCACGGACGAGTCTCCCCTCCCGGCATCAATCCAGTTCCATCCGCATCAGGGACGAACTCCAGCGGCCGGGTCGGACTTCCCGTGCTGCGAGGGCCGGGATGGCCGCTCACGCCTGATGCTCCGGGAGAGGCCGCGGGCCGTCTCACCCCTGTCTCGTGCTCCTGCCGCGAGCGAGCGCATCCCGGTAGAAGCCGTGCAGTATGCCTGCCACGACACGTCGGCTGAACCTCGCCTCGATCCCGCATGCGATCGCCTCCGTGTCCAGCCCGTGCGACCCGTCGAGCAGACGGAGCATGCCCCCGGTGATCGCGGCGATGTCACCGACCTCGACCACAAGGCCCTCTCCCTCCCGGACCACGGCGGGGATCCCGCCGACTCGGGTGGTCAGGACGGGACATCCGCAGGCCATCGCCTCCATCAGCACGCAGCCGAATGTCTCGGCGCTGCTGGGGAACACGAATCCGGCCGACCTCCTCATGAGATCCGCCAGCTCCGTCTTGGAGAGGAATCCGTGGAAGACGAACGAGCCTTCGGGAAGAATCCTCCGTGCCGTCTCCTCCGAGGAAGCCCTGCCCCGTCCGTCGCCTGCGAGATGCAGAACGGCTCCGGGGCGGCTGCCGAGAACCCTGCCGAATGCCTCCAGGATGTCCGGGACGCGCTTCTGTTCGGAGAACCCCGACACATGGAGGAGGCCCTCCTCCCTGCGCGCGGATCCGCCGGGGTGGAACACCGCCGGATCGTAGGAGTTGGGCAGCCATGCGGTCCGCGCATCAATGCCATAGGCCCCGAGGTCTCCGTCCGCATCCCTGTTCGAGCAGAGCACGATAGCGGCCTCCGGCATGGTCTTCCTGAACAGGGCCGCCTGCCTGGGGGTGACGGCCCTCCTCATGAAACCTGTCCAGTGCTGGCTGATCACGTGCGGTACGCCGATGATCCGGGCTGCGGTCGAGGCATAGAAGCTGGACTCGTCCTGGCTGTGGATGATGTCCGGCCTGCCCCAGCGGATAAGGGCCTCCGCGAGATAACGGACCCACAGGAGCCCGAGGCGCGCCGACCTGTACGGGGAGCGGCGGCCGGAATGGATCGTTACGTCGAGGGTCTCAACCCCTTCGTCCGAGTACAATGCCCGGGAGGTGGGGGCGAATCCGTCCTCCTCCATCCGGAAGGCCAGCACCCTGACATCGTCGGTCTGAGCGGCGGCCATCACATGTTCCCGCACGAAGGCGCCGGAGACCGAGTCCTGGTTCTCCCTGGGCGGGTACCAGTACGGTACGAAGAGGATCTTCATCCGCCCCAAGCCATCCTCTGAAGCCATTCACACAACCCCGGATCCTCGATGTCCGCCGAGCGGGCCACCCCGACCGCCCGTGCGAGACCACCACACATCGTTCCAGCATCTGCAAGATCGCTATTCGAGGCTCAGCGATCAAGGCTCGGGCCCGTGTCCGTCCCGCGGGTGTGCGGCGGAAGCCCGCGGGAGATCCGATCCCCGCTTCCGGGGAGCCGCCCGGGCGACCGCCGCGGGGTTTCCGGTCGAGGTTCTGGGGATGATGATGCCCGCGAGGATCTGCTCTTGGACGAGGCGGGTTTCCCGGATCCACGACAGACCGCCTTCTGCACCGCTTCTTGCGATGGCCCTCCGGAGTATGTATAACCGATCCCGGAGGTCGGTTGTGCGGAAGGAGGTCCCGTGAAGGGCTGGGTCGTTCTCGTTCTTGTGGCCGCCGTTGGCGTGGCCACGGCAGCCGAGAGGGTCGTTCTCTTCGAGGAGTACACTCAGACCGGTTGAGGCTCCTGCGGAAGCAGCTGGTCAGCTGTGAAATCCATGCTCAGCACCTATGTCGCAAACGGCGACGTCGCACCGCAGATCATCTTCTACAACGGGCCGGGTGCGTGCGCATACAACACGGCCCGCGACGCCCTGTACAACTGGGGCTACACGCCCACCTTCCAGGTCGACGGCGTGAGCCAGCAGATAGGATGGAGCCAGTCGGTTGTTCAGGGCTTCATCAACACGAGACTCGCGGTGCCGAGTTACGTTGATATCGACGTGAACATGGTCGGTAACGCCTCCGGCGGGACGGCCTACTACACCGTGACCATCGAGCAGGCTCCGGGTGTCACCGGTGAGGTCAAGATCTGGTCGGCCATCCTCGAGAGTCATGAGATCGCCTCGTCTTCCTATGGCGTCTATGCCGGCCAGGAGCTCATGTGGGAGCCCAGGGCCTGGCCCATGGGTTCCTCCGGCACGGCCATCAGCATCACCGGCCCGTACCCTCAGACCATCAACGTCTCCGGCGCCTACACGCTAAACCCTACGGCGCACACGTTCAACAACCTCGACGTGATCACCTACGTGCAGGCGAGCACCGGGAACCACGAGGTGCTCAACGCCCACTTCGTGGATCTGCCTGACACGGCAACGGGCGTCGAGGGTCCCTCCGGGGCCGAGATCGGTGCCATGTCCGTCGACGCATGGCCGAATCCCTCTTCGGGAAGTGTGAGCATAGGCACGGTCATCCCGGGCGGGACATCGGGAACGGTCAGGATCTATGACATCCTCGGACGGGTGGTCCGGGAGCTCGATGCCCCCGGCGTATCGACCGTGGACATGGCCGAACCCGGAGTGTACTTCGCCAGACTCGAGACATCGACCGGGACGGCCGCGTCCGCCCGGTTCACGATAGTCAGGTAGCCGGGCCTTCTCCATGAGGCCGGGGACCCAGGGGTCCCCGGCCTCACTGGCGAACGGGCGGGTCAGGGACTCGCGAAAGCGTCAATCAGTCGAAAGGTGGTCGGACATGCGCAAGCTCCTCCTTCTGGCCATGGCGGTGGCGACCGGAGCCGCCTTCGCCGCGGAGAGGACGGTTCTCTGGGAATACTTCACGCAGACCGGTTGAGGCACCTGCTACAGCAGCTGGTCAGCTGTCAAGTCGACCCTGACTCCGTACGTGACCTCCGGCGACGTGGCTCCCCTGTACATGTTCTTCAACGGTCCCGCGGCAAATCCGTTCAACAACTGCAGGATCAGCATCTATGGAGTGGGGGGCACCCCCACCGTGAAGATGGACGGCCTCGCGAGCGGGTACACCCCCTCCTCCTACCCCTCGATGATAGCATCGCGCCTCGCCGACCCCTGCTATCTGGACATCGACGTCAGCATGGCGGGAGACTCCACCGGGGGCACCGCCTACGTCAACCTGACCGCCGAGCAGGACCTCGGGGTGACGGGCACGGTCAAGGTCTGGTGCGTGATAGTGGAGGACAACCAGCTCGCGGCGGGTACGAGCTGGGGCGGCTACAACGGTATGACCCTCAACTGGCTGCCGGTCGCCTGGCCGCTGGGGGCCGTGGGCACCGTCGTCTCGTTCACGGGCCCGTATCCCCAGACGATCAACCTCGCCCATTCCTACACGCTCACACCCTCCATCCACACATTCGCGAACCTCAGGGTGATAACCTTCGTCCAGCCGGTCACGGGGACGGTCAAGGAGGTCCTCAACGCCCATTACATGGACCTGCCCGACGCAACCGGTATCGAAGACCCCGTTGATCCCGGGGCTCTGCCGGAGATAGACCTCCAGCTCTGGCCCAACCCGTGCCGGGGCACGCTCAGCGTGGGCAGCGCGGTCCCGGCCGGCTCCTCCGGCGTGATCTCCATCTTCGACATATCCGGCAGGCTCGTGACCTCGTTCGAGGCCTCGACCGTCGACCACGTGGAGATCACGGAGCCCGGAGTCTACCTGGCCAGGCTGGTCGCCTCCGGCGGCCTCTCCGAATCCGCCAGATTCACCGTGGTCCGCTAGCGGAGAGCGTTTATGGCGGCCGGGGACCCCGCGGTCCCCGGCCCTTTTCATCGACCGGAGCCTGTCCGATATTCCTATCATGGAGCTAGGTGGATACCTGTTCGGGATCTCGATCCCGAGAAGGGGGTGAACAGTGCGCAAGTTGCTTCTCGTAGCCCTGGTGGGTCTGGTCAGCGTCGCCACCGCGGCTGAGCGGACGGTGCTCTTCGAGTACTTCACCCAGACCGGTTGAGGCACCTGCTACAGCAGCTGGTCAGCTGTCAAGACGGCCCTGAATCCCTTCGTAGCATCCGGTGACCTCGCACCCCTCTACATCTTCTACAACGGCCCCGCAGCCAATGCCTTCAACAGCGCGAGATTCGGCTTCTACGGCGTCACCGCGACACCGACGGTGAAGATCGACGGTCTCGCGGCCGGCTACGCCCCCTCGGGGTACGCCACCGCCATCAACAACCGCCTCGCCGTCCCATGCCACGTCGACATCGACGTGAACATCGTGGGCAACGCCTCGGGCGGCACCGCCTACTACAGCATCACCGCGGAGCAGGACCTGGGCGTGACGAGCCAGATAAAGGTCTGGTCGGTCATCGAGGAGGACCACGAGACGGCCACCTCCGCCTGGGGCGGCTACTCCGGGCAGGAGATGATGTGGATCCCGGTGGCCTGGCCGCTGGGAACCGCTGGCTCCGTCCTGAACTTCACCGGTCCCTATCCGCAGACGATCAGCGTCAGCGCGCCCTACACGCTGACCCCGGCCTCGCACGTCTTCAACAACCTCAACGTGGCCACGTTCGTGCAGCTGTCGACCGGCACCCGCGAGTGCCTCAACGCCCACTTCATGGATCTCCCCGACACCGCGACCGGTGTGGAGGGACCCTCGGGCGCCGAACTGGCATCGTTCTCGATCGACGCCTGGCCCAACCCCTCCCACGGCGCCCTCAGCATCGCCGCCATCATTCCCGACGGAACGGCAGGGCAGGTCAGGATCTATGACATCCTGGGACGCACCGTCTCCGAGTTCGCGGCCGGGGGGATCACCTCCGTGACCGTCGGCGAGCCCGGCGTCTACTTCGCCAGGCTCGAGACCTCCTCCGGAGAGGTCGCCTCGACCCGATTCACGGTCGTCCGCTAGGAATCTCCGTCGACGGGGGCCGGGGGTCTTCGGACCTCCGGCCCTTCGCCGATGCGGCAGCCTTGCCAGCCGGACCGCGGGGGGCGAGAATCCTGCTGGCGGGATCCTGGCTTGTCATCTGCAGGGGACGGGAGGGGCTGATTTGTCGAGGAAGTGTCCGAGATGCGGGCTGCCGGTCAGCGGGGAGCCCAGGAGCTGCCCGCACTGCGGGAACGAGCTGAGGGCATACGACCCGGCGAGATGCGAGTTCTGCGGCTCGAGGCTGAGGCACGGCCACGACAACTGCCCGAACTGCGGCGCACCCGTCGACCATCCGGTTCCCTCCGACGAGACGAGGGACTCCGTGCCGCAGGAGGTCAGGGTCGAGACCCAGACCGTCGTGGTGAACCAGGGTGGAGGTTCCGGAGCGAAGAAGGCGCTCACGACCGTAGGCTGCGTCGTCGCCCTCTTCATGGCGGTCCCGATACTCGCGGCGGTGATCGTCCCCGCCATCATCGAGGGTTCGCGCCGGAGCGGTCCCGCAGGGGACGGAGAAGCCCGGATCGACACGGGCGAACTGCTGATAGTCGATGCCGCCGATCCCGACACGATCTACCGCGCCTCGATCACGGAGGGGGGGCAGACGGTCGAGGACGTCTGGCCGCGGGTCATCACCGACCTGCCCGACTCCTGCTACTATCCGGACCCCTACGACGAGTGCGCCGCCTTCCGCTTCACCGTGACGGGCGCGCACGAGCTGGTGCAGCTCCAGGCCTCGTCACCCATCGATCTGGTCATGACGCTCGTCCGGCTCGACCCGGACGGCTCCATGGAGTTCGCCGGCTGGAACGAGGACGGTCCGCACGGGACGGATCCCCTTATCACCGTCGTGCTCCCTGCCGGGGACTACCTGGCGGTGCTCACCAATCTCGGAGGGTGGGAATCCGGTGAGGCGAGGTTCGTGAGGACCGTCCTGATGCCGGAGGTCCCCTCGATCGAGCCTGACACCTCGTTCACCGTGGTCCTTTCCGAGAGGCTTCCGAAGGTCTACTACTTCGTCACGATCGAGACCGGCAGATACTATGTCTTCGAGACCTTCGGCGACGGGCTCGACACATACATCGACCTCGTCACCGCCGGGGGGTCGGTTCTCACAGACGACGACGGCGGCGAGGACTGGGGCGACGCGAGACTGGCCTTCACCGCATCCGCCCTGCACGAGGGCGAGGCGATGCTCGTCGTCAGACCGTACTATTACAGCCCGGACTACGGGCAGGTGGAGATAAGGGTCACCTCGACGGACTGACGGAGGCCCGCGTGGGACTTGCGCGACCGTCCGCCATGCGCTAGTATTTGGCCATTACGCCAAATAGCAAAGGAGCATGCCCATGAACCAGGAGGAACTCGAGACCAGGGCTTCGGTCATCAGAGCCCTCTCCCACCCTTCGCGCCTCCTGGTCGTGGACGAGCTGGGAAGGGGGGCCAGGACGGTGGGCGAGCTGGCAGGCCTCGCGGGCTGCGGCATCTCGACGATGTCGCGGCATCTCGGCCTCCTGCGGCGTGCAGGTCTCGTCGAGGTCGAGAAGCAGGGTAACCAGGTGCTGTGCAGGCTTGCCGCGCCGTGCGTGCTGGAGTTCTTCGACTGCGTCGAGAGGATGCTGAACGGCGACGCCTGCCCCGCCGCGGGCTGCGGGGTGCGTCGATGAACTGGCGACGCGACTGGAGGCCCCTCGCCCTGATGCTGGCCGCCTTCGCAGGAGCCTGGTTCCTGCCCGTCGGCAGGGCGAGATTCGACACGGCGGTATTGCAGGCACTGGCTCTCACCCGCGACTATGCCAGGCTGCATGTGCTGACGTGCCTCGTACCGGCACTCTTCATCGCCGGCGCCATCTCGGTGTTCCTGAGCCAGGCATCGGTGCTCAGGTATCTCGGGGCGCAGGCGAGGAAGATCGTATCGTACGGCGTCGCGTCGGTATCCGGCACGATCCTGGCGGTGTGCTCGTGCACGGTCCTGCCGATATTCGCCGGAATCTACAGGATGGGCGCGGGACTGGGGCCCGCCTGCGCATTCCTCTATGCCGGACCAGCCATCAACCTGCTCGCCGTCGTTCTGACGGCACGGGTGCTGGGACTGGAGCTGGGTATCGCCCGGGCCGTTGGAGCGGTCGTCTTCAGTCTGGTCATAGGGCTTTCCATGCACTTGATCTTCCTGAGGGAGGAACGGGGCAGGGTTGCTGCAGTCATGGCAATGCCCCGGGGGGCGCCGGCCCACGGTCTGGGACGCAACGCCCTGTTCTTCGGTCTCCTCGTCGGGATCCTGCTGTCTGCGACCTGGGGAGGATGTGACGACTGCACCGGAGGCCTCGTGAACTCCATCTTCGGCATCAAGTGGTACCTTGCCTCCATCTTCGCGGCGGGTCTGGGGCTGTTCCTGATCATGTCGATGAAGGTCGCGTGGTCGAAGATCCTCCTCTCCGCGATTCCGGTGACGATTCTCGCCATCCTGGTCCCCGGACGCCCTGTGTTCGCATTCACGGCAGGGCTGGTGAGCATCTCTGCGGCCGTGGCAACGACGCGCGGCGAGGCCTCGGAATGGTTCTCGTCCACCTTCGGTCTGAGCCGCCAGATCCTCCCGCTCCTGTTCGGAGGGATCCTGGCCGCCGGGTTCCTGATGGGCGGTCCGGGCGGGGAGGGAGTGATCCCGGCCCGCTGGGTCTCCGACAGCGTCGGCGGGAACTCGCTGACCGCGAACCTTGCGGCATCCGTCATAGGTGCATTCATGTACTTCGCCACCCTCACCGAGGTGCCGATCCTCCAGGGCCTTCTCCGCATGGGGATGGGGAAGGGTCCGGCCCTCGCCCTGCTCCTGGCCGGACCGGCACTGTCCCTGCCGAGCATGCTGGTGATCCGCAGCATCATGGGGTGGCGCAGAACCGGTGTCTTCGTGATTCTGGTGGTCCTGATGTCGACGATGACCGGGATGATCTTCGGCGGCATGGAGTTCTGAAGGGAGCGGATATGCATGACATCAAGGTGCTTGGAACGGGGTGTCCGAAGTGCATCAAGCTCGAGGAAAACGTGCATCAGGCCATCGAGAAGGCCGGCATCACCGACGCCGTGGTGGAGAAGGTGACGGATCTGAAGGATATCATGAAGTTCGGCGTGATGATGACCCCCGCGCTGGTTGTGGATGGAGAGGTAGTGTTCATGGGGAGAGTCCCCGGGATCGACGAGCTGGCGGTCCTGTTGTCCGCCGGCCGGTAGCCGGTTCGACCTCGATTGGGGAGAGTGTCACACCGATGAATTCTACCAGGAAGATATATGTTATTCTTGCAGTTCTGGTACTCGCCGCCGGCGTGGTGCTGACAAAGGACGGCGGTGCGGAATCTGGGCTCCGGCCTGACTCCTCCACGGCCTCATCACTGCCGAAGGTCGTCGATCTCGGGGCCACCATGTGCATCCCATGCCAGACCATGATGACCGAGCTCGACAGGCTGGAGGAGATGACACAGGGGACTGTCGAGATAGAGTTCGTCGATGTGAACGTTGACCCCGCCTCAGCCAGGAGCTACGGCATCAGGGTCATCCCGACGCAGGTCTTCCTTTCGGAAACGGGCACGGAGCTCTGGAGGCACGAGGGGGTGATCTCCGCCGAGGACATGGTATCCAAATGGCGCGAGCTGGGATACGATGTCCTTCGGGACGGCGCGGATGAGTGAGTTCCTGACCGGCCTCGGGCATGCGGTCGAGAGCTCTCCGCCGCTGGTCGGACTTGGAGCGGCCCTGCTCTGGGGAGTGCTCAGCATCGTTCTGAGCCCGTGTCACCTCGCCAGCATACCGCTTCTCGTGGGATACATCTCCCGAGATCCGAACTCGTCCGCATCCAGGTCTTTCCGGGTGTCAGCCGCCTTCTCCGCCGGAGTCCTGGTCGCCATATCCGCGATAGGGATCCTGACCCTGGGGGCCGGCAGGATCGCAGGAGACACAGGCCGGACGGGAGGGCTGATACTCTCCGTGCTCATGATGCTGTTCGGGCTGGGTCTCATGGATGTCATATCCATCCCGGTACCGGCACTGTCCGTGCCACGAGCCGGGAGGCCCGGGCTCCCTGGAGCCGCGCTGTTCGGGTTGGTCTTCGGTGCCGCGGCTGGTCCGTGCACGTTCGCGTTCATCGCCCCCATGCTGAGCGTCGTGCTGTCGGCGCAGACAGGCCGTCCACTCTTCGCTGCGGGTCTCATGGGTGCGTTCGCCCTGGGACACTGCGGAGTGATACTCGCGGCCGGCAGCTGTTCCGGGTCGGTCTGCAGGCTTCTTAAATGGAACGAGAGATCCAAGGGGCTGATCCTGTTCAGGAGGTTGGCCGGAGCCCTGGTCATACTGGCCGGGCTCTACCTGTTGAGAAAGGCCGTCTGAATACCGCTGTCAATCGGAGGATTCCGCACCATGGAACCAGGCGCTTCCGTCCGAGGGAGGAACGAAATGCCTGAAGAGAGATGCTGCGCCTGCTCGTCCGCTCCCGCGATCGTCTTCTCCTGCTCGGGTGCTGCGGATGTAGGCGCCCTGGCCGACCTTGCAGCCCGGAGGCTGTCGGCGGAATCCAGCGGAAGGATGGCCTGCCTGGCGGCGTTGGGAGCGGGATTGGAGGGATTCATCGAAGCCGCCGGAACAGCCTCCAGGACCCTGGCGATCGACGGATGCCGTACCGATTGCGCCAGACTGATACTCGAAAACGCCGGCATCCGGGGGTTCTCGCATGTGAGAGTCACCGACCTGGGCTTCGAGAAGGGAAGCTCGCCCGTGACTGCCGGGAACGTCTCGATCCTGCTCGAGCGCTGCAGGAGTCTTCCTGACGGCCGTGACCCGGAGGAGCGAAGCGAATGAGGGAGGACACCGTCAGGAGGATCACCGGCTTCGAGCGGAATCTCACTCTCTGGGTTGCTCTCTGCATCCTGGCCGGCATCGGCCTGGGCAAGCTCGCCCCGAACCTGGCGACCGGGCTGGACGGGCTTTCCATCTTCGTGAACGGCGCTCCTGTGGTCTCGATACCGATCGCCGTCTGCCTGTTCTTCATGATGTATCCGATCATGGTCAAGATCGACTTCGCGTCTGTGGTCAGGGCAGGCAGGAGCGGCAGGCCCGTATGGCTGACGCTGTTCGTGAACTGGGCGATCAAGCCCTTCACGATGTACGCCATAGCCCTCCTCTTCCTCGGCGTGTTGTTCAGATCCTTGATCGGCACTGAAGCCGTCGATCTCGTCAAGATGCCCTTCGGCCTGGACCTGCCGGTCGGAGCGACGCACGGCGCAGGCACGGTGGTTGTGCAGGACGGCGTCAAGATGCTGCAGGTGCCTCTTTGGCGCAGCTACTTCGCCGGGTGCATCCTGCTCGGGATAGCCCCGTGCACGGCCATGGTCCTGGTCTGGGGATACCTGGCCCGGGGGAACGACGGCCTCACTCTCGTGATGGTCGCCATCAACTCCCTCACGATGCTCGTACTCTACGGTCTGCTGGGCGGCTTCCTCCTCGGCGTCGGAAGGCTCCCCGTTCCCTGGCAGGCCCTCGTCCTCTCCATAGCCATTTACGTGGCCCTTCCGCTGGCGGCCGGCTACCTCTCCCGGAAATGGATCATCGGAACAAGGGGCGAGCAGTGGTTCAGGGAGAAGTTCCTGCACACCCTCACGCCCATCACGATCATCGCCCTTCTGACCACCCTGGTCCTGCTGTTCAGCTTCAAGGGCGGGACGATTCTCTCGAATCCGCTCACGATCCTCTGGATAGCCATTCCCCTGTTCATCCAGACAAACCTGATCTTCTGGCTGGGCTACCGGCTCGCCAGGCTTCTGAAGCTTCGCTACGAAGACGCCGCGCCGGCGGCCATGATCGGGGCCTCGAACCATTTCGAGGTGGCCATCGCCACGGCGACGATGCTGTTCGGACTATCGTCGGGAGCGGCACTGGCGACGGTGGTGGGCGTTCTCATCGAGGTGCCCGTCATGCTCATGCTGGTGAGGATCTGCCTGCGGACGGCGCACTGGTTCCCCGGGGCTGAAGCCAGCCACGCGGATGCAGGGCCGGATAGGAGCACACGCCCATGAGCGCCTCGAGATCGGGTC
This sequence comes from uncultured bacterium, assembly GCA_964603785.1. Taxonomy (GTDB): domain Bacteria; phylum Fermentibacterota; class Fermentibacteria; order Fermentibacterales; family Fermentibacteraceae; genus CAZRWD01. Next base: position 16,419 of record CAZRWD010000006.1, read on the forward strand.
GTCCGACGAGAGTGCTCTTCCTGTGCACCGGGAACTCGGCGAGGAGCATCATGGCCGAAGCGGTCTCGCACACGCTGGGCAAGGGTCTGTTGGAAGCCTTCAGCGCCGGAACGAGGCCCGCACGCATGAACCCCATGACGATCAGGGTGCTTGAGGAGGCCGGCATCGAGACCGCCGGGCTGCGCTCGAAGGCCGTGGGTGACCTCACGGGGATGGAGTTCGACTTGATAGTAACCCTGTGCGATTCGGCGAGGCAGGAATGCCCCTTCATGCCAGGATTGGCCGGGAGGCGCCACTGGGACCTTGCCGACCCCGCAGCGGTACAGGGCGACGAGGCATCCAGGCTGAGGGTGTTCCGGGATGTTCTCGAGGAAGTCAGGAAGCGTGTTTCGGAGCTGGTCGGTCTCATGGAGGCACGTGATGCCGAGGAATCGGCGGCCTCAGACATCCGGACAGCTGGAAACGGAGGTACGAGACAGGGCGGGATCGTGTTCCTGTCGCCCCGCGAAGTGCTCGATGCTGCTGGTCTACGGAAAACGGTGATCCTGGACATCAGGCCCGGACACGAGACCAGCTACAGGCAGTTCGATCTGCCTGGAGCGACGATCGTGCAGAGGGAGGACCCCGCGAATGCCATTGACTCCCTTCCGCGAGACAGTCTGATAGTCGTTGCGGATTCGGTCGGTCTGAAGAGCCGGGCGGCGGCGGTCCGTCTGGCGGAGGCTGGATTCCATCCGGTCGCCGTCATGGTGGGCGGAATGGTCGACTGGGACCGGGACGGCCTGCCGGTGAAGAAGGATCCGGATTTCGAACTCAGGGGCCAGTGCGGGTGCAAGCTCAGGACGCGCGGGGGCAAGTCCTGCGCTGAGACCGGGGACTCTGGAGAGGTCATCGGTCGGAAGGATGGCAATTGAAGGAGCGATGCGGGTGTGGGGAGGATGCCGAGCGCATGCGCGGAGAGGTGAGGAGGGGGTATGCGGAGATCGCCCGTTCGGGGGGATCCTGCTGCGGTCCCGGCCCGTGCTGCGGAGACGTCGATCCGGATGCCGTTGCCGAATCGCTCGGCTACAGCCGCGGGGACCTGTCCGGTCTACCGCCGGGAGCCAACATGGGGCTCTCCTGCGGGAATCCGGTGGCGCTTGCCTCCCTGAAACCCGGGGATGTCGTCCTCGACCTTGGTGCGGGTGGTGGTCTGGACGTGTTCCTGGCCGCCCGGGCCGTCGGACCTGGCGGCCGGGCGATAGGCGTGGACATGACCGCCGAGATGGTGGCGAGGGCCAGGGCCGGGACAGCCGCCTTCCGGGCGGCTTCGGGGCTGGACAACGTGGAGTTCAGGCTCGGCGAGATCGAGAGCCTGCCGGTCGCGGACGCCTCCGTGGACGTGGTCCTGTCCAACTGCGTCATCAATCTGTCGATCGACAAGCCGAGGGTATGGAGGGAGATCGCGAGGGTGCTGAAGCCCGGCGGACGGGCGGCTGTGAGCGATCTCGCCCTGCTCAGACCACTTCCGGAGGAGCTCGGAGCTTCTCTGGAGGCCTATCTGGGGTGCATCGCCGGAGCGGTTCTCGTGGAGGAGACCAGGGCTGCCGCGGAGGCTGCCGGACTGTCGGTGGAATCGATGAGGAGCGATTCCTCCTACGCAATGAACATGGAGTCCTTGTCGGATCCGCTCTACCGCGAGATCGCCCGGCACCTCCCCGAGGGCACCCGACCCTCCGACTTCGTGACAAGCCTTGATGTGACGGCGGTCAAGCCCGTCCCAGGCGCGTAGCCGGGCATATTCGGGATGGGGGCGCCACCGGGGCGCCCCCACCGGGATGGATGCCGGGGCTAGTCGTCCAGGAAGAGGGTCTTGACCTCCCCGAAGGTGCAGACGTCCAGGGCCGACTGCCCCGACAGCTGCATCCACGGGATTATGCTCGTGAGGCTGCCCGAGGCGGCGTCGTAGAGCCCGGAGGCGCATCGCATGGCCCCCGTGTTCCAGTGCCAGGTGTAGACGCACTCGGTACCCGTCTCCTCGCCGGCGCTCCACATGACTTCGACGATCAGGTTGTCCTGGCCGTCGTACCAGTAGGGAGCGTCGAGATCTATGCCTATCAGTTCGTCCGGATCGACTTCGACGTGCATCGAGTCCCTGGAGAAGACCAGCGTGCGGGTTCCCGGAACGAAGTTGTCGTCGAAGGTGGAGCTCAGGAAATCCTCCTGGCAGAGACCCATGTACACGGCGAAGTCGAACAGGTCGGTGGGGGCCGAGGTGCTCCCCATGCTGTGCCGCCTCAGCGAGATGTCCTCGATCGTGAAGCTGCCGCCGATCTCCTCCTCGAGCACTACCGCCTGGTAGCGCAGGGAGGAGATTCATCCGCAGCAGAAGGGTTCGCCCGAGGAGAGTTCCATGGTCCCGATGGTGAGCAGATCCGCCGATGCGATGGATGCGGCGGCCAGAATGACCGTTGTGAGGCGCATGCTAGTCGCCCTCCGACCGGAAGGCGGCCTTCAACGAGCCGAAGGTGACTGAGTCCAGAGCCAGAACACCGTCGAACTGGAGCATGGACAGCTTCGTGGACAGGATGCCGGTCGCAGATCCCAGATTGGTCGCATAGGCCGTCCGTGCACCCCCCGTCTCCCACTGCCATGTGTAGAAGCTGTAGCTCGTGCTGGCCGACTGCCAGGTGACCTCGAAGAGCAGATTCTGCTGACCGTCGTACCAGTACGGAGTCGAGAGGATGACCGCCTCCCACTCGTTGGCGGCAGCCGCAAGATCCAGTTGCGCTGCCGAGAACACGAGTGTCTTCGTTCCCGGAACCCAGTTGTCCGCGAAAGTGGAGCCCAGCTGGTCGGAGGAGCACAGTCCCATGTAGATCTCGACGTCGTAGAAGTGACCCTGGTCGCTGCCTGCAGGCGTCCTCTGCCAGGCTATGGATTCGATCTCCATGGCGCCGCCGATCTCGGATTCGAGCACTACCCCCTGGTAGCGCATCTGGGAGCTTCAAGAGCCGCACCAGGGATAGCTCGATGCCATTTCGGGCGATCCGACCGTGACCGTTGCGGCCGCGGCCAGGGATGCAGCGCAGAACAGAAGGAAGGGGAATCTCATACGGTCCTCCTCGATTGGGAAAAGCTAGCGTTCTGATATTGAATTTACACCTGCCCGCCCCTGCATGCAACCGTCGGGGAGGGTGCGAGCTTGACGCCGAGGGGCTCTTTCCTGATTCTCCTCGCATGGAAGGGGAGCAGTCGATCGTGGAGAACTGCATGCTGCGCGACGATCTCGCCTGGCGCAGGACCGTCCTGGCCAACGAGAGGACGCTGCTCGCATACGTGAGGACCGCCCTTGCCCTCGTAGCGGCCGGCATCACGATGATCCACTTCTTCGCCGGCACGCTGTGGGTCGTGATCGGAGCCTTCTTCACATCCTCCGGGCTCTTCACGGGAATCCTGGGGATCTGGCGCTACCGCTCCGCCCGTCAGTCCCTCCAGTGCGCCGCCCCGCCCGCAGCAAGCCCCCGCTGAGACCCCCCCCGTGATCTGGCAGTACCAGGAACACGGCGCCTTCTTCGCACAGTGCGCGGACGGGCTGGAGGAAACGGCCTCCGAGGAGCTGGCGATGCTGGGTGCCCGTGAAGCAGTGCCGGCATACAGAGGGATCAGGTTCAGGGCCGACATGACGACCCTCTACCGCCTGAACTACGAGAGCCGTCTCTGCTCGCGCATTCTTGCCCCGCTCATCACGTTCGACTGCCATAGCACGAAGTATCTTCACAGGACCGCGACAGGCATCGACTGGGAGTCCCTGTTCGACGTGGACAGGACCTTCATGGTCACATCCACCGTCTCGCAGAGCCTCGTCAGGCATTCGCAGTACGCGGCCCTCTGCCTGAAGGACGCCGTGGTGGACAGGTTCAGGGAGCGCACGGGGCGGCGTCCCGACGTGGAGCGGCTTTCGCCAGACATCACCCTCGACCTGCACATCGAGCGCAACAGGGCCACGATAAGCCTCGACACCTCGGGCGGATCCCTGCACAGGCGCGGCTACAGGACAGGAGGCTTCAAGGCGCCCATGCAGGAGACCGTGGCGGCCGCGATCATCCGCATGTCCGGCTGGGACGGGGCCACGCCCCTGCGCGATCCGATGTGCGGATCGGGTACGCTTCTCGCCGAGGCGCTGATGTCGTGCAGCCGGATACCTGCAGGCTACCTGAGGGAGAGGTTCGGCTTCGAGTCCATGCCCGGCTTCTCCCGCGAAGACTGGATGGGCGTCAGAGGCAGGGCGGATGCCGCGATCAGGCCTCTGCCCGGCGGCCTCCTGGAGGGTAGCGATGTCGATCCGGAGGCCGTTTCCGCATGCAGGCGCAGCCTGTCGGGCCTGCCCTCGGGCGACGACGTCCCAGTCGTCACGGCCGATTTCGAGACACTGGAAGGCTTCCCGTCCTGCACCATCGTCACCAATCCCCCCTACGGCATGCGGATGGGTGACAGGCAGGCCACGGGGGATCTGCTCAAGCGGTTCGGAGACTTCCTGAAGAGGAGATGCCCCGGTTCCACGGCATTCGTCTACTTCGGCGACAGGAGCCTCATGGGGAGCATCGGGCTCCGGCCGGCCTGGCGCAGGCCCCTCAGGAGCGGCCAGCTCGACGGGAGACTGGCCCGCTTCGACATGATCCCGCTCGAAACGGGAACAAAACCTATCAATTTGATATAGATTGGTCGAAGGACCTCGAGGAAGGAGAGATGTGAAGAAGATCCTGCTGACCGGGATGGCTCTGGCCGCCCTGGGATTCGCCGTGCCGGCCGTCGCTTCGGGACTGCCCTCCTCACAGGACGACGACGGCCCGTGCGGGTGCGGCACCGCCTGCGAGTGCGACTGCGGATGCGCCGAGGACGGCGCATGCGCCTGCGGCGACTCCTGCGAGTGCGACTGCGGCTGCGAGGCGGGCGAGGCCTGCTCCTGCGGCGACTCCTGCGAGTGCGACTGCGGCTGCGAGGCGGGCGAGGCCTGCTCCTGCGACGGCTCGTGCGAGTGCGACTGCGGCTGCGCCGGGGAAGGCGCTTGCGGCGACTCCTGCGGCGTCCGCTCCGCCGGCTGCGGCTCGGGCGGCCATGGCGGCTGCGGCGGCGGAGGCTGCGGCAGGTAGCTCCGACTCCCGGGAGAGAGGCGGGACCGGCACAACCGGTCCCGCTTCTTGCTTCCGCCCCCCTTCTTGGACACATTCCACCTGCGAGAGAGATCACCCCCCCGACGGGAGGCCCAGATGCCCCTCATGCTGACCGGTTCCGGCCTGCAGATCGAAGATGTCGTCGCTGTCGCCAGGGATGGACGCGAAGTCGGTCTCGACCCCGCCGCCCTCGAGCGCATCCGAGGATGCAGGGGGATGGTCGAGAGGAAGATCGCCGCCCGTGAGGTCATGTACGGGATCAACACCGGCATAGGCGAGTTCTCCGAGACCATGCTCACCGACGACGAGGTCAGGCAGTACCAGAAGTACCTCGTCTACAACCATTCGGCAGGCATAGGCGCCCCCGCCCCGGTCGAGCACGTCCGCGCCGCGATGCTGGCCAGGGCCAACGTCCACTGCAAGGGCCACTCCGGCATCAGACCGGAGATGACCATGCTGCTCGTCGAGATGCTGAACAGGGGGGTCACCCCGGAGGTCTGCAGCAAGGGATCCGTGGGGGCCTGCGGTGATCTCGCCCCCATGTCGCAGATCGCCCTCGTGACCATCGGGGAGGGCCGGGCCTGGTTCGAGGGCGAGCTGCTCCCCGGCGGGGATGCCCTGAGGCGGGCCGGACTGGAGCCGGAGGAGTTCCAGGCCCGTGACGGGCTCGCGATGATCAACGGCTCCAACCTCCTGAACTCCATGAACGCGATCGCGCTCTACGACGCCGACAGGTGGCTGGCCCAGGCCGAGATCGGAGCGGCGATGACCCTGGAGGCGCTTCAGGCCAACATGAAGCCCTATGACAGCAGGGTACACGAGCTCAGGGGATTCCCGGGCGCCGTCAGGAGCGCCGACGCCATCAGGCGATGCCTCGAGGGGAGCGATCTCGTCGAGGGCAGGGTGAGGCAGAAGGTCCAGGACGCCTATTCGATGAGGAGCACGCCGCAGGTGATTGGAGCGGCCCACGACGCGGTGGCCTATGCGCGCAGGCAGGTGGAGATAGAGCTGAACGGGGTGGGGGACAACCCCATATTCCTGCCCGACGTCGACGCGGTGCTCACCGGGGCGAACTTCCAGGGGACCCCCGTGTCCCTGCCGATGGAGATGGTCGGTACGGCGGTGACGATGGTCTCCGTCCTGTCGGAGAGGAGGCTGAACCGCCTGCTCAACCCCTCGCTCTCGGTCGGTCTGCCGGCCTTCCTCGCGGAGCGCCCGGGCTTCTTCAGCGGCCTGATGCTCAGCCAGTACACGGCGGGGATGCTGGCGGTGGAGCAGAGGATCCTCTCGACCCCGGCCGCATGCGCCTCCATTCCGGCGGCGGCCGACCAGGAGGACTTCGTGAGCATGGGCATGAACACAGCCCTGAAGAACTGCCAGATCCTCGAGAACGCCAGGGGCATACTGGGGATCGAGATGATAGCCGCCGCCCAGGCCCTGGACTTCAGGAGGCATGCCTTCGGCAGGGGCGTCGAGGCCGCCAGGGCTGCGCTGAGGAGGCATGTCGAGCACCTCGGCGTGGACCGCCCGCTCTTCGACGACCACAACCGGATGATGCGGGTGGTCGGGGACTGCGAGATACTCGAAGCAGTCGAGGCCGTGGTCGGCCCGCTCTCGGGGAGGCTCTCGTGAAAAGGGCGGCGATCCTCGCGCTGCTGCTGATCCCTCTCGATGCCATGGCGGCGCGGGAGGGCATACCCATCGGCTACATCGACTCGCGGGGGAGGCAGCCCTCGGGTTTCGCGGAAGCGCGGACCACGCACCCCGCAGCCGACTACTCCAGGTCCGTCATGCTGGAACACGGAGGGTCGAGGGACGGCAGAGTCGTGCTGATCGTCGACTCAGCCGTAAGCGGTGGCATCGCAGCCCCGCTCGCGACCTTCGTGTCGGATCTGGAGGCGGAGGGCTGGTCGGTGGCCGTTTGGACGGTCACCTCCCCCACGGCCCAGGCCCTCAGGGCGGACATCCAGGAGGACTACTCGCTGGGAGGCCTGGAGGGGGTCATCCTGATAGGCGACATCCCCGCGGGCTGGATCGAGGCCGGCGGCGGCGAGTATCCGGCGGACCTCTACCTCATGGACATGAACGGGTCGTGGACAGACTCCGATTCCGACGGTCTCTTCGACTCCTGGTCGGGCTGGGCTCCCGAGATCTGGGCGGGCAGGCTGACGCCGACCTGGCTCTCGTTCGGAACATCCGTGGAGCTGCTGGAGAACTACTTCGCCAAGAACCACGCCTTCCGCACTGGAGCGCTGTCCCTGCCCGACAGGGCTCTGGCGTACGAGGAGGCGTTCACCGGGCTCACCGACTACCTCGACCTCGTCTACTCCGATGTCACGAGGAAGTCCGATCCCGTCGGGACGAGCGCGGACGACTTCCGTGCGGAGCTCCTCAACGGCTACGAATGGGTCCACCTCATATCCCACTCGAGCCCGTGGGGCAGCAGCTTCCATACCGGCGCCCCTCCCGGGGGAGCCGGCACGCTGAACAGCTACGAGGCCGTACCCCTCGATCCGCACGCCTTCTTCTACGTCCTCAACTGCTGCACCAACGGGCGGTGGACCGAGATCGACAACCTGGCCAACACCTACATATGGGCCGACACCTACGGACTCGTGGCGATAGCGCAGGCCAAGACCGACTACACGAACGACTTCCAGGAACTCTACCAGTCCCTCTCCGGCGGCGCGGTCATCGGCGACGCCTTCCGGACATGGCTTGCGGGCAACCTCTCCCTGGAACACGCAGCCGTGCTCCTGGGCGACCCCACGCTACGGCCCCACGGCAACGCGGCCTCCGCATCCCTGCCGCAAAGGCCCGCCCTCCTGCCGGGCCTCGACGGATGGGCGGTCGACCAGATCACGGGAGGCCTGCATTCCGAGGGTGACGTCGGAGCATGCCTCGAGCCCCTCACCGGAAGCGTGTTCGCGGCATTCGGCACGTCGCAGACCGTGAGGGCGAACATCCTGGCGACGCGGAGCACGGGCGACACATGGATCGCGCCGGCGCAGATCTGCGAGCACGAATACTGGGACTGGCACCCGGCCGTCGGCGCCGACGGGACCGGCAAGGTGATCCTGGCCTGGCACAGCATGAGGGACGACATCGAGACATACGACATCTTCGCCTCGGTATGGAGCGGTTCGGCCTGGTCCTCCGCCGTCGCCCTGACGCAGAGCCCGGCCTTCGAGGTCGAGGCATCCGTCGCCGGTGGCGGGGGCAGGGCCTGGGTGGCCTGGCAGGAATGGGATTCCGGATCGACCGACATCCGGGGCAGGTTCTGGACCGGTTCCGCCTGGGCCGCCGCCTCCGGCATCTCCACCCTGCCCGGGCAGGACAGGGCGCCATCCCTCGCCCGTGGAGACGACTGCTTCGGCATCGCCTACCAAGCCGGGAGGTCCGGTTCGCTTTCCGTCGCATTCAGGGAGGCTCCCGACTCGGGGCCCTTCGGGGCGGAGACCATCGTCTCCTCCGGCCCGGGCGACTGCCGTGAACCCGCCCTGGCGGGCGACGGGTCGGGCTTCTGGGCCGTCTGGGAGCGCAACGGCGACATAGAGGCCAGGATGAGGGATTCCGCCGGGTCCTGGCACGAGACATGCACCCTCTCCTTCTCGGGCGCCGCCTCGAGACCCGCCGTGGCGATGCTGGACGGGTGCAGACCCGCGGTCGCCTGGATCGAGCAGGGCGGGCAGGTCTGGGTGTCCTTCAGGGAAGGCTCCTCGTGGACCGCTCCCGGTCCGGTCGCGTCGCCCGGCGCGGTCGAGTCGGTCGCCATCGCCTACAGGTCCTCGGGCGTCCTTGCGATACTCTACGGAGCTCGTGACGAACTCCTGCACTGGGACATCTGGGCCGCGTCCGGGGATCCCGCCGGAGTCGGGGGAGGGGGTGCACCGGCCCCGATCCTCTCGATAAGGCCGCTCTCCAACCCTGCGGGCATCCCGGCGGCCTTTGCCGTCTCGGCCCCTCCCGGAGCCGGGGTCAGGATCCTGGACATCACAGGAAGGGTGGTCTGGAACGGTCCACCTTCCACCGGGGGTGAAGTCCTGCAGTGGAACCCGCAGGACCCGCCGCCGGCGGGCGTCTATGTCGCCAGGGTGTTCCTGGGGGATGAGGCTGCGTCGGCCAGGTTCGTACTGGCCCCCTAGCGCCGCCGCGGATCCCGCCTGAGTATGCCGGGAAGCTCCGACAGGCAGGAGATCACATGGACGCGGTCCGGATCGGCTATGTCCTCCCTCTCCGCGGCCCAGAGCCTGTCGCGGGAGAGCAGGACCGCCGAGGCACCCACTGCCAGAGCGGGGTTGATGTCCGAGCGCGGGCTGTTGCCCACGCAGACGGCTCCCCGGGGATCGACACCCTCGGAATCCAGCAGGTGGCGGAGGCTCCCGGGGCTCTTGCGGTCGGTCACCACGCAGCGGCGGACGAGGCCGGCGAGGCCCGACCTGTCGAACTTACCGCTCTGATGACCGTTCTCGCCCATGGTGTATACGACTGCGGGAACGCCCTCCGAAGCAAGCCATTCAAGGGCTGGGAGGGTCCCGGGGTAGAGGATGACGGGGTGCCCCAGGAGGACCGAGCCGATGTCCTCGAATCCCGCCCGCAGCCTGGGAGGAGGGGTTCCCGCGAGCTCCTCCATGACCAGGCGGAGGGTGTCGAGATACGGCCTTGCCCCGTATCCGGTGGTCTCGAGGCGCTCCAGGTCGCGTCTGTGGACCGTGGCCCGGACAGTCTCCGCCTCGATGCCGGCGGACTCCAGGAGCCGGACGAAGTCCTCCTCCGCACGCTCGAAGAACAGGGCGCTCTCCCAGAGGGTGTCGTCGGCGTCGAGTACGACCAGTCCGGGGAGTCGATCCATGGTGCCCCTCCGTCCTTCCGACGAGTATAGTTCACCGAGTTAACCCCAGGGAGGAGTGCCTCGTTGAACTGGAGGACCGCAAGGCTGATCGTCATCTGCGGGGCGGCAGCCGCCAGGCTTGCTCATCTCGCCTTCTACCTGGCCGGACCCCTGTCGAGGATCTGGTACCAGCCCGTGCTGGGCGCGTACCGCTTCGAGACGAGCGCCCTCGAGATACTGGGGGGCGTTCCCCAGGACGCACCATATCTCTATGCGAGCCCGATCTTCACGTATCTGGTCCTACCGTTCTATGCGCTCGGGGCCGGCAGGCTGCCCCTCCTGCTCACACAGGCCGCCCTCGGAGCCATCACGGCCCTTCTCATAGTCAGACTCGCCGAAAAGGCCGGGGCTTCGCCACCCGCAGGCGCCCTCGCCGGTCTGGCGTGGTCGCTGTACGGTCCGGTGGTCTTCATGGAGATGACGGTCCTGCCTGTCACGCTTGCCGCGTTAACAACAGCAGCCATCACACTGGCCGCGGTCTCTGGCGAGACCCGCGTTGTTCCCGTTCTGCTGTGCGGGGCGGGTGCGGGGGTCCTAGCCGGCATCAGGGCACCCATGGCGGTTGTCCTGATCCCCGTCCTGGCGTCACTCCGGATGCCCGGGAGGCCGTTCGCGGCAAGGGTGGCTACCGGCGCCGGGAGCCTTGCGCTGGCCGGACTGGTCCTCCTTCCACTGGCTCTGCACCAGAGGGCGCACTTCGCGGGGTTCTACCCCTTCCCCCGCTCCGGGGGCTTCAACCTGGCCCTGGGTCACAACGACGATGCATCGGGGTATGGACCTCCCGCTCCCTCTCTGGGTCTGGTCGAGAGCTCCAGGGAGGACATCGGCCTGGTGGCGATGAGGATAGCCTTCGAACACGGCGCGACCGACTTCGTCGAGGCCGACGAGTACTGGAACCGCACAGCCCTGGGATGGATCGCCGTGAATCCCGTCCGGGAGGCCGAGTTAACGCTCAGGAAACTGGGCGGGTTCCTGGGATTCCGTCCCTTCGACGTATACTACGACCTGTCCAGGCTCGCGCTCTACAACCCCTCGCTGGGGGTGATCGCACTTCCCCGGGCTCTGATCGTACTGGCGTTCTGCGTCTGTCTTCTCCCGTTCGCGGCCGGGGGCCGGCACCGGACGGCGCTGCTGCTCCCGATCGGCGCCAGCCTCCTGACCAGCATTGTGTTCGTCCACTCCGAGCGGTTCTTCATCCCGGCGCTTCCTGTCATGCTCGCCGTCACGGCGGCAGGGGCGAGCACGCTCGTCGGAAGCACGGGCGGGGCAAGGGCCAGGCTCGCGATCCTGGCTCTCGCGGGTCTGATCCCGGCTTCCGCGGCAGTCCTGCGCCCCGTCCCCGTGGTTCCCGAAGGGATCTTCCTGCAGTCCATGGGCACGAGGGCCTATAACGACGGAGATGCGCACCTCGCGTTAACCTTCTACGAAAGGGCGGCCCTCGCCTCTCCTCCGGGCAGCATGACCCGGTACGAGTCGCACATGGCCGCAGCCGCGATGGCCGATCTAGTGGGGGAGCGCGAGAGGGCCGAGGAGCACAGGGCGCTAGCTCTCCTGTCCGTGTCGCCGCCCGAGTAAACACCCCACGCGTAAACCCCGATTCTCGCGCGCGCAGGCCCGATCCGACCCTTTCCGCGGGATTGACAGCCTGCTGGGCCGGAGGCAGTTTCAGCCATCCGCCGGACGGCCGGCGGACAGAAATGGAGGGTGACGTGTACAGGAAGCCTCTTCTCGCTTTCCTTGCGTGTACGGCGATCGTGGCCGCAGGTTGCGGCCCAGGCCCGGCTCCGGAACAGCAGCCACCGGTCGATTCGACGGTGGCTGTCGACATCTATGCGGAGGCTCCCCTCCTCCGCGTCGGCTACGTGGGCCACGACCATCATTCGGCGGTCTACATCGCCGCGCTCCGCGGGGAGAGGATGAGGGAGCTCTACGGCATCTACCTCGCGCCCCTCCGCGAAGGTGAGCTGTACGCGCTGGTGGAGGACGGGGTGAAGGTCGCCGAGATCGAGTTCCTTCGCGCATCCGGCGGCGGATCCGTCGTACCCACCGCGATGGCCGCAGGGGAGTTCGACCTCGGTTTCGGAGGCGTTGCCGCCTTCATCTCCAGCACCGACGCAGGTACGGGCATTGCCATAGTCAGCCCCCTCCACAGCAAGGGCGACATGCTCGTCGTGGCCCCTGACAACGAGACCGTCCAGGACTGGCCCTCGTTCGTCGAATGGGTGCGCTCCAGCCCAGAGCCCGTCGTGGTGGGCTACAAGAACCCTCAGGCCGTTGCCAAGGTCATTTTCGAGTCCGCTCTGACCGCCGAGGGCATGGCCTTCAGCCAGGGCACGCCCCAGGAGGGCTGCCAGGTCGTGATGATGAACATGCAGGGCGAGGAGAACCTCATCCCCGGCCTGACGAACGGCACGATCGACGCCTATGTCTCCAACAATCCCTGGTGCGCCCTCGCGGAGGCCAACGGCAGCGGCAGGTGCGTGGCCGAGCTGGCCTCCCTCCCCCCCGGCGTCTATGCCGACCATCCCTGCTGCGCAATCGCCGCGACCCTCGATGCGAGGGAGAACAAGCGCGAACTCGTGGCCGCCGCCCTGCGCCTGTTCGAGGCGGCCACCGACTACATCAACACGCAGCCGGATGATGCCGCCGCGGCGGTCGCCGAATGGCTCGGCAACCCCGTGGAGGTCGAGCTCGAATCCATGGCCACCAGCGGCTACGACATGGATGTGACCGCCGAATGGGAGGCCTCGATGAAGGGCATGATCGAGGAGATGGCCTCGCGCGACCAGTTCGCCGGCCCCCTCGACACCCTCGACCTCCAGGAGGCGTATGCCCTCGTGACCAACTTCTCCATGCTGCCCGAGTAGCAGGACCACGGCTTGATAACTGCGGTACGATCGGGGGGGGTCCGGCAGATGCTGCCGGGCCTCCTCCTCCCCGCGCTCCTCCTCGTTGCGTGGTTCGTCATCACGGCGGCCGGGACGGGCCCGAGCCTTATCCCGACTCCGATGGCCGTCGGGAGGATCCTCTCCAGGCCGTTCGAGGGCATGCTCTCGTCGGGCTCGCTCGCCTGGAACTCGTTCGTGAGCATGATCCGCGTGGCGATGGGCTTCTCCCTCGCAGCCCTCCTGGGCATACCGGTCGGGGCCGTCATGGGTACGAGCCGCTCCGCGAGGAGACTGCTCGGGCTCTCCGTGGAGCTGTCCCGCCCCCTTTCCCCGCTGGCGCTCGTTCCCGTCATGCTGGTCCTCTTCCGCTCCCGCACCCTGGTCGAGGTACTCGGGCTGCAGTCGCTCCGCTACCAGCACCACCTCTTCCACGAGATCCAGATAGGTATGATCATGGTCCTGTTCTGGGGGGGCTTCTTCCCGATCCTCCTGGGCACCGTCGGCGGCGTCAGGAGCGTCAGGCGGGTGCACCTCGAGGCTGCACGGATACTCGGAGCGCGCGGTCTGTTCCTGTTCAGCCGGGTGATCCTGCCCTCCGCCCTGCCCGACGTGCTCACCGGGCTGAGGCTCGGCATCGGGAGGTGCTGGATGGTCATCATCGCGGCGGAGATGCTGCCCGGGACCAATGCCGGGATGGGCTACCTGATCAGGTACTCCTACGAGGTGCAGAGGCTCGACGTGATGTTCGCGGGTCTGCTGATCATCGCACTCCTCGGCGCCCTGCTCTCCGGAGGGCTGGAGCGCCTGGGCGAGAGGAGCCTGAGGCTCCGCTCGGAGGACCGGTGACGGCGGGATCGTCGATCAGGCTGGAAGGGCTGTCGGCGGCGTTCGACCTTCCCGACGGCAGAAGGGTCGAGGCGCTCAGGAGGATCGATCTCGACCTCCCGACCGGATCCTTCACCTGTATCCTCGGACCCACCGGATGCGGGAAGACCACGCTGCTCAGGGTGGTGGCCGGCCTGCAGGAAGCTTCCGAGGGAGCCGTCAGGATCGCGGGCAGCAGGACCGGCAGGCCAGTCATAGGCTTCGTCTTCCAGCAGCACGCCCTGTTCCCGTGGATGAGCGTCCTCTCCAATGCGGAATTCGGGCTCAGGGCCGCCGGGATCGGCAGGGTCGAGCGCAGGCGGCGGGCTGTCGAGCTGCTGGGAGCGGTCGGTCTCGCCGGCTTCGAGCACGCATGGCCGCACCAGCTCTCCGGAGGGATGCAGCAGAGGGCCTCGCTCGTGCGGAGCATAGCCATCGACCCCGAGGTCCTCCTCCTGGACGAGCCGTTCGGCGCCCTGGACACGAGAACGCGATTCGAGCTCGAGGACGTCGTGCTGGATATCTGGAGGCGCTTCGAGACGACGATGCTCTTCGTCACCCACAGCATCGAGGAGGCGGTCTACCTCGCCGACAGGGTGGTCGTCCTGGGGCACCGGCCCGGGATGGTCGTCTACGACAGGGATGTCACCATCGAGAGACCCAGGGACAGGCTCTCCCAGGCCTTCGTCGAAACCATGCTCGATCTCCGGAGGGTGTTCGAGGGGCTAGTGAAGGAGGAGGCGCCGGAGGAGGCACCTCCGGCGCCCTGACCGCCCGCCGCCCGCTACTCCAGCTTGAAGTCGTAGATCAGCGCGGTCCAGACTCCCACGGGGTGACCGTCGTCCCTCTCGGCCGGCGCCCACCGGGTGAGCCAGGCGGAGGCCACCGCCGCCGAGTCCATGCTCGAGAGGCCGGAGGACTGCACGACGACCACCTGCGAGGGAAGCCCGCTCACAGGGACGAACAGCTGCAGGGTCACCCTGCCCTCGACGCCGGCCTGCCGGGCGATGGCAGGATACTCGGCCGTCGGCCTGAAGGTGCACCTGGGGGGGACGGAGTGGGGGATGAAGGTCCCCGGTTCCGGGATGGCGTCCGGATCGCCGGACGGGCCGGTGTTCTCGTCGATGTTGGTCTCGACGGTTCCCACGACCTCCAGACCTGTGCTGTCCCCCGTGAGGTTGATGATCTGGGTCGTCAGGTCCGGGACCTCGTCGTCCAGGATGGCCGAGAGGTCGACGGGTATCTCGTCGGGCTCCTCTATGTCGGGGACGAGGTACTCCACCGGGGCGTCCACGCCCTCCATGTCGTCGGAGCTGGTCCGCACGGCAAGAGGGCTCACGGTCATCCCGGGCAGGGTTTCGAAGGCGACGAGCAGAACCGCCAGGGCGAACAGCACCCCCAGGTCGGTCCTGCTGTCTTCACTGTGATGGGCGATCGTTCTCATCTCTGCACCTCCTGAGCGTTATACGCCCGGGGGGGTGCAGCTATTCCCGGGAAGCGCTCAGTCCTTCCTGCGCAGCTTCCACAGGAGGATGAGAGAGATCGTGTCGAGCGAAACCAGGATGGCCAGGGTCTGGGCGTCTCCATAGGTGTTGTAGCCGAACGCCAGACGCATGACGAGAAACACGATTGTTCCCATGAGCCCTCCTTTCCCGCGGCAAGATACCCTGTCCGCACGCGCCCGGCAACTGGTCTCCGCTGGCACGGGGACTGTCGTGTTTGTATGCTCGTCTGTCGTATGACCCGATTCCCGGAGGTTGCCGGTGCCGTCTCCCGCCAGGCTCGAGATCAGCGGCGTCCTCGATGCGGCCGCAGCCGCGCGGGCCGCCGCCTTCCTCGGGCAGGCGGACTCCTCCTCCGGACCCCTGGTGATCGACCTGTCGGGCTGCACCGGGGCCGAATCGACATCACTGCACAGGCTCGCCCAGGCCGTCGACGGCGCCGAGGCTGCGGGGATGACCGTCTCCGTCGCCGGGGCCTCCCCGGAGATCTCCGAGAGGCTCGATGGGACTCGCTCCTTCGTAAGGGCGTACCGCCGCCGCAGGCCCGACTCCGGCTTCAGGGCCCAGATGATAGAGATGGGCGAGAAGGTGGCCTATGTCATGGGCATCCTGAAGGGGCTGGGCGGATTCGCAGCGGCCACCCTCAGGGCCACCCTCGCCATCAGGCGCAACCCGAGGCTCCTGAGGATGCGCATGGTGCTCTACTATATGGAGCAGTCCGGGGTGAGGGCGGTCCCCATCATCGCCACCCTCTGCTGGATGCTCGGAACGGTGCTGGGCTTCCAGGCTGGCTACCAGCTGAAGACGTTCGCCGCCGAGATGTTCATGCCGGACCTCGTGGCCTACAGCATGACCTGGGAGATAGCGCCCCTGCTCGCCGCGGTGATGGTCGCCGGCAGGTCCGGATCCGCCTTCGCGGCAGAGCTCGGCACCATGAAGGTCCGCCAGGAGATAGACGCACTCGAGGTCATGGGTCTCGACGCATGGAGCTATCTCGTGACTCCGAAGATGATCGCGCTGATGGTCGTGATGCCCCTCCTCGTGCTGCTGGCCGACTTCTTCGGACTGCTCGGGGGGCTGCTGATCGGAGGCTGGTACCTGGGCATGCCCGCACACGTCTACATGAGCAGGCTGGAGTTCGTCCTGATCCCGATGGACATCTGGTGGGGGATGGCCAAGAGCATAGTCTATGCTGTGATCATCGCGAATGTGGGCTGCTTCATGGGCATGCGCGTGAAGGGCGGGGCCGCCGAGGTCGGGAGGGCCACGACCTCCGCCGTCGTAACCGGCATCTTCCTCGTGATAGTGGCCGATGCACTGATATCGCTCATCTTCATGCAGATCAGGCCGACGGTGGTGGTATGACGGCGCGCGCGACGGTCATGGAGGTCGAGGACCTGACGGGCGGCTACGACGACCTCGTCGTGCTTGAGCACCTCTCCATGAAGGTGTTCGGGGGCGAGGTGCTGGTGATAGTGGGCCGCAGCGGATGCGGCAAGAGCACCCTCCTGAACCACATGCTCGGTCTTGCCGAGCCCTTCTCGGGGAGGATCCTGATAGGAGGGGTGGATATCGCGCACGACCCCGAAGCCCTGCAGAGGGCGAGGATGAGATGGGGCGTGCTCTTCCAGTCCGGCGCCCTCCTGGGCAGCCTGACCCTGGTCGAGAACGTCATGCTCCCGCTCGAGGAGTTCACGGACCTCACCCCGCCCTACCGGGAGGCCGCCGCCAGGGAGAAGCTCCGCATAGTGGGTCTCGACGGCTTCGAGGACTCGTATCCGCTGGAGGTCTCCGGCGGCATGCAGAAGAGGGCCGGACTGGCGCGCGCCATGGCCCTGGACCCGGAGGTGCTCTTCTTCGACGAGCCCTCCGCCGGGCTGGATCCGGTGACATCGGCCGGGCTGGACGACCTGATCCTCAGGATCAACCGCATGTCGGGCACCACCATGGTGATAGTCACCCACGAGCTCGCGAGCATCTTTGCCATATCCGACAGGGTTGTTATGCTTGACTCCGGCGCCAGGGGGATCATCGCGGAGGGGACCGCGGAGGAGCTGCGGAGGCACAGTGGCGACCGGAGGGTCGAGGCCTTCTTCGGCCGGTCGGCCGCATCGGGAGAGCGTGCAGATGTCACTTGAGGCCAGCAGGTTCAGGCTGGGGCTGTTCTTCACGCTGGGGAGCGTCCTGTTCGTCGTGGTGATGACCTGGCTCACGGGGTGGTTCCGGAGCGAGGAGACGCACACCTATGTGTGCTACTTCTCGGAGTCGGTCCAGGGGCTGGAGAACGGCAGCTCGGTCCGCTTCAGCGGCGTTCCGGTCGGCGAGGTGAAGAGCATCGAGGTCGCGCCCGACGGGCGGCTCATAGAGGTCGTGATGGACATCGAGGCCGACTTCCCGGTGAGGGACGACATCGTGGCCAGGCTCGACCTGATAGGCATAACCGGGGTCAAGGTGGTCAATCTCAGGCTAGTCTCCCCGGGCGACCAGACCTCGCCATACCCGCCCTTCGAAGCGCCCTACGAGGTCATCCCCGTGGTCAAGTCCTCCCTCGAGACCCTCGAGGTCGGTCTCGAGAGGCTGGTGGAGATCATGGCCGAGATCGACGTCCAGCAGATCTCGGACCGTACCGTCGAGCTGCTCGGGAACATGAACAGGCTCCTGGACAGCGACAGCCTGTCGGTGATGATCTCCTCCTTCACACGCGCCGCCGAGAGGATCGACACGCTGGCCATCGTCTACGCCGATCTCGGCAGGCGCCTCGACCAGCTCGCCGCGACCACGGGCGGCAGCTTCCCGGACATCGCCCAGGACCTCCACATACTGACCACCGAGCTCACCGAGCTCACCGACATGCTGGACCCCCTGGCCGACGGGCTCGGCGAGATGCTCTCCGAGAGCTATCTGATGACGCAGCAGCTGAGAACGCTCATCGAGAGGTTCAGGGACAGCCCGGCGGAATTCCTGATCCCGGAACGGGGAGACGAAAGATGGCCATGAAGCGGCTGATTCCGGCGATGCTCGTCCTCGCCGCGAGCTCGTGCATAACCGTCAGGCTCTCAGGGGCTTCGGGATCCTCCTGCATATACCAGGTCTCCACCCCCGCCCCCGGACGCGTGCGCGGAGTGGATGCGTCGATCAGGCTGAGGGACTTCACGAGCTCCATCGAATACGACAGGACCGACATGGTCCTGGTGGACGTCTCCGGCAGGGTCACCCGCTCGGGGGGGCACAGGTGGGCGTCCTCCCCGTCGACCGCGCTCGGGGACATCCTGGCGAGAGACCTGGTGAGCGAGGGCTTCTTCTCCGTGGTCTACCGCAGGAGCATGCTCGGCGAGGAGGACATGGTCCTCGAGGGATACGTCCGCGAATACGGTGCGAGGGAGACCCCGGCCGGCTGGATCGCTCTCATCGACACCGAGATACTCCTCTTCCTCTCCAGCGGGGGCCGTCCCGTCCTGCAGGCGCAGCTGAGGTTCGAGGCCCCGCTGGATTCGCTGGGCTACCCGGCCCTCGCGGAGGCCATGAACGGCCTCGTGCTGCAGTGGTCGGACAGCACGAGGTCCGTCATCCGCTCGGCCGCATCGGCGACCCTCCCCCTCTGAAGTGACCGCGGGAGGGGGCATGCAGGGCCGCGACCGCAGCAGCTTCATACTGCTCGTCCTCGACAGCTGCCGCTGGGACACCTTCATGGAGGCGGCGCCCGTCGAGATGATGAGGCTGGGAGAGGTCGAGAAGCGCTACAGCTACGCATCCTGGACCGCACCCTCCCACTACAATCTCCTCATGGGCCTCATGCCCCACAGCAACCCGCGGAGGGTCTTCGCGTCGGACTACTACAGGAGTGACTTCCTCCGCTTCAACGACAGGCTCGGCATGGAGGGAATGGAGTTCAGGAACCTCGTCCCGGGGCTCTACCTCCCCCCGTTCCTGCGCGACACGCTGGGATACCACACCTCGGCCCTGGTGTCGCTCCCGGTGCTCAACAGCCACACGCCCGTGAACAGGGGTTTCGACAGCTGGCGCCTCATGGAGAGGCACAACGACATGGCCGCGATGCTCGACTTCATGCTCTTCCCCCCCTCGAGGCCGTGCTTCTACCTGCTGAACGTGGGCGAAACCCACTATCCCTACGCCCTGCCGGACGAGCCGGAGGGGCTGTGGCCCAGGATCAGCGGCGTGCACGGCGTCTTCAAGCACCTCGACGACCATGTCGGAGGCGGGGCGGCGGAGGGTGGCCGCGGGGAGTTCTTCGACGATGCGACGATGCAGACGCTGCGCGGCCGCCAGGTCGAGGCAGTCCGATACCTCGACGGGGTGTTCCGGCGGATGCTCGAGATCGTCCCGGCGGGGACGTGGATAACCGTGACCTCCGATCACGGTGAGCTCTTCGGCGAGGACGGCTTCTTCGGACACGGCCCGGTCTGCCACGAGAAGGTCTTCGAGGTTCCCTTCGTGGAGGGCAGGGTATAGGGCGGCGGCGCCGGGCCGTCCGGTGCCGGCGCATTCCCCGGGGGAGACCGATG
Source organism: uncultured bacterium (assembly GCA_964603785.1). Classification (GTDB taxonomy): domain Bacteria; phylum Fermentibacterota; class Fermentibacteria; order Fermentibacterales; family Fermentibacteraceae; genus CAZRWD01. The sequence goes on from CAZRWD010000006.1 coordinate 36,240, forward strand.
AAGGAAGGGATGCACAGGTTCAGGACCGATACGAGGCGGGTGCTCGACATAGTCATCAACAGCCTCTACTCGCACCCGGACGTGTTCCTCCGCGAGCTCGTCTCCAACGCCTCGGACGCCATCGACCGGTTGAGATTCGAGTCGCTCACCAACCCCGGGATGGAGGTCGGGGAGCCGCGCATCACGATCTCCGCCGACGCCTCGTCGCGCACGCTGACCATATCCGACAACGGCATAGGGATGACCGGCGCGGAGATGTCCCAGAACCTCGGCACGATCGCGGGCTCCGGCACCCGCCGGTTCCTCGAGGCCCTGTCCGAGGGGATCGAGGGGCCGGAACTCATCGGCCAGTTCGGGGTGGGCTTCTACTCCTCCTTCATGGTGGCCGACAGGGTGGAGGTAGTATCGCGAAGGGCCGGGGAGCCCGAGCCCGGTGCGAGGTGGGCTTCGGACGGCAGGGAGGGCTTCACGCTCGTGGAGGCGCCGGATGCCCCGTACGGCACGTCCGTCATCCTCCACCTCCGCGAGGATCGGGTGGAGTACCTCGACCCTGCGGGCATAAGATCCCTCGTCGAGAAGTGGTCCGACTACATCCCGCATCCGGTCGTGCTCGACCAGGGAGACGGCCCCGGCAGCCCGGTCATCAACACCAGGACGCCGCTGTGGCTGAGGCAGGAGAGGGACGTATCGCAGAGCGACTACGACGATTTCTACAGGCACAGGTCGGGCGACTTCGATCCTCCCCTGTCCCGCCTCGTCTTCCACGGCGAGGGCACCGTCGAGTTCCATTCGCTGCTGTTCATACCGAGGCATCGCAGCCTGCGGATGCTGCAGCCCGACTATCCCGGAGGGATCAGCCTGCATGTGCGCAGGGTAATGGTGATCAGGGAGTCGACGGACCTGGTCCCGCCCTGTCTGAGGTTCCTGAACGGCGTCGTCGAGTCGCCGGACCTGCCGCTCAACATCTCGAGGGAGATACTGCAGAGGAACCAGGTCATCAGGACGATCGCGAGGTCGGTCACGCGGAGGGTGCTGGACTGGCTCGCGGCGCTCAGGGACGACGAGCCGGAGACCTATCGCCTCTTCTTCGACGAATTCGGAGACCTCCTGAAGGAGGGCCTGCTCACCGACAGGGACCACGCGGAGGACCTGGCGAGGCTCCTCCTGGTCTGGACCACCTCAACGGATGACGGCCCGGTGAGCATCAAGGCTCTCATGGAGAGGCTGCCCGAGGGTGTGGACCGGCTGTTCTACGTCACGGGCCGTGACAGGGAGGCGCTCGCCTCCTCGCCGCATCTCGAGGGGATCGCGGCCGAGGGGGTGGAGGTGCTGCTCTTCGACAGCCCCATGGACGAGCTCGTCATCCCGGCCCTGGGCGCCGCCCTGGGCGTGAAGCTCGTGCCGCTCGACAGGGAGAGCGCCGACGAGACGCTGTCCGACGACGAGAAGAGGCACAGGGACGAGGCGGCCGGGAGGCTCTCGGGGCTGCTGGAGTTCATGAAGGACACGCTCGGCGCGTCGGTCAGGGAGGTCCGGGTTTCGGCCAGGCTCACCGACAGCCCTGCGATGATGCTTGCCGCGAGAGACGACCCGGGCGAGTCGGTCAGGAGCTTCATGAAGGCGATGAGGCAGTCGGTCGACGAGGTTCCGGGCGTGCTCGAGATCAATCCGGACCATCCCATCGTCGGCCTGATGGAGAGGTTGTTCGAGGAGAACCGCTCGGACGGCAGACTGGAGGGCCTCACGAGGGTGGTGCACGGTCTGGGGCTGCTCCTGTCGGGCGACCCTCCCGGCGATCCGGCGCGGTTCTGCGCAGACCTGACGGAGCTGCTGACGGGGGCGGGAACCGGCTGAGAAGCCCGCCCCGGACCTCTTTACATTGGTTGCATGTACAATTATTTTTGAACAAACGACACGGTCCCGTGAACCGGGAAGGGGGCTCATGTGGAACTGATCGAGAAGGTCGGGGCGTCGCTCGCCCGGAACATAGGCCGGATGACCGAGCTGGGGGCGGAGTACGCCGACGCGAGGTTCTTCGCCGACGACAGGTCCGAGAACCTGACTCTCTACGACGGCAACCTGGAGTCGAACGACACCGAGTTCCAGAGCGGGACCGGGGTCAGGGTGCTCTTCGGGGGCGCCTGGGGGTTCGCTGCCTCCAGCGATCCGGAGATGATGGACTCCTGCTTCGACCAGGCCCTTGCCAACGCGAGGACGGCGTCGAAACTCGTCAGGGTCCCCCTGAGGATGGGTGCGCGCCCTCCAGTGAAGGGTGCCTATGCATCCCCCGTGGAGCGTGATCCGTTCGCCGTGCCCCTAGCCGAGAAGCTCGACCTGCTGGTCGCCCTGGACTCCCGGCTGAAGGAGGACTGGGTCGCCCGCAGGATGGTGACGGCGGGGTTCACCCGCCGATCGATGCTCTTCATGAACAGCGACGGGTCGGAGATCCGCAAGGATCTCACCAACGTCTTCGGCGACATGATAATCCTGGCCATCGACGACGAGGGACGGATGCAGCGCCGCAGCATGACGCTCTTCACCACGGGCGAGGGCACCAGGGGCTGGGAGATGATAGCATCCCCCGAGCTCTTCGGCGGCCATGCCGAGAGGATCAAGTCCGAGCTGTCCTCACTCCTCGGCGCTCCGAACCTGGACTACGGGCTGAGATCCGTCATCCTCCTCCCGGGCCAGGGGCACCTGCAGGTGCACGAGACGATAGGACACCCCCTGGAGCTCGACAGGATACTGGGCTACGAGCTCTCCTACGCGGGAGGCTCGCTCGTAACGCTCGACTCCATCGGGACCCTGCGCTACGGCAGCGAGAAGCTGAATGTCAGCTCCTTCGGCGCGATAGCGAACTCGCCGGGATCCTTCGGGTACGACGACGACGGAACTCCGGAGAGGGACTACATGCTCATCGAGAAGGGCATCCTGGTGAACGTGCTCTCCTCGAGGGCCATGGTGAACGAGGCCAACGACAGGGCGGGCCGCAGGGTCCTGGACGAGAGCGGCGGCGCCGCAAGGGCGACGGCGTTCTACAGGGCCCCCATCGACAGGATGACGAACGTGAACATCCTCCCCGGGTCCGACGGCGGACTGGAGGACATCGTCGCCTCCACGGAGGACGGTATCATCCTGGACAACCCGACATCCTGGTCGATCGGCTCCAACCGCGAGCACTTCCACTTCGGCTGCGAGATCGCCTGGGAGGTCAGGGACGGCAGGAGGACGAGGGTCCTCCGCAATCCGACCTACCAGGGGCACACCCTCGAGTTCTACGGCTCGCTGAGCGCTGTCGGAGACGAATCCACCTGGGTCGTCTGCCAGGTCGACAACTGCGGCAAGGGCGAGCCGAACCAGGTCATGCAGCTCGGACACGGCGTCCCCGTGGTCAGGTTCGACCGGGTCGTCACGGGCGAGAGGGGCTAGAGATGCTCGAGAGGGAAACCAGGGAACTCCTGCTCGATGCGCGTGACCGCGCTGCAGGGAGAGGCGTCAGGGCGTCGATCGCGCTTCACACGGAGAAGAGCCACCTCATGCGCATCGGGAACAACTCCGTCTCGCTGAACACGAGCGAGGCGCTCATCCGCCTGGACGTGCGCGTGCTGGACGGGCGGAAGGAGGGAACGCACACCAGCATGGGCCGGGTGTCCGGCCGGGCGTTCGTGGACGAGGCGCTGGAGATAGCCGTGAGCAAGGCGGCCTCGGCAGTGCCCAAGGACTACGAGCCCGTACTCGAGGAGGTGGGCGCGGACATCGACGAATCGCCCCAGGACGACGACAGGCTGGCCGATCTCGATCCGGGGCGGAAGGCCGAGGTCTATGCCGGGATAATGGAGGCCCTGGGGGACGGGTACAACTACTCGGGCTCCTGGTCGAGCGGCCGGATGACCCAGTACCTGATATCCACCGCCAACCGCAACGAGGCGTTCCACAGCGGCACCGACCAGCAGTTCACGATAGTCCTGAAACACCCCGGGAAGAGATGGGAGCTCCAGGACGAGCAGACCGGCTGGAGGGCGGGCGATGTCACGGCCGAGGCCTCCATCCGGCGCCTGGGCGGCCTGCTGCCGGTCTACGAGCAGAACGAGGGAGTGCGGAACGAGCCCGGGGAGTACACGCTGGTCCTCGGCCCCTGGGCGGTGGCCGAGCTGATGCTCTATGCCCTCTACACCGGAGCCATGGGCAGGATGTACGAGGAGAAGATGGGCTGGACCTCGTCGATGAGCATCGGCGACAAGGTCTTCGCAGAAGCCGTCTCGGTAGCCGACGATCCCTCGGACGACCTGACCTACCGGTTCGGGTTCGACATGGCCGGGATGATCCGGAAGCGCTTCCCGGTCCTGGAGGGCGGCAGGCTCGCGGGTCTCATGTACGACCTGGCCACAGCGGCGAAGTATGGCCGCGCCCAGACGGGGCACACCACCGGTTCGCCCAGCATGGTCATAGCCACGGGAAACGGCCCCGAGAACCCGATGGATGCGGTCCGGGACGTCGGCAGGGCACTGGTCATCCCCGCCCTGCACTACATGAACCTGCCGAACATGAGCAGGGGTATAGTCACCGGGAGCTCGAGGTTCTGCGCGGTCTGCGCCTCGAACGGGGTCGTCACCGCACCGATCTTCTCGACGCGTATCACCGACTCCTTCCAGAACATCTTCGCCAGGGTGCCGGCCGTCTCCCCGGCGGCGGTATCGGTGAACCTCTCCAACACCTACGGCAGACGCGCCCCGGAGGCCGCCTCCGTGCCGTCGTACATGGTCGTGGAGGGGGTGAAGGTGACGGACTGCGCCGACAGCTTCTGACACCCCGACACCTTCGGTTTTCAGATCTTTCGCATTCTTTGCGTAATCGCCTGTCTACGAACAATCTGCGAAAGGACTGTTTCGTGGGACGGAAAAGCCCGCCCCGGTCGGGAGCCGGGGCGGGTTCCTCCGTTGAGGATCCTCGGGTCTAGAACAGGGCCTTGATCGCCCCCCAGGTCCCGCTGTCCAGAGCCGAGGTGTTGTAGTAGCAGTCGACCTCGTAGTACTGGATGTACTCCCATACGTGGTGCCAGTAGGAGATGTACTCGAACTTGACGAAGGTCGTGGTCTTCTGGTCGGCGTCGAAGAAGTACTCCTGCACCCAGTGGTCGGCAGTCGTGTCGGGGAAGCTGAAGTCCAGGGTCGAGCCGTCCGAGAAGTAGAGCCTGACATCCTTGGGGACGCTGTAGTACCCGGACTGGTAGCTCCTGCCCTCCGTGCGGATGTAGCAGACCTCGATCGAGTCGGGCCAGGTAACCTGGTACCAGTTGCCCGCTCCGTCGGTGGTGGGGTTGGTCGTGCGGTTGTTGCTCCAGAAGGTGCCGAAGTTCTGGTCGATGGAGTTCGAGACCGGGTAGCCGTCGAGAACGCTCCATGCTGATGCCGTGGCCGTGGCCATGCTTACTTCCTCGTAGGCGGCGGTCCGTCCAGCCGCTACGATCAGCACCGATGCAATAAGGAACCTCGTCATGTCGGTCCTCCCGTCTCCTTCGAAACCCGCCTCCCCGCTTCCGGCACCCTCGACCCCTCCCGTCGGCTGGAACCGGCCCGCTGCCGCCCCGGCCGCCCGGACTAGCCCAGGAGGGATATCTGCTTCTCGATCATCGCGCGAAGCTCGACGAACGAGTACACGTCGGCATCGACCCTGCAGCTGGGCCGGAGTACCCTGTTGACGAAATAGACCAGCTCCTGATGCCATGCGCCGTCATCCACGACTCCATAGGCATTCGCCACCCTGAGCTCGCTCCTCTTCTGCGCCAGCGTGTCGATGTGCTGCGAGATGAAGCCCCGCACCGCATCGGCCTTCTCGGCCTTCATCCCGGCGACCGCCTGCTCCAGCAGACCTGCCCGCCGTCTCCTGTCGCGCACCACCAGGACCGTCAGGAGGGCTGCCGCGGCCGCCAGGAGCCCGACCCCTGCGAAAGCGGCCATGCGCAGGTCCCGCAGTCTCCCGAGCCCTTCGTCCGAGGACACCGCCTCTGCGACCGCCGCCTCGTTCCTCCAGCCGGCCACCGTGAAGGACCGCTCTATCTCCGAGACCCTCGCCGAGATCCCGGCGTCGAGCTCCAGGGCCAGGAGCAGCGAGGCGACCGTGGCGAAAAGGGCCAGGGCGGTGGAGACCACGAGCCAGGCCGGCGCCCTGGTCCTGATGCCCCTGATCCCGGACGGGAGGGTCTCATCCACCGGACAGGACCGCACTGCCGGGGCGTTCCGCACCCCCGGCGGGACGTGGTCTGCAGACCACCATCTGGGTCGCCTGCGGCCTGTTGGAGATGACGTGCTCCTCTATCTCGAAGCGATCCGAGACATACCTGCCGAACTCGCGGAAGCTCCACTCCCTGACATGCCCCGGGTTGTCGGGCGGCCCCCAGAAGCCCCGCTGACGCCACCCGTAGAGAAGACTCCTGTCGGGAGTCGAGAAAACCATCACCGAGGCTCCCGAGCCGGCGACGAAATCGAGCATCCCGTCAGGGTCGAGCGTATGCTCCAGAACGTCCGCGCATATCAGGAGGTCGCAGGGGGGGCAGGTCCCCGGCCGGAGGTCCGAGACGATCCAGCGCCTGTCCGGGTAGCGCTCCTTCAGCCAGTCGACCATCCTGGGCACCTCGATGCCCGTGGTGTCGAACTCCCCGAGATACTCCACCAGCTTGTAGCCGGAGCCGCAGCCCAGGTCCGTCACCGATCGCAGCCCGCGGGACCGGGCGAGTTCCGCCGCCCTCAGGTAGACCTCGAGCTGCCATTCGTCCTTCTTGCCCGTGGTGTCGTAGAAGACCTCGCGACGTCTCGCGAAGTAGGGGAACCTGATGCGGTAACGGCCCACGCCGCCTCCATGGGTTCGGGACCATGCCGCTGATGAGATATGCAAAGACGGGGGAGAGGTCCAGGCCGGATCAGTCCTGGCTGGCCTTCCCGCTGGCGAGTCCGCGGACGACTCCTGCGGCCTTCCTGACCGCTCCGCCCGGGTGGCTGACGAGATCCCGCGCCCATTCGGAGATGTTGCGGAGGCTGGTCAGCTTGCGGAAGCTCCGGTAGCGCTCGATGCGGTGCTTCCAGTCGACCACGTCCTCCACCGACATGAACGGCAGGCGCATGTTCATTATCTCCTGGGCCCGGTTGCGCGCGGGGTCGAGGAGCTCCGGGTTGGTGTCGTTCGCCAGGTATCCGTTCTCCACCGCCCAGGTGTGGATGTGGCGGCCGGGGATGGCCGTGGAGAAGTAGACGATGATGTCGTCGGGCTTGAGGCGCTTCAGGAGGCGGTAGGTCATCGAGATGTCCTCGTCCGTCTCCATCGGGAACCCTATCATGAGGTTGGCCGTGGCCTCGACGCCGAACTCCCTGCACCATGCGAAGGCCTGCACCGCCTGCTCGGGAGTCGTGCCCTTGTCGTAGTAGGCGAGGATCTTCGGGCTCCCGCTCTCCACGCCGAAGCTGATGCAGTGGCAGCCGCTCTCGGCCATCACCCTGACCTTGTCCCTCGTGACTGTGTCGACCCTGCTGTTGCAGTGCCATCTCAGGGTGATACCGGCCGACCGCAGCCCGTCGCGGAACTCCTCGAACCATGATGTCGGATGCATCGTGATCGTGTCGTCCTTGAAGAACACCCTCAGCTTCCTGGTGTCTCTCAGCGAGGAAAGCTCCACGACCTCGCCCGTGACGTTCGCCGCGGTGCGCCTGCGTATGCCCCCGCCGAAGATGAGGTCGGTGCTGGGCTTGCAGTAGGTGCAGTGGAAGGGGCATCCCCTGGTCGTCACCATGCCGTACTCGGCCATCCCGTTCGCGAAGTAGGAGTCGTAGTCGACGAGGTCGCGGGCGGGGTAGGGGATCGAGTCGAGATCCGCCCTGACCGGGCGGCGGGGGTTCTGAACGAGCGTGCCGCCGGCGTCGAGGAAGGTGACGTTGCGGATGCCCCGCCAGTCGCCTCCCCGGCCGACCGTGTCGACAACCTCGAGAAGGGCGTCCTCGGCCTCGCCCTCGATCACCAGGTCCGCGCCGGTCTCCTCCAGCGCGTGTCCCGGGAAGATGCTCGGATAGGCCCCGCCTTCGATGTACAGCGCGGCGGGATTGACGGTGCGGAGATGTCTGGTGACGTCGGAGGCCCTGCCCAGCTTCGCCGCCGCGGATATCGCCACCCCGACCACGTCTACACCCCTGACCATGTGGTCGAGCTCGTCGATCTCGGAGACGAACGAGTAGTCGACGTATCTGACCTCGTGTCCGGCATTTCTCAGGACGCTTGCGAGGATCAGCTCGCCGACGGGCTCCGCCAGGCCGTTGTACTCGTACCACCGGAACCTGGGATAGACCAGCGCGACTTTCATGAACACCCTTCCGAAATCCGGGGGACGGACATAATATACTCCCGCAGGCCTCATCAACCCCTTCAGCGAGGTCAACAATCCTGGCGGATGCGGGTTCCTTCGATGCGATAGTCTGCGGGGCCGGCCCCGCGGGGTCGACCTGCGCCTGGCGGCTCGCCTCCGGGGGGGCGTCCGTCCTGCTGCTGGAGGCCCGCGCCGCCCCCGGGGGGAAGGTTTGCGGCGGCGCCCTCAGCCCGAGGGCCTCGCGGATGCTCCACGAGTCCGGCATGGTCACGCCGGATGATCTGGATGAGGTGACCCTCCGCCTCCAGGATTCCATGTCGTGCTGCCTGGGGCTCGAGACTCTCAGGAAGTACCGGTCCGACGGCCCCCCGCTCAGGATGATCGACCGCTCCGGCCTCGATCCGCTCCTGGCGGCGATGGCGGTCCGCGCCGGCGCACGCCTGCGGTGCGGCGTGCGGGTGGCCTCGGTCACGCCGGAGGGGATCACGACGATGTCCGGAGAGGAGGTCAGGGCGCCTGTCGTGGTGGCGGCCGACGGCGCGGACGGACGCGCGGCGCGGTCGATCCGCGGGAGGCACGGGAACCCGCGGGGAGTGGGCTTCGAGGTCTTCCTCCCCATGCCGGCCGGCTTCCAGGAGCATATCGGGATCCACTTCGGGATGGCCTCCTACGGCTATGCCTGGGTCTTCCCGAGGCGCGACGACGTCTGCCTGGGAGTGGGGAGCTGCACGAACCGAACCTCCACGCGCGAGATGATCGGAGGTCTCCGGGCCCTGGTCGCCGGTCTCGGCCTGTGCTGGCCGGGTCCGGGAGCCCTGCGGGCCGCTCCCCTACCCTCCGGGAGACCCGATGGTGCGCTCGGGAGAGGCATGCGGTACCTGGTCGGCGATGCCGCAGGCATGGTCGACCAGATGACCGGCGAGGGCCTCTCGCATGCCATCGAGAGCGGTCTCCTGGCGGCTGATGCCGTCCTGCAGGGCTGGACGCGCAGGGAGATCTACAGGAGGACGGCAAGGGGTTGTGCGGGGATCGTGCGGCAGTCCTCCCGGGCCAGGCACCTGGTCTACTCGCCCCTACTGCGTGGCAGGGCCATGCGGAGGCTTCGGGAGGACGAGAAGTTCTTCAGGGGATACTGGGATCTGGTCTCGGGAGATACGGACTACGCCGGTATGCTCAGGGGCTTCCTCCGCCGGGGTCCTTCGAGGCCAGCCTCTCCGAGATCCTGCGGGCGATCTGGGGAGCAGTGAGCCCCTGCCGCCTGTACAGGTCCTCCGGTTCGCCCGACAGGCCGTAACCCTCGACCCCAAGCCGCAGCAGAGGCTGGAAGCGCCTCCTGCCCGACTGCGCCAGCGCCATCCTCGAGCCCAGCCCGGAGTCGGCGTCGTGGTCCTCCAGCGATGCGACCAGGCTGAATCCCGCGAGCTCGGACAGGAAGTCCGGGCTGATGCAGAGCGGACAGCTCACACAGAAGACTGCGCAGGAGACGCCCTCGCTGCCGAGGAGCTCCGCAGCCTCGACCGCCCTCGCGGTCATCGGTCCCAGGGCCACGATGGCCGTGTCGGAGCCCTTCCTGACCTTGTCGTGCAATCCGTACACGAACCCGTAGCCGTCCCCGAAGAGGGGCGAGCCGTCCTCGCGAGTGATCACCGGCGTCTTCGACCTGCCCATGGCGATGAGGAAGTTGCCGGGGTTCGTGGCGGCGAATCTCACGGCCCGGTCCGTCTGGTTCGGATCCGCGGGAACTATCACCGAGCAGTGTCTCAGCGTGCCCGTCAGGGAGAGGTACTTGATGCAGTGGTGGGTCTTCCCGTCGGGTCCGACGTCGAGCCCGCAGTGCGTCGCCACGACCTTCAGGCCTGTCATGTTGATGTCGTTCAGCCTGTGCTGGTTGAAGGTCTCGTCGGTTGCGAAGACACCGAAATCGGCCCAGAACACGACCTTCCCGGTCAGGGACGCCGCCCCCGCCATCGAGGCGGTATGGTGCTCCATGATCCCCGACTGGAAGAAGTGGTCTGGGAACCTCGAGGCGTACGACAGGGTCTTGACCGATCCGGCGAGGTCGCAGTCGAACACGATGGGCGGATCGTCCCTGTTCGCCTCCGCCATGTCCAGGAGGGCCTGTCCGAATGCGCTGCGGTTGTCGCCCCTGTGCGAGGCGGGGTATGTCCGGGGGCTTCCGGTGAGGGCGAGCATCCCGCCCGTGCAGGGCTCCGGGAGCTCGATGCACGAAGGATCCCTCTCGGCTCGTTCCCGCGCGATCCCGTCGATGTCGTCGGGAAGCCCGAGCTCGGACAGGGCCCCGGCGGCCTCCTCCCTGGTGGGCGCCCTGCCATGGAACTGGGGATCGTTCTCCATGAACGAGACGCCCCTGCCCATGACCGTCCTTGCCAGGACGACCGAGGGAAGGGCGGAGGCCTTCGACTTCCGGAGAACCACGTAGAGCTGCTCCAGGTCGTGGCCGTCCACCTCGTGGACCTCCCAGCCCGAGGCCCGGTACTCGGCCGCGAGGTCCTGCGGCATGACGTCCGCCGTTCTCCCGGAGATCTGCAGCCCGTTCAGGTCCACGATCGCGGTTAGGTTGGAGATGCCCCGAGCCTTGGCGAACCTCCTTGCCTCCGCGATCTGGCCCTTCTGCTGCTCCCCGTCCCCCATGACGACCCAGACGTGGTTGGAGATGCCCGAGAGCCTGTCCGCCAGGGCGAAGCCGCAGGCTCCGGAGAGGCCCTGGCCGAGGTTGCCCGTGGTAAGCTCGACGCCCGGCACCGACCTCTCGGCATGGCCCTCGAACGGGCTCCCAGCCTGTCTGAAGGACCTCACGGCGTCGGCCGGATCGAAGAAGCCGAGCCTTCCCAGCACGGAATACACGACGGGGGAGACATGTCCGTGGCTGACCACTATCCTGTCCCTGCCACGCCTGCCGGGATCCGCTGGATCGACGTCCGCCTGGCTCCAGAGCAGGGCGAGTATCTCGGTCGACGACATGGATCCGCCGGGATGGCCGCTGCCCGCGACACTGGTCATCCGGATGATGTCCCCTCGGACCTGCCGGCAGAACTCGGCGAGCTCCGCGGCGATGTCGGCGGGCAGCGTGTCCGGCTGGAAGAGGGTGCGCCTCAATCCTTCACCTTTCCGTCCGCCGGCCGCTCCAGCCTGCTCCTGACGAGGGCCAGCACCTCCGCCGCCCGGGCGGAGGTCTCCTCCAGCAGGACGGCGGCTTCCGAGGCGATCGCGGCCGCCGCTTCACGGTCCTCCATCTGCTCGATGTTGATCATCACGTTGAACCATGCGCCCTCCGATGCCGCACGGGCGGAGGATGCCGCCACGCCCGCGTCGGAGAGCGAGGCCTGAAGGCCCTTCTGCGCGGTCGCCAGGGCGAGCGAGGCGATCTCGGGGCACGCCCGCAGGACCGAGAGGGGGACCTCGGCGGCTCCCCTTATCGCCTCCTGCACGCCCTCGCCCGCCCTCACCGCCTCCATCATCAGGCTGAATGCGGCCGTGTCGGCGTCGATCGCCGAGAGCAGCTCCTCCTTGAGCTCCTGGGCCCTCGGGGCGATCCGGTTCATCTCGGCCCAGGACTCGACGCAGTCGCGGCTCCTGACGGTCAGGGCCGCCACCATCGAAGTGAGTGCCGCTCCAAGCGATGCGGTAAGCGCCGCCGCCGACCCTCCGCCCGGGGCGGGGGAGTCCGCGGAGAGCTCGTCGACGAAGTCGCGGCAGGTCAGGCCCGTCAGATCTCCCGGTCCGGCGACCATGTACTCTATGATCTTCCTGGAGGGATCGAACGGAGCCACGTCACGCAGGCCCATGGAGCGGATGGCGAGCTCCACCAGCCTCCTCTCGGGAAGACCCTGCGAGACGGCCATCCTGCCGATCCCGGTCATGCCCTCGTTCTGCATCGAGAGGTAGAACCTCCCCGCGTCGAGCATGGAGGAGAGGGGCACCAGTCCGACTATCTCCGATCCGGTCACCCTGTAGCCGAGCCTCTCGACCTCCCTGCGGGTGGTCTCGAATGCTACATGGAGAGGCGTGACGTCGATGTCGGTCAGGTTCATCGTGACCTGCGCGCAGCCATACTCGTCGATGAACCAGCCGGTGGCCTTGCAGGCCTGGAGGAGTCCGGGCGCCTGGACCTTGTTTCCCTCGGCATCCCTGACGAACTTCCAGCCGGAGTCCCTCAGGGTGCGCCCCGAGTCGCGGATTGTGAGTGCGACCTCCTTGGCGACCGCGTCGTCCGTGGTGTTGATGTTGACGTTGTAGGCGACCAGGAAGCTCCGTGCGCCTATCACCGTGACCCCCGTCGATGCCACCCGCGGGCTCCACTCGTTCGGCCCGAAGTCCGGCTCCCACTCGGGCCTGCCGAGCTTGGACGGGAGTGCCTCGTACTCTCCCTCCCTTATGTCCGGCAGCTTCTCGCGCCCGGGCCTGGTGGCGGCCTTCTCGTAGAGGTACACGGGAATGCCCAGGCCGGTCCCCACCCTTTCGCCGAGGCGCCTGGCGAGCTCTGCGCACTCCTCCATCGAGACGCCGGACACCGGCACGAAGGGGCAGACGTCCGTGGCCCCCTGACGGGGGTGCGCCCCCGAATGGGCCTTCATGTCGATCAGCGCGGCGGCCTTCTCGACGAGTCTGTAGGCCGCCTCGAGCACCGCTTCGGGCTCTCCTGCCATGGTGACCACGGTGCGGTTGGTCGCCGCGCCGGGGTCGACATCGAGGACCGAAGCACCGGCCACCGACGATGCGGCCTTGACAACGGCGTCGATGACTTCTCTGTTTCTTCCCTCGGAGATGTTGGGAACGCACTCCACTATCCTGCGGGGCATTGAATCCTCCTGACGAACGACGGAAACGACGCGTGAAGCTAGTCAACCCACGGGGAGGCGTCAACGATTTTCGATGCGTACTGATCAGCTAAGAGGAATCGTGGAGGGCTTTTACGGACGGCCTTATGACCGCGTGGAACGCGCGATGCTTCTCGACATGGTCGCCTTCTCGCCCGGCACGCCCGCCTGGCTCCACGCCCCGAAGGACGATCCGCTCCACAGGATCCGCTGGCGGGACGCCAGACCCGACAACGACGACTGCCAGGCCGGGATCGATCATGCGCATCTCCGCGGAGTCTCCTGGATACAGGGGGTGAGCCCCTGGGGCTTCACCGGAGGGGACGGTCCGGTCCTGCGCTCCAGGGTCCGGGAGGCGGCCTCCCGGGGGGCTGGAGCCCTGGCGGTGCTGTTCGACGATGTCCGCGAGCCCCCTGCGCCGGACCTCGCAGTCAGGCAGATCGATCTTGCGGTGGAGGGCTCCTGCGGCTCGGACATCCCCTTCATGGTCTGTCCGACGGTCTACTGCGACGAGCAGGTGGCGCCAGGTGACCCCTCCGAGTACCTCGGCCGGTTCGTCGATCTGCTGCCGGAGGACTGGTCGATGCTCTGGACTGGTCCGGCGGTGGTGTCGAGACGGATGGATCTCGGGTGCCATGTGAAGGACCTGGCCGACGAAGGCCGGCTGGTGGTGTGGGACAACCTCCTGGCCGACGACTACGCCCTCCGCAGGGTCTATCTCGGCTCTCCGGCAGGCAGGATCCCCGGGGGCTGCGGCTACCTGCTGAACCCCTCGTCGCTCCTCGTGCCGGCGCTCATGGCGGCCTGGAGGCTTGCGCGCTCCGGGGGTTCGGAAGTCCCCTGCCCGCAGGCCCTCCAGCCGGTGGAGAAGGGTCTGGAGATACTCGCGTGGTTCCATTCGACACCCTGGGAGGCAGCCCCCCGGGGCGCCGGGGTGATCGCCGACCTCGCGGCATCTCTCCCGAGCGGGGTCTTCCCGCAGTCGGCCGCCGACGCCCTCTCGGGCCTCGAGGCCATGAGGGATCTGCTCCCGGGCGTTCCCGGCGGATTCGGCATCATTCCCATCGTGACCGATACCATGAGGATGCTCGGGATCTGGAGACGGGCCCTCGCGACCCCCGACCCGCGTGCGGAGCTGTCCCGCCTGCTGCTCGAGAGGCTCCCCTACGAGCACCCCCTTGCGCTCGCCACGCTGGAGGTGCTTACGAGGTGAAGGTGATCCTGGCCGGCTTCAACACGGACAGGCAGTTCGGCTCGGAGACCCCCGAGACCCTCTCCGCGGCCTATGCGAGGCTGAGCAGGGACCCGAGGCCGGTCTGGGACCTTCGGGAGGAGGCCTGCCGGGAGGTGGAGCGCTCCAGGCGGTCGAACGAGCGGATCATCTTCGGATACGGCCACGGGTCCGTCTCGGAGCACGCCGTCTTCAACATCGACATCGAGGGGGTGTCCAGGCTGGCCGCGGAGGCGCTGCAGTCCTTCAGGCTGGCGAGCTTCACCGAGAAGTCCCAGCGCTACATCAGGCTGGACCGGGACTGGGTCGAGCCGCCCGAGCTCTCCGGAGACGCCCTCGAGTCGTTCAGGGTCGCTGTGCGCACACTGTTCTCCCTCTATTCGGAGGCGGTCGAGGCCCTCCTGGCGGCAGGGGAGACCGCGGAGACCTCGAGGGAGGATGCGAGGTACCTGCTGCCGCTGTGCACCTCCTGCCAGATGGGGATGACGGCCAACGCTAGGGAGATCGAGCACATGACGAGGAGGCTCAGGGCCTGGGGGCTGGAGGAGATGACCAGCCTGGCCGATTCGATAGCCTCCGTGGTCGAGCCGGTGGCTCCCTCGCTCTTCAGGCATACGACGCCGGCCGCAATGGATCGTCATGCAGCCGCCACCGCATCCTCGGTCCGAAGGCCCCCCCGGGAGGACGTCGTCCTGCTGAGGGCCGACGACGACTCGGCGGTCGGAGCCTGGCTGGCCTCGGTCGACGGGCGGACCGACGGGCGAGACGGGCTCGCCCTCTGGGATGCGATGCCGGACGGCGACAGATCGGCACTCTTCGCGAGAGCCCTGTCCGGACTGGGCGTGCACGAGGCGCTGCCGAGGTGCTGGGAGCTCGCACGGTTCGAATTCGACCTGAGGGTATCGTCGGCGGCCTTCGCGCAGCTCAAGAGGCACAGGATGGCCACGATGCTGGCCTCGCCCCCCTCGCCCGGCAACGGTCTCAGGATGCCGCCTTCCTTCGCACGCGCCGGTCTGGAGCCGCTCCTGGATCATGCGGCGGCGACATCGGAGGCCGCGCATGCCGGGCTGGGGGAGCCGTGCGGGACCTACGCGCTCATCAACGCCCACCTGCGGCGTGTGACCGTCTCCGTCAACGCCAGGGAGCTGTGCCACTTCTCGAGGCTGAGGGAGGACGCCCACGCCCAGTGGGACATCCGCGGGCTGGCGTCGAGGATGCTGTCCCTGGCCCGGGATCGGGCACCCCTCACGATGGGTCCTTCGGGGGGGAAGTCGGAACTCGGGCGGAGGGGATGATCAGCCGCAGGAGCCGATCTCGATGGTTCTCGGCGCACCCGTGACCCCTCCCGTCCGGGGGGTGATCCGCAGGAGGAGGGTGCCCTGCGTTCCGGAGGCATCCCTCGACACGGCCCAGGTGAACCTGCCGCTGTAACCTGCCCCGCGCCGTCCGGCGACGTCGCCGGTCACGGTGGCCCTGCGCCAGGTCGCGCCTCCGTCGATGCTGAAGGTCACGTCGAGGTCCATGGTCCTTCCACGCTCGTCGGCCACCTCGTACCTGATCGATATCGAGCCCGCCGGCGAATCCGAGGAATAGGCCGCCGCCTGGACGACGGCCGGGGTGGAGGTGTTCCGGAGAGCCACGGGCCCCCTCGCCGCGCTCCAGGAGGTGTCTCCGTCGCATGCCGCGACCCGGATCTCGATCTCGGACTCGCTGGCATCGGGGAGATCCAGGGTCGAGTTCCACTCCAGCGTCGCACGGTAGGTCTCCGCGACGAAGGGGCCGTTGACGAGCAGACCCCCTGCGCGCACCCATGCCGTGTCCCCCCTGGGCCGGTATTCGAGAAGGCACAGGATGCCGTCCCCCTCGGCATCCGAGATGGAGACCCCCACCGGGACCAGACCCTCGAAGAGGCTGTAGCCCCCAGGCGACGTGATCGAGATCGAGGGGGGCGAATTGTTGTCCAGATGGAACGAGGACGACTGCACTGAAACCCCTCCGTCACCGGACGGCGTCATCCGGAACCTCGCCCTCGGGCTCTCGGTCCCCGGGGCATCGGCCGCCGACTCCCAGAAGACCTCCACGGGATAGAGACCGGGCTCGCCGGGCACCGGGGGGCTGACGGTGGCCCTGCGCCAGGAGGCCCCGTCGTCCAGGGAGTACTCGTAGTCGAAATCCTCGAGCGGATCGAGCCTCTCCGCCGTCCTGACCCCGAACCCCACCCTTCCGGAGGCCTCCGTGTCCGGTGCCAGGAGCTGTCCGACCGGGGACGGCAGGGCCTCCGACGCGATGCCCTCCAGCACCGACCATGGCCCCGGGTCCATGTCCGCGGCCCGGACCCTCAGCCAAACCTCATCGAAGTCCGACCGGCCTACATCCGCCGCGGCGTCCCAGACCACGGGCTCCCCATACAGCCATGGATCGATCTCCAGCGTGCTGCCCGAGAGGTGCGCCACGCTCCACGAGACCCCTCCGTCGATCGAGTACTGGGCCTGCAGGTGGATCACGTCCGCCTCCTCGTCCTCGACGGCGTACCTGAGCAGGAGCCGTCCGCCCCCGATCCGCTCGGGGACGCCGAGATGCAGCACCGGGGGACGATTGTTGTCGAGGTGGAAGATCGTCGACACTCCGGCTATGCCGGGGCCGGATAGGCAGTTCGGGGTTATCCTGACCAGCACGTCGGTCTCGTCCGCGGAGCCCAGGTCCTCCCTGCTCCGCCAGACGACGGTCCCGCCGCGGTCTGCGATGTTCGTCGTCCTCGCCCAGGAGTATCCTGCATCGGTCGAGAAGGAGACCGATATCCCCGTCGTGCCGGCCCCCGAGATCGCGTAGGAGATCTCCACGTCGCCCGACTGGTCCCCGGCCGGCCCCGTCACGGTGACCGAGGGCAGTATCCCGAGGCCGTAGCTTCCGGAGTTCCTGGCATCGGCATGCTTCTGGGGCCAGGGTCCGGGCGGCAGGGGACCGAGGGGGTAGGAGGCCAGGAGGCCGGACCTGCCCGCCAGGACCATCTCAGAGTATCCGTCTCCATCTATGTCGCCCACCGCGGGGGCATGGAGCACGGCCTCGGGGAAGTCGAAGCACAGGTCGTCGATCTCCCGCCCCTCGGCGTCCCACGCGTAGACTGCGCCCAGGTCGGTGCAGGCGAGGACGGCGTTGCCCCCGCGGGTGGCCACGATCAGGGCCGAGGTCGGTCTCCCCCTGGTCTCCACGGGCCACCGCCAGGTCCCTGCCAGGGTGCCGTCCGAGTCGAGGAGGAACACGAGGCTGTCCTCGGTCCCGAAGGCGATCTGGAGCGTGGAGGCCCCGGAGGCGACAGCACCTATGGCGCAGGATCCCGGGACGGCCCTGTCGTCGATGTAGTAGGGCCAGCCCGCCAGGCGGGCTCCCCTCAGGCTGAGGGCGTTGAGCCGCCTGTCCCGCGTCGCGAAGATGATGTCGGTGAAGCCGTCGGAATCGAGGTCGGTCGTCGCCGGTGAGGTCGCCAGCGCGAACCCGGTGTTCACGGGCCATCCGGCGAGGGTCGCCCCGGACCTCGACAGGAGCGTGATCGTGGCGTCGCTCAGCGCGCAGACCATGGCGGAGCCCGAGCCGCCGCCGAGAGAGGCCTGCGAGGGCTGCCACTCCATCCTGGCCCCGGTCGAGACGGGCCAGCCGTCCACGGCCATGCCCGACTCGTCGTAGAGGTGAACGCGTCCGTCGCTGGTTCCCAGCGCGAGCTCCATCCCGCCGTCCCCGTCGAGGTCGAGGGCGGTCACCCCCGTTACGGGGTTGGATCCGAGGTCCACGGGCCAGCCGGGCATCTCCCTTCCGGCATGATCGACGAGATGCATGGAACCATGGTTGTCGGCATAGGATATCAGTGGTGCCCGCCAGGTGCAGGAGAGGAATGCGGCCGGGCGGAAGGACACTCCGTCGGTCGGGGACAGGGGGAAGCCGGGAAGCGGCTCGCCCAGGTGGCTCCAGCCTCCCAGCCCCCTGTCCGCCAGCGGAATGAGTATGATCATGCCGGAACCGCATGCGTCAGCCAGGAGGGGTGAGTCCTTCGGCGGGATGCCGGTTGGAACCTCCCAGGCGGGAAGGGCGTTCATCAACTGCAGGAGCGAGACCAGAGCAGGCAGTAGCAAAGGGAGCCTCCGGTGAGCCAGGGGTGCTGTCGTGGCCAATACTAGGGAGCCCGGAGCGACGGGGTCAACCGCGAAGGTCCGTTCGTCGTTGACCGAATCTGTATTCAGACTAATACTAACTGCGACGAAAAGCGCATCGGACCGGACTCCGTCCTTCCGGAGGATAATGATATGAGATCGATCTTCGCCGTGTCCTGCATCTTCTGCGCAGTGGCCTCGGGCGGGTCCCTGCCGTTCTCCAGGAGCGGGGTGATGGATACGCCGGACGCCTACATCCTCGCCCACACCGAGGTGGAGGCCGGCGTGGCCGGCGCCGCCTACTCGGTGGAGGATGCCACCGGGTCCACGGACAGCGAGTTCAAGATAACCGGCCACATCGATGTCGGCCTCTTCAGGTACGGGCAGGCCGGGGTCTCATGGCTGGCAGACGGGGGAATCTCGGGGAACGTGAAGGTGGCGATACTGAGCGAAGGCATCCAGGTCCCGGCCTTCGCCGTAGGTCTCGAGAACATCTCGGGCGAGGAGTACGTCGACTGCTTCGAGGTCGACGG
Organism: uncultured bacterium; assembly: GCA_964603785.1. GTDB lineage: Bacteria > Fermentibacterota > Fermentibacteria > Fermentibacterales > Fermentibacteraceae > CAZRWD01. Next base: position 55,331 of record CAZRWD010000006.1, read on the forward strand.
GGAGATGTACGCCTATCCCCATTCCCAGAGCTTCTCGGCCTACGGTGTCCTCTCGAAGGACATGTCCACCGTGGTGGGCCTCCCCGCGACAGTCAGCATCGGCATCGGCACGGGCCGCTTCGTGGGGAGCATAGCGAACGGCTCGCTCGGCATAGGCAGCAGCTGGGCCAACGGCCTGTTCGGATCGGTCTCCTTCAGACCCTCGCAGAACATCACGCTGGTCCTCGAGGAGGACGGGCGCGACATCAACATCGGCATGTCGTACCAGCTCAGCAGGCACTTCACCGTCAGCATGGCGTGGGCCGAGATGGAGATGAGCGCATTCCCGCCCGAGGACGTCAGCAGGATAGACGTCATGCAGAACTCCAAGTTCAGCCTCTCCGTCGAATCGCGGATCGGCCCCCTGTACGGCGCCGGGAGGCTCGAGATGGAGCGCGAGCAGATGCGCATCGAGAGGGCGCGGCAGCGTCTGCAGGAGCTCGAGGAGCGGCGCCGTGCCGCCGAGGCCGAGCTCCAGCGCCTCCGCGACCTGCTCGAAGAGCGCGACTAGACCCGGTGATGTGATGATCAGACCCGGATTGCTGGCGGTACTGGTCCTTCTCGCGTCAGTCGGCGTCTCCGCCGCGCAGGAGGTCGACCCGGAGGTCGAGCTGCAGAGAGCCCGCGACGAGCTCGCGAGTCTCGAGGAGCAGATCAGCCGGGAGGAGACCAGGCTCATGCGCATCGAGTCCGAGCTCGTCGACCTCAGACGGCAGCAGGCCATGTACGCGAGCGCGCAGAGCGCCTTCGAGCTGGGCGAGGAGCTCTACCTCGCCGGATCGATAGTCTGGGCGAAGGATGCCTTCGAGTCCGTCATCATCAACTTCCACGGCAGCGAGTACTATGCCGAGGCGCTGTTCAGGCTGGAGCTCATAAACTTCGAGCTGCAGGACTTCGAGGCGGCCCTGGCCTACTTCGACACTCTCGAGACCGTCGAGCCGGGATTCCTGCATATGGATCTCGCGGTCGTGGCGGCGGCCCTCTGCAACCACAACACGGGCAGGTTCCAGCAGGCACGGGGACTGCTCGCCAGGGTGCCCGTGCAGAGCGACTACTACGCCCTCGCGGAATACCTCACCGCGGTGGCCTTCGTCGAGGAGGGGGACATACCCTCGGCCAAGCTCTCCCTCGAGGGCATCCTCGACAGGTCGAGGACCCACAGGGACGAGGCCGCCCTCGCCGACAGGGCGCGGATAGCCCTTGCGCAGATACTCGTCGAGGAGGGCGACTTCGCGGGGGCACACGACCTCTACCAGAGGATATCGCCGTTCAGCCCCTACTACGATGTGGGGATGCTCGGCCGGGTATGGGTCTACATGCGCGAGGAGCGCTACCAGGAGGCCTACAATCTGGCCGAGAGGGTCCTGGAGGAGGTCCCCTCCACCGAGCTCAGGTCCGAGCTCGAGCTGGCCATGGCCAACTGCGCGCTGGGCGCCGAGGACCTGGAGGTGGCCATCAACCGCTACGAGAACCTTCTCCAGCAGCACCGCCAGACGGGCTCCGACTACGACATCTTCCTGGGGACGGGCCATTCCGAACAGTACGACTCCGAGCGCGAGCGGCTGGAGAGGCTCCGGGCCGGGCTGGCCGAGCTCAAGGAGCAGGCATACTCGAGCGGGGACTTCGAGCTCGTGGAGGTGATCGAGAGGGAGGAGGCCGCCCTCAGGCAGCTCTTCGTCGAGATAAGCGGCATGGAGACCGCCCAGTCCCTGCCGGCCGGGGAGATCGACATCGCCACGCTCAACAGGGAGCTGAGCCGGCTGATCTCCGACAGCAGGGCCTCCACGGATGCCCTCTCTCTGTCCATCGAGGAGGTCACGAGGATCGCCGAGGCATCCGGCACGGACAGCGACCTCAGGGCTCTCTCGGAGCTCCAGGGCGAGGTCCAGCGCATCAGGCTCTCCCTGCAGGATCTGGCTTCCAAGTTCGACAGCGGGATGACCCAGGAGCACGACTGGGTGCAGGAGACGCAGTACGGCATCGCGATCGCGAACTTCATGGAGCGCGAGCTGATGAGGGATTCGCTCGCCTACTTCGGAGCCGTCTACCAGCAGAGGGTCCAGCAGGCCTACTCCGCGAGGGACACCGTGCTGGCGCAGACCCTCATATCCGAGCGGCAGCAGATCACGACATCCCTCCAGAGGAGGATAGACAGCTCCGCATCGACCTGCGCGGCGCTCTTCGAGGAGTACATCTCATCCTTCCCCGAGAGCCGGTTCTCGGCGGATGTCCTCGTCCGGCTGGCGCAGCTCTACTACGACCTGGACAACTCCGCCTATCTCGACAGGATAGCCAGCATGTCCTCCGAGCAGGGCTATGTCCTGGAGGACTACTCGAGGTCCATAGACCTCTACGAGCGCGTCCTGACGTCCTACCCCGGCAGCGAGGTCGAGGACGTGGCCCTGTACTCGCTCGGCTACTGCCTCGACCGGATGGGCGACCCCCGCGGAGCCGTCGCCAGCTACAGGCGCCTCCTGGAGGACCATCCCCAGAGCCTGCTCGCGCCCGAGACATTCATCCGCGCCGGTGACTTCTACTTCGACAGCTTCGCCTTCGACAGCGCCCTGGTCTACTACCAGAGGATGCTCCAGCATCCGGGCGCCGATCCGGACCTCTACCAGCTGGGCGTCTACAAGCTCGGCTGGACCTACTATCTGCGCAACGACTACCTGCGGTCGGCGGCGGTGTTCGCATATCTCATCATAGACGGCGAGAGGATGGACTCCCTGGGCATCGTGCGCAGGGGAGGGGCCATGGCCGACGAGGCCATGGAATACATCGCCCACGACTTCATGGAGCAGTCGCGGATGCAGCCCATCCCCCTGGCCACGCGGTTCCTCGACTACTTCGGCAGGGACAGCGTCTCGTTCGCGGTCCTCGACTACATGGGCCGGTTCTACCAGGAGCAGGGCTACTGGAACGAGGCGATCGCGACGTACGGAGCCCTGCTCCAGCGGTTCCCTGAGTCCAGGAACGCCCCGTTCTTCCAGGCCAGGATAGCCGCGAGCTACGACGGGATGGGCGACCTGGCCATGGCCACCCAGGCCAGGGAGCGACTCGTCGAGGAGTACGGCGAGGGCAGCTCCTGGGCCCTGGCGATCGGCGACTCCACCGCCGTAGGCGAGGTCGACTCCCTGAGGGCCGTTTCCCTGGAGCAGGCCATCTCCTACTACCACTCCCAGGCCGTCGCCAACAGGGACGACCCGCTCCTCCGGCGGCAGAGCTACGAGTCCCTCGCCGGGAGGATCGAGACCTACCTGGCCGAGTACGGCGATTCCCGCGAGAGCTACGACTTCATGTTCTTCCTGGGAGACGCCTACTACGCCACGGGACGCTTCACCGAGGCCGGCGACACCTATCTCGCCGTGGCGAGGGACAGCTCCTCCGCACAGCGCCAGGAGGACGCCAGCATCAACGCATGCGGCTCGTACTTCACTGCATACTCCGAGCAGGCCGGCATCGACAGCGCCGTCGTGAGGCAGAAGCAGCTCGAGGCGACGACCTTCTACATGACGCACTTCCCCGGCGGCGACTACGTCGACCAGTTCCTCTTCGCAGCCGCGGGCAACGCATACAACGCCTCGGACTACCCGGCCTCCAGGTCCACCTACATGACCCTCTACAACAGCTATCCGTCATCGGAGTACCGCGCCCGCTCGGCCCGGTTCATCGCCGCCGCCTTCGAGGCCGAGGAGAACTTCTCGCAGGCCGAGGAGTGGTACGGCCTCGCGGCCGATGCGGCAGCCGTGACAGGGGAGGACCTCGGGGAGGACTTCGACCTGCTCGCCGCCACGGCAGCCTACAGGGACGCCGCGTCACTCGCCGAGAGCGAGGATGTGCAGAGCCTCGTGCAGGCCGCCAGGCGGTTCGAGGAGTCGGCCCGCGAGCACCCCGGATCGGCCGTGGCTCCGGCCGCCCTCTACGATGCGGGCGAGACCTATGCGAAGGCCGGCGCCGTGGACGATGCCATAAGGGTCTTCGACGAGCTGGCCAGGCTCTACCCGGAGAGCGAGCTGTCGCCGCAGGGCCTTCTGAGGTCGGCATTCCTGGCGAGGGAGGCCGGCAGGTTCCTGGAGGCGGGCAACATCTACCGGACCGCCGCGCAGCAGTTCCCGGGCGCGCCCGACATGGGGAGCGCCCTGTACAGCGCGGCCCTGTCGTACGAGGATGCCGGCCGGATGGACCTCGCCGTGCAGGTCTACGACGAGATGATACGCGCGGGAACCGGCAGCGCCGAGGTCATGACACTCGTCTACGGGAAGTACGGCGAATACCTCTACGAGCGCAGCGACTACGCCGGGGCCAGATCCATGTTCAGCACATCCATCACGGTCTACGACCAGTACCGCGAGGGCGATCCCTACTACCCGGCGATGTCGGCCTTCTACCTGGGCGAGATGGCGTTCGAGGACTACGACGAGGTCTTCACCACGGTCGAGACCGCCCAGGCCAAGACCCAGCTCATGCAGGCGGCCGAGGCCTGGTACGGCAAGGCGATAACCTACCTGACCGACACCTGGTTCATGGCCGCGTGCGTCCGGGCGGGGGAGCTGTACGAGGACTTCGCCAACGCGATCGGCTACATGGAGCCCCCTCCCGGGCTCGACGAGGCCGGCATCCAGGCCTTCTACGACCAGCTCTACCCGGTGATGTCGACCTACCTCGACAAGGCGCTCCATGTCTACCAGACGGCCGTCGAGAAGGCGATATCCGCCAACATCAGGAACGACTGGGTCTTCCAGGCGGCCGACCACCTCGAGCTGCTCGCGCCGGGGACGGTCTCGGCACTGGGCGGGCTGCCGGGATACGGACCCGTCGAGACCGCGCCCCCGGACAGCACAGGGACGGGGAACCCGCCGGTCGAAACTGGACAGCAGCCCGGCGAGAACGTAATGTCCCCCGGGTCTGATTCGTCATCCCCCGGGGGGACGGCCTGGGTCGAAGACCCTGGTCCGGCCGCGGAGGGGCGTGAGCCCCGGGTGGACGGGGAAGGGTGAAACCTGTGACCCCATTTGTCCGGGGATGCCTCGTCGCAGCCGCATTGATGCTGTCCTCATCCGCAGGAGCCCAGGAGGCCCGGATGGAGGAGGGCCGCCTCATCCTCGAGGAGATCACCATCCAGGGCGAGCTCCGGACCCCGCAGGCCATGTTCCTCATCCTCAAGAGCACGCCCAGCCTCAGCAACGTGCTTCTCGAGAGAAGCTTCCTGGACGACATCGTGAGGCCGATATATCCCGGTGCATTCGCGGACGAGCCCACCTTCGGCTCAGGCGAGCGCACGCGCATCCTCCCCTGGTACGTCAGATACGGTTCGGTGGCGGTCCTCGGCGGGCTCTCAGCCCTCCGCTACACCTCGGGAGATTCCGAGGAGGGCCTGGTATTCGGTGTCATGGCGGGTCTTGACCTTGTTGGAAACCTTGTCCTCGACCTGGTCGGGATCTGACCGGGTCACCCCGAGAGGAGTCCGTTGATGCGTCTCTCCCCCCTGGCAGTGCTTGCAGCAGTGCTCCTGGCGGGATGCGGCCTGGCCGCCGCCCAGCCCGTGGAAACAGCGCCCGCCGATTCGGCGGTGGCAGACTCGACGACGATCGCCGCGGACTCCGCGGTGACGGACTCGGCGGTCACCGCTCCCGTCGAGGAGGTGGCCGTCGGGGACACGACCGCGGCCAACGGGGGCGCGGAGGATGAAGAGCAGCCCGAGGAGCAGGCATCTCCCGGCTTCTTCTCCCAGGTCGCCCGGTTCTTCAGGGAGGGCGGTCCGGCCATGTGGCCGATCCTGCTCTTCCTGGCCGTCGGTATCGCCATATTCTTCGAGCGCTTCGTCTTCCTCTTCTTCAAGGCCAACATCAGGCCCGAGGACTTCATGGCCCGGGTGGCCGACCTCATCCGCAAGGGCAGCGTCGAGGGAGCCATCGCGACCGCGTCCGAGCACGACGCCCCGCTCGCCAGGATCATCGAGGCGGCCCTCCGCAACTACAGGGGCTCCGAGCGGGACATCCAGAACGCCGTCGACGAGATGGCCCTCGCTGAGCTGCCCAGGCTGAGCGCCAGGACGAGCTACCTGGCGATGCTGGCGAACGTCTCCACGATGGTCGGCCTTCTCGGGACTATTTTCGGCCTGATCCAGGCGTTCTCGGCGGTTTCGGCCGCCGATCCGGAGGCCAAGGGGCGCATCCTGGCCAATGGCATCTCCATGGCCATGAACACCACGGCCTTCGGTCTGATCGTGGCCATCCCCCAGCTCATGATGCACGCCTTCCTCACCTCGAAGGCCGACGGCCTCGTGGATGACATCGACCGCTACTCCGTGATGGTCATCAACATGCTGGCCCAGGCCAGGAAGGAAGGCTGATGGCAAAGGCGGCGAGCGGCAGGAGCAGGCGCGTAAGGCATGCGGAGGAGATAGACCTCCTGCCCGTGATGAACCTGTTCTGCTGCATCATCCCCTTCCTGCTCCTGAGCGCCTCCTTCCTGCAGGTCACCGTCATCCAGATGGCCCAGACGGAGGGCATCAGCACGCAGGGCGCGGGTGCCGTGGCGAACCTCGCCAGGTCCGAGGAGGACAGGCTGCAGCCCAAGGTCATCATGACCGAGCAGGAGATGTTCATCGGCACCGTGGCCGGCACCGCGCACGTCTGCTATTCGTTCACGCAGACGATAGGCGGCAGCGAGGTCCTCACCTATGACTTCGACTCGCTCCAGGCAAAGGCCGCCGAGGTCCACAGGCTGCTCACGGAGGCCTATCCTCAGATCGAGTTCCACAAGGTGACCATCCTCACCGTCGAGGAGACCAGGTACGACAACATAGTGGCCGCGATCGACGCCTGCGCCAGGGCGGGCTTCGACCAGCCGGGCCTCCAGGTCGCTCCCACGGCATCGGTGGAGCAGGCCACCTCAGCGGCGATGGGCAGGTGACGGGATGAGCGCACCCACCAAGAGGCACGTCCCCCTCCTCCTGGGCTACAACAAGTCGAAGGCCACGGTCCGGGGGAAGAAGCGCAGGGTGGCCGTACAGCTCACCTCCATGATCGACATGTTCACCATACTCGTCGTCTTCCTACTCCAGTCCTTCAGCGCGGAAGGCCAGATCGTGAATCTGAGCGAGGCGATGACCCTGCCCAAGTCCATCGCCGAAACCCCGATAGAGCTGAAGCTGGAGATCCAGGTCAACAACAGGGTCATCGTCGTCGACGGCGATCCCATCGTCGCTGTGGACTCCGACCTCCTCTCGGCGGGGAACTCGATCCCCGCCCTGGTCACCAGGCTGCGCGAGCACATGGAATACACCCGCAGGCTGCGCGGTACACTGGTCGAGGAGGACATGAGGATCAACATCCAGGGTGACATTGCGATTCCCGCCATCCTCCTCCAGCGGGTGATGGCCAGCTGCTCGGAGGCGGGGTTCTCGCTGCAGAACCTGGAAGTGATCAGATCGGAGGGAGGTGGGGAGAATGGCGACTAGCGGGTCCGCTCCGGAGCGGAAGGTCCTGGCGATCGCCGTGCTGCGTGACGGGAAGGTCATCAGCAAGCTGATCCCCGACCGGACCCAGGTGAAGATGGGAACCGGCTTCGGCAACAACATCGTCGTCGAGGGGGTCGAGGCGCCCGACAGCTATCCCCTCATCGCGCCCGGGCCGGACAGGGACACCTGGGTGCTCAGGCTGACCGAGGAGATGGACTCGACCATAACCTCGACCGACAGCACGAAGCTCGACTTCGGGGACCTGAAGGGGCTGGGCATCTTCCCCAGGGACGACCAGGGCTTCTACCTGCTCAACGTGCGCTACGGCGACCAGGGGCAGGTCAGCATCGGTCCATACGCCATCCATTTCGGCTTCATCAACCCTCCCGAGCGCAGGGAGCCGGAGAAGCCCGCGGCCAGGAAGGAGCCCGAAAAGGCGGCGGAGGCGGGGCAGGCGCCCGCCGCGGAGGACGGCAGGGTCCTCAAGATCTCCATCGAGGCCCCCGGCGCGCAGAGGCGCGACATGTATCCGAACGCAGGCATAATGACGGTCGGCGAGGCCGACTACAACACCGTCGCCGTGAGGAATGCCGGTCTGCCCAGGATTCACACGCTCCTCGAGCCGCAGGGTACGAAGTACCTCCTCAGGCTGCTGCCGCAGATCAAGGGCGGAGTCGAGGTCAAGGGAAGCATCATCCCGTTCGCGACGCTCATCGAGCGTAACGTCATGAGGCAGGACAAGCCGGGCGATCCCTGGACGTGGGTGATGGACCGGAACGTGTCCGGCGTGTTCACGATCGGTGGCACCGAGGTCTTCTTCGGCTTCGGGGAGCCTCCGTCGGAGCCGGTCGAGAAGCCCGTCCCCAGGCCCGCGCAGGTCGAGAGGAAGCCGTTCGTTCCCTCGAAGTACGACTGGGGGCTCTTCGGGGCCCGTCCTCACGACGCGGTCGCCTTCAAGGGCCAGGGAGCCGAGAAGAACCGGCTCCAGATGGCCATGGGCATCATCCTCTGCGTGGCGCTCATCCTCGGCGCCGCATTCGACAGGCTCGTCATGGTCAGGATCGAGAGCAAGTCCGACATCCTCCGCCGCGCCCCCACGGCGCGTGTGGCCAGCCTGGCCAACCCCCAGACCGACACCGAGGGGATAGGCGAGGAGATCATCTCCGAATCGGACCTCGGCGAGGCGGTCGGACAGGTCGGCGGACCCGGCGGAGGCGCGCCCGGAGGCGGCGACGAAGGTCCCGCAGGGGTGGCCGCGGGAGCTGCGGCAGGTCAGAGCGTGCTCCAGAATATCGGGTTCGCGGCGTACGGGACCCAGGGCGTGGGCGGCGGAGCGGGCTTCATCGGCGACCTCCAGTCGGCCGCCTCCTCGGGCCTGGGCCTGGCCTCCGGACAGACCGGCGAAGCCCTCCTGGCGGGTGCTGGAGGAGGCGGGTCCGGCGGCATCTCGGCCCTCGTCCCTGCGGGCGGGGGCGTCGTGAGCACCGCCGAGACCGTCTCGCAGAGCGAGATCGAGGCGGTCCACAGGGCGGCCCAGGTGAGCTTCTCGGCCACCGGCTCGGGCGAGGCCCTCGACCTCGGCCAGAGGAACATCACGGACATCCGCGGCAGGATCAACGTCATAAAGATGAGGATCCAGGCTGCCTACGAGAGCCTCCTCAGGTCGAACCCCACGGCCGGCGGGGTCATCTACATCAACTTCTCCATCACTCCCGGCGGCTCGGTCACGGGGGTGAGCGTGAGCGCGCCACCCGAGCTCTCTGGCCTGGTCCCGACGGTCCAGTCGGCAGTCTCGGGGCTGAATTTCGGCCCGGCGGAGGGACAGACCTCGAACCTCGACATGTCGGTCCCGTTCAATCTCGTCCCCCCCCAGTAGGATCGGCCCCATTCGCAGCGCGGCCCGGGAGGTCCTCTCCCGGGCCGCTCCAGCATCAGCGATTGACACTCACCCCGAAGGCGGGAATATGATCCCTGGCGGGAGCCCGCAGGCATCCCGGCGGAAGGGGTTGTTCATGAAATGGTTGCTGGTCTTGATGGCCGTCCGGGCCGTGGCGCTGGCACAGGATCAGGCCCCATGGACGGACGCCGTCCGCGAGGCCGTCTCGACCGTGCAGGAACAGGCCGCGTCCGCCTACGAGGCACTGCTCCTGGAGGTTCCGGGGGCCGCGGGGCGGATCACCCTCGGCTTCACCGTCAACAGGGACGGCTTCGTGAGCGCAGTGGAGGTCGAGTATGAAGAAGTCCTCGCTCCCGTGGCCCTGGTGATCGAGGCGGCGGCAGGAGACCTGATGATGGGACCCCTGGACATCTTCTCGCCGGTCGACATCTCGATCCCCTTCGACTTCTCGCCTCCGGAGGAGTAGCGCTCCAGAGGCGCGGACACGAACCGCAGCTCATCCCCGGGATCCGAGGGGCAGTCCGAGGTCCCCCGGGCACCCCGCTCCGGCCGGCACATTCACCTCACCGCAGAGATGCGCCGCTGCCCCGAACCATGAAGGAACGGCCCGGGAGGAGGCCTCCCGGGCCGCACCCGTCAGAGCCGCGGGGCCCTAGTACATGTCGCCCATCCCGCCGCCGCCGGGGGCGGGGGCCTTCTCGGGCTCGGGGATCTCGGTCACTATGCACTCGGTCGTGATCAGCAGCCCCGCGATGCTGGCCGCGTTCTGCAGGGCCGTCCTCGTGACCTTGGTCGGGTCGACGATACCAGCCTCGAACATGTCGACGTAGTCGTTGTTCTGGACGTCGAGGCCCTGGCTTCCGCCGAGGGAGCGGACCTTCTCGACAACGATGGCGCCCTCGAGGCCGGCATTCAGGACGAGCTGGCGCAGGGGCTCGCTGAGGGACCTGCGGACGATCTCGGCCCCGGTCTTCTCGTCACCCTCGAGCTTGAGGGAGTCGAGAGCCTTCTCGCAGCGGAGCAGGGAGACCCCGCCTCCGGGGACGATCCCCTCCTCCACCGCGGCACGGGTGGCATGGAGGGCGTCCTCGACGCGAGCCTTCTTCTCCTTCATCTCTGTCTCGGTCGCAGCGCCGACGTTTATCCTGGCGACGCCGCCGGCCAGCTTGGCGAGGCGCTCCTGCAGCTTCTCGCGATCGTAGTCGGAGGTGGTGTCCTCGATCTGCTTGCGGATCTGGCCCACGCGACCCTTGATGGCGTCGGTGGTGCCCTCGCCCTCGACGATCGTCGTGCTGTCCTTGTCTATCTTGACCCGCTTGGCGCGGCCGAGGTCCTGGAGGGTGATGTTCTCGAGCTTTATCCCCAGATCCTCGGTTATGGCTCGGCCGCCGGTCAGGACGGCGATGTCCTCGAGCATGGCCTTGCGACGGTCGCCGTAGCCCGGAGCCTTGACGGCGGCAACCTGCAGCATGCCGCGGACCTTGTTGACCACCAGCGTGGCAAGGGCCTCGCCCTCGACGTCCTCGGCGATGATGAGGAGGGGCTTGCCGAGCTGCGCGATCTTCTCGAGGACGGGGAGGATGTCCTTCACGTTGGAGATCTTCTTCTCGTGGATGAGGATGTATGCGTTCTCGAGGACGCACTCCATGGCCTCGGCGTCGGTGACGAAGTACGGGCTCTGGTATCCCCTGTCGAACTGCATGCCCTCGACGACGTCGAGGTTGGTGTCCATCGACTTGGCCTCTTCGACGGAGATCGTGCCGTCCTTGCCGACCTTCTCCATGGCGTCGGCGATGATGTTGCCGATCTCATCGTCGTTGTTGGCGGAGATCGAGGCGACCTGGCGGATCTCCTCGCGGCCCCGGACCTCCTTGGAGAGGGTCTTGAGCTCTGTCACGACGGCCTCCACGGCCTTGTCGACGCCCCGCTTGAGGGACATCGGATTCGCGCCGGCCGTGACGTTCTTGAGACCCTCGCGATAGATGCACTCGGCCAGGAGGGTGGCCGTCGTGGTTCCGTCACCTGCTATGTCGCTGGTCTTGCTGGCGACCTCCCGGATGAGCTGGGCGCCTATGTTCTCGAACTTGTCCGGGAGCTCTATCTCCTTGGCGACCGTGACGCCGTCCTTGGTTATCGACGGGGAGCCCCACTTCTTCTCCAGGACGACATTCCGCCCCTTGGGGCCCAGGGTGACCTTCACCGCGCGGGAGAGCTTCTCCACGCCGGCCAGGATGTTCTGCCTGGCTTCCTGGTCGTACTTGAGCTGCTTTGCTGCCATCGACTGTGCCTCCTAGCCTTCCACAACGGCCAGAATGTCGTCCTCGCGGACGATCACGTACTCCTCGCCATCGATCTTCACTTCGGTTCCCGAGTACTTGCCGATGAGGACCCGGTCCCCCTCCTTGACCTGAGGGGCTATGAAGCCCTCCCCGTCCTCCTTGCGCCTGCCCTGGCCAACCTTGATGACCCTGCCCTCGAGGGGCTTCTCCTTGGCGGTGTCGGGCAGTACGATTCCACCCTTCATGATCTCCTGGGGCTCCTCGCGCTTGACCAGGACCCTGTCGAACATCGGGCGCACGCTGGTGCCGGCCATGTCCTCTCAGCTCCTTTCGAGTGGATCTCAATTGACATAGAAACTCACGCCGTATGTGAAGCATACCGTATGCCAGAAATGTCCCCGCCTGTCCAGCCGCTGCTAAGTTACTCCGGTACAGGAATATGCCGGTTCCGACGAGAAGCCCGGTGAGCGGCCGGGCCGGTCCGGGCCATCCCGCGTGGTCAGTTTGACGCGACGGGAGGCTGCACGGACAGCGCGGCGTTCGCATATTCACGTACACCGACACGAAGGACGAGAGGTCTGGCATGAACAGGATAACGATCGGCACCGGCGGCCTCACCCTGGACGACGTCTCGAAGGCGCTGGGGGGGGCGGAGGCCGTCCTCTCGGAGGCCGCCGTCTCCGCCATGGAGCAGTCCCGGTGCGCGGTCGAGAGGGTGCTCTCGGCGGGAATCCCGACCTACGGGATAAACACCGGGTTCGGGAGGCTGGCTTCGACGGTCGTCGAAGGGGACTCGCTCGCCGAACTGCAGCGAAACCTGCTCCTGAGCCACGCCTGCGGCACGGGGCCGCCGGTCCCCCCCCGCATAGCGAGGATCGCGCTCCTCCTGCGGGCCGCCTCGCTGGCGCAGGGGAGATCCGGAGCGGGCACGACCCTGGTCGGGCACCTCCTTTCGTTCTACAACGGCGGCATAGTGCCCCTGATACCTTCCAAGGGATCGCTGGGCGCGTCCGGCGACCTGGCTCCGCTCGCCCACATGAGCCTGCCGCTGCTGGGGGAGGGCTCGTGCCTGGACGCGGAGGGCCGGGTCATCCCGGGTGCCGAAGCCCTGGCGAGGCTCGGGCTCGAGCCTGTCGTCCCGGGAGCCAAGGAGGGCCTCGCACTGATCAACGGCACCCCCGTGCTCACGGCAGGCGCCGCCTGTGCGCTCCTCGACGCCCTCATCCTCGCAGATGCGGCGGACGTCGCCGCCGCGATGACCGCCGAGGTGCTGCTCGCCACCCCTACGGCGTACGACGCCTGCCTGATATCGCTCAGGCCGCATCCCGGAGCGGTGAGGACGGCCGCCAACCTGCGCGCCCTCCTCTCGGGGAGCGGCATCGTCGAATCGCACAGGGGCTGCCCCCGGGTACAGGACGCCTACTCCATCCGCTGCGTGCCGCAGGTCCACGGCGCCACCCGCGACGCCCTCGACTACGTCTCGTCGGTGATCTCCGTCGAGCTCGCCTCCGCCACCGACAACCCTCTGATGTGCGACGACGGGATGTTCCACAGCTGCGGCAACTTCCACGGCCAGCCCGTGGCCCTCGCCGCAGACCACCTGTGCCTGGCGGCATCCGAGCTGGGAAGCATCTCGGAGCGCAGGATCGAGAGGCTCCTGAACCCCGACCTGAGCGGCCTCCCTGCGTTCCTCGCCGCACGGCCGGGGCTTGATTCGGGGCTCATGATCGCGCAGTACACCGCCGCCGCCCTGGCCGGCGAGAACAAGATCCTGTGCCACCCCGCGAGCGCCGACAGCATACCGGTCAGCGGGGCCCAGGAGGACCATGTCTCCATGGGCGCGACAGCTGCGAGGAAGGCCCTGGACGTGGTCGAGAACGTCAGGAGGATACTGGCGACGGAGTTCTACTGCGCAGCCCAGGCGTACGAGTACCTCGGCAGGAGCGGCCGCGGGAGGGGGACCGGACCAGCCTACGACGCCGTACGCGCCGTGGCGCCCGCCCTCGGTACGGACAGGCGCTTCGACTCGTTCATCACCTCGATCGAGCAGCTGATAGGGGAGGGCGTATTCTCGCGGATGATCAGGGAGGCCGTCGGAGGGGACCGGTCAGGAGCCGTGTAGCCCCGGAGCCTTCACATACCCGAGGGGTGGAACACCCGGGTGTGCTCGAGGACCCATGTGGCGATGCCCTCGTCGGACTCGCCACCGGCGGCCTTCATGGCCGCCTCGAGGACATCCTCCCGGCAGATCCTTAGCCGGCTGCCGGGGATGTCCACCGCCAGCCCCACCACGGGCCATCCTGCGGCGATGCTGTCCAGCAGGGTGTAGAAGACCCCTCCATAGCGCTTGAGGAGGGTGTCACCCTCCGAGAGGGAGCCCTGCATGCTGATGACGAGAGTCGTGTCGGCGAGGGAGACCGAGTCGGCCGGTATTCCCAGGCTGTTGAGGTCGTCCAGCAGACCTGCACCGGCCACGCCGCCCGGCAGGAGCGCCGTCAGAAGGAGAATCGTGACTGATCGGGACAATGGGCAACCTCCCGCGGTTGCACATAAGATGAGTGCGCGGGTCTCCGCTGAAAAGGCTTGACCGCGCCGATTCCCATCCTATCTATCCACCCCATGGGAGCAATGATCCTCTCTCTTCTGATCTCGACCGCCGCCGCGGGCGGCGTGCCGCGCTCCATACTAATGCTGGACAGGGAGATGGGAGGGCTTGTCGACAGCTACCTGGAGGCCGTCCCGGAGTGTCCCGTCCGTGGGGACACGCCAGTGAGGCTCTGGCTGCTCGACCTCTCCTCGATCAGGGTCAGGGGGGCGCTGCGCCCGGCCCTCCTCTCGGCCGGCGACGCGGACGATCCTGTTTTACGCGGGGCTCTCAAGCGTTATCTTCTGTGCTGCGAGACCTGCCTGGAAGCCTTCGACGATGTCAGAGCCGCGTTGCGGTCGGAAGCCGTCCCGGATTCGGTTTCCTGCATCTCGATGGAGGAGGCGCTGATCGAAGCCGACAGCGCGTGGCTGGAAGCCGGCTCGGCATTGTTCGGGCGTCTGGCCGAAGAGGGATGGAGATGAACAGGGACGAGAGCACATACAGGGTGAAGCTAGGTCACGCCGAGATGCTCAAGGGCGGCGTGATCATGGACGTGGTGACCCCGGACCACGCCAGGATAGCCCAGGAGGCCGGAGCCGTCGCCGTGATGGCCCTGGAGCGCGTGCCCGCCGACATCAGGGTGGCGGGCGGGGTGGCCCGGATGTCCGACCCGGACGTCATCAGGGCCATCCAGGAGGCCGTCACCATCCCCGTCATGGCCAAGTGCCGGATAGGCCACTTCGTGGAGGCGCAGGTCCTCGAGGCCCTCGAAGTGGATTTCGTCGACGAGTCCGAGGTCCTCACCCCTGCCGACGAGAGCCATCACATCGACAAGTGGGGCTTCCGCATCCCGTTCGTCTGCGGGGCCACGAACCTCGGCGAGGCCCTGCGCAGGATCGGGGAGGGCGCCGCCATGATACGCACCAAGGGCGAGGCCGGGACGGGCGACGTGGTTGAGGCGGTCCGCCATGCGAGGAGCGTGCTCGGCGAGATGGCACGGATCCGGACCATGCCCCGCGGGGAGCTGATGACCCGTGCGAAGGAGCTCGGTGCGCCCTACGACCTGGTGGTTTTCGTCCACGAGAACGGGAGGCTTCCCGTGGTCAACTTCGCCGCGGGCGGCGTGGCCACTCCCGCCGATGCGGCCCTCATGATGCAGCTCGGGATGGACGGCGTCTTCGTAGGCAGCGGCATCTTCAAGAGCGGAGACCCCGCCCGCAGGGCGAAGGCCATAGTGGAGGCCGTGAGCCAGTTCGACAAGCCCGAGATAATCGCCCGCGTGTCCGCCGGCCTCGGCGAGCCCATGGTCGGCATCAACGTCACGTCCATCCGGCCCGAGGACAGGCTGGCGGGCAGAGGCTGGTAGCTTGAGGATAGGAATCCTCGCCCTGCAGGGCGGGGTCGTCGAGCACGCCAGGATGCTCGGGGCCCTGGGCGTGCAGGTCCGTTCCGTCCGGCTCCCGGGCGATCTCGAGGACATCGACGGACTCATCCTGCCCGGGGGCGAATCCACTGCCATCGTGAGGCTCGTCGACCGATGGAGCCTCGCGGGGCCGCTTTCGAGACTCGTCTCCGGCGGCCTTCCCACATGGGGCACGTGCGCGGGAGCCATCCTCCTCGCGAGCAGGGTGGGGGAGCGTGATCACGAGATCACCCAGCACTGCCTCTCGCTCGCGAGGGTCGGAGCCGTGCGCAACGCCTTCGGCAGACAGGTTCACTCCTTCCAGGAGGACCTGTCCATAGACGGCCTGGAGTCCCCGTTCCCGGGCGTCTTCATCCGGGCGCCCCTCCTCGAGCCCCTGTCGCCCGAGGTCGAAGTCCTCGCGCGCGTCGGGGAGGGGGCGGTCTTCCTGCGGGACCGGGGCGTGTGGCTCACCTCCTTCCATCCCGAGCTGACGGGGGACGACCGCGTCCACAGGATGTTCCTGTCCTCGGTGAGAGGCCGGGACACTGGCTGACACCCGATGCGTGGAGTGCTTCCGGCGGGGCCTGGGCTCGTTCATGGCCCTCGGCGGGCTGGAGGGTGCCGAGGCGGCACCGCTCCTCGAGTCCTACATCGAGGACATCGAGACCCGGCTCGCCGGACTCCCCCCTCCACTGGCCGGGGCTCCGGCATACCGCGATCTGAGGGAGAGGCTCGACGGAGCCGACATCTTCCGCGGTATCAAGGAGAGCTTCACGAACGCGCTCCTGGAGAGCCTGCCGGCTCTCAGGGAACAGGCGCTCGGCTTCGGCGACCCGCTCGCCGCGGCGCTCCGGGCGGCAACCTGGTCCAACCTCATAGATGTCGCCCAGGGAGCGCCCATCCCGACTGTGCCCGCCCTCCTCGAGACGCTCTTCCGCCCGCTGGCGCTCGACGAGACCGCAGCCTTCTCGCACCTCGCCGCAGGCTCGCGGAACATCGTGGTCTTCGGCGACAACGCCGGAGAGACAGTCCTTGACAGACTGTTCATGGAGATGCTCCCGCCCGGCCCGAGAGTGACCTACATGGTCCGCCCCCTGCCGGTCATGAACGACGCCACGGTGCTCGACGCCGAGGAGGCGGGCATAGGCGGCCTCGCATCGGTTGCCGTGACCGGGCTGGACGCCCCCACGGCCTCCCTCGATCTCGCCGAACCCGCCGCGAGGAGGGCGCTGGAGGAGGCCGACCTGATCCTGTCCAAGGGACAGGGGAACCTCGAGGGACTTCTCGGAACCATCGACGACAGGCTCTACTACTCCTTCGCCGTGAAGTGCGATGTTATCTCGGATGTGACCGGGCTGCCCCGGGGAAGCGGCGTATTCGCGGGCAGCCGGATGCTGCCCGGCTGGAGGAGATGATGCCCATCTACGAGTATCTCTGTCCCGGCTGCAACGTGATCTTCCAGTTCCTCGTACGCAGCGCCTCCGGAGCGCTGCCGAGGTGCCCGAGGTGCGGGGGGGGAGGTCTCGAGAGGGTCATGAGCACCTTCGCGACCTCCCGTAGCCAGGGTGCCGGCGCCGGCGCCGAGGGTGGCGGGGACATCCCCGACCTGTCCGACCTGGACGAGAGCGATCCGAGGTCGATGGCGCGGGCCATCCGGCACATGGCGGACGAGATGGGCGAGGATCTCGGCCCCGAGCTCTCGGAGGCTATCTCCAGGCTCGAGGCCGGAGAGGATCCCGAGCAGGTCGAGCGCGAGCTGGAGGAGGCGGGTCTGGCGGATGGCGACGCCGGCGGCCCGTCCAGGGACGACGGACTCTACGAGGCATAGGAGGATTAGAATTGCCGAAGCTCTTCGTCACCGACACGGCGTCCGCCGCCGACATCAGGGTCTTCTTCACCGACATCCGCTCGGAGGCCCACCTGGCTGTCTTCGAGACCGACGACCAGTGGGCCGCCACAGAGCCCGGGATCTGGTTCTACACCGACATCCGGGGAGAGGCCGACAAGTCGGTCCATTTCACGGACAGCCAGTGGGACGCCGATCTCATAGCATTCAGGACCGATGTCCAGCCGGACGCGGGCTGGCTGGACCCCGGGAAGGCCGGTCTGCTCTGAGTCTCAGGCGCCCGTGACCTGCCTGCGCAGCAGGTCCCGCGGACCAGCGTAACCGGGCATCAGGGATCCGAGCAGATCCCAGAAGGCCCTTCCATGGTCGCGCACCCTGAGGTGGCACATCTCGTGCAGCACGGTGTACTCCAGGACCGTCTCGGGGTAGATCCCGAGCCTCCAGTTCAGGGAGATGGTCCCCCTGACACCGCAGCTGCCCCAGCGCGTCCGCATGTCACGGACCCTCATCCGCGGGAAGGGGACGCCCAGCATGAGGGCAAAGGCCGCCGCGTGATGCGCCGCCCTCCTCCCGACCTCCTCCGACAGCCAGCCGCGCAGGAACCGGGCGGGATCACCGTCGCCGACCACGGCCGGCGTCCCCAGGAGCAGGCGCCCGCCCCGGAGACGGACCGGAGCGGTGCCGTGGAGCTCCCCGACAAGGGTAACGGTGACCATCCTGCCCATGACCGGCAGGAGCATCCCGTCTGAAACGCTCCCCGGCCAGTCCTGCGACGGGCTCTCACCCCTCCGCCTCTCGAGCTCGGCGAGTTTCCGCTGCACCCAGCCGGCGTGGGCGTGCACGAACTCGTGGGCGTGCTGGAGCGCCATGCGACGAGGGAGGACCACCTCGACCCGCCCCGGGAGGACCCGGATGCTCAGCCTCCGGGCTCGTGCGCTGCGCCTCACCGCGTAATCGAAGGGGAGACCTCCCGCCTCAGCGGAAGAAGTCCGCGACGGCACCGGCTACCTCCTCCTGCTGCTCCCTGGTGATCTCGGGATAGATCGGGAGGGTGATGTTCCGCGAGGCGTTGTACTCGGCGGCCGGGAAATCCCCCTCCGAATGGCCGAGGTGGGCGTACGCCCTCTGCAGATGGAGCGGAAGGGGGTAGTGCAGGCCGCTCGCCACGCCCCTTGCGGAGAGGAATGCCGCCAGGGCATCGCGGCGGTCGCAATGGACGGGGTAGAGGTGGTAGACGTTGAGGACGCCGTCCTCGACAGGCGGAACCTCGACGGGAAGCCCCGAGAGGAGCTCGTCGTAGACTCTCGCGGCCTCGACGCGGAGAGCGTTCCAGGACTGCAGGTGACGCAGCTTCACTCCCAGCACCGCCCCCTGGATGGCCTCCATCCTGTAGTTGTGGCCGATGGTCTCGTAGAAGTACTTCCGGCCCGAGCCGTGATCCCTGAGGCATGCAACGGCATCCGCCAGGTCCCCTGAGCTGGTCGTGACGGCCCCGCCCTCGCCCCAGGCGCCGAGATTCTTGCCCGGGTAGAAGCTGAAGGCGGCAGCCAGGCCGAACGACCCCGCACTCCTCCCGTCCCTCGAGGCTCCGTGCGCCTGGCAGGCGTCCTCGAACAGGAGCAGGCCGTGCTCCCCGCAGAGGGCCTCGAATGCCTGCATCTCTGCCGGCCGGCCGTAGAGGTCCACGGGCATGACCGCGCGGACGACCGCGCCCGTCGCCGGATCGACGGGCCTCCCCGTCGCGGAGTTCTCGAGGAGGAAGGAGGCGGTCCCGCGCGGACAGAGGTTCCATGTCCCGCGGGTCACGTCGACGAATACGGGTACATGGCCGGCCAGCACGACCCCCTCCGCCGTGGCCGTGAAGGTGTTCGGGGGGATCACCACACCGCTTCCCGGAGGCAGGCCGGCCGCGGCCAGCATGGCGTGGACCGCGTCCGTGCCGCTCGACAGGCCCACGCAGCGGGAGGTTCCGGTGAAGGCCGCGAATGCCGCCTCGAAGGCCTGCACCCTGGGTCCCAGGACATAGCCGCAGCTCTCGAAGACCTCGGACAGCTCGCGCAGTATCTCCTCCCCGACCTGTCTGTACTGGGCCTTCAGATCGAGAAACGGAACAGGCATCTCAGCTCCTTCCGGGAGCAGCCCGTCCCGCCCCGGCCCGGAAGCCCCGCCAGGCGGCCATAAGGCGCTTCCGGGCGAGACCCCTCCAGGTCAGGGAGAAGAAGAACGGGCTGAGAGGGTAGTGACGGATGTCCATGATGATGTGC
The DNA here is from genome assembly GCA_964603785.1 of uncultured bacterium. Classification (GTDB taxonomy): domain Bacteria; phylum Fermentibacterota; class Fermentibacteria; order Fermentibacterales; family Fermentibacteraceae; genus CAZRWD01. The sequence continues at coordinate 75,110 of CAZRWD010000006.1, forward strand.
AGACCTATCCCGAGGAGCGCTCCGGCGATCATGAGGCTCCCGGTGATCAGCCACCCGGCCGCGGCGAGCGCCGCGACCTCGACCGAGTGCAGGACCGGGAAGGCCCACGAGGACGGCACGCCGCGGGTGAAGCCGTATCTCGTCTCGAGGCCTCGCTCGTCGTGCAGCGCGCTCCTTACGAGGGCGGAGGCGCCGGAGGGGAGGCCCGAGGCGTGGAACTGCTCCAGGTGGTCGAGATCGAGTAGGGTCCCGAAGACGAAGAGAGAGGCGCCCGCCCTCCAGTCGAGCAGGAGGCCGACGGCGGCCCCTGCTGCGGCCGACGCGGCTGCATGTGCGAGAACCCTCACCGGCGGACCGCCCCTACTTCACCAGGACGTAGTTGCGGTACTCGCCGAGCTTCCTGCCGAGGATGCGCTCCAGGGCGCTCAGGATCCGGATGGACGTCCGCAGGTGCTTGTGGTCCGGCGTGCCTGCCGGGTCGCGGAAATCCTCGGCCCGCCAGTTCTTGGAGGCGATCCTGTCGTGCATGACCGCAGGATGCGTGCCCTCGAACCTCGCAACCCTGTCCAGCGGACCGTAGTCCCAGGGTCTCTCCGGCTCCGGGTGGCGCCTCTCGACCCAGTCGCGGCCGTGGTGGAGGCTGTCCAGTGCTATGGTCTTGCGGCGCATGACATCAGGATGCCTGACCCATCCGTAGTGGTAGACGGACGCCCCGCAGTCGGCCACGAGGAGCTTCCTGCCGTCGCGCCTGAAGCTCTGCGCGCTCCTCCAGCTCCTTATTCCCCTTCCGTTCCGGATCATCCGGATCTCCCGGCTGTACCAGTTGTGAGCACGCTGCACCCTGGAATAGTCACCCCAGAAGTGGTTGTAGTGGAACAGGAGGCCCTCGACCTCGCTCCTTCCGTCGAACTCCGCGACCGCGTCCCTTATCCGGGGGTGATCCTTCTCGTGCAGCACCTCGTCGGCCTGGAGGTACAGGCACCACCTGCCGGAGCACCGGTCCAGCGCCAGGTTCGTCTGGTCCGCGTTGGTCGCCCCGTGGACGAACCTGGCCGGGTCCCAGGTGGTGTGGATGATCCTGACCCGGGGATCGCCGATGCTCTCGAGAAGGTCCTGCGTCCCGTCGGTGCAGTCTCCGAGGCTTACGATGAACTCGTCGACCAGGGGGAGGGCCGACAGAATGGACTCCCTTGCCGGGTAGTCGAGCCGCACGGCGTCCCTGACGAAGGTAAATCCCGATATGCCCTGCATCTCGCCCATCGGATCCTTTCCGTCCTTTGTTGCCGCCCCGCCTCACGGCGGGTATTGTCGCGTCCTGGGGGTGCGATGAAGCTCTCTGCGGCGATTATAGCTCTGAACGAGGAGACGGACCTTCCGGGATGCATCCGGAGCCTCTCGGACTTCGACGAGATAGTCGTCGTCGACTCCGGCAGCACGGACGGCACGGCCGGCCTGGCCTCCGGCCTGGGGGCGGTCGTGCTCTCCCGCCGCTTCGATTCCTTCTCCGCACAGAAGCAGTTCGCCTGCGACTCGTGCTCGGGCGACTGGATCGTCTCGATCGATGCCGACGAGAGGCTCTCCCCGGGATTCCGCGACGCCCTCGAATCGGGCGCCCGGGGTGGCGCGAAGGCCTTCCGGCTCCTTCGGAGGACGGTCTACCTGGGGAGGGAGCTCAGGTTCGGCCCCTGGAGCGGCGACGCCCCGCTCAGGGCGTTCGCGAGGGGATGTGCCGGATTCGGCCCCGAGCGGGTCCACGAGACCCTGCGAACCCCGGGTCCCGCACCCGTGCTCAGGGGCGCCCGGATCACCCACAGGCCCTACTCCTCGATATCCGAGCACATAGGGAAGATGGCCGGCTACTCCGCGCTCTGGGCCGCCCAGGAGCGGTCGGCCGGACGGAGGGCCGGCCTTGCCGACCTGATCCTCAGACCCCAGTGGAGGCTGTTCAGGGCTCTCGTCCTGCAGATGGGCGCCCTCGACGGCATCCCGGGGATCGCCGCCTCCGTGAGTTCGGCCGTGTATGCCTGGTGGAAGTACCTGGCCCTGTACGAGTCATGCCGGGAGGAGATCTCCCGGAGGGGAGGAGAAGTCGGATGAGCCCGACCGGAACAGTTGTCTCCAGGCTGCTCTCCCTGCCTGCATCGATCCTCCTGCTGCTCTCCCAGTCCTGCGACGGCGGCTCGGGTCCCGGCGGCCCTGGTCCGGATCCCGGACCGGGAAGCGGTTACACGATAGACCACCTGTGCACCGCCGTGGAAGACATACCACCCGCCTGGATCGACTCCGCGCAGGCCCTCTTGAAGGTCCACTATGCGCACACCTCCCACGGAGGACAGCTCTCCGTGGGGCTCGACATCCTCGAGGAGCAGGATCCCTCCCTGGACGTGGAGACCGGCTACTCGGAGCTGCCCTCGGCGGCAGGCGCCCTCTGCATCTTCGACGGACAGGAGGGAGAGACCTACATCACCCCCGAGCTCTACTGGCAGGGTGCCGGGGGGATGGACCTCACGCGCGACGTGCTGGACCACAACCCCTCGATCAACGTGTCGATGTGGGCGTGGTGCTGCCAGTGCGACTACTATTCCGGGGCGGAGGTGCAGGAGTACCTCGACGCGATGACCCAGCTGGAGTCCGAGTACCCCGGCGTGACCTTCGTATACTTCACCGGGAATGCGCAGGCGACCGGATCCGACGGCTACAACAGGTCGCTGCGGAACCAGCAGATCAGGGACTACTGCGAGGAGCACGAGAGGATGCTCTTCGACTTCGAGGACCTGGACAGCTGGTGGTACGATCCCGTCTCCGGCTGGGAGCAGGCTACGGAGACCTGGGAGGGGCACGTCTTCCCGGTGGAGCACCCCGAGTTCAACGGGGACGAAGCCGCGCACACGACCTTCGAGAGCTGCGAGCAGAAGGGCCGCGCGACCTGGTGGATGATGGCGAGGCTTGCCGGCTGGGAGCCCTGACCGGGCGGCAGGCCGTCAGTCCCTGATCGTGACCCGGTCCCCGGTGGTCGGGTCAAGCATCATCACCCCGCCGACCACCGGCTGGACCAGGAAGTGACCCACGGCGGGCGCTGTCATGGGATCGCCATGCGTATCGTGGACCTCGCGCACCGTTATCTCCACCATGCTCCGGAGGGGGTCCGCCTCTGCCCCCTCGGGGATCGTGGAGGAGTAGGACAGGCCGTCCTCTCCGGCCCACTCGAAGAGGCCGTCCTCCTCGACGATCCGGACGAGCCTCGCCGTCGCGAGTTCCCTGAGGTCGAACCTGGAGAGCATCCCCAGGTGGTCGGAGTCGGGGATTGCCGAAGCGCTGGCGGGGGCGCTTCCGTAGAAGCATGCGATTCTGCAGCCGATCTCGATCCTGCCGGGCGAGGGGCGGTAGATCCAGAGATCGCATCCGCTGAGCCTCTTCGTCGAGTCGGGAGGGATCCTCACGAACTCGAGCAGTTCCGACGCCGTGCCCAGGGTGGGGACTCCGCCCGGTTCCCCGGAAGGCTCGCATGCCCGGACGAAGCCCCGCAGCACCTCCCGGGCCGAGGCGAACAGCGAATCGAATCCGGCAGGCTCGCCGGTCTCCAGCACCGCCTCCATCTCGATCATCCCCGCATAGGGGTCGAGCCACTCCGAAACGAGCCAGCCGTCTGCACGGAGCAGGAGATGCAGGGGCACCTCCCATTCCTCCAGGCCCTCACCCGGCACCGGGAGCACCTGGGTCTCCCAGCCCGCGGGCAGCCCGCCGGAGTACAGCCCGGGGATGTCTCCCACGAACGGGCAGATGTACCCGAGGCGCTCCAGGAGGACATCCGTGCAGTCGCATCCCGCGACGGCGGCAAGAGCGGCCAGCAATGCTGTCATCCCGTATCCCTCCCCGATGCGCCGGCTCCTTCGCAACCGATGCCGCTGCGTATAATGCCGACGGAGGGACGCATCGACAAACGGCTCCCCCCGCCGGACCGAGCTGCGAAGGGAAACAGCCCATGAGACCTCTCGAGGCGGCGCTGCCGCTCACCCTGCTCCTCCTGTCCGTCCAGCCCTCCCGGGCCTGCACCAGCTTCGCGGACTACTCCTCCGGGTCGGCATGGTACGGCATGAACTTCGACTGGCACCCCGGGACGGAGATCCTCTTCAGGATCGAGACCGGCATGGACGGCACGAGGGTGTTCACCATGTCGTTCGTGGTCGACGGGCGCCCCGTCCCCACCGCGGGCATGACCGCGGACGGGCGCTTCTCCTGCATGCAGGTCACCGACGCCCCCTGGACCGGGCCTCCGCCCGGCTCGGGCAATCCGTACATCTTCACACCCTTCTACGCCGTCGTGTACCGCGGAGCCTCCATGGACGACATCCGCGCCATGATCCTGAACGACACCTTCGTGCAGTACGACGACCCGCCGCTCCACGTGATGGTCGCCGACGCCTCGGGCCGGGCCGTCGTGATCGAGGTCGGGGAGGAGGGCAACGACGTCCTGGAGAGGACCGGGGAGCCGTTCGTGGTGATGACCAACTTCTCCTGCCGCTCCTGGCTCGGGGCCGCTCCGGAGGAGATCGAGGGCTGCGGTGCGGACAGGTACCGGAGAGCGCTGGATGTGCTGTCGGAGAACGAGGGGAGGATGAGCCCCGCCATCGGGATGGCGGTGCTCGAGGCGGCCCGGAACACGAGCGAGGGCTTCCCCACGAGGGCATCCATGGTCTTCGACGCCTCGTCGGCGACGGTCCACATCGTCCCCGCAGGCGAGTTCGAGAACATCTGGAGCGTCGACATCGGCACGGGCCGGATCGCCCTCCCCGGCGGCTGCGGGAGGTCGACCATGGTCCTGGACTCCACCGGAGTCACCGTCTCGGATCTGGCGGCCCTCCGCTGACGCCTGTCCGCGCTCAGGGGATGCTGATGATCCTGTCGACCTCATCCGTGATGCCGGATGCCGCAGGAGCGGACGATCCCGGAAGATAGAGCCTCCACCCTGCCGAGCCTCCGCGGGGCAGCCCGAAGTGCAGCAGCGCCCCGTCCTGGCACGAGGTGCCGCTCCCACCCTGGACCTGCCGCATCTGCACGATCCCGTCCTGCTCGACCTCGACGACGGCACCCATGGCAGGGTACGACCCGTCGCCGGCCGATATCTCGACGAGCAGCCAGTGCCCCGGGGCGGAGACGTTCCTGAACAGCCTGGACCCGCTTCCCGACCCCACCGCCAGGTCGAGCCTCCCGTCGCGGTCGAAGTCCGCCGCCGCGGCCCCCCATCCGTTCATGACCCTGGTCCCCGAGAGGAATGTGGCGTCGGTGAAGGTCCCGTCCGGCTCCTGCACGTAGAGGAAACTCCTGCGGCCCTCGTAGACCGAGGTGATGTAGAGGTCCAGGAGCCCGTCGCAGTCGAAGTCGCCCCAGACGGGCACCGAATGCGTCTCCTCGTAGCGTATGCCCCTCGCAGCCCTCTCGTCCGTGAACGCCCCCCCGTCGTTCACTAGCAGCATGCTCCGGTCGGAGATGTCGATGTACCGGGGATGGGCCAGGTTAGCCGAGAAGAGGTCCCAGTCGCCGTCGTTGTCGAAGTCGGCCCAGGCGCTCCCGATGGTGTGGCCCCACCAGCCCTCCTTCTCGACCCCGGCCAGGCGGGTCTCGAGGGCGGCCGGGACGGCCAGCCCGTCCTCGTTGAGCCAGAGTAGGTTCTCCTCCAGCCTGTAGTTGGACACGAAGACATCCATGTCGCCGTCCCGGTCGAAGTCGCAGGGGCTCACTCCCCGCCCGCAGAGGGGGATGTCCAGGAACGGAACCATGCCCAGCCCGCCGGCCTCCTCGTCGAAGGTTCCGTCCTGCCGCTGGAGGAGCATCATGTCCTGCGTCCCCTCCCCGAGGGTGCCCGGGGCCTCGTAGAAGGCCAGGTAGATGTCCTCGAGACCATCTCCGTCCCAGTCCAGGATCCCGACTCCCTCCGCGGATGACTCCGGATCGAACGGTCCCCGCTCCCAGGCCCGGGAGAACCCTTCCGGACGGTTCGAGAGCAGGACGGGTGAGGGGCCCGCAGTGACGATGTCGGGCCTGCCGTCTCCGTCCATGTCGGCGAAGACGCCTCCCGAACCGCACAGTCCCTCCAGCCCGAGGGCGGAGGTGACGTCCTCGAAGGAGTCGCCCCCGAGGTTCCGGTACAGCCTGCCCCCCAGGAGGAGATCAGGCCAGGAGTCGCCGTCGAAGTCGGCCCATGAAACCCTCCCGCCGGGAATGCCCCCGGAGTCCTGCAGCAGTCCCGTAGCATCGACGAAGACCGGACCGCTCCAGTCATGGAGCTCCCTGCCGAAGGCCTCCGCATCGACGGACAGAGCCTCCTCCAGGTCCTTCCGCGCCCTCGCCGACCACCTGCCGTCCGGGTCACCGGCCATGCATGACTCGATCCAGGCCCGTTCCCAGCCTTCCAGGCCGCCCTCCCTGAGTATCGTGCCCCGGAGCCACGAGCACGCCGCATGCGAGTGCCAGTCGTCGATGTCGAACGGAGCCGGGGCAAGGGCGGAATCGATGCAGGCGAGGGCCTCCCCGGCCATTCCCATCCCGAGGAGGGCCTGCGCCCGCCTGAACCGGAGGTCGACCTCCAGGGCGGGGAGGATCAGCGCGGTCTCTCCCGGGCGAAGACCCTCCGGACGCCAGCCCGCCCCGAGGCGACGGATCCCCTCGTCCGCCTGCGCAAGCGCCTCCCAATAAAGGGAGTCGCGATCGATGAGCAGGGCCGCCGCGGTCAGGCAGGGGAGCGGGTCGCCGGGGCAGTCCTCCAGCCAGGCTCCGAGCCTGTCCCTGTAGCCGGTCGAGTCGGCCGTGCCCAGAACTGCGGCCACCAGGTACTGGTGGGCCCTGGAGCGCCAGACCGGACTGCAGGCCCCGTAGTCGGCCAGGAAGCCCTCGATCGCCGCGACCTTCGCAGAATCGTCATCCCAGACGGGGTAGATCCTCTCCCAGAAGACACTCCCGATGAGGTCGCCGGCCTCCGTGCTCCCCGGGAACGCTTCCGCGAGCTCCCTCGTCAGGCTGTCGGAGAGCGCGGCATCCCCGAGGGCCGACGCCGAGCCGGCCAGAGACGACATGGCCCCTGCGTCGAGGACGCCGCGGAACCCCGCCAGGCCGGCCCTCAGCTCCGCTCCCGGCGTCCCGGTCGTCGCGGCGTGGCCATCCGCGATATCGAGGACGATCTCCTCCCACATCATGGAGAAGGCCTCGCCCGAGCCGCTGAGGGCGTACTCGCGGGAGAGGACCGCGGCGGCCGCGGCGTGTCGGCCGGCTGCCGAGTGCACCGCCGCGGAGTCGACCGCTCCCGATGCCAGTTCCATGGCGAGATCGAAGTCCCTGGTCGAAAGCGCCCGGCTCACGGCGGGCGACAACTGCAGGAGGACGAGGATCGGTATGAACGGCACGGCGGACCCTCCTCACGGGCTGGCACCGGGAACGGTCAGTCTCCATACTCGACGGGGCTGGGCCAAGAATGACCAACCACCGGCGCTCCGGGAAGTGCCCCGGGGAGGTTTGCGACGAGACAGAACGCCATCGTGAGGAGAGCCGGCAGCCATGGCAGGATGGTCGTCTCCCCCCTGGGCAACGACTCCTGCTCGACCTGCGGCGGGAGGAAGGGGTGCGGGTTCCTCTGCCCCTCCGACGCGGGGAGCCGCGAGATGGAGGTGCTCGACCCCGTCGGGGCCTCTCCCGGCGACATCGTGGAGATCGAGCTCCCTCCAGGCAGGGCCGTGCTCCTCATCTCGCTGTTCTTCCTGCTCCCGGTCGCCGGGCTGCTCGCCGGCCTCCTGCTCGGATCCGGCGGGGGCGCGGGCAGGACCGCGCTGGCGGCATTCCTCGGCGGTGCGGGGGGGATGATCACAGGCCTGGCCGTGTCGTCGAGGCTCTCGCGCGAAGAAGGCTTCGCCATGAGGACGGTTGCGATAGTCGGCCGGGCCCCGGCCGACGGAGTGGGGGACGATCCGGCCGGAGTCTCCGGGACCGGTGACGAGAGGAGTCCGGCGGACCGATGAAGGACCTCGCAGAACTTGCGGTCGGCGAGCTCCACGCCGAAGGCGTGGACTACGGCGACGTTCGCGTGGAGGATCGGAGGCTCGAGCGCATCACCTTCCGCAGCCGCAGGCTGGAGGAGGCGATGGTGCAGTCGAGCGAGGGTGTGGGTGTCAGGGTCCTCGTGAGGGGCTGCTGGGGCTTCGCCTCCAGCTCCGGCCTCTCTGCCGGCTCCGTGGAGAGCGCGGTCCGGCGGGCCGCCGCGATTGCCAGGAGCGGGGCCTCCGCCGGGGAGGGAACCGTCAGACTGGCACCCCTGGAGCCGCAGGAGGGTCACTACGAGTCGCCCTGCGTCAGGGACCCGTTCACGGTCGACATGAAGGACAAGACTGGCCTGCTGGAGGAATGCGCGGCGATCATGCACGCCGACCCCTCCATCAGCATGTCCTGGGGCCAGATACATTCGGAGAGATTCGACAGGATCTTCGCGAGCACGGAGGGCACGAAGGTCTCCTCCCGCATCATCCAGACCCAGCCCTTCCTGACGGCGTTCGCGGTTCACGACGGCGACGCCCAGAGCCGGAGCCTCCAGACCGGCGCCCGTGCCGCGGGATGGGAGTGGATCGAGGAGAACGACCTCCTCTCGAGCGCCGCGAAGGTGCGCGACGAGGCCATCATCAAGGTGAGGGCCGAGGAGGGTCCTTCCGGGGTTATGGATCTCGTCCTGGACGGACTCAATCTCAGCCTCACCATGCACGAGTCGGTGGGTCACCCCACCGAGAGCGACAGGGTTCTCGGATGGGAGGCCAACATGGCCGGCAGGAGCTTCGTGAAGCCGTCCGACCGCGGGACCCTGCGCTACGGCTCCGAGCACGTCACCTTCACGGCGGACAACACCATGCCCATGGGTCTGGCCAGCTGGGGCTGGGACGACGACGGCGTCCCCTGCCAGAGGTGGCGCATAGTCGAGAACGGTGTCTTCCGCGAGTTCGGCTCGGTGAGGGAGACCGCGCTCCTCATCGGGCGAGGTTCGAGCAGCGGCTGCTGCCGGGCCGAGAGCTTCGCCCACTTCCCCATCAACAGGCAGCCGAACTTCTACCTGGAGCCGTCCGGCGATCCCGTGACCCCGGCCGATCTGATGTCGGGGGTCGGCCGCGGGATATTCATCGAGGGGAGGGGCTCCTTCAGCATCGACCAGAACAGGGTCAACTTCCAGTTCGGCGGCGACATGTTCCACGAGATACGCGACGGGCGGATCACCAGGCCCCTCAAGAAGGTCCTCTACGGAGCACGCACCACGGAGTTCTGGGGCTCGTGCGACGGGGTGGCGGATTCGAGGTTCTTCCAGCCCATGGGTCTCCTGAACTGCGGCAAGGGCGAGCCGATGCAGGCCGCGAGGATGACCCACGGGGCGAGCCCGGCCAGGTTCCGCAGCATCACCGTGGGGGGAGGCGTGAGGTGACCAGGGAGGAGATGCAGGAATTCGTGGAGATGCTGGTCGCCCGAACCGGCGTGCCCCATGCCACCGCGCTTCTCGAGGAGGAGAGGTCGGCCACCGTCAGGTTCGGCAGGAACAGCATCACCCAGAACATGGACATCTTCCGCAGGACGCTCAGGCTGACCGTGGGCGACGGCACCAGGAAGGCGTCCCTCACGACCCACAGGATCGATCGCCAGGCCATGCCGGAGATCGCTGCCGAGGCGGCGGCGCTCCTCGGGAATTCCTCTCCCGATCCCGAGTACATGCCTCCTGTGGATCCCGGCATGGTCTATCCGGAGATCCCGGCCTGGGACGACGAGACTGCGATCGCCGACCCGGCCTCCAGGATGGCGGCCGCGTCGATGGCGGCCTCGGCGGCCGCTGCCGCCGACGCTGAGGCGGCCGGCATCACGGGGGTTCAGGTGGATCGTGTCGCACTCGCGACCTCCACCGGGAACGTGTGCTACCACCAGTCGACGAGCGCGACGTTCCAGCTCACGGTCCACGCCGGGGAAGGGTCGAGCTACCGCGCAACCACCGGCACCGCCTGGCGTGACCTGCCGGTTGAGCGGTCGGTGGCCGAGGTTGTTGACGAGGCCCTGCTCGACTCGGACCAGGGCGACTGCCCGGCGGGAGTCATGGATGTCGTGCTCGAGCCGCAGGCCGTGGCCGACCTCCTCCCGTACATCCTCTTCTCCCTCAACGCCAGGAACGCCGACGAGGGGCTGACGGTGTTCACCGGCATGGAGGGGAGGAGGGTCGCCTCCGAGATGTTCACCCTGAGCTCCGAGCTCCGCGGCCCGGTCCCGGGAAGGCCGTTCGACCCGGAGGGCCTTCCGTCGGAGGACACCGTCTGGATAGGGGAGGGCTCGCTCCGGAACATGCTCTGCGACAGGTTCTGGGCGGGCAGGACGGGAAGGAGGCCCCTCTCGAGCCCCGGATGCTTCAGTCTGGCCGGCGGCGCCGGCACTGCGGACGAACTGGCCGCCCGGTCGGGCAGGTGCCTTCGGATCAGACGGCTGTGGTACATCCGCTTCGTCGACCAGAAGTCGTTCGAGCTGACCGGTATGACCCGCGACGGGGTCTTCCTCGTAGAAGACGGCGGGAGACGCCCGGTCAGGGACTTCCGCTGGAACTGGAAGCCCCTGGACCTGTTCTCGCGCATCGTGGCGCTCGGTACCCCGGAACGCAAGGGCGGCATGGCCTTCGTGCCTCCCGTGCTGCTAGCCGATGTGAAGGTCTAGCACGGGCTGCCCGGACGCCGTGCGCGGTTCTGCCTCAGAATGCCCGACCCTGCCGGCCATCCCTCCGCCCGGGGCTCGCGAACCGTGATCGGAGGGCCCTCCGGCCGCAGTCGGTCGCCTGCCCTCTCACGGATAGGAGTCTCGCTGTTCCTCTCCGGCATGGCCGGCCTCGTCTACCAGGTGGTCTGGATAAGGAGGCTCTCGCTCCTCACCGGGAGCAGCAGCAACGCCCTGGCAGCCACCCTGGTGAGCTTCATGGGCGGCATGGCCGTCGGGGGGTGGCTCCTAGGCCGGGCCGGTGACAGGCCCGGCGCGAGGCCCTTCAGGATCAACGCCGCACTACAGGCGGGAATACTCGCCGGAGCGGCGGCCACACCTCTGCTCCAGTCGCTCCTGACCCCGATCCTGTCGGGCCTCTATGGTTCCTGGGGACCAGGGCCGCTCCTGACCCTGGCCAGGTTCGCCGCCTCCCTGTCCATCCTGGGCGTTCCCACGGTGCTCATGGGCGCCACGCTCCCGGTGGCGGTGCGCGGCGTGGCCTCCGAACTCGGGGTGAAGTCGGGCGTCGCCTCCCTCTACGCTCTCAACACGCTCGGCGGCATCGCGGGAGCGGTCGCCTCCGGTTTCCTGCTCGTGCCCCTCCTCGGGATGTCGGCCGCCCTGCATGCCGGGCTGCTGCTCAGCGCCTCCGCAGCGGTGCTCTCCTGGCTCGCTCCGGGCTCCCCCGTCTCCGCCGCCCCCCCGGACAGGGAAGGCGGATCCGACCCGGTGAGGCCCGGGGGCAGGAGGTGGCTGGCGGCGGGTTTCCTTGTCGGTGCGGCCATGCTGGCATCCGAGGTGCTCTGGACCAGATCGCTGGTGAGGGGGGTGTTCAACAACGGCTATGCGACCGCGACGATGCTCGCCGCAGTGCTGGGCGGCATCGCTGCCGGCTCGGCGGCCGCGGCGAGGCCGGGCGGCGACCGGGAGGGGACGGCCGTACGGGCGCTCGCGCTGCTCGCGCTGTGGATCCCGCTGTCCGGCCTCCTCCTGAGGGCCGGCCTGCCGCTACTCGAGTCGCTCGGGGTTCCGGGATCGCTGGAGGCCGCAATGGCCGCCAGGTATCTACCTGCGTTCCTGGTCGTCCTTCCCGCCGGACTGGCCTCGGGGATGGCCTTCCCGCTCATGTCCTCCCTCTACTCGCCGGACCCGGGGAGGTCGGCATCCGGCGTGGGCAGATTCTCCGCGGCCAACACCGCCGGGGCGGTGACCGGCTCCCTCCTGGCCGCCTTCGTACTGCTCCCGGCGGCGGGTCTCCGCTGGTCCTTCGCGATAGCAGGGCTCCTGGCATCCTGCGCGCTCGCCGCGACCGCCCGGCGGGGGTCCGGCCGGAGGGTCCCGCTCGCCGTCCTGGGCGCGGCGGCCGGCATCGCCTTCACGATAACCGGAGGACCGGGCATCTCCGTGCCCGCGGGTTTCAGGCTGCTCGGTCATTCGGAGTCCCCCGGGGGTGACGTCACAGTACTCCAGAGCAGGGACATGCCTTCGGCCCTCCTCGTCAACGTGGGGGGCAGCCAGGCCTCGACCACCACGCCCGAGGGCTGCCTCAAGAACCGGCTGATGGCCTACTTCCCGCTTCTGGTCCACCCGGACCCGCGGTCGGTGTGCGTGATATGCTTCGGCACCGGGATAACCGCCGGGACCGCCTCGGTCTTCCCCTCGGTCGAGCGGCTGGACTGCGTGGAGATAAACCCTGCCGTGATAAGGGCCTCCGGACCCTTCGAGGTCCACAACCACGGCGTGATCACCGGAGGTTCGGCCGATCTGGTGATCGAGGACGGCAGGAACCACCTCGCCGGGACCGCGGTGTGCTATGACGTCATCACCGAGGAGCCCATGCACCCTGCGCTCGCCGGGGTCGTGAGCCTCTACACCAGGGAGTACTACCAGCTCGCCGGCGACAGGCTGACGGACGGCGGGGTGATGAGCCAGTGGCTGCCGCTGTACCAGATGTCCGACGCCGACTGCAGAATGGTCGTGGCGACATTCATCGACGTCTTCCCCGAAGCCACGATGTGGCTGCTTGGCCGGGATGCGATGCTCGTCGGCAGGAAGGGCCGACCGGTCGAGCCCCTCACGGTCGTCGGCCACCTTGCCGACACCACGGTTGCGGCGGACCTGGCGCCCTTCGGCCTCGACAGGCCCCATGTGTTCCTGGCGCTGTACGCGATGGGCCCGGCCGAGCTCGCCGCGTACTCGTGCGGCGCGCCCGTGGTGACCGACGACAGGCCGCTGCTGGAGACATCTGCGCCGCGGGCCGTCTTCCGCCCTTCCACAGTCGCGCCCAACATCTCACGCATCCTCTCGATGAGGGTCCCGCCCGCGGGCGCGGACAGCCTCTTCGGGGAGGAGTTCGCCGCAGCCTGGGAGGCCGTCGGGCTGTTCCAGCAGGCGGAGTGCGCACGCGACAGCCTGCTCCTGTCGAGGGAGGCGGAGCTGATGGCGAAGGCCTTCGAGCGCTGCCCGGGCTTCCTCCTCGCAGGGAGGAGGCTGGCGGCCTCCCTGCACCAGGGGGCGGCGGTGATGCTCGGCAGGAGAAGGCCGGAGGAGGCCTGGAGGCTCGCGAACGCCGCATACTCGACCGGCCTTGCCGACGCGCTGCTTCTCGCGGACCTGTCCTCCATGGAGACCTCTCTCGGAATGTATCCGATGGCGCTCGAACACGCCTCGCAGGCGCTGGAGATGGAGCCCGCGAGCGTAGCGGCGCTGAGGGCCTGGGGGAAGGCCTCGCTCGGAAGCGGCGAACCGGAGGCGGCGCGCAGGGCGCTGGCCCTGGCCGACAGCCTTGCCCGGGACTGAGGAAGGAGACGGGCACCCGACGACTTCCGCCGCCTTGATCGCGGTCGGGTCACGCGGGTTTCCGGCAGGGCCGGAGATGTGCTACCAGATGAAGCGGATGCCCGCGCAGGTCTCCCCGTCGAGCCTCCTGAAGGGCTGCGTGTCCAGCGGGTAGTGGGTCAGGTGGACCTCGAAGTCGCCCAGTTCCGCATGGTGCCTTGCATAGGCCTCGACCCTGTGCCTCGCAGATGTCGAGTCGCTCTGGTGCACGAAGAACTCGCCCCGCCATCTCGTGCCGAAGTCCCACCCGCCGGCCGCGGCGAACGGGTACTCGATCTGGGTCTGGACCGACCAGTCGAAGTCGTGCCCCTTCTGGAAGCTCTCGCCGCGGGGTCTGTAGAGGCCCAGGGAGAGCCACCCGGAGGGATACGGGTCGGGGAGCCACTCGAACTCCCGGCCTCCTTCCCTGGCTGCCGGGTCGAGCACGCCGCCGAGCTTGATGTTGTTCATGTACTCGGACAGCGTGTCGGGCATGTCTATGTTGTGGAAGCACTCGTGGTCGGTGTACAGACGCAGCTCACCCCACTCGTGGAGCCATGCCAGCTCCAGCGAGATGTTCCAGTGCCCCCCGTAGATGTTGAACTTCATGTCGGGGTTGTTCCAGCTCTCGCCCATGTAGGTCTCCATGTCCAGGCCAAGCCTCAGGGCCACCGGATCCACGACCACGGGAGTGACCCTGGCCGCGATCTCGGCATAGACGAAATGCTCCACGTCCGTCTCGAAGAACCTGAACACCCCGAGCCTGCCGTCCGCCGACATGGGGAAGCGGACCGATCCGGCGAGGGCCAGGAGGACGAGGGGGATCATCCGCCCTGTCCGTCCTCTTCCGTCCCGGCCAGGAAGGATGCCAGGCTCCTGGGCCCCGCGAGCCCGTCCAGACCGGGCAGCGCAGCGGTCAGGGCCCTAACCAGCGAGGCCTCGGGAAGGGCGCCCTCGGCGAAGAGCAGATCGTTGACCACGGTGCGGGGAACTCCCTGGACTCCGTACCTTGCCGAGACCTCGGGGAATTCGTTCGCCTCGACCACCTCCGCCTTCACGCGGGGGCAGGCCATGGCCATGCGGAGGGCCAGCACGGCCGAAGCCGGGCAGTAGGGGCAGGTCGGAGTGACGAAGACCTTCATCACGAGATCCCTGTCGAGGCCCGACAGGAAGGCCGTGGTGGCGGGGTCGAGGTTCTCCTCCCCGGAGCCCGCGTCGACCAGGGCGGTGAGCAGCGTAGTGAACTCGTACCCCGAAGGCGTCCCGTAGAAGCGGGCTCTCCCGTCGCCGATGACTATCGCCGGGACCCGCTCGATGCCGTCCTCCCCGCCGCGCGAGGTGTCTATGAGAGGATTGAGCTTCTCCAGCCTTAGCCTGTCGCCGAGGCCGGCCAGCTCGTCGAGGATCCGCTCCGTGTCGTCGCAGCCCTGGCACCCCAGCTTCTGCGTGTAGAGCCGGACCGGGACGTCGCGGGTCATCGCCGCGAACATCTCCCTGACCTGCCTGGCGTTGCTGTCGGAAAGCAGTCCCATCTCTCCTCCTAGGAGCCCAGCTCCAGGAAGTGCCATGCCGCCGCCGCGGCCCTTGCGCCGTCCGCTGCCGCGGTGACCACCTGGCGGAGGGGGTTGGCGGTTACGTCCCCCGCCGCGTAGACGGCCTCCCGCGAGGTGCGGACATGGTCGGTCGTCCAGACGGTTCCGTCCCCGTTGAGCCTCACGAGATCCCTGAACGGTTCCGTGGCGGGCCTTCTCCCCACGTAGATGAAGATGCCGTCGATCTCGACCGTGACCCGGCCTCCTGGGGTCTCCAGCACCGCCGCCTCGACTCCGGCCGGCCCCCCCCGTATCTCCAGCAGCCTCGAACTCCACATGACCGAGCACTTCGGGTGGGAGAGGATCTTCTCGGCAAGGGCGGGCTCGGCGCGCAGTGCGTCCCTTCTGTGGACCACCGTGACCGACGAGGCGAAACCCGTCAGATGGAGGGCCTCCTTGACGGCGCTGTCGCCGCCCCCGATCACCATGAGCCGCCTGTCCCTGAAGAAGGGCGCGTCGCACGTGGCGCAGTAGCTCACGCCACGCCCCGAGAACTCCTCCTCGCCGGGGACTCCCAGCTTCGCGGGGGCCGCCCCGGTAGCTATCACCAGGGACCGGCAGACGATCACGCCCGAGTCGGTGGCGACCCTGAACGAACCGCCCGCCGCCTCGGCCCCCCTCGCATAGTCCGAGAGGAACACCGAGCCCGAGGAGACGGCCTGCTCCCTCATGGACTCGACCAGCCCGGAGCCGGTCGTCGAAGCGATCCCCGGATAGTTCTCGATCCTGTCGGTCAGGGCGGCCTGCCCGCCCGGCTGCCACCCCTCCAGGACGAGATGGTCGATCCTGTACCTGGCGAGGTACAGAGCCGCCGTCAGGCCCGCGGGCCCTCCACCGGCGACCGCGACACGGGTCTCCCTCTCCTTCTCCCCGGAGGAGGGGCCGATGGTCCCCACCCGGAGGTCGAGATCCATCCTACTGGCCGCCGCCCGAGATGGAGAGGAGGTGGGAGCGGAGGGACGGCTTGTCCCTGAAGCCCACGAGCCTGTCGATCTCCGAGCCGTTCCTGTAGACGATCATGGTCGGCACCCCGCGGATCCCGAGGCTGTTGGCCTCGTTCTGGCACTGGTCGACGTCGATCTCGTAGAAGTCCCAGCCGTCGAGCTCTCCCGCGAGCTGCTCCAGCACCGGGTGCAGCATCCGGCACGGCCCGCACCAGGTCGCTCCGAAGTCCACCAGCACATGCCTGTCCGACACCGCCGTAACCACCGGCAGCTCGCCGCCGGATATCTTCCTGAGGGCCATTGGACACTCCTCTCGTGGTTTTTGCAGTTCAAACGAAGGATGCAGCCCGCAGGTTCCCGATCCTCCCGGCGTCCCGGCGGGGGCTGTCGTCCGGATCAGCCCGGAGCATATTGCGAACAACGCGGGAGGTGCAACATGGGCCTCGAATCGAGGCTTGCCATCGAGGAGTTCGAGACCCTGGCCAAGGGTGTGATCCTGAGGGGATACTACCGGCCCGGGGGGGAGTCCGGAGCCAGCCTGCGAAAGCTCATGGGCGTATCCTCCCCCGCCCTGTACCCCTTCGTGAACGATCCGGACAGGATAGATACGGATGCCCTTTCCTACGTTCTGATGAGGCTCCCCGACGGGATCTGGTCCGTCAGGCAGATAACGGTCGTCCGGGAGATAGAGGACGCGGTCGCGGGCGACTTCCTCCCGGTCGGCACCAGGTCCCGGAGGAGACCGACCTACCGGACGGGACCCTCCAGCTTCGTCACCGCCTTCAGGGGCGGCATGAGCGATCTCCTGGACTTCATCTCGGCTGTGACCTGCCTCCAGATCGAGTCGGACAAGATACGGGCCAGGTATGCCGCCTTCAGGGCGAAGCTCGAGGAGGATCCGGACCTGGTCTCCGTCTGGAGGGAGGTGGAGGCCGCGGGAGCCGGAGGGGCCGGTGAGGACCCGGATCGCCGCAGGTCGGTCCTGCACGACCTCTCCGTGGAGTTCCGGTGCGAGTACGGATCCGTGAAGGCGCTGGACGCCGCGCTGGAGGGGAGGCTCCTCGAGGTGGTGAAGGCCATAGCCGGATCGGGGCCCCGTGACCTGAAGGTTGTCTTCTCGGACCGGTTCGGGCTGGTCGGCATGTACAGCCGCAAGGCCAAGGCCTGGTCGGCCTCGCTTCTGGCCGAGGTCCGGAGGCTGGGCCTGTCCGGGAGGCCGGTCTTCATCATCTCGAGCAACAGGCACAGCATCGTGAACTGCCTCTCGCCGTACCTGCGCGAGAACAGTGTCGCCCTTGGCATGTCCGACGCATCCGACTACGCATCCGCCAGAGCCGCCCTGGCCGACGAGGGACCAGCCGCCGAGCGCTCGCTGCGTGACGCCGCCGGAGGCCTGCACCTCCTGGCCACCCCGCCGGACATGCCCTTCTGCCAGATCGTGGACGCCGCGAAGGTGGACCTCTCCCTCGCCGATCCCAGGCTCGCCGGTTCCGTCACGAAGGACTGCGCCGTGTTCAACATCGACTATGCCTTCGGCGAGGAGGGCTTCTTCCTGCTGAACGAGATGCTGGAGGTGTTCGGAGGCGACGTGGCGGGAGTCTACATCGTGGGCAAGGCCGGGACGCTCGGCGGTGCGAGAGGCGACATGATGCTGCCCTCCTTCTTCGTGAAGCAGGGTTCGGGAGATGTCTACTCGATCGAGAACTGTCTGTCGGAGAAGGACTTCGAAGGTCTCGGGCAATTCCGTGTCCACGAGGGCGGCCCAATGCTCACCGTGGCCGGCACATTCCTCCAGAACGGCGAGGTCCTGTCATACTTCCGGGACAACTGGGGGGCCCTGGGGGTCGAGATGGAGGGCATACCATACGCGAGGGCGATCAGGCATGCGGTCGTGAGGGAGAGGGTGCCGCGGGGGGTGAGGGTGGGAGTCGCATACTACGCCTCCGACGCGCCTCTTGCCGGCGACCTCCTGTCGGTGCCCCTGGGCGAGAGGGGGATCGAGCCGGTGTACGCGGCCAGCGTGGCGGTCCTGAGGAACATGTTCAGGCCTCCGGCGCCGGCCTCCTGAGTATCAGGACGGCTCCGCCCAGGCAGTCTCCGATGGATGCGACCCTCCAGCCCTCCTTCTCCTTCTGGCCGATGAGCTGCGCCACGTTGTCCTTCATCTTCCAGAAGAGCTGGACGACCTCGTGGTTCCAGAGCCCGCCCTCGCGGATCATCACGAGGATGCTGCCGCTGAACACCTCGCCGAGCGTGGCGACGCTCCAGCCGTCGGGCTCCATGTCCCTTATGACCTTCTCGAGCGCGCCCCTGCTCTTCCACGAAGCGGCTATCACCTTGTGCTCCATCATCACCCTCCGGTAGACCGGTTGCCGGCAGCCCCGCCGACCCCGGGGATCCCGAGATCGAGCCGCGGCACCGGCTGCTCGAAGCCGCTGCCCGTCCACTCGTACTCGCCCGAGGCGGTGCGTCCGTACAGGTGTTCGTACTCCCTCCACCGTCCCGCCAGGTCCTCCAGCGAGTCGATCAGGAACTCGAGGTCGTCGGGGTCGGTGACGGGCGAGATCGATACCCGGACCCATCCCGGCTTGCTCCAGACGTCGCCGTCGTCCAGAGCCTTCCGGATCCGTCTCGATGTCGCCTCGTCGATGTTCAGCAGGTGGTGGCCGTATGTCCCCGCGCACATGCAGCCCGACCTCACCTGGATGCCGTACAGGTCGTTGAGGAGGCGGACGGCCAGGCTGTGCCAGAGGGCGGAGCGGTGGAGGACGAGCGAGAAGACGCCCAGCCTCCTGTGGGCGGGGTTCCCCAGTATCTCGATGTCCGGGTGGCGGGAGACACGCGAGAGGAACCTCCCGCAGAGCTCGTGCTCCGCCGCCAGCATGAGGTCGGTGCCGATCGACTCCTTGAGCCCGAACACGAGGCCGGCCCTGATTATCTGCACTATCGGCGGGGTCCCGCCCTCCTCCCTGTGCTCGATGTCGCCCAGGTAGCGATGTTCATCCGGGCTCGTGTAGAGCACGGTCCCGCCACCGGGATCGACCGGGACGCGGTTCGTGAAGAGAGCTCTTCCCGCCGCGAGGACGCCCGGGGTCTGCGGCCCGCCGGTGAACTTGTGGGTCGAGATGAACACCGCGTCCTTCCTCCTGCCCTCTCCGCCTTCGGGGTGGAGCTCGACGGGCATGTAGGGGGCGCCCGCCGCATAGTCGAAGAAGGCCAGGCCGTCCGCGGCGTGCATGGTCTCGGCCAGGGCGTCGACGTCGTTCACGATGCCCGTGACGTTCGACGCGGCGGAGAAGGTGCCCATCCTGTGCTTCCGCTCCCTCACCTCCGGCAGCGAGAGCTGCCTCTCCAGGTCCCTCCAGTCGATCCTGCCCTCGGCGTCGAATTCCACGAAACGCGTCTCCGCGAGGGTCTCCCGCCAGGAGATGTCGTTCGAGTGGTGCTCCATGCGGGATCTGAACACCACGGGCCTGAACTCGGGGGGGACCTTCTCGCGGCACCCGCAGGCCTCCATGATCTGGTCGGGCAGCCGCAGGCCCATCGCGCCGATCAGCCTGTTGATCGCTCCGGTCGAGCCGGCCCCGGTGAACAGGACCACGTCGTCATCGCGGGCGCCCAGGGCGGATGCGACCGTGCTGCGCGCCTGTTCGACGTAGGCGGTCATCCTCCGTCCCGAGTCGCTGCTCGACGTATGGGTGTTGGCCATGTGGGGAAGGACCTCCCTGGAGATGAGGTCCTCTATCGGCATGAACGGCAGGCCCGAGGCTATGTAGTCGAAGTAGCGCCTCTGCCTCCTGCCGAAGGGGGTCTCGATGCAGGCGCCCCTGCCCGCGGTGTTCTCCCTCAGCCAGACCAGTCTCGGATCGTCGAGGACGGACATCCCACCTCCTCCTAGTAGGCGCCCCTGCGCTCGAAGATGGCCGGCACTGTCAGGAGGAGTATCGAGAGGTCCAGCCAGACCGACCAGTTGTCGACATAGTAGAGGTCGAGCTTCACCATCTCGTCGAAGCCGAGACGGCTCCTCCCGGATATCTGCCAGACCCCCGTCATGCCCGGAATCGTCTGCAGCCTCTTCAGGTGGCGCTCGGAGTATGTCTCCACCTCCTCCGGCAGCGGAGGTCTCGGACCGACGAGGCTCATCTCGCCCCTGAGGACGTTAAGGATCTGCGGGAGCTCGTCCAGGCTGAGCCGCCTGAGCAGCCTCCCGACCCTCGTGACCCTCGGATCGCGCCGGATCTTGAACAGAGGGCCCGAAGCCTCGTTCATGGCCAGGAGGACCGACTTCTCGTCCTCGGCCCCGACCCGCATGGACCTGAACTTGAACATCCTGAAGGGCCTGTTGTACCTGCCGAGCCGGGTCTGGGAGTAGAAGACCGGGAGTCCGTCGTCCATGACTATCATGGCGGATATGACGAGACACAGCGGGGCGAGGAACGGTATGGCCATCAACGAGAGGGAGACGTCGAGCAGCCGCTTCAGGAGGCTCCTGAAGCCCCGGAGCGGCGAGGGCACGGCCTCGATGAGCGTCGTGCCTCCCAGGCTCGTCACCCTGGTCGTGTGGCTCACGAGCGTGAAGACATCGGGTACGAGCATGTAGGGAAGGCCGGAATGCTCGCAGAGGTAGATCAGGTCGGCGGTCTCGTCCCTCGACATGGAAGGGTCGGCTATGAGAAGGAGATCGGCCTCCCTGGCTTCCAGCCATGCTCCGAGATCGTCCGGCGATTCGGCCTCGACGGCGCGCTCGGACCTGGTCGTGCGGGGTGCGATGAAGCCGAGCAGCAGGGCGGGGACCGCACCCCCGGCCGAAAGGTGTCTGGAGAGGTCGGCCGCGAGCCGCCCGCAGCCGTAGACCGCTGCGCGCCTGAGTCTCCCCGATCTGGCGGCCAGGCCCGCCGAGATCCGGCGCGAGCACCAGTGCCAGACTGCGAGGAGGATGGAGGAGGAGGGGAAGGAGAAGAGCAGGACGAACCTGGAGAAGAAGAGCTGCCTCACCGCGAAGCTGAATGCGAGGGTCAGCACCATGGCCATGAATGTGGATCGCATTATCCAGGCCAGCTCCTCGATGTGCGCGAGGCCCCAGTTGCGCCTGTATGCTCCGAAGGCCTGCAGGATCATCACGGTGACGACGCCCATGACAACACCCGAGAGCAGGTAGTGCGAGGCCGAGAGGCGGAATTCCCCCGACCTCTCGAGGGTCCTCCGGAAGAGCGCCGCGAGCAGGGTGTGGCGCATCCAGAACCCCAGCATGAACACTCCGACGACTATCGAGACGTCACCCGCAGCCGTCGCGATAGGCGCGAGCCTGTTCTGGAGGGGGTTCAGCGATTTCGCGGACATCTTCCCGTAAGCGCCTCCGGATGGTCGGCGAAGAATCTAACCATGCTCGACAGGTGTAGCCACAGAGCCCTGCCCGGCCTTCCGGCGCTCTGCCTCCTGGGCACGTGCACCATCGTGGAGGAAGGGCAGTACCAGACCTCCATCCCGCTCTCCCATGCCCTCCAGCAGAGATCCACGTCCTCGAAATACAGGAAGTATCTGCGGGACATGGTTCCAAACCGCTCGCGACCGGCCGCGGTCACCCACAGCGCCGCGCCCACGAGCCAGTCCGCCCGGGAGGGGGCCGACAGGTCCGCATCCGGCATGTGCCGCTCCAGGTAAGCCCTCCCGGCCCTGGTCGCCCCCAGCGGCGTCCTCCTCGCTGCGATCTCCAGGGGACCCGGGAAGGTTCGTGCCGTGGACTGCGTATTGCCTGATCGATCGACCATGCGGGGTCCGATGACTCCTGCGCGGGGATGGAGGCGCTCGACCGCCCCCAGCTCGGGAAGGGCGCCCGGGAGCACCTCGACATCGGGGTTCATGAAGAGGATCGAGCCGGGAGGGCAGAGCGACGCCGCCAGGTCGTTGGCCCTGGCGAGCCCCAGGTTCCGGCGGGAGCGCAGCATCCTGGCCCGGGGGAACCCCCTGACCACCTCGACCGTCCGGTCGGTGGAGGCGTTGTCGATGACCACGGTCTCCCTGGGAGCCTCCGAGGACGGCAGCGCGTAGACGGACCCGAGCGTGCGCCCGATGGTCTCGGCGCTGTTGTATGCTGTGATCACGAGGGAGACTTCAGTCGGCATCGGCCGCCCAGGGCGGGAGAATGCGCGGGGACCGGCGAACCGGCCCCCACGCAAAGGGTCGCTAGCGCTTCTTGCCTCTCTTGCCGGCCTCGATGGTTTCCTTGAGGGTCTTGCCGGGTTTGAAATGCGGCACCCTCTTCGCCGGGTAGGTCTTCTTGGCGTGGGTCTTGGGATCGACACCGACGCGCTGGGCCCTCAGCCTGTTGGCGAAAGTGCCGAAGCCCACCAGGCTGATCTTGGCGTCGTCCGCCTTCAGCGTCTCCATGATCCCGCCGAGGAATGCGTCGACCGCGGTGCCGGCCTGCTTCTTCGTCAGACCGGTCTTCCCGGCAACGTGGGCGATGAGATCCTTCTTAGTCACAGAGTCACCCCCTTTCCATGACTATGGCACGAGTGTAGACGAAAAAAAGGCTCGTGTCAAGCGTACTTCTGCACCTGGATGCTCTCCGGACGAACATCGAAGGGGCCTTGACATCAGATATCATCGTATCAGAGCCATAAAACTGCATTCCAACCTCGGAACCGGCGCGGGTCAGATGGAGGGCCAGAAGCCTCCATCGGCCCACACACGCTCCCTGATGCCCCTGTCGAGCCCCGTCAGGAGCTCGAGGTGGGTCTTCTCCCAGTCCGCCAGATGGGTGAACACCCTCCTGCACCCGGGATCGGAAGAGGCCCCCGCGCTGCGGGTGTAGTAGTCGATGGCCCGCTCCTCCAGACCGATGGCGGCGGAGATGACCGCGGCCTCGTAGCCCGCCCCGCTGATCGAGGCGGCGACGGCAGGAGTCAGCAGATGGGATACCTCCGACCCTGCAGGCTCGTCGAAGCCGCTCGTAGATCCCTCGGCGGACATCTCCACGAACATCCTCTCCAGCCACTGCTGGTGCCTGTCCTCCTCGTCCGCGAGCGCGGAGAACAGGTTGCCCACGTCCTCCGAGGCGGCCGCCGCCGCGGCGGCCCTGTAGAGCGCGCCCCCCTGTCTCTCCAGGAGAATGGCCCCCTTCAGCGCATCCAGCTCCTCGTATGCCACGATATCCGGCCTCCCTTCTAGAACCTGCTCACGTGCTGCTCGATCTTGATGTCCGGAAGATCCTTTATGTTGATCCTGAAATAGAAGCCCGAATCGGTGTCGGAGATGTGCCTCACGAACATCGCCTCCCAGCAGTGCAGGTCCCTCCGCAGGGTGTAGTACTGGTTGATGAAGGACCTGTCTGACATGTCGTAGTATGCGCTGTAGTCTATCGACCACGACGGGGTGAGGTCGAGCGAGGCGGAGGCGCGGAGCTTGCTGAGGTCGTCCGCCCCGTCCGTTCCGAGCCGGTAGTAGTGCGAGAGCGACAGTCTCCATGGCATGCCCTGCGCCGGAACCGTGTCGGGCAGGAGTGTCCTGTCGTTGCCGGAGATCTGCAGGGTGGTGGTGAGGCCCAGCTCCTCGAGGGCTCCCGAGTAGAGGTCGAAGGAGGCGTCCGCCCTGGCAGAGATCATCTGCGCCGGTGTGGCCGAGAGGGTGGCGGCGAGCGGGGAGAGGGACCTCCCGGCACTGTCGGGATCCAGGTCCAGGACCGTCGAGAGGTCGAGGGAGAGCAGCTCGTCCCTCGTCGTGCCGGTGGATGTGATCCTCTTGGCCTCGAGGTTCTGGAACAGGCCGAACCGTATGGTCCCTCCGCCCCGGGGGAGCGAGAAGTCCGAGAACCGGTAGAATCTCGCGGCCGCCGAATCCGGGTCGAGTATGGTCACGCCGCCGTCGGCACCGCCGGCCAGGAAGCCGTCGGGGGCCCAGCCCAGGACCGCGGACGGGCTTATCGAGTGCCTGAACGCCGAGTAGCCGAGCGCTCCCGTCTGGAACACCCCGTACACGTCCGTGGTCAGGGAGATGCTGGCCCCCCCCGCGAGCCACCAGGGAGCGGCCGAGCCCAGCCTGTCCCTGTCGTAGACGGTCGCCGTGACGCCGATCCTCGGAGAGATCCCCAGGATCCCGAGGAGCCTGTTCGCCGAGGTCACCTCCGACACCGTCCTCAGTCCCGAGTGCGTCGAGCGGGTCTCCTCCCTCTCGGTGTCCGTGGAGATGTAGTGGGCCGAGAGGTTCCAGTACAGGGAATGCCATGGCTTCCGCGCAGAGGGGTCGGAAGGCGTCCTGAAGATAGGCGACGACGGGATGCTGATCCTCAGGTCGGGCAGGTTCTGGACGGACTCCGTCTCGTCGGGGATGCTGTCCGGATCGGTCTTGAGGTAGGCCGTCCGCTCGAGCGTGAGCTGGACTGACGCGCGCCCGAAGTTCCTTATCGCGCTGGCCCAGGATCGGACCTCGCTGGTCATCCTGTCCTCGGGCTGCTGCTGTGTCTCCTCCAGGTAGGAGCGGTCGCTCAGGAACTCGGCCTGCAGCCTCACCTGGGTCCCGTCCGTGAATTCGTGGAGGTGGCGGCCGAAGATGCTCCACCTCTCGCGGCTGGTCTCGAACTCCCTGCGCCATTCGGCGGAGACGCCGCCCTCGTGCACGTACCTGAGACGGTGACGCTCGGATGCCGAGACGGCGAACCTGGATTCCTCGAGGATGTCGCCCTGGAGGAGGAGGTCCAGGTAGTCGGAGAAGGCGAAGTAGTAACCCAGCCCTCTCAGGTAGCGCCCGTCCCTCGCCG
The DNA here is from genome assembly GCA_964603785.1 of uncultured bacterium. Lineage (GTDB taxonomy): Bacteria > Fermentibacterota > Fermentibacteria > Fermentibacterales > Fermentibacteraceae > CAZRWD01. The sequence goes on from CAZRWD010000006.1 coordinate 99,964, forward strand.
TCTGGCCGAAGCGGGGGATCGTGAAGCCGGACTGCCTTCCCTGCCGGATCGGGAACACCCAGTAGGGGAAGTAGAAGACGGGGGTGTCCGCCACGTACATGTATACGGGCCTCGCGATGGCCCGGTCGTCCTGGAAGACCTTCATGCGGGGGGCCCTGAAGTAGTAGTCCGCGGTGTCGGATTCGCATGTCGTGAACCGGGCGTCCACTATGTTGAACTCACGGCGCCCGACCTGCGTGATCGAGCTGCCTCCGTACAGGCCGAACTCGTATCTGGAGCGGGCCTCCTCGATGCGCCCCCTCCTCGCCTCCATGTCGTAGAACATGAGCGTGCCGCGGATCGACTCCCCCCTGTCGAAGAGCTCGGGAGAGCCGGAAGCCCGTATGAGGCCGATGTCGGATGCGTACGAGACGGTGTCCGCCTCGAGGAACATGTCCCTGTAGTCGATCCTGGAGGAGCCAACGAGGAGGATGTCTCCGGTCCCGGGATAGAAGACGAGGGAATCGGCGGAGTAGGCTATCGCCTCCAGTGTAGCCGCCTCCGACGAGTCGGCCTCCCCGGCGCCCGTGAGCGCCAGGGCCAGGAGGAGGATCAAGGCCTCCGGTCCCTCGCCATCATTGCCGCGCCCTTGGCTCCGGCGACTGCGGAGCCCGGTACGACGGCGACATTCCATGGCTGCCTGGTGCGGGACGAGAACTCGGCCCTGGCGGACTCCTCGAACAGGTCGCCGGTCCCGGCGAGCCCTCCCGCCAGGTACATCCCGTCGGGGCTCAGGCAGACCGCGAGGGCGGCCAGCCCGATGCCCACCCATCGCCCGTACTCGGCGAATGCCTCCAGTGCCCGGACGCTCCCGCTGCGGGCCTCCGCGGCCATCCCCCGGGGATCGGGAGCTTCCGCTGGGTCGCCGCCGTAGTAGGAGACGAGGGCGTCCCTGCCCGCATACCTCTCCCAGCAGCCCCTCGATCCACAGGGGCAGGGCGGGCCGGTCACCGCCTCGATGGGCATGTGACCCACCTCGCCCGCGAATCCCGTGCCGTATATGATCCTCCCGCTCTCGATCAGCGTGCCCCCTATGCCGGTTCCCAGGGTGACCAGGAGGCGCAGCCCCGTCCGGGGGATGATACCGTCGCCCATCGCCCCGTGGGCGAAGGCATTGCAGTCGTTGTCGACCACGACGGGGGAGCCGAGCAGCTTCCGCATGTCGGCCGCCACGTTCGTCCCCCCCCATCCAGTGAGGTTCGGCGAGAAGTGCAGCACCCCGCCGAGGTGGTCCACCAGACCCGCGATCCCGATACCCATGGCAGAGGGGGATGGATCGGACTCGACGACGGTCCTCCTGATCCTCTCCATGAGGCTCCGCGGACCCTCGGCCGGCCTGGTGGGGAGCGTCTCGTAGACCTTGAACTCGCCGAATGCGTCGATGAACCCTATGACGGTAGTCGTGCCGCCGATGTCGGCGCCCCAGAACATGCCCCTATTCGACACCGACTATCTCCCCGTCCACGACCATGACGAGAGGACGGGCCACTCTCGGCACGGTACCCGCGCCTATCGTGCAGATGCCGCACGCGCCCCTGTAGGATTCCACTGCGTCGAGCGACTCCTCGAGGTCCTCGCGTGTGCGGGAGCCCCGCCCCCAGGCCTCGAGCAGGACTGAGGCCGCGTCGTAGCCCTGCGCGGCCAGGATCCCGGGATCGGTGCCGTGCGTCCGCCTGTAGTGGAAGACGAACCTGGCCGTCGGCGGGTACAGCGAGGACGAGCCGAACGAGCAGGTGAAGACGGCCCCGTCTACATACTCGCCTCCGAGCCTGATGACCGCCTCGTTGTCCATCCCGGAGGTGCCGAAGATGGGCGCATCCACGGAGTAGAACCTCAGCTGCGGGGCTATCTGCACAGCCTCGTATGCCGTCACGGGCAGGAAGATCCCGTCCGGCCTCACCGCCCTGATGGAGATGATCTGCTCCTTGAAGTCGGTGTCGTCGGTCTCGAATCCCTCCGTGCGCACGACCTGAGCCCCCAGGCTCTCCACCGTGGACTCGAACTGCTCCGCCAGCGCGACGGAAGTCCCCGTGAAGCTGTGCAGGATCGCGAGACGCGACGCTCCGGCCGTCCTGACCGCGTACTCCCCGATGGCGGCGGCCTCGTCCGCGCCCGCCGGGACGAGTCTGTGCACGTACCCCCCGAGCCTGTCGATATCCCCGGAGGTGGCGGCGGGCGAGAGGATCGGCAGCCCGTACTCCTGCGCATAGGGGGCGAAGAGCCTGGTCTCCATGCTCGTCAGGGGGCCTATCACGGCGAGGCACCGTTCGTCCTCCCCCAGCTCCCTCGCGACCGCCTCGAGAACCCTGGTCTCGCCCCTGGTGTCGAACAGTACGAGCGCCGGCAGAGAGGCGACGAGGTCCGCCGACCTCTCGAACCGGAGGCTCACTCCCGACTCGACCTGTGCAGCATACGCGGCCCCCTCGCCCGTCATGGGGAGGACGAGCGCGATGTACTCCCCCGATCCGGTCTCCACCGGCCCGGTCACCCCGAACCTCTCGCGGAAGCCGGGATAGAGCCTGTCCAGCTCTCGCCCGGTGAGGAGCGCCCTGGAGGTGTCGCCCCCTGCGAGATAGCGCTTCTCCAGCTCGAGGAGGACGTAGGGCTCGAGCCAGTCGGAGGCCCTGGAGGCCATGAGCTCCCCGGTCTCCATGCCCGCCGTGCACTCCGCCGCGACGATTCCGGCCTCCTCCTGTCCGCCGGCGGGGAGCATCTCCGGATCGATCCTGGCGAGCGTGGCCGCGCATCGGGACCACCTGCCGGAGGCCGACTGGGTCTCGGCCAGGAGGAGGAGGACGGAGGCGACGAACGGGGGTCTCGCGTCTGCCATGAGGCTGTCGGCCGCGGCTGCGGCCAGGTCCGGCCTGCCTGCACCCAGCCACGCCCTGCCCCTTCCCAGGCGCCAGGCGGGGGCGTCCGGGTGATCCGGGGATCCGGCCAGGGCTTCCGTGAAGAGGGTCGCCGCCGCATCCCAGTCTCCCGAGAGAAGGCGGGCCTCTGCCTCCGCCGCGGCATCTCCTCCGTCGCCCGTGGTCGAGGGCCTGCAGGATGCGAGGAACGGCAGGACTGTGAGGATCAGGAGCAGCCGGCGGGACATCGGGAACCTCCAGGGGCGTTGTGTCGAGTGCGAATATGGCTCCGCGAACCGGGGCAGGGCAACGAAACGGGCGGGCCCGCCGGAGAGCGGACCCGCCCTGGTCGTCAAACCCCTGCTGCCGCTATTCCGGAACCGTCTCCCCGAGCGGGATCAGGCTGTCGATCGGGGTCTCCATGTTCTCCAGCATCCACTGGGCGTCGTCGGTGAGCTCGGAGTCCGGGAAGCGGAGTATCATGGCCTCGAACGCAGCTCTGGCGCTCTCGTAGTCCCTCAGGTACTCGGAGTAGGTGAAGCCGATCAGGAACTGGGCCTGGTAGGCCACCGAGTCCCCGGGGAACCTCTCCAGATAGAGCTCGAAATATGTGACGGCCCTCTCCGGATTGGACTCCATCATGCTCTGCGCCAGCATCATGAGCGAGTCGGGGGGGACATCGGGTCCGGGAAGGAAGGCGCTCTCGTTGATGCTCACGCTGTACCTCTCGCGAAGCCCCGGGAGGACCGTGTCGCGGAAGTACGAGTTGACGAGGGAGGGTCTGAGGATGTTGACTATCGACTCCCTGACCTCCTCCAGCGGGCGCGAGCCCTCCTCCACCCTGTCCGTCACCTCGAGGAGGACGGTGCCGATCTCCGTGTCGAACGGGCCCACGACATCGCCGGTCGAGGCGTCGAAGAGGGCCCTGGACAGAGTGTCCTGCATGCCGATGTACGGGATGGGGGAGCCCTGGGTGATCCAGCCGAGGTCGCCGCCGAGGGAGGCGGTCGGGGAGTGGTCGCTCCAGGTGGCCGCGGCCTCCTCGAACGGAACGCCGGTCTCGATGTCTGCAAGTGCGCCCTGGATGCCGTCCGTGCCGGTGGAGAGGATCATCGAGGCCCTGACCTGCGCGCTCTGGTAGTAGATGTCGTCCGCGTGGTCGTTGTAGTAGGCCACTATCTGGGAGTCCGGGACCGTCACGGCCTCGACGACCTCGTTCTCGTAGAAGGCCTGTATGAGGGCGCGCTGGCGGGTGGTCTCCACCTGCTGCATGGCCAGCTCGATCTGCGCCTGGACGAACGAGTCGCTCTCCAGTCCGGCGGCCTCCGCGGCCTGGAGCAGGAGCTCGCGCTCGACCAGGTGGTCCAGGAGCACTCTCTGGCCCTCGGGAGTCTCGAAGCTGCCCCTCTGATAGGGGGGGATGAGGTCGAGCTCGTTCCGGAGGGTCTGCATGGTGATCTCGACGTCCCCGACCGTTGCGAGGACGACGGTGGTGTCGGTGTCACCCGGGCTGACCCGGGGCGAGCCGCATCCGGGGAGGATGAGCAGAGCGGCGGCCGCTGCGATGAATAGATTCCTCATGGGTACCTCCGTCGGGAGTTGTCTATGCCTGCTCTTCTGCGTTCTGCGACGAATATACCAGATGGTCGGCCGCGAGTTCCTCGAGAGCTATCTCGATGAGCTTCTCCGGCTTCTTTCCCGTCAGCACGGAGGGGGCCCCGGACTTCAGGTGCCGTACGCGCCTGGCGGCGGCAAGGGCGAGGAGATACTGGTTCTGGCTCGAGGCCGCCTTCTCCTCTATCTCGTAGAAGTTCCTCAAAACGGTCCTCCGTCTGCAAAGGCGCGAAGCCGCACGGGCGGCCTGCGCGCCACCTGGATCCTCAGCGTCCCGGGGACGCTACTGGTTCTGCGTATTCTGCGATCTGTAGTCCAGGAGGAAGTCCCAGCGGGGGGAGTCGAGCAGGTCGACCTCTCTCTCGTCCACCCTCTGGGTACCGAGCTCCGACACGTCCCAGCGCCGGAGGACGACTATCCGGTCGGTATCCATCGCCGTGGCTCCGTCGGCCCTGCTGGGCAGCCGGAGCGGGTGCTTGAAGAATACCTCCACCCTCGAGACCTCGGGATCCGAAGTCGCGTAGCCCACGAAGACCCATGTCTGCACGGAGACGGAGTCTCCTCGAGCCCTGCCGCGCCTGTCGGGGAACTGGTAGAAGGTGTAGAGGGTATCCGGGACGGCTTCGAAGACGTACTCGCCGCCCAGCGGGTCGATCATCTGCTCGATGCTAACGTTGAGGCCCTCGAGACCGACGGGCTCGAGAACCAGGGGGTACCTGTTGCCGAGGAAGGCGGCCTGCTCCTCCGCCACGCGGACGAGGTTCGCCCTGGAGGCGTCGGTCCTCCGCAGCTGGGCGTACTCGAGGAAGGCCATCCGCCTGAAGGTCGGGGCCCAGTCGGCCTCGAGGAACAGCGAATCGGGGTACTCCTTCTCGACGAATCCCGCGACCACGCCTCCGTGTCTCTCGAGGTTGTTGCAGGATATGGCGAACTGGGAGCCCAGGGCGAGCTTGGGATCGTAGAAGTAGAGCGAGTCGCGAAGGGATTCGTCCGCCCAGATGCTCGGGCAGACCGCGACGCTCTCGGGAAGGTCCGCGAACTCCAGGAGGGAAGCAAGGTCGGGGGCGATGGCGCCCGAGTTGGCGTACATGTAGTCTATCCCGGCGTAGGCGAGTTCCTGGAGGTGTGTCCTGCAGAGGTCCCTGGGTATCCTGTGCATCTCCACCCTGTGGTAGATGCGGTAGATGAGCAGGGCTGCAAGCAGAACGATGAGCACCCTGACCAGAAGCTTGCCTTTCATATCAGGTGTCCCTCCGCGGGCGCAGTTGTGGCGCGTGAGTTAAGGTTTTCAGGAATCTACGGGCCGCTCTTTCTCGGTGTCAATGGAGGGGGCGTCACAATTCCCGTGTGGTGATGATCGCCGGCGGGATCACCAGAGATGCCTCAACCTCCGGGGGTTCCGAGGTCACCAGAGGGGAGCCGGTCTCGATCTCGAGCAGGGCCGCAGGCTGGTCGGGGACCATCGGCACCGTCCCGACGCTGTCCATCACCGCGAGCACGCTCCCCGGTCCCGAGAGGGTCACGAAGCCCGGTTCCGCAGCCTGGTGCAGGAACCTCCCCGGGATGCCGCCCGCGGTCTCGACCCGGACGGGCAGGACCGCCTCGGTCCTCCTGTCGATCGGCAGGGTGACGGTCGGCGGATCGAAGGAGACGGGCTGGAGGTTCTCGTAGGCCCTCCCGCTCCACTGCAGGCTCGCACAGGAGAGGGTGACCGTCAGCTCGGCGGGCAGTGCTAGGAGGTCGGCCCCGGTGAGGGGGAGGACGACTGCGGAGGGCCTCCCTCCGAACTGGTCCAGCAGCACCGGCGCGCCCCTGCCGGCGAACAGCACCGTGACGGAGTCGAGCAGGCTGCCGGTGACGAATGTGAGGCTGTCCGGGAGCATGGGGGGCCTGACCTGCACGCGGACGGCGACCTCGAAGGGCCTCTCCCTGATGGCGAACACCCAGAGGAAGACCGCGAACGCGACGGGCAGGACATTGGTCGCCACCCAGCCCGGAGCGCTCCCCCTCCGGGTCACTGTCCCTCCTGGGTCTGCCCCTGGGGGTTCTGGAATCCTATGGGGGCCTGTGGATCGCCCTCCTCCAGCTTCCCGAACCTGCCCTCGTAGGCCTTGACCTGGTTGTCCAGCGCCGCGATCAGGGACTTGACCCGGTGCGGCGAGAGAATGACCCTGGCCTTGAGGTTGGCGGTGGGGAGACCGGGCATCTGTCTCGCGAAGTCGAGGACGAACTCGGCCCTGGAGAAGCTCACCAGCGCGAGGTTGCTGTATACCCCGTCCGAATCCTCCGGCCTTATGTTGATCCGAGGCGGTGTTTTGATCATCTTCACCTCCCGTGTGTCCGCGGGCAGACCTATGCAGCGGGTGCGGAACGGGGTCAAGTCCGGCATGGAGGGTCCCGGTGGATGAAAGAGACAGGATAGCGGCGGCGGTGGGCGCCCTCCCGGGAAGGCGCCTGCTCGTGGTCGGCGACCTGATGCTCGACAGGTACCTCGAGGGCGAGGTCGACCGCATCTCCCCCGAGGCGCCTGTCCCGGTGGTCAGGATCGTCCCCGGGAGGGAGAGGGTCATCCCCGGCGGGGCGGCCAACGTTGCGGCCAACGTCAGGTCCCTGGGCGGGGAGGTCTCCGTATGCGGCCTCGTGGGTGACGACGAGGAGGGCAGGGCCCTCTCGGCCCTGCTCGAGGGATCAGGGATAGGCTGCTCCGGCCTTGTCGTCGATGCCGCCAGGCCGACCACCACGAAGACGCGGGTCACCTGCCGGAACCATCAGATGCTGAGGATAGACCGCGAGACGCCCGACGAGCCCGGCGCAGATGTCCGCACCGGGCTGCTGGATTCCGCCCTCGCCCTGGTCGACGTCGCCGAAGCCGTCATCATCGAGGACTACGACAAGGGGACGATCGACCGGTCGCTGGCCGGGAGCCTCGTGGCGCGCTGCCTGGAGAGGGGGATACCCGTCGCGGTCGATCCGAAGTTCCGCAACTTCCTCTCGTATGCCGGCTGCACGCTCTTCAAGCCGAACAGGCAGGAGGCCTCCCGTATCCTGGGCATCGAGATCCGCGACCCGTCCGCCGCCGCGTCCGCCGCCAGGGACATCCTGGGGAGGCTGGGCGCCGGTGCCGTCCTCCTGACCCTCGGCGAGCAGGGCTCGGTCCTCTGCACGGCCGCCGGGGGCGAGACCTACCTGCCCACGGCCGCCCACGGCGTCTTCGACGTGTCCGGCGCCGGTGACGCGGTGATAGCCGTCATGGGGCTCGCCCTCGCCGCCGGGGTGACCCTGGAGGACGCCGCCCTCGCCGCCAACTTCGCCGCTGCGGCGGTGTGCGCCAGGCCGGGCGTCTACGCCGTGCGTCCCCGCGACATCGTGGAGGAGACCAGGAGCCTCTGCACGGATGGATGAGGGGCTGCTCGCCATGAGGCGGGAGGGGGTCGAGCGCTGCCGGCGCATCTCGAGGGCGGGTCTCACCCTCGTCTTCACCAACGGCTGCTTCGACCTGCTGCACCCGGGGCACCTCCGCCTCCTGGAGGCCGCCGCTGGCTTCGGCGACTTCCTGGTGGTGGGGCTCAACACCGACCGGTCCGTGAGGGTTCTCAAGGGCGAGGGGAGACCCGTGGTGCCCTTCGACGGAAGGGCTGCGATGCTCTCTGCGCTGAGGCCGGTCGACCTCGTGGTGCCCTTCGACGAGGACACGCCCCTCACGCTCATAGAAGAGACCAGACCCCTCGTCCTTGTGAAGGGCGGGGACTACGACGGGCGGTCCGTTGTGGGCGCCGACCTGGTCGAGTCGTGGGGGGGGAGGGTGGAGATCGTGCCGCTGACCGGCGGCTGGTCGACCACCGGTCTCCTGTCGGGCGGCCGGCGGACCGAGTGACGGCCGGCCCGCTCCCCCGCACCGTGCACACCATCGCAGTGCTGGCGGCGGCGGCCGCCGTCCGGGCCGGCGTCCTCCTCGAGCTGTCGCGGACCCCGCTGTTCCTGCATCCCGTCGTGGATGCGGCATGGCACGGGACCTGGGCATCCAGGATCGCCTCCGGGGACCTGCTCGCCTTCGCCCCCTACTTCAGGGCCCCTCTCTATCCCTGGCTCCTGGGCGCCCTCTACTCCATCACAGGACCCTCGGTCACGGCCGGGTCCGTGATGTCCATGGCGATATCCCTGACCGGCTGTGCGCTCTTCCACAGGCTCGCCCTCCGACTGCTGCCGCCGGCCCATGCTCTGGCCGCGGCCCTTCTCTGGGCGCTCTGGGGTCCGGCGGTCCTCTACTCCGGAACGATGCTGATCGAGCCCCTGTTCATCACCCTGCTGATCTCCTCGATGCTCCTCCTGGTGCGAGGCAGGATAGCCTCCGCGGCCCTCCTCCTGGGTCTCTCGGCGATCGCCAGGCCCGTCGCCGTCCTGCTGCTGCCGCTGGTCGCCTGGAGGGCGGGCAGGCGCAGGCTCGCGGCCCTCCTGCCCTTCCTGGCCCCCGTCATCGCCGTCTGGGCGGTCAACTGCATCGCCGGCGACCCGGGAGTGGTGATCTCGTCGCAGGGGGGCATCAACCTCTATCTGGGGAACGGCCCGGAGGCAGACGGCTTCACCTCGTTCGCTCCCGTCCGGGTGCCAGCCGACGAGACGAGGGGGGACAATGTATGGGCTGCGAGCGTGGCCGCAGCTCCGCCGGGGCTCTCCGAGTCCGCCGTGTCCGCCTGGTGGACCCGCAGGACCCTGTCGGCCGTCGCCGCGGATCCCGTCCGCTGGCTCGGCCTCATGGGGGCGAAGATCCTGCTCGTCCTGTCACCGGCGGAGATCCCGAGCAACTACGACGCGGGGTACATGACCAGGTACTCCACGATCCTCGGCATCCTCATCCCCCGGGGGCGGCTCATGCTGCCCTTCTCGCTGCTGCTCCTGCTCCTCCCCGCCGCCTTCGCGGGCAGGCCGGACAGGGACGACGCCCTCGTCCTCCTCTGGACGGCCGCGCTCCTGGGAGGGACTGCGCTGTTCTTCGTGACGGGCAGGTTCAGGCTGCCGGCCGTTCCCTTCATGCTTCTCCTGGCTGCGCGGGGATTCGCCAGACGACCCGCCGCGGCGCTCCGTCTGCTCCCGGCCGGGATGGCCGCCGCGGTCGCCGGCGTTCTCCTCTCCGACGGCCTGGTGGAGCGGAGCGGGGTGAACATGCCGTTCTTCGACGGACTGGCGCATGCGAGGGAGGGGTTGGACCGGCAGGCGGAGGTGCTGTTCCTGGAGTCGCTGGACAGGGCCGCGCTGAGAACCGATCTCGACATGAACAGGCTCGACGCGATGCACAACCTGGGTCTGCTCGCGGCCAGGGCCGGCAGGATGGATGAAGCGGCGGGGTGGTGGGAGGAGGCCGTATCGCTGGATCCGGGCTTCGAGCCATCCGTGGAGGCGCTGGAGGCCATGGGGGGGCGGTGAGGCCTCCCGGTCCTATATTCCGCGGGCAGAGGAACGCATCCCGAAGGGAGTGGTGATGACCGCACCGGTCGAGTACAACGAGGAGAACCTCAGGGCAGAGATCGAGAAGATCCGTCCGCTCCTCCAGAGCGACGGCGGGGACATCGAGTTCGTGGGAGTGGACGGAGGTGTCGTGAAGGTCCGCCTGAAGGGCTCGTGCTCGGGCTGCGCCTTCGCGGCGCTGACCCTCCAGTACAGCGTGGAGAAGACCCTCAGACAGACCTTCCCGCAGGTCGAGCGGGTGGAGAACGTCGCAGCGCAGTGACCGGCCCGGTGGCGCAGCCCGAAGGGCCGCGGCCGGCCTGCTGTCCGGCAGGCCGCCCGGTGCGGGCCTGGCGGGGCCGGACAGGGATTTCGCATTCAGACTCGCCAGGGAGGCCGTCACCTGGAGGCTGAGGCTCGACTCCGCCCTGGCTCCGCTCCTCTCACGCCCGATCGGATCACTGGACACCGAGACGCTGTCCCTCCTGAGGATAGGCGCCGTACAGCTGCTGATACTCGACACGCCCGCCCATGCCGCCGTGTCGGCCACGGTGGACGCCGCGCCGCGCAGGTCCGCGAAGCTCGTGAACGCCGTTCTGAGGAGGCTGGCCTCCGATGGCGAGCCGCCCGGGCAGCCCCCCTGGGTGACCTGGTCGCACCCCAGGGAGCTGTGGCTCGCCTGGAGCGGGAGGTTCGGCGAGGAGGCGGCCATCTCCCTCATGCGATGGAACAACACCCCGCCGCCCATCGGCGGCTGCATGGCGGGCGGCCGGCCCCGCGGAGCCGTTGCGGGGCGGTTCCTGGACGACTACTTCCTCATGGAGAGGAGGGGCGACCTCCGGGATGGCGCCGTTCCCGAAGGCGTCTACATCCAGGACGAGGGTGCGGCGGTGGTCGGCAGGGGGCTCGCCCGGCTCCCGGGAGACGCGGCGGTCGAGACATGCGCCGCTCCCGGCGGGAAGACGGTCCACCTCGACGCCTGTTCGCGCCTCGTGGTCTCCATGGACTCCTCGATGCGGAGGATGGCCGGCTGGGTGGAGAACTCCGCCAGGCTCGGGTGGGGCAGGAGCCTCCCGGTGATCGCCGACGCGCGGCACCTGCCGGTCGCCCGCGCCCCGAAGGTCGTCGTGGACGCCCCCTGTACGGCGACCGGCGTCTACCGGAGGCGGAACGACGCCAGGTGGGGCTTCTCGAGGGGCCTGCTCGATTCGTGCGTATCCCTGCAGCGGAGCCTCCTGGCCGAGGCTGCGTCGGCGACCGCCCCGGGAGGGGTCCTGGCGTACTCCACGTGCAGCATCGAGCCCGAGGAGGGTGTGCGGCAGGTGGAATGGTTCGAGGGAGCCTTCCCCGGATTCCGCCGGCTGCCCTTCCCTGCCGACCCCGTTCTTGTCAGGGACGGCATGCTGTGCATATTCCCTCCTGAGCACTCGTTGGACGGCCATTTCGCAGCATGCTGGGAGAGATCAAGCTGAGAGCCCCGGTCAGATATCTCGTTCTCGCCGCAACAGGAGCCCTCATGGCCTTCCTGGCGGGATTCGTCATCGCTCCGACGGCCTTCCGCACGCCGAGATTCGTGAGCGCCCTCGGAGGGTCGTCTCAGCCCGTCGTCGTCCCCGACGTCGCATCGCTCTCGCGGCAGGACGCCCGCAGGCAGATCGAGTCGGCCGGTCTGGTCCTCGCGGGTGAATGGGCCGAGTACGGTCCGAACGAGACCGCCGGGCTGGTGATCCGGCAGGATCCCGCTCCGGGCGCCCAGGTGCCCAGGGGTTCTCCCGTGAGCGTGTTCTGGAACGTCGGCCCTCTCTTCAGGCCGTACCACCCCGGGATGCTTCCCGGGCTCACCGCATCGGAGGCCGAGGAGCTCATAGCGTCCTGGCAGCTCTACACGGCCGGCAGGAGCCGCGTGCCGCATGCATCGGTACCTGAGGGGAGGGTCATCGCGGTGTTCCCTCCGAACAGGGACAGCCTCTCGGTCCAGGTGCCCGTGCGGCTGCTCGTCTCGACCGGCTGGCAGGGCGTCCCCCTGTTCGTCGGGATGAAGCTCGCCGAGGCCGAGAGCATCTCGGTGGAGCACGAGATCGTCCTCCTCGTCGAGAGCTTCAGCTTCGTCCCTGACGGATCGAGGGACAGCCTGGTCTCCTTCCAGTCCGTGTCCCCGGGGGCAGGATTCCTGCCCGGGGATACGGTGTCGGTGAGGGTCGACAGGTCGACTCCGGCCATCCAGGCCACCGATTCGACCGGCTCCGAGCCGCCCGGGGGGTGGGGCGAGTGGTGAGGAGGGGCATGGTCGCCGCATCCCTGCTCTCCTGCGATCACGGGAGGCTCCGCGAGGAGGCCGTCTCCCTCGAGGCCGCCGGCGCGGACATGATCCATCTCGATGTGATGGACGGCAGGTTCGTCCCCGAGATCACCTTCGGACCGTCCGTCGCAGCCTCCATCCGCGACGCGGTGGGAATCCCCATCGACGCCCACCTGATGATCGAGGACCCGGGTGCGCAGGTGGCCGGGTTCGCCCGTTCCGGGTGCAGGTTCATCACCGTGCACTGCGAGGCCGCGCCTCACCTGGACAGGCTCCTCACATCGATCCGCGAGCTCGGCTGCGGCGCGGGCGCCGCCCTGAACCCGGCCACGCCGCCGTGCGCCGTGGAGTGGGTCCTCCCGCTCGTCGACCTGGTCCTCGTCATGACGGTGAATCCCGGCTACGGAGGGCAGCGCCACCTCGAGCACGTGAGACCCAAGATAACTGCAGTCAGGAGGATGCTCGACTCGGCGGGGCGCGGTGATGCCATGGTGGCGGTCGACGGCGGGGTGGACTCGCGGAACGCCGGAGAGCTGAGGGCTGCCGGCGCCGACATCCTGGTTGCAGGGTCCTTCATCGCCCGGAGCGGCGACCGGGCCCGGAGTGTGGAGGAACTCAGATGAGGACGCTGCTGGCGTCATGCCTGGCCGTGCTCGCCCTCGCGGGCTGCTCCCAGCGCACCCCCCCCCCCGACGAGTCGACGCTCGAGTCGCTCAGGCTCCTCCTCCAGACGAGGGAGTGCATGAGACGGATGCAATGGATCGACTTCGCGGTCGCCGGAGCCTACCCCGTCGCACCGGACACCATGCCGCCCCCGGGCATGCCCTCGCTGGTGGCGGACAGCCTGCGCACCTGCCCCTCCTCGGGGCTGCCCTACGAGTTCGCCATGGACTCGACGGGCTACGAGATCACCTGCCCCGCGGGGCACGGGTCCGTAGGGCGCAGCTTCTGACACTTGGATTTCCCGTCGTCATTGCCTTATAGTACCCAACCTTGACCGGCCCGTTGCGCCGGTGGAGGTGACCAGGTGTTCGAAAGGCTGTCCGAGAGGCTGACATCCGTCTTCGACCGCCTCCGGGGCAGGGGCGTGGTGACGGAGGCCGACGTGGCGTCCGCGGTGCGCGAGATGCGCAGGGCGCTGCTCGAGGCAGACGTGGGCATCCAGGTCGCCAGGGACTTCACCGACAGGATCGCCGCGCTCGCGGTGGGCGAGAAGGTTCTCAAGAGCCTCACCCCCGGGCAGCAGATAGTCGGCATGGTCCACGAAGAGCTGGTGAGGCTGCTCTCGCAGGGTGCGTCACGGCCCGACCTGGGCGGGAGACCCCCGGTCGTCTGGCTCCTGGCGGGCCTGCAGGGCTCCGGGAAGACCACCACGGCGGTCAAGCTCGCCAGGTGGGCCTCCTCGAGGAGGGGGATGAGACCCCTGGTCGCGGCATGCGATCTGAGGCGCCCCGCAGCTGTCGACCAGCTCGAGATACTGGCCGGGAGGGCGGGCGTAGGTTTCTTCTGCGACCGGGCCTCGACCGATCCGGCGGATGTGGCCCGGAGAGCCGTGGACGACGCGGCCAGGCGGATGTTCGACATGGTCCTGGTCGACACCTCCGGAAGGCTCCACATCGACGACGAGCTCATGTCGGAGCTCGAAGTCGTGAGGAGGACCGTCGCGCCCAGGGAGACCTACCTGGTGCTCGACGGCATGACCGGGCAGGATGCCGTGGGCGTCGCCCGGGAGTTCGACAGGAGGATCGGCCTTTCCGCGGCGGTCCTGTCCAAGATGGACGGTGACTCCCGGGGCGGGGCTGCCCTGTCCCTCGCCGCCGTGACGGGGAAGCCCGTGAGATTCGTCGGCACGGGCGAGGGGATCGACGATCTCGAGGTCTTCGATCCCTCCAGGATGGCCGGCAGGATCCTGGGGATGGGCGACGTGGTCGGTCTCGTGGAGAAGGCCGCCGGGGCGGCGGGTCTCGAGGATGCCCTCGAGATGGAGAAGAAGCTCCGCAGGGGCGAGTTCACGATGTCCGACCTTCTGGGCGAGTTCGAGAGGCTCAGGAAGCTCGGCCCGCTGTCGGACCTCCTCGCGATGCTGCCGGGCGGCATGATCCCGAAGGGCGTCACGGTGGATCCCCGGGAGCTCGCCCGCAAGGAGGCCATGATCAGGGCCATGACCCCCGGCGAGCGCCTCAGGCCCGAGAGGATCGACGGCAGCCGCAGGAAGCGGATCGCCAGGGGGACGGGAGTTTCGGTCAGTGATGTCAACAGGCTGCTCCAGGAGTTCAGGACGATGAAGGAGATGATGAAGAGGCTGGGAGGGCGGCGTGGTCTAGCCTCCCTGCTGCGCGCATGACCGGAGGTGTGACTTGGTAAGGATCCGACTCAGGAAGATGGGGACCAGCAAGCTGGCCTTCTACAGGATCGTCGCGGCCGACGCGAGGAAGGCCCAGGACGGAAGGTTCCTGGACATACTCGGCTACTACGATCCGCTCCGCAGGCCTCATGAGATAAAGGTCGACGAGGCGAAGGTCTTCGACTGGATGAAGCGCGGTGCCCAGGTCACCGAGACCGTCCGCAGCCTCCTGCGCAGGACGGGCACCTGGGAGAGATGGTCGAGACTGCGATCCGGCGTCGAGGTGGTGCCGGAGGTGGTCTTCATCAAGGGGGAGAAGAGGACGGCTCCGGAATCCGGGAGCTAGACCGGACCCAGCTGACGCCGCAACAACCACGACTGGAGGGTGTCCCATGAAGGAGCTCATCGAGATGATCGCGAAGACCCTCGTCGAGAACCCGGACGAGGTCCAGGTCGACGAGAAGGAGACGGACGAGATGGTCGTCTACGAGCTCCGGGTCTCCGAGAGCGATCTCGGAAGGGTCATCGGGCGCGAGGGCAGGATCGCCAAGGCGATGCGCACGATCATAAGGTCGATCGCCGCCCGCAAGGGACAGAAGGCGACACTGGAGATAATGGACTGACATGGCCGCGACCGTGAAGGCCGGTTACGCAGCCAGGCCTCACGGACTCGACGGCGGCGTCCTCGTGAAGCTCTTCCTCTGTGGTCCGGCTGTCCCCCTCCCCGCGGGGATGCGGGTGACCGTGGGGGACAGGGATCTGGTGGTGTCGGGCTCCGCAGTCAGGGATCCCGCCACCCTGCAGGTCGCCTTCGAGGGGGTCGAGGACCGTGAGGCCGCCGAGGAGATCGGCGGGGAGACCCTGTGGCTGTCTCGGGAGGACGCCCTCTCGCTGGGCGGTTCCATGCCCGTGGGCCTCTTCACGGGTATGACGCTCGTCTGGCAGGACGGCAGCGGGACTGTGGAGTCGTTCGATCCGGCGCCGGGCAACCCTCTGCTGCAGGTGAGGGGCCCGTCGGGCGTCTTCGATGTCCCGGTCGCCCTCCTCAGGGCGGAGGGGACCATCGACTGGGACGCGGGGAGGATAGAGGCGAGGCTCCCCCTGGGCCTCGCGGACGGGGTCTGAGGAGTGAGGGTAGCCGTCGCGACGCTCTTCCCGGAGCTTTTCGGGCCGTTCCTCGAGACCGGCGTGCTGGGCAGGGCGGTGGCCTCCGGACTGGTCTCCGTGGAGTTCGCCGACATACGGGCCCACGCGGTCGACCGGAGGGGCTCGGTCGACGACTACCAGTTCGGCGGGGGGGCGGGAATGCTGATGCGCCCCGAGCCGCTGTTCGGGACCCTGCGGTCGATACCGTGGCACCGGGGGGCGAGGGTGGTGCTCATGACCCCCGACGGTCGCAGGCTCGACACCTCCCTGGCGAGGGACCTCGCACGGGAGGACGGGATGATAGTGTTCTGCGGGCGATACGGCGGGGTCGACGCCCGGTTCGTGGAGAAGGCCGTCACCGACGAGGTCAGCATCGGGGACTATGTCCTCGCGGGAGGTGAGCTGCCCGCGCTGATACTCATGGAGACGGTGGCCAGATGGCTGCCCGGAGTGCTTGGCAGGATGGAGTCCGCGGAGACGGACAGCTTCGCGACCGGCCTGCTCGACTATCCGAGGTACACCAGGCCGGCCGGATTCGAGGGCGCCGGGGTGCCCGAGGTCCTGCTCTCGGGCGACCATGCCCGGATCGAGGACTGGCGGTTCGATGCGGCCCTGGCCAGGACCATGGAGAGAAGGCCCGACCTCCTCGAGGGCGTCGAGCCCGGGGAGGCCAGGAAACGTTTTCTGGAGGCGGTCAGGAAGGCCGCGCGCACGAAGGAGCGGGAAGATGGATGAGATCCTCAGGATGGCCGAGAACAGGCGGCCTGCCGAGGGCGTCGGCGAGTTCGGGCCGGGAGACAACGTCAAGGTCCACTACCAGGTCGTCGAGGGTGACAAGGTGAGGATCCAGATCTTCGAGGGAGTGGTGATCTCCCGCCGCGGGGGCGGCGCCTCGGAGACCTTCATCGTGCGCAAGATATCCAATGGCGTGGGCGTCGAGAGGATATTCCCCCTCTGCTCGCCCCGCGTGACCGCCGTCGAGGTCGTCAGGCGCGGGAAGGTCAGGCGCGCCAAGCTGTTCTTCCTCAGGGAGAAGCGCGGGCGTGCCGCGAGGATCAAGGAGAAGCGCTCCTTCTAGCCCGTGCATCTCCCGCCTCCGGTTCGACGAGCTGGAGGCCGGGCCGGGCGTACTGGCCGCCGGCATTGACGAAGCAGGCAGGGGCCCCCTCGCGGGGCCCCTCGTCGCAGCCTGCGTCATCCTACCCCCGGGGCTGGACATCGAGGGGGTCGACGACAGCAAGGTCCTGTCCGGGAGGGCCAGGGTGCGTCTGGAGGCCGTCATCCGGGACCGGGCCGCCGCGGTGGGGATAGGGATGGTGGAGCCGGGCGAGATAGACGCCCTCGGCATGACCCGCTCGGTGCTCCTCTCGTTCGAGAGGGCCGTCTCGTCCTCGGGCCTTGCCGCCGCCGTCTACCTGGTCGACGGCCTGCCGGTCCGAGGGGCCTCCTTCCCGGCGAGGTTCGTCGTCAGGGGGGACTCGAGGAGCCTCTGCATAGGGGCCGCGAGCATTGTCGCCAAGGTGTTCCGCGACAGGCTCATGGCAGAGGCCGACGCAACGTGGCCCGGATACGGGTTCGCAGCGAACATGGGCTACGGCACGCCAGGGCATCTCGCGGCCCTCCGCCGGCTCGGCCCGTGTCCCATCCACAGGATGTCCTTCGGCCCTCTCGACAGGATCGCAGACCTTTTCGGAGGCGCATGAGCGAGCTCTCTCAGGGGGCGGAGGAGTTCGCGGCCGGCCTGATGGTCCGCGGGGGATGGACGCTCCTCGCCCGCGACTTCCGCGCGGGACCCGGCGAGGTGGACATAATCGCGCGCAGGGAGGATCTGCTCGTCTTCGTCGAGGTCAAGCTCGCCTCGGAGGGGAGCGCGACGATGGCCCCGGAGAAGATCGACCGGCGGAAGCAGGCCAGGATCACCGGGGCCGCCTCGATCTGGCTGCTGGAGAACCCGCACGACGGATTCTGCAGGTTCGACGTCGTTATCGTGCGGGGGCTGCCGGGCTCCTATCGCGCCGAATGGCTAGAGGACGCCTTCCGCGCTTCGGGCCGGTTCACGGTCTGATACTCTCCCGGAGGTGGGCGGGATATGCGTTCGGCGCAGGGCCGCGCTGCCGGAACCGGCTGCCGCACTGGGGCGGCGTGTGCGGACAGCCGTGAAACCGTTTTCCAGATGCCTGCCCTGCATGAAGATGGCGATCGGATTTCAACGATTTCAAACCCGAAGGGGTCTTGACGGGGGGGGGTCGGCGGAGGCCAGGATGGCGGCGCCGAGAGCTCCGGTGAGCTGGGGATCCGCGGGGACCAGCACCTCCCCGCCGAGCTCCTCGCCCAGGGCCCGGACGACCCCGGCGTTGCGCGCCACGCCTCCCGTGAAGACCACCCTGGGCTCCATCCGGGAGCGCCCGGCCATCGAGACCGTGCGGCGGGCGACCGAGCGGAAGACCCCGTTCAGGATCGACGGCACGGGGACGCCGGACTGGAGGAGCCCTACGATCTCGCTCTCCGCGAAGACCGCACACATCGAGGAGATGTCGACGGATTCAGTATGACCCTCCACGGCGCCGCCCATCTCGTCCAGCGCGACACCCAGGATCTGCCCGGTGAGTTCGATGAACCTGCCTGTCCCGGCCGCGCAGCGGTCGTTCATGGCGAAATCCCGCGCCCTCCCGCCTCCGTCGAGTTCGATGAGCTTGGAGTCCTGCCCGCCGATGTCGATGACCGTACGGGCATCGGGGAGGAGGAAGGAGACGCCCCTGGCGTGGCACAGGATCTCCGAGGCCGCCCGGTCGGCTCCCTTGAAGTAGTTGCGGCCGTAGCCGGTGGCGAGCAGGGTCTCGACATCCTCCCGCGAGGCTCCCGCCCGCTCCAGCACGCTGTCGAAGAGCAGCCCGGCCGCTTCCGACGGTCGTGTCCCCGTGTCCGCCATCCCGGTCCCGACGATCCGCGTCCCGTCGAAGAGCACCACCTCGATCGATCTCGCACCTATGTCGATTCCGCCGAAGAGCCTCATCCGACCATCTCCAGGAGTGTCTGTATCCTCACTGCGAGCCTCTCCCTGTCAGAATCCGAGTAGTCGGTCTCGATCTTCATGTACGGTATGCCGAGCGTGTCCCTCGAGTATCTCTCGACCAGCCAGGACTCCACATTGTAGGTGTGGCAGGCGTGCCAGACGAGGTCGACCACGGCCTGCGGCCTGTACCTCTCCGCGAGGCGCCCCAGCAGGTCGAGCCTGCCGCGGTTCGGAGTCATGCACGAGCAGGGTATCTCGAAGTGCCTCCTGGCGATCGCCTCCAGGGGATCTCCCTCGAGGGAGGACGGTTTCTCCACCGGCTTGACCCCCGAGCAGGCCTCCTGGACCACCACGGCCCCACCGCACTCCTCCACGAGCTCCGTGACCTTGAGCGTGTCCCTCGCCGTCGGGCATCCCGTGAGCATCACCCGGGGCGCGCCCGGGGCGAACGCCTCGAAGCCCCCCGCGGCACGGTCCCGCACGTGCTCCACGAATCGCTCTAGCATGTCCAGGTGGCCCTCGTATCCGGACAGACGATAGCGGACCATGGCGAGCTCGGTGCCCGTGGCCACCGGGGGGTCCTCCGCGCCCAGCCCGAAGACGCTCATCAGGAGGCTCCGCTCCCTGTTCATCAGTCTGATCGCATCCCGGAGGCGGTCATCCGTGATCTCCACCCCGTAGAACCGTCCCAGGGCATCCGACAGCTTCCTGACCTCGGAGAGCCAGTGCCCGAAGGCCTCCATCTCGTCCGCCTTCTGCGTGAGCTCCAGGATGTGCTGCGGCTTCCGGTCCGCGATGAGCTCGTACATCTTCTTCTTCCCGTCGCACGTGGTCTCGGCGACGACCATGTCGCAGACCGACCAGAACGGGCAGCGGTTGGTGATGATGTAGCCGAACGAAGACTTGATGAGCGGGCACAGGTTCGACGGGAGAACCGTCTCCGCCGGGGGGATGGTCCTCCTGCTCGCGCCGCAGAGGCAGACCGGGTGGGCTCCTGCGGCGAGTATCACCTCCCTGGGCGTGTACTCGCAGTAGATGCCGACGATACCCCTGCCGAGGCGCTTCAGTCTGCGCACCGCGTCGACCTCGGCGGAGATCGAGTTCCTGAAGTACTCCAACGGGTCCATCAGGTCAGCCCCGCTCCCCCTCGTGCAGGTCCGCCCCCGGGGACAGCGAGAACCTCCTGCGCGACTCGAGCAGATCCATGAAGCTCTCCATCCGGCTCGCGACCTGCTCGTTCAGGCGGCCCGGAGAATAGGGCACGTCGAAGGCGAGGACCGGGATGCCCGCCTCCCTCTCGACGACCTCGGTGAACACCCTCTCCTCGTGAGGGCAGTGGCTCGCCCCGAAGATCCCGGACACCAGGACGCCCTCGGCGCCGAACCTCCGGGCCTCCCCGGCGATCCTGACAGCCCTGGCGGCGGGGGATCCAGCCATGCGGTCGTCCATGCAGTTCTCGGCGACTGCGGTCACCGGGCCGGGACCGGTCCGGAGAGGGAGGTAGGAATGCGAGATCAGATAGTCTGTTCCGGCGATGCAGCCGCCCAGGTCCTCCAGGTGTGTCACCAGCGAGGCGTCGGTGGGCGGGGTCACCCAGTAGACCCTCAGAGGGTCTTCGCCGAAGGGGGAGGCGTCCGCCTCGATCCTGCGTCGGACGGTCGCCAGGAGGTCGTCGAGCACCTTCACGCTCTCCTCCGGCTCCGAGCAGGTGTGTATCCCGATGAATTCGGCCAGCAGCATCTCGAGTCCCGGAAGGGGCGGCCTCCTCATGGAATAGACCATCTCCCTGAGGGCGCGTATCCTTCCCCTGAGGCCGTTGAACAGGTCCCTGGACCCTGCGAGGTCGTCATCCGTGACGGTCCTCCCGGTAAGCCTCTCCATGGCGCCGACGACCCCGCGCAGCTCTCCCTCGAGGAACTCCACGGCAGACCTCTGGTGGAGGGTGCCCCCGTAGGGCGTGGTCGCGTACTCCTCGCACGGAGCCCAGGCCCGGTCGTCGAACCTGGCGGCCATCTCCCACCAGTGCACCGGGATGCCCTGGTCCTCTATGAGCTGCATCACCGCCGAGAAGTCGTCGCAGCACGACCCGACGCCGGCGATGCAGAGGTCGGGTCTGGGGAAGTAGTCGAGGGTGACCATGGCCCCGAGCGCAGCCCTCACGTAGCAGAGCTCCTCGCCCGCTCCCAGTCTCGAGGCCTCCTCCAGAAGGTGCGGCTCCTCCGAGAAGCAGGGCGCCCACCAGAGCTCGTCGGCGTAGAATGTCAGGGCCTCGGGGAATGCGTAGGTCAGGACCGGGACCTGGCCGAGGTCCTTCATCGCAGCCACGATCTTCATCCCATGCTCCCTGGCCAGGAAGAGCCTGTCCTTCTCGCTGAAGAGGAAGGCCCACAGGCGGAGGGCGGCGGGGGAGTCGTCGAACTTCAGGCGCCGGAGCAGAGCGTCCCCCCGGCAGGAGTACTCGTAGGGGCTGTAGAGGTACCTCACCCCGCCGGGGATGAGCCGCCTCATGAACCTGCAGGCATCCGAGTACTCCTCGGGGATTTCCCTGACCCTGGATTCCCAGTCCATCACGCCTATCCTGCGGGCGGAGAGGTCGTCCATCACGAGAGGCTCTCCAGGAAGGCCTGAACCCGCGTCCTGGTCCTCTCCCGGCCTCCCCGGGCGTAGTCGGAGTCCAGGACCAGGACCGGCACGGGCATGAGGCGCTTCAACCGCTCGCGCTCGGCGAACCACAGGTCGCAGAACTTCAGCGCCCTCACCACGAGCCCCTTCGCTCCAGCCTCGGAGAGCTTCGATGCAAGCCATTCGTAGGTGTTCGAGTTGGGCCTGCAGCGGGAGCACTTCGCTGCATCGAACCATGCTCCGGCAAGACCGGCGGGCGTCATCCCGTCCTCCCCCACGGACGGGAGGCAGGCCTGCAGTCCGGTGCACCCCAGGGGGAGCATCCCGGCCCCGCACTCCTCCAGCGCTGCCGGGACGCAGTCGTCCTCCAGGAGCATCGGGCTGCCGGTCAGGCCGATGAGGGGACCGCCTGACACCGGCGGGCAGGTACCGAGGAGTCGCCCGAACGTCGAATCGAGCCCGTGGGGTCTGGTCATGCACAGGAGTGCATGCATCCTGTGGAGGAGCAGGGGCGGGACCCTGCCTGAGAGTGAAGCCGCCTCCAGCACTTCCGCGGCGCTGCGCCTGTGCCGCTCCCACTCCTCCGCCCTGCCCGGATCGAACCCGTCCGAGAGGCCGGAGGCTTCGAGGTCACGGCAGAGACGCCCGGCCTGCGACTGGAAGAAGGCTCTCGCCGCGGTCGTGCGCGTTGCCGGGAGCTGGATGTGGAAGACCCTGGCTCCCGTGAAGGACGACAGCTCCTGGAAGAGCCGCCTCGTCTGGTCGCAGGTGTACATCCCCACCCAGGCGTCCACCCTGCCGTGGACGCCGCAGCCCGAAGAGACGGCTCCCAGGAAGGACTTGACAAGGGGACAGACGTCGGGGCGCACGAAGCGCTCCCCCTCGCACTCCATCTCCTGCACCGCCCCGGTCAGGGCTCTTGCCGGGAGCATCCCGAGACCCGCTCCGAGAGCCGGCGGGAAGGCCGAGCACAGGTAGCCCAGGACCTTCCCGCCGTTGCTCCTGTACATGTCGAGGGCGCCGACCCATCCCGCCGCGAGCTCTTCGCACTCCTCCGCCGGCCGGGAAGACGCCCCCGTCGGCATCTAGGCCTTCTCCGCCACGATGCGGCAGCGGCCGAACGAGCCCCCGTGAGCCTGCTGCGACATGAACACCATCTCTCCGCCCATCGCCCTGAACAGGTCCATGTCCCATCCGATTATCCTGAGAGCGTCGAAGGTCAGCTGTTCGGTCAGCATCCGAATGTAGAGGTCGACGCAGCCTGCGAAATGGGGTGTGCAGTCCTCCGAGGAGAGGAGCCTGAAGCCGCTTTGCTCCAGGAGGCGCTCGTAGCTCTTCTGCGTCTCGACGGAGGGGAACTTCATGAACGAGCAGATCCTGTCCGCCGTCTCGGCGCTCCAGCCCGCGGGACCCTCGACCCAGTCGGAGAAGGCGATGCGTCCGCCGGGCCGGAGGACCCTCGAGGCCTCGCCGATCATCGCAGCCCTGTCCTCGACGTAGCACCAGGCGTCCTCTCCCCAGACCAGGTCGAAGAACGAGTCGGGCCAGGGGATGCCCTGGACGTTCCCGACCCTGTACTCGATTCTGTCCGAGAGGCCGTCCTCGGCCGTCCGGGCGACCGCCTTCGCGACCATGGCCTCGGTCGCGTCCAGGCCGTATCCCCTTGCACCGCGGGTTCTCGCCAGGAACCTGAGCCCCGCCCCCAGGGCGGAGCAGAGGTCGAGGACCTTCTGGTCCCTCCCGACTCCGGCGAGGTCGGCGAGGATCGTTGACTGCGCGAATCCACCGACATGGATCTGCTCGCCCATGATGAGCTCCCAGAGGACACCCTCCGGGCCGCTGTAGACACCCTGGACATCCTTCAGCGTCGCACGCTCGGTTCCCATTTCCCCTCCCGCTCTCCGGGCTGGCGCCCGTCGATCTCTTCGCGGGCCGGGCTGGTCAGATTCGGAGACAGCCTCCGTGAGACCAGGGCCGCACCCGCACCCGGAGGCCCGGACCGGGCCTCCATGCCCGGTCTCAAGCCTTGATGCGGACTGCGGCTCTTCTCATCCCGGCCTCCTCCGGAAGGTGTTCGGGGGAAGATAGGGCACCTCGATAACAATAGCAACCTGCTAGGATATCGTGTCGCTCAGGGTTCCTCGCCGGCGGGAGCGACGGTCCAGGGATGCGCTCACCTCGTTCGAACCGCAGGCCTCCAGAAGATCCGCCCCGGGGTCGGATCGTGGGCGGAGACCGTATGCGGCAGGGGAGCGGTCTGTGCGGATCCCTGGAACCCGTTCTGCAGATGGTTGTCCTGCATAGAGATGGTGATCGAATTTCAACGATTTCAAACCCGAAGGGGTCCGAGGCTTGCAGGTCGCGGGTTTCACGGCTACACTGGATGGAGGGAGGTGCGCCACATGCATTCCAGGACATACAGCCTCGGGCTCAGCGGTCTCGAGTCGTTCCCGGTCGAGGTCGAGGTCGACATGGCCCGGGGGCTCCCGACCTTCACCCTCGTGGGGCTCCCGGACAGCTCGGTCAGGGAGGCCAGGGAGCGCGTCCTGTCGGCCCTGGGGAACCTCGGGGGGCTGCCCGCGAAGAAGACCACGGTCAACCTGGCGCCGGCGGACAGGCGGAAGGAGGGCTCCGGCTTCGACCTCCCCATAGCGGCCGGCATCCTGGCGGCATCCGGAAGGGTCCCCGCCGGGAGGGTCTCCCGCTTCGTGATGGTGGGCGAGCTCTCGCTGGACGGCGCGATACGCCACGTACGGGGGATGCTGCCCATGGCCTGGGGCGCCGGGGCCGTCGACTGCGACGCGCTAATCGTCCCTGCCGCCTGCGCCCGTGAGGCCGTTCTGGCGCAGGGAAGGCCCGTGCTCGCCGCATCGAGCCTCGCCGAGGTCGCCGCCTTCCTGTCCGGCGAGGTGCAGCTGCCGCAGATCGATGCGTCCGCTCCCGAAGCTGCGGTCCCCGCGGTCCGGGAGAGCGACATGGCCGACGTCCGGGGGCAGGCCCTGGCCAGGCGGGCGCTCGAAGTCGCCGCCGCCGGCGGGCACAACATCCTGATGATCGGTCCACCCGGCTCGGGCAAGACCATGCTGGCCAGAAGGCTCCCCGGGATACTCCCGGAGCTCTCCCCGGAGGAGGCTCTGGAGACCACGCGCATCCACAGCGTCGCCGGCCTCCTCCCGGAGGGCGGGGGCCTCATCCGCGAGCGCCCCTTCCGCTCGCCCCACCACACGGTCTCGGATGCGGGCCTCATAGGCGGGGGGGCTCACCCGAGGCCCGGAGAGGCCAGCCTTGCCCACAACGGGGTCCTCTTCCTCGACGAGCTGCCGGAGTTCGGGAGGAACGTGCTCGAAGTGCTGAGACAGCCCATGGAGGACGGGGTGGTGACCATCTCGCGAGCGGTCGGCTCGATCACCTTCCCCGCCCGGTTCATGCTCGCCGCCGCCATGAACCCCTGTCCCTGCGGCTTCCTCACCGATCCGGCGAAGGCCTGCTCATGCACCGGTCCCCAGATCCAGGGTTACCTCAGACGCATCTCCGGCCCTCTCCTCGACAGGATAGACATCCATATCGAGGTCGCCGCCGTGCGCTACCGCGACATGTCGGGCGAGACCCCCCCGGGGGAGGGTTCGGCGGCCGTGGCGTCGAGGGTTGCCCGGGCGAGGAGGATCCAGCTCGAGAGGTTCTCCGGGAGCCCCAGCGTCTACTGCAACGCCGGAATGGGCCCCGCCCTGTCGCGGAGCGTCTGCCGCCTCTCCGGCGAGAGCTCCCTCTTCCTCGGGAGCGCGGTCGAGCGCTTCGGCTTCTCCGCCCGCGCCCACGACCGGATCCTCCGGCTGGCCAGGACCATCGCCGATCTCGACGGATCGGATGGAATAGAGTGCGGCCACCTGGCCGAGGCCGTGCAGTACCGCGCCCTGGACAGGGATTACTGGCAGCACGCCTGATCCGGAGGGTATGATCGTACGATGGATCCCGCCCGACTGATAGGACAGAACCTGGACAGGGCCATGGACGTGATCCGGCGCGCGCTGGCATCCGCCGGGCGCACCGACTCCGTCTCCGTGATGGCAGTCACCAAGAACCACCCAGCGGAGACCGTCCGGTGCGTCATCTCCTCGGGCATCGGCCTGATCGGCGAGAACAGGGTCACGGAGGGGGGCAGGAAGATAGCCCTTCTCGGAAGGGATTCCGCCTGCTTCCACCTGATCGGTCCACTCCACCGCGGCGAGGTCAGACAGGCCTGCAGGGACTTCCATTCCATCGACTCGGTAGACAGGCCGGTCATACTCGAGGCCCTCATCGCAAGGCAGGCACTCTCTCCAGTGCCTCCCGTGCTCCTGGAGGTCGACACCACCCCGGGGGAGGCCAAGCACGGCTTCCGGCCGGAGGTGGCGCTGCTCTGCGACACGGTCTGCCGGGCGCGGGAACAGGGCCTGGAGGTGCGGGGTTTCCTGACCGTGGGCCCTCTGTCCGGCGGGGAGTCCGCCTCGCGGAGATCCTTCGGCCTGCTCCGGGAGATCCGCGACCGTGTGGCCGGGGAGTGCGGAGCGCCGCTTTGCGAGCTGAGCATGGGCATGAGCGACGACTACGGGTGCGCGGTCCTGGAGGGGGCCACCACCGTCAGACTGGGCAGATGCCTCCTCGGGCCGCGGCCGTAGTTGACTTGGAGGATGCCCGGGATATCTTCCGGGAGATCGGCGAGGACGCTCTAAACCCCCGTGCCGCATGGCCCGCGGGGGAGGGGAGGCGGTGAGGTGCGTCTAACTCCACTGGACATCAGGAGGCAGCGGTTCGCGAAGATCTTCCGGGGCTACGATCCTCACGAGGTCGAGGCCTTCCTGGAGATGACGGCCGAGGCGTGGGAGGAGATGGCGGGTGCCCTCGAATCCATGGACAGGGAGCTCACCGTGCTTCGCGCCCGGGCGGCCGACTTCGACAGGATGGAGGGCGCCGTGCGCGAGGTCCTGGTCGCCCAGCAGCAGAGCGCCTCGAAGGCTCGGGAGGACGCCGGCAGGGAGGCCCAGCTCATCGTGATGGACGCCGAGGTGAAGGCGGCCGCACTCGTGAACGAGGCCAGGGAGCGCGTGCAGGTCCTCTCCGAGACGGTGAGGGAGCTGCAGGACCGGAGGCTCTCGATCCTCGCCCAGATGTCCTCCTTCCTCGAGGCCCAGGGAAGGGTCGTGGAGATGGAGGAGGCCAGGATCAGGGCCGAGACCGTCCCCGAGGAGAAGAGGCTCCCGGGCGAGGAGCAGGGGGACGGCCCCATCCTGGAACTCTCGGAGCTCTAGGCCTCTCTTGGCTCCGGCGGCGCTTCTCGTACTGCTGTCCGGGCCCCTGGTGCAGACGGGTCCCGGATCGGTACATGTGGTGTGGACGTGCACCGAGCCCGTTCCCGTACGCGTCGGGGACGCTGTCGTGGGGCTCTCCGCCGGGGGATGCGGGTTCTCGGGCGAGAACTGCGACATCCTCCTGCCATGCAGGAACCTGTACGTCCCTGTCCCGCCGGGCTGGCGGGGCCGGTTCTCCTTCGAGGCCCGGGGTGTCGCGGAGTTCGGGCCGCTGGCCGTCCACAGGAGCCTCGTCGTGGACGGGCTGGACTCGTTCGAGCCGGTGGACCGCGGCCTGCTGCCGTCGGACTGGGTGGAGCTCGCCGGCGTGACCACCTTCAGGGGCGCACCCCTCGCGCACTTCCGCCTCTATCCCGTGTGCTTCCGCGGGGGCTCGCCGCTTCTCTCCTCCACCATCGACCTCTCCGTGGAGACGGACGGGGCGGGACCGCCCTCGAGGATGCGCGGGGCTGAGGAGGCCCTCTTCCGGGCGGTGGCGGGAACCGATCTGGCCTGGCGGGAGGCGTCCAGACCGACGAGGGCCGCCAGCCCCTTCCTTGGTCTGCCCTGGGCCAGGATCTCCGTCGACACCGCCGGGGTCTACCTGCTCACGGGCTCGGACATCCCCTGGGCCCTCGGCGCTCCGTCAGCCACGCTCGCCATGTCCACCGGCCGCGGCAGGCCGATGGGCAGCCAGCCGTGGGACAGCCTGTACTCCCCCCGGGCGGTGCCGATCTCGGTGCGGGACGGCGGCGACGGCAGCTTCGACCTGCCCGACAGCGTCGTCTTCTTCGCCAGGGGCCTTTCCTGGTGGGAGCCCGTCCCCGACAGCATGCCGCAGCACTACATGCACCCGTGGTCCGGCACGAACCGCTACTGGCTCACCTGGGGCGCGGAGCCCGGCCTGAGGATGCAGGTGTTCGACGCCGGGCTGACGGGCGCTCCGGCCATGCCGCAGCGGTTCCTCGGCAGGCTCCACTTCGAGCAGGACTACATCCGGAAGCCCGGACTCGTCGCGGGCGACTGGGTGTGGGATGCCGCCCTCGGCTCGGGCACCCAGTGGTTCTATCATCCCTTCGACCTGCCCGGCCAGGCCGGGGGTGCCGGCATCCTGAGGATCTTCCTCGTATCGACCGAACCCGGGGCACACAGGATCAGACTCCTCGTGAACGATACGCCGGCGGCCGACACGACATGGACGGGGACGGCCCCGTTCGTCCTCCAGACAAGGGTCGACGGCCTGACCGGGGCGGGCGACATGCTGGCCTGCGCCGTCATCCACAACGAATCCTCCGACGACGTCTACATGGACTGGTTCGAGGTGTTCCCCTCGATGACCCCCTCCTCGGCCGGGCTGACCCACGTCCCCCTCGAGTGGTTCGCCGGTCCCGACAGGTTCAGGATCGACTGGCAGGGTTCCCTCGACGGCAGCCTGGCATTCCTCGTCGGGGGGGACACGCTCGCGGCCGAGCTGGACCTCGACCCCGGAAGCTCCTTCGAGGTCGAGCCGCCCCACGGATGGCCGGTCAGGGAGATCTGGATCGCCCCGCAGGGGACCCTCCTTGAGCCCGCGGCCGTGGAGTACGCCGAGCCCGGAGGGCTCCTCGGCCTTCCGCACGGTGCAGACCGCATCTACATAGTCCCGGAGGACTACCTGCAGGATGCCGGACCGCTCGTGGAGCCCGGGTCGGCGAGCGAGATCGTGACCCTCGAGTCGATATTCGACGAACTGAACGGAGGCGTCCGCGATCCCTCGGCGGTACGCGCCTTCCTCGATATCGTACTCGGCGGATGGAGCCCCGTCCCGGTGGAGGTGATCCTCTGCGGCAACGGCCACTTCGACCCCAGGAACAGGATCTCCTCGAGGCCGAGCCTCATCGATCCCCTCCCCCAGCAGGGCGACATCTTCACCGACGACGCGTTCGCGGTGACCTCTGGGGTCACCCTGCCCCAGTTCGCGATGTCGCGAATCTGCACGGCGGACAGGAACGGTTTCGCGATCGCGGCCCAGCGGCTGGATGGCTACAGGGCGCGCGAGTTCCCGGGGACCTGGCAGACCATAGTCCTGGGAGCCGCGGACGACGAGCGCTCCAGCAAGCACTCGGCCGACGAGACCTACCACACCGAGGGTGTGGAGAGGATCCTGGAGGACCACCTGCCGCAGCCCTTCAGACCCGTCAAGCACTATCTGATCTTCTACGACTGGAACGACATGTGGAAGAAGCCGGAAGCCCGTCAGGACTACATCGCCAGGTGGTCGGAGGGCGCCCTGCTCTCCATCTACCTCGGCCACGGGGGCTTCGACCAGCTCGCCGACGAGGGGCTGCTCTACATCGAGGACGTCGGACTCCTCGCCTGCGACAACCGTCTGCCGGTGGCCTTCTTCGGCTCGTGCAGGGTGGGCGAGTTCCAGGATCCCGCGAGGGACTGCCTGGCGCAGTCGGTCATCACCGCACCCGCCGGAGGCGCCATCGCGGGCATCGGGGCCACGATGGACACATCCGGCCCGCTGAACGAGATGCTGGCAGCCGCATTCACGGACAACCTCCTCCCCGGCGCCATGTCGGTCGGTTCGGCGCTCCTCGCCGCCAAGATCCAGGCCGGGTACTCCGTAAACAACATGGTATACAACCTGTTCGGTGACGGGAGCACCATGCCCGCGGTCCCCGGAGCCGTCTTCGGGATGTCGGCGGACACCCTCAGGACGGGCGAGGTGAACACCGTCTCCGGGTCCGCCCCGGCAGCGGGCCTCCTCCTCCTCGAGGCATGGGAGTCGTGCCGGCCGGACACCTACTTCACCTTCAGGCAGCACCTGGCAATCCCCTACATGGCCCCCGGCGGCCGGTTCTACACCGGCTCCGCCGCGGCCGGACCGGGCTTCTCGCTCGGGGTGTTCGTGCCGGTGGATGCGGACACCGGGGGGTTCGCGAGGGTATCGGCATTCCTCCTCCAGCAGGCGGGCTCCGCAGCCTCCTCCACCTATCCGCACCCGCTGGGCCCGGGCGATCCCTCCCCCTCGGACACCGCCGGCCCGGTCATGGAGCTGTGGATAGATGGTTTCAGGAACGTGCCCGATCCCGTCGTGACCGGGGAAGTGACCGTCCAGGCGAGGCTGTCGGACCCGTCGGGGATCTACCTTCTCGGCAACCCGGGACGCCAGCTCGCGCTCTATGTCGACGGGGCGCCCCGGGACGTCTCGGGAGACTTTTCCTACGACAGGGGCAGCACCACGGAGGGCACGCTCTCGACCGGTCTGGGAATCCTCCAGCAGGGCGGCCATCTGCTGGAGCTGAGGGCCAGCGACTGCCTGCTCAACCGCAGCACCATCTCGGCGGGCTTCACCGTGGTCGCCGGCGGGGAGGTCGCGTTCAGCGGCGTCTTCGCCTATCCCTGCCCGGCCTCGGACGGTGTGTCGCTGAACTGGACGCAGAGCGGAGCCGCTCCGGTCGACATACGCATCTATGCCGTGTCCGGCCGCAGGCTGGCCGAGTTCCGGAACATCCCCGGACAGGCGGGTTATAACCAGTACTGGTGGGACTGCACGGACGCCGACGGAGATCCGGTCGCCAGCGGAGCGTACGTCTTCAGGCTGTCCTCCGGAGGTTCCGGGGTCACCGGGATTCTGGCCGTGGCAAGATAGGATGATTCGGGAGGAACGATGAGAACAGCCCTTTGCACACTCGCAGCCGCAGGTGTCCTGGCCGCGGCCCAGGCGTCCACGGCCAGCGTGGTCTGGCTCACCATAACGCCGGGGGCCAGGCCCAACGGCATGGGCGAGGCATTCACCGCCATATCGGACGATGCGACGGCATCCTACTGGAACCCCGCAGGCCTGGCCTTCGTCGACCCCGGGAACCAGGAGATAACCCTCCAGCACTCGCAGTGGCTGCCCCAGCTGGCCGACGACATGTACTTCGAGTACCTGGGCTACGCGAGGCATCTCGAGGGCTGGGGGGGCATCGGCGGAAACATCACCTTCATGTCGATGGGCGAGATGGAGGAGACCGAGGCGGGAAGCCCCGATCCCATAGGCACGTTCTACTCCTACGGCGTGGCGGGCACCGCGGCCTTCGGGACCGAGGTGGCCCCGGGAGCATCCGTGGGTCTGGGTCTGAAGTTCATCTACGACCACCTCTACTACAGCGACGAGGGCAAGGGCACCTCCTTCGCGGCCGACCTCGGCGTGCAGTACCGCATACCGATGGAGGACATCGGCCTGGAAAGGCTGGGGAACGCGTCGCTGGGGGCCAGCCTCTCCAACCTCGGCCCGAACATGAGCTATGGAGGCGAGTCGGAGAACAACCCCCTGCCGAGGACCATCAGGGTGGGCATGGCATACGAGCCTTTCGACACCCGGATGACCCAGCTCAGGGTGGCCGCCGACTACAGCAAGCTGCTCACCTACGTCGAGGACGGCCTGAGCGAGGAGTTCAACGAGAACAAGTGGGGGGCGGGGGCCGAGTACACCTACTACGAGCTGCTGACCCTGAGGGCAGGGTACATCCACGACACCGAGGGCGAGTCGACGATCCAGGGCATCACCTTCGGCGCCGGCGTCCAGTACTCGGGCCTCATGTTCGACATGGCCTTCGTCCCCGTGGACGAGAGCCTGCAGGGATCGGGCAAGTACAACCGCAAGTTCTCGCTGGTGGTGCAGTTCTGAGGCATGCGCCCGCGATCCTCTCGCTGGCCCTGGCGCAGGCAGGCCTTGCGGCCGTCCCCGTGGCGCCCGGGACCGGGGTGCCCTGGCTGAACGAGCGCCCGTCCACGGGCACGGCCATATGGGACGGAGGCGCGGGCACCGCCCTGAACCCCCGCGGTGAGATCCACCTCTGCGTGCTGAGGGTCGACTTCGTCGAGGACTTCACGCCCACCACCACCGGAGACGGACGGTTCGACATGTCCGCACAGCCCCCGCACGGGACCGCATACACCGCCGGGCTGATGGACGACCTCTCCTCGTACCTGACCGACGTCTCGGGAGGCCTGCAGGATCTGACCTTCGACGTGCATCCGTCCGCCGGAGCCTTCCGGATGCCTCATCAGATGGCCTGGTACGGGGCCGACTCGGCATGGGTGACCGGCGTCTGCCTCCTCCTGCGGGATGCCGTCCAGACGGCCGACGGACAGGTCGACTTCTCAGCGTACGACGCCGTGCTCGTCATGCACGCCGGGGCCGGCCAGGAGTCGGACATCCTCGGGGACAGCCCCGACGACATCTCCTCGGTGTTCCTCACCCTGGCCGACCTGGCCTACTACCTCCCCGAAGGCGGCGGCGGGTACCCCGGGATAGCCACGGACGACGGGGTCTTCGTCCAGGAGGGCATCATCGTCCCCGAGACCGAGACCCAGGACGGCTTCGGCCTGGGCGTCATCGGGACCATCGTCCACGAGTTCATGCACCAGCTCGGCCTGCCCGACCTCTACGACACGGTCGGGGGGGGCGTGGGCGTGGGCGGCTGGGACATAATGGGCTACGGGCAGTGGATGATGAGCGGATTCTGGCCGCCGGCCCCGGGAGCCTGGAGCAGGGCCGACCTCGGCTGGGCCGAGGTCATCTGGGCGTGGGATGACTCGACGTTCGTGCTCGAGCCCGGCGGCCCGGTCCTGCGGGTCCCGGTGACAGGCACCGAGTACTTCCTGGTCGAGAACCGTCTTCGCGATCCCGACGGAGACGGTCTCTGCGGCTCCCACGAGCGTGACTTCTCGCTCCAGGGCTCCGGGATACTCGTCTGGCACGTCGACCAGGGCGTCATCACGGCCAACAGGCCGGGCAACACGGTCAACGCCGACCCGGCCCACAAGGGGGTCGACCTCGAGGAGGCGGACGGGCTGCAGGACTTCGACTACTCCCTCCCCGACATCTACGGGATTTACGGCAGCGAGTTCGACCCGTTCTTCCAGGGAGGCTACTCCCACCTCTTCGGGCCCTCCTCGGTTCCCTCCAGCGCCACCAGCTGGGGCGGGGCGACAGGGGTGACCATCGAGGTCCTCGATCCCCCCGGCGCCCAGATCTCGGTCAGCGTCGAGACGGGGCTCCTCGAGGACGGATGGCCGGTGCGGCTCGGTCCCATAACCCGCGGACCCGTTGTCTGGGAGACCCTCGGCGGGCCGCTGATCCTCTACACCTCGCCGGCCGGGATCATCTGGTCGGTCGGTCCCGACGACCCGGATCCGGCGGCTCTTGCCTCCGGCGCCTCCTGCATCCAGGCTTCCGCCGTCTTCGAGGGTACGGGCGGGCACCTCCTCTGGGGCGCATCAGGCGGCCTGCTCCACCTGGCAGGCCCCGACGGGGAGGAGGAGGACGGGTGGCCCCTGCAGCTCACCGGATCCCCCGTGTCCTGCCTGCTGTCGCCGTCCATGGATGCCGCCTGCGCCGCGACGGACAGGAGGCTCGTCTATCTCGCCGGTCTCGACGGGGGTGTCCTCCCCGGCTGGCCCAGGACGACGCCGGACCAGGTCGCGGGACTCTCGGTCATGCCTCTCGGAGAGGGCCTCCTGGCGGTGTCGACGGTTTCGGGGAGGGTCCACGCCTGGGACCGCGGCGGAGTCGCCGTGCCGGGATGGCCGGTCGAGGCCCCGGGCGGAGAGCCGGTCTCTGCGCCTCTCTGCGTAGACGCCGACCGCGACGGGCGTGTCGAGCTGTTCCTGCTCTGCGGCGGGATGCTCTCGTGCTTCGAGGAGGACGGCTCGATGCAGCCCGGCTTCCCGGCGGAGACGAGGGGGGAGCCCCAGGGTCATCCCTGGATGTGCGACCTGGACTCCGACGGCCGCATAGAGGTGGCCGTGCTGACGACCGAGGGCGTCGAGGTGTTCGAGGCCTCCGGCTCCGGTCTTACCGACTGGCCTGCCCTGATCCCGGGCGATCCCGCGGGCCACGGGTGGTCCGGCACGCCCCCGGGCTCGGGAGGAGCCGGCTTCACGACCTTCTGCACGGGTGACGGACGGATCTTCGCGGCCGGAGGATCCGCCGGGACCCTTCCGGGCCTCCCCCTGTCGGTGGGGGACAGGCCCGTCGGCAGGCCCGCGATCATCCCGGCCGGGACGGCCGGGTCATACCGCCTGGCGGCCTGCGACCAGTCGGGCTGGACAGCCCTCTGGTCGACGACCGTCGACCTGGGTCAGGGCTGGTTCCCGGGGCTGGACTACAGCGGCCAGGGCAGCTGGCCTGCGGAGCTCCTCCCCCCGCTCTCCCAGGGGGCCGGCCCCCTGGCCGGGGGCAGCTTCTTCGTCTATCCCAACCCGGTCAGGGGCGACGAGGGTACGATCAGGTTCGAGCCAGGCTCGGACGGGACATACCTGATCCGGGTCTTCAACATCGCCGGCGAGCTCGTGTCGGAGTACTCGGGCGCCTGCCTCGGAGGAGTGTCCTGCGAGGTCGCCTGGCAGGTCCGCGACCTCTCGCCCGGTCTCTACTTCGTATGCCTGGAGATCAGGGGAGGGGCGGGGAGTACCGAAGCCCTCTTCGAGGCGGGTGTGGTGCATTGACATGAAGAACTTCGCTCTATCCGGCGCTGTCCTGCTCCTGCTCGCCCGCGCCGCGTACCCGGAGATCGACAGGGGGGCCGTCCTGCGCTCGGTGGCCCTGCCCGGCTGGGGCCAGCACCATCTCGGGCATGGCGGCAGGGGGGACGTCTTCCTCGGCATCGAGGCCCTTACATGGGCGGGCGTGGGGCTGTCGGTCCTGGAGGGCTCCTTCTCCAGGGACGACTACGAGAGGCTTGCCATGGAGGAGGCGGGGATAGGGGCATCCGGCCTCGACGGAGACTTCCTCGACGACATCGCCGACTTCGGGTCGAGCGCCGAGTTCAACGACTACATCTACAGGCTCGCGAGGTACTACTACCCGGACGATCCCCTGGCCCAGCAGCAGTACTACGCGAGCCACGCCCGGGAGGGCGGCGAGAGCTGGGCCTGGTCCTCCGAGGATGCGCGGGAGGACTTCGCCGACGCCCTCCGCGAGAGCAGGGAATGGTACCGCAGAGCCCTCTACGTAGGGGTGTTCGCCGTGGTCAACCGAGCCGTGAGCGCCATCGACGCCGCCCTCATCGGCAGGGAGGAGCCCGTCCTGTACAGCTCGGTGGACTTTCCCGAGGGGGCCGACTTCTCCTCCGTCAGGCTGATGGTGGGTACGCGCTTCTGATGGTCGCACTCCTTCTCGCCGCCATCGCCGCTCCCACCGCATGGTGGGTCGACGGCACCTTCGCGGATCCCGCCGTGATGCAGATCGATCGCAGGCACGAC
The DNA here is from genome assembly GCA_964603785.1 of uncultured bacterium. Classification (GTDB taxonomy): domain Bacteria; phylum Fermentibacterota; class Fermentibacteria; order Fermentibacterales; family Fermentibacteraceae; genus CAZRWD01. Next base: position 134,900 of record CAZRWD010000006.1, read on the forward strand.
CCCGCCTTCGCCCCCTCGGGCGCGCTGTCCGGCGGCCGCGGCCCCGAGGTCGGGGACACCGTCCTGTTCTGGGCCCAGGACTACACATCGGATCCCTTCTTCACCTTCTACCTGACCCCCGCGACCTGCAGGTTCGCGGGGGAGGAGTCGTACATCTTCGTGGAGGACGCGGTCTGGGGGGTCCATTACGACGAGGGCGACGTGGCCGTCTTCGCCGCCGCCCTGGAGGACAGCACGCCCTCGGGCCCGGCGGGCATAGTCGAGAGGGACACCGGGGTGTTCGGGCCGGTGCCGGACGAGCTGGACGGCGATCCAAGGGTGTACTTCCTAGTCCTCGACATCCGCGACGGTTTCGACCCGCTGCAGGGGGGCGCCTACATCGCAGGGTTCTTCAGCCCCTACAACCAGTTCACCGAGGAGGAGGCCTTCCTCTACTACGGAGGGCACTCCAACGAGGTCGAGATGCTGTACATCGACTGCTTCCCGGGGAACTCGGACGACGCCTCCTACACGGCCTCGCACGAGCTCGTGCACCTCATCCAGTGGGGCGTGAGGCCCTTCAGCGGAGAGGAGCTCTGGGTGATCGAGAACCAGGCCCAGTCGGGGACCTTCGTCTGCGGCTACCCCGCCTCCCAGGTCGAGACCTTCCTCGAGGTCGGGGGTGTGAGCCCGGTCGGCTGGACCGAGTTCGAGGACATAGTCGAGTACGTCGCCGGATACGGCTCGGGCTTCCTCTTCTTCTCGTACCTGTGCGAGAACTACGGCGGGGACGACTTCCTGTACAACTCCCTCCGGGTGCAGACCAGGGGCCTGCCCGGCGTCGAGGAGGCAGTCGAGCAGGCGACCGGCTCGTCCGTCGACATGCAGGCTGTTCTGGAGGACTGGATGCTGGCATGCTGGATCGACGACAAGTCGGTGGGCGACGGAAGGTGGGGCTGGGAGGCATTCCGCATCTCCGACTACGACACCATCTCACCGGGCTCGAGGCCGGGGCTCGACTGGCAGGGCGTGGTCTCCTCCTCCCCCTGGGAGGATCCCGCTCACCCGCTCCCGGCCTTCACCATCGACGGCTACGACCTCCAGGGCGCCGCGATGGAGGGCAGCTTCAGGGCCTCGGCCTCGGGGCTCGGCCGGCTCTCCGCCTGGTTCAGACCCTCCCCGTCCGGGCCGCCGGTGAGGCTCCCCTCGGGGGAGGGCAGGGACGTCGCACTGCCCCTGCCCGCCGACGGCGAAGTGCTTCTCGCCTGCTTCTCCTTCTTCGGGCTGGACCTGTCGGCCTCGGCCGGAGACCTCCAGCTCTCGGGGGCCGATCTGGCGGTGTTCCCGCAGCCCTGCCTGGGCACGCTCTACTTCGGCTTCCTCTCGGACGGCGGAGAGGTCGAGCTGCACGTCTTCGAGGAGACAGGCCGGCTGGTCGATTCGGTCGAGTTCGGCCCCGTCGCCCCCGGCGAGACCGTGGCCGCCTATCCCGGCGCGGCCGGGCTGGCATCGGGCGTGTACCTGTACCGGTTCGTCCAGGGCGGCGCCGTCCGGACCGGCAGGTTCGCCGTTGTCCGCTGATCCTTCCCTCCCGGTCCTCGCCCTCGCCCTCTCCTCCCTGACGGTGCCCGGAAGCGTCGTCGACATGGCTCTGGGCCCCTCGGGCACCATCTACATGCTGTCCGGGTCCGATCCCGAGATCACGGTCACGGATGCCTCCGGCAACAGGCTGCAGACATGGGACCTCGACGCGCCCCCCCTCCCTGTGTCGATCTGCGTGGCGGAGGACGGCTCCTTCACCGTCTGCCACCTCCTCTCGGAGGAGGCGTTCAGGTACGACTCCCGGGCCGAGCTGCTCGAGATCATCCGGACCCCCTCCGGCACCTGTGCCGTGGCGGTGGGGGGGGCCGACACCTGGTGCTACTCCCTCGACGAGGGGAGGATCTACTCCCTCTGGCCGGTCCCCGCGCCTCTCGAGCGGGTCCCGGCATCACAGCCCGCAGACCTCTCGGTGTCGGGCTCGAGAGCCGTGCTCTCGTCGCCGTCGGGCACCCTCCTCGCCGGCACCGGCTCCTGGTCGGCCCTCCCCTTCTCCATCGCATGCCTCTCCGGCGGGACGGTGACCGGGGTCCTGGGGGACACCCTCGTGAGATGGCCCTCGCGGGAGGTCCTGGCCGCCGGTCTCGGCTCCCCCGACAGGATCGAGGGTGCTCCGGACGGGCGCATTCTGCTGTGGCACAGCGGGGGAGGTGAGGCGATCCTCCTCGAGTGATCTGCCTTGCTCTCTGCGCCTCTCTGCTCGCCGAGGCCCGGGTCAGCGACGGGACCGGGTTCTTCGCACTCCCCGAGAGCGTGTGGGTCGAACCCGGAACGTGCTGGGCCCTCCACGACGGCGACACCCTCCGGGCCGAGCCTGCCGCGAGGGGCAGCAGGACCGGGCTCCAGGTCACCCCCGCCCCTCCCCCCGGTGACTCGGTGACCCTCTTCTTCACGAGATCGCCGCTTTCGACAGCCTCCGTGGCCCGGCTGGACCTCCGGCCCCTGGAGAGGACGGGTCCCGGGCCTTCCGGGTCCCAGGCGGCGTCCGCCCCCTTCCAGCCCGGGCTGGTAATCTCCGGCGTGAAACGGCTGGGTTTCTCCGTAGGCCGCGGGGGCGGACTCGACCAGAGCACCAGGATAGCGGTCTCCGGCACGCTCGCTCCGGGCATCGAGGTCGAGGGATCGCTGACCGACGAGGACATCCCCCTGGGCTCGTCCTACTCCGGGACGGTGTCCGAGCTCGACAGGATCACCCTCGCGATCGACGGCGCGGGCTGGTCGGCCGACCTCGGCGACATGGAGTGGAAGAGAGGCGCCACCGGCCCACTGGCATGGCGCAGGGAGGTGAGCGGTATCCTGGGGGGCGTGGCCGACTCCGCCGGCACCGGGGCTTCGGGGGGGCTCGCCGTTTCGGGGGAGGCCCACCGGAGGGCGGTCTTCCTGACCGACGAGGGAGTGCAGGGACCCTACCCGTTCTCCGGAGGAGCCGAGGTCGTCCCCGGCAGCGAGAGGGTCTGGCTCGACGGCGAGTCGCTCGAGAGGGGCTCCTCGGCCGACTACACGATCGACAACGTGACCGGCACCGTTACGTTCACCTCCAGGAGGCTGGTCCGCAGGGAGCAGCGCGTGGAGGTCACCTACTACTCGCGTGGCGACGGCTACGTGAAGGACCTCTACACGGCATCCGCCGGATGGGGGTCCGGCGGCTTCCGGATCGGGGCGGCCGGGCTGTTCGACGCGGACGATCGCGAAAGCCCCCTGGGCGGAGGCATCCCGGCCGGGGCGGCCGAGCTCCTGGGGACGATCGGGGAGGATCCCGACAGCGCATGGATCGACGGTGCCACATGGGTCGGCGAGGGCCAGGGATCCTACGACCTCGACAGCCTCGGGCACTTCGTCTACGAAGGGCCCGGCGGCGGCGGGTGGAGCGTGGTCTTCTCCCGCCCGCCCTCCTCCCCGGGTGATTACGTCTACGACTCCTCCACCGGGGGGTTCGCCTGGGCCGGGGAGAGCCTCGGGACCCATCTCCCGCGGCAGTACCTGGACATACCCTCCTCCCTCCGCCTGGGCGGGGTGTTCATGGACGCCGAGTCCGGGAGCCTGTCCATGGACCTCGAGGTGGCCGTCTCCGGGAGGACGGGCAACACCTTCAACCCGGACGAGACGACCAGGCAGGGGTCGGCCGTGAGGAGCGGCCTGCGCCTGGACCTGGGGGAGGGGGACGGCCTCCGGCTCGGGGTGCTGGCGGCGAGCGGTGGCTTCGAGCCCGCGGGGGTCTGGATGAGCGACAGCATGCTCGCGCTGTGGCGGCTTCCCGTCTCCTACGACGGCAGGGACGGGATGGTGGAGCTCGACGGAACGGCCGGACCGCTGCGGGCTTCGGGCGGCCTGCTCCTTCTCGGGCAGGGCGGGAGGATGGCCAGGGGCCGTGCGGGCTTCTCCCCCGAGGCATGGGGAGTCGCGTTCGCCGCAGCGGCAGGCCTGGTCTCGAGGAGCGATTCGCCCGATCTCGGCGACGGCTCGAGATGGGACGGGGGGCTGGAGGGGACTGCTGTCGCGGGGACGGTCCGCCCGCTCGCAGGATTCTCCCTGTCCCGAGAGGCATGGGCGGACAGCCTGGATGGCCCCGAAGCCGCGTTCTGGTCGGGTGCGGGCATCTTCACCGGGGCATGGGCTTCCTCCCTGCGGCTGGAGCTCGAGAGGGACTGGAGGGCCTCGCAGACCCCGCTCCCGTCCCGGGTCATGCGGGGAAGGGCGGAGACTTCCGGTTCCGGCGCGGGGTGGAGGCTGGAGGCTTCGGCCGAACACTCCAGGAGCGAATGGGAGGGGGGGGGGTCATCCGACGCGGACGCGATAGGGGCGGACCTCACCCTCACTGGAGGCTCGTCCTGGCTGCATGCCTCTTACGACGGCTCCGGGCTCCTGTCCAGCGCCCTGGAAGTCAGGTACGTCTTCGTGGGGGAGGGGGAGGGGTCCTGGAGCTACGATCCGGAGACCGGGTTCTACTTTCCCGATCCTGACGGGGACTATGACGTCTACTACGTGCCGGGGACCGGCGGGGTGCTCGCGGCGGAGGCCTCCCTGGAGACCGAGTTCATGTACGGACCGGCAACCGGTCCCGCCCTGGAGGGGTCGGTCGATCTGACCTCGAGGGATGCCGGAACCAGGCTCGAGACCTTCCTGCTGCTCGGTGCAGCCGGCAGCGGCTCCGGGGGTTACCGGATCGACCTGTCGCCCCTCTGGCGGGGGTCGGGCACCCTGCGCCTGGCGAGGCTGCGCGGTGTGGCGGCGAGGGAGCGCACGGACTACAGCGGGGCCGGCGCCCGTACGGAGACCGAGAGGAGGCTGGAGCTGAGCACCAGGACCGTGCCGCTGACGGGAATCAACCTCTCGACCGTGGCGGCGGTCTGGAGGATCGAGGAGGATCTGTACTCCCCCAGGAGGAGGGACGGCCTGGAGGCCTCGATCGACCCCTCGGCGGAGCTGGGCATGGGGTTCGAGCCCGGGCTCATGCTCGGGGCCGACTACAGGACCGAGGAGTATTCCTCGCTCTCGGAGGTGATGTACGAGATCAGGCCCCACTTCACGTGGAACTGGTCCGGGTGGACTTCGTCGGGCTCGTTCCTCGCGGGCCTGATCCCGGGCGAGGGTGATCTCCCGTCATGGTTCTTCGACGGGTCGGACAGGGGGGCGTCCTACACCCTGCAGGCCCGGGCCGGCAGATATGTCGGCTCCCAGCTCCAGCTGACCCTCACGGCCTATGCGCGGAGGCCTTCCGGATCGGTCTGGGTGCGCACCATCGGGCTGGACGGGGCGGTGAGCTTCTGAACCCGCCGCTCATCCTCGCAGGGGTGATCTCCGCGGGCTCCTTCACGGGCAGCCCCCCGCTCCCCCCCCCAGACCTCCTTGACCTGGTCGAGGATGTGAACGACTCGACCGTCACCGGGTTCCAGGATGCGGTGCTGCAGTGGTATCTCTACCAGGGCTACCCGTTCTCCTCGATGGGCTGCTTCCTCGCCGGCCCCGACAGCCTCGTCGCCTCGGTGGTTCCGGGCAGGCACGCATCCCTCGAGGAGATCAGGTTCGAGGGCCTGGAGAAGACCGCGCCGGCAACGCTGGAGCGGCTCTACAGGGGAGGGTTCGGCGTTCCGTACGATCCGGCCGCGGTCGATGACTGGCGGAGGCGGATGGAGAGGCTCCCCTTCGTGGCCTGGGTGCCCGGCTTCTACCTGGTGCTGGGGCCCGGCGGGAACCTCGTACTCGTCCAGCCCGTGGTGGAGGGATCCTCCGGGAGCTTCTCGGCCTCCCTGGGCGCGACGGGCGGGGAGAGCCCCGAGGGGGAGGGGCTCCTGGAGGTCACGAACCTCCTGGGCACGGGAAGGGAGCTCGACATCAGCCTCTCCAGCTCCTCCTGGGGCGGGACCGACGCATCTGGGAGGTATCTCGAGCCCTGGATTGCCGGCCTTCCCCTCTCGGCAGAGATCGCGCTCGCCCAGGAGGTGCCCGACAGCGCATGGCTGAACAGGGAGGTCGAGCTGGCCGCGATCTGGGAGGCGGGGTCGAACCTCGAGGTGAGGAGCGGAGCAGGGAGGTGGTGGGGCTACTCGCCCATGGCCGACAGGACCTACCGCTACGGGCTCGTCGGTCTGCTCTACACGCCGGGCACGATGACGCAGGCCGGCTGGGAGGGCGCATCGGTGAGCCTCGAGGGCCGCATGGGCATGACCTCCGGGCCTGATTCCTCCGGCATCCTCGCCCAGTCCGTCCTGTCAGCCAGGCTCGACATGTTCGAGGGGATGCTCGGATTCGGGGGGGAGGTGCTCGCCGGTGGGATCCTCGAGGGCGCACCTCTCTGGAGCAGGCTGACGAGGCTGGGAGGTGCCGGGAGCGTCAGGGGCTGGCCCGAGAACTCCTTCAGGGCGGTGAGATATCTCGTCGCGAGGCCCGAGGTCTCCATCGGGGAGACCACGACGAGGCTGTATGTCTTCACCGATCTCGCGGCCGTCAGGACGGTTCTCGGCGACAGGTTCCCCGCCGGTGCCGGCGCCGGGCTCCGCGGCAGGTCGGGTCAGTTCGTGATGGATGCCTCGGTCGGGTTCCCGCTGCGCGGGGGGCCGGCCCGGTTCTATCTCTCGGCGGCCGCGGAGGTCTTCTAGGGGGAGGGCGGTCCCGCCGCGACGGAGCCCTCCGGAACCGTCTGCAGACCGTCCAGCACGAAGCGGCCGACATCGTTGACCACCCTGTACGATACCGGTCCGTAGGCCCTGCTGTGATGGGGCACCGAGAGCGGCGTCACGAACGATTCCAGGCTCTCCCGGTCGAAGGGGAGGAGGCCCCTCCTCGACAACCCGAGGATACCTGCCCAGACCCCCGCCACCTCCGCGGGATCGCCGTTCATCGGCTCCTGCGAGATGATCGCCTCCATGACGGGCTCGAGGCCGAATCCCATGGCCTTCAGCGGACGCAGGTGCAGACGCGCTGTTCCCCTGGCGGGGTCGAGGATCTGCAGGGGCGGCTCGGCTCCGCGGAACGGCGGCAGGGACTCCCATTCCCGCCTCAGCATGAACCTCGACCTCTCCTCCCTCCCGGGCTCGAGGAGGTGGTCGCAGCCCATGACGGACTGGAATGCGAGCTTGTAGAGGTCGACCGGCTCCAGCGTAGGATGGAGCCTGTCCTCGAGCAGCAGGATCAGCCGGAGGCCGTCTTCGTCCAACATGCCGCTGAAGATGCGCAAAGGGTTCCGGGGTGGCCAGCCTTTACAATATGAGTACATGATCATATAGTTGATCCATGGAGCGGATACTTCACGCGCTCGCCGACAGGAACAGGCTCAGGATAGTCATGATCCTGGATCGCGGACCGATGACCGTGTCGGAGATCTCGTCCGTCCTGGGGCTGTCCCAGTCGAATGCCAGCAGGCATCTGAAGGCCCTTCACGACGCCGGCGTCCTCGAGCGCAGGGGCGTGTCCGGATGGGTCCTCTACAGCCTTGCCGCAAGCGACCCGTTCGTCTCTTCGCTGATTGCCGTCCTGCGGGAGGAGCTTGCGAGGCTCGAGGGGCACGGGGCCGACCTCGCCGCGCTCACCCGCTGCTACGAGAGGAGGAGCGACGAGTCGAGGGCCTTCTTCGCTTCTCGCGCATCCGATTGGGAGACCATAGCGGCGGGCCTTCCGGACATGTCCGGGTATTCCGGCATGCTCGAGGATCTTCTGGGGACAGGGGACACCCTGGTCGAACTGGGCTGCGGAACGGGAGGACTGCTCGCCCGGCTGCACGGGTTCTTCAGGACCGTGATCGGGGTGGACTCCTCCCCGGAGATGCTCGACATGGCCAGGCGCAGCAGTGCCCTGCCCGGCGTGGAGCTGCGTCTGGGGATGCTCGAGCATCTCCCGGTCGCCGACGGTGAAGCCGACGCCGCCCTCGCCCACATGGTGCTGCACCACATGGCGGATCCCGCCTCCGCCTTCCCGGAGGCGGCAAGGATTCTGAAGTCGGGGGGGATGCTGGTGGTGGCGGATCTCCTCCCCCACTCGAACGATGGGTTCCGCGTGTCGCAGGGCGACCTCTGGCCGGGTCTCGATCCGGACGAGGTCGGCAGGTGGGCCGGAGGAGCCGGATTCGCTCCGTCCGCCTGCCGCTCCGACGACGGCGGAAGGGTTTTCGTGGCAGGTTTCGTGAAGGGAGATGCGGTACATGGGAGATGACTTCAGGGTAGCGGATCCCGGCCTCGCCCCCCTCGGGAGGAGACGGATCGGGATGGCCGAGGAGGAGATGCCCGGGCTGATGTCCGTCAGGAGCCGTTACGGCCCCGGGAAGCCCCTCGGGGGTTTCCGTGTGAGCGGCTCGCTCCACATGACCGTCGAGACGGCTGTGCTCATAGAGACTCTCGTCGAGCTGGGGGCGAGCGTCAGATGGGCGAGCTGCAACATCTTCTCGACCCAGGACGACGCCGCCGCGGCCGTGGCGGCGCGCGGCACGCCGGTCTTCGCCTGGAAGGGCGAGACGGCCGAGGAGTACTGGTGGTGCACCAGGCGGGCCCTGACCTTCCCCGGAGGAGAGGGTCCGCATCTGATCGTCGACGACGGGGGAGACGCGACCCTGATGATCCACGCCGGCTACGAGATGGAGGAGGCGGTCGCGGCCTCCGGCGCCGTGCCGCCATGCACCGGCGCATCCCGGGACGAGATCGCCCTTCACTCGGAGCTCTCGTCCGGAGTCCGCGGCGACCCCGGTTTCTGGCACGGGATCGTCCCGGGCGTGATAGGGGTCTCCGAGGAGACGACCACGGGCGTCCACAGGCTCTACATGAGGGAGGCCGCCGGCAGTCTCCTCTTCGCGGCGTACAACGTGAACGACTCCGTGACCAAGAGCAAGTTCGACAACACGTACGGATGCAGGGAATCCCTGCCCGACGGGATAAAGAGGGCGACGGACGTCATGGTCGCGGGGAAGACGGTCCTCGTCTGCGGTTTCGGAGAGGTCGGCAAGGGCTGCTGCCAGAGCATGCGCGCCTTCGGCGCGAGGGTGCTCGTGACCGAGATCGACCCGATATGCGCACTGCAGGCGGCCATGGAGGGCTACGAGGTGACCACGGTCGAGGAAGCCCTGTCGGAGGCATCCATATTCGTCACCGCCACCGGCAACAGGGATGTCATCACCGCGCGCCACATGGCCGGGATGAAGGACAGGTCGATAGTCTGCAACATCGGACACTTCGACAACGAGATACAGGTCGACGCCCTCGACGCCCTCGAGGGCGTGGTCAGGGAGAACATCAAGCCACAGGTCGACAGGTACGTCTTCCCCGACGGCCACTGCATCTACATGCTCGCCGAGGGCAGGCTGGTGAACCTCGGATGCGCCACCGGCCATCCGAGCTTCGTCATGTCGAACTCATTCACGAACCAGTGCATGGCGCTGCTCGCCCTCGTCCGCGAGAGACCGGCCGCAGGAGTCTACAGGCTGCCCAAGAAGCTGGACGAGGAGGTCGCCAGGCTTCACCTCGGGATGCTCGGGGCCAGGCTCACAAGGCTCACCCCGGAGCAGGCGGCGTACATAGACGTCGATCCCGACGGGCCCTACAAGCCCGAGCACTACAGGTACTGACGCTCCGGCG
>CAZRWD010000007.1:0-90725 GCA_964603785.1 uncultured bacterium
GTGGCGACCCCAACGGGATTCGAACCCGTGTTGCCGGCGTGAAAGGCCGGTGTCCTAACCCTTAGACGATGGGGTCGCCGAGGCGTCGGATTATCGCAGCAGAAGATAATTGCCGTCAACGAGTCCGGAGTGCCGAGACACGCCAGGGTGGATGGTCTCTCGATGTTTCGCGGGGCGAAACATCTGGCGACGCGTTTCGTTTCCGGTTCGGAAACGAACGAGGCGAATGCCCTATCGCTGGTTGCCGGAAGGCAACCAGCTGTCGGGTTGCTGATTCGCAGAGCGAATCAGCGGAGCTGCCGGGGAGTTGATCCGCGGGGCGTTGGACCGCACTCGATGCCTGCCTTCGGCAGCCATCTGTTGCGGCGCTGTTTCGCCGAAGAAAGCATGACCCCTCTCGCACATTCGCAGGCGAATGTGCTGCCGGGGAGTTGATCCGCTGCGCGGATCAACTGTGGTGGGCCGCGGGGGAGTCGAACCCCCGACCCTCGGATTAAAAGTCCGATGCTCTGCCGTCTGAGCTAGCGGCCCGCCGGAGGCCATCATGCAGAATGCGCGCCCGCAGCGCAATGCTGGTCAGGTAAATGCCGCCAGGCGAGGGAAGTCGGGATTGCGCGCAGACTCTGAACCACATATAATATTGAACCGGTTCAAACTCCAGGGAGGCGTGTTTGGGCCTCAGAGAGCAGAGCATTCTCAGGCGCAAGGCCAGGGTGATGTCGGCCATCTCCAGCCTCATGGGCAGGAAGAGGTTCGAAGACATCACGATGGACGAGATCGCCGGCAGGGCCGGCATCAGCGTGGGCACCCTCTACAACTACTTCGGCAGCAAGGATGACCTGGTGATGGCATTCTGCCGCCAGAAGATGGAAGGCAGCTTCCAGGAGGCCCGCCGGCTCGTCGACGACCCGCAGAGACCGGCCTCGGCCGCAATCAGCGACTTCCTGGACATATACATGCGAGGGTTCGGCACCCTCGACCGCGCTCTCGTGGGTCGTCTGATAACCGCCTCGCTCGCACGGGAGCACGATGGTCGGGGCATCACCGGATTCGAGAACCATGCGACCACGCAGCTCAGGCAGCTCCTTCTGAGGCTGCAGAGAACGGACGCCCTTCCCGGGGCGCTGCAGATGGACCAGGTGGTCTTCATCCTGTTCGGGCTGTTCAGGGATCTGCTCTACCAGTACACGCTGAGCAGCACCATGGAGCTCGATGCCCAGCGGGTCCGTCTCGCCCAGTGCATAGATCTCGTGTTCCGCGGTCTCGGTGCGCGGAACGCTTCACAGGTCGACGATCCGGACACCGGAACCGGCTCCGGTGACGCAAATGCTGGAGGTCCCCCTTGATCCTCTCCGAACTGTCGGTAAGAAGAAGAGTCACCTTCCTGATGCTCTTCGCGTTCATAATCGGCGTCGGCGCCTTCGGGCTCTCGCAGCTCGGAGTCGACCTCTATCCGAAGCTCGTCTTCCCCCAGCTGATGATCTTCAGCCAGCTCAACGGCGCCGGGCCCGAGGAGATGGAGAACCTCGTCACGGAATACCTCGAGATGGCTGCCGCGTCCACCAAGAACGTGCGCAAGGTGTCTTCCGTCTCCATGCCGAGCATGAGCGTCATCACCGCCGAATTCGGCTGGGGCACGGACATGGACCAGGCGGAGACGGACCTGAGGAGATTCCTGGACAGGTACAAGACCTTCCTGCCGGAGGACGCGTCGGATCCGATGGTCCTCCTGCTCGACGCGAGCCTGGCCCCCACGATGTTCATCACCTTCTCAAGCGACGTTCTGAACGGCTTCGAGCTCCGCACGGTGATAGAGGACGAGATCGAGCCCCTCCTCAGGAGGATCGAGGGTGTGGGCTCGGTGAGCATCATGGGCGGCTACCGCAGGCGGATCAACGTGCAGGTCGACCCCGTCCTCATGGCGGACGCGGGCCTCTCCATCGGTCAGGTGACCGGTGCCATCGCGAGCGTCAGGGAGGACAGCCCGGCCGGCGAGATCAACGTGGGCGGGCTCAACTCCAGCGTGAAGGTGGCCGGGTCGTTCGAGAGCGTCCAGGAGATCCGCATGCTCGTCGTCGGACACCGCCCGGACGGGTCGGCGGTTCTGCTCGAGCACGTGGCGACCGTCGAGGACGGCATGGAGGACATGCTCGGGTATGTCCGCCTCAACGGCAACGAGAGCGTGGTCGCCGTGGTGTTCAGGAGATCGGACGCCAACACGCTGAACGTCAGCAACATGCTGGAGGAGCAGCTCGACGCGATCCAGGACCTCTACGGGAACACCCTGGACGTGCGGATCGTCTACACACAGGCCAGCTTCATCGAGGGTTCCATAGGAAACCTCTGGAACTCGGCCCTCCAGGCCCTCGTCCTGACCGTCATCGTTCTGCTGCTCTTCCTGAGGTCGTGGCGGAGCAGCGCGGCCGTCGCCCTCTCGATCCCGATATCCATGATCGCCACCTTTGCCGTGATGCACTTCTTCGACGTCAACCTCAACATCGTCTCCCTGGCCGGCCTGGCCCTGGCCGTCGGCATGCTCGTCGACAACTCCATCGTCGTGCTGGAGAGCGTCGTGCGGCATCGCGAGCAGGGGGAGGGACCCTCGGACGCAGCCATCAGGGGGGCGTCGGAGGTCGGGATGCCGATCTCCGCATCCACACTGACCACGGTGGCGGTCTTCCTCCCGGTCCTCTTCGTCCCCGGGCTGGCCGGGCAGATCTTCCGCGACATGTCGCTCACCATAAGCTTCAGCCTCATCGTGTCGCTCTTCGTAGCCCTCTCCTTCATCCCGCTGTTCACCTCCCTGATCCGGAACCTCTCCACGCAGGACAGGGAGAAGCCCGTGCAGAAGAGGCTCCGGCTCATCCAGGAAAGAGCCGAGAACCGTTACCGCGACGGCATCGTCTGGGCCCTGAAGCACAGGAAGCTCGTCATCCTGGGCACCCTGGGCCTATTCATCGTCTCGCTCTCGATGCTCGCCGTCGTCCCCGTCGAGTTCTTCCCCGAGACGGACGAGGGATTCATCTCGGCCAACACCCTCCGCTCCCCCGGCACTGCACTCGAGTCCACGGATTCGACGTCCCGGCTCATCGAACGGAGGATCGCCGGGATGATCCCCGAACAGGACCGGGAGGTCGTCTACATGGAGGTCGGGCAGCTGGAGGGCTTCGCCGCTGCATTCGGCAGCAGCGGCTCGAACAACCTCAACCTCCTGCTCACCCTGGTGCCGAGGGACCAGCGTAGCACGACCCAGCAGGCTTACGCCGACAGCATCCGCGGCCTCCTGGAGAGCATCCCCGATCTGGAGGCGACCTTCCAGCAGGGCGGACCGATGACGGGCAGCGCCCCCATCGAGATCCGCTTCTACTCGGAGGACCTCGCCGAGCTGAGGGAGGTCACATCGCGCTGCGCCGACGCCCTGAGGACGATCGAGGGCACCCGCGACGTGGAGACGTCGATGGACATCCAGAGGGTCCAGCAGACCTTCGTGCCAGATCCCTGGGTACTTGCAGGGCTGGGTCTGCCGCGGTCGGTGATAGGGTCCGAGGTCTCGTCCGGCGTGATGGGCACCATCGCCGGGTTCTACCGCGAGGGCGGCAGGGAGTACGACGTGTTCGTGAGGTATCCCGAGCGTTACAGGAGCAGCCTGGAGCAGATAATGGCCTCTCCCGTCGCCGGCCTGCCGCTGGGGGCCCTGGGCTCGATGGAGGAGGGGCTCGTCCCCCAGACCATCCAGCACGTCAACCAGGCCAGGGTTGCCACCGTGAGCTGCTCCAACCAGGGCAGGGCCCTCGGTGACGTCGCGGCCGACGTCGACAGGATGCTCGACACGCTGGACACGGGCGGGCTCAGGTACGAGGTCGCGGGGCAGGTGAAGGACCAGCGCGAGACTTTCATGTACCTGACCATCGCCATCTTCGCGGCCGCCGCCCTGGTGTACATGGTCATGGCGAGCCAGTTCGAGTCCTTCCTCGAGCCCTTCATCATCATCTTCACGGTGCCCATGGCCTTCATAGGCGTGATCTTCACCCTCCTCGTCACCGGCACCACCCTGTCGGTCACGGCGATGATAGGGGTCCTGATGCTGGCGGGGATCGTCGTGAACAACGGCATAGTGCTCATCGACTACGCCAATCGCCTGAGGGACACCAGGGACCTCGGGGTGCTGGAGGCGATCGCCGAGGCCGGGAGGGTCAGGATGCGTCCGATCCTCATGACCGCCCTCACGACCATCATCGGCATGATCCCGCTCGCCATAGGCCTGGGCGAGAGCGGGGAGACCTGGGCCCCCATGGCCAGGTCCGTCATGGGGGGGCTCGCCGTGGCAACCTTCCTGACCCTGTTCGTCCTGCCTTGCCTCTACGCCGTGCTCGGATGCAGGAGGAAGGGCCGGACCGCACCCGAGTGCGCGTAGCGACCGTTTGCTCCTGGGGCGCGCCCGGCTGATCGACCGGGCGCGCTTTCATATATTGGAGGGGAATCCTGGAGGGGCAGATGAAGGGAACAGCTCCACCCGCCGGTCAGTCGACCCGCCTCGAGACGATTGCGGGGATCCCCCCGTGGAGCATCCTGCATCTCGAGTCGGTTAGCTCCACCAGCGACTATCTCAGGGACAACCTGATCCGGCTGGGAAGCCGCACCGTGGTGTATGCCGACAGGCAGACCTCGGGCAGGGGCAGGCACGGCAGGAGATGGGCCTCCCCGGAGGGAGGGCTGTACGCCAGCCTGCTCCTCAAGCCACCGCCTCCCGTGGAGCTCGCACCCAGGGTCTCCCTCCTCGTGGCCGACCTCATCTGCGACCTTCTCAGGGAGGTGGGCACCACGGCGCACATCAAGTGGCCCAACGACGTCCTCGTCGAGAACAGGAAGATCGCCGGGATACTCCCCGAGTACGGAAGCCATCCCGAACCATGGTTCATCATCGGTTTCGGGATGAACACCGGACCTCTGCCGGTCGTCGAGGACGGCAGGGGACTCGAGCCGACCTCCTGGATGAGCTTCTCCAACCCTCCCGACACGTTCTCGCTCCTGGCCGAGATCCTCTGGCTGATCGACTCCGCGTGGCCGGACCATTCCAGGGACCCCCTCGCACCCCGGCTCGAGTCCATCAACTCCAGGCTCTGGAGCAGGGGAGCGATAGTCAGGCTCACCCGCGGAGTGGAGACCGCCACCGGGACGATGACCGGCGTCACGCCGGAGGGGCATCTCAGGCTGACGACGATCAACGGCACGAAGGTTTTCGACAGCGGCGAGCTCAGACCTCTCTGAGCCCGCTCCGCGAAGGTCCGGCCGGAGGGCCGGGCCACGGCCCCAACACGACTGCGGGAGGCTGATGGCTGGCGGGAAGTCTGTGCGCAGGAACCCCTCCCACGCGGAGAGGAAGATATTCGTCCTGGACACCAATGTGCTGCTGTACGACTACGACTGCATCGACAACTTCGAGGAGCACGACGTCGTCATCCCCATCACCGTCCTCGAGGAGCTGGACGACTTCAAGAAGGGCAGCGATCTCATCAACTTCCACGCACGGGAGTTCATCCGGAAGCTCGACAGGCTCTCGGGTGACGGCCTCCTGGGCGAGGGCCTCCCCCTGGGCGAGGGGAGGGGACGGCTCTTCGTCATGACGGCGGAGCCCCGCTCGTCCGAGGTCGACCAGGCGTTCATGAGGGACAAGCCGGACCACAGGATCCTCGCCCTCGCCGACCAGCTGCGGCGGTCCAGGCCCGACAGGCGAGTCATCCTGATAAGCAAGGACATCAACCTCAGGATGAAGGCCAAGTCCCTGGAGATAGCCTCCGAGGACTACGAGACCGGCAAGATCGAGAACATAGACGAGCTCTATACGGGCGGAGCCATTATCGACGGCGTCGAGCCCTCGATCATCTCCAGGTTCTATGCGGAGCCCTGGTCCGTCCCCCTCGAGGAGGCCGGGCTCCCGGGCGTCCTGACACCGAACCAGTACCTCGTCCTGAGGAACGGCTCCAGCAGCGTCCTGACCAGGTTCAACCAGCCGGAAGGGCTTCTCGAGAGGGTCTCGAAGCAGCGCGTGTTCGGGGTGGATCCCAGGAACGCCGAACAGGCCTTCGCGGTGGACGCCCTCCTGCGGCCGGATCTGCAGCTCGTGACCCTCACGGGGAAGGCCGGGACAGGCAAGACACTTCTCGCGCTGGCGGCGGCGCTGGAGCAGAGGCGGCAGTTCAGGCAGGTATACCTCGCCAGGCCCGTGGTGCCCCTGGGGAACAAGGATCTCGGGTACCTTCCCGGAGATGTGAAGTCCAAGCTGGACCCCTATATGCAGCCGTTGTGGGACAACCTCGGCGTCATCCGCAACAGGTTCTCGACGGACAGCCACGAGCAGCGGCAGATCGCCGAGATGATAGAGCACGAGAAGCTATACATCGCCCCTCTCGCATACATCAGGGGCCGGAGCCTCGACAGGGTCTTCTTCATCGTCGACGAGGCGCAGAACCTCACGCCCCACGAAGTGAAGACCATCATCACGAGGGCCGGCGAGGGCACCAAGATGGTCTTCACCGGCGACCTCTACCAGATAGACACTCCCTATCTCGACAGCCAGTCGAACGGGCTGGCCTACCTCGTCGACAGGATGAGGGGACAGGGCCTGTACGGGCAGGTGAACCTGCTGAAGGGCGAGAGAAGCCACCTTGCCGAACTCGCCAGCAACATTCTCTGACGGCCGTCCGCGGCCTCTCCTCCGCCCCGTGCGGTGGCGCGAACAGGGCTCCGGTGCGATGTTCCGGGCCTGGAGGTGCGTATGAAGGGCATCAGCATCGTCGTCCCCGCCTGCAACGAGCATGGTTCGATAGCTGCGGTGGTCCGGGACCTCTCGGGGGCCGTACCCGCAGCCATCCCGTCCGAGATCCTTGTCGTGGACGACGGCTCGACGGACGAGACGGCCTCCCTCGCGGCCTCCGCCGGCGCGAGGGTCGTGAGGCACCCCTCCAACATGGGGTACGGCGCATCGCTGAAGACCGGGATCAGGGCCGCCCGGTACGATGTCATCGTCATCACCGACGCCGACGGGACCTACCCCGCGAAGTACATCCCGACGCTCCTCGAGGAGCTGGAGTCGTCCGACATGGCCGTGGGCGCGCGCATCGGCGCGAGGGTCCACATCCCCGCCGCCCGCAAGCCCGGGAAGTGGATCCTCAGGCGCTTCGCCGAGTACGTCACGGGAGTCGACGTGCCCGACTTCAACTCCGGGCTCAGGGCGTTCAGGAAGAGCCTCGTCATGAAGTACCACCATCTCCTGCCGGACGGCTTCTCGTTCACCACCACCATCACCATGGCCTGTCTCTGCGACG
Organism: uncultured bacterium; assembly: GCA_964603785.1. Classification (GTDB taxonomy): domain Bacteria; phylum Fermentibacterota; class Fermentibacteria; order Fermentibacterales; family Fermentibacteraceae; genus CAZRWD01. The sequence goes on from CAZRWD010000007.1 coordinate 7,326, forward strand.
GGCTCAGGGTGAGCTACGTACCCATCGACTACCTGCCCCGCATCGGGAGGTCGAAGCTCACTTCGCGCAGCTTCTTCTCCTTCTCCTCGCTCCTGCTGCGCCTCTCCACCCTGTTCAGGCCCCTGAAGATCTTCATGCCGGCGGCGCTGGCCTGTGCCGTCGCCGGCGTGCTGAAGCTCGCGCTGGACATCTCGAACGGTCTCGCAGCCGTGGGGGGAGACTGGGGAAGGCTGCTCGGAGTCGAGGTGGTCTCGGTCACCACGGTCATCTTCCTCCTCTCCGCACTGCAGATAGCCCTGGTCGGGCTGCTCGCCGAGGCCCTCGCCAGGCGCTGGGCCCCCCCCGTTCCGGGTTTCCGGCCGACCATCCCGGGCCCGCCCCCGGAAAGCCACGGCGGAGCAGACGGGGCAGACGCCTGACATGTGCGGCTTCGCCGGGATCCTGGCCGCCGCCGGGGATTCCCCCGATCCGGGGATGCTCCAGAGGATGGGATCGGTCCTGCGCCACAGGGGACCCGATGACGGCGGGCTCGCCGTCGCAGGCAGATGCGGCCTGGTCCACCGCAGGCTCTCGATCATCGACCTCTCGATCCAGGGCAGGCAGCCCATGCGCAACGAGGACGGGTCGGTCTGGATAGCCTACAACGGCGAGGTCTACAACTTCCGCGAGCTGAGGCGCGAGCGCCGGCTGGACGAGCGCGGCCACGTGTTCCGCTCGAAGACCGACACCGAGGTCCTGCTCCACCTGTACGAGGAGATGGGCGAGGACATGCTCCCTCTCCTCAACGGGATGTTCGCGCTCGCCATCTGGGATCGCGGGCGGGACGCCCTCCTCCTCGCCCGGGACGCCTATGGCATCAAGCCCCTCTTCCACTGCTCCCACGGGGGCGCCTTCGCCTTCGCATCCGAGATAAAGGCCCTGCTGCGGATGGACGGCTTCCGGCCGGTGCCCGACGAGCTCGCCCTGCACCACTATCTCTCGTTCGACTTCGTCCCGGGCGGCCTGACGGCATTCGAAGGGATCGAGGAGCTCAGACCCGGTCACAGCATCCTGATCGACCGTTCCGGCGCCGTGCGGGTGCGCCGCTTCGCCGGACTCGACTACATGCCCGACCACACGATCACCGAGCGCGATGCTGTGGCGGAGTCGTCCCGGCTGCTTCGCGAGTCGGTGCGGAGGCAGCTCGTGTCGGACGTCCCCGTCGGCGTGATGCTCTCCGGCGGGATGGACTCGAGCGCGCTGACGGCGCTCATGAGCTCGGTCAGAGGGGACCCCGGGTTCCACACCTTCTCCCTGCGGTTCGGGGAGAAGAGCTTCGACGAATCGCCATGGGCACGGATGGTTGCCCGCAGGGTGGGGACGACCCACCACACCGTTGATGTCACCGCCGGCCTGGTGAGGGACGGCATCGCAACGGCGATCAGCCACATCGACGAGCCCTACGCGGACGGCTCGGCGATCCCGACCATGCTCCTCGCCCGCGAGGCGCGGAAGCATGTCACCGTGCTCCTGTCCGGGGAGGGCGGCGACGAGTTCTTCGGCGGCTACGACACCCATGCCGCCCTGGAGATGAGAAGGCGCTACAGGATGCTGGTCCCCGGATTCGTCAGGAGGGGCCTGGTCCGGCCCCTGGTCGGACTGCTCCCGGTATCGCGCAGGAAGCTCAGCTTCGAGTTCAAGGCCAAGCGGTTCGTCAGGGGCTGCGAGCTGGACGTCCCGTCCGCGCACTTCTCCTGGCGGATGGTGCTGTCGGAGGACGAGAAGAGGAGGGTCATGCGCACGGACTCTTCATCCCACCCCCCGAGCGTAGGGCTGTTCCGTCAGGCCTACGAGGACGCCCCGGCGGAGGACGACCTCGCCAGGATACTCTACATCGACTACGCCTACCACCTGCCGGACGACCTGATGATCAAGAACGACAGGATGACCATGGCCAGCTCCATGGAGGCCAGGGTCCCCTTCACCGACAACGATCTGGTGGGCTTCCTGTGCAGGGTGCCGTCAGCCGTGAAGCTTCCCGGTCTGAGGAGGAAGCACCTGCTGAAGGAGGCCATGGAGGGGGTGCTCCCTGCGCCGGTCCTTCGCAAGAAGAAGGTAGGTCTCGAGATACCCTACTCCGACTGGATGAGGGGCGAGCTGAGGGATGTCTTCGAGGAGGAGCTGGGCGAATCGAGGATCGCCTCGTGCCCGCTGCTGGAGCCCGCCGGCGTCCGCGCCCTCTGGAGGGAGCACCTCGAATCGCGGGCGGACAACGGCAGGGCCCTCTGGGGCATACTGAACTACCTCGTCTGGTACAGGAGCTACATCACGTCGGGCAGCTACATGAGCCTTCTCGAGCCGGGCGGCCCGGTCCCCGATGTCCTCGCCTGAAGTACTGATCGTCGGCGGTGGACCGGCCGGCCTGTCCTGCGGCATCTCCCTCCTGAGGCGGGGTGCCGCCGCGAGCGTCGTCCTGCTCGAGAAGCTGGCCCGCTGCGGAGGCATCTGCGGAGGCTTCGAGAGGCACGGACTCGCCTTCGACTTCGGCAGCCACAGAATCCACAGCCACGCCGGGGGAAGGGTGCTGGATCTCCTCGGGAGCCTTCCCGGCCTCTCCCTCCGCAGGCGCAGGAGGAACGGGAGGGTGCTGCTCGACGGCAGACTCGTGCGTTTCCCCCCGGCTCCGGCGGACCTGCTGATGCGCCTTCCTCCACGCTTCCTGCTGGGCGTGCTGAGAGACCAGATCCCGGGTCGCGCCGGAGGGTCCTCCGGGAGCGGCATCGACTTCGAGACGGCATCGGTGGCCGGTGTCGGCAGGACCATGGCGGAGGCCTTCTACATCCCCTACGCGAAGAAGCTCTGGGGGCTCGAGGCTTCCGAGATCTCGGCCGAGCAGGCGGCGAGGAGGATCAGCGCCCGTGGCCGCGGCAGGCTGGTCGGCAAGGCGCTGATGGGCCTTCCCGGACTCTCCCGGTTCGATCCCGCGCGCTTCTTCAGTTATCCCGACGGCGGTTTCGGAAGCCTGGCCTCTGCGCTCGAGGCGGAGTTCGAGCGGCTGGGCGGCCTGATCAGGACCTCATGGCCGGTGGACGGGATGGCCCGCTCGGACGGAGGGGTGACCCTCTCGAGCAGTACTTCCGGTGAATCCGTGTCCGGTGACCTGGTGTTCTGGTCCGCCCCCCTGCGGGAGATCCCCGCAGCCATGGGAGCGGTCACCCCTCCATCCGTGGGGGTAGCGGCGGGGGATCTCGCCTCCAGATCCATGGTCCTCCTCTACCTGCTCCTCGGCGGAGGGCGATACACTCCCTACGACGCTCACTACTTCCCGGGCGGGGACATGCCCTTCTCGAGGCTCTCCGAGCCATCGAACTACGGACGGGACAGACCCTCCGGAGACATGACCGGGCTCTGCATCGAGATCCCGTGCACCATGGGAGACCCGGTGTGGTCGTCCACGGACGGCGAGCTGGGGGATCTCGCGTCGAGCATCATCGCCCGCACGCCGCTGCCCCTGCCGAGACCCCTGGAGATCTGGACCGTGCGCCTGGAGGATGCCTATCCGCTGTACAGGAAGGGATTCGAATCCTCCCGCCGGCTTGTCGAGGAGTGGGTGGCTGGGGCCGGAGCGGTCGTCCCCATCGGGAGACAGGGTCTCTTCGCTCATGACAACATGCACCACGCCGTCGAGACGGGTCTTGCCGCAGCGGACTGCGTCTCTCCCGAGGGATTCGTGCGCGAGTCATGGGAGCGCCACAGGCAGTCCTTCAGATCACACTGCGTCAGCGACTGAGGGCTGCGGATCCCCGGCCCCGGGGAGCACGGGGCGGGGGAGGGGGCGCCTCCCGCCGATCTCCAGCATGGCCAGGTGCGCCGCCCTGAACCATCCGGGCGTCCTCGCCAGCGCCCTCCTGAAGCCCGGCCTCGAGGCCCGTGCCGCAGCGATATGCCTCCTGGCCGCGAAGCGGCACGACCGTCCGCCCACGGTGAACGGAGTGTAGAGGCTTATCCTGCCTTCACCGCTGTCCCTCTCGAAGGTCTCCATCCCGAACTCGGCCGCCCTGGACGCGAGCTCGCTCCGTGCGGGCAGGTTGAAGACGGACAGGTTGAGGAAGTCGATCGAGCCCTCCTCCTCCTCGATGAAGGCGATGGTCCTCTCGGTCGAGTCGCAGTCCTCCCCCGGCAGCCCGAAGAGGAAGTAGGCATAGGTCCTTATCCCTGCCGCAGCGGTCCTCCGGAGCACGCTCCGCACGGTCTCCACCTCGAGTCCCTTGTCGTAGGCCCGGAGGAGCGCCTGGTCCGCCGTCTCGACCCCGTACTGCATCATCGCGCATCCGGAGGCTGCCATCTCCTCCGGCAGCCCGTCCGCCAGGAATTCCGCGCCGGGCCTTGCGAAGCCGTAGAACGCGGCATCGAAGCGCCTGATGACAGGCATCAGCCTGGAGAGGGACGCGGGGCTCACCGCCGAATCGAGGAGGTGGACGACAGGACCCCGGGACAGTACCTCCCGCGGTGCAGTGGAGAGGAGCATCTCCAGGGCCTCGTCGGACACCCGGCCGAAGGGCTGCGTCCGATCCGGGCAGAAGAGGCACCTGTTCCACCAGCAGCCGGTGCTCGCGGCGAAGGGGATCACGGGGCGGGGGGAGATGTATTCCGCCCGGGGTCCTGCCGTCCCGGGCCACGCCAGCCTGTCCAGCATCCCCTCCCCGGAGCCGGATCCCCCGAGCAGGACGGAACCGTCGCCGTAGAGCACCTCCGGCAGATGTGCCTCGAGGATCGCGCTTCCGCGCCCCGTGGCCTTCAGGCTGTTGGGGAGGGAGCCCCCTACAGAGACCGGATATCCCCGTCGTCCGAGGTGTCTGCAGAGGTCTATGGCGGCCGGAAGCTGCGACAGATAGGCAAGGGAGACGAGGACGCGCGCAGGGTGGAGATCGTCGAGCACCGGATCCAGGGAGCGGCTCCAGAGCCTCGCGAAGGGCATCGCCCCCGACTCCGACAGTGATGTCAGGATTGCCGGCGAGTGCATCGCGCCGGCCGGGGGGACGACGTCCATCAGCGTGATCCTCCATCCTGCGGGAGACCTCCTGCCGAGCGCATGCCTGAGGGTGCCGCAGGCGCTCCTGTGACGATCAGGCCCGAATGAGCCCGTCCCGCCCCTCAGGAATGCAAGGGCTTTCTCCAGCTGGGAGTCGCCGGGCTCCTCCAGCAGATCCGCATAGAACGGCGGCGAGAGGTCGAGGAGCGGCGCGTGCAGCCCTCTCCCGGCAAGGGCGGCTGCGAGCAGGAACGCTCCGGACGGCGGCTCGGACGGCGGGCACACCGGCGGGGAAAGGACCAGGAAGTCCGCCCCTGCGGGGCTAGCTCCCGCCGACAAGGATCACCGTGACTGTTCCGAGGGTGGAGTCGAAGAGCACGGGCCGGCTCCCGGCCATCTCGAACGCCCCGGGCCCGCCCCAGTAGTCCTGCACCAGCCAGACCTCCCTCCCTGCATCGGCAAGGCTGTCGAGGAGCACGGCCGGGTCCATCCGGCCTGCCGACCCGAGATCCCCGAGATAGGGGTCGGGACATTCGGGAACGAGCCTGGCCAGATCCCTCCGGGCGTAGAAGTCCCATGCCTGGCCGGCTGTCTTGGCCCCGGCGAGCACGACGATCGACCCTTCGCCGGCCCTCTCCTCGACAAGCTCGACGGCCCCCCTCCAGTCGCTCCTGTGATACGGGAAGGTGTCGAGCCGGTAGTAGGGCAGGGCCATCGATGCACAGAGAAGGACCACGGCCGGCCCCGCCCATCTCCAACGGGCGGAGAGCGCGGCGACCCCCACTGCCGTTGCCAGCCAGGCGAGAGGGAACTGCCTCGGAGTGGGATCGTCGCGGAGGAACAGGACGAAGGGCACGAGCAGGATGGCTGCGATCCACGCGCCATGTGGGCGGCTGGATCCCCTGCATGCGGCGGCACAGCCGACCGCGGCGGACTGCAGCGCTGCTGACACGGTGGCGGCGAGGGCAGGGAACGGATGGGCGAGCAGCGACCTCCAGGAATCCGGCAGGAGTCCGCCCGCCCAGAGCCTCGCGAAGACAAGGGGAGACCTGACGATCATCCTCCGGAAGTCGAGCGCGTAGGCGCCGGCGGCGGCCATCCTGGCGGCCCTGGCCCTGAACTGGCCGGCGAAGGGGATCAGTCCGGCCAGGAAGACCATGCAGAGCAGGGCTGCGCTCGCAGCCAGGGGTCTGATGCCCGTCCTCCCGCTTCGGGGGACGGTGAAGTACAGGCCGAGCGCGGCGGCGGCGGAGAGAACGAAGATGTGCTGCACCAGGAAACCTGCCACGGAGACGGCGAGGAAGCCGGCGAGCGCCGGTCTGGAGCCCCGCCACGCCCTGTCGGCGAGACAGACGGCCCATATGCTCGATGCCGCGAGGGGTCCGTAGACCCAGGCCTCCTGCCCCAGCGAGACGCTCCAGGGGCTGATGGCCCAGACCAGTGATGCCCAGACGGCACCAGCGGGGAATCTGCGCCTCGTGAAGTCGAAGAGCGGGATGACGGCGGAGGCCGTGAGGAGGGCCACGAGCATCCTGATGCCCCATGCGGAGTGGCCGAAGACCCGTGACGAGACCCAGACCAGAACGATTCCTCCGGCAGGGTGCGGGGTGCCGCTCGAGAAGAGCCGACAGGCGTCCGCGAGGGGCAGGTTCGCCAGGGTGGCGGCATATGCCTCGTCCGCCCAGAGGCTCTTCTCCCCGAGCAGGAGAAGCCTCGCCGCGACTGCGAGCACGGTCAGTGCGAGGATCTGGATGGCGACGCGCCTGTTCATAGGGCTCCGGGTCGATCCGGCCTGCGGGGACCGGGTGGATGCCGGCGGGATGGTCTTGCCTGCCCACACCGCAGAGAGTACAATGAGGCATCGGACCCGTTCAGGAAAGGCGCGTCACCATGTCATCGATTCCGGACGTTCTCGGGCGCATCGACAGGAGGCTCTCGCTGGCAGGCCTTCCGGCCTATGCGAAGAGGTTCCGGCGCAGGGTGCCGCGCACATGCACCGATCCCGGCCCCCCCTGGGAGCCTTTCAGGTATGCGACTCCCGACGGATGGCCGGTGACTGCGTTCCACCACAGGTGCGGCCGGAGGCTCGCGATTCTCTCGCACGGCCTGCACGGAGATCTGTCACGCATGGAGGTCATAGCGGGAATGCTGGGGAAGCTGGGCTTCTCGTCCATCATGGCTCCGCTCAGAGGCCACGACGGGCATCCCTGCCCTACGACCACAGGAGGTCCCGACGAGGCTCTGGACATAGTCGGAGCGGTTCTGGCCGCCGAGAGGGAGGGCTACCCCTCGTCGTCGATCGTCCTGTACGGGTCGTCCATGGGTGCCGCCTCGTCCGTGAAGGCCGCCTCCCTCCTCTCGGGCGGACCGGTGGCGGGTGTGATAGGCCATGCGTGCTTCACCTCCTTCTTCGAGGCTGCGAAGATGAAGCTGGGAGCCTGGAGGGCCTCCGTCCTGAAGCTCATGCTCCCCGGCGAGGCCCGCAGGAGCCTGGAGGACTTCGCGCCGGCGTCCTACCTCCCCGGCGTGACCCCGGAGACCTCCTTCGTCTTCCTCGCCGGAACGAGGGACTCCGTTTGCCCGCCCGACATGGGTTCCGCCCTGGCCGCCTCCTCGGCCCGAGGCCTGTTCGTTGCCCTCGGAGGGGCGGGACACCCTCGGTGGGAGCACCCGGAGATGCAGGACCCCTTCCAGCTGGAGAAGGCGCTCGGGCATGCCATGGGCTTCGTCGATCGCGAGACCGGGCCCGTCGAGGACGTATTCATTGACGAGGAGGGGGGGGTCCGCAATGTTCCCCGGTCGAGGAGACAATCCCATTCCTCCAGGATCGGAAGAGTATGAAGGGCTTCAAGGAATCCGGCGAGCTGGCCATGGCCTTCGCCGCCGTGCTGCGCGACATGAACTCCGAGTTCGCGGAATCCGACCATCTGCCCGTGTCGAGCGACTCGGACTACGAGGCCTACCAGGCCCTGATGGCCAGGCTCATACTCCTCCAGCGCGAGCTCGACGACTTCATAGACAGGGCGATGTCTCTGGAGACCACCATGCAGGACGCTCCCTGCCAGGTGCTTGACTTCTCGGCCGACTGGGAGGGGTTCTAGGGGCCGGGGCTCACATCCAGGCCCCGTATCTCCTCTTCACCCACCAGATAAGCAGCGCACCCATCATCACGACCATGGCGGTGGCCATGAAGCCGAGCGTCAACCTGTGCTCCAGCGACACATGCACTCCGCCGCCCAGGACGGGCAGCTCGACCCAGTAGAAGCAACCCTGCTGCATCTGCACCACGGTGCCTCCGCGGGCATGCATCACCCGACCGCCGGGATCCAGCCATGTCCATGCAGCCTCCGGGAACCCCACCCGGTACGAGTTCGTGGTCTGGTCTATCCAGAGCAGGTCCGGAGGACCCGGATCGACTGCGAGGGATCCCAGCCCCTCCAGGCGGACGGCCAGGCTCTCGGGCTCCGTGAGCAGCGGATCGGTCCCTGGAAGGGCCGTCTCCAGCCAGTAGGCGGCGCCACCCGGGCTACCCGAGCTGTCACAGAGTGTCAGCAGGAACTCCTCCGCCGACCTCGGGAGGGTGGAAACCGCCGTCATGAGAAGAATCCGGAGGATGGGGACCAGCCCTTCCGTTAGAGAACGACCATGCGCCTGACGGCCGCCAGGATCTCGTCCCGCGAGGCGGGGAGGGGAAGATGGAGTATGGAGCCTGCGGTCAGGGGGATTCTCGGCCTCAGGCCGGTCGCGAGGATGATGGACTGCCCGGGGCATCTGGCTGCAAGAGCCGCCCCGAGGTTCATCTCGCCAGGCTTGAGCCGGATCATGATCGCCGAGCATCCCTGCTGCAGGTCTACCAGTTCCTCCAGCGTCTCCGCCTGCCTCCAGCCGATGGATACCTGCCCCAGCACCGCCCTCGCCTCCTCCGCGAACCACTGGTCGGCGGAATAGAGCAGCAGGCTGGCAGGACCCTCCTCCCTCTCGACCACCCGGGGGAAGGCTATCGAGACCTCCTCGCCCTCGGCGCCCCTGGCCACCCATCCCCCGAGGGAGATCATCTCCCTGTCGAGCGCCGCCATGGCGGAGACGTGCGAGGAGAGAAGGACGGGGTAGCAGTCGAAGGTCATGACGCAGTGGGCGGCCGGGAGGACCGGGCGTCCTGACAGCCCCCTGATCTCGGAGACGCTCCTGATGGCGAGGTGCATCTTCTTCTCGGGGACTATCTGCGCCAGGAGCCTGAGGAGCTCGAGCAGGAACTCCGTGAGAGCCGGGGAGGACAGCCAGACGCGCGTTGCAGAGGCCGTGGCCTCCACCGATGTCAGGAGGCTCCAGCCGAACACCTCGCAGACGGCGGACAGCGTTGCCATGAGAGATGCCGGGTCGCCCTCGGCTCCGGAGGCTCCCGGGCCGGCGAGCAGCGCCGCGTCCTCGAACCCGGCGGAGCGGGCGTCCAGCAGGAAGTGGTAGAGGAGCCCCTTGCGGGTTCCCGGCGATATCTTGCTGAGGCACCTCCTGCCCCCTATGACAACCTCGACGCTCTCCGGGAGGAAGACACCCTCCTCGGCCAGCTCCAGCTGCCTCAGTATCCGGGGGCCGCCTACCTTCTCCACCAGTCGCGCCGCACCCTGGCCCACGGCGGTCTTCGCCTCGACCCCCGACGTGGCCTCGAACCAGCTGCTCCAGGAGAGGATCGCACCCTGCGCGTCATACACGGCGGCCCCCCCGGGCAGCTTCTCGAAGGCGCCCTGGTCGGGGTTGTCCTGCAGCTGGCGCATCCAGTGGAGGGAGTGCCCCCTGCCGGTCGGCACTATCTCCTCGACCCAGCCGTCCTGTACCCGGACCACCGGCCTCCCCCTCTCCGAGGCGGACCCCGAGGAGACCGGACAGCCCTCGCATGGCGACGATCTGCCGAAGAACTCGAAGCAGGAGGAGAGCTCCATGCCCTCGCCCTGCCAGATCACGCGGAAGCTCTCCATGTAGAGGGCGCGGAGGGTCGACAGGACGGCCTCCCTCTGGGCCTGCGGCGCATCCCGGTGGCAGAACCTCTCCAGCATCCGTGCAAGGGCTCTCAGGATGGCCTGGTCGGTGAAGTCCGGCCTGTCGAAGGCGGCTCTCAGCACCCTCCCCCCGCGCAGCCGGGTCTCGAAGCTCGAGGGATGAGCCTCCCTCGCGTCGTCGGTCCTGCTCCCCGTCTTCTGGGCGAGGGGCTCTCCCGAGGGGGCCAGGACTGCCAGGAGGGTGGCGCCTATCTCTCGTGCGAGATCGTCGATGACGCCGGGCAGGTCGTTCCAGCTCGAGACCCCCCGGTCGGTCATGATCTTCTCTATGCTCTCCAGAAGGGCCTTCCTGGTCTCGAGCTCGATGCCGGACCTCGTCGCCGCCGCAAGGTCGAGCCTGGCGGCGACCAGCGGGAGGACGAATCGCGCCCTTCTCTCCAGGACGAGAGGGTTCAGGGCACCCTTGAACACGCCGAGGTATCTGCCGGACCTGCCGAAGGACTTCAGGAAGAGATGGCCCTCGGGATCGCCCTCCTCGATGTCCACCCACTCGGAAGCGTCGGGGCCGGAGCGGGAGATGAACCCGTCCGGCGATATGTCGTCGTCGGACAGCTGCATCCCCTGTATGGCAAGGATCACGTATCGGTCGCCGGATCGCTCGAGGAACGCTCCCCCGGGAAGCCCGAGGGCCGCAAGGGCGGAATCCAGCTCGGACCTGGAGGTGGATACCGGCCTGGCGTCCCAGTCGACGGTCTCGCGGCCCGGCTCCTCCGAGATCTCGGGAGGGAGGGGGGACACCGTGATCCAGACCGACCCCTCGGCATCCCTGGTCGACTGGTAGACCAGTTCGTGCCGTCTTCCCCACCTGTCCAGCACCGACGCCATTCCGACGGGCTGGCCGGAGCCGAAGACCCTCAGGAAGTCGCTGCCGGCTATCTCCCATGGCGTATAGCCCAGCAGCGCCACGGCACCCGGTGTGGCGAGGGGGAGGCCGGACTCCCTGGACAGGCGGAAGGCGGGTATCGAGGAGATGGCCCGGGAGCCGTCGCCGGTCATGTAGTAGAAGAAGACCTCCTCGCCCTGCAGCCTGGCCGCGGTGGTCACCACGCGGTCGGGCAGGGCGAGCTGCATGAGCGCGTATCTGCCGTTCTGGGGGAGGCGCCTCGAGATCTCGTGCACCTCGATGCCCGAGAGGTCGGGCACGCCGGTCTCTCCGGAAGAGGAGGAAATCCTCACCTTGCCGGCGTCTTCCGTCACGCGGAGCAGGACGGGTCCCATCTCGTTCGTCGCATCCATGCGGCCGACAAGATACCCTCCCGCGACCGTGCGGGAAAGTCCTTCCTGGAAGCCCATGAACGCCATCGGGACGAATGCCCGCGCATCCCGTCCCGCAGGGTGTTGACACCCGATGGAGGGGGTGGCATATACCGCTGCCGCTCGGGCGGCGCCCGGGCGTTCCCATCGGGTAGTGCGAAAGGCCTCCTTCAGGGGGTTGACACCCAGGGACACCGGACCTAGAATCGGGTTCGCCGGAAGGGCGACTGGTCTTTGAAATCGCAGAGAAGACAGGTACTGTGAACGCACTGTGCGGGACCTTTAGCTGAGAGGCTTCAGGTACCGGAAACAGATTCCAGACAGGATTTCTCTTTTACGGAGAGTTTGATCCTGGCTCAGGACGAACGCTGGCGGCGTGGATAAGGCATGCAAGTCGAACGGGATGGAGACGCATTTACTTGTGTCTCCTGAGAGTGGCGAACGGGTGAGTAACACGTGGGTAACATACCTCCGGGTGGGGGATAACCCAGGGAAACCTGGGCTAATACCGCATACGATCCTACTGCTGATTGCAGTCTGATCAAAGGTGGGGACCTTCGGGCCTGCCGCCTGGAGATTGGCCCGCGGCCCATTAGCTTGTTGGCGGGGTAACGGCCCACCAAGGCGACGATGGGTAGCCGGCCTGAGAGGGTGTCCGGCCACACTGGGATTGAGATACGGCCCAGACTCCTTCGGGAGGCAGCAGTCGAGAATCTTCCCCAATGGGCGAAAGCCTGAGGGAGCGACGCCGCGTGAGGGATGAAGGCCCTTTGGGTTGTAAACCTCTGTTAGGGGGAAAGAACAGCAGGGTGAACAACACACTCCCTGCCTGACGTTACCCCCAGAGAAAGCTCCGGCCAACTCCGTGCCAGCAGCCGCGGTAATACGGGGGGAGCAAGCGTTGTCCGGAATCATTGGGCGTAAAGGGCGTGTAGGCGGCTCGGCAAGTCGAATGTGAAATCCCACGGCTCAACCGTGGAACTGCGTTCGAAACTGCCCTGCTTGAGTGCGGGAGAGGTGTGCGGAATTCCTGGTGTAGCGGTGGAATGCGTAGATATCAGGAAGAACACCGGTGGCGAAGGCGGCACACTGGCCCAGCACTGACGCTGAGGCGCGAAAGCGTGGGGAGCGAACGGGATTAGATACCCCGGTAGTCCACGCTGTAAACGTTGGGCACTAGGTATTGGAGGTCTCAACCCCTTCAGTGCCGTAGCTAACGCGTTAAGTGCCCCGCCTGGGGAGTACGGTCGCAAGGCTGAAACTCAAAGGAATTGACGGGGGCCCGCACAAGCGGTGGAGCATGTGGTTTAATTCGATGCAACGCGAAGAACCTTACCGGGGTTTGACATGGGAGCCTCATCCTTCGGGGTGAGGTCAGCCCTGTGAAAGCAGGGTTTGTCCACACAGGTGCTGCATGGCTGTCGTCAGCTCGTGTCGTGAGATGTTGGGTTAAGTCCCGCAACGAGCGCAACCCTCGCCGATAGTTACCATCGGGTCAAGCCGGGGACTCTATCGGGACTGCCGGTGATAAACCGGAGGAAGGTGGGGATGATGTCAAGTCATCATGGCCCTTACACCCCGGGCTACACACGTGCTACAATGGTCGGTACAATGGGCAGCAATACCGCGAGGTGGAGCTAATCCTCAAAGCCGGCCTCAGTACGGATTGGAGTCTGCAACTCGACTCCATGAAGCCGGAATCGCTAGTAATCGCGGATCAGCATGCCGCGGTGAATACGTTCCCGGGCCTTGTACACACCGCCCGTCAAGCCATGGGAATTGGCAGCACTCGAAGTCGCTGGCCCAACCGCAAGGGGGGAGGCGCCGAAAGTGAAGCCGATGACTGGGGCTAAGTCGTAACAAGGTAGCCGTACCGGAAGGTGTGGCTGGATCACCTCCTTTCTAAGGTGTGTAGCGGAGGGGTAGAACCCTCCGTGAAACCAGGTTGAGCGCAGTGTGGGAGCGGTATCTGTCTTCTCTCGATAATGCTTTGCCGGGGAGCCGTGACCTCCTTGGCCTCTTGGCGGGCCTGTAGCTCAGGTGGTCAGAGCGCGCGCCTGATAAGCGCGAGGTCACTAGTTCGAGTCTAGTCAGGCCCACCATGGGCCCCTGACCCGGAGTCCCGGCGGAGGGGGTGTAGCTCAGCTGGAAGAGCGACGGCTTTGCAAGCCGTAGGTCGCCGGTTCGAGCCCGGCCATCTCCACCAGCATGACGCGGCATGCGCGCAGTTCTTTGACATCTGCACAGGGTAGAAATGATTCTTCACCGAACATCGAGGATTGTGAGGAAGCTACTAAGGGCATACGGTGGATGCCTTGGCACAGGCAGGCGATGAAGGACGTGGTAAGCTGCGATAAGCTCCGGTGAGGTGCAAGCAACCTTTGACCCGGAGATCTCCGAATGGGAAAACCCACCTGGGCTAACCCCCAGGTATCTCCTTGCTGAACACATAGGCTTGGAGAGGCTAACCCGGGGAACTGAAACATCTTAGTACCCGGAGGAAGAGAAAGCGAATGCGATTCCCCCAGTAGCGGCGAGCGAAGAGGGAACAGCCTAAACCGAGCGGTGCGTGATAGCTGCGCAAGCGTTGCACCGTCGGGGTCGCGACAGGGAAGTATCCGGAGGATGCGTCACCTCGGATCGAAAAGCATGTTAGCCGAAGCTTCTGGAAAGCTGCTCCAAAGAGGGTGACAGGCCCGTACGCGAAAACATGCTCTGGATCTGGGATGCTCTCCCAAGTAGCACGGGGCACGTGGAATCCCGTGTGAATCTGGGCGGACCACCGCCTAAGGCTAAACACTCGCCTGTGACCGATAGCGAACTAGTACCGTGAGGGAAAGGTGAAAAGCACCCCTGGCGGGGAGTGAAATAGTACCTGAAACCGTGTGCCTACAAGCAGTCGGAGCAGACTTGTTCTGTGACGGCGTGCCTTTTGCATAATGAGCCGGGGAGTTGCTCGTGCGTAGCAAGGTTAAGGCCGGTTGGCCGGAGCCGAAGGGAAACCGAGTCTGAATAGGGCGATTTAGTTGCGCGCGGCAGACCCGAAGCCAGGTGATCTACCCATGGCCAGGCTGAAGCTTGGGTAAAACCAAGTGGAGGGCCGAACCCACCAGCGTTGAAAAGCTGGGGGATGAGCTGTGGATAGGGGTGAAAGGCCAAACAAACCTGGAGATAGCTGGTTCTCCTCGAAATAGCTCTAGGGCTAGCGTCGAGATTTAGTGTTCCGGAGGTAGAGCACTGGATGGGCTAGGGGGCCTACAAGCTTACTGACCCCAACCAAACTCCGAATGCCGGAACATGGTGCTCGGCAGTCAGGCCGCGAGGGATAAGCTCCGCGGCCGAGAGGGAAACAACCCAGACCGCCGGCTAAGGTCCCCAAGCGTACGTTAAGTGTATCAAAGGAAGTGGAGTCGCACAGACAACTGGGATGTTGGCTTAGAAGCAGCCATTCATTTAAAGAGTGCGTAACAGCTCACCAGTCAAGCGGTTCTGCGCCAATAATAATCGGGGCTCAAACGTACCACCGAAGCCGCGGACTGCCACCTCGAGTGGCAGTGGTAGAGGAGCGTTCCGTTCGCAGCGAAGGTTCCCTGGAAGGGGGGCTGGAGCGTACGGAAGTGATCATCCCGGCATGAGTAGCGATAATGCGGGTGAGAAACCCGCACACCGAAAGCCTAAGGTTTCCTGGGCAAGGCTGATCCTCCCAGGGTTAGTCGGATCCTAAGCACAGGCCGAAAGGCGTAAGCGATGGGAAGCAGGTCAACATTCCTGCACCATCCCATGTGCGTTCGAGCGAAGGGGTGACGCGGAAGGTAGGGCCATCCGGGTGATGGAAGTCCCGGTTCGTGCCTGTAGGGGGGAGCGGCAGGCAAATCCGCTGCTCCAACTCCAAGGGGTGCGACGAGAGCTTCGGCTCACAAAGTGGCCGGGTCCATGCCGCCAAGAAAAACCTCTAAGCGAGTACATGGGGTGTCCGTACCGTAAACCGACACAGGTGGGCGAGGAGAGGATCCTCAGGTGTTCGAGCTAACTCGGGTTAAGGAACTAGGCAAAATCGTCCCGTAACTTAGGGATAAGGGACGCCGGAGCTGGTGACGGCGCTTGCCGCTCGAGCCGGATCCGGCCGCAGTGAAATGGCCTGGGCGACTGTTTACTAAAAACACCCGTCTCTGCCAAGTCGTAAGACGATGTATAGGGACTGACACCTGCCCGGTGCTGGAGCGTTAAGGGGAGGGGTCAGCTTGCTCTCAACGTGCAAGCGAAGCTCTGAACCGAAGCCCCAGTAAACGGCGGCCGTAACTATAACGGTCCTAAGGTAGCGAAATTCCTTGTCGGGTAAGTTCCGACCCGCACGAATGGTGTAACGACTTGGGCACTGTCTCAACCCGAGGCTCGGCGAAATTGCAGTAGCGGTGAAGATACCGTTTTCCCGTGGAAGGACAGAAAGACCCCGTGGACCTTTACTGCAGCTTGATATTGGGTTTCGTCATGGCGTGTGTAGGATAGGCGGGAGACTTTGAAGCCGGGACGCTAGTTCCGGTGGAGTCAACCTTGAAATACCGTCCTCGTTATGCTGAAACTCTAACATGGGTCCGTAATCCGGATCATGGACAGTGTCTGGTGGGCAGTTTGACTGGGGTGGTCGCCTCCCAAAGAGTAACGGAGGCGCCCTAAGGTTCCCTCAGCGCGGTCGGCAATCGCGCGTCGAGTGTAAAGGCACAAGGGAGCTTGACTGCGAGACGTACAGGTCGAGCAGATGCGAAAGCAGGGCTTAGTGATCCTGCGGTCCCGAGTGGAAGGGCCGTGGCTCAACGGATAAAAGGTACCCCGGGGATAACAGGCTGATCGCCACCGAGAGTTCACATCGACGTGGCGGTTTGGCACCTCGATGTCGGCTCAACGCATCCTGGGGCTGAACAAGGTCCCAAGGGTTCGGCTGTTCGCCGATTAAAGCGTTACGCGAGCTGGGTTTAGAACGTCGTGAGACAGTTCGGTCCCTATCCTCCACGGGCGTAGGAAGCTTGAGGGGATCTGCCTTTAGTACGAGAGGACCGAGGCGGACGCATCTCTAGTGTACCAGTTGTCCCGCCAGGGGCACCGCTGGGTAGCTATATGCGGACCAGGAGAAGCGCTGAAAGCATCTAAGTGCGAAACCGGCCCCAAGACTAGGCTTCCCGACCGAAAGGTCCTGAAGGCCACTCGGAGACTACGAGTTTGATAGGCCGCAGGTGTAAGCACGGTAACGTGTTCAGCCGAGCGGTACTAATCGGCCGTGCGGCTTCCTCACATACATCCTCCGTCCGGTGAAGATCTTTCCGCCCTGTGCAGATGTGAAGGAACTGCGCCTGGTCTTCCGGCGACCATGGCGGAGGGGCCACACCCGTTCCCATTCCGAACACGGAAGTTAAGCCCTCCAGCGCCGATGGTACTAGACAGGGGACTGTCTGGGAGAGTAGGTCGTCGCCGGATTTATTCTGAAGCCCCCGGAGCCTCGGCTCCGGGGGCTTTCCACATGAGGCGGGGGCATGGTCTGGCTGATTCTCGTATCCATCGTATGGGCATTCTCCTTCGGGGTCATCCGGAGCTCCCTGTCCGATGTCGATCCATCCCTGGTCTCGTTCCTCCGGCTCGCCCTGGCAACGCTCGCTGCCGCCCCTCTCCTCCGTGCGGGTGGCATCCCCTCACGCCTCCGGGGCCAGCTCATCCTGACGGGGGCCGTCCAGTTCGGGATGATGTACCTGGCCTACATCAGGGCGTTCGAGTGGCTCGAGGCGTGGGAGGTGGCCATGCTGACCATCACCACGCCGGTCTTCGTGGCCCTCTTCGATGCTGTCGCCGAGAGGAGGCTGAACAGGGTCTTCCTGGCCGCGGCGTGCGCGGCGGTTCTGGGGGGCGGGATAATCCTCTGGGGCGGCAGTCCGGCATCGCCCGGGTTCCTCAAGGGACTGGTCCTGGTGCAGGCCTCCAACCTCTTCTTCGCGGCGGGCCAGGTCTTCTACCGGAGCAGGATGAGCAGATATCCCGGTCTGTCCGATGCCGGACTCATAGGATTGCTCTATCTCGGCGGCATTGCGGCCACCGCCGTGCCTGCCGCCGCATCGATCGGCTCGGTCACGCGACTGTCGGGCGCACAGCTGCTCTCTCTGGGCTATCTCGGACTCGTGTCGACGGCGGCGTGCTTCCTGATGTGGAATCGCGGCGCGCGTCTCGTGAACGCAGGCTCCCTCGCGGCGATGAACAATGCCAAGATACCGCTGGCGGTCCTGGCCTCGCTGGTCTTCTTCGGAGAGAGGCCCGATCCTGAGCGCCTCATAACCGGGTTCGTCCTCATCGCGGGAGGAGTCGCGGCGAGCAGGCTGCTGTCGGGGCGTAGTCCGGGAGCACGGGGAACCGAGGTTCAGTAGCCTCTTCCGGGGTCCACCCTCCAGGGGTCCGCATCATCAGTCGAGAGCGCGGCGAGCAGGCGGACGAGATGCTCGATCCGCGTCCGTTCGAGGGCGGGCACCCCGAAGGCCCCTCCCTTGTGCGGGCTCATCACGACATTGGGGAGTTCGTGGAACGGGCGGTCGGAAGGCATGGTGGACAGCCTCGCCCCCTCGTCCTCCGGATAGGAGTACCAGACGTCGAGCCCGGCCGCTCCCGGCCTTCCGGAGACCAGTCCCTCGTAGAGAGCCTTCTCGTCGACCACCTCGGCCCGTGCGACGTTCACCAGGACCGAACCTCCGGCAAGCAGGGAGAGCTCGTGCGCGCCCACGAGCCCCCTGGTCTCGACGGTGAGCGGGACGGTCAGGACGAGGATGTCGGCGCCTTCGAGAATCCCGCCCAGTCCGTGGGGTGGGACGATATGGACCCCATCCTCGGTCACCGCGGTCGACACGCTCCTCCGGGTGGCGGAGACATGCGCACCCATGGACAGCAGTACGGCCGCAACCCTTCGGCCCACCGAGCCGTATCCCGCGACCACCGCGCGTGAACCGTGCACGATGAGGGCGCCCGACTGGGCGTATCTCGGTCTCCAGTCACCCCTCCTGAGTGCCGCGTCATCGGGTACGATCCGCCGCGCCGCTGCGAGCAGCAGCCCGATCGCCAGCTCGGCGGCCGCCGGTGCGTTGTGATGGAGGTTGTAGACCCGGATTCGAGGACGGCCCTCCAGAAGTCCTGCGAGAGCGGGCGGGATCCCCGCCCAGGGAATCACCAGGGTCGACAGCGAGGGGAGCGAATCCAGGAGCTCCGCAGTGGGCCTTCCCGCGACCAGGATCTCACAGTCGCCCGAATCGTCCGGGGACACTGATATCCCCGGAGGCAGCATCCCCCTCATCACGGGGATCGCCTCTGCGGCCCATTCCGCACGGATGCGGACCCTGGGAACTCCTCCCGTCATGCGGGCAGTATACCGGCCTGCGATTCGACCGGGAAGGCACGCGCTCCGCGGCGCAGTCGCCGGCTGCCGCGGAAGGCCTGTTGCACATCGATGATCTGATCGAGAATCATTGCGGGTGCGGTGGGACTGCAACCGCAGCGAAGGGAGGCCCGGCATGTCCGGCAGGAGGATGATCATCCGGATCGACCGGGATCTCTGCGACGGCTGCGGCATCTGCGCCCGGGCGTGCCACGAGGGGGCCATCGAGATCCGTGACGGCAAGGCCGTCCTGGTCAAGGACTCCTACTGCGACGGACTCGGAGCGTGCATAGGGGAGTGCCCCAGGGGCGCGCTGACCATCGAGGAGAGGGAGGCCGACCCCTTCGATCCGGAGGAGGTGGAGGCGCGGAAGGCCGGACAGCCGGAGGCGCATGACGCGCGTCCCGCCTGCGCATGCCCGTCGGCCGCGCCGAGGACATTCGACAGGTCGCAGGCGGAACAGCCGGATGAAGGGGCCGCGCGGTCATCCATGCTCTCCAACTGGCCGGTGCAGATCACCCTCGTCCCCGTGGACGCCCCGTTCCTGCGGAACGCAGATGTCCTGCTGGCGGCCGACTGCGTGCCCTTCGCATTCGCTGGCTTCCACGAGAGGTTCGTGAAGGGCCGCTCCGTGCTGGTCGGCTGCCCCAAGCTGGACGATGCGGAAGCATATCTGGACAAGCTTGGCGTGGTCTTCGCCACCTGCGGCATCCGCTCGCTGGAGGTCGTCTACATGCAGGTTCCCTGCTGCGCGGGGCTGGTCAGGCTGGCCGGGGCCGCACGCGACCGGTCCGGTGGCGTCTTCCCTGTCAGGCTGACACGGATCGGGCTCGACGGATCCGTCCTCGAGTCCGTCGAGGCACGATGACCGTACCCAGGGTCCTGGAGTTCGATTCGGTGGATGCCTTCATGGCCAGGGCGGGAGCCGTGATGTCCGGGCGCGAGGTCGAGAACAGCCTTCCCGCGGGCATATGCTTCCGGCTGCAGTCCGGACGGGGGTACTCCGATACGCCTCCCCGGTTCTGGACTCTGGAGCAGACCGGCCGCACGGTGGGGGCGGCCCTGATGACCCCTCCCCACAACCTGGTCCTCTGCTCTGGGTTCGACTGGCCCTCCGACGCCTTCCGCGCCCTGGCCGACGCCCTCGCCGCCTCGGGGACGACGCTTCCGGGAGTCATCGGACCGGCTGCCGAGGCCGCCCGCATGGCCTCGGCCTGGTCCATCGAGGTACTCGCCGAGCCGGTCGCCGCCATGCGACTCGGTCTGTACGTGCTGGAAAGCGTCGCGCAGAAGCCGATCTCCGCCGGCGTGATGCGCAATGCCGGCCCCGACGACTCCACCTGGTTCTGGGACTGGTTCAGGGCCTTCCATCGGGACTGCTTCGGCTCGGTTCCGTCGCACGCGACCCCGGAGACGGCGCAGAAGCTCCTGGCGGGCGGTGACGTCTTCTACTGGGAGGACGGGGGGGTGGTCTCGATGGCTGCCGTGGGAAGGCCGACCTGGAACGGCATCACGATCAGCCTCGTCTACACCCCCCTTCCGCTGCGCGGCAGGGGATACGCATCGAGCATCGTCTCCGCGCTCTCCTCGGAGATGCTCTCCAGGGGGAGGCGCTTCTGCACCCTGTTCACGGACCTGTCGAATCCGACATCGAACCACATCTACGGGATGGTCGGATATCGTCCGGTCGGTGAGTTCGCCGAGTACAGGCTCCGGGTCTAGGTGATCAGCGGCCCTTCCCGAGAGCCAGCCACTCCCCGAGGATCCTGCGGTGGTCGGAGATGTTCCCCAGGAACGATTTCCTCCTGGAGGCGTCCCTGATCCTCGCTGCCGCCTCGATGAGGTTCTCGTGAGCCTCCTCGATGAGATCGGCATGCATCTTCCGCAGCTCGGAGGCTTTTCGGGGCGGCGGGACGTCCTGCGCCAGCAGCATCGCTATCGCATCCGAGGCCATTCGGACCGCGTAGGCCCGCGCCCTGGTCTGGAGCGGGAGATCGCCCGCCACCTGGTCGAGCAGGTCAAGGATCTCCCCGTAGTGCGTGGCGATGTCCGGTTCGTGGGCGAGGGCGTTGGCCAGAGTGGCCGCGGTCTGTGCGCGGAATGAGGAGATCCCGACCTTCGCAGCCAGTCCGGAGCTCTCGCGGAGGAGCCCGACGGCCTCGTGGTAACGGCCGTCCTCGACAAGGATGGATGCCTGGTTGAGCAGGTTCTCGTTCTCGCCCTCCGTGTCGCCGGTCCTGCGGCAGATATCCGTCGCCCGCCGGGTCATCCCGAGAGCATTGTCGTGTTCCCCGGCGTTCAGGGCCAGCAGGCCGAGGTTCGTCAGCAGGACCCCCTCCATGTCGACCAGACCGAGCTCCCTGGCCAGATCCAGAGAGCGGTCGTAGCTGGCGCGCGCCTCCTCATCCATGCCCATCTCGAGCAGGGAGTTGCCCCTGTTGTTGAGGGCCCTGCACTGCCCGGGCCTGTCGTCGAGGGCCAGCGCGATCTCCAGCCCCTTTTCGGCCATCTCCAGCGCCTTCTCGGGCTCGCCCGACCGGTTGTGACAGATACCGATGTTGCGCAACAGGTTCGACTGGCCGGCCAGGTCGTTCATCTCGACGAAGAGGTCGAGTGACTTCTGATAGTGCTGCAGCGCCTTCTCGACATCGCCCTTCCGCCAGTGGACCAGGCCGATGTTGCACAGGGTGTTCGCCTGCAGCAGGGGGGCCTTGATCTCCTGCGCGAGCGCGAGCGCCCGTGCGAGGTGGTCGAGCGCCGAGGGATACTCCGCCAGCTCGCAGTCCATCAGGCCGATGTTGGAGAGGGCCTTTCCCTGTCCCTCCCTGTCACCGATGCTCCTCGCCATCCTGAGGACCCTCTCGAAGCCCCGCCTCGCGCTCCTGTGGTCGGCCCTCATCCAGCTGGTGATCGCGATGGCGTTCTCGCTGTCGAGCATGCCCTTCCTGTCACCGGAGCTCTTCGCCCGCGCGGATGCCTCCCTGAATATCTCGAGCCCCTTCTCGAAGTCGCCGGATTCCCTGAAGGTCTCGCCGAGGAGGTTGAGCGCCGGGACGAGCGCCGGGTCGGCCTCGAGCAGCTTCGCGATCATCCTGCGGACCTTCTCGATGTCGGACCTGCTGCGCTTGACCCGCCAGAGGTGCTTGGCCTTGAGATACTGCTCGTATGCGCCCACCCGGTCGGTGACGGTGCCCGTCATGCCGGGGTAGCTCGAGGGCTCCCTCCCGAGGGCCTTGAGGATGCCGTCGGCGAGCTTGCCCTTCAGCGAGGCCAGCTCGTACCAGTTGTCCTGCCAGCTGTCGGTCCAGACCAGCCTGTCCGTCCTGACCTCGGTCATCTCTATGGACAGGCGGAAGATGTCCTTCTGACGCCAGAGCGTGCCCTTGACCAGGAACTCGGCGCTGAGCCTCCGGGCGGCATCCCGGTCGGATGAGGCTGCTGCTGCGGTCTTCATGATCGTCGACATGGGGATGACCGAGATGCTGCCCACCCTGGAGAGGTCGCTGACCAGGTCGGTGGTTATGCCGTAGGCGTAGAATGCGTCCTGCTCGTCTCCCAGGTTCTCGAGGAGCATCACGGCGAGTGTCGGGACCTCGCGCGTGCCTGCGGCCGTGAGGGCGTCGTCGACAGTGGCCAGGCTCTCGACGGGGAGGGGATGGCGGAAGGTCCCCTTGAGGGCGTGCACGTCGACGAGGCGCCCGAGCCCCTTCAGCCTTCTCATGCCGAGGGGGATCGTGTACGGCTTCCGCCCGGATCCGTAGTTCCCGAGGAGTTCGCCCGAAACGAATATGCCACCCGGGGCGGCTATCTCCTCGAGCCTCGAGGCGACGTTCACGGTGTCGCCGAAGACGTCTCCCTCCCCGACCAGGACCTCGCCCCAGTGGATGCCGATCCTCACGCGGAAGTCGGCGCCCCGCAGGTCCTCCTGGAAGCCCCTCGCGCACCTCACGGCGGCGGCTGGCGTTCCGAACACGCTCAGCGTGCCGTCGCCCATCTCCTTGAGCATGGTCCCGTCCTGGCCGTCGAGGTGGCCGGAGAGTATCTCCCGCTGGCTGCCGAGTATGCGGAGCGCGTCGGACTCGCTCCTCTCCATCCTGGCGGTGAAGCCTGCGATGTCGGTGAACATCACGGCGAGTGGTCGTCTCTCGGGGCTGCCCATCACACTCCTCGCAGGGCCGGCGGCCGAGCCGGCCTACCGGTCGAAGATAGGCTCATCGGATCCGCCGGACTAGAAGCCGGTGTCACGGCCCTCCGTCATCTCGACCGCACCATCTGGACGATGTGGATGCCCGATACGACGAAGACCGAGGCGGTCAGGACGAGCACCACGGACGTGTCGAGGACCTTCGCCTCCCCGAGCGCAACTCGTGTCGACCCCCATGCTATGTACGCGAAGACGGCGCACATGCACAGCCTGATCCATTGCACCATGGACACGGCGATGCCGTACTGCCTCTCGGCGTTCTGCTCGGTTATCCTGAACAGGTAGTTGAACCTGTGCGGGAACCTCGTGAGAACCCCCAGGCCGGCCCAGAGTAGGAGGGCGATCCCGGGGATGATGAGCAGCGTGTACTTCGGGCCGAATCCGTCGGGCTCGCCGGCATCGTCGAAGTGCATGGGCACTTCCGACGGGAGCATGTGCCAGCGGGTCAGTATCCACGCTGCGGCGGCAACCAGCACGAACAGCCCGGCCAGACCCAGCAGCGAGTGCCTGATGTCCCTCTCGATATCGATCCGCGGTCTCCCGGTCATCTAGGTGGCGTCTCCCTCCGGAAGGTCTCCTTCACGCCCGCGCCAGGCGAATCTCGCGAGGTCGATCCGCCCCCCCTCGTCGAATACAACGCCTTCCCGCTCCAGCAGCGATCGCTGGATGCAGGCGAAGGACGGGTCCGGATGGCGGCTTATCGTCCCCTGCGAGTTCACCACCCGGTGCCATGGGATGTCCGAGCCGGAAGGGACGGAGTGCATCGCATAGCCGACCATCCTGGCCCTCCCGGGGAGACCGGCCATGCGGGCGACCGCCCCGTAGGTCGACACCCTGCCGCGGGGTATGCGGCTGACGGTGTCCCAGATGAGCCTGTAGCTGGAACCGCCGTTGCATCGTTCCGAAGCTCGCCCAGTCAACAGCAGCGCTCCCGCCCTTCCTGGCCGGCGGTATGCCGGCGCCTCGGGGTACAGCGATACTATGCTCTTCTGATCGGGGTCAGGCTACTCAAGCTCGATCCTGATATCCAACAACAATATCGAAAAAGCAGGGTCAGGCTACTCTATTCTGGTGTCAGCAATGAATGAATGCATGCGCTGAATACCATGCGACGGGGTATTCGCGATAATCAGAACCTGTTGTAGTGCAGGCTAATGACAGAATGGTCTTGACAGGCTCGCCGCAATGTGGGAAAACATATGTATGGCCAGATTCCCGAGACTCGTACTGCAAGGTCTTCCACACCATGTGACCCACAGGGGTAACAAGGGTATCAGGGTGTTCCATTGCCCCGCCGACTATCGGAGATATGCGGAGGTCTCTGCCCGGTATCTGCTGTCCAATGGAGTGGATGTCATTTCCTATTGCATGATGCCCAATCATGTCCACCTGATTCTTGTTCCCGTGGCGAACGTCGAAGGTCTTTCTCTTGCCATGCACGACATACTGACCGCATATGCACTGTCTCACAACCGCCGCAGCGGCTCGACCGGGCATCTCTGGCAGGGCAGGTTCTATTCGTGCGCGATGGATGACTGGCACCTGCTCAATGCCGTCAGGTACACCGAGATGAATCCTGTCAGGGCCGGGCTGGTAAGAAGACCTGTAGACTACCCCTGGTCCTCTGCATTCGCTCGAAGCGGTGCAGCCGAACCACTCATCCCACTCTGCCCGCTTCCGGCAGTCTTCGAGCAGTACCCCGACTGGGAATACTACCTGGAATCAGGCGAATCGGAAGACTTCGACTCCCTGAGAGATGGTACGCGCATCGGAAGGCCTCTCCTCTCGATCCAGGCCTGCAGAGAGATCGAGTCCACCACCGGCCGGATCGTACTGCCCAGGAGAAGATCCCACTCGACCAGAGATAGTTTCTGAACAAGACTATCGATGATGGGGGGCTGGTCTCCTCTGTGGAGCCGATTGAGTAGCCTGACCCCGGAGATGTTAAGAGGCTGATCGAGAAGGAGATGTACGTTGAGTAGCCTGACCCCGATGGTGATCGGTGGCGGTCTGGCCGGGTGCGAGGCTGCGTGGATGCTCGCCCGGCACGGCTTCTCGGTCGACCTGATCGAGATGCGGCCGACTGTCACGACCCCCGCCCATCGAACCGGGATGCTGGCGGAGCTGGTCTGCTCGAACTCGTTCAGGTCGGCGGATCCCGCGAATGCCGTCGGGCTGCTGAAGCAGGAGATGGAGGCGATGGGGTCCCTGGTGATGAGGGTCGCCAGGCAGTGTTCCATTCCCGCGGGCGGAGCCCTCGCAGTGGATCGCGAGGAGTTCGCAAGGGGCATCACCTCCCTGATCGACTCCAATCCGCTCATAAGGGTGATCCGCGATGAGGCGACCTCGATCCACTCCGGGCGCCAGGTGATACTGGCCTCGGGGCCCCTGACGAGCGACGCACTCGCCTCCTCGATCACCGGGCTCACCGGGTCGCAGGGCCTCTACTTCTACGACGCCATCGCACCCGTCGTCTCGGCGGACTCCCTGGACATGTCAGTCGTTTTCGCCCAGTCACGGTACGGGAAGGGCGGAGGTGACGATTACCTGAACTGCCCTGTTTCCGAAGCGGACTACTCGGCTCTCGTCGACGAGCTGCTCGTCGCGGAGACGGTGCCCCTGCACCACTTCGAGAGGGAGATCCACTTCACGGGCTGCATGCCCGTGGAGGCGATCGCCTCGACCGGCAGGATGGCCCTGGCATACGGGCCTATGAAACCCGTGGGGCTCGTTGATCCGCGCACGGGTTCCAGGCCCTTCGCAGCCGTGCAGCTCCGCAGGGAGAACGCCGCCGGAACCGCATGGAACCTGGTCGGCTTCCAGACGAAGATGACCTATCCGGAGCAGCGCAGGATCATCCGTCTCATCCCCGGTCTGGAGAGGGCTGAGTTCCTCCGCTACGGCTCGATGCACAGGAACACCTTCATAGACTCTCCCCGCATCCTGGATTCCACTCTGAGGATGCGGGGGAGGGAGCATGTCGTGTTCGCCGGTCAGATCACCGGCGTGGAGGGGTATGTCGAGTCCGCCGCCTGCGGCATGCTCGCCGGGCTCTTCACCGCGAGCCGGCTGACAGGGGCCGCTCCGGAGACACCTCCTCCCGAGACCGCCGTCGGTAGCCTGCTGAGGCATGTCACCTCGTCGAACTGGAAGCGGTTCCAGCCCAGCAACGTGAACTACGGACTATTCCCCCCCCTCGAGCGGCGGGTGCCGCACCGGGAGCGGAACGCCGCCTACGCGGAGCGGGCCCGGGGGCTCATGGCGGATTGGTTGGACAGAACCGGCCTCCCAGGCTGATCAGAGCCTCACGAGCCTCCTGATCGAGTGGGTGCCGCAGGCATCCATCCTAAGGATGTAGATGCCGGGAGGCAGACCGCTCCCGGTCCAGCCGAGGGTATGGCTCCCGGCCGTCATCTCGCAGTCCAGAACCGTCGCCGCAACCCTTCCGTCGAGGCTGTACGCCGAGATCGTCACGTGACCGGCGGATGGCAGATCGAAGGACATCGCGGTCGAGGCTGTGAACGGGTTCGGATGCCCGGCCCCGAGGACCGGGACGGGCACCGGGTCGCCCTCCCCGATCCCGGTTATCGTCCAGTCGACTGCCACGGAGTCCGCCCCCGACGCGCTGAAGTCGGGCCCGACAGCCTCGATGAGGAGCATCGTCGAAGTCTCACCGGGCGCCCTCACGAGCTCCGGGACGAAGCAGGCCGTGTTGGGGGTGGCCCACAGGAAGGTCCTCGTCGAGCCTGCGTTCAACCTGTAGACGTTGTACTGCCGCACATCGCCGGTCGACGCCGTCCATCGGAGGCGGACCGACGCATGATCGTCGTCGCTCTGGTAGAAGCCGTCGACCCAGGCTCCCGACGGGGGAGCGGGAGGGGATGGCGGGGCGTTCAGGATGCCCAGCCTGCCGATCCTCCTCTCGAAGCCGGTCACGGAGACTGGCGAAACGAAACGGAGGCCGAGCGCTTCGAGGGTCCTCCCCGTGAACGAGGACAGGGGGATCGTCCTGATGTTCCAGCCGGGCTGGGTCGAGCTGCCTGCGTCGACGAATCCGGAAACGCCCGATGTGTCTGTGAAGTCGAGTGCGATCTGGATCCTCGACGGCTCACCCGCTGCGTCGGCGCGGAAGGCGATCGTGCAGTAGCTGGAGGAGGTGATGGTCAGGTCGGTCTTGTAGAGGAGGAGGTCGGTGGGGGACCCCGCCGGGAGGTCTCCGGTCACGGCGAGGCAGGTGCCTCCGTAGTAGGCGTCGTCCCAGACCAGATCCGGGTAGAGCGGCGTGGATGAGCTCTGAGCGATCCAGCGCCAGGTCGGCAGAACGTCCTGCAGGCTCAGGTTGCTCCACTCCCCGGTTCCCAGGACGCTGCCGTCCACGGAGTACATGCCTCCCTGGCCAGTGCTGAAGTTGGTGACGAACGGGAACCCGTCGATCACGGACTTGTCGACCACATAGTGGGCCAGCCCCTTCCAGGGATGGGTGGTATCCGTGAAGGAGGGGTCCCTGTTGGCTCCGACCCAGAAGCGGTTCTCCTTCTGGTAGAAGTCCTCGGGACCGGTGGACGAGTTGAAGCACCATTCCGGGCGGTAGAAGCCCAGCGAGGCCCTGTGCGGCTGTCCTTCCGGGAAGAGCACCGACCAGTTCACCGAGGTCTGGTATCCGTTCGCCTCCACGTCGGCCCCGGCGAAGAGCTCGTACCGGCTCCTCCCGAAGCTCTCGGCGAGAGCTCCGGAGTTCACCAGACCCGTCTGGTTCCAGGAGAAGTTGATGAAGAACTCGTCGGAGATGACCTCACCGTCATGGAAGAACATGTCGTTGTTGGCGTTCAGCGCGTTCTGCCAGGCTATCGCCCCGTTCTCTATCATCGCGTCATACCACATGATGTCTATGTCGGAGTTCGTCTGGACGTAGTCCATGAAGTCGCGCACCAGCACGGCAAGCTGTGCGGTCCCGCCCGCAGTCTCCTGGTTGATGAACCACCCTTCGAAGCCGTAGTACTCCGCGACCTCGATGAGCTTGTCGGCCACCGGGAACGTGGCCCCCTCCCTCTGGACCAGGTCCCAGACCCACTGGATCTGTCCGCCGTAGACGGCCGGGGGGAAGAAGATGGTGCCGTAGACCGGCACACCGTTCCTGTGAGCGGCGTCGATGACGTATGGCGCAGGGGCGAGGATGAGCCCCTCCCCGGCCGACCCCCCCCAGAATACCATGATGTCTATGTACATCCAGTAGTTGGGCGCGAAGACATCGAAGTCCCGGGTGCCCTGGGACGGGTTGGAGCTCGTGCCGTACCAGGCGCAGAGCGTGGAGACGACGGCCTCGCCGGGGCGCGCATGCGGATTGACCTGGATGTCGCCCGTGAACCTGTCGGCGAGAGGCACAGCGCCGACGTTGTAGGGTGCGTCGGGATCGGAGGCCGGATCCCATGCGAGGAGCTCCTCCGGGAACCAGTAGGAGCAGAGCGGCTGGCCCGGCGGAAGCTGCGCGGCCGGCGAAGCGGCGAAGAGCGCCAGGGCGACTGCCGACATTGTCGTTGCCTTCATCGACTTCCTCCGGGGTTGCTGGTAACCTGGACTGCCGACACCATAGGCCACGGGGCGATTCATGTCCATCCGCAGACCATCGGAGGGCTTCCCCCCGGAGGCCCCGTGAGCGATCTTCGCGGCAGGGAGGATATGATGATCGCATCATGCATCTATCTGTGCGCGGCCGTCCTGGTCGGTTCGCCGGGCTTCCGCGACCTCGTCGGTCTGTGGCATGCATCCGAGTGTGTAGGGTCCGGCTACAACATGCTTTATGCGTTCCTGCCTGATGGCGCATTCATCTGGCGCGAGAACAGCATGGACGGGATGGAGAGGCTGCGCGAGCGCAGGGGCGGGTGGACGGTATCCGGGGATACCCTCAGCCTGTCGGTCGACAGCGTCCTGCTGCTCGAGGGCGGTACCATGCAGCTCGTCGATGGCGGCTCTGCTGCCACCGATTCGGAGATCGTCGGGGGAACGCTGGCCTGGCTTCGGCTAGAGCCGCCCGACACCGTCCTGGTGCATGTCGGCAACTTCGGACTGGTTCTGATGGACAAGAACCCGTGGCTGCCCGCCGACCTCTGGGGAGTCAGCCTCGACGGCAGGCGGTACTGGCGGATACGATCAGGGACCAGGGAGTCGATCCTCGAACTGCTCGACTACTGAGAGCGGATCACCTGCCCTTCCCGCAGCCCGCCTCCTTCTCTCCGGCCATGCTGCGGACGCAGCTGCAGAATCCGTGGAAGTTCGCGCAGATCCCCCCGAGGATGGAGAACAGACCCCAGAAGAGGGGCATGCCCAGAATCTGAAGCGCCCTTGGTGCAGACCCGGGGATCTGGGCGAGATGGATACCCCATGCCGTGAGGTAGCATCCGATCACGATGCTCGTGTGGCCGAACACCACGAGAGCCTTCCTGCCGCCCTTCAGTGCGAGATGGATCAGAGCCAGGCCCAGCAGGGTCGGGATGGCAGAGTTCACACCCGCCCCGCCGACAAACCCCAGGACCCCCATGGCGAAGAGCAGCACTCCGAGAACCAGCGAACCCGGCGAGATCCTCTTCATCGAACTCTCCTCCCGATCAGAACACCCCGGCGAGCTTCAGGGCCATGGCTGCCACGGCCGCGGCGAGGAAGAAGCGCACCCACTTCTCGCCGGCCCTCACTGTGAAGTGGGTTCCCAGCCAGCCTCCGGCCGCATGACCTGCCGCGAGGCACAGCGCCGGAACCCAGGCGACCTTTCCTTCGAGGACGAAGACGAGCAGGGAGGGCACGGTGTATACGCCGACCACGAGGACCTTTATGCCGTTGGTCCTGACGAGGGGCAGGCGGCCCAGGCCGTGCAGGGCGGCGATTATCAGGAAGCCGACCCCTGCCTGGATGAACCCCCCGTAGAAGCCGATGATGAGGAAGACCGGCATGAGGAGGAGGGGGTGGGCGGGCGCTTCTTCGCCCGGAGCGCCCTGCGGCCTGCGCCCGAGGAAGCTCGAGGCCGTCACGCCGAGCATCACGAATGAGAGGAGCTTCCTGAAGAGGTCGTCGGGAACTGTGATAGCGACCATGCTTCCGAGGACGGCCCCCACCGCGGCCGGAAGGGCGAATCGCAGCGCCAGGGCCGTCTCGCCGTAGCCCCGCCTCCTGAAGGCGATCACGGAGGATATGCTCTGGCCCATCACGGCGACGCGGTTGCTGCCGTTGGCGACGGCCGCCGGGAAGCCCATCAGGATGAGGGCCGGCATGGATAGGAGGGAGCCGCCCCCGGCAACTACGTTGCAGAAGCCGGCAGCCAGACCGGCTCCGAGAAGAAGAAGCAAGGCGAGCGGTTCGGACATCGGGCGCCCTTCCTGACGATTGGGGGAAGCATAGCCATGACCGGGGACGGGGGCCAGAGCGCTCAGGCCGATGCCCCTGCCTCCGGGACGGGCTGCAGCCCCAGCTTCTGAAGCCTGAGCCCGATCGCCCTCTGCGTGCGGCCGAGCCTGACGGCCAGCTCCGCCTCGGTCATGCCCGAGCCCCAGCCCTGCCTCAGGGCGCTCTCGTCGTCCTCCGACCACTTCTCGAAGGCCCTGGGACAGGTCTTCCTGAGCTCGTCGAGGTCTGCATCCCGGCGCTCGTCGGCCTCGCGACCGATTATCCTGAGGGCGGACAGGACGGCTCTCCGGAAGACGGCGAGGCCGTCCTCGAAGACGACTATCCGCTCGCGCCTCCAGGTCTCGTCGTCGCCCAGGGAGCTCTGGGCCATCGAGAGGAAGACCCTTCCGTTCGCCGACTCACGGACGTCCAGGAAGTAGTTGACCCTTCCCGCCCTCACACGCTCGCTCCAGATCGCCTGCTTCTGCTCGCTCATGATGCACTCCCCTCCAAACAGGTGTTCACTGCTATTGTGACGGGATTCTTCCCGGACCGCAAGGCCTGCGATACAGGATGAAGCAGTTCATTCGATTGAGTGACGGGGAGGCCGGAGCCGCAGGTGCGTCGGCCGGGGATCCGGCTCCGGGGACTGCGGAGGGTGTGGATCGGTCAGGGTCCGGGCGGCCCCGGTGAACCGTTATGTAAACTGCTGCACTGATTGGAGATCGGGCTTGCAGGCCTACCGGTGCGGATACCCGGGAAACCGATTTGCAAGTTGATGTAATGCAGAGAAATAGCAACCGCAAGTCAACGATTTCAAACCCGAAGGGGTCGGCGTGCCCATTTGCCCCGCCTGCCGCGTATCCACAATGTAGGCCCCATGGGCAAGGGTAGATCCGCGGCGCCGTTCCTGCCGACCAGCCGTGCCGAGATGGACGATCTGGGATGGGCGGAGTGCGATGTCGTCCTGGTGTCGGGTGATGCGTACGTCGACCACCCGTCGTTCGGCGCCGCCCTAGTAGGGCGCTTCCTGGAGGGCCTCGGCCTGAGGACGGGCATCCTCCCGCAGCCCGACTGGCGCGACCCCTCGTCGATCCTCGCCCTGGGCGTCCCCAGGCTCTTCGCGGGCGTCACGGGCGGCGCGATGGACTCGATGGTCAACCACTACACCTCCCTCGGCCGTATCCGCACCGACGACGCCTACTCGGAGGGCGGCAGGTCCGGCATGAGGCCCGACAGGGCCGTTCTCGTCTATTCGAACCTCGTCCGGCGGGGCATGCCCGGCACGCCGATAGTCCTGGGCGGCATCGAGGCCAGCCTCCGCCGCCTGAGCCACTACGACTTCTGGTCGGGCAAGGTCAGGCGGTCCGTAATCCTTGACACCCGGGCCGACATCCTCGTTTACGGCATGGGCGAGAGACAGGTCGCCGAGATCGCGTCCCGCATCGATGGCGGCCGCTCCCTGGAGGGCATCCCGGGAACATGCACGTGGATCGGAGCCTCGGGCTCGCCGCCGGAGGACGCGCTCGTCCTGCCCTCGCACGAGGAGGTGTCGGCCTCCCCGGGGGACTTCATGCGGATGACGCTGGCCGTCGAGGCCGAGGCGAATCCCTGGAGCGGCAGGCGGATCGTCCAGAAGTCGGACACCCGGTGGGTCGTGTGCAACCCCCCGGCCGAGCCGCTCACAACCAGCGGGATGGATGCCCTGTACGAGCTCCCGTACGCCCGCATGCCCCACCCCCGGTACACCGGGGAGATCCCGGCCTGGACGATGATCAGGGACTCGATCACGGCGGTGAGGGGATGTGCCGGCGGATGCAGCTTCTGCGCACTCGGGCTCCACCAGGGCAGGCACATCGTGTCGCGCAGCCCCGGATCGGTGATCCGCGAGGCCGGGAAGCTGGCCTCCGGAACCCGCTTCAGGGGGGTCATCTCCGACATCGGCGGGCCCACCGCCAACATGTACGGTCTGGGGTGCTCGGACCCGGAGGCGGAAAGGTCCTGCCGGAGGCCCTCCTGCCTGTTCCCGTCGATCTGCGGGAGGTTCCGCACATCCCAGAAGGCCTTCGCCGACCTGCTGGACGGAGCGGCCCGAGTGGAGGGGGTCGACCGGGTGCTCGTGGCGAGCGGACTGCGCCACGACCTGGCGCTGGAGGATCCCCCGTCGCTGGAGCGCATCGCCTCCCGGCACGTGGGAGGCCATCTCAAGGTGGCGCCCGAGCACTTCTCCGCCCGGATCCTGCGACTCATGAGGAAGCCGGGGAAGGCGGTCTGGAGGAGGTTCGCGGAGGCCTTCGGCAGGGCCTCCCGGAAGGCCGGCCTGGAGCAGTACCTGCTGCCCTACATGATGGCGGCCTTCCCGGGCTGCTCGATGGACGACATGTCGGAGGCCGCCGCGGAGCTCTCCCTGCACCGTCTCTCGCCGCGGCAGATGCAGATATTCCTCCCCACCCCAATGACCCTTGCGGCGGCGATGTACTTCACCGGGCTGGACCCCCGGCTGCGGCCAGTGGATGTGGAGCGCGGCTCGGCCGGCAGGAAGGCCCAGCTGCAGGTGCTCCTCGCCGCCGGGAACCGCCCCGGGGACCGTCCGGAGCGCTGAAGGCGCCCGGCTGGAACCGGCCCCGGCCTCCCGACTATAGACGCATGCCTGGCAGGAAGTGCTGCACGGGCCGCAGCAGCTGCATCACCCGGACAGGCAGGCAACACGCAGTAGCCGCATCCGGAATGCAGCAGGTTCCCGGGGGAGGGGCGCCGATCTTCCTGCAGTGCGCCAACCAGCCCTTGAACACCCTCCAGCGCTCCTCCCCCACCCCCGGAACCGGTCAGGACCTTATCAGGACCTCGTCGACCAGCGGGGCGATCATCCTGGAAGTGCTCTCGAGGTATTCGCCCGGATATGAAGGCACGCCCGCGAACTCGGGCGAGAGGGTCTTGCCGGGCCTGAAGCGCTGCAGCACGTAGCGTCGGACCCGTCCTATGCGCTCGACTATCTCCCTGACGTCATCCGAGGATACGAGCCCGGGGACCATGGTGGTCCTGAACTCGTACGACGGCATCTCGCGGATCAGCGAGACGGACGTGAGTATCCCGTCGAAGGCCGCCCTGCCGCCGGTGGCCTCCTCGTACCTGCCGGGCGAGGACTTGATGTCCATCGCGACGTAGTCGACGTAGCGGATGGAGGCGGCCAGCCGGTCGGGGATCGTGCCGTTGGTGTCCAGCTTGACCTGCAGGCCGGTCTCGCCCTTCAGCCTGCCCAGGAAGTTGACTATGCGGGGGTAGCACAGCGGCTCCCCCCCGGTGATGGAGACCCCGTCGATGAAGCCCTCGCGCTCGCGGAGCCTCTCCATGACCTCGTCCTCGGTCATCGAGTACTGCTCGGCGAGAATGTCGGGGCGGACCAGCTCGGGGTTGTGGCAGAACGGGCAGTAGAGGTTGCAGCCGCCCATGAAGACGACCGAGGATATCCTGCCCGGGAACTCGATCAGACTGGTACCCAGGAAGGAGCGGATCACTCATCCCTTCCCGGAGGGTCCCCCTCGAGGTCGACGTACTCCCTCTCGGCGAACTCCTCCTGCTTCCCCTTGTTCCAGTCCTGGACCGGGCGGTAGTACCCGACCACCC
Source organism: uncultured bacterium (assembly GCA_964603785.1). Classification (GTDB taxonomy): domain Bacteria; phylum Fermentibacterota; class Fermentibacteria; order Fermentibacterales; family Fermentibacteraceae; genus CAZRWD01. The sequence goes on from CAZRWD010000007.1 coordinate 41,243, forward strand.
TGGAGTAGACCTCGGTGCGGATGGCCCTCACCTTGCGCGGCCCGGCCTCTTCCCCGGCGTGACTCATAGTCCCCCGATCCTTCCGATGTTCAGGAACAGGCTGCCCTGCCCCCCGTCGTCCCCCGTCCCGTCCACGCTCCTGAAGCTGCCCTCGGGAAGCTCGGTGGTGAGCTCGACCACCTCGCCGTGCCGGGCTATCTCCTCGTCGGTGTGGGGGTAGGGGCAGAAGAACTTCTCGCCGGGCACGTAACCGTGCACCGGGCATATGGAAAATGTGGGCGTGAAGCTGAAGTAGGGGAGCCTGAACCTCGTGACGATGCGCCTCGCCAGATCGCGCACCACCTTCCAGTCGGCTATGGCCTCCCCGATGAAGACATGGACCACGGTGCCCCCCGTGAACATCGCCTGGAGTGGGTCCTGGTGGCTCAGGAGGGAGTAGATGTCCGTGCGCCTGCTGACCGGCGGATGCACGGAGTTCGTGTAGTAGGGGTTCGAGCTGCCCATGCAGAAGATCTCCGGGAAGCGCTCCCTGTCCTTCCTGGCCAGCCTGTAGGAGGCCCCCTCGGCCGGAGAGGCCTCGAGGTTGTAGAGGTTGCCCGTCTGCTCCTGGAAGGCCGAGAGGGTCTCGCGCATGAACTCGAGGACGCTCAGGGCCCATGCCGAGGACTCCGGGGCCATGATGTCGCTTCCGAGGAGGTTGCAGCAGGCCTCGTTCATCCCGAGCAGGCCGATGGTCGAGAAGTGGTTGGCCCAGTACGAGCCGCTCGAGGCCCTGACCTCCTCGAGATAGTGCCTGGTGTATGGGTAGAGGCCCCTCTCGGTGAGCTCCTCCACGGCTCTGCGCTTCAGCTCGAGCGAGTCGCGCGAGATCTCCATCACCGCACGGAGGCGCTCGAAGAAGTCCCCCCCGCTGCGCGAGAGCCACGCCAGCCTCGGCAGATTGATGGTGACCACCCCGATGGAGCCCGTGAGCGGGTTCGACCCGAAGAGGCCGCCGCCCCGCTTGCGCAGCTCGCGGTTGTCCAGCCGGAGGCGGCAGCACATGCTCCTCGCGTCCTCGGGGTTCATGTCCGAGTTGACGAAGTTGCTGAAATAGGGGATCCCGTACTTGCCGGTCATCTCCCACAGCGGCTTCAGGCGGTCGCTCTCCCAGTCGAAGTCGCTCGTGAGGTTGTAGGTGGGGATCGGGAAGGTGAAGATCCTCCCCTTCGAGTCGCCCTCCATCATCAGGTCGGCGAACACGGAGTTGAAGAGATCCATCTCCTCCTGGTACCCCGAGTAGGTCGTGCCGGTGGGTCTCCCCCCCAGGAGCACCTCCTCGCCCGCGAGGTTCGAGGGCACCGACAGGTCCATCGTTATGTTCGTGAAGGGCGTCTGGAAGCCCACCCTCGTAGGGATGTTGACGTTGAACAGGAACTCCTGGAGGGCCTGGCGGACCTCCTCGCGCGAGAGGCGGTCGATGCGTATGAAGGGCGCGAGGAGCGTGTCGAAGTTCGAGAAGGCCTGGGCGCCGGCAGCCTCGCCCTGGAGGGTGTAGAAGAAGTTCACTATCTGCCCGAGAGCGGTTCTGAGATGCTTCGGCGGGGCCGACTCTATCTTTCCCCTGGCGCCCCTGAAGCCCTCGAGGAGGAGCTGCCTGAGGTCCCACCCGACGCAGTAGGGGCCCAGAATCCCGAGGTCGTGGATGTGGATGTCGCCCGAGTCGTGCGCCTCCTTCACCGGGGGCGTGTAGATGCGGCCCAGCCAGTAACGGGCGGTGATCGAGCTGGACAGGTAGAAGTTCAGGCCCTGGAGGGAGTAGTTCATGTTGGAGTTCTCGTTGACCCTCCAGTCCTCCCTGCCCAGGTAGTCGCCCACCAGCCCGTCGATCCCGCCTATGAGCCTGCCCACGTCGCGGACCTCGGCGCGCTTCTCCCTGTACAGGATGAACTGCCGCGCCGCAGCTGTCAGCTTCCTCAGGACCAGCGTCTCCTCGATGAAGTCCTGCAGCTGCTCGACGGTGGGTATGGTGCCCTTGCGGAAGAAGCTCATGTAGAGTGCGGCCTCGACCTGGTTGACGATGTCGGAGGCGTCCTCGCGGGTTTCCGAGGATGTGAGCGCGGTCTCGACGGAGCGCAGTATCTCGCTCCTCCGGTAGCCCTCTATCTCACCGGAGCTCCTCCTGACAAGCCAGTCCATCTGTACGCGAAGCCCCCCCGAGGCGATGAAAAGCAGGCCGGTCCCATCGGCCGCCGACGATTTCGATAATACCCCGGGGCCGACTCCCGTCAAGGCCGAAAACACTACATATTGTGCAGGCAATTGACCGGTTCGACCATATGTTGCCTTGCGATGTGGATAAACGCCCCGGATCACCGGGTCCCGGGAGGTATGCTTGGCTCACTCTCCTACGGAGGCCGCGCGCAGGCTCGGACTGGCCGCGGTCTGCCTCTGGGCCACGGCTGCGACCGCATTCAAGCTGGGTCTCGCCGAGACCACCCCGTACATGCTGGTCCTCACCTCCTCGGTCGTGTCGCTCGTCTTCCTGGGGATCTGGGCGCTCGCGTCGGGGAGGAGGCCCGACACGCGGATGATGCTGTCGGCCCTCCCCAGGGGCTTCCTGAACCCCTTCCTCTACTATCTCGTCCTTCTCGAGGCTTACGACAGGCTGCCGGCACAGGTCGCCATGGTGGTCAACTACCTGTGGCCGGTGATGCTGGTGCTCATCCACGCGGCGCTGCCCGGCGGGCGGCTGTCGGGGAGGAGCCTTGCGGCCATCCTGACCAGTTTCTGCGGGGTGGCCCTGCTGGCGGCGCTGTACCCCCGCGCGGACGGCGGTGTGAGCACCTCCGGCATCCTCCTCGCGCTCGCGAGCACCGTCATCTGGGCCGTCTACTGGCTTTCGAGCATGAGGGGGGGCGGTGCGGGATCGGCGAGGCTCCTGTGCAACTTCCTCTGGGGATGTCTGTTCCTCGTCGCATGGGGGCTGGCGGGAGGTGCGCTGCGGACCCCGGGCATCAGGGCTCTCGCCGCCTCCGCATGGATCGGGATCTTCGAGATGGGCCTGACCTACGTCGTATGGCTCGCGGCCCTCTCCCGGGCGAGGGACCCGGCACAGGTGGGCAACCTGATCTATCTCACCCCGTTCCTGTCGCTTGCCTTCATCGCCCTGGTACTCGGGGAGCCTCTGAGGGTCTCGACTCTCGCGGGGCTCGCGCTGGTGCTGGCGGGGATACTGCTTCAGAGGGGCGTCGGCACGGCACCCCCCTCCGGCTCAGCCCCCGCAGTCGAGCCCTGAGGGCACCGCTCCGGCTATCGAGACGAACCGACGTTCCCGGCCGAGCCAGCCCGCGGCGGCCTCCAGGATGTCCTCCTCGCGGACGGCCGCCTTCTCCGCCAGCGACCTCACGTCGTGGTCCAGCGGCCTTCCCGTCGCGGCCATCCTGAGGAGGTAGCCCGCCAGCGAGTCGTAGTCCATGAGCGACAGCGCCTGCCTGCCCATCGCCGAGGCCTTGGCCAGGTCCAGCTCGTGCCGTCCGACGGCCTTCGTGGAGATGGAGTCCAGCTCTGCCTGCAGCCTGCGTATGCCCTCCAGGGCGTTCTCGGCCGAGGTCGCGAGATATGCGAAGAGCCTGCCTCTCCCGCCCGTTGCAAGGTGTTCGCAGCCGACCTGGTAGGCCAGGCCGCCCGAGGTCCTGAGGCTGCGTTCCAGCCTCGAGCCCATGTCGTCTCCCAGGATGCCTGCGAGGAGGCGGAAGGCCTCGAACCCGGAGCTGCTCCTGCCCGGGGCCTGGCAGGCCAGGAGCATGTACGACTGGGCCTTGCCCTCGAGCGAAGTGGTGGTGCAGGCGCCCCTCTCGGGGACACGGGAGTGGACGACGGGCGGGAGGGCCTCCGCGGGGTCCTGCCAGTCGCCGAAGAGCCTCTCGATCTGAGTCTCGAGCTCCCGGTCGGAGAAGTTGCCGACCACGACCAGCACGGTCCCGCCCGGTCTGCTGCACGCCCTGTGGAAATCCTCGACGTCCCCCCTGGTGATCGAGCCGAGCGAAGCCTCGTCGGGGATGCGGGCGGTCTCGGGGGGATCGCTCATGGACAGCTGGAGCTTCTCGAGGGCCACCACGAAGGGCGACTCGTTCCTCTGCCTGATCTCGGCGATCTTCTCCGCCACCACCCTCGACAGGTCGTCCTGCCCGAGGGCGGGCCGCCTGAGCAGGTCGGCCACGGCCTCGAGACCCGTCGCGATGTGGTCGGAGAGGATGGTGATGATCCCTGTCGAGTGCTCGGTCCCGGCGGAGAACGAGAGGTCGCTGCCGAGCCTCTCGAGCCGCCTGTGGAAGTCGATGTAGCCGAGGTCGCCCGTGCCGTGCTGCATGGTCTCGGCGGTCACGGCGGCGAGGCCCGCCCTGTCGAGAGGCTCCCTCTCCTCGGAGAGGGGGGTCGAGAAGGCCACGGAGACCAGGGGGAACGTGTCGTCATGCCTGGTCACCAGCAGCATCCCGTTCGGCAGGGTCCGGGTCCGCGCCCCTTCGGACACGCTCACGGAAGGAGGCTGCGTGAGTTCCGGGGGGATCTCCGCGGTCGTCAGGTCGAGGTCGTCGGGCGGCGAGATGTCCTCGCCGCGGGGCAGGATGGACGGGACCAGCGTCGCCGGTTTCGAACCCGAGGGCTCCAGGATCATCGTGATGGCCCGCGACGGATCCAGCCAGCGGGTGCAGACGGAGGCGAGGTCCTGCGGGACCGCCCGCGACATGGCCTCCCAGGATGCCGCCTGGTGGGAGGGGATGCCGAACCTGGAGAGCGAGAGGGCGAGCTCCGATGCCGCGCCTGCCGGATTCGCGGCGGAGAGGACGCTCAGCCCGTGGTGCTGCGTCCTGAGGTCCTCGAAGTCGCGTTCGGAGAGGATGTCCCTCGACAGCCTCGCCAGCTCCTCGTGCACTATGGCCTCGACGACGGAAGGGTCCCTGCCCGGATAGACCGTGGCCCTGACCGTGAAGAGGCTCGGGCAGATGCTCAGCGAGCCGCCGGTCGACACATCCAGGGCCAGGCCCCCGTGCACGAGGAGTTCGTCGAGCCGGCTGGAGCGTGTCCCGGAGAGCCAGGTGGAGGCCATCTCGAGGATGGGCCAGTCAGGGTGGGTACCTTCGGGGGATGGGAAGGCGATGCATATCCTGTGCAGGTCGGAGGGGTGGCTCAGCCTCTCCCTGCCCGGCGGGCCCCAGGGGCGTTCGTCCGGAGGCGGCGAGAACGACCCGCCAGCCGGGATGCCTCCGAAGAGGTCGAGCACCAGCTCCCCGACCTCTGCCGGATCCACCCTTCCGGCCACCGCGAGGACCGCGTTCGCGGGGTTGCAGTGCGTCCTGTGGAACTCGGCCGCCGCAGCCGCGGTGAAGGACCGGATGTCCTCGCCGAAGCCGATCACGGGGTTCCCGTAGGGGTGGTCAGGGAACGCCCTCATCAGGAGCGCCTCCTCGAGAGCCCCCACGGGGCTGTCCTGGCAGGACATGCGCCTCTCCTCGAGGATGATCGAGGCCTCGCGGGCGACCTCGGCATCGTCGACCTCCAGAGACGCCATCCTGTCGGCCTCCAGCTCGAGCACCTCCCGGAGCCTGGCCGCGGGGACCACCTCGTAGTAGGCGGTGACATCCCTGGTGGTGAAGGCGTTCGCCAGGCCGCCGCTCCTGGTGATGATCCTCCAGAATGCGCCGGAGGGGAAGCGTTTGGTCCCCTTGAACATGAGATGCTCGACGAGGTGACTGCAGCCCCTGGTCCCCTCGCGCTCCACGGCCGAACCCGCGCCGTAGCAGAGGACGCTGGTCGCCACCGGGGCGTAGGGCATGGGAAGCACGCACAGTCGCATGCCGTTCGGCAGCCTGTCTATCAGAGCCTTCCTGTCGAGATCCAGCGGCTACCGTCCTTCCCGGGAACGGGGATGCAACCGTCAATGATACATCGAGGAGGGTCGGCGGGTCACCTGGTGAGGACGGTTCGCCTTACGATCCTGTCGCCCTCCGGGCAGGAGGCTGCCGCGAAGTACAGGCCCACCGGGAGATCCCCGAGGTCCGCCAGGACCTCCGCGGAGCCGGCCTGGTCGGTGAGTATCTGCATGCTCATGGAGATTCTGCCGGACGAGTCGATGAAGTCCAGTCCCACCCGGGACCCCGGGGGGAATCCCGCGAGGGCCAGCACGGCCCGGCTGCGGAGAGGGCAGGGCAGGGACATCCCCGGCCCGCCGGGAGGCGCGGGGACATGACCTTCTCCCGTCGAGGAGCCCTCCCTGCATATGACGAGCGTGTGGGTTCCCTGACCCAGATCGGGCAGGACGGAGAACAGCCTTTCACCTCTGGTCTCCCAGCCGATGGGGCTGCCGTCCAGGAACACCCAGGAGACCTGGAATCCGCCGGGGAGCGCCGCCACCGCCGTCTGGCCCTCGGTGGCGGCACCGCTGAAGACCGCGGTCAGTTCGGAGGGCCCTGCCCGGATGGACTCGAAGAGGATCCCGGAGGTCTGCGCCAGGAAGGCGCCGTACTCCTCCGGCAGGAGCCAGCCGAAGTGGTCCAGGCTCTCGAGAGAGGAGCAGAGGCTGTCTATCCGCGCCCAGGCGGCATACTGGCCGTTGCCCCACATCGCGATCGGATGGCCTCCGAGGAGGGCGTGCTTGCCCCTGTCCATCACCTTCGAGAGGTACTCGCAGGGATACATCGACTGGTAGTCGCCCCACCACGCCGTGTTGGTGCCCCACATCTCGCCGCCCGGCACGACGTAGTGGGACAGGTACTGGTCCCAGAACGGCTCCCCGCCCATCCACTCGTACCACCTGACTCCGTTGCAGTAGAAGTCGTAGCCGTAGACCATCGCCGCCTCCAGGCCGCTCTGGCTGGTCCTGTGCCCCGGGTAGCGGATGGCGTGTATCAGCGAGGTGTCCAGACCGCATGCGGAGAGGTCCTGCCTGATGACGGCGAAGCGCTCGAGGTGCTCTTCCGGCTCGAATGTGATGAACTCGTGGTAGGGGTCCCACGCGGAGTCGGGCGAGGGCGTGTGGTGGTAGCCGTGAGAGCCCAGGGTGACCCTGTCGGCCCAGGGGTAGACGTCGTCCTGAACGTTGGAGAGCCACTGGAGGTACTCCGGGGGCGCGAGCGTGGCCAGCCTCCAGGTGCAGTGCCAGTGCGACCAGCTCTCGTCCATCCCCTCCTCGGCCCACATGGAGTCGCAGTTGGGGCCCAGGATTGCGTCCGGGAGTATCACCCAGTTCATCGAGAGGGAGGGGTGCGCCTCGAGGAGGGCTATCAGCCACGCGCTCACGTACTCGTCCCCGGAGGAGGTCTCGGAGAAGGCCCAGAGGTCGTCGGGCGGGTGCCTGAAGGGGATGTCGTCCATCATCCACGACGCCGACCGCTCGAGACCGGCCGGATGGGCCGAGAGGAACACCGGCGGGCAGTCGCCGCCGACGGCGTACCGGACGAAGATGCTCTCGGACGAACCCGGGGGGAGGGTCGAGTGGAGCCAGGGCCCCGTCGCGGTCTCCCTCGGCGGCTCCGTGTCGAAGAAGGTCACCGAGAGGTAGTCGTCGGTCGGAGGCGGGTGGTCGGTCACGCGGACGATCGTCCACGAGGGGTTGGGCAGTATCAGGCCCGCGTCGAGGAGGTCCCCGTCCCCGGAGAGCTCGATGACCTGGTCGCCCGATATCCTCAGGATGCCGTGGGTGCCGTCCAGCGGCACCACCCTGTCCGTACCCGACTGGTTCGCCGCCGTCAGGGTGTCGTAGCAGTTGATGCAGAAGTCGATCTCGAGGGGGGATTCGATCGCCGCCTCCCCGGTGGCGGTCACGGTGAAGGTCATCTCGAGCCCGCGGCCGACCAGTCTGTACTCTATCCCGCACTCGATCGGCAGCTGAACGGACCTGTCCGGCGTCATCATGACCGACGACCAGAAGACGGCCTCGCTGTCCGACTGCAGGACCACCGTGCCGTCCGCCGGTATGAACGGACCGCACTGGATCCCGCCGAACTGGAGGCCGCAGGTGAGGTCCTGCCCCGTCTGCAGGTCTACGAGCGACTTCAGCGAGCCGGGGCGGACGATGTCGAGGACGGGAGTGACCACCGCTACGAGATGGCCGTTCGATATCGTGACCAGCGTCTCCGAAGCCCCCCCGGGCACCCCCGCGGGGACCGCGACCAGCGCCATCAGGATGATCTCGTGCAAATCATGCCTTCCGACAGTCGGCCCAGAAGGTTCGAACACCTCCCCGGGGGTCCCGTTCCCGCGGGTCGTCCCGCGGCACGATGGCGCTCAGCGCGACGGATCGAGCGGTTCCTCGACGCCTCCCGCGAAGCTCCAGAACCAGCTCCCGGTCGCGAGGTACCTCTCCGCCGCCTCGCGGATGTCCGAAGGCGACAGCGACAGGGTGGCCTCCACCGAGGTCCTGTCCCACTCCAGCGGGAGGCCCCTCATCGTGGTCGACACCAGGTAGTCCGACTGGTCCTGGTAGCCCGTGAACGACAGGGCGTGTCCCGCGGCGGAGCTGGACTGCTCGAGCGCCAGCTCTATCGGCGCGACCTCCTCGACGGTCATCCTGGCGCACTCGCTCCTTACAGACTCGGCGGCCCTGACCGCAAGGTCGTTGCGGGTGGACAGCCCGGCGAGCCAGACCCCTCTTCCCTCTCCTGCCATGAGGTAGCTGAAGACGGCGTACGCCAGCCCCTGGTCGTCCCTGACCCAGTGTCCGAGGCGTGAACCGATTCCCGAACCGAGTATGCCGTTCATGGTCGTGAAGGCGATGTAGTCCGGAGAGTCGTAGCCGGGGCCGGGGACCGCCGCGTAGACCGCCGTCTGGAAGCGTCCGGGCATTGTCGTCACGACCGTGTCGCCGGGTGCCGTGGAGAACTCCGGCCAGACCGCCGGAGAGAGGGGGCCGGCAGGCTCCGGCCACTGTCCGAATAGCTGTTCCATCCGCTCGAGGGTCTCGTCGGCGTCGACATCGCCCACGATCGCCACGACAGTCCCGCCCGGTCTGCACCCGTGCGCGTGGAAGCCGCGCACGTCGGCGGCGGTGATGCGCGACAGGGTCTCGGTCGTGGGCGCCCTCGCCTCGGCCGGATCGGCGACCATCAGCCTGGACAGCTCGATGGAGGCCCTGGCGAAGTTGCTCCCGTTCCTGGCCTCGACCTCGGCGATGGCCTCCTCGACGACCTGCTCCACGTCACCGGCGCGCAGGGCGGGTCTGATGAGGAGGTCGGCCACGGAGAGGAGGGCGGTGTCGAGATCCTCGGACAGGACCCTGACCGAGCCGGTCGAGAACTCCATGCCCGCCCGGAGGCGGATCTCCGAGCCCAGGTCCTCGAGCCTGGCGTTGAACTCGGAATAGCCGAGTTCCTCCGTGCCGTGCAGCATGGCGCCGATTGTCACCTGGGCGAGCCCTGCGAGCATCGGATCCTCCCGGAGCTGGGCGAGGGGCACGCCGAAGCCGACCGATACCACGGGGAACGTGTGGTCCTCCCTGACGAGCACCCTGAGCCCGTTGTCGAGCACTCTCTCACGCACTCCGATCGAGATGGAGGCCTCGGGAGGCGTCAGCAGCTCCGCCGGTATCTCCAGCCCCTCGTAGTCGATGGCCGAGGGGGCCTCCATGTCGGCATCCTGCCCGGTCCTGCCCTGCGACGGTCCGGTCGGCATGCCCCCGGTGGGGGAGAGGATCGCGACCGTCGCGTTCGAGGGGACCAGCCATTCGGATGCTGCCGCCGCCAGGTCGTCCGGACCCGTCGACTCGATTATCCCGAGCGACCTCGCAGAGGCCAGGTGATCGCCATGGCTCACCCGGTCGAGGGCATAGTTCATCGCGAGCCCGAGGGGACTGGCGCTGCGCATGACCAGATCCGCCCTGGCCCGTCTCCTGAGGCTGCCGAGCTCGTCCTCGGAGACGTCCTCCGAGGCCAGCCTCGCGACCTCCTCCCAGATCACCCGCTCGACATCCCCGGTCTCCACGCCGGGCATCACGGTGGCGCCTATGACGAAGAGGCCGTCGTCCATGCCGGCGTCCGTCCATGCGTACGCCTCTCCGGCCAGGCCGGTCTGCACCAGGCTCTGCTCCAGCCGGCTCGACCTGCCCCCGGAGAGCAGCGTGGAGATCATCTCCATCCGGGTCGCATCCTGGTCGTAGCCGTCGGGGATGTGGAAGCCCACGGCGATCCTGGCGAGGTTCGACTCGTGCTCGATCTCCACCCGGCGCATGGCGGTCTGGGCGGGCTCCGTCAGGCCCACCTCAGGGGCGGGGGAGCCGGCGGGGATCCCTCCGAAGCAGCTGTCGACCAGGGCCAGGACCCTTTCCGTCTCGAAGTCCCCGACCAGGCACAGGACGGCGTTGGACGGGCCGTAGAACCGGCGGTAGTACTCCGAGGCGCTTCCGGCCGTGTAGGACAGTATGTCGTCCTCGTAGCCGATCACGGGGTGCCTGTAGGGGTGGACGGTGTAGGCTGTCTCCATCAGTGCCGTGTAGAGCGCGCCGTCAGGGTCGTCGAGGCTGCTCATCCTGTATTCCTCGGCCACGACGTTCCTCTCGGAGACGACCTCGGCGGAGTCGAACAGGCAGTTGACCATCCTGTCGCTCTCGATGGCGAGGGCGTCGACCAGCCTGGAGGCGGGAAGCATGATGAAGTAGGCAGTGAGATCGTTGGATGTGAACGCGTTGGCCCAGCCGCCGTCCCGCTGGACTATCTGCCAGAACCTGCCCTTGGGCATGCCGGGAGTGCCCTTGAACATCATGTGCTCGCAGAAGTGACTGATCCCCCGTATCCCGTCCGACTCGTTCCTCGCCCCCACGCCGTATGCGATGACGCAGGCGGCGACCGGTGCGTAGTGGAGCTCCTGGGTGATCACCGTGAGCCCGTTCCCCATGACGGTGAGCCGGGGCTCCGCCGGTGCCGCCGAAGAAGATAGCAAGACCGCCAGAACTGCCGCCGTGATCATTTCCGGATCCGATTCCCTTCGTTTGGGAGCATGTTGTCATTCCCGGCCCGCGGAGGACTATATTCGGTTTTACCCTGAGGCTCCTCAGGAGGGTGGCTGATGCCTCGGACCAGGCTCGTGTTCATCACCGGCGGGGTGGTATCCTCGCTCGGCAAGGGTATAACCGCGGCCTCCATCGCGCTCCTCCTCAAGCAGCGCGGGTACCGGGTGTCCATCCAGAAGCTCGATCCCTACCTCAACGTCGACCCGGGTACGATGTCTCCCTATCAGCACGGCGAAGTATACGTCACGGAGGACGGTGCGGAAACGGACCTCGACCTGGGCCACTACGAGCGCTTCGCCGGGATCACCTGCTCGAGGACCAGCAACTTCACTGCCGGCAGGATCTACTCGAACGTCCTGGCGATGGAGCGCAGGGGCGACTACCTCGGCAGGACCGTGCAGGTCATCCCGCACATCACCGGCGAGATAAAGAGGGCCGTCGGCGAGGGTTTCGACGACTCGACAGACATCGCGATCGTGGAGGTCGGCGGCACCGCCGGCGACATCGAGTCCCTCCCCTTCCTGGAGGCCATAAGGCAGCTCTCGGCAGAGGTCGGCAGGGAGAACTCGGTCTTCGTCCACCTGACCCTGCTGCCGTATCTCCGTGCGTCGGGCGAGCTGAAGACCAAGCCGTCGCAGCAGAGCGCGGGCATACTCAGGGAGATCGGCATCATTCCCGACATCCTCATCTGCCGGACCGAGAAGCCGATGGAGGACGAGCACTTCGAGAAGCTCGCACTCTTCTGCAGCCTTCCGAGGCGGGCTGTGGTGGAGGAGCGGGACGTCGAGCACTCCATCTACGAGGTCCCGGTCGAGCTGGCCGCCCAGAAGGTCGACGAGCTCCTGCTGGAGCGCCTCGGCCTCCCCCTGCGCGACCTCGACCTCGCGCAGTGGGGGCGGATGCTGGAACGGGTCGTGTCGCCGTCCGGCGGAGTGGTCCGCATCGCGGTGGTCGGCAAGTACATGTCCATGATCGACGCCTACAAGAGCATATTCGAGGCCCTGCGGCACGCGGCGGCGAGCGTCGACGTCGGACTCTCCATCAGGGGGGTCGAGGCCGAGGAGATCGCGTGCGGTGGAGGTGTCTCCCTCCTGGACGGCGTCGACGGGATTCTCGTCCCCGGAGGTTTCGGATACAGGGGCATCGAGGGCAAGATAGAGGCTGTGCGTCATGCCAGGGAGGGCGGCATACCCTTCCTGGGCATCTGCCTGGGGATGCAGTGCGCGGTCATCGAGAGCGCGAGGAACACCGCAGGCCTCGAGGGGGCCAGCAGCACCGAGTTCGAGCCCGGCACGCCCCATCCCGTGATCAGCCTCATGTCCGAACAGGAGGGCGTGGTCGACAAGGGAGGCACCATGCGCCTCGGCTCCTGGCCATGCGTCCTCGCAGACGGGACCAGGGCCTCGGAGGCCTACGGCGCCTCCTCCATCTCGGAGCGGCACAGGCACCGCTACGAGTTCAACAACGCGTACCGCGAGGTCATGGAGGCTTCGGGGATCCGCTTCTCCGGGCTGTCCCCCGACGGCAGGCTCGTCGAGATGATCGAGCGGTCCGACCACCCATGGTTCGCCGCCTGCCAGTTCCACCCCGAGTTCAGGTCGCGTCCGCTGGAGCCTCATCCCCTGTTCGTCGCCTTCATGAGGGCCGCGGCGGGGAGGCGGGGATGATCGGCGAGTACTGCGGACTTTGCGGCGTGACGGGGGACGGCGAGGCACTGGCCCTCGTGGCCGAGGGGCTCCACGCTCAGCAGCACAGGGGCCAGGAGGCCGCCGGGATACTCGTCGACACCGGCAGGGGCCTGGAGCTGCACAGGGGAATGGGCCTCGTCACGAGCGTGGTTGCCGGGATGCCCGAGCACTGGCGCACCCAGGGGATACGGACGGCCATAGGCCACGTGCGGTACGGAACCTTCGGGAGCGGTTCGGTCGAGAACGCCCAGCCTCTGCTGGTGAGCATCGCGGGCATCCAGGCAGGGATCGCCCACAACGGGACGATCTCGAACGCCGCCATGCTGCGCTCCGACCTCGAGAAGCGTGGCGCGATATTCCAGACGAACTCCGACACGGAGGTGGTCCTGCACCTCATGGCCACCAACCTCGAGCTGGGCGGCTTCGACCTCCGTGTCGCCCTCGAGATGGCGATCTCCTGCCTGGAGGGCGCATTCTGTCTCCTGGTGATGACGCGCGACGGCATATACGCCGTCCGCGACACGCTGGGCTTCAGACCCCTGAGCCTCGGGAGGATCTCCGGCGGAGGATGGGCACTTGCCAGCGAGACCATAGCGTTCCCGCTGTGCTGTGCCGAGTACGTCCGCGAGATCGAGGCGGGTGAGATACTGATGCTGCCCTCGGACGGCTCCGAGCCCCGCTCGTGGAGCTTCGGCGCCTCCCCCGGCCTCTTCAAGTCCAACGGCAGGCTCGCCCAGTGCATCTTCGAGCATGTCTACTTCGCCCGTCCCGGCAGCTTCGTCTTCGGGGACAGCGTCTACGAGGTGCGCATCAGGATGGGGGAGCAGCTCGCCAGGGAAGCGCCCGTGGAGTGCGACACCGTCATCCCGGTGCCGGACAGCGGCATGTTCGCTGCGCTGGGCTACTCCCGCGAGCTCGGCATCCCCTTCGACATGGGATTCACCAGGAACCACTACGTCGGGCGGACCTTCATCGACCCGGCGACCGCCAGGCGTGCGGCGATGGTCACCCGCAAGCTCCAGCCGATACCCGAGGCGGTGAAGGACAGGCGCATCTGCGTCGTTGAGGACAGCATAGTCAGGGGCACGACCAGCCGCGCCCGGATAAGGGCGCTTCGCGAGGCCGGCGCACGCGAGGTGCACATGCGCGTGAGCTGCCCGCCGCACAGGTTCGGCTGCTACTTCGGAATCGACTTCCCCGAGCCCTCCATGCTGATCGCGAACAACTACACCCTCGAGGAGATCACGGCGCTGCTCGATCTGGACAGCCTGGCATACCTCTCCCGGGACGGCATGCTCGGAGCCGTCAGGGCTCACGCACCATCCGACTACTGCACGGCATGCTTCAGCGGAGAGTATCCAGTGAAGCCCCCTGCCACGGGGGAGATCCCCAGGCCATGCGGAGGGGACCGGTGAAGCACAGGGGAGTCGCGATCCTCGACTTCGGATCGCAGTACAGCCAGCTGATCGCCAGGAAGGTCAGGGAGCTGGGGGTCTACTGCGAGCTCGTCCCGGGGAACGCCCCGGTCGAGGTGGTCCTGGCGACGGCCCCGGCAGCCCTCATCCTGTCGGGAGGCCCCAGCAGCGTCTACGAGGACGGCGCTCCCAGGCCGGACCCCGCGGTGCTGGACATGGACATCCCCATCCTCGGCATCTGCTACGGCATGCAGCTTCTCGCCCTCCACGACGGCGGAGCGGTGGAGGGCGGCTTCGAGAGGGAGTACGGCCCGGCCAGGATAAGGCCTGCGCAGGGCTCGTCCATCATGCTCGGGATAGGCGACGGGCTGCAGGCGTGGATGAGCCACGGCGACCGCGTGGTCTCAGTTCCCGGGGGTTACTCGACGGCCGCCTCGACGGCCACCCTTCCGGTCGCGGCCATGGAGAACCCGGCCGCGAAGAGGTTCTGCGTGCAGTTCCACCCGGAGGTGGCGCACACGGAGTTCGGCGGGCAGGTCCTCTCCAACTTCCTCTTCAGCATCGCCGGGCTCTACCCGGACTGGAACATGAAGTCCTTCCGGACCGAGGCGGTCGAGTGCATCCGACAGTCCGCCGGACCGGACGGGAGAGTGATCCTCGGCCTCTCCGGGGGGGTCGACTCCTCCGTCGTGGCGGCCCTCCTGCACGAGGCCCTGCCCGGGCGCTTCACCCCCATCTTCGTGGACACGGGGCTCCTCAGGCTCGGGGAGAGGGAGTCCGTGGAGGAGACCTTCAGGGGGCACTTCGGCATGAACCTCGTGGTGGTCGACGCGTCCGGCCTCTTCATCGACGCCCTGGCCGGGGTGTCCGATCCCGAGCGCAAGAGGAAGATCATCGGCGCGCTCTTCATAGATGTGTTCGAAAGGGCCGCGCGCGAGGCCGGGGGAGCTACCCACCTGGCACAGGGCACGCTGTACCCGGACGTCATCGAGAGCGTCTCCTTCAGGGGCCCCTCCGCGACCATCAAGAGCCACCACAACGTGGGTGGGCTGCCCGAGAAGATGGACCTTGAGCTCATCGAGCCCCTCAGGGAGCTCTTCAAGGACGAGGTCAGGGCCCTCGGATTCGAGCTCGGCCTCCCCGCCGACCTCGTCGGCAGGCATCCCTTCCCCGGACCGGGGCTGGCGGTGCGGATACTCGGGCCGGTATGCGCCGCGGATCTCGACATCCTGCGCAGGGTGGACCACGTATACATCACCTATCTCAGGGAGAACGGCCTCTACGACATGATCTGGCAGGCCTTCGCGGTGCTTCTCCCGGTGCGGACCGTGGGCGTCATGGGGGACCAGCGGACCTACGACCGGGTGATCGCCCTCAGGGCGGTCACCTCAACCGACGGGATGACGGCCGACTGGTTCCGCATGGAGCCCGGGCACCTCGCGGCGCTGTCGAGCGAGATCGTGAACAGGGTGAAGGGTGTGAACCGGGTGGTGTACGACATCTCGTCGAAGCCCCCCGCCACGATAGAGTGGGAATGAGGCGCGGGGCCGGGAGGGTCCTTCGCGACTACTCGGGGATCCTCGCCGGATCGATCCTCTTCGGGGCCGGCTACGCCTGGTTCCTCTTCCCCTTCAGGGTCTCGCCCGGCGGGGTCGGGGGCCTGGGTCAGATCCTGTACATGCTCACCGGCCTCCCCGAGAGCTTCTGGATGATGGTCCTGAACGTGCCGCTCTTCGTGGCGGGATGGATCTTCGTCGGACGGCAGTTCGGGCTCAGGAGCTTCCTCGGGGCGATGATCTCGACCGGCATGTGCTGGGCGATGAGCCCGGCTCACATGTCCTTCCTCCCGGACTACGGCGATCTCGTTCACAACCTGGCGGGTCCCGGCGAGCCGGTGCGCCTCGCCTTCCTCCTCGAAGGGTCCTCCCCCGTGGACGTGCTGCTGGCGAGCATCGCGGGCTCCACTCTCCTGGGCATAGGCCTGGGACTCATCTTCCGCTCGAGGGGGTCGACGGGCGGAACCGACATCCCGGTCGCCATCCTCCGCAAGTACACGGGCCTGTCGATCAGCACGGGCTACTGGATGGTCGAGTCGGTCATCATACTCGCCTCCGGCATCGCATTCGGCAATGCGCCGCTCGTCATCTGGTCTTATCTGAACCTGTTCCTCTGCTCGCGGATGACCGACCTGGCAGCCGAGGGCATGCCCTATGTCAAGGCCGCCATGATAGTGACCTCGAAGCCGGACCAGATCCGCGACGCGATCTACGACGAGCTGGACAGGGGCGTGACGTTCCTGAAGGCCGAGGGCGGCTTCGCCCGCAGGCCCAGGGACGTCGTCTACGTCTGCGTGCACCGCAGGCAGGTCAGGATACTCCAGGAGATCGTCAGGGAGATCGACCCGAGGGCCTTCGTGGTCCTCCACGATGCGTACGACGTCATGGGCTACGGCTTCAGGAGGCGCACGATCGACTTCGACGACCCCATGGGCTGAACGGCTTTCGCCCCGGGTTCCCATGGGGTATCATTGTCCCGCGCCGTATGCCGGAAGGGAGGCATGATCATGAACAGGGCCGTACTCCTGTTCGCTCTCGCGGCAGCCGCCTGCGGGACAAACCCCGGAGGCGGGGGCGGTTCCGACGGGGACTACTTCCCCCACGGCATCGCGAGCTCCTGGCAGTACGAGAGATACGGATCCGTGGACACGCTGGGGGTGACCTTCGTGATGCAGGGGGAGCGCTCCGTCACCGTAAGCGCAAGCATGTCGGGCGGCGGGGCGGAGTTCGCCGAGCTGTCGTCCCTGGGCTACGACACCCTCTATGCGGCCGGGATCGACTCGCTCTTCCTCCCACTCGCGGGGGTCACGGTGATGAGGATAGACGGCTCGGGGGTATGGACCTTCACCGACACGCTCATGACCGACTCGGTGATGATCGCCCGGTTCCCGCTGACGGTCGGGGACTCCTGGAGCGCCCATCAGGACCCCCAGGTCACCGGGCAGGTGATCGCCATGGACGAGACGGTGGACGTCCCGGACGGCACGTTCGAGGATGTGCTCCACCTGAGGCTGCACGAGCCGGGAACGGTCCAGACGGTCACCGACCTCTGGTTCGCGCCCGGAACTGGTTGCATAGCAAGCGGTGTCGAGGTTTCAGCGGCAGGCTCGGTCGTGCTGTACGAGCTCGACGAGGAACTGGTCTCTCATTTCGTCTACTGACGGGGGGATTTGATGGCTAGACTCGCTATCGTCCTGGCCGCGGGCCTTCTGGTTCTCGCCTGCGGCGACAACGATGCGGCCGGCCCGTCCGGTCCGGGACCGGGACCCGGGGAGGAGGTCGACTACTTCCCCTTCACGGTCGGCAACACGTGGCTCATGACCAGGTCGGGCACCGGCAGCAACGGGCAGTCCGACTACACGGTCACGGGATCCTATTCGATCACCGTGACCAGAACCCTCTCCCACCAGGGCGGTTTCGAGGTATTCGAGGTCCTCACCGCAGGGCAGGACACGATCCACCTGGAGACCGGGCCCCGGCCGCAGGAGCCCTACTCCTACATCGACCTGGTGAGGGATGCCGAAACGGCCCTGACCAGCTATACGGACACCATCTCGACCATCCCCGAGTGGACCATCCCCCTCCCTCCCGAGGTCGGGGCAACCTGGCTCTACACCTCGACCCCGATGGAGATCTGGGCCGGCGTGGCCTCCCTCACCGAGGAGCTGACGGCGCCTGCGGGGAGTTTCGAGGATGTCCTGCTGATAACGATGGCCTGGGCCCCGGACTCCGCCTCGACCGACTCGCTGGCCCACTTCTTCGCCCCGGACGTCGGCTTCCTCTCGACCGCGAGACGCACCGCGGACACCGTTGCCGGATCCTGGCTCGAGACGGAGGACCTCCTGACGTCCTACACCGTCCAGACCACACCCTGAAGTCCCGCAAGGAGGGAAAATGAGCGGCAGAAAGGGCTTCTTCGGTTCTCTCTACGACTTCTCGTTCTCTTCCTTCATCTTCCCCAGGCTGGTCAGGTTCCTCTACGCCGTCTGCCTGATCCTGGTGACCATCGGCGCGCTGGGCGCGCTGGTCGGCGCGCTCGCAGGCGGTGACTTCCTCAGGGATAACTTCGACTTCGAACTGCCCGGCTGGACGGCGCTCATCATCGTGCCCGTCGCGTACTTCATCTACATAATATTGCTGCGCATCTGGTTCGAGATGATCTACGTGCTCTTCGGCATCTACGAGAACACCGGCCGCATCGCGGACAGGGGCGGCGTCTGAAGACGCTCATGCCGTCCGAGTCCGGCTGAGCGACCCGCCATGAGGCTCGCGGACACCCACTGCCACATCTACTGCGAGCCTCTCGGCGCCGACCTGGACGGGGTGGTCCGGCGCGCCAGGGAGGCCGGGGTGGAGTTCGTCGTGGTGCCGGCCGATTTCCGCGAATCGTGGCCCTTCGTAGAATCGCTCGCCGGAGACGGGTTCCTGCTCCCCTCCCTCGGGCTGCACCCCTGGCGCGCATCTCCCGTGGACATCCCCGATCTCCGCCGGAGGCTCGAGGGGTGCGGGGCCGTGGCCGTGGGAGAGATCGGCCTCGACAAGGCCGTGGACTCCCCCCCGCTCCGCGAGCAGATGGCCTGCTTCGAGCCCCAGCTCGACCTCGCACTCGAGATGGGCCTGCCGGTGCTCCTGCATTGCCGGAGGGCCTTCGACGAGCTCGAGCTCGTCCTTCGCGGCCGCGGCGGCGCCGTCAGGGGGATCCTGCATGCCTTCTCGCGCTCGTGGGAGGTGGCTTCGAGGTTCATCGACCTGGGCCTCTGCGTGGCCTTCGGCGGAGCTGTGACGAGGCCCGCCGCGAAGAGGGCGAGGGATGCCGCGGCCCGCCTGCCTCTCGACAGGATCGTGCTGGAGACGGATGCGCCCTCGATAGCGATGGAGGGGATCCCTCCCGAATCGGTGGAGCCTGCGCACGTCCTCCTGGCCGCCGAGGCGCTCGCTTCCCTCAGGGGGATCACCGCCGCCGAGGCGGGGGAGGTGACGACGGGCAATGCGGCAAGGCTCTTCGGCCTCGACTGAGGCCAGGTTCGCCAGGACCGCGGAGTTCTTCGGGCCGGATGCCTTCGCCCGCATCCGGGGTTCTCTCGTCACTGTCATCGGGCTGGGAGGAGTGGGCTCGCACGCCGCGGTCTCGCTCGCGCGCAACGGTCTGGGACGGATGCTGCTCGTGGATCCCGACCTCTTGACGGAGAGCTCCCTCAACAGGAGCCCCTTCGCCGGACCGGAGGACGTAGGGGGGCTCAAGGCCGAGCTGCTCGCACGGCACATCTCCCGGGTCTGCCCGGAGACCGGCTGCGCCTGGATGGACGAATTCGCCGACGAGGAGACGGTCCCGCGCATCCTCGACCCCCGCCCCGACCTCGTGGTCGACGCGATCGACGGCCTGAACCCCAAGGCCGCACTCCTGGCCTTCTGCGTCTCGAGAGGCATCCCCGTCGTCAGCAGCATGGGAGCATCTTCGCGGATCGACCCTTCCGCCGTCAGGGTCGGGGACATCTCCCTCACCGACGTATGCCCGCTGGCGCGGAAGGTGCGGCAGTACCTGAGGAGGAGGGGTGTCTCGTCCGGAGTGACCTGCGTGTGGTCCGTCGAGAGCCCGCCGGTCCCGCCCGGACCTCCCGACGACTCCGAGATGGTCGTAAGGCGTGGCAGGATAAGGAACAGGCTGCCCGGGGCGGGGGCGCTGCCGGGCATCTTCGGCTACGCCTGCGCCGCCGCCGCGATGCGCATACTCGCGGATCCGGGCCGTTCCGTCGGCGTCTGAAGGACGGTTTTACGGTCGCGTCGCGACGGCGGTATCATTGCAGACGGGACCCGGCCGCGCGCCGGGGGTTGGGAGGGGAGATGAGACTCCGCACTAGATCCGGATACGTTTTCGCAGCCTGTCTGGCAGCGTTTCTCGCGGCCTGCGGCGACGGGTCGAACGGGCCTTCGGCGGCCGAGGACTACTTCCCCGTGGCGACGGGCAACGAATGGGAGTTCGACCTCTCCGGCACCGGGACGGTCGACACATTCGACGTCGAGATCTCCGGCTCCATGGAGATCGGGGTAGGCGACACGGTACAGCTCGACATCGGCCTGACAGCCTTCGAGGTCACCTCGGAGGTCATCCAGATCCTGGACGTGGAGCAGGGCATGTGGTCCGACACTACCATAGAGATCGACACCTTCTTCTGGCATGTCGCCGGCGGCCAGATTGGCCAGTACGAGACCCTCGACGACAGCACGGCACGGCTGATCCACTCCCCGCCCATCGAGCCGGGCCGCATCTGGTTCCCCGGTCCGGACGAGCCCAACGGCAGCTACGAGGTGATCTCCGTCGACGGGACCGTGACCGTGCCCTACGGCACATTCGAGGACTGCGCGCACATCTTCCACGACAACCCCGACAGCCTGAGCGAGTCGGACGACTTCCACGCGCCCGGCATCGGCCCCGTACTCATACAGGTTCACGTGGACGTCGACTCGATCGTCTGGGATGCGGACTATTCGCTGACCTGGACCAGCCTGCAGAGATAGGCCGCGCCGCGGGGGGCCGATGCCCGCGGTCGACCAGGCCTACGGAAGGATGGAGAGGATGAGTGGAGGCATGGCTCGGACGGCCACTGTGTTCCTTGCGGCAGCTCTCGGTGCGGTCGCCTGCGGCGGGTCCGGACCCGGGCAGGAGGTCCGGGAGCCGGTCGGGGTCGTGCTGGAGATAGTCGACAGCATCGGGATGGCGGCGGGGGATACGAACCTCGTCCTCGGCTCCATCGACCGTGCGTGCCGGATGCCCGACGGTTCGATAGTCGTCCTGGACCGCATTGCCTGCTGCATACGCAGGTTCGGCCCCGACGGAACGTTCGTCGGGAGGTACGGCAGGCGCGGCTCGGGCCCGGGCGAGTACCTGAACCCGAGCGACATGGTCGTACTC
Organism: uncultured bacterium; assembly: GCA_964603785.1. GTDB lineage: Bacteria > Fermentibacterota > Fermentibacteria > Fermentibacterales > Fermentibacteraceae > CAZRWD01. The sequence continues at coordinate 62,293 of CAZRWD010000007.1, forward strand.
GGCGACGGCAGGGTGATGGTCTGCGACATCTTCACGGGCGGGGTGCACCTTCTCGACACCGCGCTGGTCGACCAGGGGGTGAAGCTGCCCTTCTACGCCGACCCGCCGTTCTTCCCGGTCGCGGCGCTCGACTCCTCCTTCGTCGCGGGCGCCTATGAGATGAGGATCGAGGAGGACGCGATCGTGATCGACTACTTCGTGGGGCGGTTCGACATGGCCAGCGAGCCCTCGGTAACGTACAGGCGGACGGACATCCCCGTCGATCCCTCCGATGCAACGCAGATCGTCGACGTGCTGCTGTACCATGCCAGGTGGGCGGTGGACCCGGACGGGAACGTGTTCGTCGCCCCGATCTCCACCGACACCTACGAGGTGACCGGGTATCGCACGGACGGCACGGAGTACATGACCATCACCCGCGATGTCGATCCCGTGCCCAGGTCCGAGGAGGAGATCGCCCTCGAGGAGGCGTTCATCGAGAACCGGATGATCTCTTACGGCAGCAGCCTCCCCCCGGACTACCACCCCTCCCCCTGGCGCCCTCAGATCGTCGACATCCATGCCGACGGAGAGGGCAGGATATGGGTGCAGCGGGGCACGGGCGAGGTACCGGAGTTCGACGTCTACGACCCGGCGGGCGTGCTCCTGTATTCCGCGACCGTGCCCGGAGCGGAGCGGGACGGCCGCTACTGGCGGTTCTTCATGGACGGCGAAGGCATCCTGGCATGGTCCGACGACCCGCCCGACCATCCCGTCCTTTACCTGCTCGAGGCGTCCGGACCGTGAGGCGCCCGGCGCCCGCCTTCGCCATGCCTCTCCTCGGGGGCGGGGCCCGGGATCTCGTGCATCCACCTCCGGGAGGGCGACGACGCAAACTCCCTGGGCGCCGGTGGGAGGATCTCGACGAGCGTGCAGGCGCTCTCTGGGGGGGGCCTGCCGGAGGGTGGCCGGCGATCTCGTCGACGACCGGCTCGCCGGTGCGGGAATCGGCTGCGGGCCGCCCCGATGCTGGCGACGGGGGTGGAACCCCTTGCACACGGAGGGGTTTCAGTCTGGAGATCATCATGTCTCTCATGGAAAGGGCTCGGATGAAGAAGCTGACTGCTGCTCTGGCCGTACTGATGATGTCCGCCGCCTGCGGCGACGACCCGGCCGGTCCGGCCGGCCCGGTACCCGGCCCGCTGCTCCTGACCCCGGCGCTCGGGGACACCATCGAGGGCAAGGACGTCACGTTCACCTGGGAGGCCGTGACCGGCGCCGACTCGTACACCCTCCAGTACTCGAGCGATTCGACCCTGGCCGATTCCGTCGAGCTCGTGACCGGCGGCACCGGCCTGAGCGCGCAGCCCGGCCTGACCAACACCTACTGGTGGCGTGTCCGTGCCTCGATAGGCGAAGAATCCTCCGACTGGTCGGACATCTGGCACTTCTACCTCGACAACCCCTGCGCCCGGGGGGAATAGGCCGCCCCCGCCCCGCGTATCAGGACCGGCGGATTCTCTTTCTTCGGAGGTGGTTCGGTGGGCGTCATACTGATGCTGGCTCTCCTCGGGCAGGCCGATCCCGGGGAGGAGGCGATAGTCCTTCACGAGTGGGGCGTGGTCGTATACCAGGCCGGGACGGTCACCGCAACCGGGGGCTGCGGCTCCTGGATCATCCCGGAAGAACCGGTCGCCAGGGCTCCCGTCGTCTACTTCCACGGCGCGCCCTTCACAGGGAGCGTACGGGTGGCTTCGATAGGCACGATCTTCGATACCTACCCCACGCCCGACATCTCGTGGGGGGGGCTGGAGATGATGGGCGGGCTCGGCTCGTGCATCGAGTGGACGCACCTGGAGGTTTTCGATCCGGCAGCGAGGGAGATGCGCAGGGGGCTGCCCGATCCCTTCCAGACGCCATCCGGCGATCTCTGGTGGGCCGCGGCGCAGTGGCGGACGCCCGACGCGCTGGTGCTGGAGCGGTCCGACGGTTTCCAGGACTGCTTCCTGTACTACGAGGTCGACCTGACCGGAACCGGCATGTTCGTCCCGGTCGCCGGGATGGCGCCGGAGGGAACCGGCCCCGACGAACTGGTCACGGGAGAGATGCTCCTCTTCCACAGGTCCCCTGACGGGGTGCTGACCTTCGAACTGCTGCAAGGCGGTGACCCTGGCATGGCGGGGAGCACCGCGCCGTTCGCCTATTCGTACGAGGAGTCCAGATCCATCATCGGGGGATGGGCGTCGGACTGCCTCACAGACCCCGAGATCGAAGCGATGTGGACGACCTGGCAGCCCTTCCTGACGGACGGAGAATGGGGGGGATCCTCCCTGCTCGTCTTCCGGATGCCCTCTCCGATGGTCGAACGGGTCAGCACCATCATCGTGACGAGCGACCAGGGGCTCCCCGTCGTCCAGGAGAGGTTCCTCCTCGGGATGGCGCCCATCCAGCCATAAGCTTCGGTTTTCAGATCTTTCGGATTCGATCGACAGATAGCTGCGGCGCTGGAGCTTGAAAACCGAGGTCTTCAGGAACCTCCTCACGTGCACTCCCGATGGCGCCAGGCCGGGTCTCGCGACATGTTCCGCGCATCGATCGGAGGGATCTTGCCGACCTTCATGTTCACAGACATCGAAGGCTCCACGCTGAAGTGGCAGCTCCACCCCGATGAGATGCGCGAGGCTCTCCCCAGGCACGACGACATCGTCCGCCGGGCCGTGGAGGAGTCCTCCGGCAGGGTCGTCAAGCACACCGGCGACGGATTCCTGGCCGTCTTCATCGACGGCGGCGCCCTCGAATGCGCGCTCCGGGTGCAGTCCGCCCTCCAGGCTGCCGACTGGTCGGGGGTCGACGGGCTGCGGGTGAGGATAGGGATCCATTCGGGCGACGCCGTGGAGAGCTGCGGCGACTTCTTCGGCGATGCCGTGAACCGTGCCGCCCGCCTGACGTCCTCGGCATGGGGGGGGCAGACGGTCGTCGGCTCGGCGGCCGCCGTGACGGAGAGGCTGCCTGAGGGTGCCGCGCTCGAGGATGCGGGCCTTCACATGCTGAAGGACCTGCTGGAGCCCGAGCGCCTGCTCACCCTCGCGCACCCATCCCTGGCATCCGGATTCCCCCCGCTGAGGACGGTCTCCTCACATCCCCACAACCTCCCGGTCCAGACCACGCCCTTCCTGGGGCGCGAGAGCGAGCTCGCGGCGCTCACAGATCTCGTCTCCAGCCCCGAGAGGCGCCTCGTCACGATCCTCGGGCACGGCGGGGCGGGGAAGACCAGGACCGCCCTGCAGGCCGCCGCCGAGCTCGTCACCCGATTCAGGGACGGCGTCTGGTTCGTGCCCCTCGAGAGCGTATCGTCACCGGCGGGCATGGTCTCGGCCGTCGCGGAGAGCCTCTCGCTTAGGTTCTCCGGCAGCAGGACGGGGGAGGAGCAGCTCTCGTCCTTCCTCGCCGACAGGGAAACCCTCCTCGTCCTGGACAACTTCGAGCACCTGACCGCCCATGCCCCCCTCGTCTCCCGGCTTCTCTCCTCCTGCCCGGGTCTGAAGGCCGTCGCCACCTCGAGGCACAGGCTCGGGACGAGGGAGGAGTGCGTCTTCGACCTCTCCGGGATGGTTCTGCCGCACGCCCCGTCGGACGACCTGGAGAGAGTGGATTCGACCTCTCTCTTCCTGGCCGCCGCAAGGAGGCTGGACCCTCATTTCGAGCCCCGCGCGGAGGAGAGGGAGGCGGTTTCGGGGATCTGCCGCCTGCTGGACGGACTGCCCCTGGCCATCGAGCTGGCCGCGTCGTGGATCAGGACGATCCCCTGCACAGAGCTGGAAGTGGAGCTGGAGCGTGACCTGGAGATGCTGGAGAGCGCCGCCGGAGACCTCCCGGGCAGGCAGAGGAGCATGCAGGCGGTCTTCGACTATTCCTGGGAGCTCCTGGGCGCGGACGACCGGAAGGCCCTCTCGGGCCTGTCGGTCTTCGAGGGCGGGTTCGACAGGGAGGCCGCCTCGGAGGTCGCGGGATGCGGTCTGAAGAGCATCAGGAACCTCATGGACAGGTCGCTGGTGAGATCCAGGCCGGGCGGTGGCTACAACCTCCATCCCCTCACCAGGCAGTTCGCCGCGGACAGGCTTCAGAGCGCGGGCTGGGAGGCGGACGATCTCGAGGATAGGCACTGCTCCTTCTACGGGAGATTCCTCGAGAAACTGCAGCCGATGACCCACTCCAGCAGGCAGGCCGAGGCCTTCGACAGGATAGCGCACGAGCTGCCCAATCTCCGGAAGGGCATGATCCACGCCCATGCCGCATGCGACTTCGAGGCCATGGTCACATACACCAGACCCGTCGCCGTGATGCTCCAGGTGAGATCAAGGTTCCACGAGGCGGTCGAGCTGTTCAGGGATCTGCTGAGGGTCTTCGAGGAGGTCCCGTCGGCGGGCCGCGATCCACGGAGGATGACCAAGGCCAGGGCCGAGCTCCTCGAGAGGACGGGGACCTTCCTCCTGATGACCGGGAACCACTCGGAGGCCGGTCCCAGCCTCGAGGAGGCCTGCAGGCTGGCCACGGGCATCGACGATCCCATACTGCAGGCGCTCTGCCTGGCCGGGCTGGGCAACGTGGCTCATGTCGTAGGCGACCTCGACGGCGCCGAGGAGAACTGGCGGAAGGCGCTGGCTCTGTCCAGGAGCAGCAGCATATCGAAGTCGATCTCCTCGCTGCTGTGCAACATCGCCTCGGTGAGGAAGAGGAGGGGTGACCCGGAGGGCGCGCGCACCCTGCTCGAGGAGGCCGCCGGGCTGAACCGGGAGACCGGCGACGCCTTCCTGAATGCTGCTATCCTCTCGAACATCGCCGACATCCTCGCGCTGGAGGGGGACGCTGCGGGGGCGGAGGAGAAGCACCGCCAGTCGCTGGCCATGAGGATGGAGCTGGGCGACCTGCGCGGAGTGTCCTTCACTCTGGAGAAGCTGTCGCAGCTGGTCCAGGAGAGGTCGGTTGCGGAAGCCCTCGATCTGGCCAGGGAGGGTCTGAGGTTCGCAGAGGAGTCGGGAGCTGGAAACAGGAGGGTCTATGCACTGACCCAGCTGGCAAGGGTTCTTGCATCCGCCGGGGACCTGGAGGAGGCGGTGAAGCGCCTGGAGGAGGCGGAGAGGGAGGCGGAGAAGCTGGCGATCCCCTCCCTGACCTCCCAGTGCGCCGAGGTCCGCTCCTTCATCGACCGGCTTCGGGTTTAACTTCTTTCACATTCGTATCGAATGCAGTTGTAGCGCAACGACCAGGAAACCAGGGTCCTCGGGAGCCCGGGTCCGGGCCCTTCCCGGCGCATCCCGGATCCCCGCCGCGGCTCGTCAGGTCCCGGACCAGAGGCCGATCAGGCATCCGCACGGGTCCGTGAACCTTGCGAGGAACCCCATCCCCCCTCCTATCTCCAGCTTCCCCCTCTCGACGGTCGCGCCGAGGGAGACAGCCCTGGCCAGGGTCGCGGGGATGTCCTCCACCTCGACGTAGATCTCGATGCAGGGGGCCGGCATGGCTTCGACCAGCGAGATGCCCCCGCCTCCGGAGCCGTCCGGGTACTCGAAGAGGGCGTAGTCGGGCGACCACTGCTGCATCCTCCAGCCGAACAGCCCGGCATAGAACTCCTTCGACCTCTCGATGTCCGTGGACTGGATGTCCACGTGGACTATCCCGTTCATCGTCCCCCCCAACGCGAGGGGGCGCGGCGAAGGCCGCGCCCCCGGGATGATCAGGCGGATCCTACTTGCAGGTCTTGGGCAGCGTGAAGAGGAGCGTCCACAGGCCGGCCACGCCGACGACGATGTAGACTATCCTGGCTATGCTCCAGCCCAGCCCGATGATGCCCATGATGAGGTCCTTCTCCAGGATTCCCTGGATGCCCCAGTTGAGCGCTCCGACGACCACGAGGATCATCATCAGCTTGTCGAGGAAGTTGAACTTACCGCAGCTCACAGCATCCCCCTTCCTTTGGTTCACGGGCATTCAGCACCTCACGGACAATAACACAATCCTCCCGCCATGTTAAGATTGCGTCAGGATGAACCCGGACTCAGAGCCTGAGTAGCCGGATGGAGGATGATCCGCCCGCCTCCCCGATCCTGGCCAGGTACAGGCCGGGCGGAACCTGCTCTCCTCCCCTGCCGCTACCGTCCCACTGGAACGAGAAGACCCCTTCCGATGCCGGCTGCCCGTCCGCACGGAAGACCACACGGCCGAGCATGTCGAAGATCTCGACACGGAGGGCGGCAGTCCCCGACTGCTCGATCTCCAGAGTCACCCCAGTGGAGAAGGGATTCGGGTATGCCGAGAGACCGGTGATTACAGGCCCCGTTCCGCCGTCTCCAACACCCTGCGCCGACTGCGCGGCGAAAGTGTAAGAGGTGCCGCCTGTGCTCGAGATCCCGGCCACGACCAGGATCACCTTGTCGTCGGGATCGCTCAGGCCTGTGACGACCAGGCTGCCCGACTGCGTGGAGGGATCCATGGTCATCCGGCTCACCACCGTGGGCTCCCCGTCGAACAGGGCCAGGCTCCAGACTGCGAATCCTCCGTCGTCGGACCCGTCGAAGGACAGCATCAGGGCTCCCATCGAATCCAGCGCCTGGAACCTGTAGTAGTCGGCCGCCCAGTGGTTGACCGTCTTCGTTCCGCTGGCTGCGGGATACGTGGAGTAGGTGCCCGAGAGTCCGAATGCCGGGAGGTCGTCACCCTCGTAGCCGAACCTGCCGTCTTCGATGGTCGTGTCGTCCAGATAGTTGGCGACAACCCAGTCCGCGAAGACGTCAGCGAAGTCCGGGGCGTAGCCGTGCGCGTCGAGGACGCTCTCGTATCCCGCGATGGAGTTGGCAGGCTCGTGGACCACGTCGTAGAGGGTCTCCAGCCCGCCGTAGCGCTCGTAGAAGTACAGGGTCCACAGGTAGGTCTTTATGTAGTCGGCCCAGGTTCCGCTCCAGACTATGAGGCTGTTGTCGGGGGTCGAACTGAACCCCGAGATGTTGTCGGGGGCGCCGTACAGCCACATGGCCATCTCGGCCATGCCCTCGTCCACCCAGGACTCCTCGTCGTCGTCGTGCAACCAGTGGATCATGTGCTCGAACTCGTGCGCGGCAACCGCAAGCATGTAGTCCCCGGAGGGCCCGCCGGAGCTGTAGGGGTTGAGATACAGGGCCTCGCACTCGTTGCTGTGGTATGGGGGGTACGCCCCGTCCGGGTACTCGTCGAACCAGAAGAAGAAACCATCCGCCGCGATGCCGAAATCGAACCAGACCAGATAGATGCGAGGGTCCTCATCGAGCTCGTCCGGCGGCGCGCCGAAGGCCAGGGTATCGTTCTCGTAGATGCCCTGGCCGGGCCAGGGGCCGATCGAGCTGTTCTCCCAGCGCTCGAGGATCATGTCGACGTCGGCCTGGTCGATCGAGACCAGCCATTCGTCGTCCCGGACGACGACGTACGCATGATCGCTCATCCCTCTTACGGTGCATGAGGCCTGTTCGAAATGCGGCGGCATCGGATCGTGGACCCAGAGCCACCATATCCACGAGTCACCCACCTGGGGATCCCCGGGAGGAGAGGTCGGCAGGCCGGGAACGGACGCAGGGGCGTCCGGGCCGACATCGCCCGGCCCGGGGAGCTGCATCTCGTGGGGGATGTCCACCCGGGGGAGATGACCCTCTGCGGTAGACTGGAAGGTGGTCGCCCCCGAGACCGTGGAGAGGACCAGAACGACTGCTGCCGCAGGTGGCGGCCAGCCGAAGATTCCTGCAGTCTCGCGCATGTGAGCCTCCTGGGTCCGGTCCCTGGGAGCGGACCCGCCTGGGGTGTTCGCTTGTCGAAACTCTTCATCTGCCGGAAGGTTCCTGCCTTCTGCGCGACAGGAGCGGCTAGAAGCCCAGCAGATCCTCGGGCGAGGGGAGGTCGGCGAACTGGCTCGCGGCGAAAACCGCGTAGAACGCGAGCAGCCCCAGGGCTTCGATGCGCTTGATGCGAAGGTCGGTCGTCACGAAGATCTGGATGATAACCGTGGCGAGGACCAGCAGCGGCATGGCGAACCTCGTCATCGCCGGTGAGACCGTGATGGGGGCGATGAGGCAGCAGATGCCGAGCACGACGAGCTGCGTGAATATGTTCGAGGCGTAGACCTCGCCTATCGTCACGTCCGCCTTCCTCTTGAACGTTGCGGAGAGGCTGATGGCGAGCTCCGGCAGACTCGTTCCGAATGCGAAGAGGACCACCCCGAGAGCTATCGCCGGGATGCCGGCCGCCTCTCCGAGAGCAGTCCCGGAATCGAGCGCGAGCTTCGATCCGCCTATCACTCCGGCGATCCCGACAACCGAGAGGGTTATGGCGAGAGCCAGACCGCGCCTGCGGTGCGGACCCTCTGGACGGGCCGGATCGACCCCCTCCCGAGCGGTCCTGAGCACGCCGAGGACGTAGGGGATGTACGCCAGGACGAGGATGAGCCCGTCCGACCTCGAGAGCCGGCCGTCGAGGCTCATGAGCATGACGAGGGAGGAGGAGAGGATCATCCAGCTCGACTCCCGCTCCTGCACCTCCCTGTGGATGTCGATGGGCCTGAAGAGGGCGCAGACCGCCGTCACGAAAGTCAGCGTGACGAAGTTGGAGCCGATCACGTTGCCCACGGAGATGTCCGACGCTCCACGGGCCGAGGCGAAGGCGGACACGGTGAGCTCGGGCATGCTGGAGAGGACGCTCACGCCGAGGATGGTGATGACCAGTTCCTTCACCCCGATCGCCCGGGCGATAGGGGTGATGTTCCTGATGATCATCTCGGAGCTGCCCCAGAGGATCAGCAGGCCGAGCGCGAAGAGGGTTATGGATCCGGTCAAGTCGCCTCCCCGGGCTTGGTGCAGGAGGCTCCGACTTGCGGCGCCCCTGCGAATCACGACAGCCCCTACTCTATTAGGAAGGCTACGGGGCAGGCAATCATGCGCAGGCGGGAAGGCGGACGGTCACCCGCACCCCCGGCCGGATCGAACAGCAACCGATTGCACGGCAGCTCAGTTAACAGGTTAACGCAGACATCCCGCCGATTCGCCCCGGACGGCCTGGACGGTGGTTGTCCCTGCAGCACGAATGGGCCGGTACAGGATCCCGCCGCAGTAGGGCGGGGCGGCAGCCATGCAGCGGTCCGACCTCCTGGTGCAGATCCTGGAACACCTGACCCGAGGCAGGATAGAGCCTTTTCAGGGCATGCGCCATACCTCATGGGAGGCATGGGCAGCTCAGGGAGCATCGAGCCGACAGGAGGCGACAGACGGGCATCTTCCCTTCCGATCCATACCTGGATTCGACACCCGCCGCAGGGCGTGACCATCGGACCGGGTGCGGGTAGAATGGACCTGAGGGTCCGCCGAAGGGAGACTGCCCGATGAAGAAGCTGCTCGTCCCGCTCGCCGTATCGATTCTGGTCGCCTGCAACGGCGATCCCTCAGGCCCCGGTGTTCCGGTGGACTCGCTCTACTACTCTCATCCCGACAGTGTCTGGAAGGTCGTGCACAACCTCGGGAACGCCTACAACGAGAGGGATCTCGAAAGGTACGTCGACTGCTTCACCGAGGATTTCGAGTTCTGGTACTTCGACCATGCCTCGCCCTTCCCCGACTGGACCTTCTGGGAGCTCCCGTACGAGACCCTCTGCCACGAGTCGCTGTTCACCACGGCCGACGTCGACAGCATCGTCCTGCTCCTGGCACCGGGCCCCGAGTCGGCATCCATCCTCATCCCCGGAGGCGTCGACTGCCCCTGCCCGTTCGACCTCGAGGTGTACATCGGCCCCGGCACGGGCTGCCATGCGGTCGGCAACGCGTGCTTCACGATGGTGCAGGACTCCTCGGACGCATGGAGGATAGCGCTCTGGTACGACGAATCCCAGACGAAGGGTCCGGCGGCCGGGGCGACCTGGCCCGACATCAAGAGGGTGTTCCTGCCGGTCGAATAGCGCAGGCGCGCCCGCCCTCCGGAAGGGTCTACCTCGCGCCCGTCCGCCACAGCATGAATGAATAGCAGTCGGCAGTCCTGTCGAGCGCCTCGGAGAGGCCCACGGACCCGCCGTGGCCCGCCTGCGGGCAGATGCTGATGAGGATCGGTGCATCACCTGCCTGTGCCGCCTGCAGCCTTGCGGCGTACTTGAAGCTGTGGCCCGGGACGACGCGATCGTCGTGGTCGGCCGTGGTCACGAGCACCGCAGGATAGTCCACGCCGTCGCGGATGTTGTGATAGGGCGACAGCCCGTACAGGAACTCGAAGTCCTCCGGGTCGCCGGGGTCGCCATACTCCGGTATCCATGACCATCCGTACGTGAAGAGGTGGTAGCGGAGCTGGTCCATCACGCCCATCTGGGGGACAGCCGCCGCGAACAGGTCGGGTCTCAGGTTGAGGCATGCCCCCACGAGGGTGCCGCCGTTGGATCCACCCTCGATCGCGAGGTGGGGGGGTGAGGTGTAGCCCTCGCCGATCAGGTACTCGGCGGCGCAGATGAAGTCCTGGTAAACCTTTATGCGGTCTGCCCCCACGGCCTGGGCATGCCACTCCTCGCCATACTCCCCGCCTCCGCGGAGGCAGGGCAGCGCATAGACGCCTCCCCTCTCCAGCCACAGGATGGTCGAGGCGCTGTAGTACGGGCTCATGGACACCCCGAAGCCGCCGTAGCCTGTCAGGAGGGTGGGGTTGCTCCCGTCCATGGCCATCCCGCGGGGACGGACGATGAACATGGGGATCATCGTGCCGTCGAGGCTCTCGTAGAACACCTGGGTGCTCTCGTAAAGCGAGAGGTCCACATCGGTGTCCGGCCTCCAGAACACCTCGCTCGCGCCGGTCCGGAAGTCGTGACGGTATATGACGCCCGGATGGAGGAAGGATGTGAACTGGTAGAAGGTCTCCGTATCCGACTGCCTCCCGCCGAAGCCCCATGCCGAGCCGGGACCCGGCAGCTCCAGTTCGCTCCGGAAGGTCCCGTCGATCTCGTGGAAGCGTATTGCCGTGTGCGCGTCGCGGGAGTATTGCAGGACCAGGGTGCGCGAGCCGTCAAGTATCCCGGCCGATTCGAGGATGTCCCCGCATTCGGGCACGATCGTCTCCCAGGCGTCCCGCTGCGGGTGCTCCAGGTCGATGCTGACGATCCTGTTCCGGGGCGCGTCCAGCGTGGTCATGACATAGAAGCGGCTATCGACGTTGCCGATGAAGCCGTACGAGGCGTCCATCCCGGGCAGCAGCTCGACGATGCGCCTGTCCCCGGGGGGCAGCGCCAGGTCGACGTAGAACAACCCGGAGTGATCGAGGCTGGCGCCGTCGTAGATGGAGATGATGAGGTAACGGCCGTCATCCGTCTCGTATGCGGATGGGAACCACTCCGGCCTGTCGGGCCTGGAGAAGACGAGGCTGTCGCTGTCCTGCGGCGTTCCCAGCCTGTGGAAGAAGACCTCTTCGGCCAGTGTGGGGGCGGTGAGCTCCAGACCAGCGGCGGGCCGTTCGGGGCGGCTGTAGTAGAATCCGGTCGATCCCGCGTCCCACGAGACCCAGCTCGTCTTGGTCCAGGTGATGGTGTCCGGGAGCGGATCGCCCGTTGCGATGTCCATGACCTGCCAGTCGACCCAGTCGGATCCGCTGCGGGATACTCCCCAGGCCAGGTAGCGGCCGTCGTCGCTGATGCTGGTTCCCGCAAGAGACATGTGTTCCTCCGGCGGGAAGGTGTTGGGATCCAGCAGAACCCTCTCCACGCCGTGCAGTCCTTCACTCGCGCAGAGCACCGAGTGCTCCTGCAGGCCGCTGTTCCTGTAGTAGAAATAGCTGTCCCCGACGCGCCTCGGCATCGAGCATGTCTCTCTGTCGTACAGCTCCCTCAGCCTTGCCCTCATCTCCTCCCTGAACGGGATGGCCGAGAGGCAGGCCTCGGTGAAGGCGTTCTGCGCGGAGATCCACTCGAGCGTCTCCGGGGAGTCGACATCCTCGAGCCAGCGATAGGGATCGGCGACGGTCGCTCCGAAGAACTCGTCGACCTGGTCGCAGACCGGTGTGACGGGACACCCGGGCACGGCCGCCGGGACGACAGGCGGTGCGGCAAGGCCGAGCACCGCCCAGACAGCGGGAATCGATCGCATACCGCGCTTCCTCTCCGTTCTTGCAGGTCTGCTCCGCAGCATGATCGACGGAAGCTCACAACCGGTCGAGGGGTCTGCCGACCCTCCCCTGCCGCGGTCGGCCGGGTCTGGAAAGTCCCGGTGGACTGCAACTGTCCTCGGGGGCATGGTTTTGCGCAGTCCGATGGCAGGAGGTTCAGGAACTGCCGGCGGGCTCGAGGTAGAAGTCGACCTCGAACTCGTGAGTGCTGACGTGTATCGGATCCTCCTCGACGACTATCGTGTCGGCACCCTGGAAGGCGCCGTTCTGGTCTCCGTCCACGTCGGTGACGGTAACCAGCCACTCGCGATATTCGCCGGAAGAGTCATCGACGAGCGGGGTCCAGTGCACGTCGAACCAGCCCGTCGCGTCAGAATAGTGCGGGGAGACATACCACGACTGCTGCAGACCCTGTATCGTGATCTCGATCCCGGGAATGGCGGAGGAGTCGGCGGACGACCTGACGAATCCGGTGAGGGTGATCTGGTTGTGGAACCCGCTCGAGGGGAACAGGAAGCAGCCCGTCGACACCAGCGCCGACGAGACGGCCAGGATCCGGACTGCCTTCAAGAGTCCCCGTGCAGCGGTCATCATGATCCTCCTTGCCGGGATGATTCGGTTCGTGTCCGCCGGATCGCTGCGCCGACTAAAACCCGCCGTGCATCCTGAGGCTGTCCCGGCGGACATGTGGGTTTATACTCGTTTCGGATCGAGGGCGAGGAGAGGATCGCCCCCGGCAGTATCCACCCCGTGATCTCCGTTGCCTCGGACGGGCCGGCAGTGTCGGGTCGGCGCTACCGGGCAAGCAGATGCGCACCGATGGAATCGCACCCGCCCGGTCCTGGTTCAACCGGGGTGTGGACAATCCGGGAGGTCTGGAAATGATCCGTTCTCTGGCTGCCGTGCTGCTGGTCCTGACCCTTGATGCCCGGGGGCAGGAGATCGTTCTGCACGAATGGGGCGTGGTTCTGTACGGATCGGGGACCGCTGTGGCGGCGGGCGCCCCTCCCGGGGAGGGGATCATGCCGGTCGTCGTCGACGCCCCCGTATTGGCCTTCCACGGTTCAGGCTTCAGCGGCGACGTCTTCGTCTGCTCCTTCGGCGACGTTTTCAGCGTCTATCCCATGCCGGATTCCACCGGAGGGCTGTTCGGGATCGACGGGCTGGGCTCCACGCTGTGGTGGAGCGATGTGACAGTCTCGCCCCCCGTGGTCGATGTCCCGGTCACAGACAGGCGCGGGTCCGACGACGCCCTGATCCCTGGGTTCGGATGGGCGGCGGGCATGTGGCGGTCGCCGGAGGCCTGCTGGATAGAGAGACCCTCGGACGGGTTCAGGGACAAGTTCCTCTACTACGAGGTCGACCTCGCGGAGATCGGCCTGCCGATACCCCTCGAAGGCAGGGCGCCGGAGGGCTTCCCGCCGGAGGACCTCGTGACGGACATGCTGGTGTTCACCAGATGTGCCGACGGAGGCGTCAGCTGTTCGAGAACCTGCATGACCGACTCCGAGGCCGCGGACGAGTCCGTCCCCGCTCCTGCCGATGACAAGTCGTGCGAGACCGTCATGCAGGCCATGAGGGACTGGGCGGGAGACCTGCTCGCCGGAGACGAGATCGATGCGATGTGGGCGACCTGGGAGCCGTATGTGTACCGCGGAGACTGGCAGGGCGACAGCCTTGCGGTGTTCCCGATGCCTCGGCGTCTGGTGGCCTGCATCAGCGGGATCGGAGTATTCACGTCGCCACAGGTCCCCGTCGTCATCGACAGATTCTTCCTGGGCATGCTGCCGCTCTGACGCGCCTGGCCGCAATTCGTTCGGGTAGGGTATCCTTCTGTTCCAGAGCGGTCGGTCTCGGATGGGAGGCTGTATGAAAAGGAAGTGGAAGCTCGAGCTGGATGAGGGGAGCCACGAGCTCGAGATCAGGCAGAGCGGATGGAGCGGCGACGGTTCGGTCCGGATGGACGGATCGACCGTACGGGAGTTCGTGGAAGGTGATTTCGTGGACGGTGATCTCCGTGTCGAGTGGGGGTCGCATGTCTTCCTCATCCATGTGAAGGGCGCTCCGGGTTATCTGAAGTACGATCTCGCGGTCGACGGGAACTGGATCCTCGACCGCTAGGTCAGGCGGAACAGCCTCGCATGTAAAAGGTTGCCCCGGAGCATCTTGCGGACACTGCCGGAATCCCTGTATTCCTGAAATCCATGTTGAAGCGCAACAGCCGGTTGCGGATCGCAAGTCAACGATTTCAAACCCGAAGGGGTCGGGGGGAGGAACTGGGGATGATGCTCACCGAGTCCGGGGGCCGGGGCGGAGCCTTCGAGTTGCGGGACATCCCCGTGTCGATTACCATCTACCTGTGTCACGCTGTGCGGAATGGGATGGTCGATCCATCCGGCAGAGGCTCCGCGCTGCCCTCGGGTCGGCACGGGAACAAGCCGTGACCCGGGGACGGAGGCCTGACAGGCGCCCGGGTGGCCCGGTCGGGCCCGGCTACACATCTCGGAGGAGGAGATACATGCGTCTGGTGATCAGTCTGTCGGCTCTTGCGCTCCTCGCGACGATGACCGCAGCCGCGGGGGATCTCGAAGCCGTCCTGGGAAGGGGCATCGAGGAGTTCGACTCGTGGCGTTTCGACGAAGCCCTGGGGTCTTTCCGGGAGGCCGTCCGGATCGACCCTGCGTCGGCGGAGGCTCATTTCTGGCTGGGCAGGACATGCCTCTGGATCGACTCGCCCGGAACCGGGGACTCGCTCGAATCGCTGGCCGGGGACGAGTTCGGGATCGCTCTGGGGATCGATCCCGCATTCGCCCCCGCCTATGCCGGGCTCGCCTCCATCGAGGCCATGACGGGCCGATTGGAGAACGCCGTCGAGCTGCTCGACCAGAGCCTCTCGCTCGATCCCGCCTATGCCGAGGCCTACTGCGCAAGGGGCAGGATCCTCGTGCAGCTGGGGGACTACGATGGGGCGCTTGCCGATCTGGAACGTGCGGTCGAACTCGATCCGAGCTCGGCGCGGGCCATTCTCGGGAGGGCGAGTCTTATGCTCGCCACGGGCCGGCTGGAGGAAGCCCTCGAGGATGCCCGAGCCGCGGCCGGCATCGCTCCGCTCTATGCGGATGCGCATCTCATGTCAGGGATGGTGCTGTGTCAGATGGGCGAGTTCGGGGAGGCGGTCGAAAGCTTCGACGAGTGTATCCGCCTCTCCCCAAGGCATGTCCCGGGGCTCGCCAACAGGGGGAGGGCCCTCGCGATCCTCGGCGATCCGGCGGCGGCGGTCGAGAACTTCGACCGGGCTCTGGAAGCCGCGCCGGGAGACACATGGCTGCTCGTCGAGAGAGCGCGGTGCCTCACCGACCTCGGGAACACGGAAGCCGCCCTCGCGGATCTCGACGAGGCCATCGGCATCCAGCCCGACAATGTCGCGGCCCTGGTCGACAGGGGACTGGTCCGCATGGAGATGTCACGGCATGTGGACACGCTGGAGGAGTACTCCACGCTCATCGACCTGGCCCAGAACGACTACGACATGGCCCTTCGGATAGATCCCTCGTGCAGCGAAGCACTTTTCGACAGGGGCAACCTGCATCTGCAGACCGGAGACCCGGCCAGAGCCCTGACCGACTACGAGGAGGCTGCCAGGCTGGCGCCGGACGCTCCGGTCATCTACTACGCCATGGGGAATGCACTTACGGACCTGGGCGAGTACGACAGGGCGATAGGCAGCTTCTCACGCGCGATCGAGATAGATCCGGGATACGGTGACGCCTGGGCGGGAAGGGCCTTCGTCCATGCGACGATCGGGGACACCGAGTCGGCCGCCAGGGACGGGGAGATGGCGGAGAGCCTGGGTTCGTCGGTCTACTGAGATGATGTCGGAGCCCCGGAACAGACGGGGACGCCGCCGGCCCGATGCGTCAGCCGCCTGGAGACTGTCGACTACGGACACCGGCGGCTCACGGGGATTCGAGGCTGGAAGCGAACCGGAGCACCCTGAAGGACCTGCCCCGGAAGCCGTTCTCTCCGAGGCTGCAGACATGCGGACCGTCGAACCATGACTGGATGACCAGGTCCTCCGTGTCCAGCACGCCGGTCACCCCCCTGTCATCGAGGAAGACAGTCACCTGGCACATGAAGTGCAGTATGTCGCCCGGCCATATCCCATTCTCCCCCACGGCCGCCGTGCAGCCTCCGGTGTCGAGGCAGATGCAGGGATCCATCCCCCCGCACGCCGAGAACAGGCCGGGAATGACAGGTTGGAGAACATCGAGCAGGTCGTCCGGGGAGGCGTAGTCGACCTCGAGGCCGGCGCGCCGCGCGCCGTAGACGGCCAGCGACGCGCAGTCGAAGCCCATCCTCTCGTCGGCCTGGTGATATCCCCCGGGGGTGCGCCGCGGCGACATGAGGAAGGGGGTGCCCAGCCCCTCCATCATGTAGCCCGTGATCGTGTCGTCGGGCCTGACGGATATCTGCACCGCCCCGTCGAGAGCGGCATGGAGCGGCTCGGGTGTGGCCAGGGTGTCAGGCAGGTCCTGGCCGGGTTCGACGGCTATGATGTAGAAGGTTCCCGTGTCGGGCAGTGCGGGTGAGAGGCCCGCCTCGAAGGCGAAACCGCAGGTGGAGTGGGCGAGGGGCGAGAGGGAGTACAGGAGGGTGTCCACCGCAGGTCCGGAGGGGCTCTCGTTCATGTTGCCCCAGGCTCTGCGCACTGGTGCGGCGAGGAGCCAGTCCACGGGCTCCCGGGCGACCAGTTCTACGGAATCACCGCTGAGTGCAAGGCATACCGGCCCGGTCACTTGCGTGCCGTTCTGCAGCACGCAGGGATGGACCAGAGCGAGGACCGCCGTCAGGACGGAACCTGCCGTCAGTAGAAGCTCCTGCTCTCGAGGTGCTCGCGGGTGTACCCCACGAGCAGGATCTCCGTCGCGCACAGGTCGTCCCAGGTCGTCCCCGGATAGACCTCGACCACCTCTATGCGGAGACTGGAGGCCGGATAGCCGGGATCGGCGTTCAGGAAGATCTCCTGCATCCTGGATGAGAAGTCGCCGATGTCGATCGCACTCCACTGCATGTCGTCCAGCGTGACCGTCTCGACGACCCTGTCCGGATAGCAGCCGTTAGAGTGGGGGTTTCCCTCGTCCGGCTCCAGTGTGATCCGAACGGTGCGGATGCGGGCGTTGCCCTCGTATGAGGCCTCGTTCTTCACATACCCGTTGATCAGATACACCCCGCCGAGGAGGCATGTGTCGAAGTCCATCTCGATCCAGGAGCCGGACCCGTCTCCAGACTCACCCTCGCTCCAGGCGGTGTCGAAATCGAGGTCGAGCAGGTTGCCGGGGCAGTAGTCGGCCGAACCCTGCGACTGCAGCTCCGACGATGTCCGGATGGAAGTGACCGTCCCGGCACCGAGCCTGCGTGCCAGTATCGCCTGGGATCGGCGCCAGGTCGAGTTGTCCCAGGAGACACTGATCGCTGGCAGCGACCGGATGTCCATCCCCGACTCCGACCAGACGTATAGCCCCTCGCCGCCCATCTCGAAGGACTCCGGGATCTCGATGACGCTCCCATAGTCGGAAAGAACGGACGAGAGGTCGATGGTGCAGCTGAATTCGCCCGCCGTGCCGTCGCCCCAGTTGCCGGCCGGGTCGATCCTGTACGTGAAGAGGCGCTCGCTGCACGAGGGGAACCAGCTCTTGTTCGTCTCCCAGTCGAGGTGCTGGGCGATGAAGCTGTATTCCACGACGAGCGTGTGGGTCGAGCCGGTGTGCAGTTCGAGGTCGGTCCCGAACCAGAGGGAGGATATGTCGGATTCGAAGCCTTCCACCTCGATGCGCCCCGTGTCGTCGGTGATGAACGACTCCAGGGGAAGGACCCTCCCGTCCAGTCGGATGGTGAAGCCCGAAACCTCCGTACCCGTGAGGGGAACGTCCTCCAGCCAGAAAAGCTCGGGATGGTCCGCGAGGAAGTCGACCGGGAAGGCGAACCCCACATTCCTGGAGGGCCCGTCGCACTGAAGGACGTAGACGGCCTCGACCTCCACCGTGTCGCCGACGACTTCGAAGCGTAGGTCCTCGGACACGAGCCTGACATCCTCAATGCGGTCGAACTCGACGCTCCCGGCCCCCAGGACCCTCGAGCCGTCGGACGGCCCGCCGTTGGCGAGCGCGAGCATCGGCGCGAGAAGCAGCAGGAATGCGATACGAGCCATGTGCAACCCCTCCGGTTCTGGCCTGCATGGTAGCATGCAGCACGCTCACGGGGACGGCAATCAGATCGGGGTCAGGCTACTCAAGCCATAAGTCAATGTTTGACATGCATCTGAAAAATGCAGGGTCAGGCTACTCGATCCTGGCTGCCCGATCCCGGACTCACGGCCGGCCGGCCCTGATCGATCAACTTGACCCGGAGATGTCGAGGTGAGAGATGACGGTCATCGCCGGTTCCCGGACCCCGGATTAGGCAATTTGGATTTGCCTGCGCTGCAAGAGCTAGCGAACGGAATCCGAAAGATCTGAAACCCGAAGCGGGTCGGACGGTCAGGTGAGCCTGATCGTCTTCACGTCCGTGGGATCGAGGGCCACGTCCTCGAGGTCCGCCATCGCCCTGACGTAGAACTCCGACTTCTCGTTCGCCGCGAACACCGCCACCTTGCCGAGCGCACCCAGGGCGCCGCCCTTGTCGGCCAGCTGCTGCGCGCTCGACTGGTTCAGCGAGAACGGCAGCGTGAAGGCGATCTCCCTGCGCTCGTCCTTCTTGAGGTCGAAGGGTCCGTCGCCGATGACGGTCTCGCCGAGGACATACTCCCTGGCCTTCCTGTTCTCGCCCGAGCCCGAGGTGTGGGTCTCGGTGAAGCGCAGCCTGACCGCCTTGACCTTCTGATCGCTCTTGGCGGTTATCACCAGGCTGCCCGTAACCGCGCCGGAGGTCTTGTCGACCGTACCGGGGACCGTCAGCTCGATGCCCGCCGTGCCGATACCCAGACCCTGCTTGATCTTGCCGAAGAAGGACATCTCCCGCCTCCTCAATGTTGGACCCCGGACACTCTGCCCGGCGCCGGCGCCTGTCAAGGCTACCGGCGATCGGCAGCAGCCGGTGTCTCTCCCCCCGCCCCGCCGAGATCCTCCCGGAGCCGGTCAAGCCATCCCATGTCCGCCGGGACCCCCGTGCAGGTCCGCCTTGCGTCCTCGGCCTTCCTGCAGAGTTCGGCCGCCTCGGCGGCGAATCCGTCCGACAGCCTGATCCAGCCCAGCAGGGCCAGATTGTCAGCCTCCGTGATCCTGCTACCCGATCCGGAACCGAGGTCGAGGGCCTCCCTTACCGTAACCTCGGCCTGCACGAGTTCACCCCGATTGGCGTGGAGGGAGGCCAGGTTGGTCAGGCAAAGCATCTCGCTCCGCCTGTTGCCCAGCTCCCTGGCCAGGGCCAGAGCGCGTCTGTAGGAGCGCAGAGCCAGCTCGTCGTCTCCCGCCCTGCACGCGGACACGCCCAGGTTCCCCAGCGCCATCGACATGGAGGAGCGGTCACCTATCTCGCCCGCGAGCCCGAGGGCCTCCTGGAGTATCCCTATGGACTCCTCGACCCTGTCCTGCCTGCCCCTGAGCACACCCAGGCGGGTGAGAGCCCTCGTCCTGGTCCTGACGCCGACCGAGGCGTCATCTCCGCGCACGAGGTCCTCAAGCAGGATCTCCGCCTCCCGCATCCCGTCGGTCATGAGTAGACAGGCCGCCAGATTGACCTTTGCGGCGGGTATCCTGTGGTCGTCCGACGCCTCGTAGAGTTCGAGAGCCCTCGCATACATGCCGCAGGCGGCTTCGAGATCCCCCGTGTGCATGCTGATGCCCGCCATTGCCGAGAGTGCCTCGGCCTCCCGGCCCGGGATGCCGGAGTCCCTCGCCAGCGCAAGTGCCTGCTCTATCCTCTCGACAGCCCCCGCCACGTCCCCCTTCCTCCTCCTCATCTCCGAGAGGGCCACGAGCAGGGCGGGCGCACTGCCATCCTCGCCGCACTCGCGGGCCGCTTCGAGCGCGGTCTCCAGCGCGGGCACGCAGCGCTCGTCCGTACGGGCGTCGAACAGCACCTTCCTGATGACCTCCCCCGCGCCGAGGAGGACCTCGACCCTCAACGACCGGTCCTCCAGGCGTTCCGCCAGATCCATCGCCCTCAGAGCCCATTCGTAGGCCCCGTCGGGGGAGAAGGCCCGTACCGCCGCGCGTCCGGCCTCGAGGGCCCATGGAGCCGCCTCCGCGTGTCGTCCCGATGCCTCGAGATGGGTGCACATCATGGCTGCGAATCCCTCCAGATCCTTCGGCATGCCCTCGAGAGCCCCCGCCGCCGCCGCATGGATGACCTGCCTGTTCATGCGGAGAAGAGACTCCCCTGCCGCGAGCAGCATGAGGCCGTCCCGCACGCCGACGAAGCCACCCTCGAGGATCAGGATCCCGTCCTCGACGGTGGAAGCCAGACCTGTGCAGATGCCGGGAAGGTCCAGCCTCACGGCGACCTTCTCGATGAGCTCCAGCGGGAAGCGCCTGCCGAGGACCGATGCGGTCTGGAGGGCCTTCCTCGACTCCGGGGGGAGCCTGTCGAACCTCGCCCTCACGGCCCTCGAGAGCGATGGAGGGATTCGCGCACCCGGGCTCCCGGTCAGGACGGGCAGGCCTTCGGGGTTCCGGGTCAGCACTCCCGTCTCCAGCAGTTCCGAGGCGGTCTCGAGTATGAACCTGGGGTTGCCCGCGCACGATTCGCCCACCGAGGACGCCAGCCCCGCCGGGAGGTCATCCGGCCGGTCCAGGCCGAGGAAGGTCGCGAGGAGGGATTCCGTGGCATCGCGGCCGAGAGGCCCCAGACTCAGCCTGAGGGTCTCCGCCTGGTTGGCGTGCACCGAAAGTGCCGTCGTGGAGCCGCCGCAGGCCGTACCCTCGGTTGCGACCACCGTGATCCCCCTGGGCGACTGGCAGTTCGACAGGATGAAACCCAGCGTCTCACGGACCGCCCCGTCGAGCAGGTGTGCATCGTCTATGACGAGCATGAGGCTGTCGCAGGCGCCCGCAAGGGACCGCACGGTATCCCTTGCGGCCATCCTCATCTGCAGGAGGCTCTCCTCGTCGGAGGGCGCCTCTCCCTCCCGCCCATCGTCCGCGACCCGTTCGTCCCACCAGCCGAGGGAGGCCGCCCCGCTCCCCCCCGAGCCCCTCAGCATGATCGTCCCCGGGAGTGAATCCCCTCCGGACAGGATCTCCTCCAGGAACCTGCTCTTCCCCGAACCGTCCCCGCCCGAGACCATGAGGATGCGGTGCCTCGGGAAACCCTCGGGTCCCGTGGGCGGATCGGGAGGCCTGCCGAGGAAGTCGAGCGCCTCCCGCAGCTCGCCCTCCCGGCCGAGCAGGGGCAGCCCGGCGTCGAGGAAGCGTGGGGAGATGCCGCCCTGTCTGGCCCGGCCGCGGTACAGGGACGCCCTGACCGGTCGCGATCTTCCCCGGACCTGGATCTCGCCACGGTCCTCCCATTCGAAGAGACCCATGCAGCCGTCGACCACCGCCGACGAGGCGAGGATGGTCCCGGTCTCCGCCGCCTGTTCGAGCCTCGATGCCACATTCACCTCGTCCCCGACCGCCGTCAGGTGCCCCGAGGCGTCCGGTGCCACGGTCACGCCGCCGAAACTCATCCCGACCCGCGCGCCAAGGTGCAGGTCCTTGCGGCGCAGGGCCTCCGAGATCTCCGAAACGGCCGAGAGCATCGCCTCCGCGGATCGTACGGCCCTGGCGCAGTCATCCTCGGAGCAGGAGATGGCTCCGAAGAGGGCCATCATCCTGTCGCCCTCGAACTTGTCGACCATCCCCCCGCCGGCCGCGACGATCTCCGACAGCACGGACATCACGCCCGTCACGAGCGAATGCACCGACTCGTGGTCGAGGTTCTCGGAGAGCGATGTGAAGCCCTCCAGGTCGAGGAACAGCGTGACGACCTCACGCCGCTCCCCCGGTGACAGCCGGTCCGGTGTCAGGGCAGGGACGGCGCCGGGAGATAGCCTGGACAGGTCCTGCCTGAGCTGGGTCAGCCAGCCCCCCGGGTCCTCCCGCATCAGCCCCCCAGGGCCGTCCTGACCGTCTCGACGGCCTTCAGCCTCAGGACATCGTGCCTGCGGAGCATGGTCGGGATGACGACACCCCTCGCGACGTTCCCGCCTCGTTCAGCAAGGAGCCTGCCCAGCCTGCCCACGCCCTGGAGCCCCCCGAGGAAGGCGAAGGGGAAGCCCATCGTCGCGAAGGGGACGACCTTCATCCCGGAGATGTCGCCCAGGCTCCCGGCGAAGGCCAGTGCCACCGGGGACATTCCGAATGCCCAGATCGGGCCGCCCACGACAAGGGCGTCGCAGCCGTCCAGGTCCGGAGAGGAGACGAGCCTCACATCCTTCTGGTGCGGCTGCACGTCACCCTCTCCCTCGATCCTGTGGACCTGAGCCTCGTGACCATCCCGGCGAAGGGCTTCGGCGAGCTGTCCGGCGAAGGAGAGCGATACGCCGGTCTTCGAATGAACCACTACTGCAACCTTCATCGACTGACCTCCCGGAGAAGCATCGTGACGAAACGGCCCGACAGGGCAATATGCACCATGTCCCCTTGCTGGCGCCGCCGCAGGAGCCTCCGCGCCCGGCACGACCCGCGGGGAGGTGCGCCGGGTGCTCACACGATGGTTCGTGCAGCGGCAGCGGGAACAGCGCAAGCCCGGGCGGAGCACCGCCTGAGGCGATGCCCGCCCGGGCTTCCTACGGCTCCGGGGGCCTAGAGGATCGTGTAGTCCGTCAGGTCGTCCTCGGTCTCCTGCCACGACCCCGTGGAGGAGTCGACCATCGCCTGCTCGTTGTGGACGTACCCCAGCCCCGGGGCGAAGTACTGGTTGGCCGTGTCCGTGGAGGCGGAGTCCGGGTTCCACTCCATCACCACATGGAGGCAGTCGGAGAAGGTGCCCGCAGGAACCATCACGGTCTCGGTCAGCGAGACCGCCTCGGCCCATATCTCGGGATCCTCGTTCACCATCCAGGTGTCGCCGACCTCGATCGGCAGGGGGATGACATAGAGCGGATCGGCCTCCACGGAATCGGCATACCCGGCGAGCGAGTCCGCCGTCAGGCGGAAGTACTCGTACTCGGCATACGGAGGCATCGGGACGGTGGTCATCTCGAAGAAGAGGGTGTCCTGGCCGGCCGTGACGACCTCGACCAGGTCGAAGCCAAGCTCGTGCTGGACGGTCCTGGTCACGGTGATCGTGAAGGCGCCCGAGACGAGGTAGTCGACCTCGCCCATGTGACCCGACCCGTTGCGAACCATCTGCCAGGAGTTGCCGACCTCGAGAGGGAAATAGTCCTGCCCTCCGCCGGGTCCCGACGGCCCGGACCCGTCCCCGCACGCGACAGCAAGCATGACCGAGGCGCAAATCACCAATACGACCCTGTTCAACTCTTCCCTCCTCTGTTCCGATCGCGCATACCCGCGGCGGAGCGGTGCGACCGTCGAGCGTCATGCCGCCGTGGATCCCGGGTGGACGCCCGGAGCGCGCCCGTCGGATAAGGACCGGTCCGGGAGAGGCATGCCGGGCATGACTTCCCATAGTATAGCCGGGCGCCTGCATATCGAGAAGGTTTCCCGCCCAGCGGTCTCCCTGGTTGCGGGTCGATTGACCGGGGTGGCGCCTCGGCCTATCATCCCGCTTCCGGAGAGGAGATTCCATGACCTCTGACTGTTGCGGAGACGCGATGTAGCAAGCCGTGAAGGCACAGGCCGCGGTCCAGCAGCCCGCCCTTCCGGCGGGTTCTTCATTCAGGGGGGTGAGACATGGGGCGAACGGAAACCGGATCGGTCGGAATCTACGTCAGAGGCGCCGGATGGTCCTGTACCCTGCGTCGCGCGGAGGTCTTCGGAACTGAACCGATGCGGCGGAGGAACGAACCATGGAAACCATTACACTCTATGGATCTCGCATCAGAGCGGAGCAGCCCCGGGCTGTCCTGGTCACGCCGCTCTTAGACGTGACGCCCCCGGGTGCGGCAGGATACAGGATAGCAGCCAAGATCGAGGCCATGAATCCGGGCCTCTCGGTCAAGGACAGGGTAGCCAGGCATCTCGTGACCCACGCGGTCGCAGGATGGACGGCAGGGTATCCCCCCGTCCTGCTCGAGGCGTCGTCCGGGAACACGGCTGTGAGCGTTGCGGTGGCCGCGGCGGGAGCCGGGCTGCGTGCGCTCCTGTTCGTGCCGGAGGGGACCTCGCAGGTGAGGATCGAGAGGATGAAGGCCTTCGGGGCCGATGTCGTGACGACTCCAGCGGAGGAGGGCACGGGCGGCGCGAGAAGCCGTGCCGCGGAGGCTGCCGCCCGGGACGGGACGCTCCTCTATCTGGACCAGCACGGGAACGGCAGGAACATCGAGGCCCACATGACATCCACAGGGCCGGAGCTCGTCTCGCAGCTCTGCGGGGAGACTCCCCGGACCCTCGTCGCGAGCCTCGGCACCGGCGGTACCGTCATCGGCCTCACGCGGGCCCTGCGCACGGTGAATCCGGACATCTTCGCCGTAGCCGCCATCCCGCGCGCCGACGGCGAGATACAGGGCATGCGCAGGCCGTCGCCCGTCGATGTCCCCCTGCACGGGCTGCTCGACGCCGACATCGACGAAGTCGGCCCTGACGAGGCGGATTGGTGGAGGATCAGGATCGGGAGGACGGTCGGGGTCCCCGTCGGCCCGTCCAGCGGAGCAGCCATGGCGGCAGCAGTCCGGGCCGGAGAGCGGCGCGGGGGCCTCGTCGTGACCGTGTTCCCGGACCACGGCTTCAACTACCTGTAGAGAGAGGCGATCGCATCGCTAACCGTACCAGGGAGGGGGGGCGGATGTCACTCCCGGCGCTCCGTTCCGGCAGCAGCCGCACATCGTGCACGGGTCGGGCTTCGCACCGCACCGGAGCCCCGTCGGAAATTTCCGTATGCCTGGTATGAAATAGGTTGACGGGCAGGAAGTTCCATTAGATACTCCCACGGTAGGGTGGTAGCTTCCTGGATCGCATGTCATGGAGAGGGGGACTGGATGAAGATTTGTGTCACCTTGCTGCTCCTGGCCGCGGGTGCGGCATTCGCGGCGGAGGGGATAGTGAACTCCTTCGGCGCTCCGGCGACGGACGTGACGGGTCTCGCCTACGCGCAGGGGAGCCTCTACGCCGTCACGGCCTCGAAGACGGTGTACAAGCTGGACCCGTCGGACGGCACCGTCCAGGGCTCGTTCACTACCGCCATGCTGAACGCCCCTAACGGTATAGGGTATGCCGGCAGCCTGCTCTACATCACGAACGGCACAAGCACCGTCTACAAGTACACGCTCGCAGGGGTGGCCCAGAGCACGACGCAGCTGTACTGCCCGGGCTGAGGCGGCGGCACCTACTACCCGGTGGGTGGTGCGGCAGGAAGCTCGACGGCAGCGTACTTCATCAGCAACTCGAACCAGATACTCACGGCCCAGCCCCTTCCCCTGATAGCCAGTGTGAACCCGGTGATCGGCGGGACGATAACGCCGACCTCTCTCCAGACTTTCGACTGTGCGCGTGAAAGCATCGACAACGGGTTTTCGACCAACGACCTGTGGGTCGCGACCGACCACCCCGACTCCCCGATACGGGCGTACAATCCCGCAGGGGCGCTGACCTATGCCTGCAACCTCGTGGAGGACGTGCGGGGCATGGCCTTCAGCACCGCGGGCGGCCACAGGTTCATCTGGGTCAGCAACCCGGTCGACAACATGATCTACCAGATCGACCTGGACTACGGCACCGGTGTCGAGGGCGGGCCCGGAGGCGATGCCCCGACCCTCGACGCCTCGGCGAACCCGTTCCACGGATCCGTCACCTTCACCGGCACGGGCTTCGGCGAGGGCGCAACCATCGAGGTCTTCGACATGTCCGGCAGATCTCTCGTCGATTCCCCGTTCGGAGGTTCGTACACATGGGCCTCAAGCGCTCCTGCGGGCGTCTACCTCGTCAGGGTGCGCGACGCGGAAGGCTCCGAAGAGAGGCTCTCGGTGGTCAGGACGGGCGGCTGAGAGCCATCCGGCAGATCAGAGGGGGCTCCGCATGCCGGAGCCCCCTTCCTCTTTCCGGGCTTGCAGATCAGGCGTTGCATGCCTATAGCTTGTGACAGCGATAGGCAACCTTTTCCGAAAGGTCTGATATGAGCCTCGAGCTTGCCAGGGGTGCAATGCCACTGCTGCTTTCAGCCGTCCTCGCCGCGGCACCGGACGCCCTCTCCCAGCCGCCGATCGTGTTCGACCTCCGGGATGTAGGCGGTGTCGACTACGTCACATCGGTCAAGTCCCAGCAGGGCGGCACCTGCTGGACACATGGAGCCATGGCCTCGCTCGAGGGCAATCTCCTGATGACCGGGAACTGGGCTGCGGCAGGCGAGACAGGCGAGCCCGACCTGGCCGAGTACCACCTCGACTGGTGGAACGGCTTCAACAGCTTCAACAACGACGACCTGACCCCTCCCTACGGCGGGCTGACCGTTCACGAGGGCGGCGACTACCTCGTCGCCTCCGCGTACTTCACGCGGGGGGAGGGAGCGGTCCGGGACGTCGACGGGCAGTCGTATTCGACTCCTCCCGCGAGATACCTGTCGACATATCACAGGTACTCGCCCGGGGTGATCGAGTGGTTCACGGCCGGGCAGGACCTGTCGAACATCGACACCATCAAGTACGCCATAATGGAGCACGGGGTGATGGGCACCTGCATGTGCTACTCCGGTTCCTACATCCAGAACTACATCCACTACCAGCCCCCGGCCAGCCCCGACCTGCCCAACCACGCAATCGCGATAGTCGGCTGGAACGATACCCTGTCGACACAGGCTCCGCTTCCCGGGGCATGGCTTTGCAAGAACAGCTGGGGGTCCGGGTGGGGCTTCTCCGGCTTCTTCTGGATCTCCTACTACGACAAGTACTGCTGCCAGGAACCCTGGATGGGAGCCGTTTCACACCAGGAAGTCGACCTCATGGAGTACGACCTCTGCTATCACCATGACTATCACGGCTGGAGGGACACGAAGACCGACTGCCAGGAGGCGTTCAACGCCTTCGTGTCGGAGTCGGACTTCATACTGAGGGCTGTGAGCTTCTTCACGGCCGACGAGGATGTCGACTATACGGTGACGGTCTACGACGACTTCCTGTCGGGCCAGCTCCAGAACAGCCTCTGGACCTCGAGCGGGAATGCCGACCACCGCGGCTTCAGGACCGTGGAGCTCCCGTCCCCCGTCCAGTTCCCCGCGGGAGACGACTTCTACGTCTACCTGGACCTGTCGTCCGGAGGGCACGCATACGACAGGACGTCGGATGTCCCGGTGCTCCTGGGTGCGAGCTACAGGGTCATCGTCGCCTCGACTGCGTCACCGGGAGAGAGCTGGTACAGGCAGGGGGCCTCGTGGCTGGACTTCCACGACTGGTCCGGCAACCCCTATCCCGGGACGGGGAACTTCTGCATCAAGGCGCTGGGTGACAACGAGGGGCTGACCGTCACCCCCGGAGCCGGCATGCAGGCCTCCGGCCCCCAGGGCGGCCCGTTCATCCCGTCCTCGGCGTCATGGCAGCTCTCCAACAAGGGCGCCGTCCCGATCGGCTACGAGGTAACGATGGACCCGGTCGTCGGCTGGCTCGACCTGACCGGTCCCGTCACCGGATCCCTGGCGCCCTACGGAGCACCGGTCACGGTGGGTGCGGCCGTCGACCCATCGGCAGCCTCCCTGCCGGAGGGCGTCTACACGACCACGCTGGAGTTCACGAACCTCACCAACCACAAGGGGGACACGACCCGCGAGGCCGTCCTGGTGATAGGCTCGCCGACCCAGCAGTATTCCTGGCCGCTGGATTCCGATCCCGGCTGGACCTGCGAGGGCCAGTGGGCCTTCGGCTCTCCTTCCGGCGGCGGAGGGGCGCACGGCTGCCCGGATCCGACATCGGGGTACACCGGTCAGAACGTCTACGGCTACAACCTCGCGGGGGACTACCCCGACAACATGCCGGAGATGCACCTGACCTCGTCCGCCATCAACTGCTGCGGCCTGTACGACGTGCAGCTGAGGTTCCGCAGGTGGCTCGGGGTCGAACAGCCCTCCTACGACCATGCCTATGTCAGGGTCAGCACCGACGGCCAGAACTGGTCGACCGCCTGGGCCAACCCGACGGAGGTCGCGGACGGGCAGTGGATCGAGCAGACGATCGACATCTCCGGAGTCGCAGACAACCAGTACACGGTCTACCTGCGCTGGACGATGGGCAC
>CAZRWD010000007.1:90825-111360 GCA_964603785.1 uncultured bacterium
GTTCCGTCAGGGTCGGCGGGATCCCCCCCGGGCACGGATCACCTGTCCCGCCCGGCGGGACGGGTGCTCCAAGACCGCAGGCGGACTGGCGACGGGTCCTGTGATACACGATCATACAGGTAGGTTTGGCCGGGCGTGGGAGAAGGCCGGAGGATTGGGGGTAGAGTTGTGACCAGGAAGGAGATCCTCGAGTTCGTCGGACGGAACACCACCTCGTTCATGGCTACGGTCGAGAACGGCGAACCCCGTGTGAGGGCCATGGAGACTCCGGTCATCGACGAGAACGGTCTGACGTTCTGCACGGGCACCATCAAGCGCGTCTGCAAGCAGCTCTCCGCCGACCCCGCGATCGAGCTCTGCTACTTCAGCCCGGAGAGCGGCACGCAGATCAGGCTGCGCGGACGGGTCGAGTTCCTCGACGATCTCGATCTCAAGAAGAGGATAGTCGAGGAGCGGTTCACATTCCTCAAGCCCGTGGTCGAGAGCTACGGATGGGGAGCCCTCTCCGTATTCCGGCTCTCCGGAGGCAAGGCCTTCGTCTGGACGGCCTCGAACCCCGCCGGGGCATCGGAGGCCTTCGACTTCTGAAGGCCGCGGGAGCTCCCGGGATCCGCCGGCCCCGGACAGGCTGACCGGCCGGGCGTCCTCACGCCCGGCTCCCCCGTCGCCGCATCTGCGGAGATCCGCACCCCCAGCGGTTGACCCGCGGGGTAAAACAGACATATTACTAACTAGTAATCAATCCTAACATTCGGGGATGCACTTGGACGAGGATCTGGAGAGGCTCAGGGAGGCGCTGGAATCGAGGGGTGTGAAACTCACCCAGCAGAGGATAGAGATCTTCCGCGAAGTCTGCAGATCCGAAGCACATCCGACCGTCTCGGAGGTTCACGAGGCCGTGCGCGGGAGGCTGCCGAGCATATCGCTCGACACCGTGTACAGGACGCTCTGGCTTTTCTCCGAGATCGGCATCGTGAACCCGGTGAGCACGCGGGGCGGCAGGGTGATGTTCGATTCGAACCTCCATCAGCACCACCATTTCGTATGCGCGCGCTGCGGCGAGACCATCGACTTCCAATGCACAGACCTCGACAGGATAAGCGTGCCCGACGAGGCGAGGAGCCTCGGCTGGGTATGGGGGGCGCACATGGAGGTCCGTGGCCTGTGCAACGGCTGCAGGGAAGCCATGGGTCCCCGGAGGGACGAGGTCGAGTGACGAGAGGAAGCAGCATAGGAGGAGGCCGGCGCACTGCTATCCACAGAGGATCCCCGGGAGGGATGTCCATGCGGAGGGCGCAGAGAAGGGCTCGGCCGTGATCCGTCCGAAGATCAGAGACTGTCAGGCACGACCCGGGATGGGAGAGGGTCGCCGAAACCGCGGGCATCAGGCCCGCACGAAGGGAGAGACCCATGTGTGACGAGCACGACATGGACATGTGCGACTGCGACGACGACGAGCCCGGCATCCCCCTCATAGGGGACCCCGCGCCCGCCTTCAGGGCCGTGACCACGGAGGGCCCGATCAACTTCCCGGAGGACTACAAGGGCAAGTGGGTCATCCTTTTCAGCCATCCGGCCGACTTCACCCCTGTCTGCACGACCGAGTTCATGACCTTCGCGAGGATGCAGGACGAGTTCAAGGCGCTGAACTGCGAGCTGATAGGCCTGTCGATCGACAGCCACTACAGCCACATCGCCTGGCTCAGGACCATCCGCGAGAAGATCGAGTGGAACGGCATGAAGGGGATGGAGGTCAAGTTCCCCGTGATAGCCGACCTCTCGATGGATGTCGCCATGAAGTACGGCATGGTCCAGCTAGGTGCCAGCGACACCCAGGCCGTCCGCGCGGTCTTCTTCATCGACCCCGAGTCGAAGGTCCGGGCCCTCATCTACTACCCCCTGTCCAACGGGCGCAACTTCGACGAGCTGAAGAGGCTGCTCCAGGCCATGCAGACATCGGACAAGTACAAGGTGGCCACCCCTGCAGACTGGCGTCCGGGCGACAGGGTGATCATCCCGCCTCCGCCGACCACCGCGGTTGCCGACGAGAGGGTCAGGAACGCGGGGACCGACTACGAGTGCCTCGACTGGTTCCTCTGCCTCAGGAAGCTGCCGGAGTAGACCCGGTTGACCGGGAGACCGGGGGGCGGCTGGCGAAGCCGTCCCCCGGTTCGCATATCCCCTCGTCGGTGGTTTCGGGCAGGGGGAGGGAGGCGCGGTGAAGATCGATCAGGACACGAGGCAGAGGATGACGACGCAGGCTTCCGATTTCGGCGGAGCCCTGACGGGGCTGCTCCCCTCCGCGGCGCCGCCGGGCTCCTGCACGCTCTTCGAGATCAGGAAGGGCCTCCTCGGATCCGAGGGCGAGCTCCTCTGTCCGGACAGGTACATCCGGTTCAGGAGCGACCGGGGGCTCTCCAGGCTGAAGCAGTCGAGCGAGCAGCCATACGGCGAGCTGACCGGCCTCTCCATGGACGGCGGCTCCTGCTGGACCAGGTGGCGGTTCGAAGGCCCCGTCTCGGGATTCGAGATCGAGCTCGAGCACTACAGGGGCCGCAACGGACTCGGCCCGGGACAGATCATATGGTATGACATCGACGAGTTCCCCGTGAGGGCGGGGATCTTCTTCGACGCGGCATCGGCGGTTCTGTCCCGCTCGCCGCAGTGCACGCTCTACGACAACCCCGCCGCCGCCTCCAGGACCCTCGACGAGGCGCTCCGGGCCTTCGAGGACGGTCCGCTCCACACGGATTCCCTGTCCCAGCCGGATCCGTATCACGTCTGGACCGGGATGCGCCAGGCCTTCTCGGCGGTCCTGGCGGGCACGATGCTCTCGGGGGACCGGGACGAAGCAGGCTGGAAGGAAGTATTCGACAGGCTCGACGACTGCTACGCCGGGGTCCTCTCCCGCTTCCTCCCCGAGATGGACGCCGGTTCGCGGGCCATCCCGGGGGAATCGGCGATACACCGCCTGAGCGACCAGTTCGAGCGGCTGTCATCGCTCTGGTACACCAGGCAGATAGCCAGGATCTGCTTCGCCGGGAGGCGGGGGCTCGAGGCGAGGGAGTGGTCGCTCTCGATCCTCACCCCGCGGGCCCTCCAGGCCGGCGGGCGGATATCGATAAGGCTGAGGGAGCGGTCGATGTACGAGGAGGAGATTGCCCGCCTGAGGAGCTGACCTCCTGCGTCGGCCTGTCCGGGCCTGCCGAGGGTGATCCCCCGCCCGGGGGACCGGATCGGTGTGTGGCCTCCACAGCCGGCGATCCGTAGAAGGCTTGGCGGGAACGTGTGGGAATCGAACCCACCCAGGGTGGTTTGAGCACCCGGCGCCGGATTTGAAGTCCGGGAGGGACACCAGCCCCCTTCCGCTCCCGCGCGTCCCGAAAGATGCCCCTCCGGCCGGCCGTGTCAAGATGTGCCCCTGCCCCCCCGGACGGCCAGGCTGCATATTGGACGCTGAGTAGCGTGAGAGCCTTTCCCTTCCCGGAGGGAGGATGGGATGACCGATTCCGCGCAGCCCCTGGTCGAGAACCTGGTCAAGGCCGTCATCACACAGAAGGATCCCCAGTCCGCCCTCAACGCCATAACCTCACGCCTGTCGCAGTACGAGCCGGCCCAGGTCGCGGAGATCCTGGCGGGGCTTGACGCCGACTGCACCACTTCGGCCGAGAGCTGTTCGATCTTCATATACCTGATGGATATAGAGGGCCTCGAGCAGAGGCTGTCGAGCACGCGGCTCGACGCCAGGGCGCTGAGGCAGGCCGTAGTCAGGGGAGATCCACCGCTCGCCGAGGCCTGGGCCAGGTTCGAGTCGCTCCCACCCCAGGGCAAGCCCTTCGCACTGGGCAAGATCTCCCTGCTGCTGGAGGTGGACTACCTGCTGAACCGCGAACTGAAGGACGCCTCCCTCAACCCCGAGGCGATCCCGGGCTCCACCGCCGCGCTCAGGGTCCTGGCCGGGATAAGGCCCTCGGGCAACGAGCTCACGGTGGAGTCGGCAGCCTACTCCGAGACGAGCCAGAGACTGCTCTCGGAGGTCCTCGAGGAGCTCGACTTCATCCAGCGCGAGAGGGGCATCTGGGCCTATCACATCGACGAGAACTCGGCCGCCAGGATGGCTTCCGCCAGGAACCTCCTGAGCTACCGCAGCGCCTCGGCCGCCCTCTCTCCCCTCATGCTGGCGCGCTCGGCGGAGAACATGGTGAAGCGTCTCGGCTTCATCATCAGGTCCACGGGCATGTATCCCGCCGGCCATCCCGCCATCGCACCCTCCGTCGAGGGGTTCATCGAGGTCCTCAACAGCTTCTTCGCCTCGGGTCCCATGGTCACCCTGAGCGCCATCGGCGGCGAGCTGATGGTGAACGACATGCAGGTCCGCAAGAAGGGCGGTGCCGTCTCGACGTTCCTCAGGGACATGGCCGAGAGGGGGGTCAGCAGCATCACCTTCCAGAGCGGGATAGACGCGGAGAGCGTGCTGAGGTTCGCGGGCGTCTTCAACAAGCCGCCCGTGTACATCAAGGAGCACGGCGGGCTGGCCGCCCTGCTCGAGAGGCGCGAGGTCGACAGCATCACCGTCGACCAGTTCAGGTACGCCCTCGTCTCCAAGGACGGCACCGTGGTCGGAGGGGCGACGGTCGCCCCGGAGGACACCACCCTCGAGAACATCATCTTCGCCGAGCTCGTGGACAGGCTCGAGAGGGGCGACACCATCAGGGACCTCCCCAACGAGGAGCTGGGCATGGCCCTGAAGAAGGTCCTGCAGGAATCCCTCGGAGGCGCCGAGAAGCAGAAGAACCTGCTCGCGGGCTTCGTGGCCGCCCTCGATCCGGGGATACTGGAGAAGGGCATCCTAGCGAGGAGGGACATCCAGAAGGAGATCGCCTGGAGCGCCCTGCGCAAGATCATACGCATGAGGCTGGGAGAGCTGGACAGCCCCGACGAGGACGTGCGCCTCGAGGCCGTGGACAGGCTGCTCGACCTGACGCTCACGGGCGTCGAGAGGAACAAGGACAACACCGTGGTGCAGATAGTGGAGTCGGTGGCCCAGCGGCTGACCCTGGAGTCGTCCCCCGACACCCTCTACACAAGCATCGTCCTCCTCGGAGTGACTTGCGAGGCCCTGATCTCCCGTGGTCGTCTGTCGACAGCCGAGATAGTCGCGGAGGCGCTCGAGCGGTCACGATCGATGGACCTCTCCTCGGCCGAGCTGGTCTCGGCCAGGAGGAGGGCCATGTCCGAGGCCCTGCGCAGGATAGACACGCCGGACGTCGGCGACAAGCTGGTGGATGCTCTCCTTTCGTACAACGAGGTGGTCGCACGGCAGGGCGAGGTGCTGGCGGGCAAGCTGGTCCTGAGGAACATGACCACCCGTCTCATGGACGTGTTCAACGAGCCTGACCGCCACCAGAGGGCCCGTGCATACAGGGTGCTCAGGCGGGTCGGATCGAGGGTCCTGCCGGTCCTGCTCGCAAGGCTGAGACGGCTCAGCCTGCCCTACGAGACGCCGAGGGATCCCGATACGCAGAGGCTGACCGACGAGGACTGGTTCGTCGCCAGGAACGTCATCCAGATACTCGGCGAGCTGAAGGCCCCGGAGGGGGTCGACACCCTCACCCAGCTGACCGCCGATCAGGACGAGAGGATACGCGAAGTCGCGATACTCGCCCTGTTCTCGGTCGATCCGACCAGCGCACTGCCGAGGACCGTGGATCTGGCCAGGGATCCCGTGCCGTCCGTTGCGGAGGTGTCGATCGACATCCTGGGCGGGATCGCCGCCGAGAAGCCGGAACTGGCCGAGGAGCTGGTGTCGGTCTTCCGCTCGAGGCCCAGTCTGAGGAGCGTCGCCCTGGGCGCAATGCGGCGCGCTCCCGCGGCCCCGGCGATCCGCATGCTGCTGAGGCAGGGTTTCGCCGGCAGCTCCGACATGCCGTTCGGCGATCCGAAGCTGGCCATGCTCGCGATAGAGGTGCTGCGGGAGGCAGGCGGAGCCGGTGAGGCCGGCATACTCAGGGAGTTCCTGGCGTCGAAGCCGGGCAAGGGCCTGCTCGGCAAGCGGGCAGGCTGGAAGGCCGTCCTGCGGGCCGCGGAGGACGCCCTGGCGGAGATGGCCCCGGAGTACTAGCCCGCTACCTCCACCACTGGACGAGCCCCGGCTCGATGATGGTGCCGAACCTCCTGTGGTAGGGCATCACCCTGACGGTGAACCCCTGGGTGCCCGAGAAGGCGCACCGGAACGATGCAGTGTAGACGAACCTTCCGTCCTCGCGCGAGCTGAACGAGGCCCTCTCGGCGCTCAGGGTCTCGAGGCGGTCGTCCGGCGAGATGCGCCCGGAGTGGATCTCGACCGCCAGGTCCTCGGGCTCGAGACCGTCCGCCTCGAGGGTGACCGTCACGGGCACGCTGTCGCCGACGGTGAGAGCCGCATCGTCCCCGGGCGTGTCGACCTGCATGACGCGGACGCTCTTCCAGCCCTTCCGGACCCGGTCCTTCCACGCGGTGAGCTCCCTGACCCCCGACCAGGAATCCGCGGCCATGGCCTCCCAGGCCTCGAAGCAGGGGATATAGAAGCGGTCGGCGTACTCGGCGACCATCCTGTTGGTGTTGAAGAACGGGCAGATGGCCTTCATCGAGCCCTTCATGAGGGAGATCCACTTCCTCGGGATGCCGTCCGCCCCGCGGTCGTAGAAGAGCGGGGCGATCACGTTCTCTATCCTGTCGTAGAGGGCCTTGGCCTCCACCTGGTCCTGGAGCTCGGGGTCGTCATAGGTCTCTCCGCTGCCGACCGACCAGCCGATGTCGGGGTCGTATGCCTCGTCCCACCAGCCGTCCAGGACGCTGCAGTTGATGACCCCGTTCATGGCGGCCTTCATGCCGCTTGTCCCGCTGGCCTCCATGGGTCTCCTGGGCATGTTCAGCCAGACGTCGACGCCCTGAACGAAGTGCCTGGCCATGTCCATGCTGTAGTCCTCGAGGTAGACGATGCGGCCGTAGAACTCCTCCTTCATGGTGGCGTGGACTATCTGCCGGATGATCTCCTTGCCGCCCTCGTCGTGCGGGTGGGCCTTGCCGGCGAAGAGGAGCTGGACGGGTCTGGAGGGGTTCCCCAGGAGGCTCGCGAGCCTCTCGGGATCGCGGAGCAGGAGGCTGGCGCGCTTGTAGGTGGCGAACCTCCGTGCGAATCCTATGGTGAGCACGTCGGGGTTGAGGACGGGGATCTCGGAGAGCCTGTGGACCTGCAGGCCCATGCTGTGCTGCTGCCTTCGCCACCGGTCCCGGGCATAGGCCACGAGACGCTCCCTCAGCCGGACATGGCCGCGCCACAGCTCGGAATCCGGGATGGAGTCCATGTGGCGCCAGTATGTCTCGTCGCGGGGGTTGCTCGGCCAGCGGGGTCCTATGTAGCGGTCCAGGAGACGGGCCATCTCGTCCGAGATCCAGGTGTCCATGTGGACTCCGTTGGTGACATGGTCGATGGGTATGTCGTCCTCGGGGAGGCCCGGCCATACTCCGCTCCAGATGGATCTGGAGACCCTGCCGTGCAGCCTGCTGACGGCGTTGCTGTAACGAGCGTGCCTGAGCGCGAACACGGTCATCGAGAAGTCGCCCGTCGAACCTATCCTGCCGAGCTCCAGGAACCCGCCGGGGGTCATCCCGAGTTGTTCAAGGTAGGGACCGAGGTACTTGCCCACGAGTTCCGGCGAGAACTCCTCGTTGCCCGCGGGAACAGGAGTGTGAGTGGTGAATACATTCCCCGAGACGGCCAGCTCCCTGGCCTCGGCGGGCTCGAGCCCCTCCGACATGAGCTGCTTGATCCGCTCGAGCATCAGGAAGGCGGAATGACCCTCGTTCGCATGGCAGACGGAAGGTCTGCGGCCTATGGCCTCGAGAGCCCTGAGACCTCCTATCCCGAGGACGATCTCCTGCCTTATCCTCGTCTCCCGGTCGCCCCCGTAGAGATGGGCCGTGATGTCCCTGTCGGCCTGGTGGTTCCCCGGGAGGTTTGTGTCGAGGAGATAGAGGACGGTCCTTCCGACC
The DNA here is from genome assembly GCA_964603785.1 of uncultured bacterium. GTDB lineage: Bacteria > Fermentibacterota > Fermentibacteria > Fermentibacterales > Fermentibacteraceae > CAZRWD01. Next base: position 98,860 of record CAZRWD010000007.1, read on the forward strand.
CTGACCATCCAGACCGTCACGTCCGTCGTCCTGCCGTCCATGGGGAGGCTGATCCTGACGTGCCTTCCCTCGGAGTCGAGCACCGGGTTCACCGGCGTGTTGGAGTAGTCGTTGACGAAGTAGCGCTCCTGCTGCCAGCCGTCGCTGTTGAGATACTGGCCGAAGTAGCCCTCGCGATAGAGGAGCGATACGCCGACGAGCGGCAGGCCGAGCTCGCTCGCGCTCTTGAGGGTGTCCCCGGCGAGGACGCCGAGGCCGCCGGAGTATATGGGAAGGCTCTCGTGAAGCCCGAACTCCATCGAGAAGAAAGCTATGGAGAGCTTCTCGGATATCCCCGGGCGCTTCTCGAAGGTCCGGTCGAACCAGGTCGGCCTGCCGAGGTAGTCGGCGAGGTCGCCCGCAGTCTCGTCGAGGTTGGAGAGGAACACGTTGTCGGACGCGAGGTCCTCGAGCCTCCGCTGGTCGACCATCCCGAGGAGGAGCACCGGGTTGTGCGAGGTCTTCTCCCAGAGTTCCGGGTCGATCCATCTGAAGAGGTCCGTGGCGGCCGGGTTCCACGTCCACCAGAGGTTGTAGGCCACCTCCCTGAGAGCCCTGAGCCTTTCCGGGATGCGGGGTACGACCTTGAAGACTCTTGTCTGCACGGCTCGATCCTTTCGTACGTCGGGGGAGGTTCAGCCCGACCCTCTCGACCGTGCAAGGTAGGCAACGGGGGAGCCCCGCGTCAAGCAGAGGGCGAGGCTTGTTTCGACAAGCCCCGCTTCGGCATGTTGTCCCGGGTGCGTCCCGCGCCCGGGCGGAGGGTCGGTTGACTTGAGATCCCCGGTTCTGACGATGTTGCCCTTCCTGGCCGTCGCGGCCGGCGAGCTCCACTGGACCGGGAGCCTCGAGCCCGTCGAGTTCTCGATGACCCGTTCCGGCATCCTCGCGGGGACGCCGGGGCGCATGGAGCCCGCCGGGGCTCCCGGAACGCCGCTGCTCCCCGTGCTCCCCCTCTCCTTCGTGATACCTCCCGGGGCGTTCGATGCCGGATTCACCGTCGAGTTCGGCTGCCCCGTGACCATCCGGCTGCCGGCGGCGATCGTCCCCGCCCCGGTGCTCCGTCCCCTCGACGGCACCCCGGGCGACGGATCGGTCCCGCCCGACCGCTCCATCTACGGATCCGCGGAACCCTGGCCTCGTGACAGGATCGTCGCGACCCGCACGGGGAGCCTCTGCGGCTTCCGCGTGGCTTCCTGCGTCCTGAGCCCGTGGGAGTACCTGCCCTCCGAGGGGTTGCTGACCTACTACCCCGAGTTGAGCGTGACCGTCTCCTGGGACGAGGGCCGGCCGGTGCCGCTGTTCACCTACATGCAGATCGGATCCGCCGCCCGGAGGCTCTGCCGCTCGGTCGAGAACCCTGCCGACATTCCCCGCTTCTCGCCTGCCGCGAGGCCCGGAACGGACGCAGATGCGGTCTGGGTAGCCGTCTGCGACGAGGACTACGTCTCCGAGCTCGAGCCCCTGCGGAGCATGTGGGAGGACTCGCTGGGGAGCGCCGTGATCCACACGGTCCAGGAGATCGAGCTGTCGTATCCCGGCGCCGACTCTGCCGAGCGCCTCCGCAACGCCATCGTCGACTGGTGGGAGAACGAGGGCGCCGTCTTCGTCCTCCTCGCGGGCGACGAGACGCTCGTGCCAGTCAGGATGGTCTACTCGGAGTGCGAGGGGTGGGTCGACGTGCTCCCGACCGACCACTACTTCGGCGATCTCGACGGCACCTGGGATGCCAGCGGCGACGGGGAGTACGGCCAGCCCGACGACGACCTGGACCTCTATCTGGACGTTCTCGTAGGAAGAGCCCTCTTCTCGAACCCTGCCGAGGCCGGGCTCTTCGTGGACAGGACGCTCACATACGCAACCGGAGCCCCGCCCGGACCCTGGAGGACCACTGCCGTCCTCTGCGGCGCGATGCTCTTCGACGACATAGGCTACACCGGCGGCAAGGGCTGCGACTCGCTCGCCGCCGCGCTGCCCCAGTCGTGGCAGAAGGTGAAGGTCTACGAGGACATAGCCTTCACCGACGGGAGCGACACGCACATCGCCTACATAGACGCCGGTTCGAACTGGAACTACTACGCAGGCCACGGGAGGCCCCTCGGCGTCTTCTGGTCCGAACAGCCCCTCCTGATGATGCATGTCCTCATAGCCGACACCCTGGCGAACGGCGACATGGCAGGCATCCACACGAGCATCGGCTGCAGCCCGGGCGCTTTCCACGAGACACGCTGCCTGGCCGAGGCCCTCCTGCTGAACCCGGGCGGCGGGGCCGTCTCCGTCACCTTCAACACCAGTTTCGGCTGGGAGGGCTACTGGCCCGAGCTCGGCGCCAGCGAGTACATGTGCATCAACTTCACGCGCGGCATCTTCGTCCACCACATGGAGAGCCTGGGCGAGGCCTTCGCCTGGGCCAAGGACCTCCGCGTCCCGCTCATACACGGGCCCTACGACAGGAACCTGCAGTCGATCCTGGCCTGGACCGGATTCCACGATCCCGCGCTGGGGGCCCTGGGCGTGTCGCCCTCGACACCCATCCCCCCCGTCCGGCTGTCCGTCGGTCAGCCCTGGCCGAACCCCGCCCTCCGCGACGCACCGATCACCTTCGACGTCTCGTTCACCAGCGGGACCGCCGAGCTCGCGGCATGGGACATGGCAGGGCGCCAGGTCTGGAGGATGGATGTGACCGGTCCGGGAACGTTCCAGTGGGACGGCTGCAGCAGCTCGGGGAGGCGGATGCCCGCCGGGGTGTACCTGATCTCCGCCCGCCGGGGCGACGTGATCGCCAGCCGCCGGGTCGTCATCCTCGAGTAGCCGAACCCCTTCGGGTTTGAAATCGTTGAAATGCGACTTGTATTCTCCTGTCTTACAGGATGTTCCGATTAGCGATGCACGGGTTCCGCATCCCCTGCGCTCCGCCTCCCCGGAATACGCATCCCGCGGCCGGGGTAGAACCTGTTGCAAGGAACCAACTGTCCGGGAGGTGGACGATGAGAATGATGCTGACAGCTGCGCTGATGATCCTCGCAGCCGCGGCCGCGGCCCAGGACGAGGTCACGGCGGGCAGGCTCCAGGCCGTGGGCGAGGACGGAGTGATAGGAGACCTTCCCCTGGAGCACACGACCGTGGACATCCTGGTCACGGGCAACCTGCAGAGGGCCGTCGTGAGGCAGGTCTACGGGAATCCCTTCGAGGAGCCCATCGAGGCGGTCTACGTGTTCCCTCTGCCCGACGACGGGGCCGTCGACCGGATGAACATGTACATCGGAGACCGCCTGATAGTCGGCAGGATCTTCGAACGGGACATGGCCCGCGCCATCTACGAGGAGGCGATCTCCTCGGGACAGACCGCCAGCCTGCTGGAGCAGGAGCGCCCCAACATCTTCACCCAGAGCGTGGGCAACATCCTGCCCGGCGACAGCATCACGATCGAGATAAGCTATGTCGCCCCCATCGGATACGATGACGGGAAGTACACCCTGTCCTTCCCTATGGTCGTGGGGCCGAGGTTCATCCCAGGAGAGGCCACGGGCCATTCCGGAACCGGCTGGGCCTTCGACACCGGCCTGGTCCCCGACGCCAGCAGGATCACCCCTCACGTAGTTCCGGAGGGCACCCGCTCCGGTTACGACATCGAACTGTCCGTGATCCTGAACACCGGCTTCCCGGTCGGTCAGATCCGCTCCCTCAACCACCAGGTCGAACAGGGCAGGGACGGTCACACGATCACCGTCGACCTCGCCCGGAAGGACGAGATACCCAACCGCGACTTCGTCCTTACCTACACCAGCACGTCCGACAGGATCGAGACGGGCTTCCTCACGACCAACGGCGACCTGGGCGGGCACTTCATGCTGATCCTGCAGCCCGACGTGGACGTCGCGACCGGCGACATAGCCCCCAAGGAGATGTTCTTCGTCATCGACTGCTCCGGCTCCATGAGCGGCCAGCCGATGGAGGTTGCGAAGGAGACGGTGCGCCAGTTCGTACGGGGCATGAACCCCGACGACTCGTTCCAGATAATGCGCTTCAGCGAGACCGCCAGCAGCATGTCCGCGCAGCCGCTCGAGAACACCGAGGAGAACATCGCCCGTGGCATCAGCTACATCAACTCGCTGTCCGGCATGGGCGGCACGATGATGATAGAGGGCATAAGGGCGGCGGTGGGCTACCCGGAGGACCCCGAGCGGATGCGCTTCATCATCTTCCTGACCGACGGCTACATAGGCAACGAGGCGGAGATTCTCGGCGAGCTGCAGACCACCCTGGGGGAGCACACCCGCCTCTTCAGCGTGGGGGTGGGCTCGAGCCCCAACCGCTACCTCATCGAGGGGCTCGCGGAGGAGGGCAGGGGAGCGGCCTACTACGTCGGCCTGAACGAGGACCCCACCGCAGCCGTCTCCGCGGTCTACGAGAAGCTGAACAACCCCTACCTGGTGGACATCGAGATCGACTGGGGCAATCTGAAGGTCGACGAGGTCTACCCGGCGAGGATCCCGGACCTCTTCGCCGGCCAGCCGCTCGTGCTCACGGGGCGCTACAACGCCTCGGGCAGGGGACAGATCAGGATAACCGGGACGGTAGGCGGGAGGCCCTGGCACCAGAACCTGTCGGTCGACCTTCCCGGGCAGCAGGAGGATAACGACGTAATCGCCACCCTCTGGGCCCGCAGGAAGATCCACGAGCTGTCCAGGATGCTGTACGATCCCTACGGGTACGAGAGGTTCGACCAGGAGGTGGTCGACATGATCACCGACGTGGCCCTCGACTACCAGATCATGAGCAACTACACGTCCTTCGTGGCCGTATGCGAGGAGGTCCGCACCGTAGACGGCAGGCCGGTGACCGTGGAAGTCCCCGTGAACATGCCCGAGGGGGTCTCCTACGACGGTGTCTTCGGAGAGGACGAGGAAGGCATCTACACCTCCGCCGCGACCGGAAGCGCGAGCTACGGGATGCTCGCCCAGGCCCCCATGACCCTGAACGGCGGCGGCGGTTACACCATGAGCCGCACAGAGGTCTGCTGCGACGAGATGGCATGGGACGGTGACTACTCGTACTCCTACACGCCCACCGCGCTGGTCACCATGGTTTCCGCCTCGCCCTACCTCGGCCTGCGCGCCTCGGAGGTCCGTTCGTCCATGCGCGAGCTGGTCGACGAGATCCAGGCCCTCTACGAAGCCTTCGCCGAGGCCAGCAGGGATGACGAGGAACAGTTCCCCACCGGCACCGTCGTCTTCAGCGTGGAGTTCGACGACACGGGCCGCGTCAGGGAGGTGTCCGTAGTTACTGACGGAGTTGGCTCTTCGAGCCTGATGCGCCAGGTGGAGGCCGTCATAAGGAGCGCGAGGATCCCCGAACCCCCGGAGGGCGGCGGGGCGATCAGCGTGACCTTCAGCTTCCAGGCCGTCTGACGCTTCTGAAGGAGATCGAGGGGGCGGACCCGAGGGTCCGCCCCCCGTCGTATGCGATACGATCCCCCTCCCGGGCCGGGCGGGCGGGATCGCCGGATACGGGCAGAATCAGTCCGCGCCCTGCTCCCTGTATCTGAGGATCCGCGCGGGGTTGCCGGCCACGACGGCCCCGTCGGGCACATCCCTCGTCACCACCGCACCCGCGCCGACGATCGCGCCCCGGCCTATCCGCACCGGGAGAATGGTGGCGTTCGAGCCGATGCTCGCCCCGTCGCAGACCACGGTCGGCTTCCAGTCCGCGCTGTCGGGCTGCGGGGGATAGACGTCGTTGATGAACATCACCCCGTGCCCGATGAAGCAGTCGCTCCCGATCTCGACCATGTCGCAGACGAAGGTGTGGCTCTGCACCCGCGTCCTGTCGCCTATCACCGCTCCGCGCTGGATCTCGGTGAAGCAGCCTATCATGCAGTCGCGGCCTATCCTGCACCCGTAGAGGTTCACGAAGTTCCAGACCTTCGTGCCCTCACCGATCTCGCAGTCCCTCACGAGCTTCAGTTCCATGGACAACCTCCGTCGGTCATTACGGCGAACATACCAGGGGGCGGGGGGGGACGCACTGGCGGAGCGCCGGCCGCTTCGACATTCTTGACCGGAATAGGGAAGTGCCACCCCCGCGGAAGGAAGCGGCCATGGCAGTCGAGTTCAAGTGCCCGTCGTGCGCCGGAGACCTCTCCGTGAAGAGGGGGGAGAAGACGACCCGCTGCCCCTACTGCGGAAGCTCGGTGCTCGTCCCCGAGAGCCTGCAGGAGCCCGAGCCCCCCCAGATCATCCAGTCGACGGTGACCGTCAGCGGCTCGGGGACCGGACGGAGGATGGCGTCGTGCATCCTGACGGCCGCCGTGCTCGTCGTCATGGGAACCGCCGCGATGGTCTACCTCCTCGTCTCCGCGGTCGAGAGCGTCCCCGAAGGTGTGAGCCTGGCGGGCGGTCCCGAGGTCATCCTGCGCTTCGGCTCCGAAGGCACGGGGACGGGCTCGTTCACCGATCCGAGGCATGTCGCCGTCGACGGGGAGGGCAACATCTACGTTGCCGAGTACGAGACGGGCCGGATCCAGGTGTTCGACTCCTCGGGCGGCTTCCTGGCCCAGTGGTTCGCCGGGGGGGCGGACGGCGACGTGTACCCCGCAGGGATGGACGTCTCGGCCGACGGCGTCGTCCATCTGGTCCACCACGGGCATGTGGCGCTCTACGAGGGGATGACGGGGAGGAGCCTCGGGAGCCTCGGGTCGGTTACCGGGTTCGAGGACGTCTATCTGCCCGGGGACGGGATGGTCCTGGCCACGCTGTGGTCGGCCGGGGACGAGCTGTACAGGTTCGGGCCCGACGGCGGGGTCGACCTTCATCTCGTCAACGCCGTCCAGGGGGTCACGGGCGATCCCGAGCTCGCCCCGATGGTCGCTGGTGACGGCCTCGGGAACATCTACATCCTGGGCACCTTCAACTCATCCGTGTTCGTCTTCGACAGGAACGGGAACTACCAGAACATGTTCGGCTCCGACGGAGACGAGCCCGGCCAGTTCAGGGCGCCCTCCGACATCGCTGTGGACGGGTTCGGGAGGGTCTTCATAAGCGACTTCGGGGGTGTACAGGTATTCGACGGCACCGGAAGGTATCTGGGTCTGATGGACGTCCCGTCGCAGGGCTTCGTCTACGGGATGGACTTCACCCCTGAAGGGAACCTCTGCCTTGTGACCGGCGGATTCGAGGTCCTGACGATCAGCCCGTTCTGGGAGTGAGCCTCACCCGAAACGGTAGTGCTTCCTGACGGCCTCGTGAACCGTCCATGTGCATGAGAGGCCCTTCGGGAACACGACCAGGTCGCCCTTGGCGAAGCCTGCCGAACCTCCATCCCAGGAAACGGTCACCCTGCCCTCCAGGATGAGGCAGGTCTCAGTCTCGTCGTAGCTCCAGTCGAAGGAGGACGCCGGGCATGTCCAGACCGGCCAGGAGGCCGTGCCCAGCCTCTCTAGCTCCTCTGCCCCTGGTTTCCTCACGATCACCCCGTCAGACACCTCTCCTCCCCCCCTCCGCCTTCGACAACTCCACCAGCCGGGCGGCCTCGGCCTGGACCAGGCCCTCCTCCTCCGTCCCGGGCACCACGACCAGGCCATGCGGTGCGGGCCTCGTCTCCGCGTCCACGTGGACGAAGCTCACGAAACCGTCCACTACTGCTTCCTCAGAGCCGGTGACGGTCATCCCCACATGGCAGACCAGACTCGTCCTGCCCGCCAGCACCAGCCGGCTGGAGAGCCGGACCGTGCGACCGGATCTGACCGGGTGCTGGAAGTGCATGCCGTGGATCTTCACGCACACGAGGCGCGCGGGGTCGAGCACGGCCGAAGCCGCTACGAATGCGGATTCCACGAACCACTCCGCCGCCCGTCCGGCGAAGAGGGTGCTGTGGTGGTTGAGATCCTCGCTCTTGACAAGCCTGTGGGTGTCCTTGCGCGGCATTCCCATGGTATTCATCCTTCTACCGCAGCAGTATGCGGTGCAGCAACGCTCCTGCCAGCCAGGCTGCCATTCCTGCCCCGACGGCGGGAAGCAGATGGAAGCCGCGCCGGAAGAGGATCCAGACTACCAGGAAGAAGGCGAGCGAGGGTATGATCCCGAAGAGCGCGCCTCTGGCGAACCCCTCCATGATCGCGGGTTCGCCGCGGTTCTCGATGTTGACCCAGACGAGGACCAGAAGCCCGGTGAGGGGCATGGTCGCTATCAGTCCGCCGAGGGTGGGCAGTCTTCGGGCGATCGCGGTGGCGACCAGTATCACCAGGAGGCTTGCCGCAAGCTTGACCACCGTGCTCAGAGTGCGACCTCTACGAAGTCATCTCCGAGCGGGGAGAACCTCCTCCTGAACAGGGCGGCGAGGCCCTCGTCCATGGTGAGGAACAGGATCTGCCAGCCGTCCTCGACGATCCTGGAGAGGAGATCGATGGTCGCCTCCCGCCTGGATGAGTCCGAATGCTGTATGGAGTCGTCCAGGAGGAGGAATGCCCCTTCAAGCATGCCGAAGTGTCTCAGCAGACCTATGCGCAGCGCCAGAAGCGCCTGCTCGGCGGTGCCCGTGCTGAGGCGGTCCAGCCCCAGCTTCCCGCCATCCGGGGAGATGACGTGCAGTCGACCGCCCTCGTCGATCTCCCAGCCCGAGTAGCCCATCGTGAGGCTTCTGAGGGGACCCGTCATCGCGTCCGACTCGAGGGCCTTCTGCAGGAGGTCGGTCTCGCTGGAGATCATCTGGGAGACGGCATCCCTCAGGGCCAGCTGGGCCAGTATCTCGGCCGATGATGTGCGGAGGGCGTCCAGCGCCTCGTCCCTCCTCGTCTCCAGCGCCAGCAGGAGCCGCTCGGCCGAGGGATCCTGAGCCGTCTCCTCGAGGATGCCGGCCTTCATGGAGATCTCCAGGGCCTCGCGGCGCAGGGCGTCTACTTCGCGCTCCATGCCCGCCAGCTCCTCGCGGGCCACCCTGTGCGCCTCGGCATCGTACTCCGGCGCGTCCGGCGGCTGCGTGACCGGCCCGGATACGCCGCCCAGCATGGATATGGCGTTCTGCCTGCGGAGTATCTCGGATTCCAGGGAGTTCCTGGCGCTCCTCAGCCCCTCGAGCCTTGCACGCCACTCGGGATACCCGTCCTCGGGATCGTCGCCGAACCTCTCCAGCCTGGTCCTGAGCCCGTTCACCGCCGATCGCTTCTCCCTGAGCGCGATCTCGACCGCGGAGAACTCGGTGAGGCTCGACCTGAGGCGCCCCTGCAGCTCGATCAGGTCGGCCTTGCCTCTCAGCGGGGTGCCGTAGCGCTCGCGCCATCCCAGCTTGATCCACTCGATCTCGCGGAGGTTCTGGGAGATGCGCGCGTGCTTCCTGAGGGTGTACAGGGCCGCGAAGGAGGTCAGGAGACCGAATGCCGCGAGGCTTCCGGCCATCGTGCCGTATCCGGCGAGGGCCGCCGCCGCTGCGGCGGCGATCGGCAGGAGCGCCACGATCGTCACTATCACCGATGGGGGCCTGAAGGTCGCGACCGCCTCGTCCCACTGCGTGAGGGCGGAGGAGACCCACCCCTCCTGCTCCCTGATCGGCAGGAGCGACTGCCTCCGGGTCTCGAGGGCCGAGATCTCCCTCTCGGTCGCCGCCAGCTGGTCGAGATCGTGCAGGCCGTCCGTGACCAGGGTCTCGTCGGGCATCTCGTCGAGCTCCGCCTGGCGGTTCTGCATCTCCTGATAGTGCGCCCAGGCGGCCGCCTTCCTGGCATGCTCGAAATCGGCCAGCCTCTGCCTGCAAGCCTCGAGCATCCGCTCGCGGGACCCGAGACGGAGTATGCCGGGATCCGCGGCGAGGCGATCGAGGGTCCCGACGACCTCGTTCAGCCTCTCCTCCATCCTGTACCAGTCACCGGTGCGCCCCGTGCGGTCGAACGACGGCGTCCCGTCCCTCCAGCCCGCACCCTCCTTCCTGAGCTGGGACGGGATGGAGCCCTGGAGGCGGGAGAGGAGCCGCCTGCCGGCGAGCATCTCGCCTAGGAAGCCCCTCTCGGCACCGTACGGGGCCCTGTCCTTCGCGTCCGACTGCAGCGAGATGTCGTGGCCCCTGTCGGCGAACAGGGACGGGATGATGGCGGGAAGAGCCTGACCGGACTGCTCGAGGACCTCGACGAGCGATCTGCGCTTCCTGCCGGTCGTGCCGAACACGAGCCTCCCGACGGGTTCCGCCTCGATCTCCACCTTTCCCCTGAGGTCGGGCCATGTTCTCGAACCCGGGAGGCCGTCCCTGGGGAAGAGGATCGACATCACCGCGTCCACCAGGAAGGATTTCCCGCTCTCGTTGGGTCCGTGGACGAGGGTCGCCCTGCCGGGTGCGAAGTCGATCCTCGGTCGGCCCTGCAGGCCGGAATCGATCGTCACCCTGGACAGGGACAGCTTCATTCCCTGTTCCCGTAGAGGATTGCGAGCGCCCTGGCGAGGACTTCGCCCGGGTCGGGGGCGTAGGGGGCGGGAGGCCATGCGCCGGATTCGTGCATCGATCGGACATGGGCGGCGACGGAGTCGGCCATCGTCCCGAGGCCGGAGTCATCTGTCGCGAGCAGGCCGTCTGCCTCTACCACGAACTCCCCGTGTCCGAGGATGTCGGCGAGGAAGAGGCTGACACGCTCCAGCAGATCGGCCCGTGAAAGGGCAACGCCCGTGAGGGTTATCTCGGGTCTGACGGCGCCCAGCCCGCAGCCGGAGAGTTCGCGCCAGGCGGCGGCCCTGGTGCCGAGCTCTCCCAGCACCCTGCCCGTCTCGTCGATCGAGGGCGCCACCGCGACGGTCTCGCGCAGATGGACGACGGGGGAGTCGACCCGAACCCTCTCCTTACGACCTGTGGAGGTGTCGAGGAGCAGATAGGAGCGCATGCCGGTCTCCGTGCGATCGATGGGGCAGGGCGAGCCGGGGTAGGAGACCGGCCCGGCGTCGTGCGGCGCATGGATGTGCCCCAGGATCGCGCTCGTGAAGCCGAACGCGGACAGGTCGCTCCTGGTCAGGGGCATGAAGATGCCCATCTCGTAGGCATTCGACCTGGCGGAGCCTCCGGAGACGAAGTCGCCGTGTCCGACGAGGATCAGCCCCCTGGGAAAGGTGCCCGCGGACTCGAGCGCGTCGCGGAAGGACGCCCCGGACGAATAGGGGACCAGCATCGCGCAGGGATCTGTCTGGTCGGGGTAGAGGAGAGGCGCCTCCACCACCCTTATCCTCCCCCTGCGGAAGTGGCGGGCCCGCAGCCCTGCGTCGTGGTTGCCCGGGATGACCAGGATCTCAGGAGGAGCGTCGGGAACCCGCTCGACCAGTTTCTCCAGCGGGGAGTAGTCGCCCGTGGCGGCGTCGAAGAGGTCGCCGGCCACGACGAGGGCTCTCGCACCGGAGGCGCCGGCCGACTCCAGGACATTCGAGAGGGCTTCGATCCGCTCTTCGTGCTCGCCCCTGGGGCGGATATGGATGTCTGCGGTGATGGCGAGCTTCATCACGAAACCTCCCGCATGCGCAGTCTATCCACGGGAGCCTCTATGTCAAGTGGATCCCGTCAGGCGAGGATCCTGACGCTGGTGGCCTTGAAGGAGAGCCATGTCTCGAGACCGGGGACGAGGCCGAGGTGCGCCGTGGACTCCCTCGTGACGACCGACTCGATCACGGTGTCCCCCACGGAGAGGTGAACGGTGTCCAGCAGGGGCCCCCTGTCGATGTCCCGGACGACTGCCCTGAAGGTGTTCCGCTGGCTCGAGTCGGACCGATCGAGGGAGATTGTGACCGCTTCGGGCGGGATCGATACGAATCCCCTCCCGCTGCCGGGCGAGGCGATGACTATCGACAGCTGTCCCGATATCGCGGTGGTCCCGTCGAAGACTACGGGGAGGATGTTCCTCACCCCGATGAAGCTCGCCACGAAATGGCTGGAGGGGTTGGAGAACACGTGGTCCGTATCCCCGGACTGGAGCAGCCTGCCCTCCGACATGACGAAGACCCTGCTGGAGAGGGACAGCGCATCGGCCAGATCGTGCGTGGCCATCAGCACCGTGATGCCCGTCTCCCTGTGGAGCCTCCTGATGAGCGCCCTCAGATCGGGCTTCGCGGCCTGGTCCACCGAATTGAGGGGCTCGTCGAGGATGAGCAGACTCGGATTCGTGACGACGGCCCGAGCTATGGCGACCTTCTGCATCTCGCCCCCCGACAGGGTGCGAGCCCTCCGACCTCCCATGCCGTCCAGCCCGGTGCCCGCCAGGACTGATTCCACGAGCTCCCGGCGCCCCCTGACGCCCCTGAAGGCCAGGCCCAGCCCGATGTTCCTCTCCACGCTGCCCGAAGCCATCCACGGACGCTGCATGACCATCGCCATGCGCCTGCGCATGGCCGTCCTCGCCGTGCCCCGGCAGGCGGTGCAGTCGACCCCGTCCAGCAGCACTCTGCCCGAAGTGGGCCTGTCGAGGAGGTCGACGACCCTGAGGAGCGATGTCTTCCCGCAGCC
>CAZRWD010000007.1:111460-119136 GCA_964603785.1 uncultured bacterium
ATGTTCCCGCCGACCATCATGGCGGCGCCGACCTCGGATATCGCCCTGCCGAAACCCATGAGGAACGCCGAGAGAATGGCGAACCTCGCCTCGACCAGGACGACCGCGGAAGCCTGGACCGGACCCGCGCCCAGCGCCCTGACGGTGTCGGAGGCCTCTTCTGCGACGCCCCTGAGCGCCGAGATGACCAGGCCGAGCACCACCGGGGAGATCAGCACGACCTCGGCGATCACCATCGCCCTGGGCGTGAAGAGGAGCTGCAGCCCGCCGAACGGACCGGTCCTGGAAAGGAACAGGAAGACCACGAGGCCCGCGAAGACGGTGGGCATGGAATAGAGGGCCTGTATCAGCCCGACGAGGGCACCCCTCCCGGGGAACCTGACGAAGTGGATCAGGCACCCGAGAGGGGTGAAGAGGATGCAGGCGATGAGCGTCGAAGCGGCCGAGACCGCCAGGGTGCGGAGCGTTATCTCCATCACGACCGGGTCGGCCGTGAAGATGAGTTTCAGCGCTATCCCGAGAGCCTCGGCCAGCTTCTCCAAGAGGATGCGACCGCCTTCTAGATGTCCTGCCCGGCGCCGGCGTAGAAGAGGTTGCGGCCGTAATCCTCGACGCAGTAGCCGTTGATGATCTCCTGGATCTCGGGCGACGTCAGGAAGGTCACCATGTTCGCAGCCATGGCCGAGTCCCTCGCCGTAGCGAGCGGGATGACCGCATAGACGTTCTTCGTGACCTCGCTCTGCTCGATGATGATCTCGAGATCGACATCACCCTGGTATGCGAGGAAGGTGCCGATGTCGCTGAGGGTGTAGGCACGCATCTCGTTGGCCATGTTGAGAGTGGGCCCCATCCCGGCCGCGGCCTCCACGTACCACTCGCCCGACGTGCGCACGGTCTCGTAATCGAGGCCCGCGGCAGCCCAAAGCCTCTGCTCCTTGGCATGGGTGCCGGATTCGTCCCCGCGCGAGATGAAGGGTGTGGAGGCATTCGTGTAGAGGGTGTTCAGGGCGGCCTCCGGGGTGCTTCCGGCGATGCCCTCCGGGTCCTCCGGCGGGCCCACGACTACGAAGAAGTTGTAGGCGAAGGGGGTCCTGGAGAGGCCGTAGCCGTCGGCTATGAACTGCTCCTCGCGTGCGCGGTCGTGGACGACGACCACGTCGACGTCACCGCGCATGCCCCACTCGAGGGCCTTGCCCGTGCCGGCGTAGAGGATGTCGAGCTCGACGCCGTAGCGGTCCTCGAACATCGGCTCCATGACAGCCCAGAGCCCGGTGTCGTAGAGGCTGGTGGTGGTCGCCAGAAGGAGCCTCTGCACGGGTTCCCTGTGATCCAGGTCGCCGACCGGGGCGGTCGAGTCGGCAGCCACAGCGGTCGAGTCCTGCGCATCGCCCGACTGGACGGGCGCCGGCTGTTCGCCGCAGGATGCGAGGACGAACAGCAGGCCGAACAGCAGGCCTGAGAGACGGAGCTTGCGGGACATGGGCCCTCCTCACGGGTTGAAAACGGCCGCACATCTCGGTACATGGCAAGGGAAGGACTTCGCCCCCGGAGGAGCGTGGCTTGCGTGAGCCGGCGCCATTCCCTTTCCAAACACGGGAGGCCGTGCCGTTTCCAGCACGACCCTATCGTCCCGGACACCCTGGCTCGGGCTTTAGGCCTCCGGGATCGGGAAGCGGCCGAACGGATGAAGCTATACATCCGCCGGAGGGCCGGAGGCAAGCTCGAGGCGGATCGCCATGGAGCACCGGGGCCCTCCTCCCCGACCGGGCGCGACGGGGGCATATTAACGCTCCCCGGACGGGAGAACCATGAGCGACAGGATCAGGAACTTCTGCATCATCGCGCACATCGACCACGGCAAGTCCACGCTGGCGGACAGGCTGCTGCAGGCGACCCACACGGTCACGGACCGCGAGTTCCACGACCAGATGCTGGACACGATGGACATCGAGCGGGAGCGCGGGATCACCATCAAGAGCACGGCCGTCACCATGACCTACAAGGCCGCCGACGGTCTCGAGTACGAGCTCAATCTCATCGATACACCCGGTCACGTGGACTTCTCCTACGAGGTCTCCCGCGCCCTCGCCTCCTGCGAGGCGGCGCTGCTGGTCATCGATGCGGCACAGGGTGTCGAGGCGCAGACCGTGGCGAACCTGTACAAGGCCATGGAGCAGGACCTCACGATCATCCCCGTCATCAACAAGATAGACCTCCCTTCCGCCAGCGTCGACGAGGTGCTGGACGAGATAGAGCACGAGCTGGGGCTGGATCCTGCCGACGCGGTGATGGTGTCCGCCAAGACGGGGCAGGGCATACCCGCCCTTCTGGAGACGATCGCGGCGAAGGTCCCGCCCCCTGCGGGCGACCCCGGGGCGAAGCTCAGGGCGAGGGTGTTCGACAGCTACTTCGATCCGTACCGGGGCGTGGTGGTGCATTTCAGGATAGTCGACGGGACCCTGAAGACGGGCAGCCATATCAGGCTGATGGCCGCCGGCGCCGACTACCGCCTCGAGGAGATCGGCCGCATGAGGATAAGGATGGAGCCCTGCAGGGTGCTCGAGGCCGGAGGGGTGGGCTACCTCATCGCAGGGATCAAGTCCGTCAGCGACATCCGTTCCGGGGACACCGTCACCGATGCCTCGGACCCGGCTCCCGAACCGCTCCATGGATACGAGGAGGCGAAGCCGGTGGTCTTCTCGTCGATCTTCCCAGTCTCCACGGAGGACTACGAGGACCTGGCCCAGGCCATCGAGAAGCTGAAGCTCAACGACGCCTCGCTGGTCTACGAGAAGGTCAGCTCCGCCGGGCTCGGATTCGGGTTCCGGTGCGGCTTCCTGGGGCTTCTTCACCTGGAGGTGGTGCAGGAGAGGCTCGAGCGCGAGTTCGACCTGTCGCTGGTTCTCACCGCACCCACGGTTCTCTACCGGGTCACGCTCACCTCGGGGGAGGTCCTGTGGGTGGACAACCCCCTCCACTTCCCCGACCCGGGCGTCATAGAGCAGACGGAGGAGCCGTATATCAAGGCATCCATAATAATGCCGGACAAATACATAGGCCCTGTGACCACTCTGCTCCGGGACAGGCGTTCGGACAACTACAAGTGCCTCTATGTCGGCAGGCAGCGCGTCGAGATAACGGCCGACCTTCCCCTCTCCGAGGTCGTGTACGACTTCTACGACAGGCTCAAGTCGGTCACCCAGGGATACGGCTCGTTCGACTACGAGCCAGGGGCCTACAGACCCGGCGACCTGGTCCGGCTGGACATACTGGTCAACCACGAGAGGGTCGAGGCCCTGTCGATACTCGTCAATCGGGACAGGGCCCGTGAATGGGCCGTCAGGGCATGCGAGAACCTGGCGAGGGAGATTCCCCGGCAGCAGTTCAAGGTTCCGATACAGGGCGCCGTCGGGGGGACGATAATTGCGCGCGAGACCATCTCGGCCTTCCGCAAGGATGTGACCGCGAAGTGCTACGGCGGCGACATCACCCGGAAGCGGAAGCTCCTGGAGAAGCAGAAGGAGGGCAAGAAGAAGATGAAGATGGTCGGGTCCGTCTCCATCCCGCAGAAGGCCTTCCTGGCTGTGCTGAAGCGCGACGAGTAGGACGGGCTTGGGAGCCGGCCCGGCCTTGCCCATATAATTCTCTGATCATGGCGCATCCAGCGCCCGCCACCTGGGGGGGTGGATCATGGCCAAGAGCATGGATCGGGAGACGACGAAGAAGGACATGAAGAAGGCGACCAAGTCGCTGAAGGAGAAGAGGGCCGAGAAGAAGGCCAAGAAGGAGTCCAGGAAGGTCCCCGCCGTCTGATCGCCTCGGGCGTGACTCGAGCCCGGGGTATCGCAGGGCCGGGAGGATCCGCGCGATGCGCCCTACGATGACGACCCCCCGGGGGCCGGTCACCTTCACCGTTCGCGAGACCCGCTTCGGAGTCTGGAGAAGCTACACCAGGTCCGCGGGTGGGTCCTTCTCCGAATACAAGTCTCATGCCCGCATCCTGGGGCTGCCCTTTCTCCACTACACGAGCGGCGTCAACCCGGAGACCGGCCGGAGAGACACTGCTGTCGGCATCATAGCCTTCGGTCGGAAGGCATTGGGGCTCGTCGCGATAGGACAGGCATCCGCAGGCCTGATCGCAGTCGGCCAGGCCTGCGCCGGAGCCTTCGCCTTCGGTCAGGCGGCCTGCGGCGTCATAGCCATCGGGCAGCTCGGGATCGGCCTGTACTTCGGGCTGGGTCAGATCGCCTCCGGGCGGACTGCGATAGGCCAGATGGCGCTGGGCGGGAACGTGCTGGCCCAGATGGGAGTCGGCAGGCACGTTTGGTCGTCGAGCGGAGCCGATCCCGAGGCGGTCGCCTTCTTCAGGGCGCTGGGCAGGACCATCCTCTCTATGCTCTGGATGTAGCCGTGGACGGGACGCCCATCCCGGTCGTCCACGAGGAGCGTGTCCGCGCCAACATCCGTCGCATGCACCTGAAGGCCGCTGCATCGGGCCTGCGCTTCCGCCCACACTTCAAGACGCACTGCTCGCGCGAGATCGGCCGCTGGTTCCGGGAGTCCGGGGTCGAGGCCATCACCGTCTCGAGCCCGGCGATGGCCAGGTACTTCGCACTCGACGGATGGCGCGACATCACGATAGCATTCGTGACCGGCCCTCACGAGGCCCGGGAGATCGACGAACTGCGCGGGACATGCAACATAGGCGTGCTCTGCGACTCGCCGGAGGCAGTCACCGGACTCGATGCCAGCCTGACGGGTCATGTCGACCTGTGGCTCAAGACGGACTGCGGATACGGCCGGACGGGCGTCCGCTGGGACGATGCCGGGGGGCTGGAGAGGTTCTGCAGGGCGTCCTCGTCCGCTTCGAGACTGGGGTTGAGGGGGATTCTCACCCATTCGGGGGACAGCTACCACGCCGGAGGGCGCGAGGGGATCCTCGAGGTCCACCGTACGGCCATGGCGCGCATGGCCGAAGCCGCGGCGGTAGTCGAGGCGGTCACGGGGAGGCGCTGCGAGGTCTCCACGGGCGACACGCCTACCTGCTCGCTCGCGGAGAGCTTCCCCGGGGTCGACGAGATCCGGCCGGGGAACTTCGTCTTCTTCGACGCCATGCAGCTGGCGGCAGGCGCGTGCGCCGGGGGGGACCTGGCCTTCGCGATAAGGGCCGTGGTCGCAGGGGTGTATCCGGACCGGGGGCAGGCCGTCCTGAGGTGCGGAGCGGTCCACATGTCGAAGGACTCCTTCCTCATGCGGGGGAGGAGGCTGTTCGGTCTCGGCGCCCTCCCGTCGGGAGGGTTCGCGGGACCGCCCGAAGAGAGCCTCCCCGTGGTCGGTCTGTCGCAGGAGCATGCCCTGATGGAGACATCGGGGGGCTCCGACATCAGGCCGGGCATGGAGGTATTCGTCTACCCCGCCCATTCGTGCCTTGCCGCGGCGTGCTTCTCGTTCTATCTCTCGGGAGACCGGAAGCTGGATCGGATGGTCTGACCACCCGGAGGAAGCATGACGGCTCTTGTCCTTTCCGCGATCATCGCAATCGATCTCGACATCCCGGCCGACAACTACGAGGCATTCCTCCGCACGCGCTACTCGCTCGACATGGACGAGGTCGTCTTCTACTGGACCGGATCCGTCTACGCGTTCCCCGAGGGTGAAGCCGGCATCCACATCTTCGACGGGGAGGGCTTCAACGTCGCGAGGCTGGAGGAGACCTCCGAGGGTTACAGGATGCTCTCGAGGGAGATCTTCATCTATAGGGACCCGGAGACGGGAGCCATCCTGGAGACCTGGGCCAATCCGCTGACAGGCGACACGGTGACCGTACACCCCGTCGCCAACGACCCGGTGAACGCCGTCTTCCCTCGCAGGATCGGCGACTGGGAGTTCAGCATCCCGTACACCCTTCTAGGGGACGGCACCGTGTCCTGGGACGTCGACATCCTGATCGCCTATCCATCGCCCATCCCCGCCGACAGCTTCCCGGAGCTTTCCGGATCGAACACCTACCAGGGTGCGGAGATGTTCCACTTCTTCACCGATGCGGGCATGCTGGGGGATACCGCCCTTGCAAGCGTGCCCTGCATGATCTCCTGGACGCGGATGGGTCAGTGGCTCCCCTGGATGCGCATGGGGCCGAGAAGGGGGTGGCTGCTCTACTCCTGCGTGGGATACAAGCTCGAAGGCGGGTATGCCGATCTGCCCGCGGATCTGAAGCTGTTCGTCGAGGAGAGGGCTCCGGGGTTCGAGCACGCCCCGGCGGAGTACTCGCGGCCCAACGCCACGAGCTGGACCAGCTTCAGGAGACTGCTGGACGAGGGGGTGGTTTCACCCTGAACACGGACAGCCGGCCGTCCTGGGGCGTGTACGTGCATGTGCCCTTCTGCCTTCGCAAGTGCGAGTACTGCTCCTTCTACTCGGTGGCCGACACGGACTCGGACGCGGCCATGAGGTTCGCCGGCGCCCTCCTGGGGGAGATCCGGATGCGCCTGCAGACGGAGCTCCGCGCGGGGACCTTCTATGCCGGAGGCGGTACTCCCGTCCTGATGGAGTCATCCTACTGGGGTGACGTATTCCAGGCCATGCGCAGGAACGTCATCCTCGACGAGGACGCGGAGGTTACGATCGAGGCCAATCCGGCCACCGTCACGCCCGTCGACCTCTCAGAGCTCCGGAGCCTGGGCTTCAACCGCCTGAGCCTCGGGGTGCAGTCCTTCGAGGACGGCCTCCTGGAGTTCCTGGGCCGGGTCCACAGGAGCGGCCAGGCCGAGGCTACGCTTACCGGAGCCCGGAGGGCCGGATTCGACAACCTGGGTATCGACCTCATATACGGGATCCCGGGGCAGACCACCGCGATGTGGCGCAGGGACCTCGCAAGCGCCGTCGACTTCGGTGTCCAGCATGTCTCCTGCTATGCCCTGACCGTCGAGGAGGGCACCCCGTACTGCCGCTCGGTGGAAGCCGGCGACTCCCCGGCCCCCGACGAGCATCACATCGCGGACCTATACTACCAGGCCCACGACTTCCTCACCGAGTCGGGATACGAGCATTACGAGGTATCGAACTACTCGCTGGGCAGGAAATGGCGCAGCCGGCACAACACGGGGTACTGGACGGGCAGACCGTATCTGGGCTTCGGTCCGTCGGCCCACACCTTCGACGGCGCCGGCCACAGGAGCTGGAATGCTCCCGATCTGCAGACCTACATCTCGAGGATCGAGTCCGGACTGCCGCCCACTGGAGGATTCGAAGACCTCACCGACATCCAGAAGAGACTGGAAGTGATCATGCTGGGGCTCCGCACGACCGACGGGGTGAACCTCACCTCGATAGCCCTGCACGGGTCCATTCCCAAGCCGGCCCGCGACCTGATGGCCTCCTGGTCCTCGGAGGGGCTGTGCCGAATCGAGGAGATGCATCTCCTGCCGACCGCGAGGGGGATGCTCATGGCCGACGGCCTCGCCCGCGACCTCTCAACGGCGCTGGACTTCCAGTAGGAGAGCCGGGGGACTCGCGGAGCCGCCGCCGGCAGCAGCGACACCCTGAACAGCACCGGGTTTGACGGTTCGCTCGGTCTTGGCAATAATCCTGCGCCTTCGGTGCCCCAGTAGCTCAGTGGATAGAGCGTCGGTTTCCTAAACCGCAGGCCGCCCGTTCGAGTCGGGCCTGGGGCACCA
>CAZRWD010000008.1:0-9447 GCA_964603785.1 uncultured bacterium
GCGAGCTGGAAATGTGCCGCTTTCCCAGGTCAAGACACCCGGGAACAGGACATGTATCATCCGCTCCCTGTCGGATGATTCCGCCATATGCCACAAGCGTTCGGCGTTCACCAGCACGTACGAGGCCGTCCTTAGGAGATGGTCGAGGTCTGACTCGTCGAGCCCGGTCCCGGCCAGACGGGCCATGCAGGTCATGTTTCCCGGACCTCTGAGGGTCCATCCTGCCCACGGCGGGGCAGGGACCGTTCAGCGCGTCGTCGCGCGCCTGCCCTGTGAAAGCGCTTCCAGGTGGTGGGCGTGCAGGATGCCCGCCACCACCCGGCGGTCCCTCTCCCGGACGGATGGTTCGTCGGATGCCCTTCAGTGGATCCCCGGGAGAGCGGGCGGCAACCATCCCCGGACCCGCCGCCCTCGGCTATGATTACTGCGCATGCGTCTCCGGGGGGGCGGATGGTCCAGTTACCGGACAGGGAGAGGATGATCACGGGCCTGAAGGGGGAGATCGCGACCCTCGAGGGCTACCGGGTGTTCCTCGCCGACGAGGTGCACAGGGAGAAGGAGAGGCGGCGGTCCTGGATCAGGACGGGGAAGACCGCGAAGACCGGTCTGATAACGGCGCTGATGCTCGCGGGACCGCTGATCGTGATGGACACCGAGGGCTTCCGGAACGGCAGCCTGGTGATGATCTTCACCTTCGCCTCGTTCGTGCTCCTCCTCGCCGCCATGTATCTCCTCCAGGAGAAGACGAAGAGGGATCTGGCAGAATCCGGAGGTCCGCAGGGCTCCAGGAGGGAGCGCATGCTGTCCGACCTGGACGACAGGATACTGCGATTGAGGGAGGAGTTGCGGAGGATCGAGCAGGATCCGCCCTGAAGACCGCACCCGCCGTGCCCAGGCATGAGGGAGGACCCCCGGTCGGTTCCGGGGGCCCAATGGATGTCATCAACCGGAAGACGGCAGTCCAGCCATGGCATCCGGTCGGCGGGACACTGAATCCCGCCGGTGGAGGATCCGCCTATCCCCGGCCGCCGCCCAGCTGGGTCTCCAGGGTCGCGAGGAGTGTGCTGTTGTCGAGCGGCTTCTGGAAGATGCCGGCCAGCCCCAGTTCCGCCGGATCGATGTTGTAGCGGACCGCCTCGCCCGCCGCGCTCAGCAGGAACACCGGTGTCGTGAAGCCCGCCGACTTGAGCTGTGACGAGACCCTGCTGCCGGCGTCCACCGTCTCCATCATGAGGTCGAGGAGGATCGCGTCGGGCCTGATGCTCCTTGCGGTCTTCAGGCCCTCCTCGCCGTTCGAGGCCTCCCCCACCCCGTACCCCGCCGACTCGAGGACGACGCGGATCGCCGCCCTCATGTCGGGATCGTCGTCGATGATGAGGACCGTCTTCCCTCTCTGTCCCGCAGTCATCGGCACATCCCTCCAATCCTCGATCAGTGAGAGTATGTACTCCAGAGCCCGCGCCCTGTTGGCCGCGGCCTTCGCGGTGAGGCCGTCGGCGAACTCGAAGCCGTACCCCCGCACCGCCACCAGGACGGCATCGGGAGACCTCCCGAAGGCATCCTCGCAGACCGCCAGCATCGATTCCGGACCGAGCGCGTGCGTAGTGAAGTGGATGACCGGGGAGGGAGCGAGCCTCCTCACCGAGAACGGCTCCTCCCCCTCCACCGCCGCGTCGACGAAGATCGCTCGCCCGGCCCGGGCCAGATGGTCAGCATGCTCGATGTTGAGCTGGAAGTCGCTCAGGACCTGGACGCCGGGCAGCCCCAGGGCCTCCACCCCGGCGGCCAGATCCGGGCCGATCGCATCGTCCTGACGACCCGGATTGCCGTATCCCAGCACCAGGACCGGCGTCAGGACGGTCGCGCCTTCCGGGCTAGTCCTTGACGCGCTCGTCGATCAGCTCTCCCTCCGGCCCTTCGAGGGTTATCACCAGGGGCATCTGGCCTACGGCATGCGTGGCGCAGCTGAGGCACGGATCGTAGGCGCGAATCGCCACCTCGACGGCATTGAGGAGACCTTCGGTGATCTCCTTGCCCTGCAGTTCGTTGGTCGCCACCCACTGCACGGCCCTGTTCATGGGCTCGTTGTTGCTGGTGGTCGAGACTATCAGGTTGGCCATCTCGATCTGGTCGTTCGAGTCCACCCTGTAGTGGTGGAAGAGGGTTCCGCGAGGGGCCTCGAGGATTGCGATGCCCTCGCTCCGGTGAACCCCCTCGGCCACCAGGTCGGTGCCCTGCAGATCAGCGTCATCGAGCAGCTCGCCGATCTTCTCGACCGAGTGAAGGAGCTCGATCAGCCTGGCCCAGTGATAGGCCATCGTCGAGTTGTTCGGCCTGCCGCCCGTGAGGGCCATGAACTCCTGACGCTCCTTCTCGGCCAGCGGCGTGTCGATGAAGTCGCAGACGTTGATGCGGGCGAGTGGGCCTACCCGGTACCAGCCCTTCTCGGGTCCGAGCTCCCTGATGTAGGGGAACTTCATGTAGCTCCAGGGCCGGACCTCCTCGCGGATGTGCCGGAGGTAGTCCACCGGCTCCACCTGGTCGAGAATGGTGGTCCCGTCGGCCGCCCTGGCCCGGAGGACACCGTCGTACAGGTCGAGGCACCCGTCCCTGCGGACCAGGCCCAGGTGGTTCGAGTCGAAGGAGGCGAACTCGGAGAGCCTCTTCGCATCGCCGTGGAAGACCTTCTTGAAGAGCTCCAGACCGTCGACGGACCACTGCAGGATCTGCCCGAAGTCCTTCTTCAGCTCGTCGCGCTCCTCGATCGACAGGTTCTTGTTGATTCCCCCGGGGATCGCGCCGGTGCCGTGGATCTTCTTCCCCGCCGTGGCCTTGATGACCTCCTGGCCGTACTTGCGCAGGAGGATGGCCATCCTGGCGAGATCGGGGTGCTTCTGGGCGACTCCGATGACGTTGCGGATCGCGGGATCGGCGTCGAACCCGAAGAGGAGGTCGGGCGAGGCGAGGTGGAAGAAGTGGAGGGCGTGCGACTGGAGCGTCTGCCCGTAGTGCATCAGGCGCCGCATCTTCTCGGCGGTGACGGGGATCCTGTCGACGCCGACTATCATGTCGGTCGCCTTGGCCGCGCAGAGGTGGTGGCTCACCGGGCAGATGCCGCAGAGGCGCTGGATCAGCACCGGCATCTCCCAGTAGAACCGCCCGTGCGAGAACCGCTCGAACCCCCTGAACTCGACTATGTGGAAACGCGCGTAGTCAACCCTGCCGGCGTCGTCCAGGCGTATGGTGACCTTGCCGTGACCCTCCACGCGCGTGACCGGGCTGATGACTATCTTCCGTCCGCTTGTCATGGCTTGCGTGTTCATTCTTTCAGTCCTTCTTCACGTACTCGTAGGGAAGGTCGATGGGCGCACCCGTGAGCAGCGCGGTCAGGACGGCCCAGATCTCCTCCGCGGGAGGCGGGCATCCCGGTATGAAGTAGTCCACCTTCACGACCTCATGAAGGGGATAGACCTTGTTCATGAGCAGGGGGATGTCGGGGTCGTCCGGGAAGCGGCCGGAGGGGTTGTCCACCGACGGCCCGTTCAGATAGGCCTCCTCGAGGCACTCCTTCAGCGGGACCATGTTGCGGTAGGCGGGGATGTTCCCCTCGATGGCGCACTCGCCCAGCGAGATCAGGACCTTGCAGTGCCTGCGGAAGTCCCTGGCAACCTCGAGGTTCTCGCTGGTCGACACACCGCCCTCGATGATGCCCACGTCCACGGGTCCGCTGAAGGTTTTGATGTCGTCGATCGGCGACTTGTCGAACTCGACGAGCTCGATGAGGTCCAGCAGCTTCTCGTCGATGTCCAGGATGGACATGTGGCAGCCGAAGCAGGAGGTCAGGGCCGCCGTGGCAACCTTCACCTTGGCCATCCCTCTACCTCCCCTTCTCGATGTCGGAGCCGATCGGCTCGTGATCGAACCTGCGGCTGCCGACCGGCGTCTGCCACCCCACGCGCTTCGGCACGAGGCTCCCGGTGGGGCAGTAGCCCGCGGCCTTGTCCGCGGCTTCGAGGTCGGTCTCGGAGAGGTTGTGACGGGCGTCCACCGCCAGTCGCATCTCGAAGCCCCTTCCCTCGAACCCGAACACGTTCTTGCCGTCGACCTGCCTGGAGGACCGCACGCAGCGACCGCAGAGGACGCAGCGGTTGCGGTCGATGTAGAAGGCCGGGTGGGTGCCGTCCACCTCCTTCGCCTGGAACTGGTAGGGGTACCGCGGAGCCATCATCTGGAAGCGGTAGGCGAGCGCCTGGAGCTCGCAGTTCCCGCTCTTCTCGCAGGCCGGGCAGATGTGGTTGCCCTCCACGAACAGCATCTCGATGATGCTCTTGCGGAACTCGTTCAGCTCGGGCGTGTCGTTCTCGATGACCATTCCGTCGGCCACGGCCATGGTGCACGAGTTGATGGGCCTGCCGTTCACCCTCACCGTGCAGATGCGGCAGTGGCCACCGGGCAGCAGGTCCTTGTGGTAGCAGAGATGCGGGATGTAGATGCCCGCCTCGCCGGCGGCCTCGAGGATGGTCCGGCCGACCCTCGCCTCTATGGTCCGCCCGTCGATCGTGATCTTCACCATTTCATCGCTCATGCCTGGTGCTCCTCCGCCGTGTACTGCCGTCCGGTCAGCCCGCCGTACTCGCTGAAGGCCTCGTCGACATCGAAGTGCGGGATGAACTCCTCGTCCGTGATTCGGCCGCGGTACAGCCCGGGGAAGTTCTGCAGGGTCGTCAGAACCGGATTGGCCGCGGTCTGGCCGAGTCCGCAGCGGCTCATCGTCTTCACCGTGAGCCCGAGCTGCCGGAGGTCTGCGAGATCGCTCTCCGTCCCCCTGCCTTCCATTATCTTCTCGAGCTTCTGCCCGATCAGCACCGTCCCGACCCTGCAGGGCGCGCACCACCCGCAGGACTCCTCCACGAAGAACTCCGTGAAGGCATGCACGTACTCCAGAAGGTCCCGGCCGGGGCCGAAGACGATTATCGAACCGCCGGTGGCCACGTCCTCGAAGCTGATGCTCCGCCCGTAGTCCTTGGGGGCCAGGCACTGCCCCGAGGGGCCGCCTACCTGGACCGCCTGGGCGTCGTCGCCCCCCACGAGCTCGAGGAGCTGAGCAACGGTCATGCCGTACTCGATCTCATAAACCCCGGGGCGGCTGCAATCTCCGGATACAGAGAGCAGCTTGGTCCCGGTGGAGTCCCTGGTTCCGAACCCGGCGAACCATTCCGCTCCGCGCTCCAGGATCCGGGCCGCGCAGACCAGCGTCTCCACGTTGTTCACGGAGGTGGGCCGGTCGAGGTAGCCTTTCTGCACCGGGTAGGGCGGCCGGTCTCGAGGTGCTCCGCGCTTGCCCTCGAGGCTCTCGATGAGGGAGGATTCCTCGCCGCACACGTACGCGCCCGCGCCGAGCTGTATCCGTATGTCGAAGCGGAAGCCCTCCTTGCCGCAGATGTTGTCCCCGAGGAGGCCGTTGCGCCTGCGGTGGTCGAGGACCTTCTGCAGCTGCGCCCACATGAAGGCGTACTCGGCCCGCAGGTAGAGGAGCCCCTCGGAGGCGCCCAGCGCGTAGCCGGCGATGGTCATGCCCTCGAAGAGGAGATCGGGCGATTCGGTGAGTATCAGCCTGTCCTTGAAGGTGCCCGGCTCGCCCTCGTCCGCGTTGCAGACGACGTAGCGGGGTCCCTCGGCCTTGCGGCAGAGGCTCCACTTCAGGCCGGTGGGGAAGCCGGCGCCGCCGCGTCCGCGGAGACGGCTCCCGTTTATCTCCTCGATGACACCCTCCGGTGTCATCCCCAGGGCCCTGCGGATGGCTGACCCGTTCTCGAACGGTCCCAGGACGACGGGACCGGCCTGTCGGAGCCCGAGACCGACCTCGGAGCCGGGGAAGGCGTCCCTGCTGCAGATCCGGCCCTTACCGGCCCGGATGGCGGCCACGATGGCCGGCACGTCCGACGGCTTCAGGTCGGTGACCACCATCTCGTCGATGAGGGCGGCCGGGGCCTGATCGCACATGCCGATGCAGGCAGTGTACTTCAGTGTGATCATCCCGTCGGGGGTCGTCTGGCCGAACCCGATGCCCAGCTCCCGCTCGAAGGCCTTTGCGACCTCCTCCATCCCCTTCATGCGGTCCGCCACGCAGTTAGACAGGCGGATCGTGCAGGCTCCCGCGGGGGTCCTGTCGAGGAAGGAGTAGAAGCTGACCATGTCCTGCACCTGGACTCTGTGCACCCCGAGGGCCCGGGCCATCTCCTCCACCGCATCGTCGGAGATGTAGCCCGACCGGGCGTGGACATCCCTGACCACGTCCATCATGCGGTGGGGGTCCCTCCCGTACTTCTCCGCAACGCTCCGGATCATCTCGAGCTCATCGCTGGTCATACCCGCAGCCTCCTTGCACTATCCCTCCGGTCCGTATCCATGACGGTCCTCCGATGCCCGGGCCGCTCTTCAGCTAGCGCGCCTCGTCGGCCAGGAACGGGTACCTGAAGTCGACGGGCGTGTTGAAACACTCCTTTATCGTCCTCACGCTGACCCACCGTAGCAGGTTGTAGATCGACCCGGCCTTGTCGTTGGTTCCCGATGCACGGGCCCCTCCGAAGGGCTGATGGCCTACGACCGCCCCGGTGGTCTTGTCGTTTATGTAGAAGTTGCCGGCCGCGTGCCTCAGTCTCTCCTCCGCCCTGAGGACGGCCGCCCTGTCGGTGGCGAAGACGCCCCCCGTGAGAGCATAGGGGGAGGTCGAATCGCAGAGGTCCAGGACGGCCTCGAAATCGGCGTCGTCGTAGAGGTTCACGGTGAGCACCGGGCCGAAGATCTCCTCCTCGAGGAGCCTGCTGTGGGGGTCCCGGGCCAGTATGACGGTTGGCTCGACGAAGTACCCCGTGGACTTGTCGCAGCCGCCCCCCCAGACGATCTCGTGCCCGGGCGTCTGCCTGGCGTGGTCGATGTAGCCCCTGATGTTGTCGAACGAGCGCTCGTCGATCACCGCGCCCATGAAGCAGCCGAAGTCCTCGACCGGGCCCACCCTGACCTCCGAGAGATCGGCCTCCAGCAGGGCTCGGATCTCCGGCCAGAGCCCACTGGGGATGTAGGCTCTCGAGGTGGCGGAGCACTTCTGCCCCTGGTACTCGAAGGCGCCACGCAGGAGGCAGGTCGCGAGACCCCTGGGCTCGGCCGAGGGGTGGGCCACCACGAAGTCCTTGCCTCCGGTCTCGCCCACGATCCTCGGATAGGTGCGGTAGCCTTCTATGTTGCCGGCCAACGTCTTCCATATGCTGTTGAAAGACCTGTTCGAGCCGGTGAAGTGCACCCCCGCCAGGGCGGGATGTGGCAGGACGACGCCGGTGATGTCCGCGGAGTCGGAAGGCACGAAGTTGATCACCCCGGGGGGCAGCCCCGCATCCCGGAGTGTCTGCATGACCGTCCAGGACGAGTAGACGGCTGTAGATGCCGGCTTCCAGAGCACCGTGTTCCCGGCGACCGCCGGGGCCATGCAGAGGTTGCAGCCTATGGCGGTGAAGTTGAACGGCGACACGGCGAGCACGAAACCCTCCAGGGCACGGTACTCGAGCCTGTTCCAGGTGGCCTGGAAGCTCTCGGGCTGCTCCTGGTAGATGCGCTGCATGAACCAGGTGTTCATCCGGAGGAAGTCGCACAGCTCGCAGATCGCGTCGATCTCCGACTGGTGCACAGTCTTGCTCTGTGCGAGCATCGTGGAGGCGTTGACGAGCGGCCGGTGCTTCTTGGCGACCAGCTCGGCGGCCCGCAGCGAGATGGCGACGCGCTCGGTCCAGGGGGTGTTCGACCAGGTCCTCCAGGCCTCGCCCGCCGCGGTGACAGCCTGCCCGAGCTCCTCGGGGCCGGCCTTGTGGTAGGTGGCCAGGACATGCCCGTGGTCGTGCGGTATCACGCACCTCCCGAGCCTCCCGGTGCGCACCTCCCGGCCTCCGATGACGAGTGGGATCTCGATCTCCGAGCTTCTGAGGTCCTCCAGGGCCCTGCGGACGGCCGCCCTCTCCGGAGACCCCGGCGCGTAGGAAAGCACGGGCTCGTTGGGCGGCTGCTGGATGTGAAACAGAGCGTTCATTCCCTCTCCCGGGCGACAGGAAGGGGCCGCGCCCCGGAAGGCGAAGCCCTGCTGGTCTTTGGCGCGAGGCCGGGTGGTCCGGCCCGTGGTGCTCGAGACGACCATGAACAATAGCCAACCCGGGCGCGCGGGGCCAGTGCGGACACCTGCGAGGTCGCCGGTGCATCCATACGGGCGGGCCGACGGGCGGCATGGGCACTGGAGCCATACGCTGGATGTACCGGGGTACAGGGCCCGCCGGCGTGACATCCGTCCGGGACAGCCTATATTGCCGCCTCTCGCCTCGAGAGCAGCCATACCGATGCGTCCACGGAGGATGAAGTGAAGAGGGAGTTCCCGCCGGGCAACCTGCGGAACATAGGGATAATGGCCCACATCGACGCCGGGAAGACCACGGTGTCCGAGCGGATGCTCTTCTTCACGGGCAGGACCCACCGCATGGGCGAGGTCCACGACGGCCGGGCCGTGATGGACTGGATGGACCAGGAGCAGGAGCGGGGGATCACGATAACCAGCGCCGCCACGACCTTCGTCTGGCGCGGGCACATGGTGAACCTGATCGACACTCCGGGGCACGTGGACTTCACGGTGGAGGTGGAGCGCAGCCTGCGCGTGCTGGATGGCGCGATCGCCCTCTTCTGCGCCGTGGGCGGTGTGCAGCCCCAGTCCGAGACCGTCTGGAGGCAGGCGGAGAGGTATTCGGTCCCGCGGATAGCCTTCGTGAACAAGATGGACAGGATGGGGGCGGACTTCCACGGGGTCGTCGGGGCGATCCGCGGGGAGCTCGGTGCGAATGCCGTCCCGGTCGTGATCCCCATCGGGTCCGAGGACGGCTTCAGGGGCGTGGTCGATCTCGTGAACGGCTGTGCGGTCTACTACGACGGCGACGACTCGGGCATGACCTGGCGGGAGGAGCCCATTCCGGATGACATGCGCGAAGAGTGCGCCCGCCGGCGTGACGAGCTCGTCGAGAGGATCGTCGAGGTCGACGAGACTCTCTTCGGGAGGTACTTCGAGGGTGCCGGCATCTCGCCCGGGGAGCTGACCGGGGCCATCCGAAGGGCGACCCGCTCGGGTGCGGTCTGTCCCGTTCTCTGCGGCAGCGCATACAGGAACATGGGGGTCCAGAGGCTCCTCGACGCCGTCGTCGACTACCTCCCCAGCCCGGTGGACCTCCCTCCGACCGAGGGCCGCGATGCCCGGGGAGGGGCCGTGTCGCTGCAGCCGGAGGACGACGGCAGGCTCTCCGCCCTCGCGTTCAAGGTCGTATCGGACAGGCATGTCGGCAAGCTCGTCTACGTGAGGGTCTACTCGGGCACCCTCAGGGCGGGCACACAGGTCTACAACTCCTCGAAGGGCTGCATGCAGCG
>CAZRWD010000008.1:9547-20239 GCA_964603785.1 uncultured bacterium
GCCGACGAGGATCCCACCTTCGTCGTCTCGATGGATCGGGAGACTTCCGAGACCGTGATATCCGGCATGGGCGAGCTGCACCTGGAGATACTCGTGGAGCGCCTGAGGCGCGAGTTCGGGGTCGCGGTGGAGACTTCCCCTCCCCGGGTCGCCTACAGGGAGACGATCACCGCGCCCGTCGAGGTCGACGAGAGGCTCGTCAAGCAGACCGGAGGCCGCGGTCAGTTCGCCCATGTGGTCATGAGGCTGGAGCCGATCCCTCCCGTGAAGGGGTTCGAGTTCGAGAGCAGGGTTCCCGGCGGCAACATCCCGAGGCAGTACATCGCCCCGGTGGAGAAGGGCGTCGCGGATGCCATGGAGCGCGGCATCCTGGCGAACCATCCGGTGGTGGGCGTGAGGGTGATCCTTCTCGACGGCTCGGCGCACGAGGTCGACTCCTCGGACCTGGCCTTCCGCAGGTGTGCCTCGGAAGCCTTCAGGAACGCCTTCATGAGGGGCGGACCGCAGCTGCTCGAGCCGGTGATGAGCGTCATGGTGACGACACCGGAGGAGTACTCGGGCGCTGTCGCCGGAACCGTCCACAACAAGAGGGGCAGCATCACCTCGATGGGCCGTCAGGGCAACGCTCAGGTCCTGAAGGCGCTCATCCCGCTGGCAGGCATGTTCGGATACGCCACCGAGCTCAGGAGCATGAGCCAGGGGAGGGCGTCGTTCACGATGAGATTCGACCGCTACGAGGCCGTGCCTTCGTCGCTGTCGGAAGAGATAGTCAGGGATGCGGCAGGCCGTCGGACGCGCGCCGGGATCGCCGGGTAGCGGCGTACCGGGCGCGGGGAGGAGCCATGGGCAGGGACTTCGAGGCGGAAGAGGTCAACAGGAGGCACTGGGACGAGGTCGCGCCGGTCCATGCAAGAGCCTACGACACGGCTCCGCTGCTCTCCGGCGGGCATCTCCTCGATCCCGTCCAGGTCCGTGAACTCGGGGACCTCCGCGGGAGGAGGGTCCTCCACCTCCAGTGCCACATCGGTACGGACACCCTTTCCCTCGCCAGGCTGGGCGCGGAGGTCACGGGCGTCGACTTCTCG
Source organism: uncultured bacterium (assembly GCA_964603785.1). Classification (GTDB taxonomy): domain Bacteria; phylum Fermentibacterota; class Fermentibacteria; order Fermentibacterales; family Fermentibacteraceae; genus CAZRWD01. Next base: position 10,633 of record CAZRWD010000008.1, read on the forward strand.
CGCGAGTCCCTCCGGGCGGCCGCGGACCTTTCGGAGAGGACCGGACTGAGGGCGCGGTTCGTGGAGTCGGCCGTCTTCGACCTCCCGGCCGTCCTGGACGAGACCTTCGACATGGTCTACACCTCGATAGGCGTTCTCTGCTGGATCTCGGACATCGACCTGTGGGGGAGGACGGTCCATCGGTTCCTCGAACCCGGAGGCTTCCTGTACCTCATGGAGTCGCACCCGTTCCTGAACGTGTTCGACGACGAGTCGGAGGGGCTCCGCGTGAGACACGGCTACTTCGCCGAGGGGCGGGCGGTGGAATGGCCGGCGGGCTGGCCCGACTACGCCGACGAGAGCTACATCGCCGGAAGTCCCACGATGGAGTTCCAGTGGACGCTGTCGCAGGTGCACAACGCCCTGGCGGACGCGGGTCTCCGGATCAGGTTCATCCACGAGTTCGACTTCCTCCACTGGAAGGCGCTCCCGGACATGGTGAAGGGGGCCGACGGCCTGTGGAGGCTCCCGGAGCCCTCCGACCGCATCCCCCTGCTCTTCAGTCTGAAGGCGGAGAAGTCGTAGCGCCGAGGTAGGCCGCCACCCGGCGGCGATTCCCGTCAGCCCCCGGGGCGGCCCCCCTGCCGCAGGCTCCCGGAGAGCCCATCCCTCCTCGTCTCGCGGAACCGGTGCAGCAGGACCGCCGCCCCCCACACAAGCCCCAGAAGCATCAGCACCGACCCCGCCGTATGGAGGATCGCGGCGATGAGATGGTCGTGCCTCAGCATCCGGGTCTCGTTCAGGATGTAGTTCCAGTCGTGGAACCCGTAGGGGGCGGTCCTCCCGGTGTTGCCTCCTATCAGGGGCAGGATCATCGCCCGGGCGTCGTGCACATAGGGCCCCAGGTCGACCAGGTTCTCGCCCAGCCACCACAGGCAGATCGACGAGCCGAAGGCGTCCTTCGTCCGAAGCAGCAGGACCGCCGAGCACAGCAGCGGGATGAGCAGCTGCATCAGGCTCCCGCCGAGGGATGTGATCACCCTCGAGCCGAACACCCTGAAGAAGACATGCCCGGCCTCGTGGAAGGGCAGGTTCACGAGATGCAGGAACGAGCCCAGGGCGTATCCGTTCTCGACGGGGCTCAGGATGAACCACCAGCTCCACACGCCCAGGGCGGCGAGTAGCAGCGCCCGCCCGTACAGCCCCGCCGACCCCGCGGACGCGGGCATCGACAGGAGGAGGCGTGCGCGCCCCCCTTCCCACTCGCGCCTGACGGGAGAGACGGGCATCTGCGGCCTCTCCCTGTATCTCTCGTAGATGAGGCCGCACCTCGGGCACTCCGTCCAGGACTCCTCGCGGGAGGCCCCGCACTTCGGGCAGATCATGCGGCCGTTCGTCTCATCTCCTTCTGAACAGGCAGACCGCCGGGGTGATCAGGGAGACGATCATGCCGGCCGATGCGGCCTGGGGAGCCTTCGCAGCCCCCCACGCGAAGAAGAGGTACATGCACACCGCGAGCCCGAGGAAGGACGCGGCGAGGGCCTCCGGCTTCCCGATCCTCCTTCCGAGGATGCCCCAGAGGAACGGCCCCAGGAACACGGCGGCGATCGCCCCCCAGGAGATCGACAGGATGGTGACTATGACCGCGGGCTTCATGAGGGCCAGGATCATGGAGAGCAGGATGAAGAACCCGCTCGTCACGCGGCTCAGGAGGGTGAGCCGTCGGTCTGAGGCGTCCCTCTTCACGAAGCCGTGGTAGAAGTCCTTCGTGACGCTGGAGCTGGATATGAGGACGAGCGAGGCGAGGGTCGACATGGATGCGGCGAGGATGAGCAGCAGCAGTATGACTATCAGGCCCTGCGGAACGACCTGCACGAGGAGCTCGGGCATCAGCTTGTCGAAGTCGGGCGCCCCCGAGGCGGAGAAGACGCCCGGAGTGCGCACCGGATCGAGGAACAGCCTCGTCAGCGAACCGACGAAGTAGGCGGTCCCGGTGACCAGCAGGGCGAAGACCGTGGAGGCGGCCGTGCCGATCTTCACGGCCCTCTCGTCCCTTATCGCGATGAACTTCACCAGGAGCTGCGGCATCGCGAAGGGAGCCGCGCTGGTGAGGAAGACCAGCGAGAGCAGGGGTATCAGGCCGGGGGGGCCGACCGGAGCCGACAGGCCGGGGTCCACCGACCTCAGCCCGGCGACGATCGATGCGAGGCCGCCGCCGGCCCTGATGCTGAAGTACAGCAGCACCACCACGCCGATGGTCATGATGAGCCCGAAGATGACGTCGATCAGGGCCATAGACCGGTAGCCGCCCATGACCATGTAGATGCCGGTGAAGATCCCCATGAAGAGCAGCACGTATACGAAGGGCAGGTGGAAGGTGGCCTCGAACAGGTAGGTGAGGCCCATGAAGACCGCCGCGGTGTACGGTATCATGAAGACGAAGATGGCCAGGGCGCCGTATCCCTTGAAGAACCGGCTGCCGTACCTCGCCTCCAGGTACTCCGGCATGGTTCGGACGCCCAGCTCGCGGGCGGCCTTCCTGATCCTGTCGCCCAGCAGGAGCCAGACCACCAGGACACCGAGGAGGGAGTTGCCCAGGGCGATCCACAGGGAGGACAGGCCGAAGCCGTAGCCGATCTTGCCCGCGAAGCCTATGAAGAGGACCGCCGAGAAGTAGGCCGTCCCGTACGAGAGGGCGGTCATCCAGGGACCCACCCTTCCCCCGCCGAGCAGGAAGTCGTCCAGAGTCCTGGTCCGCCTGAGACCTCTCAGGCCGACGAGGACTATCAGCAGGGCGTAGGCTCCCACGGCGACATAGCTGGCTATCATCAGAAGCCCTCCGTTCGGGGATGGCCGGTCGTCCCGACGATGCAACCCGGAATATATTCGCAGGCATCCTTGCGGCTAACCAGACCGGTGCCGCCCGGGGAGCGGTCTACCGGAACCGCGCTCCCGCGGCCAGCTCCGGCGAAGGCTTGCCCGCCGCCTTCCGTGCGGGCGGGAACGGGGTTATGAACGCGGAAGCGCGCACCACGGCCGGGGCGGCCGGCGTGACAGGAGGAACCGCAATCCCATGATGCTGGAGGAGTTCCAGGCAAAGTCCATCATGTCCGGCTTCGGCATACGGGTGGCGGCCGGAGTCCTGGCCGCCACCCCCGATGGTGCCGCGGAAGCCGCGGAAGAGCAGGGGCTCCCCGTCATGGTCAAGGCCCAGGTGAGGGCCGGCGGGCGCGGGAGGGCCGGCGGGGTGAGGATGGCCGGCACCGCGGAGGAGGCGCGCTCCCATGCCGCCTCGATCCTCGGCATGGAAATCGGCGGCTTCACGGTCGAGCGCGTCCTCGTCTATCGCAGGCATCCCGTCGGGACGGAGCTCTATGCGGGGATCGCCATCGACAGGAGGAGGCGGCTCCCCGTGCTAGTGACCTCCGCCGAGGGCGGCATCGGGGTGGAGGAGGCCGCGACCGCCCGTCCGGACGGATTCGCCTTCCTCCCGGTGGACCCCTGCCGGGGGCTTCGTGACTTCGAGGCCAGGGGCGCGGCCGGTAGGCTCCTGCCGCGCGGGGGGGCGCTCTCCGAACTCACGGCCATGCTCGCCGGGATGTGGAGATGCTTCAGGGAGAGCGATGCGCTGATGCTGGAGATCAATCCGCTGGCCCTGCTGGAGGACGGGACCCCGATCGCCATCGACGCAAGGATGGAGATAGACGACAACGCCCTCTCCAGACACCCGGAGATCGGGGCGATGATGATCCCCTCCGCGAAGGAGGCGAGGGAGGTCGAGGCCCGCAGCCGCGGCCTGAGCTATGTGGGCCTCGACGGGTGCATCGGCTGCATGGTCAACGGGGCCGGGCTGGCCATGTGCACGATGGACGCCATCGTGCGCCTCGGGGGGCGCCCTGCGAACTTCCTCGACATAGGGGGCAGCTCCAGCCCGGGCAAGGTTCTCCACGCCTTCCGGCTCGTCGCGGAGGACCCGGGCGTGAGGGTCATCCTGGTCAATGTCTTCGGCGGCATAACCCGCTGCGACGACGTGGCCCGGGGGCTGGTCGAGGCGCTGGGCGCCCACCCGGGAGCACCCCCCCTCGTAGTGCGCCTCTCGGGCACGAACGAGGACGAGGGACGGGCCATCCTGGCCTCGCACGGGATCGCCGCCGCGCGTGAAATGGACGAGGCTGCCGCCAGGGCGATCGCCCTGGCGGGACCGAACGCAGGTGATGGATGAGCATACTCGTCGACGCGGACACGAGGGTCATGGTGCAGGGCATGGGCCGGGACGGGACCTTCCATGCCGGCCGGATGGCATCGTACGGAACGCGCGTGGTAGCGGCGGTTCATCCCGGAGGTGGTGGTGGGGAGATCGCCGGGATACCGGTCTTCGACACCGCCTCGGAGGCGGTCGAAGAGACGGGGGCCGGGTGCAGCGTGGTCTTCGTCCCGGCGCAGAACGCCCCCGACGCTCTCTCAGAGGCCGCTCACGCAGGGGTCGCACTGGTGATCGCGGTGACCGAGGGCATCCCGGTCATGGACACGGTTTCGGTGGTGAACGAGTTCGCGGGCCTGGGGACCCTGCTCCTGGGGCCGAACTCGCCGGGCGTGATCTCGCCGGGCAGGGCCAGCGCCGGGATAATGCCTGGCGGCATCTTCCTGCAGGGTCCGGTGGGCGTCATCTCGCGCAGCGGCACGCTGACGTACGAGGTGGTGAGGAGGCTCACCACCGCCGGGATCGGGCAGTCGACGGTCGCCGGGATCGGGGGTGATCCGGTGACGGGTCTCGGATACGTCGAATGCCTGAGGATGTTCGATGCGGACCCCCTGACGCGGGCCGTGGTCCTCGTCGGCGAGATAGGCGGGACGGACGAGCAGGACGCGGCCGCCTGGGCTGCGGAGAACATGAGCAAGCCCGTCGTCGGGTTCATCGTCGGAGGGAGCGCTCCCCCCGGCAGGCGCATGGGCCATGCCGGGGCGATAGTGTCCGGCCCGGAGAGCACCGCCGTTGCCAAGGCGTCGGCCCTCAGAGACCGCGGCATACCAGTGGCGGAGAGCGTCGAGGAGATCGCGGTACTCGTCGGCAGGCTCCCGGGGGTCATCGGATGAGGGAGGTCGACGTCTCTCTGGTGACCGACGCCGTGAGGGACCTCTGCATCCGGACCGCCTGCTCCGTGCCGCCCGATGTCAGCTCGGCGATCGGACGCGCCCTGGAGGAGGAGGAGTCGCCTCTGGGCCGGGAGATACTCCAGATCATCCTGGACAACCACAGGACGGCCAGGGAGATGTGCATGCCGGTCTGCCAGGACACGGGGACCGCCGTGGTCTTCGTCGAGGTCGGACAGGACGCGCATCTGGTGGGGGGCACCCTCGAGGAGGCGATAGACGAGGGCGTGAGACAGGGGTTCAGGGACGGTTATCTGCGGTGCTCGATGGTCGGCGATCCAGTCTTCGCCAGGAGGAACACGGGGGACAACACCCCGGCCGTGATCCATGCCAGGATCGTCGCGGGCGACAGGGTGAGGCTGATCCTCATGCCCAAGGGCGGAGGGGCCGAGAACATGAGCGAGGTCAGGATGCTGACCCCGGCCGACGGCATCGGGGGGATCTGCGACTTCGTCGTCGACCGGATAAGGCGCTCCGGCGCCAACCCCTGCCCTCCCGTCGTTGTCGGACTGGGCATAGGCGGGTCGTTCGAGAGATGCGCCCTGCTCGCGAAGGAGGCCCTGCTCAGGCCGATCGGCGAACCCAACCCCGACCCGGTCTGGGACGGGGTGGAGAAGGCCCTTCTCGCGCGGATCAACGACCTTGGCATAGGCCCGCAGGGCCTGGGCGGCAGGATCACGGCCCTCGCGGTGCACGTCAGGACCATGCCCTGCCACATCGCCTCCCTGCCTGTCGCGGTCAACATCCAGTGCCACGCCGGGAGACACGGCGAGGCGATCATCTAGGAGGTCGCCCTGAGGACGGTCGAGCTGTGCGCCCCCCTTTCGCCGGATGCCGCTGCACGGCTGGAGTCCGGCGACAGGGTGCTGCTCTCCGGAGAGGTCTACACGGCGCGGGACACCGCGCACAGGAGGATCTTCGACCTCCTGAGGGCGGGAGGAGCGCTGCCGTTCGATCTCGAGGGATCGGTCATCTGCTACATGGGTCCGGCACCGGCCAGGCCCGGCCAGGTGATCAACTCGGCCGGACCGACCACGAGCGGGAGGATGGATGTCTTCACGCCGCTCCTGCTGGAGCGCGGGGTGCGGGCGACGATAGGCAAGGGCCCCAGATCCGGGGAGGTGCGCGAGGCGATGATGAGGTACGGAGCGGTCTATCTCGCCGCCATCGGCGGCGCGGCTGCGGAGACCGCGGCCTGCGTGAGGCGCTCCGAGACGGTCATGTGGGAGGAGCTCGGTCCGGAGGCCGTATGCAGGCTGACGATCGAGCGCATGCCGCTCTTCGTGGTCAACGACACGATGGGGGGCGACCTGTACGAGACGGGCACGGCCCCGTACCGCAGGGGAGTGTGACATGAGCGCGATCGACCTGGGCCTGGGCGACCTGGACGGACTTATCCCCGAGGAGTTCCCGGAGGATCGGAGGGCCGCCGCCAGGACCGAGTTCCTCAGGCAGCTCTCACTGAGGATGCACCGGTTCTACCGGGGCAAGATGGCGACCATCCCCAAAGCCGGCCTCTACGGCCCCAACTGGTTCAACGTCTGGTACACGCCCGGCGTGTCACTGGTCTCCACCACTGTCAGGGACGATCCGGACGCTGCATGGGAGCTCTCGAACAAGGGGAACCTCGTGGGTGTCGTGAGCGACTCCACCAGGGTGCTCGGGGACGGTGACTGCACTCCCCCGGGAGGGCTCGGGGTGATGGAGGGCAAGGCATTCCTCATGAAGTACCTCGGGGGGATCGACGCGGTCGCCCTCTGCATCGACAGCAGGGGGCGCGGCGGAGAGCCCGATCCCGAGAAGATCATCGAATTCGTCAGGATGATCCAGCCGAGCTTCGGAGCCATCAACCTCGAGGACATCTCCCAGCCCAACTGCTACCGCGTGCTCGACACGCTGAGGGAGGAGTGCGGGATCCCTGTCTGGCACGACGACGCCCAGGGCACGGGCTGCGTCACCCTCGCCGGTCTCCTGGGAGCGCTCGAGGTGGTCGGAAAGCGCCTCGAGGACGCGAGGATGGTCTTCATCGGGGCGGGTGCCTCCAGCACCACGATCGCCAGGCTGATCATCTCCGCAGGAGGCGATCCTTCGCGGATGGTGATGTTCGACTCCCTCGGGAGCCTCTCGCCCGATCGCGTCGACATACGCGACGACCCCCGCTTCTACAGGAAGTGGGAGCTGTGCGGGCTGACGAATCCTTCGAGGCTGGAGACCCGGGAGGAGGCGATGAGGGGGGCGGACGCTCTGATAGCGGTCTCCCGGCCGGGTCCGGGCCTCATACCCGGGGACTGGATCAGGTCGATGGCCCGTGATCCCGTAGTCTTCGCCTGCGCCAACCCGGTGCCGGAGATCTATCCGCACGAGGCCCTCGAGGCGGGTGCGGCGGTGGTGGCCACGGGCAGGGGCGACTTCCCCAACCAGGTCAACAACTCCCTGGGCTTCCCCGGCATACTCAAGGGTGCGCTGATGGTCAGGGCGAGGCGGATAACCGACGGGATGGCCGTGGCCGCGGCCCGCTCGCTCGCCCGCTCGGCAGCTGGGAGGGGTCTGCGCCCCGACTACATAATACCCTCGATGGACGAGCCCGACGTCTTCCCGGTCGAGGCCGCCGAAGTGGCGATGCAGGCCCAGGCCGAGGGCGTGTCGAGGCTTTCGAAGCCGAGGGAGCAGCTCCTGGCCGAGGCAGGGAGGGACATCGCTGAGGCCAGAGAACTGTTGCACAGGCTGATGCGCGAAGGCGTCATAGCGGAGCCGCCGCCGGAGCTGATCGAGGAGGCTCTGAGGGCGGCCCTGGAATCCACCGGATAGGGAGACGAGATGAACGACATCCTGCTCACCAGGAGGCGCAAGGTAGTCCGCTTCACATGCCACTCGGTATCCATGAAGCCGGGGATGGCCGGGAGGCTCTTCAGCGCCCTCGGCTCCGAGGGCATAAACGTCATACACATGTTCAACGCCGACCACGGAGAGAACGACGGCGACATCATATTCAGCGTCGCCGAGAAGCATGCCGGCAGGACCACGGAGGTCCTCGACAGGATCAGGGGCGAGATCGAGGCCGGGGACATCACCGCGGAGCACGATCTGGCGATCCTGAGCTTCGACCTCGAGGAGACGGTCTGCGACACCGTGCTCGACACGATGTCGGTGGCGCTGAGGGCCCTCATAAGCCGGAAGGTGGACGTCAAGCACATCTCCGCGAGCAGGAGCAGGATCTTCGTCGTCCTCTACGACCGGGACGCCGACCAGGCTGCCGGCATCCTGACCAACGCCCTCAAGGACGACCCGATCATCCACCCCGTCTGACGGGGACGAGGCATTGGTGCCATGCGGGGAATGCTGCTCCGGACCCATGATGGGCTTCCGTCGAGCGCGCGCAGCGGAGGGGGTGTGAAGTGGTCGCTCTGCTCGTGATGACAGTCCTTCAGGCCGTCGGCGGTTTCGACGACGCGGCCGAGGTGTTCCCCGTCGAGATCGCCCTCGGGGGCGAGGGTGACGGGGCGGTTCTTGTCTGGCCTCTGGTCGTCGGCCTGGCCTTCGACGAGGCGATCGTGCGGATGAACGAGGCGCTGGCCTGGGAGAACGTGACGGGAGAGCCTCTGGAGGAGACCCTGGCCCTGTACGCCGCGACGGGAAGGGGATACACGGGCTCGAGGTTCACGGTCAACACGGAGGACCGCGGCATTATCGACCTGACGATCGAAATCGACTTCGTGGGCGCATACCCCTCGACGACCCGGCACTTCTTCACCTTCGCGACGGAGACGGGAATGAGGCCGGAAGCCCGCGACCTGTTCATCGGCGACTCGCTGGAGGTCCTGGCAGGAGTCCTGGACACCCTGCTGGCCGACAGGATGGCCGAGGCGGAACGGGCATGGGGCGAGCCCGGGATGTACGAGGGACATGCGTTCACGACGGACGATCTGGAGAGCTTCTCCATTATGGGAGACGGGGTCGAGTTCCACTACGACTTTGGCTTCCCCCATGTCGCAGAGGCCGCCGAGCCCGACGGGGACATCCTCATGACATGGGACCGGATCGCGCCCTTCATCGATCCGGACGGCCTGCTCGCACCCTGGCTGGAGGCCGTCGGCTCCGACAGCCCCTAGCCCTCAGGCGGCAGTCCCGCGGGCGGCTCCCAGCACGGGAGGGAGGCGGGAAGCTCCCGTCTCCTCCTGATCATGTCGACATCGATCCAGGGCATCCGATCGGCCACCAGCGAGAGCGTATCCTCGATGCCATGCGGCTTCAGGGTCATCCTCCCGAGCCGGTAGCGCAGCCACCCGGCCTCCTCCGACGAGTACCACAGCCCGTTCAGGGCGGCCAGGACGGCCATGATCCTCTTCAGCACGACGGCTCTCCAGGCCATTCCTTCCTCAGACCCCTGAACGGAAGGGGGCGCGGCTCGCGCCGCGCCCCCCCCTCCGAGGAGACGATCCTCAGTCGAACAGGCTCTTTATCCCGGCCCAGGTCTCGC
>CAZRWD010000008.1:20339-109187 GCA_964603785.1 uncultured bacterium
CTCCGAGGAGACGATCCTCAGTCGAACAGGCTCTTTATCCCGGCCCAGGTCTCGCTCTGGAGGGCGGTGTTGTCGCCCTCGACGATGAAGGGCAGGCCCTGGGGGGCGTTGGTGCCCTGCATGAGAATTGCGGCCCAGGTCGTGGTGTACTGCCAGGCGTCGCCGGTCGTGTACTGGCCGGTGATCGTGACGGGGTTGGCCCAGGGGCCGGAGGAGCCGGTGCCGGTCATGGCCCAGTTCAGCCAGTAAGTGCCCTCGGTGAGGGTGAGGTCCGTGAACTCGCAGACGGTGACCATCACTGGCCTGGCCGTCGTGCCCGAGCCGGTGGAGAGCACCCTGTAGCAGTTGGAGAAGTCGGTCGAGGTCATGTAGTTGGTGGAGGTGCTGCCGTAGACGATGGCGCCGGTCGAGGGGAAGTCGTCGTGGATGGCCAGGTAGACGCCGTTGAGAGTCGACGGAGGCCCGGAGTTGGTCTGGTACCCGAAGAAGGTGATCGAGGTGATGGTCCAGGTCTCGCCGGCGGGAACCTCGAACTGGTCGGTGATGCGATAGCCGAGAGTGTGCTGGCAGCCGAAGCCGTAGGTCTGCTCGGCCGCGTCCATGATGGACTCGTCGGCGCCGCCGTAGCCCGTGCCGGGGCTGTTGACGAACGGACCGTTGTCGAACAGGACCGCGAGCGGGCCGTCCCACACGGAGCCGGTGTGCACGATGCCCGAGTACTCGGAGACGGGCGTCCAGATGTCATCCATGGCGTCGGATGCGAATGCCGCGAACGACACCAGGAAGATCGCCGAAAGGAACAGCTTCATCTCTCCTCCCCTTCCTGATCCGGCCTGCCGGGACCCCTCCCGGAGCCGAAGCCAAGCAATGCCAGATGACGATAATACAAAATCGCGCGCGGATGTCCAGCAAGACGGACCGATGTCCGGTCCGGCCATCTAGATCCAGTCCGACGGGTCGCCGGGCAGCGAGCGCAGGAGCTCGTCGTCGATCTCCAGCCCGTACTCGGCTGCCAGGCTGTCCAGCCAGGCCAGGGTGAGCTCCTCTACCAGCCGCGTCCTGACAGACCTGCGGACTTCCTCCTCGATCTCCTCGAAGGCGGCCTCGTGCGCCGGGATGACCTCGACCAGCCTGAATGCCGCGAAGAAGTCCGTTCCGGGCACGGCGCGGGGCGGGGTCCAGACCGTGGTGTCCGAGGGATCCATCGAGAACAGCTCCTCTCCCGCGCCGAGGGGTACCGCCTCGATGGTGAGCGGCCTGGTGAGCCTGCCGGAGGAGCCTTCCGGGGAGAGGCCCGGGAACGGCTCGGCTGGCGACGCGAGAGCGCCGGCGGTGCCCGTGGTCACTGCGGTCCGGTATTCCTCCAGCATGTCCGAGGGCAGGAGGACGGCCTCGAACACCCTTGCCTCGGGGATGACCGCGGGGACGGACATAGAGTCGAAGGCTGCCCGGACCATGGCATCGCTCGGGACTGCGCGGCTTCCTATCACTTCCTCGAAAAGACGGTCGGCTGCGGCGGACAGCATCCGCCCGCGGGCCCAGCCGGCGTTCTCCACGCCGGCTGCGGGATCCGTCCCCGCCAGCCAGGCTCCCATCGCCATCCCCTGCCAGGCCCGGTCGACCGCATCGAGCACGAACGATGACCGGTCCCCGACCGTCTGCATCGCGACCCCCATGATCTCGATCTCCATGGACAGGTCCACGAGGGTCAGGCTGCCGATGTCCGAGACCAGAACGGTGTCGCGGGGCAGGGCTCCAGGCGGCGCTCCCTGCAGCCCTTCGAGCATCCGGACCGCCGTCGTGTCGATGGTCGGCGGGTGGGCGGCGGATATGGAATCGGTCATCCGGCCGAGCGCCTCGAAGGTCCTCACGAGCGTCAGGCGGTTTCGGGCGTACTCCCTGATCTCGACCGGATCGTCCGAGAATTCGCCGAGGCCTCCCGGATGCGGGTTGTACAGCGAGTCCAGCCTCACGACCAGCCCTCCCGGCCCTTCGGCGATCTCGCCCGGCTCGATGGATGCGAGCAGTCTGCCGGCAGTGGCTTCCATCTCCGACAGGTAGCAGGGAGCCTGCGCGCTCTCCCCCGGACCTCCCGGATCGACCGTGTACCAGACTACCCTGTCGAAGTTCTCCGCGAAGAACTCGATGTCCTCCCCCGTGACCAGAGGCTCGATCCGCGATGCGACCGTCTCCTGGGCGCGGATGGCCGCTCCCCGCCTGGCCCATGCCCTCTCCAGGGCGGCCATCGCGGGGTCGGAGAGGTAGCCGAGCGACTCGAGGGCCTCCTCGACCAGGACCCGTCGGGCCAGCGCCGTAACGAAGCTCCCCGCAGGGTCTTCCCCCGCCAGGTAGGCGTCCCGCTCCTCCGGTTCCAGGCGCTGCCATGCTCCAGCCGCATCCTCGACGGTGAGGGTGTCTGTCGAGAGCGTCACAAGGGATTCCGCCCCGGAGGGCCGGCCCGAGCAGCCGGTGCTCGAGGTGACGAGCACCGCTATGATGCAGGTCAGGGGGATCTTCGTCGGCAATGCAGCCCTCCCGCCCGGACGGCCCGGGCTCATTCCTCCCAGGGGTACTTCACCCTGCCGGGCTTGTCTGCGAGTCTTCCGAAATAGCCTGCCGGGTCTATCTCGACCGGAGGACCCGCCGGTTCCCCTGTCTCCTGCGGAGTCTCGTCGGACGGAGCGCCGCCCTCACCGGGGGAATCAGTCTCGCCGGCGACCTGCCCGATGCCTCCGGAGGGTTCCGGTTCGCCCGCCGGGATCGTCTCCTCGACCGGTATGCCCATGGCCTCGGCCGCCGCAGAGGCGATCCTGCGGGCCCTGTCCCTGGCGAAGGGGCCGAAGTCCCCGGCCCTGAGGAGTGCTGCATCGACGAGATGAGACGCTAGGATCGAGTCGATCTCCTCCGGGGACATGCCCGATGATCCCGCCAGGCGGCCCAGCGCCTCCGATGGCATGGCTCCGTCCATCGCGGCCGCGTCATCCGCGGACAGCAGGACCATGTTCGCAATCGAGTCGTGCCAGCCGCTGTCGACATACTCCTTCTCGAAGTAGGACCGCGGGAAGAGCGGATGGAAGGTTATCCCGCCGCTCCTCAGCCCGTCCGTGCCGGGAGCTGTCCCCGTGACCGGGGAGCGGCTCCCCGCCCTCACAAGCAGCGCCTTGACCGCCCTGGCCAGGGGTCCCGCGCCGGGTCTGGCATCGAAAACGGCCGACGGATCGGGAGGGGTCTCGTCGCAGTACCGGGGCGGTGCGCCCCCGTCGATCCAGCCCAGGACGGCCAGGAGCAGGTCGAGGGGCGAGGTGCCGCAGTCCGCGTCGAGTTCGCAGTTGAATGACGATCTCCAGAACCACCTGGCGAGCATCTCTCCTGCAGGGCCCTTCTCGCAGTCCGGACCCAGGATCGCGCAGATCACCGAGAGCAGCGTGAGCTGTCTGTCGTGAGGCAGCGTCGACCGGTCGAGCACGTGCAGCCTGGACATGAACCCGGCGGCGCAGGACAGGCCCCTCGCATACGAGTCCGCAAGCCCGTTCCAGGAGTCCGGGGCGATCCTGCAGACGGAATCGCGCGACCATTCCACCGAACCGCCCTCCCGGCGCGCCTCGATGCAGCGTTCCAGGAGAGACAGCCCCTCGAGGAAATCGAAGGCCGACAGCCCGGGGAGGACAGGGAGGCTCCTGAGCCCGATCCGCTCCCCTCCCCCGTCCAGCCTTAGTGCGAGGTCGCCCGCAACATCGGGCCCCCCCGACGAGACGGCGGAGCAGATCAGGTCGATGCAGGACGGGCCTGCTCCCGGGACCCGGCCCGGGACCTCCGCCGCGCGGGCCACCGACAGGAGCGGCGCGCTCGCGGAGATCCTGCACACCGGGAGGGAGTATTCATGCAGCGGTTTGAGTCTCTCGGCCTCGAAGCGGTCCAGCAGCGCGGCCCTCTCGGGCTGCCCCCTGAGGGAGGCCCGGCATTCGCGCAGCCACCTGCCCTGGCGGGTCGTGTCGAAGAGGGCTCCAGCCGGGAAGACCAGCCCGGAGAACTCCTCCTGGACCCTCGAGAGGTCACGGGTCCCGCGCGACCAGCCCGGCTGCAGGAGCCTGTCCTCCGCGACCGGGAGCACCCTGGCGCGCGTGCAGAAGGGCGATAGGAAGGCTTCCACGTCTACATAGAAGAACCTGGGCACCGCGTTTCCCGAGGCGTCGAGCACCTGGAACGGGCCGGCCGAGGCGGCGGCCCCGTGCAGCGCCGCCAGCAGATCGCATCCGTGGATGACGACCGCCTCGCGCCTGGTGTTCTTCTTCTCCTCAACTCCGGGGAAGGGCGCAGTGGGGAGCCAGGAGCCCTCCCTCGGAATCTCCAGGAGGGTCACGAACCCGGTGGGCATGCCGTCCAGGACAGCCTCCAGCAGAAGGCGGACGGTCTCCTCACCGGGGGATGTCGAAGGAGTGCGCGGAGCCTGCAGCCTCCCCTTCCCCACATCGGAGAGGAGGTCTGCAAGGGTGGAGACATCGATCGAGGACAATACCCCACCTCCATGGATCGTACCACTGCTGCGAAGCAAAGGCCGGGCATGGAAGATAGCACCCCGTCGGGCATGACAGGTACCCTCGCATCCGTCGGGTGCTCGCACCGGTCGGTACGGCGAACTGCGGACGCACGACGCCGCGTGACGGAGGCCGGACAGCCGCCTGTCCGGCCCGGATGGACGGAGGCTCGCCCGGCGGATTAGCATAGCTGGTTCGCCGGGCTCGCATGCGGGCGCGGAAGCTTGTCTCGGGCGCGTGCCCGCAAGGCCTGCCGGACGCCGCAGGCAGTCGCCACGGGGGGGACGGGATGCCAGGAGTTCCCACGGATCCGCCTCGATTCCGACATGTGCTCCTCGTCGACGACAACGACAGGTACGCCCGCGCCATAACCGACGACCTGGAATCGCGCGGAGCGGAGGTCACGAGAGCCCGCACGGCCGCCGAGGGCATAGCCGCGCTGAGCACCGGTGCGGATCGATTCGACTGCATTGTCACCGACATCACGATGGAGGGGCAGCTCTCCGGTCTGGGCGTGCTGAGGGCGGCCATCGGAAGAGGTTTCCGGGGCTCGCTCGTCACGGCATCCACCGGCCTGGACACCAGGGCGGGCTATCTGCTCAACCGGCTGTTCCTCGGCATGCTCTTCCGCTGCAGCTACCTGATCCCCAAGCGCATCATCAGGAGGACCGGAGCGGTGACATGGATGCGAGTCGGGCGGGGCGGGCGGCGGGCTGCGGGGAGGGATGCATGAGCTTCGGGCTTTCTGTTGACTCCGCATGTATGTATTATCCTGTTCGGTGTCGGTGAATCAGCGTATGGAGGGGTGATGCAGCCAGAGGGTCAGCCTGTCGACAGGCTGACAGGACTGCCTTCCAGAGAGGTCCTGGAGGCGCTCGACGCAGAGTTCCGCGTTCGCGGGGCGGGCGACGTCTGGTCGATCCTGCTCATGGACATCGACGGATTCTCCGCCATCAACGAGGCCGCCGGCCACATGCAGGGCGACCGCGTGCTCCAGCAGATAGCCTACATGCTCGTGCGCAACGTCAAGCAGCAGGACATGGCCTTCCGGATGGGGGGCGACGAGTTCGCGGTCGTGCTGCCCTCCACCACGGAGAAGCAGGCGGCCAACCTCGCCCAGAGGATCATCGAGAACCTCTCGTCCGAGGCCTTCCCCGGCCGGATCGAGGTGACCATGAGCATGGGCCTGGTCGGCAGCACCGACGAGGACAGGAGCCTGGAACCGGTCATGGCCAGGGCTGTCGAGGTCCTGGGGAAGGCTAGAGCCTCGGGCCGGGGCAGGCTGGCACTCCTCGACCGACCCGCCGAGGACCGTCCGGTCCTCTCCTTCGAGCACTTCGTCAACCGTCAGGAGGAGCTCAGGATCCTCAGGCAGGCGCTGGACTCCGCTCTGTCCGGGGAGTCCACGGCCGTGCTGATATCCGGCGAGCCCGGCGTCGGGAAGACGCGGCTGGCGGAGGAGCTGAGGCATTACTCGGGTTTCAGGAGCTGCCTCTATGCCTCCTCGAGGTTCCACGAGAACGCCTCGGATGCGGGAAGGGCATTCATGGGCAGGCTGCTGGCCGGCCTCTACGAGATGCTCGACGAGACGGAGAGGGCGGCGGTGGTCGAGGAGACGGGTCCCGTGCACCCGCACTCGGCATCTCTCGTGGCCGGGGTCCCGCTCTCGTCGGACGCGCACGGGGGGTCCGCCCGGGGAAGCGAGAGGGACATCGACGAGGACCTCTGCAGGATGCTCGTCGCCCTGACCGGCCGGAGACCGGTTGTGCTCCATCTCGACGACATCCAGCTCGCGGAGACCCAGGACCTGCACCTGATCGGGAGGGCGGCCAGGAAGGCCCGTGATTCGAAGCTCCTCCTGGTCATGACGATGCAGGCCCCGCTCGAGGAGCATCCCCTGCATCGCAGGTGGCTGGAGGTCCAGCGGCTGTTCACGAGGCTGCGGATCATCGACCTGGCACCGCTGAGGAAGGACTTCGCCTCGAACATGGTGATGCTCGCCCTGCGGGGGAGCAGGCTGGACCAGGGCGCAATGGACAGGCTGGCGGATCTCGGTGCGGGGAACCCTTACTTCATCAGGGAGGCCGTGCGGGTCCTCCTGGAGAGGGACCCGACCGGCGGCGCATCGGGTGACCGGGCCGTCGAGGAGGAGCTGGCCGCCCTGCCAGGCGACCTCCCCGGCCTCCTCCGGGCGAGACTGGACCGCCTGGACAGGATGTCGAGGGAGATCCTCCGGCTGGGCGCCCTCGTCCCCGGAGGCTTCACGCTCGATCAGCTCTCATTCCTGCTCGAGTCGCCGAGGGTCGATGCCGCACGGGCCCTGGAGAAGCCCATAGATCTGGACATCATAGGCAACGATGTCGGGCCGGCCGGGGAGGGCCGCTACTGCTTCACCCACGACTGCCTCCGGGAGATCCTCGTGACCGAGAGCTCCGCAGGCGTCAGGAGAGCGATCTCCTCCAGGCTGGGGAGCTTCCACGAGGACAGGTACAGGTCGGGTTCGCCGGGGGACCTCTTCCCGGCCGCCAGGTGCCACCTCCGGGGGCTGGACCCGGCAAAGGCCGGCGAGTTCGCCCTGCTGGCCGCGGAAGACGCGCGCGAAAGACATGCCGGGCGGGAGGAGGCCGAATGGCTCGAGCGGTACACCGCTCTGCCCGCCTCCTGTCCCTCGCTCCGGACTGCCGACAGGTTCCAGGCATGCCTGAGGCTGGGCGGCCTGCTGGAGAGCCACGGCAGGCACGCCGACTCCGAGAAGGCCCTCAGCATGGCTTCCGAACTGGCCACCTCCCCTGAGGAGAGGGCCATCGTGGAGGCGGCCCTCGGCGGTCTCTTCCTAACGATGGAGGAGCTCGAGCCGGCGGAGACGCAGCTGTCGCTGGCCTGCGCCGGACCGTTCGACAGCGAGAGGACGGTGCAGGCCTCCTCCAGGCTCGCGCTGGTCCAGTTCCTGGGAGAGAAGCTGGAGGAGGCGGCCGCCACGCTGGAGAGGACCAGGGCCCTCGTCCCCGGTCCGAACGGTCATGAGGCATCCGCGGGTGCCGAGGGGACCTACCTCCAGGTCATGGGCAGGGTCACGACCGCGCTGGGCGACATGCCGGGGGGACTGCCCCTCTGCAGGAAGGCCGTCGAGGTCTTCCGCGGGAGGGGAGACACGAGCGGGCAGGCATCCGCGATGGTCAGCCTCGCTTCCGCCCTCACACCCTCGGGCGCCTGGGAGGAGAGGATCAGGCTCCTGACCGCCGCCGCATCGTTGCAGCTCGAGACCTGCGAGCTCCACAGGTACATGTCCACGCTGGCCGAACTGGCGCAGGTCCACCTCTCTCTGGGCCAGATCCGGCCGGCACGCGAGCATCTGACCACCTGCCATGATCTCGCCGATGTCGTTGGAGCATCCAGGATGAAGGTCTGGTCGACATGCCTGCTCGGCATCGCCTCCCTGGGCGGAGGAAGCATCGAGGAGGCCCTCCGGCACTTCGGACGATCGCTGAGCCTGGCGCAGACGCTGGGCTACGATGCGATGGCATTCCTCTCCAGCCTGAAGGTCGCGGTATCCCTGTCCAGGCTGGGCAGCCACGCGCAGGCCCGGGGGATCCTGAAGACGCTCGACCAGGAGAACCTCCAGGCCCGCATCGGCCCAAGGCTCTACGCCGTCTACCTCTTCGACGGTGCGGTCACTCGGTGGCTGGCCCGCGAATCGGAGGGCGGGGACGCGGTCCAGGAGTCCCTCGCGCTCCTGAGGCAGGCAAGGTCCGTAGAGCGCGGCCTCGAACCGCTCGAGCGGCTCGAGGCGTCCTGGTACGAGGGACTCTGCCTGGTCGAGCTCGGACGGCCCGAGAAGGCCGCGCCCCTGGCGATCGAGGCGGCGGGTGACATGCAGCGCATCCTGGACGCCATCGAGAGCCCCTTCATCAGGAACGACCTCTCCGGCACCGACTGCTTCCAGGGGCTCAAGGAGCTCAGGGGCAGGCTGGCCTGACCCGTCTCATCCACCTCGAGGATCCCTGGCTCTGGCGCACCTGCACGCAGGTTCTCTCGTGCACCCGCACGGGGGACGGCTTCGCCGCTGTGCTGGCGGAGACGATCTTCCACGGCGGAGGAGGCGGACAGCCGCCGGACGGGGGCACGATCGGCGGCTTCCGCCTGAGGGGGATCGCGCGGGGGGCGGAGGGTGAGCTCCTTCACCTCCTCGAAGGCCCGGTCGAGGGTGTGGTCGAGATGTGCCTCGACGGTGCCGTGAGGCTGGACCACATGCAGCAGCATACGGCCCAGCACATCCTCTCTTCCGTCGCGCTCCGCAGTTTCGGCTGGCCCACCACCGCCTTCCACATGGGCGATTCGCTCTCCGACATCGAACTCGATGCAGGGACCCTGTCGCTCCCTGACCTGGAGGGGCTGGAGAAGGAGGCCAACCGCGTCGTGATGGACGACCTCCCCGTATCCACCAGCTTCGCCGGGACGGATGCGCTCGAAACCGGGGGGGTGCGGTCGCGGCTGCTCCCCGCGAACCTGGAGGGTCCGCTGAGGATCGTCGAGATATCAGGTCTGGACAGGAACACCTGCAGCGGGACGCATGTCACGTCGACCGGCCGGGTGCAGATCGTCAAGATCGCCGGGACGGAGCGCATCCGGGGCGGGACGAGGGTGTTCTACCTCGCAGGCGGGCGGGTCGCGAGGACGATGGGAGAGATGCTGGAGAGGGAGAGGGCCCTTTCGTCGGCACTCACCTGCGGTCCCGGGGACCATGTGGATTCGGTGCGGCGCCTGAAGGAATCCGCCAGGGCTCACGCTTCGAGGGTACGGGATCTCAGGCGGGAACTGGCCGGGATGATGGGCTCCCGCCTGCCCCCAGGGGCTCTCTCGCACCTGCACCGGGATGACGAGGACCTGGAGTTCCTGGGCTGGGTGGCGGATGCGGCCCCGCCGGCCTGCCGCCTCTTCCTGACGGCAGGCCGGGACGAGATGGTGTTCCTTCTCCAGGGACCGCCCGGATGGGCCCTCTCGAACGGCCCGGATGCCGCCGCGCTGATGGGGGGCAGGGGCGGCGGGAAGGGCGGCCGGTATCAGGGCAGGGCATCAGGATCGAGCGCGGCCTCCGTGTCGAAGGTGCTCGAGCGGCTCGACCGGGAACCCGCCGACCCGGCCGCCGGGAGGGATCAGAGGGGTTCCACGGGCTCGTAGAGGTCGGTTATGAACTCCGACTCGTCGCTCGTGCACTCGTGCCCCTTCACGTAGATCTCGTAGCACACCCCGTTCCTCGGTCTCAGACCGTTCGCCGGGATCCAGGATCCGACCAGCCTCCCCCACGCGGCACCTATGCCCCTGTAGGAGCCGACATGCCTCGAAGTGGCGTAGAGGCCTCCGGGTATCTCGAACTCCGTCATGCCCCCGGTGTCCGTGCCGGGCGAGGAGTCGACGGTGACGCATGCGTCGGACCGCAGGCTGTCCGGGGGAGTGGAGTCGGGATCGTCGTGGTAGATGGCAAGCCACTGCGAACCTGCGACATCCATGCCGGCCCGGCGGAGCGCCTCGTCCAGCCTCTCGAAGGCCTCCCCGATCAGATGATACGGACCCGCGTGCCTCATGCACAGGACCTTCATCGTCTTGGTCTGTACTGTCTTGGCATCCATGAACACCTCTCCCTTCCTCACGGGTTCGAAACCTACCACGCTACGGCCCGGGCAGTAGTGGAATCCGGACGGAGACGGGATGACGGGAACGGATCCGCGAAGAGCCCTGAATCTGGAGGGGGTCTCCCCGAATGCCGACAGGAAGGCTCTCGTGAACGACTGGGCGGATTCGTAGCCGGCGCGGAGCGCTATCACCATCACCGGCTCGGAGCCCTCGACCAGCCTCCAGGCCGCCCTCTCCAGGCGAAGACGCCTCACCAGTCCGCGCACGGACTCGCCCGTGACGCCTCGCAGCACCCTGTTGAAGTGGAACGCCGAGAAGAACGCCGCGGCAGCTATCTCGTCCAGTCCGGGATCACGGTCGAGGTTGTCCCTGATGAACTCGAGGGCCAGGCCGATCCTGCGCCTGTACTCCCTCTCCGTATCCTTCCGCATCATCCACCTCCCCGAGGAAGATCATCCCCCGGGAGCCTGGAGCGGTACACATTTCCTGCCGGCTTGGGGTTATCAGCTCCAGCCTGAAGGGAGGGGCAGGGCGGCCTCCGGGACTCCCCTGCAGACGAGGAGATCCCTCAGCTCCACCAGGGCGGCTGCGGCGGGTCGGGCCATGCCCAGCCTCGAAGCGATGGCCGATGCTCCGTTGAACTGCTCCCGGGCCTGGTCGATGTCACCCGTTTCGGCATCGACGATCCCGAGGTAGGACATGGCGTCTATCTCCCCGAACGGGAATCCTATCGCCCTGTGGAGCCTGAGCGCGTCGGCGAGATACAGCCTGGCCCTGTCCAGGTCGCCATCCCTTAGTGCGATGCAGCCCAGGTTGTTCAGGGCGGTCGCCTCGCTTCGCTGGTTGCGGGTCTCCCTGTGGATCATCAGGGCCTGGCGGAAGGTCCTCCGGGCACGCTCGCACTCGCCCATCTCGATGAAGCACTTGCCGAGGTTGTTGAGCACCACCCCCTGCTCTGTCCTGTCGCCGCTCGCCTGGTGCATCTCCAGAGCTCTCTCGAGGAGCCCCACGGCCTTGCCCGTGTCCCCCGACATGCCCTCCAGGATGCCCATCTTCACGAGCAGTCCGGCCTCCGCAGACCTGTTGCCGGAGCTCTCGACGACGGCGTGGGCCCTGCCGTAGATCTCCCTGGCCCCGCCCAGGTCGCCGGTGCTGAGGAGGGCCGTCCCGAGGTTGCAGAGCACGACGGCGCGGGCGGTGGGATCCCCCGCCCGCTCCAGGAGCCCGGCAGCCCGCTCGAAGAGCTCGCGAGCCTCGGGAAGCCGGCCCTGCCTCATCCGCAGGACGGCCATGTCGGCCAGGATGGTTCCCTCGGAGGCGGGATCCTCCATGCCCTCGAGGAGGGAGAGCCCCTCGTCGAGGAACGACTCCGCCTCGGCTATCCTGCCGTCCTGCGACCTGAGCCTGCCCAGCGTCCTGAGGACCTCGGCGGTCCTGTCCGGAAGGCCGAGCTCCCTGGTGAGCGCGAGCTCCATGCGGAGGGAGGACTCGAGACCCTCCGTGCGGCCGGCGAAGGCCATCGATTTCCTCATGATCTTCATCGAGTCGAGCATGTAGGAGGTCTTCCCGTCTCCATCCGGCATGTCCCCGAGCCATCGGATGGCCCTGGAGGCCCAGTCCGAGGCCTCTCTGGGCTGTGCCGAGTCGAAGGCCTCCAGTGCGGCCCTCACCGCCCACTCGGCCGCGGCGGCGGTATCCCCCGCGCTGGAGAGGTGCCTGGCGATCATGCCCGCTCCGCCGGGCTCCAGGGTCTGGGTCGAGAGCAGCGCCTCGGCCGCGCACCTGTGCATGAGCGCCCTGTTCTGGAGAAGCAGCGAGTCGTAGGCCACCCTGAGGGCGAGCTCGTTGGCGGACACGGCGTGCACGGCCTCCCCGCCGCCAGTCAGGTTGAGGATTCCGAGCGAGACCAGCTCCGCGAGGTCACCCTCCGGGTCCTCCTGGCCGAGCCTGCCGGCCGTCTCCGAGAAGAGGCGGACCGGGAACTCGGAGCCGAGTATCGCCGCTATCTGCAAGGCTTTCTTGATCTTCGAAGGTAGTCGGTCGATCCTCGACCTTATCGCCCCCCCGAGGGAGGAGGGGAACCTGCCCTCCTCGGGGGCCGACCGGAGGTACCAGCCGCCTCCCGTGTCCTCCAGTATGCCCGCCTCGACCAGGTCGAGAAGGATCTCCCTCGCGAATCGCGGATTGCCGCCGGCCCTCTTGACCATGAAGCCCCTGAGCTCGCCGGACAGGTCGTCCGCCGAGGCGTATCCGAGGACCGCCGCCATCGCGGCGCATATCTCCTGCGCCGTCATGTTCCCGAGCTCGATCAGGTGAACGTCGGCGTAGTTGGGGTGGACCGATGGCCTCGGGGGTGCCTCCTCCACGTCGGGCCTGGCCGCGACCAGGACCGTGAGCGGATTGAGGGTGTCGCAGTTCGCCAGGACGAACTCGAGCGCCTCGAGGGACATCTCGTCGGCCCAGTGGAGGTCGTCCATGACGATCACCACCCGGGGGCCGGCGGCGGCCGCGGCCGCCACGAAGTCCCTCAAGGCCTGGAATCTCTGCCTCTGGATGGCCTCGTCCGCGGCTCCGGCCTCTCCGGGAGGTGTCCGGCCCGCCAGGAGGTCGAGTATGGTGCCGGCCGTGGAGGGGTCGGTCTCGGGCCGTGCTGAGAGCAGATCCTCGAGGATCGTGCGCGGATCCCTGCCGCCGCCGTCGGCGCTCCCCAGGAAGGCGTTCGTCAGCGATGTCCAGTAGGAGAAGGGCTTGTTACCGAACGGGAGCACACGCCCCTCGAGCTGGCATGTCCCACCGTACTCCACGGCAAGCCGGGCTGCGAACTCCCTGAGGAGCCTGGTCTTGCCGGATCCGGCCTCCCCCCTGACCATGCAGAGGCGGTGACGCGGACCTCCGCGCGGGTTCAGGTCGGGATCGACCGGCTTCGAGAGCCATTCCCCGAAGCCCTGCAGTTCTCCCTGCCGCCCTGTGAGGGGCGCCTCCGCAAGCCTCGAGGCCCTCTCGATCCTGGCGGCCTGAAGGCGCCCCGGGCCGGCCAGCCTGAAGGCCGCGACCCTTCCGCTCCTCCCCTTTACCGAGATCTCGCCCAGGGACTCCCATTCGAACAGGTCGCCGCACTCCTCGCGCACCCGGGCGGTGACGAGCGCGGTGCCCGTCTGCGCGGCCTGCTCCAGCCTGGATGCCACGTTCACCTCGTCCCCCAGGGCGGTCAGGTGCCCCGAGGGATCCGGAGCGACGGTCACGGATCCGAAGCTCACGCCGATCCTCCCGCTTATGCTCATGCCGTGGCGCCGCATGACGGTGCTGATCTCGCCCAGGATCTCCAGCATCCGCAGGGCGCAGGATGCGGCCCGGGCGCAGTCGTCCACGCGGCAGACGGTCGCGCCGAACAGGGCCATTATCCTGTCCCCCTCGAACTTGTCCACCACGCCCCCGCTGCTCTCGACGGCGGCGGAGAGCGCCTTGAGGATGCCCGAGGAGATCCTGTGGACAGTCTCGTGGTCGAGCTTCTCCGACATGCTGGTGAATCCCGCGAGATCGATGAAGAGGACGGCCACCTCCCTGCGCTCGCCGGGGACCAGCGCTTCGGTCCGCGAAGCGCAGGAATGGCCTCCGGAGAGTCGCTCCAGATCCTCGCGAAGGCTTTCTACCCAGCTCTCGGCAGTCATGTCACCCCCACCGGAAGTCATGTGTCAGACGGGCCGGATCATGGAAGTTAATCCACCAGCCGCGTTCGGTCTAGCGCTGATCCACCGTGAAGCCGAGCGCCAGCACCCAGCTGTCGTACTCGTAGGAGACGTCCTCGAACCAGGGGCCTCCCCCGTTCTCGCGCTCCGACTCGAGCCGTCCGAGTCCGGCCTCGACGGCGAACGAGGGGGAGATCCTGCAGACGGCCCCGCCTCCGACGAAGTCCGTCCGAAGCGGGTGGTCCAGGTCAAACGGATGACCGCCTCCGCCCCTGGGGTCGCTCCGGCACCACCCCGCGCTCAGGGTGAGCGACGGAAGCACGTCGGCCTCGGCGGCGAGGGAGATGTCCAGACCGTTCCGGTACGAGTCCGGAATACCGTCGCCCGGCTCGTCCGACCAGTCGACGAAATGGATGTCGGCCCCGGCGAGGATCCTCGCCCACGGGGCGGGCGCCACCCTCAGACCGATACCGAGGACTGCGGGCAGGTCCCGCCTGACACGCGCGCCGTCCGTGAAGCCGGCCGGCATGGTGAGCCAGTCGGGGTCCTCCTCCAGTCCCGAGGCGGAGAGTTCGTCCCAGGAGTTGCCGGAGACATCCATCCTGTAGTCCAGGCCCACGGGGGTCTCGAATCTCACGGTCGCTCCCGCCCAGCTGCAGGGGCAGCAGTCGATCCCCGCCGCCAGCCCCAGGCCGTTTGCGTATCCGTCGACCTCCAGGAGCTTCCCGTAGTATCCGCCCGCGGTCCACGGGTCGGTGTACACGGCCTCCAGGGTGACCGCCCTGTGCGCCACGACGAGCCTTCCCGAGAGCGCGACCGAGAGCCAGGGGAGCACTCTCCTGGCGGCCCCGCAGGTGAGCGAGGTGAAGTCCGAGTAGATCCCGGCCTCCCTCGCGATGATGTCGGGAATGCTGTCGACGGTCAGGAACTCGTACAGCTCGAGGCATGGGAGCCCCTCGTCGAACTCGCCGGGCAGGCCTCCGGGCTGTACGGAGAAGGAGGCGAACCAGGAGAGCGACGGGAGCGTGTACACGAGGGCGAGCGACGGATGGACGAGAGCGTCGGCATCCGAGGAGAAGTCGCCGCCGGCGGAGCCCCAGGATTCGTCCGGGGGCTGAGTGATGCCGGTGCTGCAGAAGAACGAGCCGTTGCCCGCGCTGAAGCTCAGACCCGGGGGCATGAAGGCCGCCCCTGCAGGATCGTGCCAGACCAGGGAGGCGTCGAGGACCGCCGCGTTCCTGGAGGGACATCTGACGAACGAGACTCCGGGTGGGAGGAGCAGATCGAGCCCTCCTCCGCCGGCAGCGGACATCAGTACCGCGAGCATCATCACCGCAACACGCACGTCCCACCCCCGCCCCGCGCCGGCCGGCCCGTCGGGCCGGCCGGCTGTCGCCGTTCGTGACGGATGTCCTCAGCGCCCGGTCGGCCTTCCCTCCGGGACGCTGTCCGGTGTAATGAACCCTTCCGCGACGAGCGAGTCAACCTGCCGGCAGAGCGCGGCGAAGTCCTCCGGCCCATCGAGGATGGCCTCCTCGGGGCAGCCCAGCCAGACGAAGCGGGTCTCGAAACCGTACTCGTCCCCTATTGCCCCCAGCACCCTCCGGTTGACCTCCTGGGCGGAGGCGACGGCTGCGGCCAGGGTTCCGCCCCCGAGGTCCGCGGAGAGGTCGCACCGCGAACCGGCAGCCAGTCTGAAGGCCTGCGAACCCGCCGGCCAGACCGGGTCCCTGTTCGCGTAAGCGGCCGAGACGTCGTCGATGCCGGCCGTGAGTACCACGGTCGCCGGAGGGGGGCAGTCCCGCAGGTCGCACATCAGGAGGATCAGGGACTGGGTGGAGTTGTAGCGGGGCTGTCTCCTGTCCAGGAGCGTCTCCGATCCGGGACTGATCCGGAGTGTGTCGAGGACCGCCCGATCCAATCCCGCCGATCCGTCGCCCGACGAGCCGTAGATCCGTACCAGTCCGTCCGTCCCGGGGCTCCCGGGACCTCCGGGTCCGCGGTCCGGACCGGCGGCCGTCCACATGACATGCGGGGCATACCGGAGATCGACTGCGCTCGAAGGAACGAATCCCGGTCCGAGGACGGGACCGTCGGCGGCCGTGGAGGCCGGCCCGGTGACCGCCCTCGCGAAAGCCCCGGCGGCGCCGCGAACGGCGTAGAGGCAGAGGGCGAGGAGGATCAGGCGACCCAGCATCCTCCAGAACGGCGGGAAGCTCCTCCAGAGCACGGCGGCCAGGATCATCAGGGTTCCGAAGACCATGGCGAGAAGCTGTCCCTCGCCCAGGCCTCCGGGATCGCTCATCCCCGCGGCGTCCGAGAGAAGGGACAGGCCGGACGCGAGGACGCCCGCCGATGCCAGGGCGATCCTGACCGGGAGACCGGACCGGGGGCTCACCGGCCGCCTCCCGCCGGGGGCTCCGCGCCGGCGCCGAGCATCTCCTCCACGCCTGCTGCGAGGGCCGAGGCGATTATGCTGTTCCCATTAGCGTTCATGTGGCAGTAGTCGATGTAGACGTCCGAGCCGGAAGCGTCAGCTGCATCACCCATCCAGACGAAGAGCCCCCGTTCCGCGCGGCTGCGCGACGAGTCGCCCAGGATGCGCTGGTACTCGACCTCTCCGGGATCCATCTCCTGCAGGAAGGAGGTCTCCGCCGCCGACAGCGCCCTGGTCCCGCAGGCCGGGCAGGGCTGCCAGGCCAGGAGGACGGGGATGCCGAACCCGGCTGCAATGGCCCTGATCTGCCTGCAGTTCGACTCGTACACGTCCATGGTCCTCGAGGCCAGGTCCGCCGGGTCCTCGGTGCGTCCGAGCGGGCTGCTCCCCTCCAGTATGACCGCGGGAGCGGGGTCCGCCCCGGCCAGCATGTCCGCGACCACCAGGAGCGAGGGTCTCCAGCGGGGAGGCCCGTCTCCGGCATCCCGCCGGGCCCGGAACAGCTCGACGGCCCTCCTGCGGCCCAGATGCGAGCCCGGGTCGGCCTCGAACCATGCGGTGGCCCCGTCGTTGTATCCTTCGTAGAAGACCGCGGCGCCAGGCATGCGACCTGCCTGCAGATCGAGCAGGAACTCGATCATGGACTGGGTGGAGTTCCGGGTGGCCATTCCCCTGTTGAGTACGTTCACGGGCATGCCAGCGTCCTCCCGGAGCAGCTCCTGGAGCAGGGCCGGGATCGTCGCGGAATCGGGGAGGGCCCATCCCAGAACGGTCGAGCCTCCGTAGACGTACACCTCCCTGCAGGCGGAGGGGTCGACCGCACCGGGCGTGATCCTGAAGCCGAGCGAATCGGTGCGGAATCCCGGATCGGACCGCAGGGGCTCGAGCCTGCAGAAGACGAACGGATGGAAGCAGGCGGGGGGTGCCTGCACCCCGTATACGCCGGCGGCCGGAGCCGCATCGGGCCCGGGCGTCACCGCCCTCCGCGAGAGGGATCTGACGATCAGGAAGGCTGCGGCATCGACGAGCAGGAGCATGAGCAGGGTGTTGGCGGCAAGGACCGGCAGGGTGTCGACGGCGAACCGCCGAAGCCTCCCGGATGTGAGCAGGAACCCGGCGGCTGCGAGCAGCACGGCCGCCGTCTGCCAGATCCCGAACCCCCGGCTGGCGCCGGGCAGGATCTGGTCCGACACGCAGGCGGAAACCAGAGCCGCGATCGAGGCGATCCGGATGGAGAGGATCGCGGCCGGCCGGGCGCTCACTTCGATACCCAGTAGTCGCCCATCACGAGATTGTCGATGCCGCTTGCGAGGAAGGTCCGCAGGGCATCCGCGGGGCTGCTCACGATTGGCTCGCCTCTGAGGTTGAAACTGGTGTTGACGAGCACCCTGGTGCCCGTGGCCTCTCCGAAGCGCCTTATCACCTCGTAGTATCTGGGGTTCCACTCGCGGCGCACTATCTGCAGGCGGCCGGTCCCCATGTGGTTGACCGCGGGGGCCAGGCCGGCGTACCGCTCACGCCACGGGTGGACGGTGAGCATGAACCTGGCGGGGTAGTTGAGGCCGCTCTCGTCGTATCCCTCGAAGAACGTCGCTGCGTCCGTGTCGAGCACGGCCGGGGCGAAGGGCCTGAACGGCTCGCGGAACTTGATCTTGCCGTTGATGGTGTCCTTCATCGAGGGATCCCTCGGATCGGCCAGTATCGAGCGGTTTCCGAGAGCCCTCGGACCCCATTCGAACCGGCCCTGGTGGAAGCCCGTGACCGACCCGCCCGCGAGAGCCTCCACGGTGCGGTCCAGCAGGGCGCCCTCCTCCATCCTCTCGTGCCGGACCCCGCTTCCCTCGAGCGCCCGCAGGGTCTCCTCCTCGCCATAGTCCTCTCCGTAGTACGCGTGCTCCATCCTGAACGCCCCGGGCTTCCCCAGGACGGTCTGCCAGGCGTACAGGGCGGCGCCCAGGGCGCCCCCGGCATCACCTGCGGCGGGCTGGATGAACACCTCCTCGAAACCGGACTCCCGCTGGACCAGGCCGTTGGCGACCGAGTTGAGGGCCACGCCCCCGGCCATGCAGAGGTTGCGTTCGCCGGTCTCCTGCCTGAGCCTCCGCGCGAGCCCCAGCACGATGTCCTCGGTGACCTTCTGGATGCTGGCGGCGATGTCGGCATAGTGCTGATTGCGCTTCGCTTCGGGATCATCGGGGCTGACGCGGCCCGGATCGGTCATGGAGGTGACGAAGGGCGACTCGGGCCTCCTCGGCTCCCCGAACAGGCTCTCGAACTTCCCCGAGAAGCTGCGGTCCGCCGACCTGTGGAACTCGAACCAGTCCATGTCCAGCGTGAAACTGGCGTCGGGATGGACTTTCACGATCCTGTCGAGGATGTCTCCCGCGAACCTGGGCCGCCCGTAGGGGGCCATCCCCATGACCTTGTACTCGCCCTCGTTCACCTGGAAGCCCAGGAAGGCGGTGAAGGCCGAGTAGAGAAGGCCCAGCGAGTGAGGGAACCTGTGCTCCCGGTCGAGGACGATCCTGCTCTCCCCCCCGGGTGCCCTCGAGCAGACGCCCCTGCCGGTCGCGGTGGTCGTCCACTCGCCCACCCCGTCGAGGGTAAGTATGGCGGCGGAGTCGAAGGGGCTGGCGTAGAGGGCGCTGGCGGCATGCGACATGTGGTGGTCGATGAACATCAGCCTGTCCTGCCCGAGACCCAGCTCCTTCTGGATGCGGCTCTTTATCCACATCTTCTCGTCGAACCAGTTGACCATCGCCTCGCCGAAGCTGCGCATCGAGCGCGGACAGGTCGCCAGGGCCGTCGTGAGGAGCCTCTCGAACTTCACCATCGGCTTCTCGTAGAAGACCACCAGATCGAGGTCGGAGGGACGGATCCCGGCCCTCCGCATGCAGAACTCTATCGCCTGGGAGGGAAAGCCCTCGTCCTGCTTGATGCGCGAGAACCGCTCCTCCTGGGCGGCGGCGACCAGGTCGCCGTCCCGGAGCAGGGCGGCTGCGGAGTCGTGGTAGTAGCAGCTGATTCCCAGCACGTGCACGGGTAGCCTCCTAGAACTGCCTCCGGCACTCCTCCGCCGAGCCGGGGCAGGATGGCCGGGCGGACCAGCCGCTCTCGACGCGGCCGGTGCGCAGAGGGTCGGAGAACCGCCGGACCACCAGCCCGACCGGGGTGAGCATGAGGAAGTAGAAGACGGCCAGCATGAACCTGCCCTGGAAGCCGCCCATCCTCGACGCGAAGCCCCTCCACGCGCCCCGGATCCTGCAGGAGGGGCGGCCGGCCCCGGAGACGGACGCCCTCTTCGCTGCCGGATAGGAGCGACGCCCGGCCAGTCCGGACACCACGCCGAGTGCGAAGCCCGACAGGAGGGCGGCGGCTGCCGCGGGCGCGCGCCCGAGACCCCAGCCCGGAGCCAGCAGGACGATCCAGAGAAGAGGGATGCCCACAACGTCGAATGCGAACGGAACCGGCAGCCTCCTGCCGGCAGCCGATGCGGCTCCGGCGGACCAGCCTGCCGTGGACAGGATGATCGATGCGAGGAAGTGCAGCATCCGCCGTCCTAGAAGAGGGTGTATATGAAGGGCGCCACCGCGGAGCCCTGTGCGAATATCAGCAGCGATGCGACGACCAGCAGGGCGCAGACGAGTGGCAGAAGCCACCAGAGACGCCTGACCCAGAGGAAGGAGAGAAGCTCTCCGACCACGCCCAGCCTCGATGTCAGCCCGCCACCGGCCATCGATCCTCCTCCCCGCGCGGCAGGCCGTTAGCTATATCCTCCGGAGAGCCTTCGTCAATACTCCATCGTACAAGGCCGTGAGGGGGTCCGGTCATGCTCCTGACGTTCGTGCGCATACTGTCGGCGGCTCTCGTCGCCGGATCCCACGGAGCCCCGGACGCCGCATCCCCGTCCATGATGAACTGCGCCGCATGGTGCGGGGAGGAACTGATCCTCCTGACGACCGGGACGGACAGGGGACTCGCCCTCTGGGACGGGACGGATCTGCTCGTCCTGTCGGATGCGCCGGGCGCGGGGAGGAACGCCTTCCTCCTCGGGGATTCCGTCCTTTGGAAGGAATGCCCCGGGGGTGACTGCAGGATCGCTGCACGGCTGGACGGAGCCACCAGGATCCTCGTGGAGGGATCCGGACTCTCCGGTCCGTTCCCGGCTCCGGGGGGATTCCTCTATTCGGACGGATCCGGAGCCCATCTCTGCGATCTGGACGGAAGGATCGAGAGGACCTGGTCCGAAGCGGCGGGGTCGCCCTCCGCATGCCTCGCAGGGGACGCGCTCTGGTTCGTAGACGGCTCGGGAACCCTCTGCAGATCGTCCTGCGGGCGCATCGTGCCTCTGCAGGACGGCACCGCGACAGTCTCGTGCTCCGGGGGATTCGTCCTCGCCAGATCGATCGACGGCTACTTCACGGTCTTCGATCAGGCTACCCCTGCCGTGGTGACCGGGGAGGCTCCCGGCATGTGGCCGGTGCTCCTCCCCGGCGGAGAGGTCCTCCACGCGGGGCGGGCGCAGGGCGGGGGATGCACCGGGGTGGTCTCGCTGACGCCTCCGGGAGGGGCTTCGATCGATCTCACGGGTGACGTGCGAGCGGTCCGACCCATGCTCCGCCCGGGTTCCGGCCTCGTCTGGACCGATGCGGAGAGCGGCATCCTGACCGGCCCGGGTGCGCCGCGGGGCATCCCGCGGTTCATCCCGGCCACCCTTCGCGCACCTTCTCCGAGGCTCCCGGCGGAGGCCGAGGTGGACGTCCCCTGGATGCACCAGAGATGGGACACGCCCGACTGGTTCAACGGATCGTGGTCATGCGGACCCAGTTCCTGCATGATGGCCGCACAGTACTACGACAGACTGACCCCGGACTCCATCTGGTGCTCGTCCCCATCGCCCGGCCACTGGGCGCCTTGGGGAGGCTACATCCCATCTATCTTCACCTTCCTGGGCGTCACCTACGACATCTGGGGGCTGTCTCCGGGCTCGGTGTGGGTGCAGGGCGCGCACGGCTTCATCTGCAGGGACGCCGGAGGGGCATACTGGAACTACATATGCGAGTTCCTCGAGAACTGCGGGCTCTCGTCGGGATGGGCGGGAACGGGCTGGTCGACCCTCACGGACGAGATCGACGCCTCCTGGCCGGTCGTCTGCTCGAGCACGATCTACTATTCGGGCGGCACCTACGGGCACATCATCCTCTTCACGGGCTGGTACGGGGACAGGACCGTGGTCGTCAACGATCCCTACGGAGATGCGAACTACGACGGGTGGGGGCAGAGCTGGCAGTACCCCGCCGGCAAGGCCTGCCTGTACGACTGGCCGGGGTACAACAACGGGCACCTGGAGATCGGAGCGGTGAACCAGCTCTTCCTCGCGAGGCACGACGTCCTGGGGCAGCCCGACACCCTTGTGGACGACCTCAGCCTGGGCTTCGGCAAGAGGGGGCCCTGCCAGTTCTGGCACGAGTCCTCGGGGGGCTGGGAGGGCTCGTTCTGGTGGACATGGTCGACCGGAGGGGCGTCCGTGGACACCTGCTTCGCCAAATGGAGGCCGTCACTGCCCCAGGAGGGGATCTGGGAGGTCAGGGTCTTCATCCCGTCCACCCATGCCTCGGCTCCTGCGACCTACCGACTCTCCACCCAGGCCGGTCCGGTGGAGGTGACCGTCGACCAGTCCCTCTACGACGACGAATGGGCGGTCCTCGGAGCATTCGCCCTCTCCCCGGGCGATTCGCTCTACCTGGGTGACGCCTCCTCGCAGGGAGGGCTGCCGATGGCCTTCGACGCCGCCCTGTTCCATTATTCGGGACCCTCGGGCACGCAGCCCGACCCGCCCGATCCGCCCGGCCCGCAGGTCGTCTGCCCCGGCCGGGGCTGCATCACGGTCCTCCCGCCGCCCGGCTGCCGGGGCGCCTCCGTCCTCGTGTTCGATTCCTCGGGGCGCCTGGTGGAGCATGTCGCGCTCGGAGAGGGAGCGGGCGGGACCGTAATCGGTTCGACCCTGCCCGCGGGTGTCTATTCGGTGGTCCTCGAGACCGGGGAGGGCCGTTCCCGCGCTTCGAGGACGGTGCTGGTCAGATGACGGCACGGGAGGAGGATCCGGAGGAATGATGGGTTTCCTGGCGAGGATCACCGGCCTGGGCGAGCCCCTGGTCCTGAAGCTACTCTACACGGCGGCGACGGTGGCCGTCCTGCTTCTCCTGAGGCGTGTGGTGGTCTCGGCCGTGTGCAGGAGGACCGAGGAGGCCCGCATCCGGTACATGTGGCAGAAGACCTCGGCCTATGCCGCCGCGGCCGCCGGGGCGCTCATCCTGCTGCGCGTCTGGTTCCCCGTCATCGGATCCCCCGTCACCTACTTCGGCCTGCTCTCCGCGGGGGTGGCCATCGCCCTGAAGGACCCGCTGACGGATGTCGCCGGCTGGCTCTTCATCGTGTTCAGGAGGCCCTTCTCGCTGGGGGACAGGATATCCATCGGTCGGCATGCGGGGGACGTGATCGACATCCGGGTGTTCGCCTTCTCGATCCTCGAGATCGGCAACTGGGTCGAGGCGGACCAGAGCACGGGCAGGATCATCCATGTGCCGAACGGCATGGTCTTCAGCGAGCCGGTGGCCAACTTCACCCAGGGATTCCGCTTCATCTGGAACGAGATCCCCGTGCTCCTCACGTTCGAGAGCGACTGGAGGGAGGCCAAGAAGGCTCTCCTGGAGATAGCAGGAAGGCATTCGCTCCACCTGGGGGAGAGGGCCGAGAAGGAGATCCGCGAGGCCAGCAGGCAGTACATGGTCCACTACAGCAAGCTCACGCCCATCGTCTACACGGATGTGAGGGACAGCGGCGTCCTGCTGACCATCAGGTACCTGTGCGCGGTCAAGGCGAGGAGGTCCACCCAGGAATCGATATGGGAGGATGTCCTCTCGTTCGTCGAGAGCAGGTCCGACGTCGCACTGGCCTATCCCTCGCAGAGGATAGTCCTGACGGACGGCGGGGTCGGGGGCTGAGCCTCCGTCCCGGGCGGAACCGGTCCCGGACGCGCCCTCAGAGTATGTGGTAGGCCACCGTCACGCCGGCCATCACTATCGAGACCATGCTCATGAGCTTGATGAGGATGTTGAGGCTCGGCCCGGAGGTGTCCTTGAACGGGTCTCCGACCGTGTCGCCGATGACGGCCGCCTTGTGGGCGTCGGAGCCCTTCCCGCCGAGGTTTCCCTCCTCGATGTACTTCTTGGCGTTGTCCCACGCGCCTCCTGCATTCGCCAGGAAGACGGCCAGCACGAAGCCCGTCGCCGTCCCGCCCAGCAGCAGGCCCATGACGCCGCCCACTCCCATGAGGAGGCCGACCGCCACGGGCACGGCTATCGCCAGGGCGGCCGGGAGGATCATCTCCCGCTGTGCGCCCTTCGTCGAGATCGCCACGCAGCTTGCGTAGTCGGGCTCGACGGTTCCCTCCATGATGCCCGGGCAGTCCCTGAACTGGCGGCGGACCTCGTCCACCATCCTGCCGGCCGCCCTGCCCACGGCCTGCATCGTAAGCCCGCAGAAGAGGAAGGCCATGACGGCCCCGATGAAGGTCCCGACCAGGACCAGGGGGTTCATGAGGCTGACGTCGAAGTAGGAGAGCAGGTCGGAGAATGTGGCGCCGGCCACCTGGACGACCGTCGATCCGACCTCTATCGCCTCGATGCCCATCCTCTCCATGCCCACCCTCACCTCCTCCAGGTACGATGCTAGCAGGGCGAGGGCCGTCAGGGCGGCGGAGCCGATGGCGAAGCCCTTGCCGGTGGCGGCCGTGGTGTTGCCCAGGGAGTCAAGGGCGTCGGTCCGCCTGCGGACCTCCTCCTCGAGGCCGCTCATCTGGGCGTTCCCGCCGGCGTTGTCGGCGATGGGTCCGTACGCGTCGGTCGCCAGGGTGATGCCCAGGGTGGAGAGCATGCCGACGGCGGCTATTCCTATGCCGTAGAGGCCGGGGACGAGATTGCCGAAATCGAAGCCCGAGGCCAGGAGGAAGGCCAGTATCGTGCCCACCGACACCATGACCACCGGCACGGCTGTCGATATCATGCCGGTCCCCACTCCGGAGATGATCACCGTGGCCGGTCCGGTGCGGGCCTGCTCGGCTATCGCCCTCGTGGGCCTGTATCCCTGGGAGGTGTAGTACTCGGTGGCCCTCCCGATGACCGTGCCGACCACGAGGCCGGTCGCGAGCGAGCCCCAGACGCCCCAGGCGTTGGGAATGCGGAGGATCTGGAGGAGAACGGCGGATGCCACGAGGATCAGCAGCGAACTGGCATTGACGCCCCTGCCGAGGGCTCCGAGCAGCTCCTTCTGGGTCGCCCCCTCCTTGGTGCGGACGAACAGCATGCCCACTATGGACATGAGGGTTCCGGCCCCGGCTATCATCATGGGGGCGATGACCGCGTTGAGCTGGGTGGTCTGTCCTGAGGCGGCGAACGCCGTGGCTCCGAGGGCCGCCGTCGCCAGGATCGCGCCGCAGTAGGACTCGTAAAGGTCGGCGCCCATGCCGGCCACGTCCCCCACATTGTCGCCGACGTTGTCCGCGACCGTCGCAGGGTTGCGGGGATCGTCCTCCGGGATGCAGGCCTCGACCTTGCCGACGAGATCGGCACCCACATCGGCGGCCTTCGTGAAGATCCCGCCGCCCACCCTTGCGAACAGCGCCTGGGTGGAGGCCCCCATGCCGAATGTCAGCATCGTAGTGGTTATCAGGATGAGGGATCCCGGGCCTCCCGATGCCGGGTAGACCCTGTTGAGGATCAGGAACCAGGCGGATATGTCCAGGAGCGCAAGGCCGACGACGACCAGGCCCATCACCGCTCCGCTGCGGAAGGCGAGCCTGAGGCCCCGGTCGAGCGAACGTCGCGCTGCGTTAGCCGTGCGGGCCGAGGCGTATGTGGCGGTCTTCATGCCGAAGAACCCTGCGAGGCCGGAGAAGAAGCCGCCGGAGATGAACGCGAAGGGCACCCAGCCGTTCTGGACATGGAGCACGTACGCCAGCAGGGCGAAGATGACGGTGAGGCCTACGAACACGATGAGGACGACCTTGTACTGCTGCTTCAGGTAGGCCATCGCGCCCTTGCGCACGGCGAGGGCGATCGCGGCCATCCTGGGCGTGCCCTCGCTCTCGCGCATCATGCCCCTGTAGAACAGAATCGCCACGGCGAGCGCGATGATCGAGCCTGCCGGCGCCAGCCAGAACAGCGGGTTCATCATGTCCTGTCCTCCACGGGCCCGGAGGGGCGATCGGCCCTCCGGGCGGGATCATCGAGTTCGTATTCTGGATGAGTCCTCTCGAAGCGACGAGCTAACATGAAACCAGCCCCCCGGGGGGACAAGCCCGGCTCAGCCCTTCAGCAGGACCCAGATCCCCACTCCGATGAACCCGGCCCCGGCGGCCACGGACAGCGCCCTGCCCCTGAGAACGCCCGACAGCAGGGCTCCCGCGGCCACTCCGACCGCGGCGGCGGCGACCAGCGCCAGGGAGGCTCCCAGGAAGACCGTGACCCGGCTGCCTCCCCGGGCGGCGTAGAGCATGGTCGCCAGCTGGGTCTTGTCACCGATCTCCGCCACGAAGACCGTTGCGAACACAGTGAGGAGGAGCCGGAGATCCACGTCGATCCCTCCAGTCATGAAGGGGGGCGCCGGGACAGGCCCGGCGCCCCCGCGTGTCAGGCTGACAGACCTACCTGAGTACCGTGAACCTCGCAGAGGAGGAGAGGCCGTTGCCGACGGCCCTCAGGAAGTAGACCCCGTTGCCGAGGCTCGAGGGGACGGTGAAGCTCATGGCGTGGCTGCCCTGTGCCAGCTCGCCGCTGAAGGCCAGGCCGATCTGGCGGCCGCTGACGTCGTACAGGAAGACG
Source organism: uncultured bacterium (assembly GCA_964603785.1). Taxonomy (GTDB): domain Bacteria; phylum Fermentibacterota; class Fermentibacteria; order Fermentibacterales; family Fermentibacteraceae; genus CAZRWD01. The sequence goes on from CAZRWD010000008.1 coordinate 46,510, forward strand.
CTGACCTTGCCGGACCCGCCCGTGTAGAGGCTGTAGAGCGCGGACGAGGATGCCGGATTGGGCGTGATGGAGGAGATGAGCATGCCGGGCGCCGGGACCGGCCCGGCCGACTCCTCGATGCCTACGCTTATCGCCGCCTGCACGGCCTGGAGGGCCTGGATGCGGCCCGACCCGTAGGTGTTCTCCTTGCCCGCGGTGCCCAGGTCGAGGGCCGTCTGCTCGAGGATCATGTCGACCTGCGAGGTGGAGAGGGCGGGGTTGGCGTCCAGCATGAGGGCCATGAGGCCGGCGTTGTGCGGAGTGGCCATGGATGTGCCGCTCATCGTCGTGTAGCCCGAGGGATTGGCGTAGTTGCAGCTGACGATGTCGACGCCCGGTGCGCAGACGTCGGGGCGGATCAGGCCGGCGTTGGGCGGCGTGTCGTTGTAGTCGAACCAGGGGGCTATGGTCTCCCAGAGGACGTAGCCGCGGCTCGAGAAGCTGGCGATGGCATCACCCGAGTCGGTGGCGCCGACGCAGATGCATGCGGAGTGCCCGCCCGGGGCCACCTGCTGGGGATGGGTCCAGGGAGGAGGGCAGTCGCCGGGGGTGCGGATCGTGTAGGAGCTCGGGCCCTCGTTGCCGGCGGCGATGCTGTGGGGCACGCCGGCGGCGTTGATGTTCTCCTCGGCCGTGCGCCACAGGGCCCTCTGGGGGTTCCATGCGGGTATGTAGCCGAGCGAGGTGCTGAGGACGTCGGCGCCGTGGGAGACCGCCCAGGCGAAGCCGTCCATGACGTTCTGCTCGGCGGTGGGGCTCACCGAGGTCATGACCCTGACGGCCATGATGGTCGCGCCCGGGGCCACTCCGCAGGTCGTGCCGGCGGTCCCGTTGCTGGCGACCGAGCCGGCGCAGTGGGTGCCGTGCCCGTTGCTGTCCATCGGGTCGCCGTCGCCGTTCTCCATGTCCCAGCCGTAGTGCAGCCCGCCGGGGGTGTCGTGCCACATGTGCGTCGCGAGATCGACGTGGTTGTAGTTCACGCCCGTGTCGATGACGGCCACGACCACGCCCTCGCCGTTGTAGCCGAGGGACCAGACGCTGGGCGCGCCGATCTTGTCGACACCCCAGGCGTTGGCCTTGCCGGCCTCCTCCGGGGTGGCCGGGCGCACGTCGATGGGCTCGATGAACGGGCTGGTGGCAGGCCTGAAGTCGACCCAGGCCACGTCGGACCTGGAGGCGATCTCCCTGATCACCGCAGGGGTGGCCTCGCAGCTGATGAAGTTGGCCAGCCAGTTGGTGTGCAGGCCGGTCAGCACGTCCTCCGGATAGGCCTTGAGGGCCTCCAGGATGGGCTGCTGGGTCTCGTCGGCGACGTCCATCATGACGTCGACAGCGAACTCCCGGCGGGCATCCCTGTCCATGCCTATCGTGGCCTGCGCTATGTAGTCGCAGTCGGCGTCGCCGACGGGCTTGACGTAGATGCATACCAGCTCGTCCGAGCGGCAGTCCGCGAGCTCCGACGCCAGCTGAGGCGTGATGCCAGCAGAGACGACGGCGGCCAGAACCAGGCAAGATGCTAGATGTTTCACCTGCGTTCCTTTCCCCACTTTCGTGGCTTGTCTACCCCATCATCCTTCGCCGGTGCCGCCGCAGGGGTCGACCGAACCCCCTCCGGACCTCCAGGCCTCGACCTCGTCGATGAACGACCTGCAGGCCCCCCGCAGTACGGACTCCGGTTCCAGTCCTCTGTTCCTCATGTAATCTACAACGGAGAACAGCAGGGAGCCAAGCGGCGGTTCCCCGCCCCCGGGACACGCGCCGGAAGCAGGCCCGGAGAGGATCTTCCGCGTCAGGTCCTCCGCCGAGGGGTTCATCCCGGTCCACCTGTAGCCCAGGTCCTCGGCCCTCTGCTGTATCCTCCACGCCGTCTGCAGGGCGGGCATGCCGGGCGGGACCGAGCTGAAGAAGCCGGAATCGCCCTTCTCACCCGCCTTGATGGCCTCCCAGCGCTTCTCGACCTCCTCGGGGGCGAGCCCCTCGGGGGTGCCGAACACGTGCGGATGGCGCCTGACCAGCTTGTCCGCGATCCCGTCCGAGACCCGGGTCAGGTCGAAGAGCCCCTCCTCCTGGGCGATCAGAGCCGCCATGACTATGTGCAGTAGGAGGTCGCCGAGCTCCGATGCCAGGGCATCCCAGTCCTCGGTCTCGACTGCGAAGGCCGCCTCGTGCGCCTCCTCCAGGAGGAAGGGTCTGAGGGAGGAGATCGTCTGGCTGCGGTCCCATTCGCAGCCGCCCGGGGCTCTCAGCCTCCTGACCGTCTCCATGAGCCGCTCCAGGGCGGGGATGTGCTCATCCATGAATCGATCCCGGGCCTGAATCCTCCCCGGCCTCCATGAAGAGCTCGCCCAGCGTCGGATGGGGGTGGATGATCTCTCCGAGCCTCGACGCCTTCAGCCCGGCCTCCAATGCGACCACGGCCTCTCCGATGAGGCTGCTCGCGTCCCGTCCCGCGATCTGCACGCCCAGCAGCCTGCCGTCGGCAGCGGAGGAGACCAGCTTCAGGAGGCCTTCCGACTCGCCCAGACCGACGGCCCTCCCGTTCGCCGCATACCGCGACCGCGTCACCTCGATGTCGACCCCCCTCCTCCTCAGCTCGTCCTCCCCCGGGCCTGCGACTGCTATCTCGGGGATGGTGAAGATGCAGGAGGGCATCCTGTCCGGATGAGGGGCGGGCCTCTCCAGGCCCGCCATGGAGGCTACCGCGCAGAGCGCCTGCGCGCTTCCCGCATGGGCGAGCTGCCAGGCTCCCGTCGCGTCTCCCGCCGCGTACACGCCGGGAAGAGTCGTCATCATGGACTCGTCGACCACTATGGCGGCCCCCCGCAGCCCGACACCGGCCTCGGCCAGACCCATGCCGGACGTCGCCGGAACCCTGCCGGCAGCCACCACGAGAGTATCCGAGACCACCGTCGAACCGTCCGCGAGGGTCACCTCCGCCTCTCCCGGGGCCACGGACGCTCCAGCGGCCGCGATCCCGGTGTGGAAGGCCACTCCCATGCGCGACATGGAGTTCCTTACTATGGTGCGCATGTCCGAATCGACGCCGGGAAGGATGTCCCCGAGCATCTCGAGAACCGTGACGGAGACCCCGAAGGCGCTCATGACGGAAGCGAACTCGCACCCGATGACCCCTCCCCCGACGATGGTCATCGAGCCGGGCAGCCTCTCCATCGTCAGGAACCCGTCGCTCGTGAGCGCGCCCTCGACGGAGAGAGCCCGGGGGATGAGGGGCATGGAGCCGGGCGAGAGCAGCACGAACCGCGACCGCAGCTCCCTCCCGGCGACGGAGACGGCGCCGGGGCCGAGAAGCGTGCCGCGCCCCCTGACCATCTCGATCCCGAGGGTCGAGAGCCGGGCCTCTACGCCCTTCCTGAGCCTCGACACGACCATGTCGCGGCGCTTCGACACGGCCGGCCAGTCGGGCTCGAGCGATCCGGACAGGCCGAGCCTCCTGGCGCCGCGCGCGGCGTGGACGAGTTCCGCCGAGGCCACGAGGGCCTTGGTGGGGATGCACCCCCTGTTGAGGCATGTGCCCCCGGTCTCCCGCTCCTCGACCACCGCCGTGCGCATGCCCAGCTGGGCGGCCCGGACCGCGGGGACGTAGCCGGCGGGCCCCGAACCTATGACCACGAGATCGAACCCTTCCATGAGATGCTCCCGGGAAAGCGTGTGACGAGGCCTGGATGCAGAGGGTATAATATCCGGTCCGATACACTCGGGGGAGACATGATCCCGGTTCTCTGCCTCATGCTCGCGACATCGACGCTCTTCGAGGAATCCGGCTTCCGGCAGGCCCTCGTGGACCTCCGCTGCGAGACGGGTTCGGCATTCCTGCAGCAGGGGCTCCTCGAGGAGGCGGAATCCGAGTTCAGGGAGGCGCTCGACCTGGATCCCCTGTGCAACGGCGCCATACTCGGGCTGGGCAGGATCTACTCGGTCCGCGGCGCGTGGGAGTCGGCGGAGAGCTACCTCCGGCAGTACGTCGAGGCGGTTCCTGACGATCCGGACGGGCTGCTGGAGCTGGCCAGGCTGCTCTCCTCCACCGACAGGCACGCGGAGGCCTGCCTCCTGGCTAGGAGCTCGGCGGAGATCTCCACCCATGACGGGGAGGCATGGCTGGTCTGCGGAGCCGCGGCGCTCGCCGCATCGGATACCGCACAGGCGTCGTTCGCCCTCGGGAGGGCCATCGAGACGGGAGGCAGGCCGGCGCTCGAGGCCGCCGTCCTGATGTCGGGGCTCCTGCTGTCCCGCGCGAGGACCGAAGAGGCGGTCTCGCTCCTCGCGTCAGCCTCCGACGCCGGGTACGCACCGGCGTCCTACCGGCTCGGACGGCTCTACATCTCCTGGGGAGACTTCGCAAGAGGATCTGCGCTCGTGAACCACGCCCTCTCTCTCGAACCCTCCGCATCCTTCGCCGATTCGGCCCGGATCATACTGGACGGACTGGCGGAATCCGGCTGCTATTTCACGGGGTCGACCGGAAACTGACTCACGACGACCTGTTCGAGGACATGGTCGCGAGGGCGTCCTCTCTCGCCGCTCGGGACCCCGGGGACTTCGTCGAGTTCAGGATCGAGAAGAGAGACGGCGTCACCCTCTCGCACACGCCGGACGGCCTGTGCGACATCACCCGCGCCACAGAGGCGGGCTGCCATGCGAGGGTGCTGCGGGACGGCGTCTGGGGAACGGGCAGCATCTCGTCGGACGAGGATCCGGCAGCCGCGCTGGCGCGGGCTGGGGCCGCGGCCCGCACGCCGGGGCTCCCCGGACGGGCCGTCCTGGCGCGCCCCCCGGCGTCGAGGGGATTCCACGGACAGGACGCGATCGAGCACCCATCCAGCACCCCCCTGCGGGACAAGGCCTTCCTCTGCAGGCGATACTGCGATCTGCTCTCCTCCGAGACCTCCGGAGCCCCGTGCAGGGTCAGTTACAGGGATTTCTCGCGCACCAGGGCCGTGATCAGCTCCGCAGGAGCCGAGGTGGTGGAGGAGGAGGTCTTCTGCGGCTTCAGGATGGATGCCCTGGCGCCGGGGACGGGGCTGTCGGCCTCGCGCGACATGGCCGGGAGGGCCGGGCTCGAGTTCTTCAGGGGGCGCGAGGGCGTGGTCGACGAGGTGGCGCGCGAGTGCGCCGACCTCGCCCTGGCGGTCCCGGCTCCGGGAGTCGGGGGGAGGTTCCTGCTGGACGGCGAGATGGCCGGGGTCTTCGTGCACGAGGTCTTCGGCCACCTCTGCGAGTCGGGTGCGCATCCCCTGTCGCCGGCGACGGACGGATTCCTGATCCGGGGGGCTCGGGTCGCCGATGCTTGCGTCTCGATCGTCGACGACGCCACGCTGATGCACATGCCCGGCAGCCACAGGTTCGACGACGAGGGAGTGCCGGGGGCCAGGACGGAGATGGTCAGCGCGGGCAGGCTGGTGACCCGGCTCCACACGCTCGAGACCGCCGGGGCGGAGGGGACCTCAAGCACGGGCAACGCCCGGGCGGTCGACTTCAGGTCGCCTCCTTCGGCCAGGATGACCTGCACGATCCTGTCCCCGGGGGACCTGTCCACCGAAGCCCTGCTCGCGATGCTCTCCGACGGGCTGTACCTGCAGGGGTCGCTTCACGGCTCCACCGACATGGGGACATTCTCGCTCACCTCGAGGAAGGGCAGGATCGTGAAGTCCGGATGCGCGGGGAGCGTGACGGGGCCGGTGACCATCACGGGCCGGGTCTTCGACTTCCTGCGGGCGATAGAGGCGGTCGGAGCCGAAGTGGTCCTGCGCAGCGGATCGGGAGGGTGCTCCAGCTCGGGGTCCGGGATGATCCCCGTCAGCTTCGGAGCCCCCCATGTCCTCATCTCGGGGGGGCTCCCGACATGAGGAGGGATCTGGCCGTGCTCGAAGCGGCCTCCGCCCTCGCAGATCTCGCCGAGGTCCTGGTCGTCTCGACCGAGGGGATCCAGGCCGTGGCGACCCCCGGTGGGGGGGTGTCGACGGGATCGTCTCGAGAGCGCGTCACATCCCTGAGACTGGCGAGGGGCGGCAGGACCGGCATCGGTTCGGCAGCCGGAGGCTTCGGCATACACGAGCTGGTCGATGCCGCGGTGGAGTCCGCCAGGATAGGGCCTCCGCAGCCGCCGTCCCTTCCGGGACCCTCCGTGTTCGGAGAGGTCGAGATGTGCCACCCTCAGGTCGAGGGCCTCTGCATCGAGGATCTGGCAGGGGCCGTCCTGGGGCTGCGGGACGAGCTGCTGTCGAGATGGCCGTCCTCCTCGGTGAGGGGAGAGGCCGCCAGGAGGCGCATCACCATATCCCTCTGCAACTCGTCCGGTTTCGACGGCTCCTATACCAAGTCGGTACTCGATGTCTCCTTCTCGTTCTGCTTCGCGGGCAGGGACGGCTTCGTCACGAGGCACGCGGGCTTCCGCACGGGACTGCCCATGTCCGAGCCCTCGAGGCTCCTGTCCGATCTCATGCCCTGCCCGGGGGACAGGATGGGGCATGCCCGGGTGGGCGGAAGGGTCCGGGCGGTCCTCTCCCCGCAGGTGGCGGGGACCCTCCTGCAGACCCTGAGGATGCAGGCGGCGGGGTGGACCCTGCAGACCGGCCCCTCGACCCTCTCTCCCGGTGACAGGATCGCCTCGGATGCCGTGACCGTCCTCGACCGGCCGAGGCTCCCCTACGGGGGCGCGTCGGCACCCTTCGACGCCGAGGGCGTCCCCACGGCCGACAGGTGTCTAGTGGACCGGGGCATCTTCACGGGACACATCCACGACCTGGCCAGTGCGGCATGGTGCGGCTGCAGTTCGACGGGCAGCGCAGGCGGCAACCCGGGCGCGCTCCCCGTCCCTGTCTGCACGAATCTGGTCATGCTCCCGGGAGAGGGCTCGCTGCATGACCTGCTCTCGGACCTCGGAGACGGAGTCTACATCGCGGAGCTTCTCCCGGGGGGAACGGGCGACGCACGATCGGGGAGGTTCACGATCCCCGTAGCCGCTGCATTCTCCGTGGAGGGTGGCGAGGTCGCCGCTCCGCTCGGGAGCACCCTGCTGGAGGGCAACTCGAGCGAGATCCTGTCAGCGGTCGAGAGAGCCGGCGGCGGGATGGCCGGCGTGGAGACGGACAGGCTGCCTCACCTGCTGGCTGGCGGGCTTACGCTCGTACCCTCCTGATCGGACCCTCCCCGCCGCAGGCCGGCGAGGATCGCGCCCCTGCCCCCCCACAACGCCACCGCGGCACCGAAGGCCATCGCCTCCGAGAGCGTCAGCCACAGCCTCGACGCAAGGGCCAGGACGGGGAGGAGCCCCTTCTCGCCCGTCGGAGCCACGAGACCCATCAGCCAGACGAGCGTGACCTCGCTGACGCCTATCCCGGCGGGGGCCAGCAGCACCAGGAACCCGACCCCGATCGCCGTGGGGAACAGCGCCAGGCCCGGCCACAGGGGCAGATGGACTCCGAAGCTGAGTGCGAGGAGGTGGAAGGACAGCCCGAGGAGCAGGAAGATGAAGATGTAGAGTGGAAGGAGCCTGAGAACCCTGTGGAACCCGGGGTCGACGCAGTCAAGGTTCCTCCCGGTGATCCGGGAGGCGATCGAGGCTATCCTCCGGTGCGCTCCGGGGTGCGCCGTCAGGAGGAGCGCCGAGATGACGGCGGTCACGGCAGCGAAGGACAGGAGCAGATCAATCCCGAGGCTGCCCGATATGAGGGGCACGAGAGGCAGCCCCAGGAGCATCGAGCCCGTGGCGATGAACAGGGTCTCCAGGACAAGCGCCCTGCCTGCCGACGCGCTGGGGACCCCCGCGCTTCCCGAGAGCCCGATCTTCCCCACGGCGGCCCAGACCTTGCCCGGTATGTACTTCCCCAGAAGCGAGACGAAGTGGATCGAATAGGCCTGTCTGTAGGAGAGCCTCCCGCCGGACAGCCCGGTCACCCGCTTCCAGGAGAGGGCTGCGAAGGCGAAATGGATCTGGAGCAAAGCCATGGAGGCGAGGAGCAGCAGCGGGTCGAAGTCGAGCAGGGCGGATATGCCGCCCGCCTCCCTGACGCTCTGGACGGACTCCCTCACCAGGTAGAGGATGGCGACCGCGGCGAGGGCGACGCCCGCAGCCAGGAGGATACCGTTTCTGCGCAGGGGCGGGGTCCCGCCGCAGGAGCCGGCGGAGCGGACGGGCAGGTCAGTCAAGGACCTTGACCCGTCCCCCGCTGGTCTTCGGGGCCTCCCTGGTGCCCGCCCTGTCCCTGACGAAGCCCACGAAATGGGGAAGGCACGCCGTGTCGATGAGGTTCTCCAGCACCTTCTCCAGGGACTCCTCGCCGGACATGAAGATCTCGGTCAGGCGCTCCTCGAGGAGGGAGCGCCGCTTCTCCTCGGTCTCGGACGAATCCCGCCTCCAGCGCTCCGGATCGGAGAGCCTCACCAGGAGCCTTCTCGCCTCCCGTTCCTCGTCGGTGACGGAGCAGGCGAGGAGCCAGGCCTCCCTGGTGCTGGTGAGCTGGAAGAGCTGCCTGCCGAGTATGTCCGGGCCGAGTATCTCCCTGCCGCACAGGTCGGCCAGGCCGGAGAGCCTCCTCACGAGGCGCTCGTTCAGCTGGGTCCTAGTTGCCTCGTCCACCCGGGGGGCCTCCAGAGTTGTCTTCCGCGCGGGCTTCCGCGTCGTAGAGCGGTGCGACCGACCAGCTGCCGGGATCGAGATCCTGCAGACGACGGATTATGCCTCCCGCCCCGCCCCGGGAGCCAGCCCTGAACGAGGCTCCGTTCTCCGATCTCACTGCCTCTCTGACGACGCAGTTCTCGTACAGCCAGTTCACGAGGCGCTCGTCGGGATCGGCGAGGACGAGATCGAACCAGTCGAGCGAGGAGTCGCGCCTGTCCCTGACCAGGACCTCCAGGTCCCCGACGCCCTCCCCCGTGAGGGCGGAGACGCAGATGCCGCCGGCCGGCCGCCCTCCGGGCGGTACCAGGTCGATCTTGTTCCAGACGGTGATCCTCTCGATGCCTCCGGCGCCGATCCTCTCCAGGGTCTCCCTAACAGACTCGAGCTGGATGTCCCTCCACGGGGAGGACGCATCACCGACAACCAGCAGGAGGTCGGCCTCCCTCACGACCGAGAGGGTGCTCCTGAAGCTCGCCACGAGGTGCTCGGGGAGCCTCTCGACGAAGCCCACCGTGTCCGAGAGGACCATGCCCCCGGAGCTGCGTCCTGCATCGATCCTCCTCGTGGTGGAGTCGAGGGTGGCGAAGAGCCTGTCCTCGCTGTGGACGCTGGATCCGCACATCCTGTTCAGAAGGGTGCTCTTCCCCGTGTTAGTGTAACCCGTGAGGGCGACGCGGAAGGAGCCGCCCCTCCGCCTGTCCCTGAGCTCCCTGCGGTTCGATATCTTCTCCAGCTCGTCCTCGAGCAGCCTGATCCGCCTCCGGGCCCGCCTGCGGTCGACCTCGAGCTGCGTCTCCCCCGGACCCCTGGTGCCGATCCCGCCGCCGAGCCTGGAAAAGTGGTGCCACATGCCGCTCAGCCTGGGAAGGGCGTACTTCAGCATGGCCAGCTCTATCTGGAGCCTGGCCTCGGAGGTGCGTGCCTGCCGGGCGAAGATGGCCATTATGAGCTCGGTCCTGTCGATGACCTTGCAGCCCGTGGCCTCCTCCAGGCGCGAGACCTGCGCGGGGGACAGGTTCCTGTCGAAGACGACCATGTCCACGGAGTGTGCGGCGGCGAGGGCCCGGATCTCCTCCGCCTTCCCCCTGCCCACCAGTGTTGCGGGATCGGCGGTCCTGCGATGCTGCCCGGTGATGGCCACCATCTCGCCGCCGGCGCTCGAGATGAGGGCTTCGAGCTCGGCCGCCGCTCCGGGGGAGGCCCTGTCGGACCCGAGTTCCACCGTGACCGCCAGCGCACGCTCGCGGCCGCCCTCGGAGCCTCCGGCGACGGGCTCGTCCCCGTGCCGGACGAACGGCTTCGTCAGCGAACGCTCCTGAATCCGGCGCAGCGCTCCACTATCCTCCTGGCGGAGTCGACATCCACGCGCTTGACGAGGGCGACCTCGCCGGCCAGCACGCCCACGGCCTCGGCGAGCACCCGCTTCTCGGAGGGATTGACCTTGCTGTGGCCCGCCCGCGCCACGATGTCCCTGACGGCAGTGGCCACGAGGCGGGGATCGCCGCTGTGCACCCTCTCCCTGAGGTTCTCTATCCTGCGGCGCCAGTCCCCCGGCAGCTCGTCGGGGGAGCTTCCGAGCATCTCGAGGGCCGTGTCCAGGGTGACCTCGTCGACGATGTGCCTGAGGCCGGTGTCGCCCAGGTTCTCGACCGGGAGGAGAACGCCGGCGTTGCCTACCATGAGGTCCACCACGACGCACTCCGTGCATTCACCAGAGATGTTCTTGACCGAGATGTCGCTGATCCGACCCGCACCGTGGATCGGGTGAACGACCATGTCACTGACGACGAAAGACATCTGACCCCCCTGCGGAACACCTGGAACCATGGAAGACATTACTGACCCGACATATCGTTGCGGCCGAGGAGCACCCAGATATCCGGCACGGGAACCCCGTCGGGAGGACCGGTGACCTCGTCCGGAACGGCCTGCAGCATCTGCCTCACACGGCCCTCCAGCTCGGGCATCGCCCCCGAGTCGTCCCTGTACAGGAAGGTCGTGCGGTCGAGGAGGGCGGGGATGCCGGTCTCCTCGTTCGGGATCCTGTCCCCGTCCCTTATGTCGACGACGGACACGAGGTGCTCCTCCCCGCCCAGACTGACGCTCGCGCCGTCGATCCTCCCGGCGAGCCAGGCCGCCGGTCCGAGGCCCTCGAGCGTGTACTGGAGCCCCTGGTTCACGACGTCGACGAAGACCGTGTCGACGGGGTCCAGGGGTTCGAGGAACACTCCCGGGACCGTGCCTGGATAGGACAGGTCCTCTCCCAGGAGGACGGTCATGTCCACGGGCACGATGGTCAGACCCCCGCCTCCCGAGGAGAGTTCCTCCGCGAGGCCGAGGTGGGGCATCCCCTCGGATCCCATGCCGATGCCTGCTCTCCTCACCAGGAGCAGCGACGAGGGCCTCGAGGCTCCGGTGGAGGTGTAGACGAGCGGGTAGTCTCTAGCGGGACCCGACCTGAAGCCGGACGCGGCCCCGGAGGTTCCGGTGCAGTTGGAGACCCAGAGGACGGTGCCCGTCACGGAGGCGGTCTCGGCAGGGACCGTGTCCACGGGCGCCGCTCCCGTGTCGGGCACGGTCTCGACCGTATCCGGTCCCGCTCCTTCCAGGTCATCCGTCGAGGCTTCTCCAGAGTTGCCCGGAGTCGGCGAAAGCAGGACGAAGAGGGCGGCCGCGAGGGCGCAGGCGGCGATCAGGATCATCGGGACCAGCCCCAGCCTCCTGGACGAATGCCGGCGACGACGGCTCGCGCCAGGAGCCTCCTGATCCGGCCTGACCGCCGTCCGGCCGGCCTCGGGGGAGTCGAGCGCGGGAGGGGCGGTGAAGGGGAGGCTCCTGAGGCCGGTCAGCACCTCGGCCATGTTCGAGTACCTCTCGGAGGGCTCGTCCGGGACCATCCGCTCGACCAGGGACTTCAGCCCGGGGTCCATGTCGTTCCATGCCTCGACTACGTGACCGTGCCCGTCCCCGCCGGCGAGGAGCCTGGTCAGCAGGGTCCCGAGCGCGAAGACGTCGCTCCTGGGATCCATGGGTCTGCCGCCCGATGCCTCGGGGGCGGCGAACGGGCTGTCCGGGACGCCCCTGAGATCACCCAGGATCTGAACGCGGCCGTCGGGCGCGATGAACAGCGACTCGGGACCGAGGTAGCCGAGGACGATCCCCCTCAGGTGGAGGCTTCGGAGGGTGGTGGCGATCTCTATCGCGGCGGCGGCCGCCTCCCGTGGCGCGAGCGGACCCTCCTCGAGCCTCTCGAGCATGCTCCTGCCGCCCGTCGTCCGGAAGACGAGCACCCTCTCGCCGCTCTGGGCGCGCTTCTCGGCGGTGTGCCTGAGCAGCCCTGCGACGTCGGGCCAGACGGTCGCGGTCCCCGGATCGCCGGGCTCCCTCGCGCACGCGAGGTAGACCCCGCCCCTCACGTCGACCCGGGCGAGGATGTAGCCTGGCTCCTCGAAGAGGATGCTCCTCACCCGGACGACCGAGGAGAGGGCTTCAGAAAGCATCCGAGTCCATGGAGTAGTTCGGGGCCTCCTTGGTCACGATGACGTCGTGCGCATGGCTCTCGCGCAGGCCGGCGGAGGTTATCCTGACGAACCGCGCCTTCGCAGGGAGCTCCGGTATCGTCGCCGCGCCGATGTAGCCCATGCCGGACCTGAGCCCCCCCGTGAGCTGGAGCACGTAGTCCTTCAGGGGGCCCTTGAAGGGAACCATGCCCTCGATGCCTTCCGGCACGAGCTTCCTCTGCTCCATGCCCTCCTGGAAGTACCTGTCGGCGCTTCCCTCCCTCATCGCTCCTATCGAACCCATGCCTCTGTATATCTTGAACTTGCGGCCCTTGTAGATGATCGTCTCCCCGGGGCTCTCTGTCGTCCCGGCGAAGAGGCTGCCTATCATCACGCAGCCGGCCCCCGCGGAGAGGGCCTTCACTATGTCGCCCGAGTACTTGATGCCGCCGTCCGCAACGATGCCCACCCCCGCCGCCGAGGCCTCCCTCGAGCATTCCATGACCGCAGTGACCTGGGCGCAGCCCACTCCCGCCACGACCCTCGTCGTGCAGATGGAGCCCGGCCCGACACCGACCTTGATGCAGTCGGCTCCGGCACCTGCGAGCTCCCTGACCGCTTCGGGGGTGACGACGTTGCCGGCGACGATGGCTATGTCGGGATGTGCGGACCTGATGAGCCTCACCGCCTCCAGGACCCTGCTCGAATGGCCGTGCGCCGTGTCGATGAAGATGCAGTCGACCCCGGCCTCGACAAGGGCGTCCGCCCTCTCGAGACCGGAAGCCCCGACGCCCGTCGCGGCACCCACCCTGAGCCTTCCCCTGGAGTCCTTGCAGGCGTCCGGATACTCGATCGCCTTGTGGACGTCCTTGGCCGTCACGAGCCCGGTCAGCCTCATGCCCGTGTCGACCAGGGGGAGCTTCTCCAGGCGGTGGGCCCTGAGGAGCCCGAGCGCCTCTTCGGGACTCGTCCCGTGGGGGGCCGTGATGAGCCTGTCGGCCGGGGTCATCAGCTCCCTGACCGGACGGTCCAGGTCGCTCTCGAACTGGTAGTCCCTGTTGGTTAGCATGCCGGCGAGCCTGTCGCCCTCGACCACGGGGAAGCCCGACACGCCGTGCTTCTGTGCCAGGGCCAGGGCGTCGCGGAGTACGGAATCCGCGGGCAGGGTGACGGGATCGACGACGACCCCGCTCTCGGAGCGCTTGACCTTCCTCACCTGCCCGCACTGGACCTCGAGCGGCATGTTCTTGTGTATGACGCCCATGCCGCCCTCCTGGGCGAGTGCGATGGCGAGGTCGGCCTCCGTCACCGTGTCCATCGCCGCCGAGACGATGGGGATCCTCAGGACGATGTCCCGGGCCAGCACCGTCGCGAGGTCGACCTCGGCCGGGAGCACCTCGGAGTAGCCGGGGAGGATCAGGACGTCGTCGAATGTAAGGCTCTCGGGCCAGGATTCCTGGTTTGTCATCGGATAAACCGCCGTGTCAGTCCGCCCAGTAGATGATCCGGCCGCAGATCGAGCAGGTCCTGACCTGCTCGTTCCTGTCGTCGGCCGAGTAGACCGAGGTCGGGAGCATGGTGAAGCAGCCGCTGCATCTGTGCTGGACCACGGGGACCACCGCGTTGTCGTATCGTGCGGAGATCTGACCGTAGAGGGCCAGCCATCTCTTCTTGATGGACTCGGCCAGGATGTCGCGCATCTTCCTGAGCTCCTCCAGGGCCTGGTCGGCGGAGAGTCCCATGCTCTCCTCCTGCTTGCGGATGTCCGCCCTGCCCAGGTCCGCGATCATCACGTCGAGGTCGTGCAGGCTGATCAGCTTCTCAAGATCCTGGTGCATCCGACCCGCCTTCCGGGAGTTCGAGGCCCAGGAGACCTGCGAGCTCGGCCGCGCTGCCTGCCGAGGTCAGCTTCTCGGGCCCGTGCAGCCTGATGTGCTCTACGAGGTGCTTGATCAGGTCCATGTGCTCCTGGGGGCCGCTGGGCTTGACCGGCGAGATGAAGAGGGTCGCGAGCCTGACGCTGTCGTCCGCCCAGGCGACGCCGCCGCTTGATCTGCCGAGGATGATGATGAAGTCGTCTACGAGGATGCTCCTGCAGTGGGGCATCGCGATGCCCGGGGCGATGCACGTGGCGCCCGCCTGCTCCCTGGCCTCGAGAGCCCTGGTGAGCATCTCCCTCGTATGCCCGCCCAGGTGCTCCGCGGCGGACATCATCTCCGCGAGGGCGGGCTCGCGCTCGGTTGACTGGAGATTCCATACGCAGTAGCATGATCTGTTCAAGTAAAACTCCTTTACCGGCTGGTCCCCGAATATAGGACGGCCAGGCTTCCGCGCAAAGCAGCGAACCCCCGGAGGAGACCGGTGTTGCAGCCCGAAGATAACGACCAGGAAAGGTCCCTACCCCATGGCCTCCCCTCAGGGGTCCCCGCCTCCGCCGGCGATCCCGGGGGCGTGACCCTCGACCCGGAGACGGAGCGGCTCCTCGACTCCTGCGGGATCGACCGGGACGCCGCGGCCCGGCTCCTTCCCGGGATGCCCGAGGGCTGCTGGCCCCTGCGGTCGGGGAGTGCCATCCTCATGGTCGGCAGGCTGGATTCGGGCGAACGGCCGGTCTTCGCATGCAGGCCGGCCTCTGGGGAGGATCTCGAGCTCCATCTCCGGCGCATGCACGGCGACGATCCCGTCATGCTCGTCGACTCGGACGGGAGGATCCACTTCCCGGGAGCAACGCTCACGGACCTCCTCGGAGCATCCCGCGGGGAGATGTCGGACATCTCCGACATCTTCCCGTCCGCCGGCGTCGCATCCATAACCTCGTCCATGAGGGAGTTCAGGCAGTCGGGCCAGGTCCTGCCCTTCACGGTCGAAACCCTCTCGTCCCGGGGGAGGCTCTCCCTCGTGGCTTCGACGCGCCTCTCCCCGGGCAACACGGACCTGTTCGAGCTGAAGCTCTCCACCCCCACGATCGGGATGTCGGACGTCTGTCCCGTGGAGACGAGCCTCGTCGACACCATCTTCAACAGCATACCGCTGCCCGCCATGACGATCACTTCCGAGGGCTCCATCAGGAGGGTCAACGAGGCCTTCGCGACCCTCACCGCCTCCCGCGGCATCCCCTCCCCCGTCGGCACGCACTTCTCGGGCTGGATCGCCGAGGACGAGCGGGAGGGGGTGGCCTCCATCCATTCGCAGCGCATCTCGGGCGGCATGGCGCCCTTCCGCTACATCGTCCGCACCTCCACCCTCGGCGGCACGGAGATGACATTCGAGGTGACGGCGCTCCTCCTCCCCGACGGCAGCGAGACGATGATCTTCATGCTGCCAGTAGATCCCGCGGAGGCGGGGGCGGCCTCGACAGGCACGGCGGGCGAGCTGTCGGCGATGCTCCCCGGGGTCCCCGAGTCGCAGGATCCGGCAAGGTCGATACTCGAGTTCATAAGGATAGGCACCGGGGCGTCCGGAGTCGCCCTGAGCACCTCGGGAGGCCTGCATACTGCTGGCGAGATACCGTCCGGACGGGACGGCACCCCGGAGTCCCGGGCGGCCCAGGACAGGGAGCCGGAGGTCTGGACCCGCACGGCGGACGACCTCTACACGCTGAGGCGCATCCTGAGACTGCGAGGCGGCCTGGCCCGCATCGAAATATTCGGACTGAGGTCGGATGCGCCCTCGGGGCTCGCGGCCCTCGTGCTCTCGCTGGTGCCCGTACTGGTCGACTACTGCGAGACGGTACAGGCGCAGAAGCACATAATGCAGACCTTCTCGGCGATCCTGGAGACCTGGGACTATCTCAGGATGGGCGATGCCGGCCCCGAGCGCTTCCTGGCCAGGGCCGCGGAGGTCACGGGTTCCGATGCGATAGTGATCTGGGGTCCGCCGGGTCCCGAGGGCTCGCTCCAGGTAGTGGCCTCCCACGGTCTTCCCGTAGAGGGGGAACCTCTCAACCTGGGTGTCGAGACATCCGCGGGCTGGGCATACACGCACAGCGAACCCGTCTATGTGGCCGACTCGGTCTCGGACGGCAGGTTCAGCGCGGCGGTCCAGGGCTTCAGGAGCGAGGTGGTGATCCCTCTCCAGAAGAGGCATGGACGGGCTTCGGGAGTCCTCCTGGCGGCGTCGAGGAGCCCCGGCGCCTTCCCCAATCCGACACCCGGCCTCTTCAGGCTGCTGTCGATCCCGCTGTCCTTCTGGCTCTTCCCCGAGAAGGGGGGTGGCGAGCCCGACTCCCGGACGAAGGCGGAGGGGGATCGGAATCTCGACCTGGAGGACGTCTTCCTCAGCCTGAGCCACAAGCTGCTGGCCCCGGGGAACGCGGTGAGGGGTTTCTGCGACCTCCTGTCGACGGGCAGGCTGGGCCCCCTCACGCCGGAGCAGGAGGAGGTTGTCTCGTCACTCTCGAGGTCGGCCGCGACGATGTCGGGCCAGACCGAGCGGCTCGTCTCCCTCCTCCGGCTCGAGATCCAGCCGGACCGGATGGAGTCCTCCTGGGGAAGGCCGCTCGAGGTGATCGAGGCTCTCGTGCCCGAGTTCGCCGCCAGGGCCGCGGCGGATGGTCTCCAGTTCACTCTCGACGCGCCGACCGGATCCTTCACGGCCTGCTTCGACAGGACCCGCCTGGAGGAGGTCTTCAGGAACCTGGCGGACAATGCGCTGAGATACAACAGGAAGGGCGGCTCGGTCACCGCGGTGGTCCGCCTGGAGAAGACCTCCTGGATACTCGAGGTCGAGGATACCGGGCGAGGCATACCCTCCCGCGCGCTCCCCTTCATCTTCGACAGGTTCTACCGGGGACAGGACGACGAGGGTGCGGGACTGGGCATCGGGCTGTCCATCGTGCGCAGGTTCGCCGAGCTGATGGGCGGCACCGTGAACGTCTTCAGCAGGGAGGGCAGCGGCTCCCGCTTCACCCTCAGGCTGCCGGTCAGCGGCAGGGCGGAGTGACCGCAGGTTGGGCCTCGGGCGCGCCGACATCTGGTACGACCTCCCCCCGGAGCTCATAGCGCAGAGACCGCTCGAGCGCAGGTCCGACAGCAGGATGATGCTCGTCAGGAGGTCGACGCGCGAGGTGGTGGACGGGTGCTTCAGGGACCTGCCCCGGCTGCTCTCGCCCGGGGATCTCCTCGTCTTCAACAGGACGAAGGTCATGCCCGCGAGGCTCAGGGGCAGAAGACGCGACACCGGGGGGGCTGCGGAGATCCTCCTACTGGAGAGGCTGTCTCCGGGCACCTGGCTGACCATGCTCAAGCCCTCCAGACGATGCCGCGCCGGGGTGACCATCGACGTGGGAGACGCTCTCTCGGCCTCGGTCATCGAGGTCAGGGCGCCCGGAAGGGCCGTGCTGGCCTTCCGGTCGCAGCGAGACCCGGATGCCGAGCTGGCGAGGGCCGGCGAGATCCCTCTCCCGCCCTACATCAGGAGGCCGCCCGACGAATCGGACCGGGCGAGATACCAGACGGTCTTCGCGGCCGAGGAGGGAGCAGTCGCGGCGCCTACCGCGGGGCTCCACTTCGACCGCGAAGTGCTGGACGCCCTGGCCCTCGCCGGGATCCGGGAGGCCTCCCTGACCCTGCATGTCGGGCCGGGTACGTTCGAACCGCTCAGGCACGACGACATCGACATGAACAGCCTCGAGCCGGAGCGCTTCTCGATGGATCCACTCTGCGCGGGAGAGGTCAGGTCCGCGTCGAGCGAGGGGAGGAGGATCGTGGCGGTCGGGACCACGAGCGCGAGAGTCCTCGAGACCCTGGGACCGGAGCCGGAGGCGGCCGAGGGGAGGACATCCCTCTTCATAAGGCCGCCCTGGACCTTCAGGACCATCGACGGACTCCTCACGAACTTCCATCTTCCCGGCTCGTCGCTCCTGTGCCTCGTGGCGGCGATGCTGGGCCTCGAACTGATGCACGAGGCCTACGGGCGGGCCGTGAGGGAGCGCTACCGCTTCTACAGCTACGGCGATGCGATGCTCATCCTATAGGAGGGCATGAAGATGAAGAGGACGGCCAGATACCTCGCGCTCCAGTGCGAGAGCAGGCCGGCTCCCGGGACCGTCTCGGCGCTGGTGCTCATGGAGACGCTGCTGCTCGGGGCATGGACCGTCCTGCTGGCCTCGATCCTCAGGTTCCTCGGCATCCAGTATGCCGGCTACATGCCCGTGACGTTCCTCGCCTCGGCGAACCTGCTCGCCTGGCTCGAGCGGCCCAGCCCGGGCACCCGCAGCGACCCCCTCTCGGCCTCGGGCCTGGCCGAGGTCGACGGCACCGGGAGGATCCCCCCCGCATGGAAGACCCTGGTCAGGATACTCCTGACCCCCGCATCGGTCCTCGTCCTCTTCCTGGGGATGCTCCCCGCCCTCGCGGGGAGGCGCTCCCTCCCCGAGGCAGCCGCCGGGGTCAGGCTGGTCCCCCTCGACCCCTCCCTGGACCCCAGGCCCCTCGAGGCGATCCTGAGGGACCGCGGCAAGAGGATCAGGAACGTCATAGGACGGATCGTCCTGTCCGTGGCCGCGACCGCCCTCGTCCTCGTGGTCGACCTTCCGGAGCCCGGGAGGCCGGAGAACGCCGGCGATACGATCTACGAGGACATGTCGGCCGAGGACATCAGGCTGATGACCTTCTACCTCGAGATGAAGGAGCGATTCCCCGACAGCATCGAGTACCACGTGAGGCTGGCGAGCCTCTACTACAGGTACGACATGGCCGTGGACCTCGCAGCCGAGCTGCGCGAGATCGGCAGGCTCGACCCCCGGCATCCGATGCTTCTCCTGTCCGGGGATGCCGAGACGGGGTTCGACGATCTGGTGACCGACGGGCAGGAGTTCCCCCGCATGGGAGAGCGGGGGTTCGGGCCTCACGGTGTCGAGATCCCCGGGAGTGCGGCGGATTCGTCGGCTGCGGCCGACTCCGCGTCCGCCCCGGACTCCGCGGCCGTCCAGGAGGACTCCACAGGCGGGATCGGAGGAGAGGAGGCGGGACCGGGGCAGACAGGCACCGGTGTCGAGCCTGCACCCGCACCGGAGAACGGACCGCCGGCCGGGGAGTCCGCCCCCGAAGCGGGAGGTGCCTGACCCCTGGCCGGAGCCTGCTTCTCACTGCGGTCGGTCTGCGGCGGTGCGCGGAGGGGCACGCTCCACCTGCCGCACGGATCCGTCGAGACGCCGGCGTTCATGCCCGTCGGCACCCAGGGCACCGTCAAGACGGTCAGGGCTGGAGACCTCGAATCCCTCGGCTTCCGACTCATCCTCGCCAACACCTATCACCTGTACCTCAGACCGGGAGTCGAGGTGATCGAGGGGGCGGGCGGCCTCCACGGCTTCTGCGGCTGGAACGGCAACATCCTCACCGACAGCGGCGGCTTCCAGCTCTGGAGCCTGTCCACGCTCAGGAGGCGGACCAGGGACGGCTACGAGTTCCAGAGCCACATCGACGGCTCCAGGCACCTGCTGACGCCGGAGAGGGTCGTCGACCTGCAGACCGCGTTCGGAAGCGACATCATGATGGTGCTGGACGAGTGCCTCGAGCAGCCCTCGTCCAGGGCGAGGACGGAGGAGTCCCTCGATCTAACCCTGTCCTGGGCCGAGAGGGCGCGCGCCCGGCACCCGGGGGGCGGGGCCACGATGTTCGGGATCGTCCAGGGAGGTGCATGGGCCGACCTCCGGGAGAGGGCCGCCAGGGGGGTCGTCGCCCTCGATTTCGACGGATATGCGATCGGCGGCGTCTCAGTGGGGGAGGCGCGGCCGGCCATGGAGGCGGCGGTCGGCAGCGCATGCGCCAATCTGCCCGCGGACAGGGCCAGATACCTGATGGGCGTCGGGAAGCCGGCCGACATCGTGGACTTCGTGGCAATGGGGATCGACATGTTCGACTGCGTCGTGCCGACGAGGAACGCGAGAGGCGGGGCCTTCTTCGTGCCGGGAGGCCATCTCAACATCAGGAACTCCCGCTTCAGGGACGACTTCGGCCCGGTCCTCCCGGGCTGCCCGTGCCCGGCCTGCACCGGCCACTCGAGGGCCTACCTGAGACACCTGTTCCTGGCCCGGGAGTGGCTCGCCCCGATCCTCGCGACACTCCACAACCTGGCCTTCTACGCGGGGCTTCTCGCGGAGGTGCGGGCGGCCGTGGAGGAGGACAGGTTCCCGGAGTACCGCCGTGACTTCCACGCCCGCGCGGCGATGTTCGACCCTTCGTCCGCATGATCGAGCGTCTCGAGATAGCCGCGCTGGGCAACGGGGTGGGCGGCGTGGCGAGGCCGGACGGAGCCCCGGTAACCTTCGTGAGGGGAGCGCTGCCGGGGGAGACCGTCCTCTGCGAGATCACGAGGACGACCTCCAGGTGGAGGGAGGCGGCGCTCGTCGAGGTCGTATCGGCATCGCCGGACAGGATCGAGCCCCCCTGTCCATGCTGCGGCAGGTGCGGCGGGTGCCCGATGATGCACCTCTCCTACGGCGGACAGCTCGAATGGAAGCGGGAATGGCTCTCGGCAGCCCTCGCCAGGTCGGGGTGCGAGGCTCCGGTTCCACTCCCGGCCGTTCCGTCCCCTCTCGAGACCGGATACAGGAACAGGGTCTCCTTCGCGGTCGAGCGGGGCATGCTCAACCTGCACGAGTACAGGGGCGGTCTCACCCCCGTGGATGACTGCCTCCTCCTCCACGATCCGGGACGCGCGATCCTGGGCGACCTCCGGCACGCGCTGGGGGGCTGGACGGGGAAGGCTGCGGTGAGGACCAGCTTCCTGACCGGGCGAACCCTCGTCGAGCTGGAGGGTCGGGGGGACGAGCCCTGTCCGGCCGTCCCCGGGGTTGATGTCTGGACGGGACCGAGCGGGCGGACGGAGCCTTCCCGGGAAGGTGCCGCCCCTCTCGTGGAGGAGATCGCCGGGTGCAGGATCGAGGTTCCCCCGGGCGGGTTCTTCCAGGTCAACACCCCGGCCGCCTCCATCATGGCGCTCCGGATCCGGGAGGAGCTGACCGGGACCGGCAGGCTCCTCGACCTGTATGCGGGGGCGGGGGCGCTCTCGCTGCCGCTCGCATCCGCCGGATGGGACGTCACCTGCGTTGAGACATGCGGACGGTCGGTCGAGTCCGGGCGCAGATCGGCGGCGGAAGCGGGGATCGACCGCGTGGAGTTCGTGAGGGCGGATGCGGGGGCCTTCCTGGCGTCGGTCGGCGGTCATGGAGCGTTCGACGCCGTCATGGCCGACCCGCCGCGCACCGGGCTGGGTCCGGGTGTCGCGGCGGCACTGGCCGCGCTCGGCGCGGAGACCGTGGTGATGGTGAGCTGCAACCCCCACACGCTGGCCAGGGACCTCTCCGCCCTGTCCGATGCCTACTCTATAGACACCATCAGCATCCATGACATGTTTCCCCAGACGGACCACGTCGAGACGGTGACAATCCTGTCAGGCAGACAGGGGAGGTGAGCCTGTGGTGTCGATGATGCTCCTCATGTGCGCCCTGTCCGCATCCGCCGGCCCATGGCCCGGCTGGATCGCGCCCGAGCACCCGCTCTCCCCCTGGATCCTTCACGCCAGGCTCGGCGACGGTCCCGACGGGCCGTCCATCCTGCCCGGCGAGGCCTCCCCCGAGCTGCGCGGCAGGGTCCCGGAGGGGGTGTACGGATACCTGTCCGGGACAGGAATCGGCAGCAGGGCGCGTGATGCGGGCGGCGCGGGCCTCCTCGGCCTCGCGCTGACCACCGCCGCCGAGGCGGTGGACTCGGATGGGACGCAGACCAGGGCGGGCCTCGCCCTGGAGGCCTGCCTCGAACCGGTGCCGGGGCTGCGCCTGCACGAGAGGCTGTCGGTCTGGGCGTCCTCCGACGAGGAGGCCCCCTCGGGCTTCACCCCCTTCCACGAAGGCGTGGAGCAGGGCAGGCACCTCTATGTCGACTGGGGATATGCCGCATGGGAGGGCGGGGCTTTCGGCGCGTCGTTCGGCAGGATCCCGAGGGTCTGGGGGCCCGGGAGGTTCACGAGCCTGCTCCTGTCTAACAACAGCCCGCCCCTGGACATGCTGGAGGTATTCTGGAGACCTTCGCGGAGGTTCTCGTTCACGGGCTTCACGGCTTCGGTCGAGAGCGACTCGGCCACCTACCTCACCGCCCACAGGATAGACGCAGCCCCGTTCGAATGGCTGGAGGTGGGTCTCTCGGAGACGATCCTGTTCAGGAGCGCCGGGCTGGAGCTCGCGTACATGAACCCCATCGTCCCGTGGTATCCCGTGCAGTGGAACGAGCGCGACGACGACAACGCCATGATGGGCATCGACGCGACGATCTCCCCCGGAGGGGCCTCCGCCCTCTACTGCGAGCTGCTCCTCGACGACATCCAGTACCAGACGGAGTGGGGCAGGCCGAACAAGATCGGCTGGACCCTCGGAGCCACGGCGCAGGCTCTCGGATCGGCCGCCACCCTCGAGTACACCAGGATAGACAGGTACGTCTACAGCCAGAAGCTTCCCAGGAACTACTACCTCCACCACGGGGATATCATCGGCTCCCCGCTCGGTCCCGACTGCGACAGGATCACCCTCGGCCTCTCTTCGGCAGCCGCATGGCCCGTCATGATCGATCTGAGGCTGGATCATGCGAGGCATGGCGAGGGGACGGTCTACGAGGGCTATCCGGACTCGGTGCAGGCAGGGGGCCCCTTCCCTTCCGGAGTGGTGGAGCACTCCACCGGCGCCCGCGCCGGGGTGTCCCTGTACCTCGGAACGGGGTACGAAGCCCACGGCTTCGTGTCGCACCGCTGGGTGCGCAACGCAGGGCACGTGAGGGGGGCCGCCGGGGACTCCACCGTGTTCGGGCTGGAACTCCTGGGGAGGTTCGGCCTGTAACCGCGGGCGGGCTGCGGCCGTCCATCCCTGCAGGAAGGCTTCAGAGGAGGTTTGGGATGCGTATCGTGCCCTGCATGCTCGCTCCGGTCCTCGCCTGCTCGCTGACGGCCGGCTGCGTGAGGGTGACCGAGGTCCGGGAGTTCTCGTGGGAGGCGGTTCCCGGCTGCGTGCTCGATCTGTCGACCTTCAACGGGGACGTGACCGTGGTCGGCGGTGCGGACGGGATGATCACGGCGACGGTAACCATCTCGGCCACGGGTGACTCGGCCTCCCTCTCGCGTGTGGAGGTCGCCGTCGTGGAGGGGCGCGAGTCGTCCGTAACCGTCGGACGAACCGACGGCGTGCACAATCCGGCCGCCTCGATCGAGGTCTCGGTCCCTTCCTCCGTGCGCGTCGGAACGGTGACCACCTCCAACGGCGACATCCGTCTCGATCGCACCGGTGGCGACATGACCCTCTCGACCTCCAACGGGGACATCACCGCCACGGACTGCACCGGGACGGTCGCGGCATCCAGCTCGAACGGGAGCGTCACGCTGGCTGGAGGTTCGCTCGGGATCTCGTCCGTCTCCACATCCAACGGCAACATCCGGGCCGATGCGGCGGCATTCCTGCAGCCCGCGTCGGTGGAGACCTCCAACGGTTCGATAACCCTGGGGCTTCTCGAGGGCTGCGGAGCGGTTCTATCCCTGTCGACCTCGAACGGATCGACGACCGTCGAGGGCGAGGGGTTCACCGTCGTGGAGACCGGGAGGAGCGGAGGCTCCGCGGTCTTCGGCGGGGGTGGGGCGGCCGTGGAGCTGAACACCTCCAACGGCTCGATATCCCTGCGGTCGGGACCCCTGGGGGGCTAGTCCCCGAAGAGCCCCTTGATCGAGCCCCAGGTCCTCTCCTCCAGAGCCGAGAGGATCGTGCAGTGGACCCTCCTGAGCTGGTCGCCGAGGGTGGCCTCCCATTCCTGCCCGTCGGGGCTCCAGAAGCTGTGCGGCACGGGCAGGGCCTCGATGTCCATGACGGGGTGGGGCGACCCGTTCCATTCGGAGTGCCTGGTCACCACCCAGAAGTCCCCTCCGATCTGGACGGGCGGGAAGTGCTCGACATAGACCGCCGAGTAGTGGACAGCCACCCCGGTGGTCGCATCCACCGTCTGCGCCGGGCCGGCGGCACCGCCGCTCATGAGCCGCACCCCGAAGAGGTCCGTGTCCCACATGAGGTGGTAGGACCCTACATGATGAAAGAACCAGTACTCGGTCGTCGTCACGAGGCATCCCTGCGACCCGGCGCAGAAGTCCTCCAGGTCGAACCAGGTGCCGTAGAAGGCCTTGTCGTAGGATAGCCACGCGGCCGTACCGTCGTCGTACTGGAGGACGTCGTAGGCGGCAGGCGCGGGCAGGGGCCCGACGGGCGCCGCCTGAAGGCCCCCCGCAGCGGACAGGGCCAGGAGGGGGATCATCGCCTACCTCCCGAAGAGGCCCTTGATGGAGCCCCAGGTGGCGCATTCCAGCGTCTCCGAGACGGGATCCCCGTGCGTCCGGATGAAATAGTCGCAGGCGTGCGGACCCTGGATGATCCAGGGCTCCCATGCGATGAAGTCGTCGCTGAAGAAGCTGTGATCCGCCACGGCCTGGGGGGTGCCGTCCGCCACGATCGAAGGCCACCCGCCGGCCGAGAGCCCGGTGCCCATGAGAACCCAGAAGTCGCCTCCCGCCTCGACGGGCGGGACCACGGGAACGTAGCAGGGCATGTAGTGGTGGGCGACGGCCGAGGTCGAGAACAGCTCTGTCACGGGCCCGGCATCGTCGCCCGAGTAGAGCGCGGCGAAGAAGGACGAAGTGTCCCAGGGGTACGAGGGGAAGTGGAAGAACCAGAACTCGAGGGTGTCGACCACGAAGTCGTCGAAGCCCGGGTAGAAGTCTGCCAGATGGAACCAGGTGCCGCGGTACTCCCCTCCCCAGGTCAGCCAGGCCACGGTCCCGTCGTCGTACTGGAGGACCGCATCCGTCCCGCCGACCGGGAACGGCCCGGCGGGAACCCGGTCCGCCCGCGCGGCACCCGAAGCCAGGGCTGCCAGAACCATGATGATCCTCATCGCGAACCTCCTTCGATGCATCTGAAAGCCGGAATCTCCATGCCATGCCCTCCCGCACATCACTATAGCAATTTGCCTGCCTGACTCCATAAACTCCTGCCATCGATCCATCTGCCCCTGACGACCCTCCGTGTGGGCGAGCAATCCGGCCCTGTTTTTCCCTTCATGGGGAATATTTCCTCAATCCTTTTCCGACATGAGCGGCACCTCCGGAGCATGCACATGTCCGATATCCTTATTCGTTGCAGGACTGGACTTGACCATATGTCGACCCGGAGGGAGATTATGGCATGACGAACGGCGAGCGGATACTGAGAAGGCGGTTCCTGCCCGACGGGAGGGAGGAGCGCCTGACCGTGTCGGAGGGCCGGCCCAGGCTGCACCGGCTGTTCAGGACCGATGCTCCCCCGGAATCGGTCCGCCTCTGGTTCGAAGCCCTCTCCGGCGTGAGGCTGCCCTCCGTACATGCGCCGGACTGGATCGAGGAGGCCGGCGCCGGAGTCTGGGACGTCTCGATGGAGGCTGAGGGATTCGACCCGGACGACCACCCGGATCCCCTGTCGCCTGCCTCCGCGGGCCTCCTCCATTCACTGCACGAATCGGGCCTTCTCCACCTGGACATGGCCGCCGACCCCTTCCGCATGTCGCCCGACGGACCGGTCCTCCTCGTCTGGGGAGACGCGGCCCTGCAGCCCGGGCTCCCCGACCATGCGCCGGAGACCCTGGCGGGAGGCTTCCCCTCCCGGCTCTCCGATCTCTACCAGCTCGGTCTCCTCGCAGCCCGCAGGCCCGGCGGCGGGGGCACCGGCGGCTTCTCGTCCCCCCTGCCCTCCAGGCGGGCGGCGGCGGCGGCCAGGGCAGGCCTTCCCTGGGGGCAGTGCGCCCTTCCCCAGGCGGCGGCGAAGCTTCCGAGGCCGGGGCTGACCGTGCTGCGGGGCGGAGGATGGGAGGAGAGGGACCGTGTCGTGGACGAATGGCTCGGGCTGGCCTTCCAGAGGGGATGGCCCGCGAGGGTGGTCCGCTGCTCCCCGGACGAGTGCTGGAGGCCCCTTCCGGACAGGGCGGCCGGCGGGCCCCGCGTCACCGGGGCCTCCGATCTCCTGGCGGCGACCCTTCCCGGCGGCTCGGGGGTCAACAGGCTCCTCGTGGTGGATGGCTGGGAGTTCGCCTCCAGGGATCTGAGGGAGATCGTCTCGGATCTCGCGAACGGCATGCCGTCGCGCCTCTGCCTCGTCGTCTCGTCGGGGGGGGAGGCCCCCGCCTCCCGCACCTCCGTCCAGACGGTGGAGCTCGAGGGCGAGGCGACCATCGCCGGGGACGCGCCATTCCGGCCGGGGGCCGGGGGCATCCCGGGACCTGCATGGTTCGGGGTGCGCCTGAGGAGAGGGCTCGGCGCCATACCCCCCCCTCCCCCGCTCGACGCGCATTCCGCGCTCGAGGAGGGTGCGTGGAGGGAGATGGTCGCCGCATGGGACTCGGGTACGCTCGATTCAGGGGCGGCCGCAGCCGTCGCCCGGAGCCTGCTCGAGCTCGGCAGATGGGAGAGGGCTCTCGAGACCGCTCCGGAATCAAGCCTGGAGACCAGGGCGAGAGCACTCTCCGCACTGGGCAGGCATTCCGAGGCCGAGAAGCTCCTCGAGGGGGGCCGCGGGGCGTGGTCCCACGAGACCGGCATGCTCCTCTCGGACATCCTGCTCATGCAGGGAAGGCTGGCCCGGGCGCTCGAGACGATCGAGCCCTTCGACGACACCGAGGCGGTGACGAGAAGGGCGAGGATCCTGGACCTGAGGGGGAATCCGGCAGCAGCCCTGTCCATAGTCGAACGGGCGCTGGAACAGCCCGGGGGGCCTAGGGAACGGATATCCCTCCTCGTCATGGCCTCCACGCTCAGGATGAGACTCGGGTTCTACGAGGAGGCCGCGCTGGCGGCCGGAGAGGCAGTAGCGGTCGCAGTCGAGAGTGCGGAGCCGGTCCTCCTCGCGGAGAGCCTGCAGGAGAGGGGGAGGGTCCGCGAGGTCAAGGGGGAGTGGCGTGGAGCCCTGGAGGACTACCGGGCCTCCTCCCTCTACTACGACGAGACCGGCAGGCGTGATCCCAGGCCTCCCGGAGTCGATCGCTTCGTTCTCGCCACGCGCATGGGCCTTCTCGAGGAGGCATCCAGGTGCAGGGACGCCCTGACCGAGACCCTGCAGCACGGTGCGTCGGGCGGGCCGACCGTCCGTCAGACGCTGGACATGATCGATGCATGCGCCGGTGTGATCCTTCGGAAGGGCCCGGCCGCGATACCGGCGGCGGAGAGGGGTGCCGCCCTCGCCGCCGAGCTCGGCATGCCGCTGAGACAGGGTCTGTGCCTGCTCTACCTCGGCCAGCTGCTGGCCGGCGAGGGCGAGGAGAAGGAGGCGCTGGCGGCCCTGGAGCATGCGAGGGGGATCGCCGGCATACTCGGTGACAGACACCTGGGCCTGCTGTCGGATCTCGCGATGGCGGAGGCGCGTCTCGGTTCCGCCATTGAGGGGCTGGAGGCGTCCGCCCTGGAGCTGGGGCTGGTGTCGGAGTCCCTGGAGGCGGCGGCGGTCGCCGGACCCCCGGGCAGGTTCGAGTCCGCCCTGCAGGGCCTGATCGACCTGCCGTCCCCGATTCGTGCATGCGTCCTGGGGGCCGCGAGGGCGGAGGAGGTCGACGGACGCCTGCTCGAAGCCCTGTGCGGGACGAGGGCCGAGATGCTGAAGAGGATGGACGCCCGCGACTCGGGGCGCTTCGCCGCAGCCACGGAGGCGCTGGCCCGGAGGCTTTCCTCCAGGTCCGCCCCGGACGGGCACCCGGACGGGAGGATGCTGGACTCCTTCACCTCCTGGCTGGGAGCCTGCCTGCAGGGGAAGGCGGGCGTACAGGACCTCGCCGAAGCCCTCTCGCTGGATTCGGCCGGGCTCTCGCCCGAGTCCGGGGAGATGATAGCATCGGCGCCGGTCGCCCTCTATGCGAGGGGCGGCGACATGTCCGCCGCCCGTCTCCTCGGGCCCATCGCCGCCCAGGCCGTGGCCTCCGCCCCCCATGAGCCGGACGGAGGGACATGCGTCGTCGAGGATCCCTTCCCGGAGATGGTCGGCGTGTCGGCGGCGATGACCGACCTGAAGGAATCCATGCAGAGGATCGCGCCCCTCTCCGTGCCGGTGCTGGTCACCGGCGAGACGGGAACCGGCAAGGAGCTGGTCGCGAGGGGGATCCATCGGGCCTCGGGCAGGACCGGACCCTTCGTGCCCCTCGACTGCGGTGCAGTGCCCGAGAGCCTCATGGAGTCAGAGCTCTTCGGGGCGCGCAGGGGCGCCTACACCGACAGC
This sequence comes from uncultured bacterium, assembly GCA_964603785.1. Taxonomy (GTDB): domain Bacteria; phylum Fermentibacterota; class Fermentibacteria; order Fermentibacterales; family Fermentibacteraceae; genus CAZRWD01. Next base: position 74,942 of record CAZRWD010000008.1, read on the forward strand.
AGGGAGGACAGGCGCGGCCTCCTCGCCTCGGCGAGGGGCGGGACGCTGTTCCTGGACGAGATCGGCAACCTCGGGCAGTCCCTCCAGGCCAAGCTCCTCCGCGTCCTCGAGACCGGATCCTACAGACGGCTGGGCGACACGGAGGAGATGGAGGCGGACTTCCGGGTCATCGCCGCGACCAACGCCGACCCCGGGGCCATGGTCGTCGAGGGCGCCTTCAGGTCGGACCTCTACTACCGGCTGGCCGTAGCGGTCCTGGAGATCCCTCCCCTGCGGGAGCGGCCGGAGGACATACCTGCCCTTGCCGCCGGCTTCATGAGGCTGTCGGGCGGGGGCGGGCCCGGACGCCTCACGCGGGGCGCCCTCTCGAGGCTTTCATCGCACTCCTGGCCGGGGAACGTCAGGGAGCTGCGCAACGTGATACAGAGGGCGGTGATCACCTGCCGGGGGGAGACGATCCGGGAGTCGGACATAGCCTTCGCGAACCAGGGCCCGCATCCGGGGATGATCGAGCCCGTGACCATAGAGGATGCCGTAGCGAACCACGTCGGTTCGGTCTGGCAGCGGACCGGGGGGAGCATGTCGAAGGCCAGGGAGATCCTGGGCTGCGATCCGAAGACCCTCCGCAAGTACCTCTCCATCTACCGCGCCCGCCTGGAGAGGAAGGGCGAGCCCTCCAGGTAGAACCTCCAGTGTCTCTCCACCCCCCTGGTTATGCCGATCCTGGGCGAAACGCCCGTCCGGACCGGACCCGGGGCGCGGGGGCGGAGCAGCAGGAGGTCGGGCCCCTCCAGGCCCGCTCCGTCCAGGGACAGGTCTATCCCAAGGGCCTCGCACAGCCTTGCCGGTCCGCTGGCCAGCAGGCGCGGGTCCCCGACACCCCTGGCAGACATCATCAGGTCGATACCGTCCACCGGCTCGAGCGCCCTCAGCAGTACCGCCTCTCCGCGCCCCTCCTCCCCCGCGGTGACGTTCATGCAGTAGTGCATCCCGTAGGTGAAGTAGACGTAGGCCCTGCCGCCGGGACCGAACATCTGGCGGTTCCTGGGTGTCCGTCCGCGATGGGAGTGGCTGGCCGGATCGTCCTCGGTGTAGGCCTCGGTCTCGACGACGACCCCGGAGACCGTTCGTCCGCCGACCCGCCTCTCGAGCAGGCATCCCAGGAGCAGCGGCGCCAGTTCGGGCGCCGGAGCCGAGTAGAATCCGGGTCCGGGGAGCGACCACCCCTCCCGGCCGTCCGCCCCTGCTTTCAATCCCCGTTCCACTGTCGCCGGCATGATGCTATTATGCCTCGTCCGGAGCATGGCACGGTCGGCGGATTGGAGGAGGCATGATACCTGTCCTGACGATTGCGGCGTCGGTTCTCCCGACTCTTCTCCTCATGTGGCTCTTCCACCGCGCCGACCGGTTCCCCGAGCCGCCGCGCCTCCTCTGGGGCACATTCGGCCTGGGAGTGCTGGCCATCCTGCCGGCCGCGTTCGTGGAGACCCGGCTCTGCGCGGCTGTTGAGGGGCTTCGCGATCCCGTCCTCTCCTCGCTCTTCTGCGCCTTCGTCGTCGCCGCCCTGGTCGAGGAGGTGCTCAAGCTCTCCGTCATCAGGGTCCTTCCCCTGCGCAGGAGGGCCTTCGACGAGAGCATGGACGGGATAGTGTACGGCGTTGCCGCCGCGCTGGGCTTCGCGACCCTGGAGAACATACTCTACGTGGCGGAGGGCGGTCTGACGGTGGCTCTCCTGAGGGGCGTGCTGTCGGTGCCCGGACATGCGGCCTGGGGCGCTCTCCTGGGATTCTACGCCGGCCGGGGGGTGCTCGAGGGGCGCGCACTCTCCGGATCCCTCAAGGGGCTCTCCGCGGCCGTGCTGCTGCATGGACTCTACGACTTCCCGGTCATGCTCAGCCTGTCGGGATACTCGGCCAGGGCCGGCACGGGGGTGCAGGTCGCCGGAATGCTCGGGATGCTAGTGGTCAGCGTTTCCGGCTGGATCTGGGTCATCCGCCTGGTCAGGCGGACGAGGAGGGCGCAGAAGACTGCCGTCCCCTCCCCGGAGGAGACCCCCGTCACCGATGCGGTCCGGCCCGCAGGGCATGGCGGGCGTCTCTCCACGAGCCCCCCGTCGCCAGCGAAGGCGATCCTCCTGATGGTGCCGGGCGGGCTGCTCGCGCTCGCCGGCGGGCTAATGACCGTCGGAGTGGCTGGTGCCGTCCTCTCCGGGAAGGCCGCCGACCCCGCATCTGCTGCGCTCGGAGGCCTCATGGTCGGGGTGATGCCCCTCACGGCCGGCATCCTGATGTTCAGGGCGTCGATCCGCATGCTGAACAGGAGGAGCGCCGCCCCGGCTGACGGGAGGACGCCCCGTCAGTAGTGCCTGCGTCTCTTGCCGAGCAGGATGCAGTCCCTCAGGGCCTCGACGCTCCTCGCCCTCAGCCAGGCCTTCTCGAACTCGGGATCGCGCGCGATCTGGGCGATGGCGGCCAGGGCCTTCAGGTGGAAGTGCCTCTGGTCGGGCGATGCTCCCAGGAGGAAGATGCACTTCACCGAAGGCGCGCCCTCAGAGAAGACCACTCCGTTCCTGGCCCGGGCGACGACCATGCAGAACCTGCCGCTCCCGCCCAGCTGCACGTGGGGGATCGCGAGGAACGGGCTGAAGCTCGTGGGATTCTCCCTCTCGTTGTCCAGAAGGTGCCCTATGACGATCTCGGCGTCCTCGCCCAGGCAGCAGGCCATGCCGCCCGCGGCCAGCCTGAAGAAGCCCTCCGAGTTCATCGGTTCGTCGAGGTCCAGTATCTCGCACTTCTCGACGGTCTGGTCGAAACGGTCCTGCACCAGGTCGTCCCTGTCCCTGATTATCTCCTTGAGCTCCGACTCGAGGGATCTGCTGACGAGTTCCCTGGCCGTGATCCTCTCCAGGAGGTGCAGCAGGGCGTAGTCGCACTCCCCCCGCCTCCTGCCGAAGAACCAGTAGATCACGAAACCGCCGGTCGCGAGCATCAGCGTGACGAACCAGGCGGTCCTGCCCAGGCTGGCCAGGATGATCGTGAGCCCCGCCAGGCCCGCCAGCTGGAGCCAGGGGTAGAGGGGCGAGCGGAAGCTGGGCCTGTAGTTCGACAGGTGGCTCTCGCGCAGCACTATGACGGAGAGGTTGATGATCATCGACGACAGTATCACGACGGTCGAGGAGGCGATGACGAGGACGTCCAGATGCAGGAAGACCGAGACGCACATGACCGCCGTCGTGAGAGCGACCCCCTCCACGGGTATCCTGGCCCTGCCCCTGATCCTGGAGAGGAACCCGGGCAGCAGGCCGTCCCTGGCCATGGCGAGCGGATATCGTGCCGCGGCCATCAGCCCGGCGTTGGCAGTCGTGACGAAGGCCAGGATCCCGGCCACCGTCAGGAGGAGTCTCCCGGGTGCGCCGAGGAACACCCCGGCGGCCTCCGTGAGCGGCATGAGGGAGCCGTCGAGCGACGGGCTGTCCAGCACCCCGGTGGTCACGAAGACGGACAGGACGTAGAGGAGCGTGACGATCACCAGGGAGAGTATCAGCCCCAGCGGTATGTCCCTGCCGGGGTCGCAGGCCTCCTCCGAGACGCATATGACCTTCAGGAGGCCTCCGAAGGACACGTAGATGAAGCCTGCGGCGGAGAGCACGGCCCAGGCGCCCCTGGGGGCGAAGGGCTGGAGCATCCCCATGCGCACCTCGGGGAGGCCGGTGACGATGAAGAAGGCCAGGATCGAGATGAGCAGGCCCACGACGACGACGTGCAGGATGTTGGTCTCGTGGTTCCACACGGAGTTCACGAGACCGAAGATGAGGCAGAGCGGGAGGGCGACCATCCAGTGCGGCAGGGACAGGACCCCAAGGACCTCGACGAAGGCGGCCAGGCCCACCGCCGCGAACGAGCTCTTGAGGGCCAGCATGAGCCATGAGAGGAGGCCGGTCATGGTCCCCATGGCGGGCCCGAGGCTCCGCGATGTGATGAAGTAGTCGCCTCCGGCCCGGGGCATGGCCGTTGCGAGCTCGGCCATGCTGAGCGTGGAGGTCCCGGCCAGGAGGGCCCCGAGCAGGAAGGAGAGGACGACCGCCGGTCCGGCCATGGCGTGTGCCAGGCCGGGGAGTACGAAGAGGCCGGAGCTGATCATGGCCCCGGCTGCTATGCTGAAGATGTGGGCCAGCCTCAGTCCGCGTCCGAGCCTCATCCGGCCTCCGATCCAGGTGAGGATCGATAATAAGACCTCCCGGCCGGGCGGGCCAGGGACGCCCCGGATGTCAGTATCTCAGCGTGTAGTGAAGCTCCAGGGACGGCTCCTGGTCGCCGTGCAGGGTCGACTTCGTGCTGCCCTCCAGATAGAGGTCCTGCCTGATGTAGTACTGCGCGCTTATCGTCCCGGGCTCGGAGGAGAAGACGTCGCCCGAGAACGAGAGGAAGAGGTCCGGCAGCACGTACTTGCCGATGTCGAGCCGGAGGCTGGTGGAATCCGACAGGAGCTCGGGCGAGAGCTCGAGCTGGTCGAGGCCGACGCCGTCCCTCAAGCTTCTCGCCAGGAGCTGTCCGATGTAGCTCTGGGCCGCTCCTCCGAGCTGCGCCTGGAGTGCCCCGCTGTCCAGCTGCTGAAGCTCGCCGTATGTGATCCCGACGGCGAGAAGGGACAGGATGTCCTCCTGGGAGAGGCTGCCCCCCGGACCGTCGCCCGACAGGAGGATGACCGGGCTGCGCGGTGTGCCCTGGATGCTCACGACTATGTGGTAGAGGTTCCTGTCCACGGCGCCCCTGATCTCGGTCTCCGCGGTTATGGAGATCGTCTGCTGGGAGGGCACCCCTGGGAGGAACTCGATCAGGCCGTGGACTATCTCGAAGTCCTTCTGCAGGATGTGGACCTTGCCCCTCACCGATGCGAGCGTTCCCGTGATCGTGGGGAGCCCCTCCTGGGTCAGGATGGTGAGATCTACACCCATCTCAATGTCGGCCAGTGAATTGCGGAACCACAGACCCCGCGAACCGCGGATCGAGATCCTGACGTCGACAGGGAGGGGCTGCGGCTCGCCGGAGTCCTGCCCGCCCTGCGGCATGCCGATGACCCCCCCGACTATCTCCAGCTTGCCCAGGACCTCGGGCCGGATGTTCACGGGATCGGTTCCCTCGCTCTTCACGTATCCGCTGAGCATGAGGTTGGCGAACCCCCCCACCGAGGCCCTGAACGAGTCGAAGTCCGCCCGGAAGCTGTAGGCTCCGATCCCGGTGACCGACAGGGAGTCCTGGATGAAGTCCAGGAGTATCGTCGAGAGGATCGTGCCCCTCGTGCTGTCGGCCGAGGAGACCGAGATGCGGGTGTGGTAGCCCGTGCTGTCGGGGGTGATGTGCATGACCACGTTCGAGAGGTACATGTTGAGCGCCGTTATGAACAGGCGGTCGATCGAGGCCACGGCCTCCGCCGTGAAGCGCCTGTCGGGAGGGGCGTCCCTGCGGTACTCGAGGTGGGCCGAGATGTCGGCACCCCTGGTGCGCAGTGGTATCGGAAGCGCGTAGAAGACCCAGTCACCGAGATCGTTCAGGATCAGCTCGGCCTCCCTCAGGCTCCCGCCTCCGGGTGAGACGCCCGAGAGGGTCGCGAAGTCGTCCACCCAGGCGGTGAGCGTGGACGCCTGCCCCTCCTCCCACGAGGAGACGCGCCTGATCGCCAGGTCGTCATCCTCGAGGGCGAGGTCGAACGTGATGCTGTCGGCCTGGTATGCTCCGAAGGAGGGGCCGACGACGGTGCCCGTCAGCGCTCCGTGCAGGACGCCCTCGCGCATCTCCGCCGACAGAACGAAGCCTGCCGATCCCGACAGCCCGCGCGCGAGGTGGAGGAGCCCGCCGACGGGGGCCAGGTCGAACCTCCTCCCAGTGATGCGGAAGCAGGTGCGCTCGCCCCCGATGCTGCCGCTGATCCCGAGGTCTCCGTGCGGCGTGACGACCCATGCCGTGTCGATGCCGACCCCGGCCGAGTCGATGAGGCAGAGCAGCCCCGAGTCCAGGACCAGCCTCTGCTTCGCGCTCCCCGCCGTGACGTTCTCGAGGGACAGGTACGCGGGTGTCGAGGAGTCGAAGGCGCCCTCCAGGTGGACCTCGAATCCGTCCGCGGTGACCAGGTCGATTCCATCGCTCGTGTAGACCCCGTCGGAGAAGGACGCCGAGCCGGCTGCCCGGAATGATGCGACCGGAGTCATCAGGGTGTCCGCCGTGAACAGGACGGACCCGGCGGGGTCCCTCCCGGAAAGGGAGACCTCTCCGTCCAGCGACAGCCCGTCCACCCGCACGGCGCCGGGAAGCACCACCTGCTCGACCCCTACGGTGCCGGACGCGGTGAGCGCGGCCCTGTTACCGGAGAAGGCCAGGTCTCCGCTCGACCGCCGGACGGCGAGGCTCTCGGGCAGCTCGAGCCCCGGCACGAACGAGGCGTCCTCCACGGAGAACGAGAGCCTGCCGGACCAGGACGACGGCACGAGGCCCGCGCTGGTCGAACCGGTCGCGACGAGCAGGGCGGAGACCCCCGGCGCGGCGATGTCGGCCGACAGCCTCCAGCCGCCCGGTGTGATCGCGCCGTCCGCGCTGGCGCTCGTGATCGAGCGCCCTGCGAGGGTCGAGTTCTGGAGGTCCACCACCGTGGAGATCCCTGCGGGGGCGTCCCCCGTCCCCTCGGCGGACACCCAGGCGGATCCGTTCAGCAGCCCGGACGGCAGGCCCGCGTCAAGCCGCGACGGATCCAGTCCGTTCAGCATCGCAAGCGCCTCGACCTCCCAGGACCCGTCGGCCGGCCTCCACGAGAGGTCCGAGAGGATCGACAGCCCGGGGCCGTCCATGGACAGGCCGCGGAACGAGATGGCGGCCCTGGAGACCAGCAGGGTGTCGGCGGAGAACGACAGCGGGTTGCCCAGGACCGATGCCTCGCCGTTGTAGAGCCTGGTGCTCACGAGAGGGTCGGGGAGGGTGCCGGCGACGAATCCCTCGAAGTCCATCGAGGCCTCCACCGGGAGCTCCAGACCGGCCGTCGAGGCGCTGCCGGACACCATCAGATCGACCGCCCCGTCGCCGCCGCTGAGACGCCCGGCGAGGTAGAGGTTGCCGAACGGGGTCTCGCCGCTGAACCCGGAGCTCGAGACCACGCCGTCCTCCATCTCGAGCTGCCCGTTCCCGCTCACCCATCCGACGCCCCGGATCCAGGCCGCGGCGTTCGCCACGTTCAGCACCACCCCCCTGCCGCGCGACACCGAGGTCGAGATGCTCATCCCGTCCAGCAGAAGGCCCTCCCCGTCGCGTATCCAGCCCGTGTCGAGCCTCAGGGAGTCAGCCCCCGCCACGATCCCGCGATCGATGTCCTCCAGTATCTCCGGGATCGTGGCCGCGGACGTGTCGGCGCCCGGTCCCGGCAGATCGATCTCGAGGACGGCGACGTGGAGGCTCTCGAGCCTCCTCGCCGACGCGAACTCGTGCAGGGCGCCCGAGGCCCTGGGCTCGAGAACCCTGATCCCGAGCCCCCTCGGACCCGTCACCGTCACCTCCCTCGCCGAGGTCCGCCAGAAGAGGTCGGATCTCAGCCCGGACACCGTGATGGTGACGGAGTCGTTCGACAGGATCTCGCCCAGCAGCCTGCCGCTCGTCTGTTCCAGGAAGCCCGTGACGAGGCAGAGGTACGCGGAGAGCAGGAGGAGGAGCAGCCCGCCTCCGAAGGCCCTGGGGGGATATGATCGGAAGCGCTCCCGTCTCATCTAGAAGGGGTGCCCCAGGGCGAGGTACGCCCTGCCGCGGCGGAGCCCGTCCGTCCAGGTGGGGGCGAAGCCGTAGTCGAGCCTCAGCGGTCCGAAGGGGGTGGAGTACCTGACTCCCATGCCGATCCCGAACCCGGCGGACCCCGGCGAGATCTCGTCGAACTCCTCCCAGAGGCCCCCGGTGTCCACGAAGAGGGCCATGCCCAGGTTCCCCGCCACTCTCATCCTCGCCTCGATGTTGCCCAGGAGCATGATGCGGCCGCCCACGGGATTGCCCTCGTCGTCCTTGGGTCCCAAGGTGTTGAAGGCGTAGCCCCTGACCGTGGACCCGCCCCCGAGGAAGTAGCGGTCACCTGGCGCGATCACGCTGTCCGCCCCATAGGGCAGCACCACCCCTCCGCGCACCCTCCAGGCCAGGTTCACGTCCCTCACCACCGGCTTGAAGACCCGTGCCTCCCCCTCGATCCGGTAGAAGCTCCTCCCGCCGAGGATGCCGCCCGAGACGGCCCCTCCCGCCTGCAGGTAGCTTCCCCGGACCGGATTGAGGACGGCGTCGCGGGTGTCGTTCACCAGTCCCGCACCGATCTCGGAGGAGGTATCCCACGAATAGGTTCCGCTTCCACCCCCGGACTGCTCGAGGCTGTAGCGGTTCCGCGTGAGCTTGTAGCCCAGGGTGAGCTCCAGATCGGGGCCGATCATCCTCGAGAGGGACGTCTCGCCGCTGTACCTCCTCTCCGAGAGCCCGGGGAGCTCGAGGAAGAAGTAGCTGAGCCTCAGCCTTCCCTCCCAGCGCGTCGAATAGAGGTACGGCTCCTCGTAGATCAGCTCGGGCTCGACCACGTCGCCTCCTCCGGAGGACAGGTACCTGGTCCAGGAGGCGCCCGCGGTCAGCCTCTGGTTGTTCCCCCAGATGTTGGGGTGCTTCCAGTAGGCGCTCGTGACGAGGGCCGAGGGGGAGGCGTACCCCGCACCCAGGTCCAGCTGCCGGTAGGGCCTCTCCGTGACCTGGACGAGCAGGTCGACCTGGTCGAGACCCTCGGCCATGCCCTGGTAGACGAAACGGACGTCGCGGAACAGCCCGAGCGAATAGATGGAGGATATCGACCTCCGCATCAGCTCCATGTCGAGGGAGTCGCCCTGCTGCAGGGAGATCTCCCTCGTGACGACCTTCTCCCTGACGGTCTCGAGCCCGCTCACCGAAACCGTCCCGAGCCTGATCTGCCTGCCTTCCGAGATCGAGATCTCGACGGCCCTCTGATCCGGGCTCCCGTCGGGGGCCGGCGGGCCCGGGGGGAGGGGGGTCGCCGCCACCTCCGCCAGGACGTAGCCCCGTCGCGAGTAGGTCTCGAGAACGATGGAGACCATCCTGTCGAGCACCTGGGGCGTCAGGACGGCGCCGGGCCGGTAGGGTATGAGCCTGCGAAGCCGCGGAGCGTCCAGCACGGTGTTGCCCGAGAAGACCAGTGCCCCCAGGAGGCTTCTCGATCCGCTCTCGACGGTTATCCTTACGATGCCCTCGTCCTCGTACCACTCCGGCCACTCGACCAGCACGACCGCCTCGAGATAGCCCATTCTCGTGAGATTGGACAGGATCGCCGCCTGGACCTCGGCCTGGGTGATCTCGATGAGGGAGACCCCCTCCTCGAGTCCGGAGCCCTCCAGCAGGTCGCCGGCGTCCAGATCCCCTGCGCCGGTGACGGCCACCGAATCCACGACGGACATGCCGCCCGATCCGCCGGATGACTGGAGGATCGAGAGAGCGTACAGGGCTGCCAGGAGCGGCATGGTCACTTCCAGGGAATCCGCAAGAGAGGTCCCTCCGCCTGTCGGCCGCCCGGATGGCGGCTCGGCAAGAACCGAATATATGATGTACGAATCCCATCTCAACGAACCGGCCTTCGCCTGGAGGGAGCGATTCGATGACATGCCCGGCCGGCAGGTATCCGGTGGTCCTCCTGGTGGGAGGGACCGATCCCAGCGGAGGCGCGGGGCTGGCGGCGGATCTGAAGACCGCCGCCGCATGCGGCGTGCACGGCGTCTTCGCCGTGACCGCGGTGACGGTCCAGAACAGCGGAGGCGTCCGTGGCTGGACGACGATTCCCGAGGCCAGCGTACTGGACCAGCTGGAGACGGTCATGGAGGACGGGGCCGTGGGCGCCGTCAAGACGGGCATGCTCGGCAGCCCGGGAATGGCGTCGATGGTCTCCGGCTTCCTCGGATCGCTTCCGGCCGGCCTGCCGTATGTCCTCGATCCCGTGCTGGCGGCAGGTTCGGGCGACACCCTGCACGAGGGGGACATGGCGTGCGCCCTCTCGCGCCTCCTCGTCCCCGCATCCACGCTCTGCACGCCGAACCTCGACGAGGCGGAGGCTCTCACGGGCATGCAGGTCCGCGACAGGAGCGCAATGGAGGCCGCTGGAGCCGAGATAGTGCGGATGGGTGCGCGCGCGGCGCTGGTCAAGGGGGGGCATCTCGAGGGGCCGCCGGCGGATGTGCTTGTGACGGCCGGAGGGACGACCTGGTTCGAGGGCAGGAGGACCTGGCCCGGGAAGCTCCACGGAACCGGCTGCACGCTCGCTTCGGCGATCGCCGCGCGCCTGGCCTCCGGCCACGGTCTGGAGGAGGCTGTAGCCTCGGGACTGGCGTACCTCCGGCAGGCCGCGGGATCGTGCTTCTCCCGGCGGAGGGGAGCCCTTCTCGGCCACCTGCCGCCCGCCGGCCCCCGCAGACCCTCCCCCGACGGAACGGCCTTCTACATGCCGCCCCGTCACTGCGCGGCCTGCGGAGAGGCTCTCGTCGCGCCTGAGGGCACGACGGGCCACATGCACTGCCTCCGATGCGGTGCGGTCACCTGGAGGAACCCTCTTCCGGCGGTCTCCGTGGTCGCCGTCTCGGGTGACCGGGTGCTGCTGGTCAGACGGGCGGTGGCGCCGGGCAGGGGTCTCTACTGCCTGCCCGGAGGCTTCCTCGAACTCGGCGAGACCGTCGAGGAATGCGCCCGTCGCGAGCTTGCCGAGGAGACGGGGCTTTCGGCCGGGACCCTCGAGCTCCTGCGCGTCGAGACCGACATGACCGAGTACGGAGGTGTCGTGCTGTCGGTGATGCTCGCCGGAGACCTCTCCGGTACACCGGTTCCGGGGGACGATGCCTCCGAGACGGGGTGGTTCCCCGCGGCCGACCCGCCTGATCTGGCCTTCGCGGCTCACGGTCGGATACTGGAGGACCTCTCTTGCAGGCTTTCGTAGCATCCGTCCTCCTCGCCGCTCTCGTCCCGGCCTCTCCGGCCGCGCCGACGACAGCCGCGGAGGTCGCCGGGACATCGGGGCTCATGTCGGCCGTCGCCCTGGGCGACGGGATCCTGGCGCTCACATGGGGCGGACGCGAACTCCTGTGGATCGGTCCTGACGGAACCGGGAAGGTCGTCTGCTCGGCCTCGGACCCGGGTGTCGACATCCTGGGGGAACCGGTGGTCGCGAGGGACACGGCATACTTCAGGGTCGTCGGCGACGACGGCGTCATGTACCTCGCCTGGACGGGCCCGGACTGCGCGGCCCCCCGGCCCGTCGCAGGTCCGTTCGAATGGGGCGGCCCGCCCTCGACCGATCCCGGGGGGGGGCTCTGGTTCTTCGCCGACGAATGCCTCTACTGCGACTTCCGGCAGCGCGCCATGCCCGCGGGGATGACCGGTCCCCGCCAGGGCGACTGCTCCCCTGCAGTCTCGCTCGAACAGGCATGGCTGGCTCTCGGCAGGGAGGACACCGTATTCGTGGGCATGCTCTCCGGGGAGGCGCTGGACACTCTCGTCACGGGATCACGGGTAATGCCGATGATGTGGAGAGGTGCCTCCACCCTCCTGATCCCGCTTGCCGACGGCAGGATCGCGATCCGGCTCTGCGGTGCGCATGCCGGTTTCCTGGAGGGGGGGGAGCCCTGCTTCTCCATGGCCATCGGTGCCACGGCCTGGGCGGTCACGGTGGAGGACGGGCACCAGGTGACCGCCTCGGGGATCCTCTTCAGCCACGATCCGCTGATGGCCTCCCCCCCGGAAAGGGCATTGTTCCCGGAGGGGGTGGTGCCGATCCGTCCCAGGATGTCGAGCTTCGGCTGCACCGCCGTCGATGCCGTCACGGGTTCGGCATGGCGAATCCCGATACCGGCGATGCGCTGGTACTACTAGGCGGCGGGCAGCGTGATCGTGAAGGTGGTCCCCGAGCCGGGGGTGGAATCGACCTCGATCCGCCCCCCGTGCTGCGTCACCAGGGAGAGGGTGACCGCCAGGCCGAGACCGCTCCCCCGCTCCTTCGTCGTGAAGTAGGGATCGAAGATCCTCGCCAGGACATCCCTGGGAATCCCGGGGCCCGTGTCCGAGATGCTCGTCGCGACCTCCCGCTCCCCCGTCGCGGACATCCTGTTCCAGAGCCTCGCGGTGATGACGCCTCCGCCCGGCTGCATGGCCTCGCGGGCGTTGACTATGAAGTTGCTGAAGGCCTGGACCATCTGGCCCTCGTTGGCGAGGACGCGCCAGAGGTTCGACTGCGCGTCCATCTCGAACCTGATCCCGGAACCGCTGAGTACGAGACGCGCAGTCCCGGACAGCAGACCGGCCAGGTCCAGCCTGGTCCTGCCTCCGGGGCTCTCCCCCCGCGCGAGGGTCTCGAGCTGCTTCAGGAGCAGGGAGGCCTTGTCGCAGGCCTCGAGTGCGTTCTGCAGGTGCCTCTCGACCTTCGCCGGATCGCCCGAGGCCATGCCGAGATCGATGTTGCCGCTCACCGCGGAGAGGATGTTCCTGAAGTCGTGTGCGATGCCGCCCGCCATGAGGGACATCGACTCCTGCTTCTGGGCCGCCAGCAGCTCGGCCTCCAGACGCTTCCTCCCGGTGACCTCGCGGACGGTGCACACGACCGTGCCCGTCTCGAACGGACCCATGCGGCACTCGAAGATCCCCTGGGCGGGACCCTCGACGATGCGGTACTCGAAGACTTCGGCCTGCTTGGTGTTCAGTACGCGTATCACGGTCTCCATGGCCGTCACGAGGTCCTCGGGGGCCATCCCGACGGCCGTCAGGTTCGTGTCGACCACCTGATCCTCCGGGACGGAGAGACGGGCCTCGGTGCCGGCATGGAAGCCGACGATCGTGCCGTCGCGGGAGAGCACGAACACGCTCTCCGGAATGGCGTCGAGGATCGCCGCGTTGCGCTTCTGCAGCCGCCCCAGCTCCTCCTCCGCCCTCTTCCTGCCGGTCATGTCTATCGTTATGCCGCCGATCAGCGAGACTCCGGACTCGTCCGGGCCGACAGGGAAGATGTGGAAGAGGAGGCTCCTGATCCCGGGGACGCCTAGCTGCGCATCGAGCTCGGCAACGGTCGGCCTGCCCGTCGAGAGCACCTGGCGGTCCAGGTCCCTGATTCTCGAGGCGACTTCCGGAGGCCAGATCTCGCTCTCCTGTAGACCCTCCCAGTCCTCCCTGGCCCCGAGCACCTCCCGCCTGAAGCTCTCGCTGGCGTACAGGAGACGCCCGTCCGGATGCTTGATGAAGGCATAGCCGGGCATGAACCTGGAGAACTGCTCGAAGCGCATGCGTGTCTGCCTGAGATCCGACGACGCCCTCTGCAGCTTCTCCAGGGTCTCGTCCACGGTCCCCGCCAGCCTGGCGAGCTCGTCTCCCCCCCCCTTCCCGCACCTCCTGGAGGGGTCGCCGCTCTCCCCGATCATCCTGATCCTTCCGGACAGGTCCTTCAGCGGACCCATGACGACGAGCTCGAAGAGGATCATCGTGACGAGGGTGAACAAGAGGCACGCGCCGAGAACCAGGAGCACCACCTCGCCCGCCACGCCCCTGCCCGAGGAGTAGATCTGCCTCGGCCCGGTGATCCTCAGGACCGGATCCAGTCCGGGGCCCTCCCCCAGCAGGGCGTAGACCTCCACGGTGTCCCCGGGAAGGGGCCTGACCTCGGTACGGCCCGGGGCGGCCGAGAGACCGGCGGGTCCGCTGCCCGGGGGCAGGAGGCGGACCGTGGTCCCGGGAAGGCAGACCAGGTCCTCCAGCAGGGTCCTGTCTATCCTGCGGGCGCTCAGAACGGTCCCCGCGTCGCCCGATGGCGGTGCGACGGCTTCGACATCGGCGGCCCCGACCATCCAGGCCGAGGTGCCGACGAAGACGATCCCTCCTCCGGACATGCCTTCGACCGTCGGTGACGCCAGACCGGACTCCTGGAGGACGGCCTGGAGCCCGGGGGGGAACTGGACGAGGCCCCCGCCGGCGGGGTCGAATCCGGTCGAGAAGAGCAGCCGGCCGTCGGCGCCGAACACGGCCAGCGCCTCCACCCCCCTCTCCGCAAGGAACTCCTCGGAGACGACGGCCCTGAGGAGGTCGAGGTTCCGGGTGTCCACGAACCCCGCCATCTCCTCGGACACCGCCAGCTCGATGGATGACGAGGTCATCCGCCCGATCCTGTTCATCGCCACGGAACGGACGGCCTCGGCGGCTCCTCCGAGCTGATCCCTCTCGAGCCTCGCGAAGGTGTCTAGGAACAGGAACCTGAAGAGCAGGGCCGTGGCGGCGGAGACCAGCAGCAGCACGAACACCAGCAGGATGGACAGCCTGCCCCTGAGAGTCACGGCGCGTCACCCCCACCGGGCCGTCCGGGTGCGCCGCCGTCGGGATCAGGGGGTACGGCTCCGGGTCCGGATTGCAGCACCCCGGTCACGGCCTCGCCAAGCTGGCGCAGGGTGAAGGGCTTGCGCAGCGAGTGGACGAACCCGTGGGCGGCGCAGTCCGACATGACGGAGTCGGAGGAGTAGCCGCTCGACACGATCGCGGGGATTCCGCCGAACCTGCTCCTGATCCTGGAGAGGGTCTCGACCCCGCCCATCCCCCCCGGGACGACCAGGTCGAGGATCAGCAGGTCGAAGCTCCTTCCGGCCCTCGCTTCGCGGGCTATCGTCTCGATGGCCTCGCCACCGTTCGCGGCCTTCTCCACGCGGAAGTCGAGGAGCTCCAGCATCTCCGCCAGGGTCTCCAGCACGAGGGGGTCGTCGTCCATGACCAGGATGCGGTGCGTCCGCCCGTCCCGGCCGGCCGGGCGGGCGGATGCGGAGAGGTCGACCGCGGCCGCGGGCTCTCCGAGGGCCGGCAGGAGGATCCTCAGCCTGCCGCCCGGCCCCGGGAGCGCGGTCATCCAGCCCCCGTGCCTCAGCACTACGGAGTGGCATACGGAGAGCCCCAGGCCGCGCGACTCGCTCTTGGTCGTGAAGTAGGGCTCGAACACCCTTGTCAGGTCCTGACACCTGAAGCCCGGACCCGAATCGACGAAGTCCATCCTGACGTACCTGCCGGGCGGGAGGGGCGATCCTTCGGTGTCCGTGGTGTTGGCGACTCCGACGGTCATGGTCCCCAGCCTTCCGAGAGCCTCGATGCTGTTCTGGCCGATGTTCCTGAAGACCTGCGAGAGCTGTTCCGCATCGGCCTCGAGATCCCAGCAGTCTGCGGGCGCCAGTATCGTGAGAGCTATGCCGGAGGCCTTCATGAGCGGGGCCAGGACAGCCTCGAGGAGGGGACCGGGCGGGACCCTGCCGGTCACCGGGTCTCCCCCCGATGCGAAGGTGAGCAGCCTCCTCGTCAGGTCCCCGGCCGTCCTGCAGGCATCGAGGGCCCTCTCGAGATCGGCCGCCGTCCTCCCGGATCCGGCCTCGGCGTGCACGGAGGCCAGCTCGATGCTCCCCATGGCCGCGGAGAGGCAGTTGTTGAAGTCGTGCGCGAGCCCGCCGGCGAGGAGCCCGAGGCTCTCGAGCCTCTGGATCCTGGCCGCCTCCTGCTCGGCCCGGCGCATCCGGGTCACGTCCCTGACCATCACCAGCACCCTGTCTGCGTCCAGGGCCACGACCCTCGCATCGAAGAACACCGTGGAGTCGCCGATGCTCATACCGAAGGAGACGCTCTCGACGGTTCCGTTCTCTATCGCGGAGGCGATCAGCCCCAGCCCCCGATCCGCCTCGATGCCCTGCAGATCGAAGCTGGAGAGGTCCAGCCCCGTCACCTCGTCCGTCGAATAGGGCCATGCGGACCCGAAACCGGGCTGTGACGACAGGATGACGCCATCCCTCGACATCACGAGCATGTAGTCCGGGAGAGCGCGGAGAATGGCGGCATTCCTCCTTTCGCTCTCGCGGAGATCCACGGCGGCGGACTCGAGCCGTTCGAGTATCGGCTCGACCGCGAGGCTGACCCGCGACACAACGTCCAGCCCCTTTTCGCCGTCACCCGTCCCGTCCTGGTCGATGGAGGCGCGGATCCTCGAGAGGAGCGCCGTGAGCCGCCGGACCACGAGCATCTGGATCAGGACGAGGGTGAGCGCGGAGAAGGCCAGCCCCGAGAGCACGACCATGAGGACGACGTTCCTCAGGATGGATGACGCCATCCCGGAGATGGTCCGCGGCTTGTCGAGCGTGAGGGCTATCAGGCTGCCGTCCAGCGTCTCTAGGATCTCCGTTGCCGAGACCGTCGAATCGCCGACGAGGAACGGGGGCGGCGGCGAGCCGGCCGGAAGCACCTCCATCGATGCCCGGCCCGGCAGGGTGCCGGGGTAGAAGGCCAGCCCGTCCGGCGTCTCCAGGAGCTCGATCATGACGAGCGATCCGGCCGGAGGACCCTCGTTCCTGCTCGTGAGAACCGGATGGAATGCGACAGCGGCAGGCTTCCCGCCCAGGGCCAGGAGGCCGGAACCGGGAACGCCCCCGAGCGACAGCCCGGAAAGCACCCCCCCCTCCTCCCAGAGCTCCGAGAGACCCGGGGGGAAGGCCTGGACCGAGTCGCCCGATCGGAACCTGACCGCCACAGGGGCTCCGCCGGTGTCGTAGATCGCGATCAGATCCAGAGAGAGGCTCTCGAAGGTCTCCATCCGGAGGTCGCGATCGTCGAAGACGGGGTTCGTCCCGAGCATGAAGGCGTAGGTCTCGTCCCAGGCCGCCCAGTCGCGGGTCGTGCCTTCGAGGCGGTCGACGGAGTTGTCGAGCACCCCCGAGATGATCTCCAGGTCCTCCGACGCCTCCCTGCGCTCGATCTGCCCGAGGGCCGGGCCGAACACCCGGATGCAAACCAGTACCGCCGCAGCGGCCATCAGGACGAGAGTGCCCCCGAGGAGGAGAAGCGTCTGCCGCCTGAGGTTCATGCCACCACCCGGGCACCCCGGGGGGTGCCCCCGCAGGCTCGTTGCCGCCGTCCGGTCAGTTCCCGCCGAGCCTTTCGAGCGTCTCGTCCAGAGCCCGGGCCGTCGCGGTGCCGTGGACCGAGATGCCGGAGAATCCCTTGAGAAGCCCCTGGAGCACGGCTCCGGGGCCGACCTCCACGAAGGTGTCGAAGCCTCCCTCCGCGAGAAGTCTCATGGAATCGGCCCAGAGGACCGGCGAGACGACCTGTTCCGCGAGGAGGCTCCTGCACTCCTCCCCGGTCGTCACGAAACCCGCCGTGACGTTGGCGACGACGGGGATCGAGGGTGCAGCGAAGGTCTCGCCCCGCAGGACCTCCGCGAGCCCCGCCGAGGCGGGGCGCATCAGGGGCGAATGCCAGGCGCCGGACACCTTCAGCGGGATGACCTTCCTGATCCCCATCTCCCCGGCCCTCTCCCGGATGGCGGCCACCGCCTCCGTGGAGCCTGAGACGACGACCTGCCCCTCGGAGTTGATGTTCGCCACCCCTATGGCGCCCAGGTGGGATGCCTGCGCAACGAGTGCCTCGGCAGCCTCGCGGGTTGCGCCGATGAGGGCGGCCATCGCTCCGGGGTGCTCCTCCGCGCAGGCCTGCATCAGCGTCCCGCGGATCCTGGTGAGCCTGACCGCCGTCGAGGCGTCCAGGACCCCGGCGGCGCAGAGGGCCGAGTACTCCCCGAGGCTGTGCCCGGCTGCGGCATCCGCCCTGATGCCCGCCTCGCGCAGGACGGCGAGGGTGGCCAGGTTCACCGCAGTGATCGAGGGCTGTACGTTGTCGGTGCGGGTCAGGAGGTCTTCGGGGCCTTCCCGGACCAGCGCCATGAGCCCGGGGCGGTCCGCATCGGAGTCGAGCCTCCCGAAGACTTCCGAAGCAGCCTGGAAGGACGAGAGGTGATCAGCCATGCCAACGCTCTGGGAGCCCTGGCCCGGGAACAGGAATGCAGTCTTTCCCATCAGGGGTCGAACCTCCGCTTCGCATCGGGTGGACAACGCATAATCAACCTCCGGGACTCGTGCAATCCCGCACTCCCCCATCGCGCAACAGGGTGCGCAGCATGCCCGGCCTGGGCCAGGCTGGATCGACCCTCTCCGCCCTGTCGAGAAGGCGCAGGGCGTCGTCCTCGAGTCCCCTCCGGCCCATCTCCTCCGCAGCCGTCACGAGCGCCACGGCAAGCCATCTGGAGGTCATCGACGAGTGCGGGGCCTCCTCGAGGACCGCGGCGGCCTCGCCCAGCCTGCCGCTCCAGTAGAGGATCTGGCCGTTCCTGAGATGGTCCGTCCCGCCGCGGAGGGAGAGGAGCATGAGGACGCACGGGGCGATAGTCGCCTGGGCCCCCCCGCGGACCCTCCTCCGGATGAACTGGCAGGGCGCCCTGTCGTCGGTGTTGAGTCCGCCCGCCTGCGGGAGGCGGGCCAGATCCTCCTCCGAGGCGACCTCCGTCAGGGGATCGGGGTCGTCCAGGTCGAACCCGCTCGATTCGAGCGCCGCCCGGGCCGCGGGGGTGTCGAACATCGCATCGATGTCGAGGGTCAGGCACGAGTCGGAGCCGACCAGCACTACATGCCTGCCGCCCGCGAGATGCACCCTGCAGCTGGGGAACACGGAGCCCCAGGTGCGGAGAATCCGCCCGAAGTCCTCGACCGGCAGCTGATGGAGCGGGACCCACTGCGCCGCGACCCCGCCGGGGCCCAGATGCGACCTCATCTCCAGGTAGAACTCCCGCGTGTAGAGGACCCAGCTGTCCGAGGAACCCGGGTGGGTCGCGTCGCACACTATGAGGTCCCACTCGGACCCGTCGACCGCCAGGAAGTTCCTGCCGTCGTCGCCGACGAGTCCGAACCTGGGGTCGAGGTCGGGCCTGCCGTTCTCGGGGGCGAACAGCGGGAGGGCCTCCGCCACCGACGGGCAGATCTCGACGCAGGTCAGCGTCCCGATGTCGTGCGAAAGGAGGGAGCCCGCCGTGATCCCGCCTCCCAGGGCTATCACCAGGACGCTGTCGGCGCCGGGCCGGTATCCCCAGGGGAGATGCCCCAGGAGGTGGAAGGCCTCCATCGAGGCCTGGTCGACCGGAACCTCCTCCACGCCGTTTATCCGGAGGCTCCGGTGCCCGTCCCAGTCGCGTCCGAAGACGGCCACGGTGGCGGTCCTGGCCTCGTCGAAGAACAGGAGCCGGAGATCCGGCGAGGGGCTCCTCGAGCCAGGCGGCGCCAGCAGGACGGCGGCGGCCAGCGCCGGTACCGCCAGGACGGGCACCAGGGCGGTGCTCATCCTCCTGCGGTCGACGGCCGCGGCTACCGTTCCCGTGAGAGAGGCGGCCACGGCGAGGAAGCCGCTTCCGGCGGTGGGACCGAACCACCCCAGGACGAGCCAGGAGCCGAAGAAGGGCCCGGCTGCGGCCCCGAGAGAGTTGGCCATGGCGAGGAGCCCGACGTCCGCGCCGAGGGTGCCCTCCCTCCCGGCGGCTCGGACCATGAGAGGGAAGGTGGCCCCCATGAGCACGGATGCAGGTATCATCGAGAGAACTGCAAGCGCGGCCATCGATGGGCCGCGGTACCCCGGCGGGAGGAGGCCGGCGAGAACGGGCTGCAGGGCCGAGAGTGCCAGCGGCAGGGCTCCGGCGACACCCTCTCCGGCCACGCACAGCCCGAAGGCCGACAGCGGGCTCCCGCGAAGCCTCCTGCCCGCGAGGCTGCCGAGCGAGAGCCCAGCGAGCACCGAGGCGCCCATCAGGGAGAATGCGTAGGTGCTGTTGCCGAGTATGAAGGTCAGCTGCCTGGCCCAGACGCTCTCCCATGCGAGCGCGATCATGCCGCTGGCGGCGTAGAGGATGGCATGCAGCGGCCTGGGGCCGGCGGTGACCGGGACGGGCGCCCCGGACAGCGGGGGGGCGGGGGCGGACCTTCCCGGCATGAGCGCGGAGACCACCATGAGTCCGCTGGAGAGGATCAGCGAAGCTCTCGCGCCGAGGGCCTCGA
The DNA here is from genome assembly GCA_964603785.1 of uncultured bacterium. GTDB lineage: Bacteria > Fermentibacterota > Fermentibacteria > Fermentibacterales > Fermentibacteraceae > CAZRWD01. The sequence continues at coordinate 94,866 of CAZRWD010000008.1, forward strand.
GGAGGACGAATCCGGTCAGCAGGCCCCCGAGCGCGGACCCGGCCGTGTTGAACGCATAGAGCCCCGCGATCCTCCGGACACCTCCGGCACCCTCGACCAGCCTCGCGAGGAGGGGGACGATCCCTCCGGCGAGGAAGGCGGGCGGGAGCACCAGGAAGGCGGCCGTCACGGCCCTGACGACGGCCGGAGGCAGCCCGTGCGATCCGAGGGCGGCGGACAGGTCGTGGAACAGGGGGGCGAACAGGGCCGGAGCGAGGAAGGTCGCCGCGCATGCGAAGGCCAGCCGCCTGACCATCCGGAGAGGGTTCTCCGAGCGCTCGCCCCTTACTCCCCAGAAGACGCCTCCCAGGGCCAGGCCCGCCATGGTGGCCGAGAGCACCACCGCTGTCGAATCCACGCTCCCGCCCGTCAGGATGAGGAGGGTCCTGTTCCAGACCACTTCGGCCGAGAGGAGGGCCAGCCCCGCAGAGAAGGAGAAAGCGCCGAGCCTCAAGGTCCCCGACCTCACTGCCCGTGTCCCAGGGCCCGGACGGGTTCGAGCCGGGCGGCGCGGAGGGCCGGGAAGACCCCTGCGAGGATCCCTACGAGGGCGCTGGCTCCTACCGCGAGGAACACGCTCCATGCCTCCAGTCCTGCGGGTATCGGCGAGATCGATGACACGAGCAATGCGAGCAGGCTTCCCGCACCGACCCCCATGGCGCCTCCCACGAGGGCTAGTATGACCGACTCCGTGAGGAACTGCACGAGTATCTGCCGGTCCGTGGCCCCCATGGCCTTCCGCAGTCCGATCTCCCTGGTCCTCTCCGTCACGCTCACGAGCATGATGTTGGCAATGCCCACCGAGCCCACGAGGAGGGCTATGGCGGAGATGGCCAGCATGGCGGCGTAGATGCCCGTCGAGATGTTCCTGTAGGTGTCGAGCAGCTGCTCCGCCGTCACGAGCTCGAAGTCGTTGTCGTCGTCGAGGCCGAGCCCCCTGAGCCTGCGCATCGCAGCCTCGATCCTGCCGACGAACGCATCCATGTCCGACCCGGGCTCGGCCTCCACCGCTATGGACATCCGCGGGCCCGGCTCCGCCCATGCCCCGAAGATGCCCAGAGGCACGACGATGAAGTTGTCCTGGGTCTGGCCCATGATCTCCCCCGAGCTCTCGAGGACCCCGAGAACCAGGAGTCTCCTGCCTTCCGCCTCTATGGTCATGCCGGAGGGGTCGGAATCGCCGAAGAGCCTCTCGGAGACGGAGGCGCCCACCACGCAGACGCTCCTCCCGGAGGCGGCCTCGAACTCGGTGAAGAACCTGCCCCCGGAGAGGTCCCGGTGGGCCACGACCGGCCAGTCATGAGTCGTCCCGAGAAGGGCGGCCGCGAGCTCGACTCCGTCGGGGGCCTTCACGCTCACGAACCACTCGGCCTGCGGGACGGAGGCGATCACCCCCGGAACGCCTTCGAGTCCGCGGGCGTCCGACGCGCTGAAGTCGGCCCTCCTCCTGTACTCCCTGGAGTCGCCCGCCATCACCGCGGGCATCTTCTGGATGTAGACGGTCCCCGCTCCGATTCCCCCGAGCGCGTCCGTCACCTGCCGGTTGAGGCCCTGGACGAGGCTGGCCACACCCGTGACGGTGGCCACCCCGATGACTATGCCGGTCGTGGTGAGAACGCTTCTCATGCGGTTGGACCACAGGTCCGCGGCGGCGGAGGCCAGGTGCTCCAGCAGTATCCTCGCCGCTCCTGCGGGATCACTCATGCCGGAGCGCCTCTACCGGATCGAGGCGGGCGGCCTTCCAGGCGGGGTAGATCCCGGATGCCAGACCTACCGTCGCCGAGAACCCGATGGCCAGCACTGCCGCCAGGGGACTTGCCCGTGCGGGCACGGGCGTGAGGCTGTCGGCGGCCGTCACCAGGGCCGTGCCCAGGAGCAGGCCGGCCAGGCCGCCGACCAGGGAGATGATCAGGGCCTCGACCAGGAACTGCCTCACGATGTCCGCCCTGGTGGCTCCGATGGCCCTCCTGGTGCCGATCTCCCTCGTCCTCTCGGTCACGCTGACCAGCATGATGTTCATGATCCCGATGCCGCCCACCAGCAGCGATATCGCCGCGATCCCGACGGTCACGGCCGCGGCCCCGGCGGTTATCTGCCTCATCGAGGAGAGGATGCCCTCCTGGGTGGTCACGTGGAAGTTGTCGGGCTCGTGGAACTGCACGCCGCGGATCCTCCGGAGGTGAAGCCTGGCCTCCTCCCGGCACTCCTCGAGGCTCACGCCCGGAAGGGGGAGGACCGCGATCTCGACCTCCCGCCCTTCGGAGCCGAAGAGGTCCGAGAAGGTCGAGAACGGGACGGCCACGAAGTTGTCCAGGCCGTGCCCGAAGATGCTGCCGAGGGGGGCGGCGATCCCAATCACGGTGAAGGCCTGTCCCCTGACCGCAACCCTCTCGCCCATAAGCGCATGAGGCACTCCCAAGGCGCGGGCGAGGTCTGCGCCCAGCACGCACACCCTGGACCTGGACTCGTCCTCGGCCCAGGTGAAGAACCTCCCGTACTCCATCCCCATGGCGGCGACGTCGGTCTCCGAGGGGGAGAGCGCCCTTATCCTGACATCCCCGGCCGTCCGCCCGCCTGCCGTGACCTCGCCGCCGGACCCGCTCCTCCAGGCGACTCCGCGGGCCGTCCTCATGAGGGAAGCCAGCAGCTCGCCGTCCTCCCTCGTCAGGGGGGGCCAGCTCCTGGATTCGAGCCAGCCCTCCAGGTCCTCGAAACCCCCTCCGAACCTCCCGATCTCGAGGACCCTCGCGCCCAGCACGCTGTCGAACTGGTCCCGGATATAGTCCTCGAGCCCGGTCACGAGGCCGACGAGCGAGACTATGGCCGTCACGCCGATGGTCACGCCGGTCGAGGTGAGGGCGCTCCTCAGCCTTCCCGCACGGAGGGATGCGAGCGCAGAGCCGGCGGTCTCGCCGAGGTTCACCCCGCGGTGTCGCTCTCGACCATGCCGTCCCTTATCGTGATCGTGCGGCCGGCATGGGAGGCGACCCCCCTGTCGTGGGTCACCAGGAGTATCGTGTTGCCTTCGGAGTTCAGATCCGAGAACAGCTCTAGGATCCTGTCCCCGGTCCTGCTGTCCAGGTTGCCGGTCGGCTCGTCCGCCAGGAGCATCGCCGGGGCGGTGACGAGCGCCCTGGCTATCGCCACCCTCTGGCGCTCGCCTCCGGAGAGCTGGTTGGGCCGGTGCCCGGCCCTGTCCGACAGGCCGACCTTCTCCAGCACGGCCATCGCCCTGTCCCTCCTGGCTCCGCCGACCACCCGGGCATAGACCAGCGGCAGCTCCACGTTCTGGAGCGCCGTCGCCCTCGGGAGGAGGTTGAAGGTCTGGAAGACGAATCCGATGAACCGGTTGCGGACTGCTGCGAGCTCCCCGTCCTCCATGTCCACGACCGGCCTGCCCATCAGGCGGTAGGTTCCGGAGGTCGGCCTGTCGAGACATCCGAGGATGTTCAGGAGCGTGCTCTTCCCCGATCCCGACGCACCCATGATGCACGAGTACTCGCCCCTGCGGATCTTCAGATCCACGCCCCTGAGGGCCTCGACGGCGACCTCGCCCATGCTGTAGATCTTCCGGAGAGCTCCGGCATCAACTACGGCTGGTTCTTCCGGCATCCTCTGTCCTCACCCTGTCGCCGTCCACCAGCTCCCTCAGGGCCTCCACGGGCCCCGAGACCACGCTGTCGCCCTCGGAGACGCCCGACACCTCGATGTCCATCATCCCCATGATGCCCGTGGTGACGCCGACCGTCCGGACCCTGCCGTCCTCCACCACCAGGACCGCCTCGATCTCCGTCGTGCTGTCGGCCGGGTCCGGCCTCGGGACGACGCACTGGACGGGCACGTGCACGCACTCGCCCACGGTTGCGGTTATGATCTCCACCGAGGCGGACATCCCGGACCTCATCCTCGGATCGGTGCTCTCCAGCTCCACGGTCACCTCGTATTCGGCCACGCCCCCCGCGGCGGCGGCCATGTCGTTCGACGACGCCAGCCCGACGCTCCGGACCACGCCCCCGAAGGTCGTGTCCGGTATGGCGTCGAGGCTTATCTCGGAAGGCATCCCCTCCCGCACGTCGACCACCTCGCTCTCGACCATGGTCACCCGCACGAGGAGCCTGGACATGTCCTCGATCGTCAGGAGCACGGTGCCGGGGTTGTTCATGGTCCCGACCACCGCCATCTCGCCCTCCTCGACGTTGAGCGAGGTGACCACCCCTCCCGTGGGGGCGGTGTAGGTGGTCCGCGAGAGGGCTTCCTCGGCGATGGTCTCGAGGGCCCTGGCGCGCAGCAGGGAGGCCCAGGCAGTCTGGACGGCCTCCTCGGCCCTCGAGAGCTCCTCGCTGCTGGCCAGCCCCGCCCCGGCCAGGGTCCGGATCCTCCCGGCCTCCCGTTCCGCCTGCCTCCACGCTATCTGGGCCGAGTACCCGGAGGCCCAGGCCTCCTCGACCGACGCCCTGGCCTCGCTGGTCTCCAGCATCAGCAGGAGGTCGCCCTCCGCGACCACATCCCCCTCGCTGACCGCGATCGAGTCGATGAGACCCATCCGTGCAGCGCTGATCTCGACCCTGGTGAGACCCTCGAGCCTGCCGGTGCCGCTCGCCCTCTGCTCGAGCATGCCGGTGCCCGCCACCGACACCAGGACCAGCCTGGCCCCGTCCCGGCCCCTCCCGCAGAGGAGCGCGAGGAGCAGGACCGGGGCGATCAGCCACAGCCAGGCGAGTCTGCGCCTCCGGCGGGCCATCCTACTCACCAAGCCTCGGGTCCATGCCCGTGAGCACCATGTAGTCCACCTCGGCCTTCAGGCTAGAGGTGCGTGCGGTCACGAGGCCGGCCTCGGCCTCGGAGAGGGCGGCCTGCGCCTCGAGGAGATCCGTCATCCCAAGGTCGCCCAGCTCGTAGCTCATGGCAGACAGGTCCATCCTGCGGCGTGCGTACTCGAGCGTTAGCGTGGCGAGCTCCAGGTTCTCGCAGGCTGCCAGGAGCTGGTCGAGGGCGGCATCGACGGACGCCGCCAGGTCAGCCTCGGACGATGCGACGGAGGCCTCGGCGGACATCAGCGCCGCCGAGGCGGACTGCACCCGCGAATCCCTCAGCCAGCCGTCGAAGATTGGCCAGGTTAGCGACACCCTGACGTTCCAGGAGTCGTTCCGGCCGATCTCGTCAGGTTCGAACCGGTCATCGCTCCAGTTCCAGGACCCGCTCGCGCCCAGGGACGGCCAGTACTGCCTCCGGGCGGCCTCCAGCTCGAGACCGGCGCTCTCTCCCGACAGGACCGCCGCGCGGAGGGCGGGACTCGACGAGAAGTCGCCCGACAGGGCCAGGATGGCCTCCCTGTCCAGAGGTCTCAGCACGGCTCCGGCATCGACGGTGTGACCGGCCGCCGGATCGATCCCCGCCGTCCTGTGCAGCTCGGTCAGGGCCTGGGAGAGCGCCTGTCCGCTCCGGAGGAGGGCCAGCCTGTCCGAGGCCTCCTGCATTCGCGCCTGGAGGAGCTCCAGCTCCCGAACCGCACCGAGGTCGTACAGGAGCTCGGTTCTCTCCAGAAGCGCAGCGCTCCTCTCGAGCGAGGCCCCGGCTGCATCGACGAGGCCGGCGGCCTCCACGGCGTCGTAGAAGGCCCTGGCCATGTCGCGCTCCAGGCCCAGGAGCGAGGACCTGTAGTCCAGCTCCGCGGCCTCCAGGCCGAGCGACGCCGACCTGAGGGAGAGCCAGTCCGCCCCCCCCGCGGAGAGGATGTCCTGGCTCAGCGTCAGTCCGGCTGAGTAGCTCTCCTGGTCGGTCTCGGCCACACCGAAGGACCCCATGTCGACGGAGGACCAGGAGTGGCCCGCCGAGGCGGAGAATGTGAGGCTGGGAAGGAGCGCGGCCCGTGTCGAGGATCGGGACGCCTCGGCCCGTCTGACGCCCGAGAGGGCCTGCACCATGTCCGGGGAGTGCTCGATGGCGAGGGCCATCCAGTCGGACAGGTCGAGCGGCGCTGCCAGGGAGATCCCGGAGACGGCCAGGACTGCAGTCAGCTTCAACATACGGCCTCCAACCTCGACAGGGCTCAGGCGGTCGATCCGCCGCCCGCCGGCAAGAGCACGGGCATGGAGAACAGGATGACTCCGCAAAGATACATCCCGGCGGCCGCCCCGAGTGTGGAGGACCTGCTCCTTCCCGTGGCGACGGCCATCCCCCCTCCCCAGACGGCGACGGCGGCGGCGGAGGGGATGTTGCACGCCGACAGGACGAGCCACGAGAAGGTGAAGGCCCGGCCCGGATCGGCCGGAACCGCCCCGAGGAAGGCCTCCAGGCCAGGCACGGGCGCGACTGCCGGGAAAAGGGTCTCGACGAGGACGAGCAAGCCCCACGAGATCGAGTATGCGGCCTGTGCCAGGACCGCGGTCCGCAGGTGCGCTCCCGCCCCGTCCCTGAATCCGAACGCCCTGAAGAGGCCGAAGGCGGCAAGGCCGGAGACGAGGGTCATGACGATCCTCTCCAGGAGCATGGCCGCCGGCATGGAGCGGATCGTCTCCGACATCTCCGCCGCGCCTGCAGCTGCAAGGCTGTCGGCGGCGGCAGCGCCCATCCCGCCGGATACGGCCTCGAGGCGCACCGACTCGGCGTAGCCCGCGGCTGCCTCGTCGATGTCCGTGAGGAGGACCGGCATCACGAAGACCCCGAGGGATATGACGACGGACGAGAGGATGGCCACCGCCGCCGGCCCCCTGCGCGAGAGCACGGAGTGGGCCCGCGGGAGCCGGGCGAACTGGGTCAGTGGGGCGGCCGCCGCGGCCAGGTAGTCGTTCAAGGCGCGGCCGCCCGTGCGGCGGCGCTCTCGTACACCGCCTCGTACTCGGGCACCCTGCCGCTCCACGAGTTGTCGATCCTCATGGCCCTCCGCTGCATGGCCCTCCACGACCGTCTCTCCTCCATCGCGGAGGCCGCGCGCAGGACCGCCCCGCGCAGGGCCTCGGGGGTTGCCTCGTCGAAGACGAATCCGCATCCACCGGAGGCTGCATCCCGGACGGTGTCGGCGAGACCGCCGGTGCTCCTGACGACCGGGAGGGCGCCGTATCGCATGGCGATCATCTGCGAGAGGCCGCAGGGCTCGAACCTGCTGGGCATCAGGAATATGTCGCAGGCGGAGTAGATCCTCCTCGAGAGGGCGTCGTCGTATCCCCTCCTGAACGCGACGGCCCCGGGGAACCTCCATGCGGCGGAGGAGAGCGGACCCTCTATCCAGGGCTCGCCCGCACCGAGCACCGCAAGGGCCATCCTGCCTTCGGCAAGCATCCTCTCGAGGGCCGGCAGGACGAGGTCGATGCCCTTCTGCCAGGTCAGCCTGGAGACTATCCCGGCGAGCGGCACGTCGCCGGGTATCCCGAGGCCGAGCTCCTCGAGCAGCGCCGCCCTGCAGGCGGCCCTCCTCCCCGGGTTCTGCGCGGTGTACCATGCACGGATGGACGGGTCGTCCTCCGGTCCCCAAAGCCCGAAGTCGATGCCGTTGAGGATGCCCTTCAGCGAGGGGCCTCTCGAGGACAGCACGCCCTCCATCCCGTCACCGCACCCGGGTCTCAGGATCTCCCGGGCGTATGTGGGGCTGACGGTCGTGACCGAATCGGCGAACACTATGCCGCCCTTGAGAAAGCTGAATCCGCCGTGGAACTCGAGGCCTCCCACGGAGAACAGGCTGTCCGGGAGCAGCGTGACGGGGAAGTCGGCTGCCGGGAAGTTCCCCTGGAAGGCCAGGTTGTGTATGGTGAACACCGTCGGCGGCCCTCCCGCGAGGCGGCTGTAGACCGGGACGAGGCCCGTGTGCCAGTCATGGCAGTGCATGGCGTCGCAGCCGCCGATCCTCTCCGCCGCGGCAAGCGCAGCCCTGCAGAAGAAGGAGAACCGTGCCGGGTTGTCCGGCCACGACTCGGCGTCGGTGGGGCCGTAGAGGCCCGGCCTGTTGAAGTGCTCGTTGCTCGCGACGAAGAGGACGGGGCAGCCGGTCCCCGGTATCTCCGTCCTGCCGAGCCCGAACTCGTCCCCCTCCGGGGTCCTGACGGGGCCGTCCATCCACTCGACCGCCATGTCGGGAGTCTGCCTGTGCAGAGGGGTTATCACCACTGCGTCGTGACCCTCCTCTCGAAGGGCTGACGGCAGGGAGGAGGCGACGCTCGCCAGACCGCCCGTCATGGAGAAGGGGTGAACCTCGGCGGATACGTGGACTATCCTCATCTCCTGCCTCCGGCGAGCCTGCGCACGAGAAGCGCTGCCGCCAAAGCGAGGATGGCGGCCCAGACCGCCAGCTCGTAGCTCCTCATCATGATCTCGACCCGTGCCATCCCCGAGCCGAAGAGGGCTCCCGCGGCTGAGAGGACGGCATACCAGGCCATGGCGCTCGCACCGCCGAAGAGGATCGCGGCCCCGGGGTCCATCCCCGAGTAGCCGGCGACGAGGACCACCAGCGACCTCACCCCCGGGATGAACCTGCTTGCGGCGAGCACGAGCCTCGATCGCCTGCGGAAAAGCCCCTCGGCCTTCTCGAGCCTTTCCGCGCCGACCTTCCCGATGATGAATCCCCTCACCCTCGTCCTGCCGAGCCTCCTGCCCGTCAGGACGATCAGCACCGTCGCCGCCAGGCAGCCCGCGAACCCGGCGAGTGCGCAGAGGATGGCGGGGGCCGGGCCGTCCGACGCCCAGCCGGCGAGGACGATGAAGAGGACATCGCCCGGGAAGGGCGGGAAGACCGTCTCCACGAACGAGACACAGCCGAGGACGGGGAAGATCCAGGGCCCCGGCGGGTGGGAGAGCAGCCACGCGAGGAGGGCGGCGATCAAGCCGGCGCCCTCCTGATGACGACCAGGGCGAGTGCTCCCAGACCCCCGCCCCTGCCGAGGTCGCCCAGCGTGTTGGTCGTGGTGCCCTTGACGCCTATCGAACCTTCGCCCGTGCCCAGGATCGCCGCAAGCCTTCCCGAGAGCATCCCCCGGATGGGTGCGATGCGCGGCCTGTTGCCCACGATCGTCAGGTCGAGGGTGTCCACGACCCATCCGGCTCCGGCGAGGAGATCGACGACCCGTCCGGCGAGCACCGAGCTGTCCGCCCCCTTCCAGGCGGGGTCATCGGGCGGGAAGTGCGTACCGATGTCGCCCAGGCCCGATGCCGAGAGCATGGCGTCCATCACCGCATGGAGGCCTGCATCCCCGTCCGAATGCCCTGCAAGGCCGTCCTCTCCCGGCAGGAGGCAGCCGCAGAGATGGAGGGGTCTTCCGGGCTCGAACGGGTGGAAGTCCAGGCCCAGGGCGGTCCTGGTCGGGCGCACCCCGCCCAGGGCCTCCAGCAGGGGCATGTCGGACGGCCGTGTCAGCTTGATGTTGCCCGCCTCGCCCGCGACGGCGGCCACCCTCACGCCCGACGCCTCCAGCGCGGAGCTCTCGTCGGTGTAGTCGCCGGGAGCCCCGAGAGCCGCACGGAGGAGGTCGATCCTGAATCCCTGGGGAGTCTGGCTGGCATGGAGCCCGCTCCTGTCGACCGTCTCCGTCACCATGCCCCCGGAGGCGCGCTTCACCGTGTCGTTGATCGGCATGACGGGGACCGCCGCCCCGCCGGCCTCAGCGGCATCCATCACGGAATGGAACAGCCCGGCCGAGGCCAGGGGTCTCACCGCATCGTGGACGAGGCAGTGAGTGGTCGCCGGGGGGAGCGCCCCGATCCCGTTCCGCACCGAATCGACCCTTCTGCACCCGCCCGGGGTCACCGAGACAGCGTCGTCCGCCCCGGGGGACCAGGCATCCGGGGCGCCTGGCGGCAGGACCACGGTGACGTGCGAGACCCGCCCGGTCGACAGTGCGGTGCGGACGCACCAGTCGACGAGGGGCCTGCCGCCCAGCGGGAGGAACTGCTTGGGCACGGGTCCCCCGAAGCGCTCGCCGGAGCCGGCGGCGACGATCACGCAGCCCCATACCGGGGCGTCAGTACGGGTCATCTTCGAGGACATCCTCGTCCTCGCCGTTCTGCACGGGCTCCTCGCGGGGCTCATCCTCCCCGCCGGTGACACGGGCGAAGACCATGGTGCCTCCGGATGCCCTGAAGGTGGTGTGCGCCACGGCCTCGATGTTCCTGTTGATGTGCTCCTCTCCGTCCTCGACGACGACCATCGTGCCGTCGGCGAGGTATCCCACGGCCTGGCCCTGGTTCCTCCCGCGCTTGATCGGCTTCATCCTGAGCTTCTCGCCGGGGAGGATCACGCTGCGGGTGGCCGCGCCCACCTCGTCGAGCCTGATGACGCGGCTGCCCTCCCTGGAGGCCATGTCCAGGAATGCAGGATCGGCGCTCACGAGCGTGGCGGACTCCCGCTTCAGCCAGTCGAGCATCCGGAGCCTCTCGCGGTCGGGATCGCCGAAGTCCCTGTCCTGTATCCCGCCGGACCTGCCTGCCGCCTCCTCGAGCCTCTCGAGCGTCTCGAGGCCCCTCCTGGCGCGGCCTCGCTGGACGATGTCCCGGGACTTGAGCTGCAGCTCGAAGGCCGGCCGGGCCGACGACGGGACGACGAACGGGCCGCTGAGCAGGCCTATCAGGACCATGTCCGCGATCCTGCCGTCGACTATCGCGGACTCGTCGACGAGCACGGAGCTGCGTGCGGCCTCGGTGACGGCCTCCCGCCCCGCCTGACCGGGCTTCCTGGCCTTCGCAAGGGCCACCTGTGAGAAGGCGTATCCCAGAGCGAGCGGTATCATGAGCAGGGGGTCGGCGGCCTCCTCCCGCCCCGGTCTGATGTTGCCCAGGTGGAGCATCAGCATCGCGAGGATCCCGAGGCCCACCCCTGCGGCGGCACCGATGGTCGTGTAGACTATCTCCACCATGGGCAGCCGGACGAACCTGGCCTCGATGGCTATCGCCACGAGCCCGACCGCGAGTCCGAGAAGGGCGATCCGCCAGTCGTAGGCGGAGACCCCGACCAGGCAGAGAACCAGGAGGAAGAGGATCCTCCCGCTCCAACCTTCCGTCTTCATGCCAAGAATCCTCCAGCTGGCCTAGTGGCGGAGGAGATCCCCCATGCACCCGCTCAGCGTGGAATTGCCGATGAATGAATCGACGGGACCTTCGAGGTCATCGGCACAACCTGCGAAGAGCCCGAATCCGAGCGACGAGGCCTCACGGAGCCTGCGGTCGAACGAGGACACCGGACGGAGCTCCCCTCCCAGACCGACTTCGGCCGCGACGGCCAGACCGGCGGGAAGGGCACGGTCCATCCTGCTGGATGCAACCGCAAGGCATATGGCCAGATCGGCTCCGGGATCGGAAATGGCCGCACCGCCGGCAACGTTCACGTATACATCCTGGGAACCGAGCTCGATACCGCAGCGCTTCTCCAGCACGGCCAGCAGGAGGGGCAGCCGACGGGAGTCGAAACCGTTCACGGTCCTCTGCGGGAAGCCGTACCTGGTCGGCGAGGTGAGGGCCTGGACCTCGACGAGGAACGGCCTGGTCCCCTCCATCGCCACGCAGACCACGCTCCCCGGGACGCCCTCGTCCCGCCTTCCGAGGAAGAATGCGGAGTTCTCCCCGACCCCCGCCAGCCCGCCCGGCGTCATCTCGAACACCCCGAGCTCGTCGGTCGGACCGAACCTGTTCTTGAGGGCCCTCAGGAGCCTGTGCTGCCTGGACGGGTCGCCCTCGAAGCTCACGACGGTGTCCACGAGGTGTTCGAGGACCTTCGGGCCCGCGAGCGCCCCGTCCTTCGTGACGTGGCCCACCAGGAGGGTCGTGACGCCCCCCGGCTTGGCCTTGCGTAGGAGCCTCGAGGCGCAGTGCCTGACCTGTGCGACGGAGCCGGGGGCGCTGGAGAGGTCCTCCGAGTAGACCGTCTGGATCGAGTCCACGACTAGGAACCTCGCGCCGGTCGAGTCCAGCGAGTCCTCTATGTTCTCGAGCAGGGTCGCGGGCAGGACGAGTATGCCGCTCCTGGAGGAGCCGGTCCGCCTCGCCCTGGACGCGACCTGCTCCGCGGACTCCTCGGCGGTCGCGTAGAGCACGGTCTCCCCGGCCTCGGACAGCGAGCGGGAGAGCTGCAGCATCAGGGTGCTCTTACCGATCCCGGGCTCGCCTCCGAGGAGGGTCATCGAGCCGCGGAAGAGCCCTCCGCCGAGCACCCTGTCCAGCTCGGGCATCCCCGTGGGCATGCGCTCCCCGGAGAGCTCGGGTATGGAGTCCAGCGAGACGGGATCCTCCCGGGCCGGGGAGGAGCCGGACCCGGACCTCTCCCCGAGGGGTTCCTCGACCATGGTGTTCCATGAGCCGCAGCCCGGGCAGCGGCCGTTCCAGTTCGGGCTCTCGGCTCCGCACTGGCTGCAGAAGTAGGCGGTCCTCCGCCTCGCCATCAGTAGGGGGTCTGCTCCACGAAGCGGCCCTTCGCCGTCTCGAAGACCAGGAACACCTCGCCCCGGGGGCCGTTCCTCTGCTTGCCTATCACGAGGCTCACGTTCCTCGATCCGGCGTCGTCCCTGTCCCCGCCGCCCTCGTCCGCCCTGTCGTCGTGGATGAAGAGCACGAGGTCCGCGTCCTGCTCGATGGCTCCGCTCTCCCGCAGGTCGCTCAGCCTGGGGGGGCCCTCGTGGGTGGTCGCCTTCCTCGAGAGCTGGGAGAGGGCGATCACGGGGATCCGGAGATCCTTGGCCAGGGCCTTCAGCTCGCCGGATATCCTGGCGATCTCCTGCTGGCGGTTCTCCTCCCCGCCCATGCCCCTCATCAGCTGGAGATAGTCGACGAAGACGCACGACAGGCCGAACCTCTTCCGCAGGTGCCTCGCCCTGGCCCTGAGCTCCAGCGATGTCAGGCCGGGGGAGTCGTCCACGTACATCGGGAGCCTGGAGAGCCTGTCGGCCGCATCGTGGTACTCGCGCCAGGCCGACTGCGACATGGTGCCGCTCGTGACGGCGTTCATGCCTATGCCCGCATTGGAGCAGAGCAGCCTGAGGATGAGCTGGGTCGCGGCCATCTCCAGGCTGAAGAAGCAGACGGCCCCCCTGCCCTGGGAGGCTATGTTCTGGGCCATGTTCAGCGCGAGGGTGGTCTTCCCCACGGAGGGCCGCGCTGCGAGTATCACAAGCTCCCCCTCGTGGAGACCCGTCGTCATCCTGTCCAGCCTCTCGAAGCCGGTCGAGAGCCCCGTCAGGAACGTCCCGGCCTCCTGCAGCTTCTCGAGTTCGCCGATGCCTCCCTTGACGAGCTCTGCGAGTGACTGGAAGTCCTTGGTGACCAGCCTCTCGCCGATGTCGAAGACCTTCCTCTCGGCCCTGTCCATTATCTCGGCGGGGGTCAGCGTTCCCTCGACGACCTCCCTGACGGTGTCGCGGCACGCGGACAGCAGGCGCCTCAGCATCGACTTCTCGCGCACCAGCTCGGCGTACTGCCTCACGCTCGCGATTATCGGTATGTCGGACGCGAGCCCCGCGAGGTAGTCCATCCCGCCCGCCTGGTCCAGCCACCTCTCCCGGGACAGCTCCTCGGCGACGGTCACGATGTCGATGAATGCGTTCCGCGAGTCGAGCGAGACGCACGCCCTGTAGACGAGGGCATGCCTGCCGTCGAAGAAGTCGTCCGGGGAGAGCAGCGAGAAGACCTCCACCGCGATCTCAGGATCCGTCAGCACGCCTGCCAGGACGCCTCTCTCGGCATCGACGTTGCGCGGAGGCGCGGCGCCCCTGTCTTCGGTCAAGTCGTCCCCCTCCTGGGAAGGCCGAGCATTTCCAGCATGCCCGAGAGCCTCTTCATGTCGTCCCATACCGGCCGCTTCAGCGCCGGGGTGCGCAGCAGCGCGGCCGGATGGTATGTGACCAGCACGGGGATGCCGTCATGCGAGAGGGCCGCCCCCCTGAGCTGCCCGATCGGCTGCCTGGCTCCGAGGAGAGCACACGCCGCCGAGGCTCCTAGGGCGACTATCACGCCCGGCCTCATGGCCGCCATCTGGGCTTCGAGGATCCAGGCACATGCCGACACCTCGTCCGGTGCGGGGACCCTGTTGCCCGGGGGTCGGCACTTGACTACGTTGGCTATGTAGACGCAGGTCCTGTCGAGGCCGATCGAGGCGAGTATCCTGTCCAGGAGCTGACCGGCCCGGCCGACGAACGGTCTGCCCGTCTCGTCCTCGCTGGCCCCGGGGCCCTCCCCCACGAACACGACGCCGGAGGACGGGCTGCCCTCGCCGAAGACGAGGCTGTTCCTCGTCTCGGACAGCCTGCAGCTCCTGCAGTCCCCCACCCTGTCCCTCAGGGCTTCCATCATGGATTCGGGCGAGTTCCCGGGAGC
>CAZRWD010000009.1:0-89491 GCA_964603785.1 uncultured bacterium
TCCTGGCGGTGGTGAAGACCTCGCGCGAATCGGTGACGAAGGTGGTCATCTCCATCGAGACGAGGTCCCTGATGGTCATGGTCACCACGTCGTGCTCCTGGTGCAGCAGCGCCGGGGGCCTGGCCGACAGGATGGCCGTGCCTATCTCCCTCCACCTCTGCACTATCCGTTCTATGTCGGCCTTGAAGGCCTCCTCGCTCTGGTCCGTGCCAGCGGTCCGCGCGATTATCCCGAAGCCCTCCGAGCGCACCTTCGAGACTATGTCGCGGAGCCTCGACCGCTCCCTCCGGTCGCCGATCTTCCTCGAGACGCCCGCCACGGGGTCGCCGGGCATGCTGACCACGTACCTGCCGGCAATGGATATCCTGGTGCTGACCCTCGCGCCCTTGGTGCCGATGGGCTCCTTGGTCACCTGGACGAGGATCTCCGCTCCCCGCTTCACTATCTCCTCGATCGGACGGCCCGTCTCCTCGGCCTGGAGGGGCCTGCCCTCCACGAGAGACTGGGCGAAAGCCCTGGCGTCCAGTATGCCGGTCCTCACGTCGGATGCGTGGAGGAACGCGCTCCGTTCGAGTCCGATGTCCACGAAGGCGGCCTGCATCCCGGGCAGGACCGCGTTGACCCGCCCGAGGTAGATGTTCCCGACGATGCGCCTGTCATCGGCCTTCTCGACGATGAGCTCCATGAGCCGGCCGTCCTCGAGCACCCCGATCCGTATCACGTCGGGATGCGCGTTCACGACGAATTCGATCTTCAAACCAGGTCAACTCCCTCGTGCAGCTCCAGCAGCGGCAGGAGGTCCCCTCCCCGCACGCCGGAGATCCCGATCCTCCTGACGAGCACCCCCCCGAACTCCCCGAAGCCCGCCAGCGCCCTGTCGGGCCTGGCGGCGGGAGAGCCGAGATCCGCCGTGAGGAGGATGCATCTATCCACCAGCCCGAGACTCCTGGTCCCCGGCAGATCCTCCAGCATCCGCGCCGCCCCGGAGGGTTGCGCCTCCGGGAATATTGCGTATTCCGCGACCGATGACTCACTCTCCGGAGAGGGCACCCTTCCGGCGACCAGCCTCGCACCCGTGAGGCCGAATCCGGGCGGGAGGCTGCCGGAGATGTCCGCCGCTTCGAATCCGCCCCCGTCGGAGAGCAGGATGTCGACGTACTCCGATTCGCTCTCGAAGCCCAGCGGCAGAGCCGGGCCGAAGCGAAGCCTCGGCCTCGTGACATGGCCGGAGGTGAAGGCGACCGGCAGCCCCGACCTCCTGGCGACACGCATCCACAGCCTGACGATGTCCAGCTGGGAGGAGAACCTGGCGAGCCCCGTCCGGGAGAATCTCATCCTCAGGGTGGCCGTGACGTCGCCACCCCGGCGCCGTGCGGGGAGGTCCACCGCTGCAGGCGGGGAGTCCGGGCTGGCCGTGGGAGTCCCCCCGCAGGCCCCGCATCCGCTGCATCCATCCAGCCTGCAGTCCCCGGTCAGGATCCCGTCCTCGAACCGCTCGAGCTCCCTCCTGAGCCAGGACAGGCTCACCCCGGTGTCCACGAAGGCCCAGGGCGGATCCTCCGACGGATCGCGCGGCGTCTGGACGAAGGAGGCCGTCCTCGGCCGGGAGGACAGGAGCCCGGACCAGACATCCCTGCGGAAGTGCTCCTTCCAGCTCTCGAATCCCGCTCCGAGGCGCACCGCCTCCTCGAGGAGCGAGGGGGTGTCGATGTCGTCACCCTGGCTTAAAACGGCTTCCAGCAGCGACATGGAGGGATCGTTCCATGTCGTGGTGTAACGCCTTCCGGCGGCGCGGACGAGACCGATCCGCCTCTCCGACTCGGCGACGGGCTGCTGGGCGGACCACTGCAGCGGGGTGTGGGGCTTGGGGATGAAGGGAGACAGTGCGACGGATACCGAGGCCCGGCCCGGACGCCCGGAGGACCTCGCGGCGCCGGCCGCCCTGGATGCCAGGTCGGATATGGCCGCGATGTCGTCGTCGGTCTCCCCGGGGAGCCCTATCATGAAGTACAGCTTCACGCCGGTGGCGCCCATCCTGAAGGCCAGGCCGACTGCCTCCAGGACCTGCGCATCGGTCAGGTCCTTGTTGAGCCTCGTCCTCATGGACTCCCGACCGGCCTCGGGAGCCATCGTGACCCTCCCCTCGATCCTCCCGGCCGCGGCCGCCCGGGCGAAGGTGTCCGGCCTCAGCGAGGGCCTCGAGATGTTGACGCCCGTCTCGCCCTCGATCCGGGCCAGGGTCTCGAGCAGCTCGTCCATCCTGGAGTAGTCCGAGAAGGAGAGCGAGAGGAGGCCCGCATCCTCCCATCCGGTCGCCAGGAGGGATCTCCGCAGAAGCATCCCCACGTCCTCCACCGGCCTCTCGCGGACGGGACGGGCGAGGTTGGTCGCCTGGCAGAAGCGGCAGCCCCTGGTGCATCCCCTCGCGATCTCGACGACGGCCCTGTCGTGGGAGATCCGGGCGAGCGGCACGACCTGCCTGACGGGGGCGTCCGCGGGATCGAGGGCGGCGCATCGACGATACTCGACCGGGCGCCTGCCCAGGGCGGGGACCCAGACGCCGGGCAGCCTCGAGGCCGCCTCGAGCCTCTCCGTCCTCCCGCCGGGCCCGGTCAGGGCGGCGAACAGGTCGACCGCCCCGCACTCCGCCTCGCCGAGGAAGAAGGCATCGACGAAGGGTGCGAGCGGGAGCGGATTCGAAAGCCCCCCCCCGCCGGCCACCACCAGGGGGCCGTCCCTCCTGTCGCTGCTCCTCAACGGGAGCCCTGCGAGGGAGAGGAGCATGAGCACGTTCGGATACAGTATCTCGCAGGGGATGCCGAAGGCCAGGACGTCGGACAGGCCGACCGGACGGCCGTCCTCCACGGTCACCCACGGCAGGCCGTGCGAGATGGCGGCGAGGTACATGTCGCGCCCGGGGCAGAATGCCCTCCTGACCGAGAACATGCCGCTCGCGAGGAGGAGGTGCCGCACCACGGACAGGCCGAAGTTGGACATGCCCAGCTCGTACGAGTCCGGGAAGGCCAGGGTGACGGACGGCCCGCCCTCGACGCCGGTGGAGGAGTTCCACTCGCAGCCCGTGTACTGCTGGGGCGATGCCGCAACAGAGAACCAGCCCTCCCAGGGGTGGGAGGGCCGACCTGCCATGCGCCCGGGAGGCGATGGCGTCAGGGGGCGGTCTCCGGCTGGGCCGTCCAGGCAGGTGACAGGGTAGCGGTCTGCGACACGGGATTCGACAGCAGGCCCTGTCTCCTGGAGACCGAAACCGCGACCCTCCCGGCCTTCCCCACGGCCTCATCCGGGGCCGTCCCGGCAGGATAGCCGAGCGCCCAGAGCACCCCGATCCGCACCTGCCCGGCTCCGAAGCCGGCCCTCGCCAGAAGGCCGGTCCAGCTCTCCGACGAGCTGCTGGAGAGATCCTCGACCGTCACGCAGACCCATGTCCGCCCGTCGCGGGGCAGAGCGGGCATGCCGTTCTCGACGAACCCGAACACCTGCTTGTTGGGATTGACGATGTCGGTGTAGGCCGAGGCCAGTCCCTGCGCAGCGGACCTGTCCCCGATGGACCCGAACTCCCACAGGTCGAACCTGAGGAGGGTCTCCGGCGCGTCGTCGGGCATGACCCTGCGCAGGGCCTCCAGGGCGGTGGTCGCCGCGGGATCGGCGGCGCGCAGAGCGACTGCGATGGACAGGCTCATCCGCCGGCTCCGAAGTGCGCGGCAAGGCTCTCGAAGAGGACCCGCCCCGGACCGGCGGCGGTGAAGCGGGAAGCCGGGTCGGAGCCCCGGAGGGCCCGTCTGTTCTCGCCCCAGGGGCCGGGAGTGGAGAGCGGAACCTGCCAGAGGTCGAACGCCCTCTCGGGGTGGGGCATCATGGCCAGGATCGCGCCGCTCTCGTCCATGATGCCGGCCAGCGCCCGGAAGGACCCGTTGGGGTTCTCCGGGTACGCGGCGGCCTCCACGCCCTCCTGATCGCAGTAGAAGAGGGCCGTGGTCCCTCCCTTGTCGAGCCTCTCGCGGTCGCAGTCCGTCCCGAACGCGAACCTGCCCTCGGCGTGCGCTATGGGCAGGGGGAACGGGGAGCCGTCAGCCCTGCAGAGCCAGGGAGACCGCGCGGAGCCCGGGAAGGGCCTCACGAAGACCCATGCCGAGAGATAGCCGCTCCGCCCCGGTGTCGAGTTGGCGGCCAGCGACGCCTCGATCCGCCCGCGCTCCCAGCCCGGGACGAGCCCGCTCTCCACGAGTATCTGGGCCCCGTTGCACACGCCGAGCACCGGCTTGCCGTCCTCGGCCGCCCTCGCGACCTCCTGCATGACCGAATCCCTGGCCGCGACCGCCCCGGCCCGGACACGGTCCTGGTACGAGAATCCGCCGGGAAGGACGAAGGCGTCGCAGGAGCCCAGGTCGGAGGAGGAGGCGTTCCATCTCAGCACGACTCCCTCCATGCCGCACAGGCCGATGCACCTGGCTGTCTCGTACTCGCAGTTCGAGCCTGGGAACTGGATCACCCCCACTCTCGGCACCGTCTTCACTCCTCCCTCCAGATCCTGGAGGCGAGGGCGTCCTCGCGCCGCCCGTGAAGCCCGCCGAGGTCGAGGTCCCAGCCGGGTCCGGAGACCGAGAAGCCGAGGGTCACCTCGCCGAAGACCCGCACCGGCACCTCGAGCCCCGACAGCTGCGGAAGTGCGTCGGGTGCCATCTCGAGGACGAAGCCGGGGGTCTCGGAGTACATGAGCACCGGATCCCGCGGGATGTCCAGCCTCGCGCCAAGCCCCCTCGCGGGTCCCGAAGCGAGGGCCATCTCCAGCACGGCGAACGCGAGCCCGCCCTCGGATATGTCGTGCGAGGCCTCGACCAGGCCCCTGCCTATCCAGTCCAGGACGAGGCCCGCCGCCCTCCTCTCGGCCTCCGCGCGGAACCGGGGGACCCTTCCGCCCCTGTGGCGCAGGCACTCGCGGTAGTACAGCCCGCCCCCGAGCTCGTCCTCCCTGCGGCCGATCATCACGAGCATGTCGCCGGCCCTCTTTAGGGACATGTCCACCGCGGTCGTCACGTCGTCGATCCTGCCGAACACCGCTACTATCGGGGAGGGGGGGATGGCGCCCCCGGCGGGGGTCTGGTTGTAGAAGCTCACGTTCCCGGAGACGACGGGCAGCACGGTGCCCCCCGTCAGGCCCAGGGTCCTGCAGGCCTCGGATATCCCCTCCACGCCGCGCCTGAACTGCCACATGACGTCCGGGCTCTCGGGGCTGCCGTAGTTGAGGCAGTCGGTGGCGGCGAGGGGTACGGCCCCGGCGGCCACTACGTTCCTGTATGCCTCGCCCACCGCATGGGCTCCGCCGAGATACGGATCGAGCTCGCCGTAGTAGGGGTTCCCGTCGCCGCTGAGCGCAAGCCCGACGCGGCTGCCGGGTATGGGGGCGACGACCACCGCGTCGGCCTCTCCGGGCCTGAAGCAGCAGCCGCCCTGGACCTCGCTGTCGTAGAAGGAGAAGACGGGCCTCCTCGATGCGCCGGAGTCCGACAGCGCCATCAAGGCGAGGTCGGAGGCGGGGTCGACCGGCCTCTCCGGGGGCTCCTCCGCGTCCAGCGGGACCTCGGATTCGGGGCGCTCGCAGGAGATGCCGCTGGTTATCGATTCGACCGGGGCGCAGGCGACCTCGCGCTCGCCATGGAGGACCATGTAGGTGGGGTCGTTCGTGAACCTGCCGATGATGGCGGCCCCGGCCCCCGGGTAGAGCCGCGGCAGCTCGAAGTCCCTGTTGTAGATGTAGAGGACGTCGTGGGCGAGGTCCCTCGGCACGGCCAGCCCGAACCTCTCCTGCGTCTCGGAGCACGCGATGACCTCCGGGGGCAGGCCGGGGATGGAGACGGGAACCTTGTCTAGCCAGAGCTCGATGCCCATCCCGCCGTGGGAGGCCATCTCGCTGCTGACGCAGGCTATCCCGCCGGCTCCCAGGTCCTTGAAGCCGAACTCGACGCCCTTCGAGAAGAGGAGCTCGAGAGCGACCGCGTTGGCCTCGGCCAGGACCCGCTTCAGGAACGGGTCGGCCACCTGGACGGCCCCGGTGCCTCCCGCCGCGTCGAGATCCGCGGATGCGAACGTGGCCCCGCCGAAGCCCGTGGCATCGGTCGGCTTCCCTGCGAGGACGAGCACGTAGGGCGTCCTCCTCGCGGCGGCGGGGACGAAGCTGTGGACTATCCGGTCGTGCCTGACGATGCCGGCCGCGGCCACGTTGACGAGGCAGTTGCCGGCGTAGCCTTCGTGGAATGCGGTGTCACCGCCGAGGTTCGGGACTCCCAGGGCGTTGCCGTACTGCCAGATGCCCTGCACCACGCCGCGTGCGACCGCCCTGGAGGTCGGGTTCGAAGTGGGGCCGAACCGCAGCATGTCCATCACACCTATTACCTTGGCACCCATGCAGTAGACGTCTCTGACTATGCCGCCCACACCGGTCGCCGCGCCTTCGACCGGGAGGACCTGGGAGGGATGGTTGTGGCTCTCGTGAGCCAGCACGAGATCCCACCGCACCCCGTTCTCCTCGTGGAAGCCGACTATCCCGGCATCCTCGCCGGGGCCGAGGACGACGTGCGGGGCGCTGGTAGGGAGGGTTCCGAGCAGCTTCCTGGAGCTCTTGTAGGAGCAGTGCTCGCTCCACATCGTGTCGAACAGGTGGAGCTCGAGGGGGGTGGGCATCCGGCCGACGAAGCCCGCCACCCGGAGGGCCTCGTCGATGGTCATGGAGAGGTTCCGGGCCGCAATCTCCCTCTCCAGATCCTCCCTGAAGTCCCGAGGTCCGGACAAGGCGGCCTCAGACCTGGAAGGAGGCGAACTCCAGCCCGTCCAGCCGCGCCCGGACGGCGTCCGAGCCGAGCTGGTCCTCGGGCTGGCAGGTGAGGTGCCTCATCCGGATGGAGGTTATGCGGTCCCCCTCCTCGTTCGTCATGCCGGGAAGATCGGCCGCGAGCCTGCCGAGAACGATCTCGAGCCCCTCGCTGCCAGTGCCCGGCAGCATGAGGAGGATCGTGTCCCTCGAGATCCTGAGGCCCGTGTCGATGTTCCGCATGGTTGCCTTCAGATGGTTGGCGCACATGCGCATGACCTCCCTGGCAAGCAGCCTGTCCGGCAGCGAGCCCTGGGGGAGCTGGAGCTCGATCAGCGACAGCGGGCTCGTGAACCGGCCCGCCCTCTCGAGCTCGGCCTCCAGCCTGGGGACGAGCTGGTTCCTGCCGGGGAGGGCCGTGTCGGGGTCGAGGTCGGCGGCGATCTCGAACCTCTCGAGGAGCCGGATGTTCTCGTTGGCGGCGGCGCCTATGGCCGCTATGGCCCGGATCCGCTCCCTGACCAGGGTCGCCGTCCTGGGTATCCCGTTCAGGCACAGCACTCCGTAGAGGACGCCCTGGCTGGTCATGGGGGCGGCGAGCTCAGGCGCGAAGCCCTGCACCGCGGTCTCGGTGATGTGCTTCTTGTTCAGGGCGGATTCCTTGTCGAACTCCTCCGCGCCGAAGATCCTGCCGGTCTCGGCGGCGAAGCCGACGTGACCATCCCCGACCTCCACGACGAGGTGGGACGCGAGGGTGTCGCCCATCCCCTCCTGGAAGTCGAGGCTGAGCCTCCTGCCGGTCCGGTCGGCCAGGAACACCGAGATGCCCTGCGTGCCCGTCATGTGCTTGACGGCCCTGGCTATGTAGTTGGCCAGCTCCTCGGGCTTCCTGGCGGAGAAGATCTGCTTGACGAACTCGGGGAGGAGCACGGCCAGGTCGCGGTGCTGCTGGATCTCCCTTGCCTGCGTCGTGATCGTGGCCGCGTCACGGCGGCTGTCCTGCCTGAGCCCGGCGAGCTCGCGCCCGAGGGCGGACTCCCTCTCCCCGAGCACCTTCAGTCTGCCGGAGTGCGAGGACCAGACCCTCCATACCGCAATCGCGCCAACGAAGAGACCCGCGAGGGCACCAAGGCCGAAATCCACCCCTCCCCCTCTCGAAAGGGTTGTGCGCTGTATGCATGACGGTCCATATATGTCTCAGGAGCGGACTATCACGCCACCCCGCCCGGCCCGGCCGGGTCCGGGACGATCCTGGCCAGGATCTCGTCCTCGTGCCGGACATGCCTGCCGACGTCGCACAACGACTTCAGGAGGTCGCCGGGGATCTCCGCGCCGAGGACCGGATCGGCCAGCGCCTCGTCGAGGAACGACGAACCCGCCTCGACGGCCCTGGCGGCCGCGGCCTGGACCGCGGCATAGGCCTCCTCCCGCGTGCGGCCGCGGTCGACCAGCTCCAGCATGACCGCCTGCGAGGCGAACCTGTCCCCGCCGGCGGCGAGGTTCCTCTCGACGGCGGAGCCTATTATCCGAAGCCCCCCCGCCAGCTCGGCCGCCCTCTCGAGGGAGTACATCGCCACACCGCACGCGTCCGGCAGGATGAACCTCTCGACGGAGGAGTGGCTGATGTCCCGCTCGTGCCAGAGCGCGGTGTTCTCGAGGCCTGCGACCAGACAGCCCCGCAGCAGTCTCGCGAATCCGCAGAGCCTCTCGCTCTGGACAGGATTCCGCTTGTGGGGCATCGCGCTCGAGCCCTTCTGCCCCTTCGAGAAGCCCTCCTCCACCTCGCCGGTCTCCGTCCTCTGCAGATTGCGCACCTCCGTCGCGAAGCGCTCGAGGGCCGCGCCTATCATCGCCAGCGCGAAGAGGAAGGCGGCATGGCGGTCCCTGGCCACGACCTGTGTGGCGACCTCCTCCCTTCCCAGTCCCAGCCTGCCGAGGACGTACTCCTCCACCGAAGGGTCCAGGTGGGCGTAGGTGCCCACGGCCCCCGAGAGCTTGCCGACGCAGGCCTGGGCGGTCGCGGTCCCGAACCTGGACGCCGCCCGGTCGCACTCGGCGAGGTGACCGGCGAACTTCAGCGCCAGGGTCGTGGGCTCGGCATGCATGCCATGGGTCCTGCCGATGCAGGGGATGCCCCGGGTCCTCTCCACCAGGGAGGCGAGGGCGCTCCTGTAGGCGGCGAGGGCGCCCGAGATCAGGGCGGCCGAGTCCCGGATCTGCATGGCGAGGGCCGTGTCGAGTATGTCGCTGGAGGTCATCCCGTAGTGGATGTGCCTCGACTCCGGGCCTACGCTCTCCGAGACCGACGTCAGGAAGGCGATCACGTCATGCTTGACCTCGGCCTCGATCTCGCCTATCCGCCCGACGTCGAAGGAGGCCCGGGACCTTATCCGCTCGAGGTCCCCCGGAGGGACGAGGCCGGCCGCGGCCCTGGCCTCGACCGCCAGGATCTCTATCTCGAGCCATCTCGAGAACCTCGACTCGTCTGCCCAGATGGCCGTCATCCGGGGAACGGAGTACCTCTCGATCAAAGCGCTGACCTCCCGGGGTTAACGCAGGGCGCGGAAACTGCGCGATCCCGAGGGGATCGCCTCACGCCGTAGCATGACATCAATATACAGGACATCTCCATAAGTGCGTACCCGCCCGCAGAGGCGAGTTAACACCCCGTTCACGCAGCTCCCGAGACGAGCCTCACCAGCAGCGGGCCCAGCCCGGCTGCAAGCAGGCTTCCGTCCCCGGCAGCCCTGGCGGCGAGTTCCGAGGGGAAGGGGATCCTGCTGGTCCGGAGATAACCCGCGGCGAGCCAGGCATGGCCTGCCAGGGCCCCCAGCGCCGCGATCGGAAGGACTCGCAGGACCGCGGCGGTCAGGAGCACCACGGGGGGAATGGACACGAGCGCCCACAGGAGCGTCCTGCTCCGCTCCTTGCCCAGGCTCAGCGGGATGGTGTCACGACCCATCAGGGCATCGCCCTGCAGATCGACCAGGTCGAGCATGAGCGACCGCCCCAGGAACAGGACGAAGAGCTGCAGGGACCAGGCGGCCACACCCCAGGGGGACGAGTCGGCGCCGGCCACCAGCGCAGGCAGGGCGGAGAGCAGGAAGGCCCAGCCCAGCGCGAAGAGGATGTCACGGGATCCGGGGACGGCCCTGAGGCCTCCCGGCGGGAATGCGGTGCGGCGCAGGAGAGGGATCGAATAGATGACGAACAGCAGCAGGGAGCCGGCATAGAACAACCCGAACAGGGGATCGACCGCCGTGGAGACCGCCATCGCCCCCGCCAGGGCGGAAAAGCTCACGACCGTGAGCAGGGTCCGGCTGCGCCTGACGAAGGCCTGCCTCTCCTCGCTCTCCGTGCCCGCGGAGCCCGCCTCGAGGAGCGTGTTGATGTTCTGCAGCGCGAAGAGGATGAGGGCGGCCGACACGGCCGGCAGTATCCAGAGGCCGTTCCCCACGACCAGATCGCCCGCGAGCCCTATCGCCAGTGCCGCCAGGAGCATGTGCATGTTCGAGAAGACGAGCCTCCTAAGGGCGGCGAAGGCGGCCCCCACCCTGGCGCCCTGTATCTCGAGGAGCCGGCCAAGCACGCTCCTTATGGCCCAGCTCGGAGTGGAGGCGCCCGCGGTCAGCAGGATCTTCCTGTGGCCCCTCAGCTCGGACGGATCGAGTTCGTCGGCCGATTCGACCTGGATTGCGCAGAGCCCGTGTTCCGCGGCTATGGAGGTGAGCCTGGCCGTGTTGGCGCTCTCCCGCCCTCCGACCACCACCACGCAGTCCACCTTCGGGCAGAGGTCCCTGAGCTCGGCCTGCCGCTCGCCCGTCGACCCGCAGATCGTGTTCTCCCACTGCAGGTCTGGAAACCTCTCGCGGAGCGCTTCGACCGTCCTCTCGAAGGCGTCGGAGTCCTGCGTCGTCTGGGAGAGGAGGAAGGGTCTGTCCACCGATGGTAGTCCGGACACGTCCGAGGGACCGGATATGACGAGTGCATCGTCGCCCCCTGCGAACGAGCGGAGGGCGCGTACCTCCTGGTGGCCCTCGTCGCCCAGGATGATCACGGTGAACCCCGATGCATGGCGCGAGCGCGCGACCGACAGGGCCCTGCCGACCCTGGGGCAGGTCAGGTCGCGCAGCCTCACGGGGAGGCTCTCGAGGCCCGCCCGCTCCTCGAGCGTCGTCCCATGGGTCCTGAGGAAAAGTATGCCGCCCTCCGCCCCGGATGGATCGGCGCATATCTCGACGCCCTTCTCGGCCAGGGCTTCGAGGACGAGGGGGTTGTGGACGAGGGGGCCGTAGACCCGGAACGGGCCCCTGCCCTTCTTGAGCTCGGCGAGCACGAGGTCGACGGCGCGGCGCACGCCCCAGCAGAAACCCGCGCTCCTCGCCACGACGACGCTCAAGGGGATCCTCCTCCCGACAGGGGGGAACGCCGGGTGGATTCTAACAGAAACGCCTTTGCAGGGCTAACTCGTGCGAGTCCTGACGGGGGGACGGAGGGAGCCCGCGGCCGAATACGCGGGGGGGCGCCGCTCGCGCGGCGCCCCCCACGGAACCGATGGCTGCTCTAGTACAGGGCCTTGATGGAGCCCCAGGTAGCGCTCTCGAGAGCGCCGGTGCCGGTCGACCTGATGAAGTAGTCGTTGGCGGTCGAGCCACCGATGATCCACGGCTCCCAGACGATGAAGTCATCGCTGAAGAAGCTGTGGTCGGCGGTCTGCGGGGTGTTGTCGCCGAGGACCGCGGGCCATCCGCCGGCCGAGAGCTCGGTGTTGATCAGGACCCAGAAGTTGGCCTCGGTGGTGATCGCCGGGCTGTAGTTGGCGTAGACCGGCTGGTAGTGGGTGGCCGTGACGGAGGTCTGGTCGAGCTGGGTCACCGGGCCGGCCTGGTCGCCGTTGTACAGCTCGCCGTAGAACGAGGAGACGTCCCACGGATAGGAGCTGTGGTGGAAGAACCAGAACTGGCTCTGGGTCGTCGACCAGCCGCCGCTGAGCCCGAAGTCGGCGATGTTGAACCAGGCGCCCCTGTAGAGACCGCCCCAGGTCAGCCAGTTGGCCGTGCCGTCATCGTACTGCAGCAGGTCGTCGCTCGCAGGGATGTACAGCGGACGATCGAGGAGCAGGTTGCCGGCGAAGGCAGCCGCCGCGAGAGCAGCCAGCACGAAAAGCACCCTCTTCATCTAGTTCCCCCTTTCAGGGTTTGGATTTGGACACTCGCGAACCAAGTATGGACGGGCACCGGAGGGGTGTCAACCCCTCGCGGAAGGGCCATCGGAGACCCTCTTCTGGAGCTTCCTCAGCATGTCCCTGAGCCTTGCCGCCTCCTCGAACTCGAGCCTCGAGGCGGCGTCCAGCATCAGTCTCTCCAGCCTGGCGGAGGCCTCCGCCGGGTCCCCGGGAAGATCGACGGCCGCGGCGCCCGTCTCGCCCGGACGCCTCCACGAGTCGGCTATCGCGGTCGCCCGGATTATCTCCTCCCGGGTCTTCTCGATGCCTCTGGGCTCGATTCCGTGCTCCGTGTTGTACCTCAACTGGATTGCCCGCCTCCTGCCCGTCTCCTCGATGGCCCCGCTCATGGAGTCGGTGACCACGTCGGCATATAGCAGGACCCTGCCCGCGAGGTTCCTGGCCGCCCTGCCCGCGGTCTGCACGAGGCTGGTCCTGGACCTCAGGAAGCCCTCCTTGTCAGCGTCGAGCACCGCGACCAGGGAGACCTCGGGCAGGTCCAGCCCCTCCCTCAGAAGGTTGACCCCGACCAGGACGTCGAACTCCGCCAGGCGCAGCTCGCGCAGTATCGACACCCTCTCCAGGGCGTCGATCTCGCTGTGGACGTACCTCGCGGCTATCCCGAGGTCGAGGAGGTACGAGGTCAGCTGCTCGGCCATCTTCTTGGTGAGGGTGGTCACCAGCACCCTCCCGCCCTCCCCGGTGGTCCGCCTGATCTCCTCCACCAGGTCGTCGACCTGACCCGTCGCCGGCCTGACCACGAGCTCGGGGTCCACGAGGCCGGTCGGCCTCACGATCAGCTCGACGACGCGGGAGGACCTCTCGAGTTCGTAGGGCGCGGGCGTGGCCGAGAGACAGACCTTCTGCCCCGAGACCTCCTCGAACTCCTCGAGGAAGAGGGGGCGGTTGTCCAGCGCGGAAGGGAGCCTGAAGCCGTGCTCCACCAGGGTCTCCTTCCTCGACCTGTCCCCCCTGTACATCCCCCTGATCTGCGGTATGGTCCTGTGCGACTCGTCGATGAAGACGATCATGTCGCGGGGGAAGTAGTCGAGGAGGCAGGCGGGGCGGTCCCCCTCCCCCCTCCCGGCGAGGTGCCTGCTGTAGTTCTCTATACCGGGGCAGAAGCCGGTCTGAGACAGGAGTTCGAGATCGTACCTCGTGCGCGACTCGAGCCGCTGAGCCTCCAGCAGCTTCCCCCGCGCCTTGAGCCAAACCAGCCTCTCCGCCAGCTCGCGCTCCACGAGGCCCACCGCCCTCGAAACCTCGGGCGCCGGGGTCACGAAATGCTTCGCGGGGTAGATGAACACCCTGTCCATCTCGGAGACGAGGCGGCCGGTGAGGTGGTCGATCCCCCTGATGGACTCGATCTCGTTGCCGAAGAACTCGATCCTGACGCCGGTGTCGGCGTACGAGGGGACGATGTCGAAGACGTCACCCCTGACCCTGAACCTGCTGCGGAGCAGCGCTATGTCGTTGCGCTCGTACTGCATCTCCACGAGGGTCATCGCGAGCCTGCCGGGGTCGAGCTGCATGCCCCTCCGCAGCTCCACGCACACGCTCCGGAAGGTGTCGGGGTTGCCGAGGCCGTAGATGCAGCTCACGGATGCCACGACGATGACGTCCCTGCGGGACAGCAGGGAGGTGGTGGCCTTCAGGCGCAGCCTGTCCAGCTCGTCGTTCAGGTCGGCGTCCTTCTCGATGTACATGTCGACCGACGGGATGTAGGCTTCCGGCTGGTAGTAGTCGTAGTAGCTGACGAAGTACTCCACCGCGGCCGCCGGGAAGAACCCGCGGAGCTCGGCATAGAGCTGGGCGGCGAGGGTCTTGTTGTGGCTCAGCACGAGGACGGGCCTGTCGAAGCGCTCTATGACCCTGGCTATGGTATACGTCTTCCCCGACCCGGTCACCCCGAGGAGCGTCTGCCATCCCATCCCGGAGGCGATGCCTTCGGAGAGCTCCTCGATGGCCCGGGGCTGGTCGCCCGCGGGCTCGAAGGAGGACTCGACCCTAAAGAGGGCCAAGCAGAAGGTCCAGGCGCAGCTCGAAGGCGGAGCCGGGCCTGGTTATCCCGTACCTCTCGAGGAGCGCGGGATGGACCTCGCCGAGGATACCCGAATCCCGCCCGTCGAGAAGCACCCTGGCGCATCTCCCCGGTATGAACCTTCCGTCCTCGTGGGGTTCGAGCCCGAGGGGCACGCCGCGGGCGGATGCGAGGAGGCCAGCAAGTGAGTGGGCGTCGCCGAACGAGGCCTCGTTGCCGAAGACCGCCGCGGCCAGCAGCAGTGTCGTGACCGGCCCGGAGTCGGAGCCCGCGAGCACGTCCCCCGTCTCGAAGATCCTGTGCGGATAGGCGGCGTGGGCGCTGGCGGCCTCCACCGAGAGGAGGCCCGGCAGCAGGCTGTTGCGAACCGCACCGTACTCGGAGGTCATCGGGTTCTCGATCGTGACGATGCCGGGGGGGGCCCCTGGGCTGTCCGCGCTGGTGAGCACGGGGAGGAGGACCTCCTCGCAGCCCGCGCCGACGAGGACGTCCCTGACGGCCCCCGCCAGGGCCTCCGCAGGGGACGAGCCGCCTACCGTGTACTCCGTTGGCATGAGCGGCTCGAACCTGTCGAGCCCGTATCCGATGGCGATGTCCTCCACCATGTCCACCGGGTGCATGCCGTCGTGGCGGTAGGGGGGCATCGCCGCACGGACGGTGTCGGAGCAAGCCTCGATGTCCTCCCAGCCCATCCGGTCGAGCGACTGGACGATCTCGCCGGGCGAAGGGGTCAGCCCGAGGACCCTCCCGACCTCCGCGAAGCTCACGGACAGCTCGTCACGGAACCTGTGCGGGGTCAGGACCTCCCGCCCCAGGGGCGAGGGGGAGGGATAGCTGACGGTAGCGGGCTCGATGCTCCAGCCCCTGTCCTCGAGGTTGCATGCGAGGATGGCCGAGGTGAGCTGCACGGTGTTCCAGTCGGTCCCCGTGACCTCGCAGAAGAGCCCGGTGTCTCCCTCCACGACCCTTCCCGTGCCTTCGCTGTTTATCACCGGAGGAAAGGAGAGGACCTGGCCCGAGGCGTCCGTGAGGACGGGGTGGACCGGGCTCCCCGACAGGATGGAGGCATACCTGCGGCCTGCCTCCGTGCGCTCCAGGATCTCGTCGGTCGACATCGGAGCGGTCTCCTCGAGCGGGACGAAGCGCACCGAGCCGGGCTCCGCGGCGCAGTAGGACACGGGGAACCGGATGGCCTCCAGCCTGTAGAAGCCCGTCGCCGCAGTGCGCCTCTCGCGCCCGAAGGAGGAGCAGAGCTTCTCCTGGGCGGCGATGAGCGCCTCTAGGAACTCCGCAGTCACCGCCGGGCCCTTCGCGGCGAAGGCCGCGATCCAGGGACGGACGCGCTCGAGGCCGGCCCGGACTTCGACCGTGACGGCCGCGGGAGGCAGCCCCCGGAGGTATCTGCGCGAGGCCCCCGCGAGCCCGGCCATCCCCCTTGCGACGCCTTCCACGCACCACAGGTCGGGCCTGTTGGTGTCGTTCAGCTCTATCTTCAGGACGTCCCCCGCGGCCTTCAGCTCCGCCTTGAGCGAGGCCAGGACGGTTTCCAGGGCCTCGCCGGACATCCCGGGGCAGCCGGCCAGCGAGAGCAGATCCCTCCTGGAGACCTCAATCCTGGGCATTCCCGCCCCCTCCCCCGCCCGGCATCCTGTCCGGCCGGACCTGCATCCTCCTGAGCCTCCCCAGGTCGTTCGTCATGAGGTCGCGTATGTCGCCCAGCCCCATGGCGGTCATCGCCATCCTGTCCAGCCCGAGCCCCCAGGCTATGACGGGGACCTCGACGCCCAGGGGGAGGGTCACCTCGGGACGGAAGAGGCCGGCGCCGCCCATCTCCATCCAGCCTATCAGCGGGTGCCTTATGTGCATCTCGACCGACGGCTCGGTGAACGGGAAGTAGGACGGGCAGAGCCTGTACTCGGAGGCGCCCGCCACCTCGGAGGCGAACAGGCGCAGGAGGCCCACGAGGTGCCGGAGGTTCATCTCCCGGCCGAGGACAATGCCCTCGACCTGGAAGAAGTCGGGCAGGTGCGTCGCATCGACCTGGTCGTACCTGAAGCAGCGCGCGATGGCGAAATACTTGCCCGGCACGCGGGGTCCCGAGGCGAGGCACCTGGCGGAGAGGGCCGTGCCCTGCGAGCGCAGGACCGCAGTGCCGGCGCGCCGCGGGTCGAAGGGATACTCCCAGCCCCTGCTGCCCGTCCTCCAGCCGTTCTCGTGCGCCGCGGCGACCCTCTCCAGGAGTTCCCCGGGCGGCTCGAGCGCTCCCTCGGGGCCGGAGAGGAAGTAGACGTCGTGGATGTCCCTGGCCGGATGGAACTGGGGCATGAAGAGAGCGTCGCTGTTCCAGAACTCGCTCTCGGCCATGGAGCCGGTCATCTCGAGGAAGCCGAGGGAGGTGAACTTGCGGCGCACAGCATCCAGGAAGGACCTGTAGGGATGCGTCCTCCCGGCGTGGATGCGCGCCGCGGGAATGTCCATGTCGTAGCGCCGGAACCTGGCCGTGCGCCAGGATCCGTCGGCCAGCATCGCGGGCGTGAGCTGGCCGGTCGCGGCCGTCTCTCCCGCCCCGGCAAGGGCCCCGCGCCCCGGGTCCGTTATCGCGAGCCTCACCGAGGCGGTCTCGGACAGGATGAACTCGGCCCTGCCGCTGCCCCTCTTCGGGCTCCTCTCCCGGACCAGGCCGGCGACGGAGGGGGAGAGCGACTCCAGGCAGACCTCGCCGCCCCCGGCGAGGACGCTGTAGACCTCATCCCAGCAGGCCCCCCAGACACCGTCTCCGAAGGCGGCGGCCGAGATGCCGCCCCCGGCCTCCCTCACCAGGGAGCCGTCCCTCGAGAGGGCGCCGAATGCGCTTCCCCACCTTCCCCTCTCGAACCTGCCGTCCTCCTGGATGCGGGAGAGGCTGTCGACTCCCGACCGGACGAGCCCGAGGAGGAGCATCTCCGGCGTCCCGCCGGCGGCGAGGCTCTCGAGCCCCGCGGGACCCAGCGTGACGACGGTGCGGACCCTCCTCCCGGCCTCCTCGACGAGACCCCTGGAGAGCAGCCACTGGGAGGCGCGCCTGTAGGAGCCCTCGTCCGGCAGGGCGCTCGAGGCGATTATCTCGCCGTCCCAGGCCTCTCCGGGCCCCTCGAGGAACTCGAGGAGGGACCTCTCGAGAGGGTGCAGGTCCCTATCCGCCAACCTTGCCCCCCCCTGCCGACCAGAGCACCAGACCACCGTCGAGGAACATCCCCTGCTCGGGTCTGGGCACGCTGTTCTCCCCCTTGAGGGACGCACCGCACTCCGGGCACTCGACGGAGTTGGGCGCCAGCACGGCATCGCACACGGGGCAGACCAGCTGGAGCCTCTCGTCCACGTACCCGGTGAGTTCGGCAGCGGTCACCAGGCCGTCGCCGTCGGCATCGGCCGCACCGCGCGAACCCTCCAGGATCATCGGCGTGAGGATCCTCTCGCTGACGCTGAGATCCTCCCTGGCCGCGGAGAGTATCAGCACGCCGGAGCGCTCGTCGAAGTCGTTGACCATGCCGCCCGAGTGGCAGGCATCGACCAGGAGGATCACGGGCGCCTCGAAGGCGGACAGGTGGACCGCCAGCCAGTCGTCGTCCAGGTCGTCGTCGTACAGGCAGATGACCTCGTCGGCGGAATCCGCCTCCTCCGGGCCCCCGCTCCCCGGCTCCATCTGGCTCCCGTGTCCGCTGAAGAAGACCACCACCCTGTCGCCCTCGCCGGCTCTCGAACGGAGCGCGGCGATCCCGTCGCGGAAGGCGTCCAGGGTCGCCATGTCGTCGACGAGCAGGATCACGTGGCCGGGGTCGACGGACTGCTCGCCCACGAGGAAGCGGTACATGTCGAGCGCGTCCATGCTCGCCCTGTCGAGCACATCAGCCGCGGATGGATATCCGCTTATCCCGGCGAGGAGTGCCCATGTCTCGCCCGGACCGGAGGGCTGCGCAAGGGGCTCCTGGGCGATCCTGTCAGCGGACAGGACGAATCCCCCCTCGCCGTCGCGGTCGTACGTGTAGACCGTCACCGCGTACTCCCCGCCGTCCCTGCTCAGGAAGGAGATCTCCTCGTCACCCGCGGCGTCGGATGCGCTGAGCCAGCCCTGGGCCATCCTGTCGAGACCGGGACCGGACACGAACAGGTCGAGGTCGGTCTCCCTGGATTCGCCCTCCAGCCTGACGCTGACGAGGGAGCCGGGCTCCACCGCGAGCAGGCACTGGTGGACCGGAGCGGACGGCGAGAGGAACCCTTCGACGGGACCATCCAGATATGGCCCGGGAAGCTCACGGGATGTCAGCCTGCATGACGTCTCCACGGCGGAGCCGTCGTAACGGGGCATCACCCAGAGCGTGTCGCCGCGGCCCAGCCATGCGGCGATCGCATCGTCGCCTCGCGCGGTGCGCATCTCCGCCACGGCGGGTCCGGTTCCGCGGAACAGGAGCAGATCCCCGTCGCGGAGCTTGTCGAACTCGGCCTCCACCGAGACGCAGCAGTCGTGCCCGGCGACCAGGCCGGTGATGAACCGCGAGTCGTCCGTCAGGCCGACCACCCTGTCCATCTCGACGCCGGAGGCGGGTGACAGCCCGTCGACGAGGCGGAGCCTGTACCGGATGGCGTCGCTCCCGCCGAAGTCGAATGCCCTGACCTCGGCGGTGAGGCTCCCGCCACGGGCGGGCAGCATGAGGGCCTCGGCCGTCGAATAGCTCGAGGAGCCCGTGAGGTACTCCCCGGATGCGTCGATGAGGGCGAGGTCGATGTCGCCCTCCGCGGAAGGGCTGTCCAGCAGCAGGAGGCGCCTGGAGGGAGATGGCTCGAGCATGAACCGCGCCACCTGGCAGCCTGCGTCCAGGGATCCCGAACGGGAGTCGGAGATGGTCGGGAAGGGGCCGTCAGCCGCTGCAGTCAGCCTGAACGAGCCGTCTCCGACCTTGTTGTACCGCGTGACCACGACGATCAGGGACTCGGAGGGCGAGGCCGCGACGGACACGGTCTCGTCGCCCCCCGTGGAATAGCTGCCCCCCCACAGGCTCATCCGGGAGCCGTAGACGTCCAGGTCGAGGTCGGTCTGGCTGTTCCCCCTGAGCCGGAAGGTCCATGTCCCAGCCGAGGGTGGGACGAACATGAAGGCCTCGCCCATCTCCGACGGCGACACCGAACCGGACGCCCGCTCGCCGGGAACGAGGGAGCCGGGGGGGAGCTCGTCGACCGACAGCCTGGTGCGGGTGCCGGGCTCGCCCTCCAGCAGGATCCAGAACCAGTAGTCCTCGAACGCCGACAGCGAGACGCCGCCTTCCTCCGAGGACGCCAGGACGCTCTCGTCCTCTCCGTACACCGTCACGCGGACGCCGGGATCGGTGGAGACCCCGAGGAAGACGTAGTCCTGCTCGAGAAGCCTGAGCCAGGCGGAGCCGTCCTCCAGCACGACGGACCGGGAGTCGCCGGTGACGAGCAGGGGCAGGTCGCCTGACGGCGGCAGGATCGACATGATGAGCGCAAGCGCTGGCTGGACCGACATCTCGTCCTCCGTGCGGGGAAGGTTGCCTTCGGTGATCCGTTGGAGGCGACACTACGGAGGCATGGGGTTCCATGGCAAGCCCCGGCGTCCGAAGGCAGCCTTTCCAGCCCGAAACCATGCCCGGCGTCCGAAGGCAGCCTTTCCAGCCCGAAACCATGCCCGGCGTCCGAGGGACCGCGGTACGCGGTGCCGAGGTAGCCAGCCCAGTCAAGAACCTGCCCGGCGTCCGAGGCACCGCGGTACGCGGTGCCGAGGTAGCCGCCCAAGCCAGAAGAGTGCCCGGCGTCCGGAGGTAGCCTTTCCAGCCCGTGCGATCTCCGGCGTCAGGGGCGGGCGAAGGGGTTCTCCAGCCTCTCCCTTTCGATCGTGGTGTCCGGCCCGTGACCCGGATGGACCACGGTCTCCCCGGGCAGCGGGAACAGCCTGGTGCGGATGGACTCGATCTCCCTGTCCAGGGAGGCCCCCCACAGCCTGCCGACGCCCGGGATGCTGTCGACCCCGATCGAGCCCTCGAACAGGGTGTCGCCCGAGAACAGGTGGCCCGGGCAGAGGAGCCCGATGCTCCCGGGGCTGTGGCCGGGAAGGTGGATGACCGAGAAGGTCGCTTCTCCCGCCGTGATGACCGCCCCGTCGGCGAGGAGCGTGTCCAGCCCGCGGATGCGGACCTCCCGCCCGAAGAGGTGTGAGCCGTTGACATCCGGGTCGGTGAACAGGGGGATGTCGTCGGGATGGCCGGCGATCGGCGCATGGAGCCTCCCGCTCCAGTAGTCGGCGTCGCAGATGTGGTCGGGGTGGCCGTGCGTCAGGACCACGGCCTCCACGATCCAGCCCTCGGTCATACGCGAGACCTTCAGCCGCTCTCCGTCGTCCGTGGTGGCGGGGTCGACGAGGATCGCCCGCCTCGATGCCGGATCCCCCGCCAGCCAGCACCGTGTCCAGGTCCAGCCGGTGGCCACGCCGGTGCTCCTCACCGCGAGCATGTCAGGAGATCTCGTCGACGAACTCGCCGAAGGACTGGAACGGGCACCGGATCGCGTCGGAAGCCTTCAGCCTGGCCGCGAGGTCGAACATCACCAGGAGGCAGTAGCCCCTCAGGGTCGTGCGCCAGGAGATGCAGGAGCCCGTCCGCAGCCCGGGCGCCGCGAGCGAGAGGGCCTCCAGGTCGCGGGGGGCCATGAACCTGGGCCATACCGAGACCGTCGCCCTGAGACAGGGGGCGAACGGGTCCGGCACCTTCATGAGCGTGAGAAGGGTGTCGAAGTCGCCTCCGAGATGGTGTACGGCGGCCCTCATCTGGGCGGGCGTCCTTCTCGTGTTCTGGTTCGGGCCCGGGATCCTCGTCACGAAATCCAGACCCTCGCCCGCCGGATAGCCCAGCTCCAGGAGGGCCGGGGCCTCCTCCAGGGCCGCCGCCAGCAGGTCGGAGGCGGGACCGGCCGGGAGGGTCGCCGAGACCTCGGTCACGTCCGGCCACAGGCTGAGCGTCCTCGAGAGCCTCTCGACCCTGGAGCCGGCCGCGGTCCTGGAGATCTCGCGGACATGGTTCCGGAGGGATGCGAACTGCGGGATCCAGACAGTGGCGCTTCGCCCGCCGCTCCACCCGGCCAGGCAGTGGAGCACCCTCGACACCTGCCACGGGTTGTCGAACACGGAGGGGAAGGCCTTCATCGCCTCGATCTCGGGTGGCATGTCCTGACGACCTCGGTGAGCCATGTCCTGTCGATGTTCGTGTAGATCTCCGTGGTCCTTATGTCGGCGTGACCCAGCAGCTCCTGCACGACCCTGAGATCGGCACCCCCCTCCAGGAGGTGGGTCGCGAAGGAGTGGCGCAGGGTGTGGGGATGGACCCGGGAGGCAAGGCCGGCCCTGAGCGCGGCCTGCCTGACGATCTCCCAGACGGACATCCTCGACAGCGGCCTCCCCGAGCGGCTGAGGAAGAGGGTCCGCGACGTCCTGTGACCCAGCAGGAGCGGTCGTGCCTCCAGCATGTACCTCTCGGTCCACCTACGAGCGGGTCCGCCCATCGGGAGCACCCTCTCCCTCGAGCCCTTTCCCAGGGGACGGACCCAGGCCTCCTCGATGGAGACGCGGTCGACGGTCAGGGAGACGATCTCGCTCTCCCTCAGCCCGCATCCGTAGCCCAGCTCCAGCATCGCACGGTTCCGGAGCGACAGGGCCCCCTCGCCGTCCCATGCCTCCATCAGCAGGGCGCAGTCTCTCGCGGTGAGGACGTCGGGCAGGTCACGGGGCACCTTCGGGGAGGCGACGGAGGATACCCGCCCTCTCCCGCCCAGCCCCTCGGACTCGAGGTAGGAGAAGAACCCCCTCAGGACGGAGAGCTTCCTCCTGACCGTCCTCGGAGCGAGACCCCTCGAGGAGAGGGCGGCCGAGAAGGATGCCAGGTCACCCTCGGAGCAGTCCTGAAGTACGGAGCCCCGTCCGGCGGACCAGGCCCCCGCCTCCTCCAGATCTGAGCGGTAGGCCGCCACGGTGGCCCTGGAGAGCGACCTCTCGAGGGCGATGAAGTCCAGGTAGTCCCTGGCGAGTTCATCCATCGGAAGGGTTGAGCCAGGAGACGAATCCGCGCCTCCTGGCGGACGCCGCCCCCGGCCTGAGCGAGGCCGGGGCGATGCCCACGGTGATCCCGGGCGTCTCCAGCATCCCCGCGAGCTCCGAGGCCTTCTCCCTCGACGCAGTGCAGGCGATCCTCACCGGGCGGGGCGTCCCGAGCAGCGCCCAGGCCTCCTCGGGCCGGAAGTCGAGCCTGCCGCACAGGACCTCCACGAAACGCTCGCCCGCATCCTCCGAACAGCCGTGCAGATAGATCCCCAGCGCGCCGGGTCTCGCGGGCGGCCTCCTGCAGACCACCGGGGGCGAGGGCGTCGTCACCGGGGGAATCATCTCCAGTGCCGCGGCATCCGGTGCAACGGGCGGAATCTCCGGCCTCCTGCCGGGGGCATGGAACCTGATGATCCCGGGCGGCGTGTCCGGCCCCCTCGACACCGGCAGAACGGGAGGCGCCTCGAGCTCGGCGACCGGAGGCTCCTGGGGAGGCGGCGGGGTCTTCCTGAGGGGTTTCTCCTTCTGGGGCGCGGCTTCCGCGACCGGCTTCGGCGCAGCGGAGGCTGCGGATTCCGGCCCGGCCGCGGGGGCCGGGGCCCTCGCCGCAGCCCTGCGCACGGGGGCGGGCTGGGAGGACGCGCCGGCGGTCACTATCTCCACGATGCCGCCGGAGTCGACGAGGGCCTTCCGAATCCGCCTGGCGGTTTCGTGGTCGATCCCGTCCCTCAGGACGAAGGGGATCCTGGAGAGCCAGACGACGACCTGCTCGGGGGGGAGCCCCGACAGCTTCTGGAGCCTCTCCCTGAGCCGGGCCCTCTGACCCGGCTGGTAGCCCGTGAGGACGACCCTGTAGGAGGACGGGCCGGGCTCGCCGGTCGGAGCCTTCACCACCTGGCAGCTCATGCCCATCTCGGAGAGGGAGGCGGCAAGGGCCCTCGCCCTCTCCTCGGGGAAGCCCTCGCCTGCGACTACGCCGTTCCTGCGCAGGGCCAGGAGAACCTCCCCCCTGCCGAGCCCGGTCAGCTCCTCGAGGGTGGACAGGGTAAGGGGATCCGGGTTCTCTGCCCTTACCAGGACCCTCCAGCTCATCGCACTCCGCTGCCGGCCGTCTGCCTCCTGGCGAGGTGGATCCGGTCACCGGCCTGGACGAGGTCGGCGGTGACGTTCGCCGTGACCAGGACGGACGAGGTGGTGGATCCGGCGTCCAGGACCAGCAGCTCGGCGATCGGGATGTCGGCGGTCACCAGCTCGGCGCCCGTGATGTCCTCGTCCAGGGTCCCGTACTTGTACAGAACGAAGACGTCGCCCTGGCGCAGGCCGCTGTCGCGGCCCCTGTTGATGTAGACGACGTCGTAGGCGAACGAGTCGGTGAAGTCCTTGTCCTGTACCGCTATCACCCATGCGGTGAGGCTCTCGACGGTCGGGGAGGTGTTGACTGGCACGTTCCCGGCCGGGGAGTACGGGACGAGGATGTCGCCGTCGTTGACGGGGATGTACGAATGCTCGACGAGGGCGATCGAGGTCGCCCCGGTCACCTCGAGGATCCTGACCACTCCGGCTACCCTGATGACGCTCCCGATGACGGCGTCCGTCTCGGGATCCCTGACCGTCTCACCCTGCTCGAGAACGTGCAGGACCATGCCCGACCTGGCCCCGTCGGCGTCCCCGTAGTCCAGCTCGACGAGGTCGCCCATGTAGCCGTTCTCGTTGCTGACGAAGCCCTGGTCCTCGATGTTGACCCTCAGCACCGCCCCGAGGGCGGGGATGGTCTGGCTGGTCACGAACCCGGCCGTCTCGAGCCTGAGCCTGCTTATCATGGGAGCGGTCGCCGCGAGAGTGGGTGACCGGACGGTCGACGTCACGTAGCTCCTGTCGACGGCCGCGGCCGGCAGCCCGGCGACTTCGGGGAGGAACAGCTCCATCCCGGGGACGAGGTACTCCGGGCCTGCGATCGACGGGTTGGCGGCGAGAATGTCGTCCCAGTAGTCAGGGCTGCCGTAGAAGCGGATGGAGAGGTCCCATAGGGTGTCGCCGTAGCCGACCTGGTAGGTCGAGGCTGCGGCCGAGACGCCAGCCAGGAGCGTCAAAGACATCAGAGAGCAAATCACCCCGCGCATCCGACACCTCCGTTGCCAGGCCGGACACCGCCGGCACGAATCTCATAACTTCATAAAATCTAAAGTTGGATGGCAGGCCGGGTCAATGACTTCTATTTCCTGGCGGGGTATATGACCACGGCGCCATCCCCCGGAGCCTCCCCCACCGTCACGGACACCGTGTAGAAGCCCTGCGCGACTCCCTCGGAGGGCACGCTGACGGCAAGCCAGAGGCAGCCGCCCGTTCCGGCGACCCCCGCCCAGGACTCGCCCACGCCGAACGGCCGGCCATCCTCGCCGATCCTCGCCACCAGCTCGCCGTCCCGGGCCTCCGGGGCAAGAGCGACCGAGGAGGAGGTCCGCTCCGTGCCCGAGGGTCCCGTCGAGCCCGTTCCCATGTTGGTGCGCCCGCCGGCCAGGATCACGATCTGCGAGCCCTCGACCACCTCCACGTGGGTGCAGGTCCAGCCTGCGGCGGCGCTCACGTCCATGAGCAGGTTCTGCACGGAAGAAGGGCCCCAGGAGATGCTGGCGACCTCGCGGAGCGGCACCGTGGTGTCGTATCCCGACCCGTCCACCGTCAGGACCCTGTCCTCTATCGTGACCGCTCCCCTGGTGCGGACGCCGCTGCGCAGCAGGACGACCGCCTGGGAGGAGGGCACCCCGGTCGAGAAGCCGTCGAAGACGGCCTCGCCTCCGGAGAGCGAGCGGAGCCTGCCCATGACCACGCTGCCGTCGGCGGCAACCATCCTGTCCGGGGTCCGGCTGCAGCCGGCCGCCAGGCCGGCCGCTGCTGCGAGAGCAAGGATTCTTCTCAACTGCCACCGTCCTCGACGAGGAACACCCTCACGGCGTCCTCCATCTTCTCTATCGGGACGAAATCCATCTCCCCCCTGAGAGAAGGATCGACATCCTCGAGGTCCCTCATGTTGTCCCGGGGCAGGAGCACCGTCCCTATCCCGGCCGCGTGCGCACCCAGCACCTTCTCCTTCACACCGCCTATCATCATCACCCTGCCGTGGAGGGTAATCTCGCCCGTCACGGCGGCATCCGCACGGAGTGGCCTCTCAGTGAGGGCGGAGAGCAGGGACAGGGCCATGGCGACCCCGGCCGACGGCCCGTCCTTCGGCGTGGCCCCGGCGGGAACGTGGACATGGATGTCCATCTTCTGGAAGTCGGCCGTGATCCCGTACCGCACCGAGCTGGACCTGACCCAGGTCAGGGCGGCCTGGGCGGACTCCCTCATGACCTCGCCCAGCTGGCCCGTGAGGACGAGCTTGCCGGTCCCGGGCATCACCGTGCTCTCGACGAAGAGGATCTCGCCCCCGGCGGGGGTCCACGCCAGGCCGGTGGCGACACCCGTCCTGGGCTTCCTGCCCGCGGTCTCCTGGAAGTACTTCACCGGACCGAGGTAGCCCGCCACGGAGGATGCCGTGATCCGCTCGGCCGGGTCCTCGCCCGAGGCGACCCGGACGGCAACCCGGCGGCAGATCTTGCCTATCTGCCTCTCGAGCTCCCTCACGCCCGCCTCCCTCGTGTACTTCTCGACCATGGCGGACAGGCCGCTCCTGTGGAACCTGACCTGCCTGCCGGTCAGGCCGTTGTTGCGGACCTGCTTCGGGATCAGGTACCGCCTCGCGATCTCGAGCTTCTCGGCGCCCGTGTAGCCCGAGAGCCTGAGGACCTCCATCCTGTCGAGGAGGGCGGAGGGAATGGTGTCGAGCTGGTTGGCCGTGGTTATGAACTCGACCCTCCGGAGGTCGAACGGCACGTTCAGGTAGTTGTCCCTGAAGCTGAAGTTCTGCTCGGGATCGAGGACCTCCAGGAGCGCCGAGGTGGGGTCGCCCCTGAAGTCGCGCCCGACCTTGTCCACCTCGTCGAGCATGAAGACGGGGTTGTTCGACCCGGCCTCCCTGAGGCCCTGCACGATCCTGCCCGGCATCGCTCCCACGTAGGTCCGCCTGTGGCCCCTGATCTCGGCCTCGTCGTGCACCCCGCCCAGCGAGATCCTCACGAATCTTCGCTGCATGGCCCTGGCTATGCTGCGGCCCATGGAGGTCTTGCCGACGCCGGGCGGGCCCACGAAGCAGAGGATGGGGCTGGAGGCCGACGGGTTGAGCCTCTTCACCGCGAGGAACTCGAGGATCCTCTCCTTGACGTCCCTGAGGTCGTAGTGGTCCTCGTCGAGTATCCTGCGGGCCGAGGAGATGTCCATCTGGTCGTCGGTCCCCTCCAGCCAGGGGAGCTGGAGCACCCATTCGATGTAGGTCCTGGAGACGGCCACCTCCGGAGTGCCGGGGGGCATCTTCGCCAGCCTGTCGAGCTCCTCCTCGGAGGCCTTCCTGACCTCCTCCGGCAGGTTCTTGGTCGAAAGCCTCTCGCGCAGCTCGGCAGCCTCCGGGTTGTCCCCCTCCCCCGCCCCGAGCTCCCGCTGGATGGCCTTCATCTGCTCCTTGAGCCAGTACTCCTTCTGATCCTTCTCCATCTCGGATCGGACCTGGCTCTGGATGCGGTTCCTGAGCTTGAGGATCTTGACCTCGCGCGCCATGATGTCCGAGAGGAGCTTCAGCCTGCGCAGGATGTTGTTCTCCTCGAGTATGGCCTGCTTGTCCGGGATGTTGGCCTCGATGCCGCCCGCCGCGACGAAGCCGAGCCTCTCGGGGTCCCTCAGGAGGCTCACCAGCTGGACCTCGTCCGGGATGCCGGGGGACAGCTCGACGATCTGCTTCAGCTGCATCTCCACGTTCTTGCGCCAGGCCTCGATCTCGTCGGCCTTCGGGGGCCATTCGGTCTCGAGCTTCTCCACCCTGGCCCTGAAGTAGGGCCTGGTCTGGACGAATCCGGTGATCCGGAACCTGACGAGTCCCTTCAGGCTGAGCCTGATCACCTCCCCGGGGAACCTGTAGAGCTTGACTATCCCTGCTGCGGTTCCCGTTCCGAAGAGGTCCTCGGCCTCGACCGGCGAGGTGTCCGGGGCGCGGACGGCCACGAGGCCCATCATCTTGTTGCCTACGACCGCGTCGTCCACCAGCCCGATCTGGGCCGGGTCGGTGACGGTCAGCGGGATGATCGAGTAGGGGAACGCCACGCCGTCCTGGAGAGGGAGGATCGGCAGGGTCTGGGGCAGGTGGAATTCGCTCTCCGGGTTCATCACCCCTCCACTGAAACGTTCGAGCACTCGTCGGGGTCGATCCCGATCCTGACCGGACCGGCGGGCATCAGGGGCATCTCGATCCTCAGGACGCCGTCCCTCATCTCGGCCGTAGCTTCGGAAGCCTCGATCCTGGCCGGCAGATCGATCTCGCGCTCGAAGCGGCCCGTCCTGATCTCCAGCCTCTCGGCCGCGAGCCCGGGGAGTATGGGACCCCTGACGCCCCGCACGACGACCGATCTGCTCCTCGCGAAGACCTCCACGTCCGGGGGCCGCATGCCGGGCAGCTCCACGAAGAGTATCAGGTGCGTCTGCGTCTCGTAGAGGTCCACGGCCGGGGACCAGTATCCGCCAAGGCTCTGCAGCAATGTTCCTCCCGGCCTACTGGACGTCGAACCTGACCTGGACGGTCGTGGGCACTTCGACAGGCACCCCGCCCTGGGTGGCGGGCTGGAAGCGCCACTGGCTGACGGCGTCCGCGGCGGCCTGGCCGCAGCCGAGCCCGAGCGGGTCGTTGACGACCCTGACGTCCGAGACCGAGCCGTCGGTCCG
The DNA here is from genome assembly GCA_964603785.1 of uncultured bacterium. Classification (GTDB taxonomy): domain Bacteria; phylum Fermentibacterota; class Fermentibacteria; order Fermentibacterales; family Fermentibacteraceae; genus CAZRWD01. The sequence goes on from CAZRWD010000009.1 coordinate 27,971, forward strand.
GACCGTGAGCTCGAGCGTCACGTATCCGTGGATGTCGCCTCTCTCGGCGGCCAGACCCGGAACCGTCGGCGCGACGGTGGAGATGGCGAACGGCGGGATGACCGGCTGTTCCTCGATGATGTCGGGCTGCTGCTGGACCTCGGCGGCCGTGTAGCGGATCATCGTGTCCTCGCCGAGGGTGATCGTGACCGTGCTCACCTGGTCTTCGTAGCCGGGGTTCGTGAGCCGCACGGAGTAGGTTCCCGGCTCGAGCTCGATCGGAGGGAGCGGGGTCTGTCCGTAGCTCTGGCCGTCGATGGTTACCTCGGCCCAGGGTTCCGGGCCGATCAGGAGCCGCCCTGTGGTGACGTTCCTCTCCGGGGTGACCGTGGCGCTGTACCCGTCGGGGCCGAGGGTTATCGACCTGGTCCAGTCCTCGTAGCCCTCGAGCCTCACGGTGAGGGTGTGGGTGCCCCTGTCGGCGATGTGGGTCAGCCTTCTGCCGGATCCGACGGATGTCCCGTCCACGAAGAAGCTGGCCGTGCCCTCGATGTCGCCGGCTAGGGTCAGCGAGATCTGGGATGTCTCCGAAGAGAGCAGCGCGAGGGGCTGCAGGAAGCTGCCCGGCGTGTCCACCAGCACCGTCTCGGGAAGCGAGTTGTAGCCTGTCAGAACGGCCTGGAAGACGTGCGTGCCGGTCGGCATCTCCGAGGAGAGGGAGGTGCCGGAAACGCCGTCGACGAGGATGCTCACCGAGCCGGGCTGCGGGGTGGGCTCGCCGGCGGGCATCAGGATGTTGAACGTGACGTCGGCCGTGTTCGTCCCTAGCGGGGAGAGAACCAGAGTGTCCGTGACCTGCTGGCCCTGGGCCAGATCCAGCCTGGTCTGCAGCACCTCGTAGCCCTGCGCCCTGACCTCGATGCTCCTCTCGCCGAAATCGGTCCCGGTCAGCCTGTAGGCCCCCGTCGAGTCGCGCTCGATCTCCTGCCCGTCGACGGAGAGCAGGGCGTCATCTGCTCCCGCCAGGTACAGCGACACCGAATAGGGCTGCACCGGAGGCGCCTCGACGGGCTCCGGGGATCTACCGGAGAAGAGCTTGACGGCTCCGAAGGCGACGGCCGCCACGACCGCCGCCCCGACGAGGATGGGCACCAGGGGGAGCTTCCTGCGCTCCCTCTCCTCGCGCGCGGCGGGCTCTGCCGCCGCCGGGGCCGGCGCCGCCGCCGCGACCGGCACCGCCGCCGCGATCACGGGTTCGGGGGTTCTCTCCGCCGACCTGGAGACGGGGGCGGCCACCTTGCCCAGGCGCTCCGCCAGCCCGCGGATGGTCGGGTCGTCAGGGAACCTCTGCTGAGCCTCGCGAGCCTCCTGGAGGGCGAGGTCGAACTCGTTGCCGGCTATCAGCTCGCGGATCGCCGCTATCGCCCCGTCCACACCGGCCGGGGTCTCCTCGACCTCGACAGGCTCCTCGGCCTCGAGAGTCCCGACACCATCTGCCGCAACGAACTCGTCCACCAGGTCCTCGTCGGAGATCTCGCCGGCGGAGGAGGCATAGTCCTCCACCTCGGCCAGGAGCCTGTCGAGCGCGGGGGAGGTGGGCCAGAACTCGAATATCTTCCGGGCCTGCTCGAGGGCTCCGGCGGGATCCGACGCCCTCAGCCTGGTCAGCCCGAGGTCGGCCAGGTTGTTGGCCTTGATGCTTCGCTTGACCGACTTTATGCGCCGGTTGATGTCGACGTTCTCGTCATCCTGCCTGCGGGCCCTCTCGAGCTCCTGGAGGGCGCGGATCTCGTCTCCTGCCTCCAGGGCCTCGTCGGACCTCCTGACGCACTCCTCCACGAAGCCGGCCGCTGCGGGCGCCGCGGCCTCGGTCGGGCTGTGCGCCCTGATCGACCGTGTGCGCTTGAAAGCCTTCATCGCCGCTATCTCGCGCTCGATGGACTGGGCCTCTTCACGGACCTCGTCGTTGTCCGGCTCGAGATCCATGGCCTTGCGGAGCGTCCTCAGAGCCTGCTCGCGCTCGCCGGACTCCATCTGCCTTCGTGCGGCTCGAAGCAGCTCAGTGACACGGCTTTCAGCAGCGCTCATCTATCCTCCTCGCCTGGTGCCCGCCATCAGGACAATGAGTATTCCCCGGACCGGCCGCCCTCCGCCGGCTCCGGGCCGCCTGCCGGATATCCTCGAAGCAATATTGAAAAGCCGCTTGCCACTGGCAACCGCGCCGACGATTCGCGTTCGCGGCGTGCGGCGGAGCGGCCATCCGTACTCATATCATGTTGTTCTGCGTCAGTTTGTAGCGCCAGACCAGCTCCTCCTCCAGGCCCGGGCCGGGGCTGTGCGTTCTGACGAGCTCGGATGCCTCGGAGACGAGGGCGCCGTCCGTGGCCAGATCCGCCACCCTGAACTCGGGAAGACCGCTCTGCCGGGTTCCGAGGATGTCTCCCGGCCCCCTTATCTCGAGGTCCCTCCGGGCCAGCTCGAATCCGTCGGAGGTCCCGACCATGGCCGCGAGGCGCATCCGCGCCGATTCCCCCGCATCCTCCCCCGAGACCAGGAAGCACCAGGAGTCCCTGCTGCCGCGGCCGATCCTCCCCCTGAGCTGGTGGAGCTGGCTGAGCCCGAACCTCTCGGCGTCGGAGACGATCAGGACGGTCGCCTCAGGCACGTCCAGGCCGACCTCCACGACCGTGGTGCTCACGAGCACCCTCGTCCTGCCGGATGCGAAGTCGTCTGCGGCCGCCACCTTCCGCGCCGCCGGCATCGAGCCGTGGATGAGACCCGCCCCGAAGCGGCCGAGCGGCCCGGCGGCGATCCTCTCCCAGGCTGTCGTCGCATCCTTAAGGTCCTGCTTCTCGGAGGCCTCCCTGAGCGGATAGACTATGTACGCCCTCTCTCCCGCCTCCAGCCGCTCCCTGAGGACCTCATAGGCCCTTCGCCTGTCCTCCTCCCCTATCAGCTCCGTCATCGTCCTGCCCCTGCCCGGGGGGAGCTCGTCGAGGACCGAGAGGTCCAGGTCGCCGTAGAAGGCCATGGTGAGGGTCCTGGGGATCGGGGTGGCAGACATCACGAGAAGGTGAGGCCTCCTGAGCCTCCCCCTCATGAGCTCCTCCCTCTGCGCCACCCCGAACCTGTGCTGCTCGTCCACGACCACGAGCGCGAGTCCCGGAAGCTCCACCGGGGGCTCGAGAACGGCGTGGGTGCCGGTCAGGAGTACGGGCGCGCCGCTCGCGAGCTCCTCCAGGAGCGCCCTGCGCTCCCTCGCCGGGGTGCCCCCCGACAGCTGCCTGCACGCAATGCCGAGCGGAGCGGTCAGTCTCTGCAGCGTCCTGAGGTGCTGTGATGCCAGCACCTCGGTGGGTGCGAGGAGGACGGCCTGCATGCCCCGGGTGCACGCCAGGGCGCATGCTGCGGCCGCAACGACGGTCTTCCCCGATCCCACGTCGCCCTGGAGCAGCCGGCGCATGGGAAGCGGGCCCGCCATGTCGGACAGGATCTCGTTCGTCGACCTCTCCTGGGCCCTCGTCAGACCGAACCCGAGGCCGCCGAGGAACCGGGGGAGGAAGGATCCGTCGAGGGGGACCCGGATCCCCTCCGAGTCGCAGGCGGCTTCGCGGACCCTCGCGAGCGCGTGCTGGTGGAGGAATATCTCCTCCAGGGCGAGCGTGCGCCGGGCCCTCCCGGCCGAGGACGCCGAGGAGGGTCGGTGGGCCTCCACCAGCAGGTCCCTCCTCGATGCGAAGCCGTGCATCGCCATGCGCCCCTCCGGGAGAACGGACCGGAGCCCTGCGGGGAGCGAGTCGAGGGCGGAGTCGATGATCCTCCTCATCACCCCCTGGGTGATGCCGGAGGTCAGCGGGTACACCGGCAGCAGGGAGGCGGGAGGGCACCCTCCGGCCTCCTCCCCGGGCACGAGCAGGTCGGGATGGGTCATGACGGGACCCCTCAGGAAGACGACCTCGCCCGATGCGGTCACGCTGGAGCCGACGGGCAGCCTGGAGCGCATCCAGGCGGAGTTGAAGAAGGACAGTGCGAGCACGCCGGTTCCATCGGAGACGAATGCCTGCAGCAGGCGCCTCCCTCCGCGGAGCCGCCTCTCCGAGAGGTGCGTGACCGTGCCGGTCACGGTGGCCCTGGAGAGAGGTTCGAGCGAGCCGATCGACCGGACCTCCCCCCGGTCCAGGAAGCGCCTGGGCAGGTGGAGGACCAGGTCGCCAAGGCATCTGATGCCCAGCCGGGCGAGCATCCCGGCCCTTGCCGGACCGACTCCCCGCAGGTATCTGACCTCGTCTCCGAGCGCGGTTCCGATCATGGCCCGATAGTAGTCCGGCGCGCCTCCCGGGGCAAGCCCGGGAGGTCTTGACGGTCTGCTCCCGCGCTCATATTGACGGGCCAACGACAAGCCCGGAGGTCCTCTGAACGCATGGAGCAAATCTCCGTCAAGGAGCTTCAGGAAGCCGTGGCCAGCAATCCAGGAGACATCGAGGCGCGGTTCCTGCTTGCCCGGAAGTACATGGACGACCACTCGCCGAGGAAGGCGATCGGCCTCCTCGAGCAGGTCATAAGGCTAGACCCGGAGAATGCCGAGGCATGGCTCAGGATAGGCCTCTGCTGGGGCATGGCCCTGCTCGAGAACCTCTCCCCCCTCGACCTCTGGGGCGAGGAGAAGGACGAGGAGCTCATGGTCGACAACTGCCTCCACGCCCTGGAGAAGGCCATCGAGTTCGACCCCGAGCTCCTGGGCGCCTACAACGCCATGGGGCGCATCTACGTGATCAGGGGGCAGGACGAGGAGGCCATCGAGCTCTTCACCCAGTCCCTGCAGCTCGACCCCTCTCAGCTCGACGTCGTCGACGACCTGAAGGAGATCACAGGCAGCCCGGCCTGGGAGCTCCTGGACAAGGAGACCGACATGGGCGACGAAGAGGACGCCTTCTGACCGTACTAGACCCCGGCCCCTCCCGTTCCTATCGTATCATGAGAAGGATGATCGCCGCCCGGGCCTGACCGGGCGGGCGGGAGGTTTGAGATGATCATGCTGGCATTCCTGGTCGCGGTTTCCTCGCTCGCTCCCCTGGAGGATCCCTCACCGGCCTGGTACGACGACGTCCTGGTGTGGGACATGCAGTACGACGCCTCCTGGTACGGGGTCGGCCAGGAGTACCTCGCGGGCGTCTGCAACTCCAACGGCAGGCTCTACGCCTGCGCAGTGACCGACAGCTCGCTCTCCAAGTCCGCCGTCCTCGCCTCCGCGAACGGGGGGGCGACCTGGTACACAGGCCACCTCAACACCTCCGAGACCTCGGCCTTCTACGACCCGCAGCTCTGCATCTACACCCAGTCCCCGTACGAGTACCTGTTCGAGTTCGTGGTCGACCGGCTGCCGGGCACCAGGGGCAGGGTCCTGTCGCTGCAGTTCCTGCTGCCCGGGATATCCCTCTACGGCTTCTCCATCATCGAGATGAACCATCCTGCGGCGGACACGATTAGATCGATAAGCGCATGCGCCACGGAGGACACCGACGACCTCTGGGTCTGCGCCGACGACCAGGCGGGAAACCTGTTCATCTCGGGGGCGGACACCCCGGGGGCATGGACCGCATGGGAGCAGCTCCTGACCGGAGTGGAGAGGCCCTCCCTCTGCTGCGGCCCGGGGGGCTGGCTGCACATAGCGTTCCAGGACCACGCGACATCGCAGATCCGCTGCCTGTCGATGAGCCCGACGGACACCACCCTCGTCGCGCTCGGCGGCGGGCAGCCCTACGCGGGTCCGGTGGCGGCCTGCGAGTGGACGGGAAGCCAGATGGTGGGCGTGGTCTGGCATGACGCGGCGGGACAGGTCCGATTCTCCACGTCGGCCGACCACGGCGCCTCGTGGAGCGCTCCGGCCGTCCTCGGACTGGGCACCTACCCGTTCCTCGACGTGAACAGGGCGACCGGGAATGCCGTCTATTCCTATCTCGACGGCACGAACGGGCTGGCCAGGGTGGCCTCGGCCGCGAGCCTAGCGCAGCTCGTCTCGGCCATCCCGTACATCCGTTCCGAGACTGTGCCCTGCCCCTCGACGCACGCGGTGGTCAGGCAGGGACCCTCCTCGACCAACCAGGCCCTCTTCTTCCTGGCCGAGGGACCGAGCGACCTGTGGTTCGACTCGTCGGTCCTGACGGGGATCGAGGAGGGCGACGGCGCCGGAGGGCTTCTCATCAGACCGGTCTCGAACCCGTCCCCGGCCGGATTCGCCATCGAGTTCGCGACCGGCTCCGCCGGCCCCGTGACGGTCGAGCTCCGCTCGATCGACGGCAGACTGGTGGAGACCGTCTATCAGGGTGTTTCGTCATCCGGCACCGTGCAGGCGGGGGCGGGTCTCCCCGCCGGGGTCTATGTGGCCGTCCTGAGGTCCGGAGGCTCGGAGGAGTCCGTCAGGCTCGTGAAGTTCTAGCCCTGACCAGGGCCGTCACGGCCTCCGCCACCGGCAGGCTACGTGAGGGGTTCCCGCAGGCGAGGCCCGTCAGGCAGTCGATCTCCGTGGGTCGTCCGTTCTCAAGATCCTCGAGCATGCTGCACCTGTTGTCCGACATGGCCATCAGCATCCCGAGCATTTCGCGGGCCCCGTCCTTCGCCTCATCGGAGAACTCCGGGGGGACCACTCCGGCGAGTTCGTCGAACAGGATCCAGAGGATCCTCTCGAGCCCCCTCCCGCGTAGATCCCTGTTGGTGCTTCCGGAAAGCGCGGCGACGGGATTCAGCGTGCTGTTGACCAGCCATTTCGCCCAGAGCGACGGCTCCATCCCCGGTCGCGTCGAGACATCCAGCCCGGCTGCCCCGAGGGGCCCCGCCGCCTTCCCCCCCTCGAGGGCGAGCAGCCCGCCGGGATGGGTCTCCACCGCCCTCCGCGCCACCAGCCTGAAGCCGCCGACGACGACCACCCTCTCGACGAGATCCCAGCCCGCGCCCCAGAACCGCTCCAGGCCCATCCCGTTGCACAGGCACGCCACGGGTCCCGTCGAAGCCCTCCGCATGGCTCTCGAGACGGCCTCCAGATGGTATGTCTTCACGGCGACGAAGGCCATGTCCGAGCGCGGAGGGTCGTCGGAGCAGGCGAGTCCGACCCTGGCACGGCCCTGCACGGCTCCCGAGGATCTGATGGTCGCCCGCCCCCCCGGCGAGCCGGGCGGGCCCACCAGGACGACGTCCGCAACACGGGAGAGGGCGACGGAGAGGCCCGTGCCGACCGCTCCGTCGCCCCACACCGCGATGGTCCCGAACGGTGCCCCGGGCATGGCGGGCGCTACTTCTCCGGCACCGTCCTGTCCTCGTACTTCTGGGCCAGGTCCTCCAGCTTGCGGCGTCCCCTGGCTATGACCTTGCCGGCCTCGGTCCTTCCCGACTCCACCAGCTCACCGCCCCTGGCGTAGACGTCCTCGGCCGTCTTCCTGATCCTCCCGCGGGTCTCCGAGCCCTTCGCGGGGGCCAGCAGCAGCGCGGTGACACCCCCTATGAAGACACCCGCGAGGAACGCCCACACATCTCCGCCCCGCTCCGACATCTCGTCCTCCTCTCAGTTGCCGCAGCAATGCTTGTACTTCCTGCCGCTTCCGCACGGGCAGGGATCGTTCCTGCCCACCTTCGGACTCTCTCTCCTGACCGTGGCCGGACCCGCCCTCGGACCGGCCTCCGCCTCCTGCCGGGCCGCGGCACCGCCGGCACCGCCGGCACCGCCGGCAACCTGCACGCCCGGGTGGAGCGCCCTGCCGACCGGCTGGGCCTCCCTCCTCAGCGGCACCGCCTGCTGGGGCCAGAGCGACAGCACCTGCCTGACCGCGAGCCTGTCGACCTCGTCCAGGAGGTTCTCGAAGAGCCCGAAGGCCTCCTTCTTGAACTCCACGAGCGGATCGCGCTGTCCGTAGGCCCGGAGGCCGATGCCCTCCTTCAGGTGGTCCATCTCGTAGAGGTGCTCGCGCCACCTGAGGTCGATGGACCTGAGGACCGACCACTTCTCGAGCTCTCTCATGAGCTGCGGCCCGAGCTTCTCCTCCTTCATGTCGAGGAACGCCGCGACCCTGGACGAGGCCATCTCCCTGGCCCTCTCCGGATCATCGGTCAGGTCGGGGATGTCGTCGAGCCGGAAGGCCACGCCCGTGTGCTCGAACAGCGCGGCCCTGGCCTTGTCGACGTTCCACTCGGACGGATGGACCCCGTCGGGGAAGTGCTCCTCCAGGGCCCAGCCGGAGACGGCCGCGACCATCTCCCTGACCTCCCCGGCGAGCCCCTCGCCCGTGAGTGCCTGCAGCCTCCTGGCGTAGACGACCTCCCTCTGCCTGTTCGCGACGTCGTCGTATTCGAGGAGGTGCTTCCTGATGCCGAAGTTATACTCCTCCACCCTCTTCTGGGCCCTCTCGATGGCCCTCGTCAGCATCGGGTGCTCGATGACCTCGCCCTCCTTCTCGCCGGTCTTCTTGAGGAACTCGATCATCCGCTCCGACGCGAAGAGGCGGAAGAGGTCGTCCTCCAGGGAGAGGTAGAACCTGCTCGCCCCGGGGTCGCCCTGGCGGCCCGAGCGGCCCCTCAGCTGCCTGTCGATCCTCCGGGCCTCGTGCCTCTCGGTGCCGATGACGAAGAGGCCCCCGGGCGCCCCGGCCCCGTCGTCCGAACCGATGAGGCGGATCGAGTCGGCGATCTTGATGTCGGTACCCCTGCCGGCCATGTTGGTGGCTATGGTCACCGCACCGGGCTGGCCCGCGAGGGCGATTATCTCCGCCTCCTGCTGATGGTGCCTCGCGTTGAGGACGTTGTGGGGTATGCCCCTCGCGGTCAGGAGCCTGTGGAGCGTCTCGGAGACGTCCACCGACACGGTGCCGACGAGTACCGGCTGCCTCCGGGAGTGCAGCTCGGCGACCTCCGCGATCACGGCGGCATACTTCTCCCGCTTGGTCTTGAAGACCCTGTCGTCGTGGTCCCTGCGCACCACCGGGACGTTCGTGGGTATCACCACGACCTCGAGGCCGTAGATCGACTCGAACTCGTGCGCCTCGGTCTCCGCGGTGCCCGTCATGCCCGCGAGCCTGCCGTACATCCTGAAGTAGTTCTGTATCGTGATGGTCGCGAGGGTCTGGGTCTCGGCCCTGACCTCGACGTTCTCCTTGGCCTCGAGGGCCTCGTGCAGGCCGTCGCTGAACCTGCGCCCGGGCATCAGCCGCCCCGTGAACTGGTCGACGATCATCACCCTGCCCTGGTCGACGACGTACTCGACGTCCTTCTCGTAGAGCTGGAAGGCCCGCAGGAGCTGGTCGGTCGCGTGGAGGGCCTCGGCCTTCCTGGACTGCTCCTCGAGCACCGACTGACGCCTCTTCAGGCGCTCCTCCTCGGGCAGGTCCAGCTGGTCGAGCTCGGAGACGAGTTCGCCGATGTCGCGAAGCAGGAAGAAGTCTGGATCCTCGGGTGAGAGGACCTTCCTGCCGGCGTCGGACAGGTTGACCGACCGCTCCCTCTCGTCGATGGCGAAGAGCAGGTCCTCGTCGAGCTTGTGGAGGCTCTTCTCCCTCATCCTCTCGGCTTCGGCCCTCTGGACCTCCCGCAGCCTGTCGGGATCCTGGAGGGAGCGGGCCAGCCTCCTGTGCTTTGGTGCGCCGCGCCTGGCCTTCAGGTAGAGCTCGGCGGCCTCCCGCAGGCTCCCCTGCTCCCACAGCGAGTCCGCCTCGGCCACGATCCTGCTCACGAGCTCGCCCTGCCTGGAGGCGAGCCTGGATACGCCGCTGCGGAGGTCCTTGTAGATCGTGGTCGATCTCGCGACAGGTCCGCTGATGATCAGCGGGGTCCTGGCCTCGTCCACCAGGACGCTGTCCACCTCGTCGACGATGCAGTAGTGGAAGCCCCGGTGCACCCTGTCCTCGAGCCTGACCGCCATGTTGTCGCGCAGGTAGTCGAAGCCGAACTCGTTGTTGGTGCCGTAGGTGAGGTCGCAGGCGTACTGGGCCTTCCGCTGGTCGGGCGTCATCCCCTGCTGGATGCAGCCGATGGTCAGTCCGAGCATCGAGTAGACGGGGCCCATCCACTCGGAGTCCCTCAGGGCCAGGTAGTCGTTGACGGTCACGAGGTGCGCGCCCCTGCCCACGGGCTCCCCGTCGATCGGCTCGAAGGTCCACCCGGCGGGGTCCGGGCCCATGGAAGCGCCGGCCTTCTCCACCCACCTGTCGTTGAGCGCCAGCGCATTGAGATACATGGGCATGACCGCCACGAGCGTCTTCCCCTCGCCCGTGGCCATCTCCGCGATGCGGCCCTGGTGGAGGACTACGGCCCCCATCAGCTGCACGTCGAACGGGACCATGTTCCACGAGTAGTCCCGGCCGGTGACCTTCCAGGTCGTGCCGCAGAGCCTCCGGCAGGCCTCCTTGACCGCCGCGAAGGCCTCGCATGCGAGATCGTCGAGCGTCTCCCCGCCTGCGAGCCTCCGCCGGAAGCCCGTCGTGAGCCCCGCGAGCTCGGCGTCGGTCAGGCCGGCGTAGCCCGAGAAGTGCGAGTTGATTCCTTCGACCCAGGGCCTCAGGGCCCTCTCGTTCTTCTTCTGCCTGTCACCGAAGATCCTGCCCAGGAATCCGCCAGCCAAATCAATCCCCCGAAGTGAAGAGGCCCGCCGCGGCGATACCGGCCAGCACGCCCGCGGCATCCGCAACGAGGTCGATCGGATCGAAGCCCCGTCCGCAGGAGGCGTCGGAAGCCTCCTTCGCCAGCCCGGCCCCGGCCGCCACGCAGGCCGCGATCGCCCTGGCATCCCCTCCGCCGGCGCCCAGGTGGCTCGCGACACCGGTCGTCAGGCAGGCGAGGTGGGCGGAGAACAGGACGTGTTCTATCCTGTCCCGCCTCAGGAGGCCGCACCCCGCGGAGGCGAACATAACCGGCAGGAGGGCCGCAGCGGTTGCCCTGCGGATCAGGGGCCGCATTCGCGGAGCCTCCGGCCGACCTCCTCGGGATGCAGGGCCGACCTCACCGGGTGCCCGCCGAAGCCGCGGAGCTTCGACGGATCAGCGGACCCCGGCCAGGGCGGCCGGGGCAGCGAGAGACCGGCCGCAAGAAGCAACAGGGCGGCGGCCCCCGCGAGCACGAGCCTGGAATTCATCCAACTCCCCCAAGATCGAGTCCGCGACGGCCCGGAACCCGTCCTCCCCGCGGCCGAGGCCCGAGGCTTCGACGAGCCTCTGCCTTGAGTGCTCCGGCCTGCCCTCCCTCAGATCCTCCAGTGCGGCACTCACCAGGGCCCAGCCGAGGTTCCGCGCGGCAGCCGCCGAGCGGCGCGCCTGCCAGGCCCGGCGCAGCGCCCAGACCCGCCTCTCGGTGTCTCCCTCCAGGAGAGCCACGCGGGCATGGGCGTCCCAGTACGACTGGTCGCGACAGCGCTCCCGCCTCAGTGCGAGAAGGTTCTCCATGGCCTCCCCCTGCAGGCCGGCGTCGCACAGGGCCTCGACGAGCATGGAGCGGTAGAAGCTCTCGCCCGGTCGGAGGGCGACGGCCTGCCGCAGCAGCCCGAGGTGCGCGGAGGAATCACCCTCCGAAGCCGCCAGCACAGACAGCCAGCAGGCCGCATCGGCGGCGGTCGAGTCGTCCGGGGAGTTCAGCGCCTCCTCGAGGAAGGCCCTGGAGGGTTCGTGACCGCAGGCCGCGGCCTGGTACCTCGCCGGCCCCCCGCCCCGCAGGAGGGCGGCCAGCCGGACGACCTCGCCCGTCTTCCCCAGCCTCCTCAGGGTCTTCATGTACTCGGACAGGAGGAGTTCGCTCTGGGGCCTCATGCGCCAGGCCTCGCAGGCGAACGCGAGCGCGCTGTCCGGAAGGTCCATCTGGTTGTATGCCCAGGCTATCCGCCACGAGGTCCACGGATCGGGGCTCGACGCGCCGGAGCGCTCCGAGAGGAGGGCCGGTATGGCCTCCTCGATCAGGCCCTCGCGCACCAGGGAATCGCCGTTCGTGAGGAGAGCGATCGAGAACAGGACTGCTGCGGGTGCGGCCGGCGTCAGTTCCCCTGCAGCGCTTCGCCCGAGAAGGCCCCGTTGACGTGGAGCTCCAGGAGGAAGCTGTCGGAGGGCCTCCAGTCGATGCCGATACCGCCGAGGTACATGCCCGCGTCCGGACCCGAGAAGTCGAACAGGCGGGTGTAGCCGAGGCTCACCTCCGCGCTGACGTCGGGATGGAGGAGGAGCCCCATGGTCCCGAGATAGGTGCCGGTGCTCCAGGATCTCCCGCCGCCGGAGGTGAACGAGAAGGCCATGGAGCTCCCGAAGGACGGGGTGAGGAGCGGGGAGCCATCGCCTTCGAGCAGGTCGAATCCCGAAGGATCGAGACCGAATGCGAGAGCTGCCGAAAGGGGCAGCAGGGACAGCAGGGTTACGAGTTTCACGACTGGCCACCTCCAGCGGGAATATTGGGCGCCGCGACCCGCACGGGCAATGTCCGCGGATCCAGGGCGGCGAAGCCGCCAGGGCGTCGCATCCCCGGGTCTGCGCGGGCTGTCCGCGCGGCCGGATCCGCTCAGACCCGGTCGGGAGGACCGCCCGGGCGTCGTCCGGACATGTCCTCGCGGCCAGGCCGCGCGGGAGACACCATGCGTGAGTATAGCCCGCAGGATACGAGCAGTTCCATGTGGGTGCCGGAGGCCGCCACCGCCCCGCCGTCGATCAGGAGCACCCGGTCTGCGGCCTCGAGCACAGTCGGGTCGTGGCTGACCGCTATGCACATGAGGTCGGCCGATATGGAGCGGACGGTGTCGAGGAGCGCGGAGGCCATCGAGTGCTCGAGCGACGAGGTGGGCTCGTCCAGGACGAGGAGGGCCGGCTCGCGCACGAGAGCCCTGGCGAGGGATACCCGCCGCCTCTGACCCTCGGACAGGAGCACGCCCCGCTCTCCCACGGGCGTATCGGCGCCCAGCGGCAGGGATGCCGTGAATCCCGCCGAGCCCGAGAGCTCCAGCGCCTTCTCGACAGCCTCGCGGGATGCGTCCGGGCTCCCCGCCAGCACGTTCTCGAGGACGGTGCCCGGCAGGAGGGAGACGACCTGGGGGACATAGCCGATCCTCGCGCGGAGGGCGGATGTCCCGTACTCGTCGGCATCCCTGCCGTCGAAGAGGATCCTGCCCCCGGAGGGCCTGTACAGCAGCAGCATCAGTCTGAGCAGCGTCGTCTTGCCGGCTCCGCTGGGTCCGGCCATCGCCAGCAGCCCGCCCTTCGAAGCCCTGAAGGAGAGGCCGTCGAACAGGGGCGCCCTGCCGGGATACCCGAAGGAGACCCCTTCGAACTCGAGGGTCGAGAAGGCGGGCGCCTCCGTCCGCCCGCCGGGCACGGCCGGTTCCTCCGGCTCCACCTGCCAGATCTCGTCCAGGCGCTCGAGCGCGGCCGCGGCTCCCTGGAGATCGAGGGAGGACGAGGCGAGGAACCTGGCCGGGCTGAAGACGGCCGCCAGGTAGGCCTGGAAGGCGATCAGGGTACCGAGGCTCATCGACCCGTCGAGGACCATGCCCCCTCCGGCGAGGAGCACGCCGAGGTGGACGGCACCCTGCACGAGTTCGAGGGAGACCGCCGCCAGCGAGCCCTGCCTGGTCCTCTCTATCCCTATCCCCAGGAGCCTGTCGAGCCTCCCTGTGAAGCCGCCGAGAACCCGCCCCTCCATGCCGTAGGCCTTGACCACCTCCGAGGCGGCGACTCCCGACACGAGGTGTCCGACCGCATCGGCGTTGCTCTCCATCGCCCGGGCGGCCAGACGTCTCATCCTCCCCGCGAAGAGCGACGCGACGAGGAAGAGGAGGGGTACGGACAGGGTCGCCGCGAGGGCCAGCCTCCACTCCAGGATCATTATCAGGACGACGCTCCCCGCGAGGCGCAGGGCGGAGGAGACCATCCCGGGGACCGCGCCGGTGAACACCCATCTGAGCGTTCCGAGGTCCGAGGTGAAGCGGGTGGCCAGATAGCCCTCCCCGAAGCGGTCGTGGAAGGCCAGGGGGAGCCTCAGCGTCCTCTCGAGGAACCTCTCCTGGAGCTCCAGCCCGATCCTCCTGTCCAGCCTGGCGGAGGTCATCTGCTGTGCGTAGCCTGCAGCCGTTCCGGCCAGCCTGAGCCCCGCCAGCAGGGCGGCCCCGGCGAGGAGCCAGCCCCGGTCGCCACCGAGCAGGGCCCTGTCCACGAGCGATCGCGTGACGGCCGGGAGCGCCAGGGTCAGGGCGGTGCCCGCCGCGAGCAGCAGCAGGACGGCCAGCAGCCCTCTTCCGCCGCTCCTGAACACCGGGACCAGGACCTCCCTGGAGAAGGGCCTGCCGTACAGCGCCCGGAGCCCCGGAGTCCGCTCTCTCATCCTGCATCCCCGAGGAGGCTCCTGACCGCGGACCAGTCCGGACCCTCCAGCGTCAGCCCAGCCGTGGCGCAGGGCACCGAGAGCGCCAGGCGCCTAGCGAGCCCGGCGGCCTCGATGGCCACCGCCGGGGGCAGGTCGTCGTGACGGCACCAGCATCCTTCGTGGAGCCTGCGGATCGCCTCGCCCGAATCGATCCTGCACAGCGAGAAGGCGTCGGCCTTCTCGAGGAAGAGGACGGCCCCGAGCGGCGCAGGCCCGCCATCCGGTTCGAGGAGGCTCCAGCCGGTCGGATGGACGAGCGGCCGGTCTCCCTCGATGCTCACGGCGTTGCAGTCGTCCGACAGGATGCGCCCTCCGTGGCCGGAGAGGACTGCGGTGGTCTTCCCCCCCTCGTCGGGGGCTACCATCAGGACTCCCCTTCCGTCCAGGACGACGGCGGAGCTGTGGATCAGCAGGGTCGAGAAGAGCGGCGTGAAGGGCGAGACGATCCCCGGGTTGAGGGTGAGCACCGTGTCCAGGTCTTCGGGCACCCTGTCGCCGTTGGTCAGGGCCAGGGAGGCTGCGCGGTCGAAATCCCACAGCGTCAGTGTGTCGGTCCTGCGGTCCGCGGTCAGCCCGAAGGCGCGGGACGGCTCGGGACCGAACTCCCCCGCCAGGATGCGGGCAGCCTCGCCGCAGCCCGGCCCTCCCGAGGCGACCGCACGGGACAGCCTGTCGAACGCGGGGCCGGGGAGCCTGTCGAACACGATCCCCACGGATCCGCGCGGGGCCGATCCGTCGTCGCCGGCTCCCAGGTCCCGGAAGGCGTACCTGGTCCTTGTCCTGATCGTGATCTGGAAGCTGATGCCCGCAAAAGCGAAACGGAGGCCGCACGGGCCTCCGATCTCGATCCTGCGGTTCCGGGGAGCGGTCAAGGCCGCTTCAGGCCATCGATCCGGTTCTGCAGCCGTAGGCGACCTGGGAGCCGAGAATGCACTCGATGGACCAGTCGGGAGCTATCCCCGTGGGGCGGCACTGGTTCTGTATGGGCTGGGAACCGGGGAGGCAGATGCCCCTGGATCCGTCGTCCGTTAATCCCCTGTCCCCCGAGAGGTCTATGGAGCCAGGCGCCTCGTAAAGCGATCTGTAGCCCGGCATTTCACCCCCGTTTCCATGCTCCCGGCTCAACAGGTCCGGGATGGCGCGTGAGCGGCTTCCACACCCTTAGAATACGGTCCGGGGGGGATGGTTCCCGTCTCCCGGCAAAGGCGAGCATAAGACGAACCCTCCGGAAACACCAGAGGCCGGTCAGACCATGGACCCCGCGTTGCACATGTAGGCCACCTGCCCGCCGACGTTGCAGCGGATCGGGATGTGCGGGGCGTGACCGACCGGCGAGCACTGGTTCTGGACCGGATGGGTCCCCGGATTGCAGATGCCCGTCACACTTCCCCCCTGGAGACCGGGACCCCCGGACAGGTCCATGCAGCCGGGGGATTCGTAAAGCCTTCCCTCAGGCATCCCGCCCGCCTTCCATGCCTTGCGCCCTGAGCCTGGACGCGGGGAACAGACCGAGCGACTCGGCCATGCCGCAGAAGGCGTTGCCGGAGGATATGCTCCTGCCCGCCAGATAGTTCAGGGCCACGCAGTCACCCCTGCAGAAGTCCCTGTGGATGCAGCGCGAGCATGTCCCCCCGAGCCCGGACGGGATGGTCTCCCGTATCTCCCGCAGCACCGGCGCACTCCTCCAGACCTCCTCCAGCCCGTCGCTCCGGATGTCGCCGAAGACCAGGCCCGGAAGCGACACCCCCGCCCCGCATATCGAGATCTCTCCCGTGTGGAGTATGCCGAGGACGGTGTGTATGTCGCAACGGGAGCAGCCCTGCCTGAAGAGGTAGCCGGGAGGGAGGAACGCGGGGGGCAGGTGCAGGATGATCCGGGGGCCGGGCTTCGAGGCCCGCTCCGCCAGCTCGGAGCCCGCCCGGAGGAGGTCGCGGGGCTCGAGGAGCTCCTCCCCGGGGACGTCGCCCCCCCTTCCGATCGGCTGGATGTGGTTGAACTTGACCGATCCGCAACCCAGGCGCTCCGCCATGTCGATCACGTCCGTGACCTCGCCCGCGTTGCCCTTGTGGAGAGTGCAGATGAGCTGCGGCCTGATGCCCCGCCCGACGAGCCTTCCGATCCCCTCCATTGCCCGCCCGAAGCAGCCCGGCACCCCCCTGAGGGCCTCGTGGGTCTCCGCCGTGGCGCCGTCGACGCTCACGGAGATCGACCTGAGCACGCCGCATCCGGCGAGCAGGTCTGCGGTGGATTCGGTGAGGAGGGTCCCGTTGGTCTCCACCACGAGCTGGATGCCGTGCTCCGCGACCATGTGCACTATCTCGCCGAACGCGGGGTTCAGAAGGGGTTCGCCGCCCGTCAGCTTGACGCTTGCCAGGCCCAGGGGCACGGCCTGTTCGACGGCGCTCCGCGCGACTTCCGGAGACATGTGGAGCGACGGGCCGGGGGCGTCTCCCTGGACGGGGCTGATCCAGCAGTGCCTGCAGGAGAGGTTGCATGCCCCGGAGACGTACATGTAGAGTGATGCCAGAGGAGGGACTCCGGCACAGGGTCCGGGGGGGGCGGCGGCTCCGCAGGCCGGCGGGTCACACGGCATCGGACACCCCCCTCGAAACGGCGAACCTCCTGTAGCAGTCGACCGGGACGACGGCGTTCATGTCGCCGGTCATCTCCAGGGCGAGCCCGGGACAGCTCCCGGTGCACCATGCCGAATAGGCGCACCCGCCGCAGCCCGGCACCTCCTCCATCGGGATATCCGCCCTCGCCCTCAGCGCCTTCATCACGGGGTGGTCCAGCCAGACTCCGGCGAGCCCGTCGGTGGTGACGTTCCCCATCACCATCCCGTGCAGGATGTGGCAGGGGACGATGGAGCCGTCGTGCATGACGTCGATCCTGGACCATACGCAGCCGCATCCGGACAGGAACCCGCCGCGGTATCCCGAAGGGGGCGCTCCCGTCCGGGACGAGGCGGCGATCGAGTCGAAGAACCCCGTCCGGGCGGCGGGGCCGGCCTGGGCCTGTATCCGCCCGGGATACCTCGCCATGAGCTCCCTGAAGTCATCCATGGCCCTCCAGGACTCCTCGGGCGTGAGGACCCCCCCGGAGGGACCGCAGCCGGAGCCCATGCCGAAGGCCTCGTTGGTCCCGAAGGAGTCGAGGCCCAGGTCCTCCAGCAGGAACCTGGCGAGGTCCCCCAGGTGGTCGACGTTGTGCCTGCCGATGGTTGCCCGGACCGCCACGGGGAGCCCCGCGGCGCGGGCTCTCTCCAGACCCGCGACGGCGGCTTCGAACCCTCCAGGGCGGGAGCGCTCGTGGACTTCCGCGCAGTGCCCGTCGATGGAGATCTGCAGATAGTCCATCCTGGTCCTCCGCCTGCCTTCGGCCAGCCTGCCGGCCATCTCCTCCGTGAGGAGGGTGCCGTTGGAGAGTATGGAGTACCGGAGCCGGTTCTCCACCGCCCTGTCCACCAGGTCGACGAAGCCGGGCCGCAGCAGGGGCTCCCCGCCCGTGAACAGGACCCTCATGACACCCATCGAGCCGAGCTGGTCGATGAAGGAGAGCCAGTCCCGGTCGGGGAGGTCGGGCAGCAGGTTCATCTCGTTCGCATAGAAGCAGTAGCCGCACGAAAGGTTGCACCGGCCGGTGACGGCGATGCCCACGGTCCTGGGGGCTTCCGGCAGCTGCACTTCAGGCGGGCGGGATCCGGAGGACGAAGCCGGCCTTCTCCATGTCCTCGAGGAAGGAGGCCACGTCGTCCTCCACCCGCCCGGCCGGGGCTTCCTCGAAGGCCCCGGCCAGCGATGCTGCTATGTCGGAGACCGGCCGGACGCCGTCGAGGCCCGACCACACGAAGAGGCCGGTCGCATTGAGTATCCTCACCCTGTTGGCATCGGGATCGAACAGGAGCCCGCCCTCCCGGTCCTCCTCCCGGAGGGTCACGACCGGGTTGCGCGAGTAGACAGCTCTCCCCCGGGGGGTCGATTCATGCTCCGTCATCCGGACCTCCGGTTTCCACAACGCATCCGACTGGCGCGGAGTTCCTGCGGCCGGTCCTCTCGATCGCGAGGAACACGGCCCCGATCAGAACCGCGAACCACAGGGTGGCGAAGCGCATGAGCAGTGTGACCGCCGCCGCGCCGGCCCCGCCGAGCGGGCCCGACAGGATCCCGTCCATCGTCAGCTCGGTGAGCCCCAGTCCCCCCGGTATCATGGACACGGCCCCGGCGATGGTCCCCGCGGAATGAGCCAGCAGTGCGGTCCCCGCACCCGTCCCGAGGCCTATCGATCTCGCCGCGGCCGCTATGACCATCGCCTCGAGACCCCACGACAGGACCCCGAGCGGAACGGAGACGGCGAGGCTGGCGGGTCCGAGGAGATCGCCGCAGGTATCCCTGAACGAGCACAGGGAATCGCTCCTCCCCCTGAGCGGGCGGATGCGGCAGGCGAGGCCGGCGAGCGCGCCGAAGATCCTCCTCGAGGAGAGAACGGCCACGGAGGCGGCCGTCACGAGAGCGCCGGCGGCTATCACGGGCGCCACCGCGGCGCCTCCGGCGAGGGCGGCTCCCGCGGCCGCGAGCACCGTCATGCTCATGAGGTCGGTGATCCGCTCCGCAACGACGACGGGAGATGTCCGCGAGACGGGGATGCCCTCCCTGTCGCGGAGGAGGCAGGACTTCAGGAGCTCGCCGAACTTGCCCGGAGAGACGGTCATCGAGAAGCCGGCCAGGAACACCTGCAGGCTCCGTCCGAATCCGGGTCTGATCCCGGCGCGCCCGAGGAAGTAGTGCCATTTCAGGAACCTGAGGAAGTAGTTCGCCAGGGGCAGGCCGAGGATCGCGGGCAGCCACCGGGGGTCGAACGATTCGAGGGCCGCGCCTGTGCCGCGCATGTCGCCCGCCAGGACCAGGACCGAGTAGACGACGATCGCCAGGGCCGCGGTCAGGAGCAGCTTCTTCAAGAAGACGCTTCCCGGCCCCCGCCGTCCCCGCCGCAGAAGGCGGCGAGCTCGCCGTGCAGCTTCTCCCAGCCGGGCAGGCCGCCGACCAGCTTCATCGCCTTGCGGGCCAGGTCGATCGCCTCGGTGCCCTCCCCGAGGAGCCTGCTGGCCCTGGCCGCCAGCGCCAGGGCCTGGGCCCTGGGCCCCCTCGTGAGGTCGGAGGACGAGAGCAGCTCGTAGCCGGTCATCGCATGCACCAGGGCGTCCCTCGGCTCCCTCCTCTCGAGGTGGAGCAGGGCCAGGTTGACGTGGACCCCGCTCCTGGCGGAGCCCTGCCTGAGCTCCAGCGCCTCGCAGAGCAGCTCCTCGGCCTCGTCGAGCCTCTCCCGCCGCTCGAGGAGCAGGCCGGCCAGGTTCACCGCGAGGGTTGCCTTCAGGGAGGGGTCCTTCTCCATGGCCTTGCGGTAGTACTGCTCGGCCTGCACGGCGTCCCCCCTGCCTGCCGAGATGTATCCGAGCTGCCCGATGGAGGCGGCGCTGCGGTCGCCCTTCTCGATGGCCTGCACGACGACCCGTTCGGCCTCGTCGAACCTGCCCGAGCGGATCAGGAAGTAGACGAGGGCGTTGGTCAGGGGCTCGACCACCGACGACCTGTCCCTGTTCCTCTCGAGGTAGTGGATCATCTCGTCCACCCTGTCGGCGGCCGCGAGCCTCGAGGCCTTCTGGAGCTGCAGTCGCTTCCATGCCATCGATCTGGTGAGCATGATGCCTCCCAGGGCGAGGAGGACCAGGAGCGCGAGCGCCCAGGCCTGCCAGGGAATCATCTCGGGCCTCCCGTTCCGAGGATCCTGTCGAACTCGGTGAAGTCGGGAATGGTCGTGTCCGAGAGGAAGGGCGAGGAGGACGTGTGTATCGGGCAGGACGAGACGGGCGGCGTGCCGGCCCAGAACAGCTCGTCCACGGCCTTGTCGCCGCACTCCGCATTGGCGAGGAAGCCGGACTGCCTGCAGATGACCGCGTGCTCGACCGCGCTGGAGGGGATGGAGGGGAAACGCGGGGCCGAGGACGGATCGGCGTCGCGGAAGACCCGCCTCATGAACCTGCCCCAGATGGGGACGGCGATGTCGCCGCCGGCCTCACCACGGCCGCTCTGCAGCCTGATCCTGATCACATGGTTGTCGTACCCGACCCAGACCGAGGCCACCAGGTCGGGTGTGAACCCGATGAACCAGGCGTCGGCGTAGTCGCTGGTGGTGCCGGTCTTGCCACCGGCATCCCTTCCGGCGTACGCACCTCCCCAGTACCAGCGCGTCCCCGTCGCCGTACCGGCCCTGACAACGCTCTGCAGCAGGTTGTTCATGAGCCAGGCGCCCGTCTCGGACATCACGCGCGTGCCGGCCGCCACCTGCTCGTTCGACTCCAGCACGTTCCCGTACCTGTCCTCGACCCGCAGGATCCCGGTGGCGCGCCTGGCGATGCCGCCCGTGGCGAACGGTATGTAGGCCTGGGCCATCTCCAGGGGGCTCAGCATGCAGCTCCCCAGGGGCAGGGAGTTCACCACCGGGAGGTCGCTCTCGATGCCCATCGACCTGGCCCTGGCCGCGACGGCCTCGATGCCCACGGCCATCCCCAGCCTGACCGCCGCGACGTTGTACGACCTCGCGAGGGCTTCGCGGAGGGTGACCATGCCGTGGAAGCGGCCGTCGTAGTTCCTGGGCCTCCACTGGCCCGGGGAGAGGTCCACGACCACCGGCTGGTCGAGGATGACGTTGCCCGGAGACCAGCCCTGCTCTATCGCCTCGGCGTACACGAACGGCTTGAAGGAGCTTCCCGGCTGCCTCCTGGCCTGGACGGCCCGGTTGAACTCGCTGTCCTGGAAGTCCCTGCCGCCGACCATCGCCCTTATGTAGCCGGTCCTGGGATCGACCGCGACGAGTGCGCACTGGATGTAGTCGGGGGCTCCCGATGCCGTGTCCCCGACCACCTGCCACCTGTCGTAGGAGCTCTCGTACCGGAGCCGTGTGAGGTCTCTGGCGAAGGTGTCGGTAACGGGATCCCAGACGGGCTCCACGAGGGCCATCACGCTGTCCACCGCCATCTCGGCGGCGGCCTGCATGTCCGGGTCTATGGTGGTCCAGACGACCAGCCCCTGCTCGTAGACCGCCGACCAGCCGTACCTCGCGACGAGGTACTGCCGTATGTACTCGGAGAAGTAGTCCCACTGCTCCTCGAGCTCCGGCCTGGAGATGCTCACGCCCAGAGGCGCGGCCGAAGCCTGCTCCATCTGGTCGCCCGTGATGAAGCCCTCCTCGCGCATCATCGCCAGGACGACGTTCCTCCTGGCCATGCACCTCTCGGGATTGCGGAGGGGGCTGTACCCGGAGGGGTTCCGGGGCATGCCCACCAGGAGCGCGGCCTGGCTCAGGGTCAGGGCGGAGGATGAGGTGCCGTCGAAGTAGGTCTGGGCCGCCGCCTCGATCCCGTGGGCGCCCTGGCCGAAGTAGATCAGGTTGAGGTACATCTCCAGGATCTCCTCCTTGGAGAACTGCCTCTCGATCTCCATCGCGATGAACATCTCCTGGAGCTTCCTCTGCACGGTCTGGTCGGGCACGAGGAAGAGCCCCCTGGCGAGCTGCTGCGTTATCGTGCTCCCGCCGTGCCTCGCCCCGGTGGTGAGGTCGACCCAGACCGCCCTGAGGAGGCCCCTGACGCTCACTCCCGAGTGCTCGTAGAAGTTCTTGTCCTCGGTCGCTATGAATCCCATGGCCACCCAGGGGCTTATCCTGTCCATGGTGACGGGCTGCCTGTTCTCGACGAACGCGCAGGCCATCTCGTTGCCGTGGGAGTCGTAGATCCTCGTCGCGGCGGAGGGCTCCTGCCCCCTGAGGCCGGCCACGAGGATGTTCCCCCTGGCCTGCCTGAAGGCCACGCTGCAGTCGTTGTACACCCGAAGGAGGAAGCCCCCCCCGAAGAAGGCGCTCATCACCAGGGCGATGAGAAGCCAGCCCGCCACGGCCGCCGGCGTCGAAGTCCGCGCGGAGGCCCCTGCAGAGGTCCTATTCGGCGGAGCCAAGCCCGCTCCTCCCGAAGACCGGCACCCCGCCCTCGTACCTGAGGGTGTACTCGTAGATCCCCTCGCTTCCGACCAGGGTCACCTCCCTGGATGACGACCCCGCCACGGGCTGGGAAGAGAACTCGCAGTGGAGGTCGCTCTCGTACCCCTCGTATGTCCTCCAGACGAGCCTGTAGCCCGAAGGCCTGCCCTCGTACAGGAACAGGTTGCCGGCCCAGTAGACCACCCTCTCGGGGTCCTGGTCGCCGTTCATCTCGACGCCCAGGGCGCGCCAGACCGTTATTCCGATGTCGTTCTCGAAGCGCTGCTCGGTCAGGTGCGGGTCAAGGCTGATGACCATCTCCTCGAGCGGTTCGTCGACTCCGGTGGTCAGGAGGGCCGGCCAGGTCGTGCCGAGACTGTCCAGCTCCTCCACCAGGTCGCTCACGGCGAGGAAGCTGCTCCTGAGGACGGCCAGCCTGGCCAGGTCCAGCGTCGAGTCGGGCACAGGAGCCCACTCGCCGGTCGACCGGAGGACCTGCATCGCCTCGTGCCTGTTGCGAAGGACGGCCTTGGAGAGGTATGCGAGCTCCCTCCAGGAGGCGACGAAGCCGTTCAGCTCCACGGGGACGTTGGTCAGGTTGTAGGTGGCCCGGTCCTGGACGATCTGCAGCTTCGCCGAGCGCCTGATGTTGGAGAACGCCAGGCGGGCGTAGTCCTGCGGCTCGAGTGACGCGACGTAGTCCTCGAACGCCACCCCGGACGCCAGGGCGGCGTCGAGGGACGCACAGGCCTGGACGGAGTCGATCCGGCAGTCGTCGAGGAGCTGCCTGGCGAACCTCATCTCGAAGCGCATCTGCGGGTTCGCCGTTATCATGCGGGCGATCCGCTCCACGTTCAGCGAGTCCATCACCTCGTCGGGGATCTCCTCGCCGAAGGCCTCGATGAGCCATCCGTCCGCGCAGAGGAGGAAGTCGATGCGGACTATCGCCGGGTCGTCCATCCTGCGGATGCTGCAGTAGTAGGACGTCCTCGAGCCGGTGCTGTCGGTAAGCACCTCGGTGAGCCTGCCCGAGGGGTCGAAGCCCCTCCAGCGGCCGAAGATGTCCCATGGCTGGACGTCGAGGGCGGCCAGGGAGTCGCGCGTCCGGGGCACGATCAGGTCGAGGCATTCCGGATCGTTCAGGGCGAGGAGGTTCGAGAACTCCAGGGCGACCTCCAGCGGTGACGCGGGCATGGCGACCACCTGCGTCGTGTCGGGCCCGGACGACACGCCGTCCCCGCCCCCGCAGCCCGGGAGGGCGGGGAGCAGAGCCGCGAGGAGCGCGGGAAGGAGATGCTTCATTCCAGTCCCATCGTTACGGCCATCATCTCGTTGGGGGTCGTCACGCCGTCGTAGACCTTCATCGCGGTGCCGGACCGCAGGGTCCTCATGCCGTCCTCGACCGCCAGCCTCCTGAGCTCGTCTATCGTCGCCGAGCGGGCCAGGGCGGAGCGGAACCTCTCGGTCACCTCCAGCACCTCGAAGACCGCGGTGCGTCCCTTGTATCCGGTCCCCCGGCAGGCCCTGCAGCCCCTCCCCCGCCTGAAGCGGGCGTTCTCCCGGCCCGTGAGCCCGGAGGCCTGCAGCACGGAGGCGGGAGGCTCCCATTCCTCGGCGCACTCCTCGCAGACCTTCCTGACGAGCCTCTGCGCGACTATCCCGACGAGCGTGCTGCACAGGAGGAAGGGCTCCACCCCCATGTCGAGCATCCGGATCGCGGTGGAGGCGGTGTCGTTGGTGTGCAGGGTGCTGAGGACGAGGTGCCCGGTCAGCGCGCACCTGATGGCGCTCTTCGCGGTCTCCTGGTCCCTCACCTCGCCTACCATGATGATGTCGGGGTCCTGCCTCAGGATGTGCCTGAGGGCGTTCGAGAAGGTGACATCTATGGCCGGCTGCACGGCGATCTGGTTGAACTCGTCGGTGACGAACTCGATAGGGTCCTCTATCGTGGTGATGTTCTTCTCGGCCGTGGCGAGCGTGGTCAGGGTGGAGTAGAGCGTCGTGGTCTTGCCGGACCCGGTCGGCCCCGTCACGAGGATGAGCCCCATGGTGTGGCGCACCAGCCGCTGGTACCTCTCGCGCTCGTCCTCCTCGAACCCCAGGCTGGAGAGGTCCTGCATCAGTATGCCGGGGTCGAGGATCCTCAGGACGGACTTCTCCCCGAACGCCACCGGGATCGTGGACACCCTGATCTCCACGGGCTTGCCCTCGAAGTGGGTCCTTATCCTGCCGTCCTGGGGCCTGCGCTTTTCCGCTATGTTCATGCCCGATATCATCTTGACTCGCGAGAGTATGGGGAGGTGCAGCTTCTTCGGGATGCTGTAGACGTTGTGCAGCACCCCGTCGATCCTCAGCCTGACGACCGTGCCCTCCCTGTGGGGCTCGAGGTGTATGTCGCTTGCCCTCTCCTCGAAGGCATACTGCAGCAGGTGGTTGACCGCGTTGACGACCGGCCTGTCGGTCGGTTCCAGATTGCCCGAGGTCTCGCTCGAGACGTACCTCTCGAGGTTCCCCAGGTCCACATCGTCCTCGCCGACGGCCCCCACCTCCTTCGCCGCGGCGACGATCGAGCTGTGCAGGCCGTAGAACTGCCGTATCACCTTCGCAATGTCGGACGGCCTGCTTATGAAGAGGTCGATCTCCCTGCCCAGGAGGTGGGGCAGGTCCTCCAGGGGGCGGGGGTCGACGAGGTTGCAGGTGGCCACCATCAGACGGTCTCCGGAGTTCCCGACCACCACGACGTGGTTCCTCTGCGCGAAGGCGCCGGGCAGGGAGGATGTGACCAGCTCGTAGTCGAGCTCCAGCGGATCGAGATTGCGGAACGGGACGCCTATCATGCCGGCGAGGAAGGTGTACAGGTCCTCCTCGGTGATCAGCCCCCTGCCCACGAGCACGTTCAGGAGGCCGGGGTCGGAGCCCTTCCAGAGGCGCGAGAGCCTCTCGAGCCCCTGCCTGCTCAGCAGGCCGGCTTCCGCGAGCTTCGCGGGGAGCGAGGCCATGTCTATCCTGGGTATGGCTCTCACATGACCTCCAGGATCAGCGGCCGGTTGGGCGCGTCCCAGATGAAGCCGCCCTCCAGGGTCCCCGCGGCCTCCTCCGCCTCCGCGGCGCTCCGCGCGTGGACCCATCCCACTATCTGCCCGTCCTCGACCTGGAACCCGGAGTCGGCGGCCTGCTCCCAGCCCACGTCGTGCATCACCTCGTCGTCCATCCTGTAGCGGCCGGCTCCGAGAGCCCTGACCGCCTCGCCCGCCACACGGGCGTCGACCCCGGTCCAGTACCCGCACCTGTCGCTGCGGACCTCGCGCACCACCGGAGCCGGCCGTCTGCTCCTGAAGGCCTCCAGGTCACCGCCCTGCGCCCCGACCATCGAGGCGAACCTCTCCATGGCCGCCCCGGACGAGAGAAGGGCGGCGCACTCCGCCCTCGCCGCGGCGATGCCGCCGGTCGAACCCCGCGCGATGGAGACCATCATCGCTGTCAGCTCGACCGAGAGGTCGCGGACCGCGCCTCCCGAACGGCCCTCGAGGATGTCCAGCGCCTCGGCGGTCTCGAGCGCGTTGCCCGCGGTCCGGCCGAGGACGGTGTCCATGTCGGTGACGGCAGCCCCCACCTCGAGGCCGCACCGCCTGCCCACCTCGGCCAGGGTCGCGGCCAGGCCGGAAGCCTCGGAGGTGGAGGTCATGAAGGCCCCGCGGCCGGCCTTCACGTCCAGCACCAGGGTGCCTATGCCCTCCGCGAGCTTCTTGCCCAGTATGCTCGCGCAGATGAGCGGCACCGACTCGACCGTGGCTGTTGCGTCCCTCAGCGCATAGAGGATCCTGTCGGCCGGGGCGAGGGCGGCGGTCTGCCCTCCCATCGCCAGACCCGTCTCCGCTACCAGCCTCTCGAACTCGGCCGGCTCCAGGGAGGTCCTCATGCCCGGGATGGCCTCGAGCTTGTCGAGGGTGCCTCCCGTGTGACCCAGGCTCCTGCCGCTCAGCATGGGCACCCTCAGACCGGCCGCCGCGGCCAGCGGGGCCACGATGAGCGAGACCTTGTCGCCCACCCCGCCGGTGCTGTGCTTGTCCGCAACCGGCCCGCCGGGCCCGGGCCAGGCCATGACGGTGCCGCTGTCGCGGATGGCCAGCGTTAGCTCGACGGTCTCCTCCCGGTCGAGCCCCCTGATGAAGCAGGCCATGAGGAGGGCCGCCGCCTGGTACTCGGTCACGGAGCCCGACACGAGCCCGGCGACGAACTCCGCCAGAGCGCCCGGGGGCAGCCTGCGACCGTCCCTCTTCAGGGCTATCAGCCCGGACGGCTTCAACTGATACCCAGCCGCTCCAGAATCCTGAGGTCCAGGTCGAGGGGGTCGATAAGCAGGAAGACCACGGCCAGGGCCAGGACCGTGAGGACCCAGAAGAGCCATCCGGGCAGGCCCCTGCGCCTTCCCCGGAGCAGCTCGAGGGCCCGTCCGACGCTGCATCTGCCGTCGGGCAGGCCGGGATGAACCACGTCGTCGAAAGAGTTGATCCTCCTCCTGCGGAGCAGGCGGGCTATCTCGCGGGCATCGCCGGCCGTCACGACTCCCCTGGATGTGACGATCCTGTACTGCTCCGTCCCGTCCCCGCCGCCGGACGCCTGGAGAGCGGCCCCATCGGCAGGCACGGTAACGGCTGCCGGCCCGCCTGCCGCCTTGCCGTCGGCCGGGACGCCTTCCGCCGCCGCCTCGAGCATGGCCTCGGCCTCTTCCTCGTCGGGCTCGTCGGAGACCGTCTCCCCCCATGCCCCGCGCGGCCAGGCCTCGGGCTCGAATGCGCCGCATTCCGATATGGGCTCCCAGGGTCCTCCCGAGAGCGAGATCTCCGCGTCCACGGCGACCCGCGACTCGGCTATCCACCGCTTGATGGTCTCGATGTCGCCCGGATGGTATTCGACACCGTCGATCCGCAGCCGCGGAGGCGATCCGGGGCCCTGGACCAGAGGCGGCCTGAGGAAGGGCGCCAGCCTCGGCAGCCCCTGGGCGAGCACGCCCCCGGGAGGCGTTCTCGGCCCCTCTATGACCGCATCGCTCGTGACGCGGCCCTCCCGCGTCCACAGCACTATGGCCTCGAAATCGGGGGCGATGTAGGAACGATCCCCCATCTTGACGGTCCACCAGTTCGAGGGGTCGAGAAGCCTGGCGATCTCGGGCATCTCTCCCGCCGGCTTCCAGTCGGCCCCGCCGACGGGTCTCACACCATCCTCCGCGGAGATGCGTCTCTCGCGCGCCCAGCGCTCCAGGACATCCATGGAGGCTGCCCTGTAGACCTTATCCCCACGCCTGAGCTCGAAGGCGCCGCTTTCCGCCATCTCACCCTCCCAGCGTTCCATGGCTTTCGCAACGGTCAACATAACAGGAGTGACCGCCCGGTGCGAGAGCAGGCTCCCGGGTCACCTGAACCGCACCCGGGCGCCCATCGCCCCTTCCGCCTCCGCCTGACCGATCCCCCCCCTGTTCCGGGCGTAGAGGATCAGCCTGTCCAGATAGTCCTCCCACCAGCCCGGCACCTCCCCGCGCTCGAAGAACCTGTGATAGATCCTCGGCCCCGGCAGTATCGAGACCAGGAAGGCCGTCTCGCGGATGCCCATCCCGGAGGCGCCCACGCCGAAGTAGTACCTGGCCCCCTGGTCGAATCCGAAGACCCCCGGACCCAGCTCGACGATGTTCGCGTAGATCTCGAGGATCCTGTCCTTCGACAGGGCGCTCTCCAGCCTCCAGGTCAGGAAGACCTCCTGCAGCTTCCTTGCCAGGGTGCGCTCCCTGGACAGGAACAGGTTGCGCGCGAGCTGCATCGTTATCGTCGACCCCCCACGCACGAACCTCCCGGCCCTGAGGTCGTCCACCAGGGATCCCCTGATGTGGTCGAGGCTGAACCCGTGATGCCTCCTGAACGATCCGTCCTCGGCGCAGCAGAGGATGGGCTCGAACCAGGGCGGCATCTCCGACAGCCGGACGAAGGAGTCGTTGAGCGCCGGGTCCAGTTCGATCCACCGGCTTCCTCCCCAGCTGTCGCGCATCCGGACTCCGCCTCCGTATGCGTACCGGCCGACGGCGACGGGGGAGTAGCCCACCCCGAGGCCCGAAACGTCGATGTCGACCGAGACGTCCGAGCTCTCCGGGACGTCGGCGTCGGCATGGAGGAGGATCTCGAACGACATCTCCCCCGTGAGGGACAGCCCCTCGAGCGGGCCCAGGAGAGCCGAGGGAACGGACGCGGCGAGGTCCTCCCCCCTGATCCGGGTGCTCCACACCCTCAGGTCGACCACGCGCGACGCACCCGGCAGGTCGACCGAGAAGAACAGGGGGAGCCTGCCCAGGAGCAGCAGGCCCTCCTCGACGGTCACGCCGCGGGGTCCGGCCGTCCCCCGCATCCCGAGGGAGCAGGACGGCACGAAGACGGTGTCGGAGGCGATCCGCGCCGAGGAGAGCACTGTGCTGTCCAGCCTCGCGGAGACCTCGAACAGGCAGCTGTCCCCGCCGTCGTAGGTCACCCTCACCGTGCCCGACGGCCTGGAGGATACGCATGCCCCGGGATCGAGGAGCCTCACTGCGGCCTCCACGGTGCCCCCCGTCCCGGAGACGTCCGTCTCGAGGACGACACTCCCCGAGGACCGCCCGGCGCGCAGCGAGAAGGGCAGGACGGCCCCGCCGCCGTCGAGTCCCGCGACTCTGCCGGAGAGTGTCAGGGAGTCCCCGGCCAGCCTCCCCTCGACCGATCCGGAGAGCAGGAGCCCCCTGAACGAGCAGGAAGGTCCCGTGAGCCCGTCCGGGATGCTCGAGCAGCGTATGAACTCGGCGCTGAGGGAGTCGCCCCCGGGAAGGCCCTCGATGCGGATGACGGCAGATCCCCAGCGGCCCGAAGCCGTTCCGGAGAGCATCCTGTCGCTTCCCGAGGAGCAGGCCGTGCCGCTGAAGAACGTGGTGTCCGAGCCGTGCACGACGAGCGCCCGTCCGATCCTGGTGGGGGGCAGGTCATGCCCGCCGCTGCCGCCTCCGCGGCCGCCCTCCCGGCCCGGGAACGCCTCGAGCGTGCAGGCGGGGACGAGCAGGCTGTCGATCACGGGGCGGAGGCCCTCGATGTGCCACCATGCGTAGACCTCCCCCGCATGGAAGCCCCTCGACGGGAGCATGACGTCCGAGATCAGCAGGATTCCCGGCGCCACGACCGCAGCCCCGGCGGAGGCGGCGGGGTCTATTCGGCGGAGAGCCCGCCTGGTGAGGGATGCCGGCGCCTCCCGCAGCAGGAGGAAGATGAGCACGGGCAGGAGGACCGCCAGGGCGGGACGGACCGCCCGAGCCCACGGAAGGCCGTCCCGGGGCCGCCCGGCCCTACTGCCGGGCCCGGGCGATCTCGTCGAGTATCGCAATTGCGGCGGAGCGGGGGTCGGGCGAGGCCGTGACCGGCCTTCCTACGACGAGCGCATCTGCGCCTGCCCTCACGGCGTCGGCGGGGGTGGAGAACCTCTGCTGGTCGCCGGGAGCCGAGCCGGCCGGCCTGATGCCTGGCGTGACCACCATGAAGCCGGGGCCGCGGGACTTCCTGACCCCGGCGGCCTCGAGGGGCGAGCAGACCACGCCGTCGAGGCCGGATTCCCCGGCGAGGGCTGCCATCCGGAGGGCCAGCCCGGACGGATCTCCCCCGTAGCCTATCTCGCCCAGGTCGTCGGAGGAGAGGCTCGTCAGGACGGTTACGGCTATCACGCGGACCCCGGTGCCGGAAGCCGCCTCGGCGGCCGCCCTCATCATGGCCCTGCCGCCGGAGGCATGCACGTTCAGGATGGAGGGGCCCAGGGTGCACGCGGCACGGACCGCGCCGGCGACCGTGTGGGGGATGTCGTGGAACTTGAGATCGAGGAAGACCGGGAAGCCCATTCCGGAGAGCCTCCGGACCAGGTCGGGGCCCTCCGCCGCGAAGAGCTCCAGCCCGATCTTGATGCCCACGCCCAGGCCCGAGAGCGGGCGTGCCAGATCCTCCGGCGTCCTGCCCATGTCGCTGGTCATCGCGATGTAGAGAGGGGCATCGCCCGTCCCCGGCGTACCGCTGCCACGGCTGTCGATCACTCCCGGCCCTCCGATTCCCGCACGCCTACCACCCTGAGACGGACTTCCGCGGTGCCCTGGGACAGCATGCCGATGCGGTCCGCGGCCCCCTTCGACAGGTCGACTATCCTGCCCGAGACGAACGGACCCCTGTCGTTCACGCAGACGACCACGGTGCGCCCGTTGGAGATGTTCTCGACCTCCAGCATCGTGCCGAACGGCAGCGTGCGGTGCGCGCAGGTCATGGCGTACATGTCGAACCGCTCGCCGCTCGCGGTCAGCCTCCCGTGGAAGGCGTCGGCGTAGAAGCTGGCCGTGCCGCGCTGCTCGAATCCGTCCACGAGGCTGGCGACGCACCTTGCGCTCCCGCGGTAAACGGGGCGGGGCACGAGGCAGCCCGAGGCGAGGAGGATCAGCGCGACGAACGCGAGGCGCCTCATCGCCGCCCACCCGAGAGGCGTGCGATCTCCGCGGCGATCTCGGAGGGCAGCCCCGGTCTCCTGAGGACTCCGGTGCCGATCTGGACCATCGACGCGCCGGCCGCGAGCAGCTCGAGCACGTCCACGGCCTCCCATGCCCCGCCCGAGGCTATCACGGGGATGCCGACGCTGCGCGAGACCTGCCAGACCCTGGCGACCACGAGCGGGAGGAGGGCCGGGGAACTGTACCCCCCGACTCCCCTGGAGAGGGCGGATTCGCCCGTCCTCCAGTCCAGCTTCATGCCGAGAAAGGTGTTGCAGACCGTTACGGCATCCGCTCCGGCAGCCTCGGCGGCCCTGGCCGCCTCGATCATGTCGCCGGCGTTCGGGGTCAGCTTCACCGAGAAGGGCCTCTCCGTGGCCTGCCTGACCGCAGCCGTCACCCGGGCGACCATTTCCGGATCGGCTCCGAAGGCCATCCCGCCGGACTCCACGTTCGGACACGAGACATTCACCTCGTAGCCGGCTTGCACGGCGCTCTCCTCGAGCACCCGCACCACCCCGGCGTACTCCCCCACCGACTCGCCGGCGATGTTGACGACGATCGGGGGGCCGAGCCCGGCGGCCTCCGGGAGTATCTCCGAGACGACCCTGCGCGAGCCGGGATTGGCCAGGCCGATGGAGTTCAGGAGGCCCCAGCCCGTGTCCGAGAGCCTGGGTGGCGGGTTGCCCGCGCGCGGCTCGAGGGTGACCGCCTTGGTGAAGATCATCGCGACGTCGCGGAGCGCCCCGAGGTCGCGGAGCTCCAGACCGAACCCGCAGGTTCCCGAAGCCAGCGCCACGGGACCGGGGACTGGGATCCCCCAGAAGCTCTCCGGGATTACCGCCGGGCGGCCGTTCGTCACATCGCACCCCAGTCCAGCTCGGTAGCCCTGAAAACCGGTCCGTCGATGCAGCACGAGAGGTAGCCGCCCCCCGACGCCGGCACGGCGCATCCTCCGCATACGCCCCAGCCGCAGCCCATCCTGCTCTCCATCGACACCTGGATCCTCTCCAGGACGCCGGAGGGAGCGGCCAGGACCACCGCCTTCATCATCGCGAGCGGGCCGCAGACGGCCACGGCATCCCACGCATGCCAGTCGGTCCGCGCGAGAAGGTCGGTCACGAGGCCGGCCGTGCCTCTCGAGCCGTCCTCCGTCGCCACCTCCGCCCAGTCCGGGCAGCAGGCAACCCTGTCGGCTCGGGACGCCCCGACGAGCATCCCCCCGCAGGTGAACTCCGAGAGGAGGAAGGGGAACCCGGCGGTGCCCATCCCGCCTCCGACGAGGAGCCACCTCCCGTCCACCGGCTCGTATCCCCTGCCGAGGGGTGCGAGCATGCGTACGGTCGATCCGGCGCTCCTTCCCGCGAGCAGCGCCGTCCCCCTCCCGACAACCTCGAACACGAAGGAGGCCGTGCCCCGCCCGCGGTCGACCCCGCTGAGCGTGAGCGGTCTGCGCGTCACGGGGAACCTGTCCCCGGACGGCTCGAGCATCGCGAACTGGCCCGGGACGGCCATCCTCACGGCCTCGGGAGCCTCGAGGACCATCCTCCGGACCCCGGGGAGGATCTCCTCGTTCTCGATGACTTCGGCCTCGGTGTCAACCGCGCTACTCACCCCCGCCCCCTTCCCCGCCGGTCCGGCCGAGGCGAAGGGCTGCCGCGGCGGCCTCGTCCGTCCCCGGGTGATCCCTGACGAGAGCCGCGAGGTAGCCCTCGACGAGGCTGTCGTCCATCTGCGCGGCCTCGGCGGCGAGGTAGGCGACCCATAGGAGCCCGGCTTCCGCGTCGAGGCTCCACCGCGACCGCAGGGCGCTCGAGGCTGTCTCCCAGGCCTCCGCGAAGGAGCCCTCCCCGTACAGCTCCCAGGCCCGCTCGAGGAGCGCCGAGGGCCTGACGGCCGCTGCTGGACCCGGTGGGAGCCCGAGCTGCAGCTCGATCCTCCCCGCGAGATCGCCGGAATCGGCCAGCGCCAGGGCCTCCATGAGCATCGCCCCGGCGGAGTCCGGATCGTCGGTGAAGCGCTCGGCCATCAGCACGAGGGCCATGGACGCCGTGCGCGGGTCGGCCGACAGGGCGAGGGTCTCGAGCTCCCCAGAGATCCCCGGGGCCTCGCCGTAGAGGTCCAGCCGCTTCTCCGCGGCAAGCAGCCGCAGCAGGTCGCGGTCGGCCGGATCGGCGAGGGGGAGGCTGTCGGTGTAGGTCGCCAGGAGGTCGAGATCGGCCTTGCGGTCGGCCGCCAGCCTGATCCACACATGGTCGCCGCTCCTGGACGAGAGCTCCCCGAGAGCCCCGACCGCCTCCTCCGTCCTGCCGAGCTCCTCGAGGAGCAGGGCACGCCGCCAGAGGGCCTCCGCCCCGACCTCCCTCGAGAGGTCGAGCTGGGCGGCATCCTCCCAGGCCGAGAGAGCCCCGGCGTCATCACCCGCGGCCTCGCTGGCGCGTCCCGACAGGAGCGAGATGGCGGCCAGCTCCCTGCTGGAGCTGTAGGATGTCCGCAGCGGGGCGAGAACGGCCGCGGCCTCGCCCGGGCGGCCCGCCTCGAGGAGCGCCTCGGCGGCACCGGTGACCGCCCTGTAGAGACCCTGCCCCCTCCTGAAGTACCTCGAGGCCTCCAGGGAGGCGGATGCCGCGCTGTCGGGCAGGCCCATCCCCAGGAGGGCCGCCCCGCGGGCAATCCACACCTCGCCCCTGAGACTGTCGCTGAGCCCACGGTCGCCGAGGCTGTCGAGGACTGCGAGGGCTTCGAGGGACCTGCCGTCGAGCGTCAGCGCCTCGGCCAGGCCCAGCCTCGCGGCCGTCCGGATGTCCCGCTCCGAGTCGCCCACCGCCCCGAACGAGGCGGCAGCGTCGGTGTAGCGCCCGAGCTCCATGGCGGACCGGCCCATGCCCAGGAAGGCCCGTTCGCGTATCCCGGGGTCGTCGGTCATCACGATGGCTGAGCTGTAGGCCCTCATGGCGTCCTCGAAGCTGGAGGTCCCGCTGCCCGTGACCGATCGTCTGCCGAGGAGCAGGAGCGCGTCGCCGATGAGGAGCTGGGCGTCGTCGGCCCACCTGCTCCCCGGATAGAACGAGAGGACCTTCCCGGCGCCCTCGATAGCCTCCCGGAGCTTCTCCGCCTCCGCCGCCGAGGGGTTGTCGGGGTTCTGGCGGGCGGCCCGCAGGGCCTCGTCGTAGTTCTGGCGGGCGTTGTAGAAGGTGTTGAAATAGGCGCAGCCCGACGCCATGAGCACCACCAGGGCGAGAACGGCCGGTCTAGACAAAGCGGCCCTCCATGAATGCGAGCCCGTTCCTCCAGACCGCGCGGACCCTGCCCTTCAGCGTGCGGTTCCGGAAGGGGGAGTTCGAGGAGGCGGAGAAGCCCGCCGTGCGCGCGGGCACCCACTCCTCCGAAGGATCGAAGAGCACGGCCTCGAGGGGTGCGCCGGGGGTGAAGCCCCCGTGCGGCAGGCCGAGTATCGCCTCGGGCCCGGTCGTGAAGAGGGCGATGCAGTCCGCGGGGCTCATCCCGGCCTCCCCGGTGAGGACTCCGAGCGTGACGGACAGGGCTGTCTCCAGCCCGGTCACGCCGAAGGCGGCGCCAGCGAGGCCCCCCTCCTTGAGGCATGCGGCGTGGGGGGCATGGTCGCTCGCGACGGCGTCGACCATGCCTGCGGCGACCATCCCGACCAGCGCCTTCCTGTCCCCGGGCGACCTCAGGGGCGGGTTCATCTTCGCATCCGCCCCCAGCTCGATGACCGCCGTCTCGTCGAGCGCCAGGTGGTGGGGCGTCACGTCGCAGGTTACCCGCGCCCCCCCGGAGACCGCTTCCGCGCAGAGGGAGACGGACTCGGGAAGCGAGAGATGGGTCAGGTGGATGCGTCCCCCCGCCGCCGCCGACAGGGCCCTCTCGACCCCGCGCGTCTCGGATGCGGCCGGGATTCCCCGGAGGCCGAGGACCCGCGATACGGGACCCTCGTTGACCGCCCCGCCTGCCGAGAGGGATGCGTCCTCCGGATGCTCGATCACCGTCACGCCGAGCTCCCCGCATATCCTGACCGCCTCGGCCAGGAGGCTCCCGTCCGCCACGGGAGATCCGTCGTCACTGAAGGCCCTTGCGCCCGCACTGGCCATCCCGGCCAGCGGGGCCAGGGTCCCGCCCCCGCGCCCGAGGGTGACGCAGCCCACGGGGACGATTCCGGCCAGGCCCAGCCCGGAGCTCCTCTCGACGGCCTCCGCTATCATGGCGGGGGAGTCGGTCGGCGGAGAGGTGTTGGGCATCGGCGCGACCCTCGTGAAGCCGCCTGCAATGGCCGCCCTGAGACCGCTTTCGTAGGTCTCGGACCTCCCGTCCCCCGGCTCCCTCAGGTGGACGTGCATGTCCGTGAGGCCGGGGAGGAGCCAGAGGCCGCGGCAGTCCACGATGCGGACCCCCGGGGGCGCGGGGGTGCCGGGCGATGCCAGGAACCCGTCCTCGACCAGGATGTCCGCGACCTCGTCCACCGGTCCGGCCGGATCTATCAGCCGGGCTCCCGAGAGGAGGATCGGAGCCCTGCGGGGATCAGTCAGAGTAGTCCCTCCCGTCGGCCCTCGCGCCCTTCGAGGCGTCCGGGGCCGCATCCGGCCCGTAGTCGGCCCTGTCCGCAACTATCCCGACCGTCGGCGTCGCGTTCCAGTCGCCCCTGCGGACGATGTCCGCGATCACCTCGGAGCCCGTGCCTATCGAGCCGAAGGCCTCGAAGTAGCGAAGGGCCCACTCCTCCGTCTCCCTGACGATCCTCTCGCGGTACTCCCGCGGCATCGAGACGGTGTAGGCGTGGAACGGGAGGTTGAGGCTCTTGTAGTCCCCGGAGGACCGTGAGAAGCCCCTCCTGTCCGCTTCGGCGACGATCGCGGCCCAGAGGTCGTCCGGAACGCCCCTGTCGGGTCTCTTCACGTAGGAGCCGTTCTCGATTACCGCGTTCCCGCTTGAGGGATCGACCTCCAGGCCGAACACCACGTTCTGCCAGAGGGTCCCGACGTTGCCCTTGTGGATGCCGTACTCGCGGAAGTGCCCGACCTTGTCGAGGGGTGTGCCGCTGATGCCGTGCTGGGCAATCACGCATCCGAACCGGGAGATGGCGTTCGCTATGTCCCGGGTCCTCGGGAGGTCTATGCCCTCGCTCTCGCCGGCCGACGCATCGTAGGTGCCGTGCTTCGAGCCGTTGGAGATCGCCAGGTAGTCCGGGAAGACGCCCCAGGAGTTCAGGCCGCCGACGAAGTAGGAGGCCTCCTCGACCGTGGACAGGACCCCGGCGCCCTTGATCTCGCCCACCTCGACCTCGAGGCCGATGTAGGAGGGGATGTGCATCGCGACGTCCCTCGTGAAGACGAGGTTGGTGTGGTCCGGGTTGTGCGAGGCGTCTATCGCGACGGATGTCCACCCCCCGGCGAGAGCCCTGGGGATCGAATGCACCGCCTCGTCCCTGTCGGTCTCCGACTTGACCGCGTAATGGTCCATGTGCAGCGCGAAGACGACCTGGTCGCCGAGGTCGGCCGATATCGACAGGGCGGTTGCCGGAAGGTTCCCGTAGGTCACGCCGGTGTACCTCGCCTCCGACTTGGCCAGCTCGAGCATCACGAAGGAATCCGCCCTGCGGGCCGCCGACAGGATGCCCGCGGCGCTGAGAGGATTGCGGATGTTGGCGGCCATCACTATGGCACCGCGCCTCCTGGCCGCCGCGCAGATGTCGCGCCCGCTGACGAGGGCGCATCTCGAGCCGGGGAGGGCGGTTCTGACGTTGAGCGGGCGGAGGGCGAGAAAATCGTCGTACGATGAAGCGCTGGACATGCTATCCCCTCTCTTGCACGGCTTGACCGCGGTGTCCGGTTCGCTAATATGCGGCTGTCGGAGGGCGGAGGGAATGACGACCCCCGGCTTCCGGGCACGGGACTGCACGGGATGCACGATCGAACGCGGACGATGCCGTATCCCGGCCGGAGAGTGGAGACTCGATGAGGCTCAAGGCGGGTCTGCGCCTGATGGACATCGCCAGGTCGACCTGGCTGGCGGCGGTCGTTCCGGTTCTCACGGTGGCCCACTACGGGGCGGGGATACCCGCACGGTGGGTATGGCCCGCCTTCCCGGCGATCGCCCTGCTGCACCTGCTGGCGATTGTCCTGCCGGACGGCAGGACCATTCGCGAGAGGATCGCCGACGACGCCTGGACCTCCCTGATCGTCGCGCTGCTCGTCCTGTCGCTCATCGCCCTCGAGCTCCTGCCCGGCGGAGCGGACCTGCGCGCCTCGAGGCTGCTCGTCGGCGGCGCCATGATGCTCGTCTCCGCCAGGATCCTGACGGTCCGCTCCGGGTCGGCCCTCACCGAGAGACTGCCCCTCTGGGCCATACTCCCGGTGTCCTTCGGCTGCATAATCGCGGCCGGGACGGCCCTCCTGCTCCTCCCGATGTCGACGCACGGAGGCATCAGGCTGCTCGACGCCCTCTTCACCTCGACCTCCGCCGTCTGCGTGACCGGTCTCGTCGTGGTCGACACGGGGACTTTCTTCACGACCTTCGGTCAGGCGGTCATACTCCTCCTGATACAGGTCGGCGGCCTCGGCCTGATGAGCTTCTTCGCCTTCTTCGCCCTCTTCCTGGGACACGGGGTGGGCATAGTCCAGAGCGTCACGCTGAGCAAGGCTGTGGACGCCCAGTTCCTGAGCGACCTGAAGAGGACCATAGCCTCGGTGATAGGCTGGACCTTCACGATCGAGGCGGTGGGCGCCATCCTGCTCTACACCTCGATGCAGCCGGCGAGGGTGGGCGCGGGTTCCGCCAGGCTCGCCTGGGAGGCCGTCTTCCACAGCATATCCGCCTTCTGCAACGCGGGCTTCAGCCTGTTCCCCGACAATCTCGAGCAGTTCGCGAACAACCCCTCCGTCTGCTTGACGGTCTCGTTCCTGATCATCGCGGGCGGCCTGGGCTTCGTCGTGCTGACCGGGCTGGCCGGATGGATGATCGCAAGGCTCCGCGGGTCGGGCGGGTACAGGCTGGACGTGCATTCGAGGCTCGTGCTGCTGGTCTCGGGGGTCCTGCTGGTCGGCGGCATGATCCTCTTCGCGCTTCTCGAGTGGGACAACACGCTGTCCGGCATGGGTTTCCTGTCTAGATTGAGCAACTCCTTCCTGGAGGCGGCCACGCCTCGCACGGCCGGGTTCAACACCGTCCCCACGGCGTCCCTCGGGGCCGCCACACGATGGCTCTTCGTCATCCTCATGTTCATCGGCGCCTCGCCGGGAGGCACGGGGGGAGGAGTGAAGACGACCACGGTGGGGCTGCTCGCGGCCTCGGCGCTCTCGCTCCTGCACAAGAGGCCCCAGCCGGAGATGTGGCGCAGGATGATCCCCCTGGCCGACCTGCAGAGGGCCGCGGTGATCTGCTTCGCCTCGATCGTCCTGGTGGTCGTCTCGGGAGGTCTCCTGCTCCTGTCCGAGAGCGCGGCCATAAGGCCCTGGGGGTTCGCGGCGGACGACTACGTCTTCGAGACCTTCAGCGCCTTCGGCACCGTCGGGCTCTCGACCGGCGTCACCCCGCATTTGACCACGGCGGGCCGCTGGATAATCATATTCACCATGTTCCTCGGCAGGGTCGGGATCTCGGCGCTGGCGGCGCTCATCGTGAGGTCCAGGATCCTTCCGTACCGCTACCCGGTCGGCAGGATCGGGATGGGATAGGAGAGAAGTGCAGTCTCCCCCGCGCAAGTTCGCCGTCCTCGGCCTCGGGAACTTCGGCAGCGGCCTGGCCTGCAGCCTGGCCAGGGCCGGAGCCGAGGTCATCGCTGTGGACTCCGACGAGACGAGGCTAGAGGATGTCTCGGAGGAGGTCTCCCTCGCCGTGTCCTTCGACGTCACCGACGAGCATCTCCTCAGGGCCAACGGAATCGACAAGGTGGACATAGCCGTGGTTGCGATGGGCTCCGACTTCCGCGCGAGCGTGCTCGTGACCACGATCCTCCACGAACTCGGGGTCAAGGTGCACTCCCGCGCCACCACCGAGAGGGAGGAGAAGATCCTCCGCGCCGTGGGCGCCAGCCACATCTACATGCCGGAGAAGGAGCAGGGCGAGCGTGTCGCGAAGATGCTCATGCACGACAACGTGGCCGCCTACGTGCCGCTGGCCGACGGGGTCGACTTCATCAAGGCCAAGCCCAAGCAGGGGATGGTCGGCAGGAGCGTGAAGGACATCGACATCCGGAAGGTCTTCGGCGTCAACATCGCCTACATAGGCAGGCTGTCCGAGGCGGAGGGGCTCATGACCTACCGGATACCCCTGCCGGACGACGTCCTCCAGGCCGGGGACGACCTCTTCATCCTGGGCGGCAGGCCCGATCTCGAGAGATATCTGAACTCCTGAGCCCGGGAGGCTACTGGCCCCCCTCGAGGAGCGAGGCTATCCCCATGGCCTCCAGCGCGAGCTTGCTGTGCTTGTTCGAGCTCAGGAACAGCTTGTTGCACGCGCCGGGCGACGGATGCTTCCTGCACATCGTGCGCACGATGTTCGCGAAGACCGAGGGGATCTTCTCCGTCTCGGCCGGGAGGGCCTCCAGGAAGAGCCCGTCCTCCACGTCGTAGGAGAAGCTGGAGAGGCACTCCTCCTTCTGCTTCAGGGTCTTGAAGACCGTCGAGGCGATGTTCGCGCACTCGGGCCAGGTCGGCCTGGCCGCCTCCAGCCAGTTGTTGAACGAGGATACCAGCAGCTGCGCCTCGGATATCCCTACCCCGGCGGGCTCGGCGGTCTGCCCCGGGTATAGGTCCGCGACGGCCTTCGGGGGCAGCTGCTCGGTCAGATAGGTCAGGATGGCCTTGCCCTTGAGGATGGATCCCGGGCCGAAGGCCATCTGCAGCTTCCCCTTCTCGACCGGGACCAGGGTGGACTGCCCGAGCGCCCTTATCCTCAGCAGGCCGGACTCCTCCTTTCGCCTGAGGGCCCGGAGGACGTCCATGATGTCTCCCGTGTCGTTGTCGAGGTCCTGGAGGACGGGCTCCTCGGTGCAGCAACGCAGGAGATACGGCAGGGAGTTGTGCTCCATGAACCTGTAGGTGAGTGTCAGCTCCCTCTTGTCCTTGCGGAGCCAGTTCATGAAGGCGTTCACGCTGGGCCCGGAGTAGCCGATGATCCTGTAGGGCCTGCCGCCGCGGAGGATCAGGTAGGCCTGCGGTATGTCCTCGGAATCGATCTGCCAGTAGGCGTCCCCGGCGAACCTCCGGTCCTCGAGGGAGCCCTTCACGAGCTCGTCGAGGTTGATGAACTGGAGGGGCACCTTCTCGAAGAACGTCCGGCTGAACGGCAGGGCGTCCTTGACGACGATGCCGCTCAACGGGCTATCCTCGCGATCCTGTCGAGCCTGGGAAGCCCGTGGCCGGGCGCCCACGACCAGTAGATGAACAGCATCTCGCCCTTGACCAGATCGACGTCGAGCGGGCCCCACACGCGGCTGTCGCTCGAATGGTCCCTGTTGTCGCCCATCATGAAGACGTGGTGCGGAGGGACGACGTAGGCGACCTCGCCGCCCGGCGTGAGGAAGCAGCCGGCCGCGATCTCGTCGAAGGCCAGGTCGGCGACCCGGTTCCGCAGCTGGGGCAGGCAGCCCGGCCAGCACTCGTCGAGTATGCCGGGGGCGAGCCTGTCCTGGTCGGCGACCGCCCAGGGAGAGGGCTCGCCGTTCACCAGCAGGGTGTCGTTCCTCACCATCACGGTGTCACCGCCGACCGCAACCACGCGCTTTATGAAGTCCCTCTCCAGGTCGGCGGGATAGCGGAAGACGCATATCTCGCCGGGCTGCACGGTGTCCAGCGCGGGCATGAGCAGGCCGTGCCCGCCGCCGCGGAACGAGTGCAGGAGCGGCTCGACCCGGTCGGTCCACGGGATCCTCTGGCCATGTGCGGCCTTCAGGAGGAGCAGGTGGTCGCCTATGAGCAGGGTGCCCTCCATGCTCGGGGAGGGTATCCGGAAGCTCTCGACCACGTATGGCCTCAGGAAGCCGAAGAAGATGACCAGAGCCAGGGCAAGCTGCACGAACCAGTCGAGAATCCTCGCCCTCGACAATTCAACCTCCGGTCAGGAGTTCAGGCAGGCAATGAATAGGCCGGACTCCTCACCGCGTCAACATCCGGACCGTTCTCCCGGGATCGTGCCCCGCGCCGGGGGGCCCGGGCCGTTGACACGGATGAGCGGGCCTGTTCATCATGCCCGGGCACCCCGGTCCCGCCGGGGTTCCCGGATGGAGGGGTCCTGCCTTGAGAACCGGCTGCGAGGGGCACAGGGGCCGGCTGAGAGAGCGCTACATGCGTGCGGGCCTCCGCGGCTTCGACGATCGCGAGATCATCGAGCTGCTCCTCGGCTACGCCGTCCCGAGGAGGGACCAGAGGGAGACCTCCTTCCGCCTGATGGAGGCCTTCGGCAGCCTCCACGGCGTGATATCCCAGCCGGTGGCCATGCTCGAGAAGGTCGAGGGGGTCGGCGGCGCCTCGGCCGTCCTGCTCTCTCTGGTCTCCCAGGTCACCGCCCGCGCCCTCGGGCCGGAGAGGGGCGCGGTCGTGCTGGACAGCGCGGCCTCGGTCAGGGAGTACCTGAGGCAGAGGCTTGGTACGCAGAGGAGGGAGCGCCTCGTGGCGCTGCTGCTCGACTCGGGCGGCCGCCTCCTGGCGGAGAAGGATCTCGAGCTGGGGACCGTCGACCGAGCCTCGGTGCACCCCAGGAACCTCGTGGAGCAGGTGATAGCCCACAACGCGACCTCGGTGATCCTCGTCCACAACCACCCCGGCGGGAGGCTCGAGGCCAGCAGGGAGGACAGGGCGCTGACCGCTCGGCTCGAGGACCTCGGCCGCAGCCTGGGCTTCAGGATACTCGACCACTTCATAGTGACCGACGGCGGCGTGCTGAGCCTGCGCGAGCTCGACTCGGGCGCCGCGGGGCGGCCGTGACTGCTGTTCTTCTGGCTGCGGCGATGCACCTCGCCGCGCCCTCCCAGCCCTTCTATGCCACGGACGGAGCGGGGGTGCGCAGGGTGAGCCTCTCCCCCGAGGTCGACCTCGAGGTCATAGGAGCCGACTCCTCGTGGTCGTCGGGGGAGATCAGCCTGTCCTACTCGGTGGAAGGCCTCCGGCTGATCTCCAGGCACGGGGCCGACACCCTGGCCTGGGTCTCGACGACCCCCGCCGAGGCCATCGCATCGGCGCTCTCGGCCGGCGCCGTCCGCTCCCACGAGAGCAGGACGCTGAGGATACTCGCCTGCACCATGAGCTACGTGGGGGGAGTGGTCGAGGTCGACGCCTCCCGCGACGGCAGGACCACGATGGACTACGAGGCCTTCAGGAGCTGGCTCATCGACGGCACCCCGCTGGATGTGGAGTCGGTCGTCCAGACCGACTCGCTCTTCCAGGCCAGGCTGCGCTCGGCCCTGGGCGTTCCGGAGGGTGCGAGGATTGAGGCCTGGCTGTGGACCGACGGCCACTGGCTGGATCCGCAGAGCTTCCTGATCTGGCGGAGCGGCGACGAGGCGGTGCTGGTCCTGGGCCTGCCGGCCTGGAGGGGCGGCGAGGCCATGAAGGTCGTGCAGCTGGACCTGGACAGCCTGAACACCGCCCACGGAGCGATGCTGGACTAGCTCCCCCCGCCTGCCCCCGCGTACTCGAAGAGCCCGCCCGCGAGGTAGATGTCCTTCGCGACCCCGCTCATCGGCCTTCCCTGCCGCGAGCCGGCGGCCCCGGTGACCAGACCGGTCTCCAGTTCGACGATCACGCTCTCGTGGTGCCGGAAGAAGCCGTCCGGCAGGCCGGGGAGCTCGACGACCGGCAGGGCGCTGTTCACGGCGTTCCGCCTGTAGATGGCCCCGAAGGAGCGCGCGAGGATCGCCTGGACGCCCAGGGCCTTGAAGCAGTCGACCGCGTGCTGCCTCGAGCTCCCGGAGCCGAAGTTGTCTCCCGCCAGCACGATGTCGCCGGGTCTCGCCTCCCGCGCGAAACCCTCGTAGCCCGCGAGGTTGCCGAAGGCGTACTGCCCCATCGCCGAGACGTCGGTCACCGCGAGGTGGGCGTTGTGGTAGATCATGTCGGTGTCGATGTCGGAGACGAGGCTCCCGTCCCGCCGGAGCACCCAGAGGCGCCCCTCCAGCCTGAGTGACGCTCCCACGGCTATACCCCCTCGAGTTCGCCGACGCCGGCTATGCGTCCGAGCACGGCGGAGGCCACCGCCGTGCCGATCCCTGCCAGGTAGGTGTCCCCGCCGCCCTGCTTGCCGGGGAAGTTCCGGTTCGAGGTGCTGACCTGGATCTCACCCCTGCCGGTCATCCCGATCTGACCGGAGGCGCATCCGCCGCACCCCGGGTTGCTTATTATCCCGCCGGCCTCGAAGATCGTCCTGATGAGGCCCTCCTCCATCATGACCCGCCAGACCTCCCTGGTGGCCGGCACCACCTTGAGCATGACCCCGGGGGCTGCGTGACGGCCCTCGAGAAGGCGCGCCGCCAGCCTCATGTCCTCGATGGTGCCGTTGGTGCAGCTCCCTATGAAGACGCCGTCGACCCGCACGTCCGAGTACTGATCGACGGGGTGGACGTTGTTGGGGTTGGGCGGCGCGGCGACCAGTGGCTCGAGCCCCTCGACGGACAGGGTGAACTCGCTCTCGTAGACGGCGTCCGGATCGGCATAGACGGCCTCCTCCGCGCTCATCCCGAAGAAGTCCAGGACCTGGCGGCCGGGGGGCAGGAGGATCGTGACCGCGCCCATCTCCGTGGCCAGGCTGGCCAGGGTGATGCAGTCGGAGAGCCCGGCCTGCTCCACCCATGCCCCCGTTACCTCGACCGACTTCCCGAGCAGCTCGTGATGGTTGAACCTGCCGAGCATGGCGAGCGCCACGTCCTTGGCCTCGCTGCCGGGGGCGGGCATCCCCTCGAGGGTCACCTTCACGGAGGGAGGCACCTCGAACCAGACCTTCCCCGAGACGAAGGAGAAGGCTATGTCGACGTCGCCCATGCCCTGCCCGAAGGCTCCGACCGCGCCCATGATGTTCAGGTGGCTGTCGGTGCCGACCGTGGTCGACCCGGGGGTGGCGAGGCGCTTCTCGATCACCACATGCGAGCCGATCCCGGCGTCCACGTCGTACACCCTCAGGTCGTGTCTCCTCGCGAACTCCCTTATGACCTGCTGGTTGTTCGCGTAGGGGATCGTGTTGGCTGGCGCGTTGCAGTCGAACGTGAAGAAGGTCTTCGAGGCGTCGGCAACGGGCCTGTCCCCTCCGTGCCTCTCCAGGTTCGCCACGACGCTGGCTCCCGCGAAGTCGCGGGCGGTCCTGTTGTCTATGCCTATCCAGACCTCGTCGCCGGGACGGCAGTCACCGCCTCCGTGGGCTCCCAGGATCTTCTCGATCATTGTCCGGCCCATCTCTGCCTCCAGTATGTGTCATCCGTGTGCCACTGCCCCCTGGGGTCGCGCCCGAGGGCGATCGATCTCGTGAACACGTCCGGCACGCCCGCCGAACGGCAGTCGGCCTCGTAGCCTTCGAAGTCGTAATCCAGCCGCACCCACGCAGGGCACGGCCCGCCCTTCCTCGACGGCTCCAGTATCATCGCCGTGCCCGCGGCAGGAAGAGTGCCGCCGCCCACGCTGCCCGGATTCAGTATCCAGCCGGCCGGCCTGCGCACCAGCGCGGGGGAGTGCGTATGCCCCACCACCAGCACGTTGCACGAGTTCCTCTGCAGAAGGATGTCGAAGAGCTCGTCGGCGCCGGACCCCGGGAGGGACCCGGCGACGACCCCGGGAAGCCCGTGGGTGAAGAGGATCTTCAGTCCGTCGAACTCGAATCG
This sequence comes from uncultured bacterium, assembly GCA_964603785.1. GTDB lineage: Bacteria > Fermentibacterota > Fermentibacteria > Fermentibacterales > Fermentibacteraceae > CAZRWD01. Next base: position 72,685 of record CAZRWD010000009.1, read on the forward strand.
GATCTCGTCGGGGAGGTCCCTCAGCCAGGCCCTCGACCTGCTGTCGAGCATCCCGCGGGTTCGGACGAGGTGCTCGGCGGCAAGGTCCTCCCAGTAGGTGTTGACGAAGGCGTCGCCGGTGGCCTTCCTCCCCCTCGCCACGGCCCTGTCGCAGTTGCCCTGGATCGAGGACATCTCCGTCTCCATGGCCAGGCGGACGCACTCCCCCGGCGAGGGGCCGTACTGCACCAGGTCACCCAGGTTCACCAGCTGGTCGACGCCCTCCCGTTCGAACAGCTCGAGCGCGGCCCTCATCGCGGGCAGGTTGGCATGGATGTCCGAGAGAACGCCTATCCTCAACTCCTGAATTTCCTTTCGTACAGCAGGTGCGGTCCCGCGAGCCGGGCGTGCGCCCCCGGGTCCCCGAGGGCGAGCGCGAGAAGCGCGGGCTCGTCGCCCGCCTCGACAGCCTGCCTGGCGGCCGGGCTCCCTGTAAGTATGTCGATGGGCATCCTGTCCCAGACGTACTCGTAGGGGGGATCGCGCCACCTGCTGCCCTCGCGCCCGAATGCGCGCAGCAATATGCCGAATCCCGAACGCAGCGGCCTGAAGGCCTCCGGATCGGTCACGGACAGGATCGCGCCCCGGCATGTCTCCCCCGCGTGCTTTCCGAAGGTGGGGACGAACCTGTGGGGGCTCAGCCGGGCACCCTCCATGAACACCGTGCCGTTCAGCGATTCGCACAGCCCGACCTCGTCGAGCCAGGGCGCGCCGAAGATCTCGAAGGGCCTGCAGGTCCCCCTGCCCTCGGAGAGGTTGGTTCCCTCCAGGAGGCATATCCCGGGATAGACGAGGGCCGTGGCGGGGGTGGGGAGATTGGGCGACGGATGCACCCACGGACGGCCCGGGGGGTATCCGGTGGTGCAGGGCATCTCCGCCTTCACCACGACCGGGGCCGGGAGCCCGTCCAGCGCCGCGAAGAGGCGGGCCAGCTCGCCAGTCGTCATGGCATGGCGCGCGGGCAGCGGGTACATGCCCACATAGGAGAGGAAGCCGGGGTCCTGCGGGACGCCCTCGACTATCTCCAGGCCCGCGGGGTTGAAGCGGTCGAGCACCACCACGGGCAGCCCGGCCTCCGCGGCCCTCCTCATGGTGAGCGCCATCGCGTAGACGTAGGTGTAGTAGCGCGAGCCGGCGTCCTGCAGGTCGACCACCACGCAGTCGCAGCCGAGGAACGCCTCCGGCCCGGGCTCCCGGGAGGCTCCGTAGAGGCTGTGCAGGGGTATCCCGTAGCGGGGGTGGGTCGTGGACTCCCACTCGATCATGTTGTCCTGCGTCTCGCCCCAGAACCCGTGCTGCGGGCCCATGACGGAGGCGACCTCCACACCGGGCATCGAGACCAGTACGTCCAGCGCGGTCCGGTACCCTGCGTCGACCGCTGCATAGTGCGACAGGAGGGCCACGCGGCGGCCCGGCAGGTCATCCGGGCGGAGCCGGTCGAGACCCGACAGCGGAGGGCGCATCGTCAGAAGTTCAGGCGGTCGCCCCGCATGAGGAGCACCGCGCCGTCGCTGAACTGCCTCGACAGGTCGCGGTCGATCTCCTGCCTGAACCAGGGCTTGAGGTGGAATGCGTAGATGGGCACGCCGGGCCTGTCCAGCTTCCTCATCTCCCTCTTGAGGAGGTTCGGGGTGAGGTGGTCGCTCGATATGGCCAGGTCCTCCAGCTTGTCGGGGAAGGAGACCTCCGCCACGACGGCGCGCAGGTCCTCCATCTGCGACGCCCTCGCCCAGAGCTCGTCGGTGGGGCCGGTGTCGCCGGTGTAGACCAGGCTGCCCGAGCCCGAGGAGAAGACGAAGCCCCTGGCGCCCGCCCCGTGGTTGACGGGTACCGGCAGCGCCCGGAACCCGCCCGGCAGGTCCAGCCATTCGAAGTCGACGAGCTCCTCGTAGATGATGGCCGGGCCGTGGCTGGTCCTTATCCGGCTGAAGTCGGGCCATACCAGGTCGTTCATGTAGTGGGTCCGCACCGCGTCGATGCAGGCCGGGCTGGCGATCACCCGGAGCGGCGAGTTGCGCAGGCTCGCGGCGGCGTCGGCCAGGAAGCCCAGCTCGAGGATGTGGTCGAGGTGGGCGTGCGTGAGGAGGAGGACCTCTATCCCGCGCTGCTCGTCGTCCCGCAGCCCAGCGGCCGACCCGGCGTCCAGGAGCACGGACTGGCCGAGGCGCATCGACACGAGGTTGCTCCCGGCATGCTTGCCGCCGTCGGCGCCGAGGACGTCTATGAACATGCCCCAGCCTCCGTTCCGGGACCACGCCCGGCATCGACAACCGCCCTCGGCAGGAGAGGGCTTATCCTGGTGACGATCTCGTAGTTGATGGTACCCGCCCACGAGGCCATTGTTTCCGCGGAGACGGTCTCCGCACCGCTCCCGCCCAGCAGGGTGACCTCCTCCTCCAGGACGGGATCGGGGATGTCGGTGAGGTCTATCATGGTCAGGTTCATGCAGACTCGGCCGACGATCGGCGCACGCCTGCCCCTCACGAGCACGAAGGCCGTGTTGCCGAGACCCCTGTCGAGACCGTCGGAGTAGCCGACGGGCAGGACCCCGATGAGGCTGCGCCTGGTGGTCCGGTATGTGCACCCGTAGCCGATGTAGCTGCCCTCGGGCATGTCCTTGACCTGGACGACGCGGGTCTTCCAGGAGAGCACCGGGCGCAGGTCGGGCACGCGGCCGCCTCCGGAGACCGCCGAGAGGTAGGTCTCCCGCGAGGGCCAGAGGCCGTAGAGCCCGATGCCGGTTCGGACCATGTCGAACACGGTCTCCCTGAACAGTATGCAGGCCGCGGTGCATGCCGTGTGGACGACGGGCGGCCGGTCGGGGCCCAGCGCGTCCAGCACCCGGCCGAAGATCTCGAGCTGCATCTCGGCGTACGAGTGGTTCAGCGTGTCCTCGATGTTGGCGAAGTGCGTGGAGAGGCCCTCGACCTCCACTCCGGGGATCTCCCTGGCCCGTCTGACGAGGGCCAGCGCCCCGGCGGGCTGGATGCCCTGCCGGCCGGTACCGGTCTCGACCTTGATGTGGATCCTCGCGGGCCTGGACGCCGAGGCGGCCGACTCCAGGGCGGCGACCGTCTCCGGATTGTAGACCGTGAGCCTGAAGCCGCCGTCCAGGGCCTCGCCCAGCCTGCAAAGCGGAACGTGCCCCAGTATCAGGACGGGCCTGGTGACACCGAGGGAGCGGAGCTCGACGGCCTCCTCGAGGGAGTTGACCGCGAACCAGTCGGCGGAGGGCAGAAGGGGGACGATCTCGCGGACTCCGTGGCCGTATGCGTTGCCCTTGACCACCGCGCACATGAGCGCCTTCCCGCCGGCGGCCGTCCGCAGCTCCCGGAGGTTGCGGTCCGGCGCCTCCCTGTCGATTTCGACCCATACGAGGCTGCTCATGACGAAAGCATAAGGACGCCCCCCTCTCGCAACAATCCCCGTCGGGGTTCCGTCGGGGTCAGGCTACTCAAGGCGCAATCCCTTCTATTGCAGCAAGGTGCAATTTCCGGGGTCAGGCTACTTTGTGCGTAACACACCGGTCGCAGCTGATCCGCGTCCGTATCCAACAGCAGCGCAATTGCATGGCAGGATGCTGACCGTCCGCGACGTCGGCCGGCAGACTCTTCCGTCGCGATCGGCCTGCGGGGGCATGCGCAGTGTCGTCCTTGACTGTTCGCTGCGATGCAGATATCTCCCTTTCATGTGGACGAAGGGGGGCGTCATGAGACTTGTGGTCCTTCTCGCTTTCGCGACGGTCTTCGCATCGACGGCTTCTGCCGACGGGCTGCGCCTCGACAGGCCGGTCACCGTCGATTCTCCCGATCTGGTTCTCCAGTACGACGACGGAAGCGCCTACTGGCTCACATGGACCGGGCTGTACAAGGGGGTCTGGTTCAACATCGACGACTTCGGCCAGGGGCTCATGTGGGTGGCCGAACAGAGCCAGCTCTGGTTCTATCACCACCCGAGCTACTCCTGGGACACGTCATCCTTCTACTGCGAGCTGTACAACGGCGACCAGTCCGGTCCGGTCCCGGTCAGCCTGATGGATCAGACCTCGATGGCCGCCATACACTACCAGCCGGTGTACACCTACCACTGGCCGGCACCCCAGTGCGGCCCCGACTTCTGGATAGTCGTGAACTCGGAGATGTCCTCCGGCGGGTGGCCGTCGCTGCTAAGCGACGGATCGACGAGACCCGTCGCGCACAGCTTCCACAGCGACGACTTCGAGGTCTGGGAGCCCTGGTTGTCGGCCACCCAGAAGTGCGACTACATGATACGCTCCACCGGGTGGCAGACCGCCCTGGAGAGCGCGACCTGGGGTTCGATAAAGGCCATCTTCTGAAACGGGGCAGGCTGCTCGGCTCGTAAACGACTGATCTGCAGCAATCTGACAGAATCGTATCAAGACTGCTCGAATGCAGCCCGACTGGTCGTATCTACCCGGGGCACCTGCAAGCCTTTCGCCGATGGACGAGGAGCCTGACACCGCCCTTTTCAAGCCATTGCTGATCAGGCATCTGCAATAGCAGTAGCCTGACCCCCTCCACTTGCCTTATGAATACCTCCTCACGGAGGTGGCCATGTCCACAGTGTTCCTGAAGAGGATGGAGCCTGGCGGGGGGACGGGCGACCTCACCCCCCTCCTCGGGCGGTTCGCGGGATCGGTCGCCGCCAGCCCCACCGACCTCGTCGCGGTCAAGATCCATGCGGGCGAGGCGGGGAACACGAGATTCATACCGCCGTCCGGCATCAACGAGGTGGTCAGGGCGCTGGAGCTCCCCGGGGGGAGTACGTTCCTCACCGACACCACTGTGCTGTACCGCGGACGCCGGCTCACCGCTCCGGCATACCTGCAGCTGGCCCACGAGCACGGGTTCGGCCTGCCCTCGACCCCGCCCTTCATAGTGGCGGACGGGCTGCGCGGCACGGACGAGACTGCGGTGAAGCTTCCCTCCTGCTGCGACGGGCCGTCGGCCAGGATCGCCAGCCTCATCTGCGAGGCCGACTCGATGGTGGTGGTGAGCCACTTCAAGGGGCACCTCCTGGCGGGGTTCGGCGGCGCGATCAAGAACATCGGCATGGGCTGCGCCTCCCGCGGGGGCAAGCTCTACATGCACTCCTCGGTCAAGCCTGCGGTCCGCGAGGCGAAGTGCACGGCATGCGGCACATGCGTCGAGCACTGCCCCGTGGGGGCCATCACGGTCCGATCGAAGGCGGTCATCGGCGACTCGCGGTGCGTGGGATGCGGAGAGTGCATACAGCGGTGCCCCTTCGGGGCGATAGGCGTGAACTGGAACCAGGAGCGCGGAGTGTTCACGACACGACTGGCGGAGTATGCGGTGGCGGTGGCCTCGGTCACGCGAATCCCCGTCTATGTGAACTTCCTCGTGAACATCGCCGGGGACTGCGACTGCCTGGCGGACTCGGGCGGGCTGCTGGTCCCGGACATCGGGGTCGTGGCTTCCACCGACCCGGTGGCCGTCGACCAGGCCTCGCTCGACCTGGTGACCTCGGCGGCGGCGGGGACGGGGTCGCCCGTAGCCGGCGCGGGGCCCGGCGTGGACAAGTTCAGGGCGCTGCGGAAGGACATCGACGGCTCGGAGGTGCTCGAGACCGCCCAGTCCTTCGGCCTCGGCTCCCGCCGATACCTCCTTGAGGAAGTCTAGTCCGGGGTCACAGTCAGAAAAGACAGAAAAGACAGAAAACGGTGACGACCGGTCCTGACCCGGGGGCCCCGCAGTACGAAGCCCATGCCCCGAACGACCTGCTCACGAGAGGTGCGCCCTCGACACCTCGCACCCCCCAGGGAGGTGTGATAGACCACCTCCCGTAACCAGCCTGTCTACATCCGCCTGCCCCCCGGCCTCCCCGATGTCGCCGTCGACCGCCGTCCCCGATTTCCTTCCCACTTGGCATTGTTGTATCATGCCGCAACATTCTCCAGCGGAGGTTTAATGAATGACATGCCTTGCGGTCCTGATGGCTCTCTCGCAGGTGATGACGGACAAGGGGCAGGCGGCCTACTTCTACGGGGAGTTCGAGGAGGGGATCGCGGTCGTCTGGTGCGAGGCCGCTCTCCTGTCCGGCCCCGTGGAGGATGCTGACACCGTGGAACTCGTCACTCCAGGCACGATGGTGGAGATCTGCGGCCCCCCCGACGGTTCGCTGATCAGGAACGGTGCTGGCACCGAGTGGTACCCGGTGGTGACGGACAGGCATCAGGGCTACCTCGCCGGCATCGAGCTGGCGATGGCCTTCACAACCCTGGACGACGGGACCGTCCTCGCATGTGCCCTGACCGACCGCTCCGGGAAGGTCTACCCGGTGTTCCACGGCGCCGTGATCGCGCTCGACGGGCACGGGGGAGTCCTCGACTCCGTGCCGGTCGACATGCCCCACATGCTCGACGAGATACCGCCGGAGGGCGTGTACGGATACTGCGCTGCATTCGAGGAGGCCGACACCGAAGGTCTCGAAGGCATCCCCCTCGGGGCGATGCTCGCCTTCGACTACGGCGCCTGCGGCTATGCGAACACCGACCAGCTCGTCGGGTGGGACGGGGAGAGGCTCGTTCCAGGCCCGAAGGTCGCAATGGTAGTCGAGGCCGGCGTCTTCCACTGGACCCAGACCATGGTCCTGCCCTCGGACGAGGGTGGGCGTCCCAACGAGGTGCTGGTGGTCGAGGTCAGCGAGGAGTTCTCGGAGGATGACATGGCCTACTACGAGACCGCCCGCGACACCACAGTGGTCTTCTGGGATGGAGAGGACTTCTCCGGCCCGGACTCGTAGTCAGAAAAGACAGAAAAGACAGAAAACGGTGACGACCGGTCCGGGGGTCAGTCGGGTTCCCCCGACCGCTCCCAGCTGCTCCTGAAGACCCTGTAGACGTGGTAATGAACCGGCGCGGTGACCTCCCGCACATCCGGCGGGAAGGTGTAGACACCCTCGTCGACCTTCTCCCCGCCCACTGCCTCCTGCATGCGGATCGATGCCGCATTGTCCCTGTTAGGGATCGCCTCCACGGCCGTGCAGCAGGTATGTGTGAACAGGTGGTCCAGCAGCATCAGCTTGGTCTCTGTTCCATAGCCCCTCCCCTGGCGTGCGGGGAGCAGCTTGATGTCCGTCCGGGCGATCCCCCGGACGTCGGGTCTGTGCATCATGCACTCCCCGATCGGCTCGCCCGATGACATCTCGACCACTACAAGCAGTTGGCCCAGGAGGCCCTCGCCCATGCAGGCGATGCGGTCGCGCACACCGTCCACGTCCACGGCCAGCCCCTCGGGGAAGCCCACCCAGGCCATGACGCGAGGGTCCGTCCACAGCTCGACGAGCAGCTCCGCGTCGGCTACGACCGCTCTGCGCACCATCAGCCTGGATGACCTCAGATCTGCCGGGCCTGCTCCTCCCGGGTCCGATCTCCGTCCTGCCACCCGCAACATCCCTCCATCCTGCACCCGGCCGACTATGATCGTCAGCCCACGCCGACCGCCAGCACGGGAGCGGGAGCAGGTGACCCTCACCGGACCTGCCGTTCCCGGCCGGATCGATGAAGGCCGGCGACCATCCGGTGCCCCAGAATGTGACATCGATATCTTGACATCTTGACATCAGACTGTCATAATCCTCCCATGAAGCAACAGAGATACACCATCGGCGAGCTCGCTGCCCTCACGGGGGTCAGCCGCCGCACGGTCCGGTTCTACGTGCAGAGGGGGCTCATCCCCCCTCCCCTGGGCGCAGGACGGGGCAGCTTCTACACGGACGAGCACCTCGGACTGATCAGGGGCATCAGAAGCAGGCAGGCCGCGCCCGCGCCCTGCAGCCCTTCGTACACGTCACCGACGAAGCCGGCGCGCCGGGTCGCAGTGACCCGGATAGAACTGGACCATGGTGTCACCATCGAGCTGTCGGCGGGGCTGCCCGTCCCGTCCGACCGCGTGCTGGGCGAGATCGCCCGAATCCTCATGACAGGAGAGTGCACAAGTGTCTCCGAGGAAGAGCGTTAGAACCGGCAGCGGAGGAGGAGCCCCGGAGCCCGAAGGGCCCGGCCTCCGCACGACCGGGGGAGCACCGGTCCCCCTCCTGGGGGTCGATGTCGCCGTCACCATGACCGATCTCGCGGTGCGCACCGTCCTCACACAGCGGTTCCGCAACCTCGAGGGCGAGCCGATCGAGGCCGTCTACAGCTTCCCGCTCCCCGAGGACAGCGCCGTCTGCGGCTTCGAGGCCGAGCTGGGCGGCAGGCTCGTGAAGGGCCGCATCGAGGATCGGGAGAAGGCCTTCGAGGACTACGACAAGGCTCTCGCGGAAGGCCATTCCGCGCTCCTCCTCGACCAGTCCAGGCCCGACATCTTCGTCGTCTCCGTCGGCAGGCTGATGCCGGGCGAGGAGGCGACGGTGAGGATCAGCCACGTCTCGAGGGCCGAATCGCACGACAGGGGCCTCCGACTGCGCATCCCGACAACCGTCTCGCCGAGGTACGTCCCCCCGGAGCAGCTCCGCACCGGCGACCCCGCAGACCTCGACGCGATACTGCCGCCAACGGTCCTGGGCCGGGTCCCCTACGGCCTGACAATGAAGGTGGAGCTGTCCGCCCCCGGCCCGGTCAGGCGCATCGCCTGCCCGTCCCATCCGGTCGAGGTTTCCGTCAAGGGCAGGAGGGCGACGGTCGCCCTCGCCGGACGCGACATCCAGCTCGACTCCGACTTCGTCCTGGAGATCGAACTCGAGAAGCCCTCGGCGCCCGCGGTAACCGTTTGCCGCGACGGCGACGGCTTCGCCCTGATGGTCCGCACGAGACCCGACGTCCCGGCCGGGGACGACGGGCCGCGCGACGTCCTCTTCGTCATCGACAGGTCCGGCTCCATGCAGGGCGAGAGCATGGAGGAGGCCAGGTCGGCCCTCCTGCTCGCCCTCAAGTCCCTGCGGGAGGGAGACCGTTTCAACGTCACGGGCTTCGGCAGCAGGTGGGAGAGCATCTTCGACAGGCCGGCTGACTGCACGCAGGAGTCCGTGAGCGGCGCCCTGAAGGCCATCGGGGGGTGGGACGCCGACATGGGCGGCACCGAGATCCTCCAGCCCCTCAGGGCTGCTCTGGAGAGCCTGGACGGCAAGAGGCCGGCCAGCATCATCCTCCTTACAGACGGGGAGGTCGGGAACGAGGCCGAGGTGATCGCGCTGGCCGGGAAGCACCGGTCGCGGTGCAGGATCTTCACCTTCGGCATAGGCAGGGGCGCGAGCGGCACGCTCGTCAGGGGCGTCGCGGCGGCCTCCGGGGGCGCCGCCGAGTTCATCTACCCAGGCGAGCGCATCGAGCCCAAGGTCATGCGCCAGATGGCGCGCCTCTCGGGGATGTCCGCCCTGTCGATCGACTGGGGCGCCCTCGCGCCCGGGGTGGTCACTCCCGCATCCTTCCCGGCCTTCTGCAGGGGCGACGAGCTGGTCGCCTTCTGCAGGGCGCCGAAGCTCGTCGACTCAACCATCGCGGTGAAGGCGGGAGGCTCGACGATCGCGGTGTGCCCCGTGGCTGCACACCCGGAAGACATCGGCACCGACGACACGGTGGCCCTGCTTATGGCCCGCAGCCTGATAGCGGACCTCGAGCTCGGCGCTGCCACGGCCCGGGGGTCGGCGCAGTCTAGGAGGAAGGGGGCGAAGGCTGACGACGGGATGCTCGAGACCGCCCTCAGGTACGGCCTGGTCTCGTCCCGCACGAGCTTCGTGGCCGTCGAGGTCAGGCCCGATCCGGACCCCTCCCGCCAGGTAGAGCTGAGGCGCGTTCCCGTCGCCCTCACCCGTGGCTGGGGCGGCCTGATGCCCTGCGCGGCTCCCGGCGGCATGGTCCAGATGGCCTGCCAGACCATCGCCGATGCATGCGCCCCCGGAGTGATGAGGTCGGCCTCCAGGAAGGGCGCAGGCCTCCTTCGAAGGATCGTTGACACGAGGGACATCGATCACCCCTCCCTGGCTGAGGCTGCCGTGGGGATCCCGCAGGACGACCTGCTCGAGCTCGTCAGAATCCAGCACGTCAGCGGCAGATGGGTCATGGATGCCGAGCTGGAGAAGCTTACCGGCATCGAGGAGTCGATTCTCGCCGGAGTCCTGGAGAAGGTCGGGCACCGCGCCGAGGTGCTGGGCACCCTGGTGGCCCTGTACGCTCTGATGACCAGGCATCACGACCGCGAGGCAGAGTGGCGCCTGATAGCGGACAAGGCCGTCGCCTGGCTCGCGAAGATGGGTTACGAGCCGGCGGGGCTCACAGAAGGGCTGAGCGTGCGCGACTGGATCGCCGCTGCAGGCATGAGGGCATGAGGGAGGAGCCCGTCAGGGCCCTGTCAGGAGCGCGGTGTCGGTTGCTCGGGAGGCAGGCAGCGTACCAACGGGGATGGGAGCCGATCTCGTGAAGAAGCCCTCCCCGCCCAGGGCATCCCGCCTCTCCCGCGGCATCAGCCTCTCGGCGTGGGAGGCCATCCGGCCGGTGAGGAGGGCGCCGACGAGTTCAACGCCGAGTCCGGCGGGTCCTCGAGGTTGAGCGCACTCGACATACTGCAGATATTCGGATTCTGATGGGGGGATGATGAGCAAGCTCTCGATACGCACCCTCCGCGACGTCTCCCTCTGGTTGCTTCCTGCGGCCGCGGCGGCCTCGGCCGTGCTGATGCGGGTGCTTCCGGGGTGGGCTGCGCTCGACTGGGCTTTCAAGGTCGCCCTCGCCGGCACCGTGGGAATCTGGACCAACTACTTCGCCATCAAGATGCTCTTCCGGCCGAGGCGGCGAGCGCTGTTCGGCCTGCAGGGCCTCATCCCCGCCAACCGGATCGCTCTGGCCAGGGCCATCGGCCAGGGCGTGGCAGAGGACCTCCTCGCGCCCGACCAGGTGTTCGCCTTCGTCGAGAGGAACGATCTCATCGAGAAGGTGGGCACCGAGGCCGTCAGGCTGGCGCACGAGGAGCTGTCGAAGCCCGGCAGGAGGGCCTGGCTGAGGGAGAGGGCAGGGAGGCTGCTCCAGAAGGCCACCGCCGAGAACATCGAGGACATCCTCGGAGCCGTCATCACGAAGGTCCGTCAGGCATTCGGGGACGAGATCTCCTTCCAGCGGCTCTGGCCTTCGATCAGGGCCGAGCTGGAGGCTCAGCTCTCCAGCGGCCCCGTGCGCAAGGCTCTCGCGCGAACGGCCATGAAGCTGGCCAGGAGGCACTCCCCCGCCGCGGCCGGGTGGATCAACGACCAGCTGGAGGAGTACATCGACGACCGGGGATGGCTCGAGAGGCAGGTGCTTAGGTTCGGCAAGCGGGTCTTCGGGATAGGCCCCGAGAGGATACAGGAGGAGATAAGGGCGCGGGTGGAGGATCCGGATTTCGGGCCTTCGGTGCTGCGGGCGGTCGAGTCGATGGCCCCCGACGTCGCGAGGATCATGGAGGATCCGAAGCTCAGGGGCGCCCTGGCCGAGTGGTTCGAGCGGAAGAAGGAGGAGGCCTTCCGGTGGCTCGAGACGGAGGGCCTGGCCAGGGGCAGGGACATGGTCCTCGAGGCCATGGACTCCGAGAGGTTCTGGGCGGCGGTGGAGACCCAGATCGACAGGGGCGTAGAGGGCCTCGTCGCCTGGGCCCGCGCGCAGTTCGCGACCCCGGGCTTCCGGGAGCAGGCCACGCCGCTCCTCCGCAGGCTGGCGTCGAACATCCCCATAGCGGACATCGTCGAGGACAGGGTCAACGGCCTCGACCTGGACGAGCTCGAGAAGCTCGTCTACAAAGTCACCAGCGAGAACCTTGCCGGGATCGAGTTCCTCGGCGGCGTGCTGGGGTGCCTTGCCGGCCTCGTGCTCGTCCGTGAATGGCTGATGCTGCCCGTCGCGGCCCTGGGGGGCATCGTGTACCTCCTGGGCCGGACCGGCTGGAGAAAGGCAGGTGCCCCTTGAGGAAAGAGGATTTCTACCAGGCCCTGCGACTGCGGGTGAAGGCCTGGGCCGGGTCGAAGGACGGGAGGGAGAGCCCCTGGCTCTCGGTCATCATGCTCGCGCCCGACGTGTTCCACCTCCTCTGCAAGCTCATGCTGCGCCCCGAGGTGCCCGTGGCGGACAAGACGAAGCTAGGCGCGGTGATCGCCTACTTCATCCTCCCGGTCGACCTGCTGCCGGAGTGGGTGATCGGCCCGTTCGGCTACGCCGACGACGTGGCCCTGTCGGCATGGGCCGTCATGAACATGCTGAACCATGTCACACCTGACGTGATCCGAGAGGAGTGGGCCGGCGAGGGGGACGTCATCTCGATCCTCCGCGGAGTCACGATGAAGGCCGAGGACATGCTCGGGAAGAGGCTCTGGGGCAGGGTCAGGCAGGACCGCGGCTGAGGACCCGCCCGGGCGGACGTTGCGCGCGGGCGCGGGGTTCCGTAGGTATTGGCGGAGGGGAGGGGTGAACCATGGCAAATCTGCCGAATGTCGAGATAGACGGGCTGCCCGAGACGACAGAGGACTTCCAGGCGCTGCAGGACTGGATTGGGCGCACCCCCCAGGGAGCGGCCGCCCTGATGGTCCTTGCCCTTCTGAAGCTGAGCGTTGACGAGGTGCAGGGGGCGAGGTTCCTGGCTCTCGCCATAGACAGGAGGAGGCTCGACTTCAGCACGGGCTTCGTCCCCCGCAAGGAGATCGACTTCCTGCGCATGCAGATCAACGAGCAGCCGTTCCTGCCCAAGTCATACTTCTGCTCGACCGACTGCGAGTGCGGGTACCTGCTGCCCCACCCGCCCTGGGTGATGGAGTTCTCCTACAACAACTACAGCGGAGACATGGAATCGGGCCCGTTCAAGGTCTACGTGGGCTGCACCGGGGCCGACTCGCCCAGGCCCGTGACGGTCGCGAAGGGCGATGACGGCATCTGGCGCGCGCAGGAGTGGAGCAGCCTCGTCGTCGGCGTCAGGAGCCCGTCCGGCACCGAGATCGAGTGAGCCCGACGGCATGACGGGCGGGTCGTGATGCTGGCCATCGTTTCCGCCCTGCTCCTGGGCCAGCCCGTCACCATCGACGTGTACCCGTCCCAGTGGGCCGGGTGGGTGCCCGCCTGGCTGCTGTCCTCGGGCGACGAGATCACCCAGTACATGAGCGATCCGGGAGTGGACGACCTGGTCGTCCAGACCGGCGTGCCCATGCTCCGCTGGGGGGGCATCGCGGCCGAGTACTGGGACTGGGAGGGCTTCGACTACGAAGGGGCCTTCTACATCGACTTCTACGGCTCGGGAATAGTCACCGTCCCCTGCCCGGGGAGCGTCGACGACCTGCTGCAGTTCTGCGAGGCGACCGGGGTCGAGCCGATAATGACCGTCAACCACCACATCAACGACCCGGCCAAGGCCGCCAGGCTCGTGGAGTACTGCAACGGCGGCGTCGGCACGCCCATGGGGGCTCTGCGCGCGCAGAGGGGGCACCCGGAGCCATACGAAGTCACCTTCTGGTGCATCGGCAACGAGCCCGACATCGCGGGCAGCCCCTACCCCACCCCGTTCGGCACCTGGACCTTCTACCGGCACTTCGGCATCCCCTTCGAGAGCTGGGGGTGGACCGACTCGGTGTTCTGCACCGCGGGAGCGTTCAGCGACCTCGTCGGGACATATGTCGATGCAATGCGCGCGGCCTCCCCGATCCCCCTCCAGATTGGCGGCCTGTCGCTCGCCGGCGACGACTCGTGGATACCGCAGGTGATCGGGCCGAACGTCTCGCAGATCGACTGGATGGACGCCCACTACTACCCGATCTGGAGTTTCTCGTCGGACAGCTCGATGTACCATGACTTCCTCTGGGCGCCGGACAGCTCCTCCATGCCCCTTGAGGACAGGTACCTGTCGCTGCGGAGCCAGCTCGACGCCGTGCCCGGAGGATCCGGCATCCCCCTCTGGATACTCGAGTTCAACATTGCGGTCATGGCCGAGGATCCGGTCTGGTGGAACTACCTCGACGGCCTCGTGATAGCCGACTGCATAGGCCATCTGGCACATGCCGGGGCTCCTGCCGCGGCGGTCTATTCCATCGCCGAGGGCACTCCGGGCGAGTACCCCCACTTCGGACAGATCCGGACCGACACGCTCTCGATGCGCATGGGGGGATTCGTGCTCCAGCTCTACTCGGAGAGGTTCGGGGGAACGCTGATCGGAACGGATTGCGCGGAGGCCATGGAGCAAGGGCTGGAGGCGTGGGGCAGCCTGGCTGCCGGGGGGCGTGTTGCGCTCATGGTGATCAACCGCGAGCTGTCGGATGCCGTTCCGGCCCACTTCGAGCTCCACGGCTGGGCGCCGGGCTCCTCGTTCGAGGTCTGGCAGATAACGAACGACGCCCCCATGCAGGCCCCCTGGAACGGCACCACCGGGATCGTCTCCGCGGGCGCCCACCCGTGCGGCTCGTCCGGTTTCGACTGGACCTTCCCCGGAGCATCGGTCACCTGCATCCAGGTGCTGCCGCAGGCCGGAACGGGAGGGGGGGATCCCGGTCCGGCCGATCTGCGCCCCATGCCCAATCCTTCGGCGGGATCGGTCGCCTTCCCCTTCACCAGCCCGACGGCGGGGCAGGCGGAGGCCCTGGTCTACGACTGCTCGGGCAGGTTCGTGAGAAGGCTCTGCGCAGATATTTCACCGGGAGAGTGCTGCGTCGTCTGGGACGGATGCTCGGAGGACGGAGCTCCCGTACCCGCGGGGGCGTATCGGCTTCTTCTCTCGCTGCCCGGCGCACTCTCGGTCGAGACGGGGTTCGTGCTGCTGCGCTAGTCCCCCGATGCTTCGGGGATGCCTGCCGCGATGGAGCTTGACGCCCCCCTGGGATCCGGGCGAGGTTCGAATCGGGAGGTGGTCATCATGAAGGCTGCCATTCTGATCTCGCTCGCCGCCATGTCGGCGGGTACAGCAGGAGCGGACCTCCGGCTGGACAGGCCGCTGCAGGTTCCGGGAAGCGACGACCTGATCCAGTACGACGACGGCACTGCCAACTGGCTCACCTGGGGAGGTCTCTACAGGGGCACCTGGTTCTACATCTATGATTTCGGGGCTTCCGGCTGGTTCATGCCGGCGCAGAGCGAGCTCTGGTTCTTCCACCACTCCAGCTATCCCTGGGATGTCTCGTCCTTCTACTGCGAGCTGTACACCGGTGACCAGGCCGGTCCGGTGACCCAGCTCGACCAGACCTCGGTCACCGCCATCCACTACCAGCCGGTCCATGCGGTCTACTCCCCACCTTACCCCCTGGAGAACTTCTGGGTCCTGGAGAACACCGAGCTGTCGGCGGGTGGATGGCCCTCGATACTGGGCGACAACACGCCGCAGACCGTCGACCACAGCTTCTTCAGCGACGATTTCATCGTGTGGGAGCCCTGGGTGATACAGGGACCCAGCGCCAACGACTACTTCATACGCAGCGACGGGCTCTGGATGGGGCTGGAGCAGACTACCTGGGCGGCGATCAAGAGCACCTACCTGTAGGCGGCGCGATCCGGCGGGTCAGTCGATGACTACGAGCCGCACAGCGTCGGAAGCAGAGGCCGTCGACACCCTGACGAGGTAGGTCCCGGTCGCCGGGCCTCCCTGCGGGAGGGTGATGGCGTTCGTTCCCCTGTCCAGCGCTGCAGTGCCTCTCCAAACGATTCTCCCGTCGATGCCGAAGACCTCGACGAGGGCCTCGCAGGCCTCCGGCGAGGAGATCTCGAGTGCGGGCGAGGCGCAGGGGTTCGAGACGGCCCCGACCGAGAGGCCGGGCGCCTGATCCGGCTCCCCGACGCCCGTTTCCGGCGTGTAGTAGATGCGCATCGAGTTCATGAACGAGAGCAGCTGCCCGGTCGGTGACGTGGGCAGGCCGGCGTCGAGCGTGCGGTTGGGCGTGGGCGGGTAGAAGGCTCTGGCGTTTATGGTCTTGCCGTTCTCCCCGAGGTAGCGGAACTCGATTATCAGGTTGTCGGTGCCGTTGTAGTCGAAGGGGCGGTCGAAGACGAGCCCGTTCCATCCGGGGGCCGTCCAGTCGATCGCAAGGGTGTCGAGGAGGAAGACGGAGTAGGGATCGTTGCCGGCGTAGTTGGCGGCGAACGAGGTGGTGAGCTCGCTCACGGTGGTGTGGCAGAGGACGATCTCGTTGTTGAAGAAGAGGCCCTCGCTGAACGCGTCATGGGTGGCGAAGAGCTGCACCTCGGTGATCTCCGCCGCCCCGTTCATCTCGCCCGACAGTACCAGGACCTGGTACCTTCTTCCTACATCGGCTCAAGAGCCGCAGTAGGGTCTGTTCGTCGTAACCGTCCCGCCGCCGCCCAGCTCGACGAAGTCGGCCAGGGCGAGGGCGAGGGCGATCAGTCTGACGAGCATCCGTCCTCCCGGTGGTGGGTGATGCCGGGGTCCGTCCCCGGAGGCCAATATGCTGCGGCTGCGGAGACGGTCAACTTCGGGGGGCGAGCGGGGACGGGGCGCCGTCCGGGCCCGGGTTGACGACGCGGCGGACGCATCGTATTGAAGCGCGACTCCGAAGGAAGGGAAACCATGGGCGCATCGTGCTTCACATCCGGCGGACCGGCGTGGGTTGCCGCCATGGCGATGCGCATCCCCGAGGGGGACCCGGCCTAGAGGGGCTTCCACAGCCTTCCCTCGACCCCGGGTCCTCCCCGGGGTTTTTCTTTGCCCTGGCAGATCACCGTGACGAGATGGATTTCGGCCCGTTCTGGGGAGGGTTGCCATGCAGCAGGTTGCAGATCGAATCCTAAAGAAGTTAAAACCGAAGCCCAGGAGGTACAGGGACTGGCCGGGGACGGGGTACA
>CAZRWD010000010.1:0-88236 GCA_964603785.1 uncultured bacterium
GGCGGCAGCAGCTCGCTCTCGTGGCTGGCGCCGATGTTGGCCATGCACTCGTCGTTTAGGGTGATGGTCGCGGTCTGAACCTCAGGCTCCGCGAACACCGTGAGGAGTATCTGCGTCCTGGCGGCCACGAGCACTATATCCCCGGGCGCCATGATCGATCCCTGCAGCTCGACGGTGGCATGACCGTCCTCGATCGATGCGGATTCCACTCCGAGGCTCTCGCCGGTCCAGGGGTTGCCCGGGTCGCCGATGACGGCCTCCAGGGCGGCCCTGATGCGTGCGGAGGGCTCCGTTGTGATGTCCACGGCCAGTTCGACCGGCACGAGTACGAGAATGCCTTCCTGGATGGTCACGACCGCTTCAGGCTCCGGGCGCTCCCCCTCGGCGGCGAAACGGTAGTACACCGGGCTCGAGGAGGCTTCCACCGGCTCGACCATCGCGGTGGAATCGTCCGGAAGCGCCACGGCCCCGGTCGGATCGACGCCCGTCGAGTCGGCATCGTCAGCCGTGGACCCCTGCTCCGCCGTCTCCCCTGTGCCGCCTGAGCAGCCGCAGATCGAGGCGGCAACCAGAATGGTCAGCATCAACTTCTCGAGCATCCCTGTCCTCCAGGTTCCGCCCCGGGCCTTCAGAGGCAGCGCGGAGCAGTAAGACCGGCCGCTTCCCCTCGGACTACATCTCGTCCAGCATGGCCTGCGCCTCGCTCACATACCAGGCGTCGTCCGAGTTCCGGATGAACTCCTCGAGGTCGGCCCTGGCCTCCTCGTACCGGCCGAGGTGGAACAGCGCCTTGCCCCTGTAGAACCTCGCATTGTGGAAGGTCGGGGCGACCTCGAGGGAGGCTCCGTAGTAGGTTACGGCGCTCTCCAGATCCCCCAGGCTCGCGTAGCTCGCCGCCAGGTAGGCGTACGTGTCATAACCGGTGTTGCCGAGCTGAAGGACCTTTTCGAGAGTCTCCACGGCCTCCTCGTAACGGTTCGACATGTAGAGGGCATAGCCGAGGTTTGCAAGGCTGGAGATATCGTCGGGGACCATCTCCGCCGCCGCCGAGAGGTCCTCGACCGCGCGATCGTACTGCTCCAGTTCGGTGTAGGCGAAGCCCCGGTTCAGGTAGCACCTGTGGTCTGTGGGATCGAGAGCCAGGGCGTCCGTCAGGTCCTGGATGCCCTCGGTCTGGAAACCCATCTGGCACCTCAGGAGCCCCCTGGCGTAGATGGCCTCCTGGTGCTCCGGATCGATCGTAAGGGCCCTGTTGAAGTCAGCATTGGCCGCGATGAAGTCGCCGAGCTTCTTGCTGCACCAGCCCCTGTTGGTCAGCGGGATCGGATCTGCGGGATCGAGGGCGATCTGGCGGTCGAAGCAGCTCTTTGCGTCCTCCCACATCTCCAGGTCCATGTACGAGATGCCCGAGAACTCCAGGATCTCGGCGAGGAGCGGTCCGAACTCCTCCGCCTCTTCGGTGAAGTAGTCCGAAGCCTGTTCGAGGAGCGTGAGCGCATAACCGCTCCTCCCGCCCATGACCACCGCCGTGACCCCGAGGATCAGCCTGCAGTAGTTCGTATACAGAGGGCTGGGAACGAATACGAGGTCGTCCTCCCTCTCGAGTATGGCATCCATTATTCCCAGGCGACCCATATCTATCATGCCGGGGCGGTCGGGCGATCGAACCTCGTCCGCCGTGTCGTACGGCACTATGTCGAACATCGGATCGACGAGGCAGTCGCCCCCGACCACCCTGTACGATCCATATACGACGACGGTCGCGTTGTGCTCCCTGGCGACCTCCAGGACTTCGTCCTCCGTCACGGGGATGTCCAGACGCTCGACGACGATGAAGGAGGCCGCGCCCGCCCCCCTCTCCGTCTCGAGGCAGGTGGCCAGGGCCTCGGAAACCATCCAGACCCCCGGATCCGGCCCCTCGAATTCGGCCACGAGAATCTTGGCGACAGGAATCGATACGGTCCCGGGTTCGATCCATACCTCGACCGCTGCGGCCGACAGCGAAAGCGCCAGCGTGATCGACAGAACGGCTCTCATGGCTTCCCCTCCCATGAATCGGTCTCAGAACGATAGGTAGACGATCACTCCAAGTCTATGTTCATCCAGTCACGGTCGCGCCCTGGTCCCCCGTACCCCCTGGGGCCGGGCTGTGCCGGTCTGCGACTGCAGCTTATTCTTCCACATCACGGGAGGCTGACATGCTCGATCGGCCATACACCATAGACGATGGCCGCCTGACGCGTTTCGACAGGCGCATGACCGTGTTCGTGCGGCGTGACACCTTCGATGCATTCGACTTCTACAGGCCGGACGGGGATGACGACCCGGCCCTGCCCCTGCTGGCCGAGGCGCGCGCCTCCTGGATAGTGAACGACTGCTTCGCCGGAGCCTACGGCGACGCCGGCCTGCTGCACCGGAGGCTGGTCAGGGACAGGCCGGTGACCCGGTTCGCGTTCGAGAGCCCCGCCTCGGCAGCGGAGAACGTCAAGGAGGTCGCGGGGCGATTCGGCGCCTCTCTGGCTGGCATCACCAGGCTCGACCCCGCATGGCTCTACAGCCACGAGCGCAGCGGCGCCCCCGTGGCCCTGCCCCCCGATGCGAAGTGGGCCGTCGTCATGGCAGTCCGGATGGATCCCTCCCGGATCGCGCTCTCCCCGGGCTTCGAGGCTGCCGCAGCCACGGGCAGGGGCTACTCCGCCATGGCATCCCTTGCGGCCTCGGTCGCGGAATACCTGCGCCAGCTGGGGTACTATGCGCGTTCGTGCGGCAACGACACGGCCCTCAGCATCCCCCTCGCAGTAGACGCCGGGCTGGGCGTGCAGGGCAGGAACGGGCTGCTGCTGACGAGGGAGTTCGGGCCCTGCGTGCGCCTCTGCAAGGTGATCACCGATCTCGAGCTGGTCCAGGACGAGAGCGACTACCCCGATCCTGTGGATGTCTGCGGGACCTGCAGGCTCTGCGCGGAGGCCTGCGAGGCGGATGCCCTGAGCAGGGACGATTCACCATGCTGGGAGGTCCCGACCCGCTCCAACAATCCCGGCGTCCTCCGCTGGCGTTTCGACCCGGAGAAATGCTTCGACTTCTGGCTGGAGAAGGGCAGGGACTGCTCGAACTGCATCGCTGCCTGCCCCGCGGCTTCCAGGCTCTCCCGATCGTCGGAGAGGAACGGGTTGGACGACCGGAAGGCCCTCTCCGGCTGAACGCCCGACCTGAGGCCGGATTCCCGCCAGGGGCCGAATCAGAAGAGCGAGCCCAGCTTCTCCATGTCGATCGAGGCTCCCGCCCTGCCCCGACCCGCTGTCTCGAGGAAGGCCTCGAGCGGGATGAACGGCATTCGGCGGAGGAGGTGAACCACGGAGACCAGGGATGCGTTCCTCGCCCCGAGCGGTGTACGGTAGTCCGCCTGCAAGATTTCCGCGCCTGTCCAGGGCTTCTCCAGGCCGGCATCGATCAGGACGGTGCCGGAGGTCATCGACTCGACATGCGGTCCCACCTTCGCCAGGCCCTCGACGGAGGTGGCGAGGACCGCATCCGGAGCGGCGATGCCGGTGTAGTTGATGCCCTCCGGCGAGAGGATCACCTCGGAGGTCGAGAATCCGACCCCCACCGTCACGGGGTAGCTGCCCTTCTTCGTGACCGAGAGCCCGCAGGCCATCCCTGCCTGGGCGAGGACCTCGGCCGCGGACTGCACACCCTCTCCCGCCGATCCGGACAGGAGCAGCGAAAACCTTCGCTCCAGCGAGTGTTCGAACCTCTTCTCGACCGGCGGGACGGCATCGAGGAGAGAGGACGGCGCCCCCCCGCCCCGGACTCGGAAAGGTATGGCCCCCGTGTTGCGCAGGACGACCGGACCGAGCCCGGCCTCCTCCGCCAGCTCGGCGAGCCTGCGGTCCGGGTTGAACTTCACGCCGTAGCTCGGGCAGAGCTCCACAGCCTCCACGAGCGAGAACCCCTCGACGGAGAAGGCTTCCGCGAGATCGGCAGAGAAGTCTCCCATCGCAAGGAGCCGTCTCGCATGCGGAGCTCCCAGGCCGTGGACCAGCGCGCAGAGATCCATCCCCCTGTCAGGCTTGCCGCCCGGCATCGTCGATGTCCGGAACCCGCAGGGAGTCAGTCCGGACGGCTGACCGCCGGTCATGCCGTAGAGCATGTTGTTGTGCACCAGGACGGTCATGTTCACGTTGCGATGAGCGGCCTCGACGATGTGCTGGAGGCCGATCGTCGCTCCTCCGTCCCCGATGAGGACGATGATCTTCCGGGAGGGGTCCGAAAGACCCATCGAGATGCCCGCGGCGAGTGCCACGGATCTCCCGTGAAGGCCGTGGACAGTGTGGGTGTCGAACTGCCTGTCGATGATCCCCATGCAGCCGATGTCGGTCACGACGACCAGATCCAGGGGGTCAAGGCCGTCCATCGTCTGCAGGGCCCTCTCGACGTTCTGGGCGACCGCCGCATGGCCGCAGCCCCGGCAGAAGGGAAGCTTGTCGACGGAGAGGAAGCGCCTGCTCACGACTCCACCTCCCTCTCGATCTCCACGGGGGAGATGAGCCTGCCGACGGCGTTCACGCCGCTCACACCCTCCCTGCCCCTCCTCCCGAAGAGGATCTGCCGGTACTGGCCCTGGAGGTTCTCCTCGGCGATCACCACCCTGGGATAGCGCTCTGCAGCTTCAAGATAGGCCGGTGGTACCGGAAAGAGCGTCCTGGGGACCAGGAGGGAAACCTTTCTGCCGCGCGCCCTGAGGCCGGCGACCGCATCCCGGGCTGCCGCTGCGGTGATGTCGAAGGCGATTAACAGGGTCTCCGCCCCGTCCTGCTCATCCAGTTCGAAGCGGGTGTAGCCGGGCAGGTTGTGCTCCACCTTGAACCGGAGCCTCCTGCTGTTCTCCAGGGCCTCCCCCGTCGAGTGCTGGAGATCGCCCCTCGTGTCGTGGGTGGAGGCGGTCAGCCTGACCCTGCGGCTTCTCCCGCCCACCGGGAGGAAGGGCGGGACGCCGTCCGCATCGGCCGCATAGGGCAGATAGGGTCCGGGACCTTCGTAGTATCTCCGCCTCACCGGCTCGACCGGGTCCAGACCTTCCAGGTCGAAGCTCTGGAGCGTCATCAGCATCTCCTTGGAAGTCAGCAGGACGACCGGGCACCTCAGATCGGAGGCCACCCTGACCGCTTCGGCCGAGAGGGTCCAGCAGTCGGCGAGGTTCGAGGGACACAGGGTCGGTACCGGGTATCCGCCCGAGTTCATGCCGTTCACGAGGAGAAGATCGCCCTGGGCGCCGCAGGTGGCGGTTCCCGTCGCGGGCCCCAGCCTCTGCGCCAGGATGATCACCATCGGCAGCTCCATCATCGTGGCCATGCCGGCCGACTCCAGCATCAGGGCGAATCCGGGATAGGAGGTGGCCGTGACGGGAAGCCTGCCTGCGGCGGAGAAGCCGCTCATCCACTGCAGGGTGGTGATCTCGTCGGGCGCGGGCATCACCACGGGGAATCGCTGGCTCGAGTACGAGTAGAGCAGGTTCGCGGGGGTGATGGGGTAGCCGATGAAGACATCCGCACCTGCACGGACGGCCCCCTCGATGATGAGCCTGGAGCCGTCGACGAAGGACTGTCCCCTCCCCTTCATCTCCCTCTCCCGGCCCCCCCGGCGCGCCTGCCGCCGAACAGCCTGTCTCCCAGGGTCGAGAGGAGGATCACGACCATCGTGGCGATGACGGCGCCGTAGGTCTTGTCGATCGAGAACCAGCCGTTCTGCCGGGCTATCATGGTCACGAAGACGGCCAGGGTGCCGATGACGAAGGCGAGCTTCACGCCGAGGTCGGTGACCAGCTTCCTCGCGTAGAGCGCCGTCATGATGACGATTGCGCCTATGGCCCGTATGGCGTAGGAGACGTAGGCGGTGTCGAGCACCGCGCCGCGCAGGAAGATCGCCAGAGGCACCGTGACCAGGCTCACGAGGATCACGAGCTTCCTGGCCGCGGCGATGATCTTCGCATCTTCCGCGTTCCTGTTGATGAGGCCGTGGTAGATGTCCTTGGCGGCGATGGTCACCACCGCGAAGTTGACCGGACCCACCGTGGAGAGGATCGCGGCGAGTATCCCCGCGAGCGCCAGTCCGCCGAGTACGGGAGGGATGAACTCCGGCGTCTGCAGGAGCGTGGGCAGGACCTCCTTGGGATTCAGGGACCCGGTACCCGGGATGAACAGCCCGGTCTTCGCCATCAGGGCCAGGAACGCCGTCATGACACCGAAAGGCGCCACGATGAACCCGGCGAGGACAGATGCCCTCCGGGCCGTTCTGACGTCCTTCGCCGCGAACACCGGCTGTATGCTGGCCTGCGCGGCCATCCCGCCCAGCACGCCGCCCACGAGCAGTGCGATGGCGCTGTTCAAGCTGGCGCTGAAGGGGTTGTAGAGGTCGGCCGGCGCGCCCTGCGCTACGAGTACCTCCCGCAGACCGCCGAATCCACCGACCTTGGCGAGTCCTATCACGAACGCCGTGCCCAGACCGAGGTACATCGTCACGAGGTAAACGATGCCGGTCACGGCCAGGGCGTGCATCCCGCCGGCGTAGGTGTAGATAAGGATGATGACGGCAGAGATGACCACCGCCCAGGTCCACGATATCCCGAAAAGCGGGGCCATGACGCTGGCGCAGGTCTGCAGCTGCACATAGGCGAGGGTGATGTAGGCGATGAGGAACGCCACCGCGGAGATTGATCTCGCCTGGCTGCCGAAGAGGGTCTCGATCATCTCGCTCACGGTGTGGACGTTCCTGCGGCGATAGTGGGCGGCGACCGTGAACCCGATTATCACCATGCCTATCGCCGTGGAGATGTTGTAGAGGATCGGCTGCAGGGTGCCCGTGCTGAACGCCTGCTCGCTGACGCCTATCGTGCTCATGCCCCCCAGCCACTCGGCCGCCACCACCACGGCGCAAACCATGACACCGAGATTACGTCCGGCTATCAGGTAGTCCGCGGCGGACTTGCTGGCCACCTTCCTCGTGAGAAGCCCCATGGCGACCACGAGCACGAAGTAGCCCAGCATGATCAGCGCGTAGATGTTCATAGGACCCGCCCTGTCGATTGATGTACGGTGTTGCCGCCCATGACAGGCCTCAGCCTGCCTGTGTCGCGCTCTCGGCGATCGCTCTCGCTATGAGCAGTGAGTTGAGCCTGTTGGGGGCGTCGTCCGACCTCGAGTTCAGGACGGCCGGAACGGCCGCCCCGAGGACGAGCCCGCCCCACGAGGCTCCGCCGTGGAACTTGTAGCTCTTGCCCAGCGAGTTCGCGGTCTCGAGGTTCGGGGCCAGTATCATGTCGGGGTCGCCGCACACTTCGGAGGAGCCGAGGTTCTTGGAGAGCGCGCACTCCCTGCAGATCAGCGCGTCGTACCCCAGGGGACCGTCGACGACGAAACCCCTGATCTGACCCCTGGAGGACATCACCGCGAGCGCCGCGGCGTCGACCGTGGCCTGCATCCTGGGGCTGACGGTCTCGACGGCCGCCAGGGCGGCCACCTTTGCCCTCGGGATCCCGAGAGCCTTCCAGAGCGGCCTGGTGTTCTCGATTATCGCGACCTTCTCCTCCAGCGTGGGGCAGACGATTATCGCGTTGTCGGTGACGGCGAGCAGCTTGTGGTAGGATGCCATCTCGAACAGGCTCAGGTTGGATAGGACCGGCGAGACCCTGATCCCGGAATCCCTGTCGAGTATGGCCTTCAGATAGCTCTCGGACTTGACCCCGCCCTTGACCAGGATGCCGGCGCCTCCGGACCTGACGGCGGCGACCGCCAGGCGCGATGCCTCGGCGTCACCGGAGGCCTGGATGATCTCGTACAGCCCCGGGTCGTCGCCGGACTCGCGTATGATCCGCTCCGTTGCGTCCCCGTCGCCGGCCACGAGGCAGATGCCCAGGAAACCGATCTCGTGCGCCGTCTTCAGGCTCCCTATCACCTCGGGATCCGCCGCTCCGGCAACGGCCGCGGCGACCGGGGGGAGGCTCCCCGCAACCCTTCGCAGCTCCTCGAACGATCCTATTCCCATAGTTCCTCCGGATGCTCCACCCTCTACCGGGGGGAGTCGTCTCGGCGGTCGACCGCACCGCGGGTCTCCCGCCAGTCGGAGAGCGGATCGATCTGCCTGCCCGTCATGATGCATGATGGCCATTCCAGAGGCTGCTCCTCGCCGGAGAGGACCCTGCCCATGCTCGATGCGATCGCCTCGTTCTCGTTCTCGCCGGGATAGAGGAAGACGGGGGCCAGCCTGCCGCACCTCCTGACGATCTCGCCCGTCAGGTACTCCTCGTTGGCCACCCCCCCGGTGACGACGATCCCGTCGAGCCTGAAGTCCAGGACCGAGGCCATTGCACCTATCTCCTTGCAGATCTGGTATATCATCGCGTCGTAGATGAACCTGGCGAACTCGTCCCCCTCGCGGATCCTCCTCGCGACCTCCCGGATGTCCTTGGTGCCCAGATAGGCGTAGATCCCGCCGGCCCCGTAGAGCTTCCTGTGGAGCTCGTCCCTCGTGTACCTTCCCGAGAAGCAGGCTTCGAGGAGGGGAATCGGCGGGATCCCTCCGGCGCGCTCGGGCGTGAAGGGAGCGGCCTCCATGCGGTTGTCGCTGTCGACCAGCCGGCCACCCAGCAGGGGTGCGATCGAGTATCCCCCGCCGAGATGGCATGCGACGCAGCGCAGATCTTCGAAGCCCATCCCCAGCTTCTCCGCGAGCTTCCTGGCGGTGGCGCGTATGTTGAGGGCATGGACGAAGGAGAACCTGGGGAAGTCGGGCGCGCCGGATATGCGCGCGATCGGTGCCATCTCGTCGACGCCCACCGGATCGACGACGAATGACGGCACGCCCAGGGATTCCGCGATCCGGAAGGCGAGCGGGGCCCCCAGGTTCGAGGCGTGCTGGTAGACCGGGGTGTCGAGGCTGAAGGAGGCAAGCCCGGCATTCAGGGTGATGACCCCGCTCGGAACGGGCGGAAGCATGCCTCCGAGCGCTCCGACCGCCGCTATCTCGCATCCGCCGGGTGCGTTCGCATCGACGAATGCCCGGACCAGCTCCTCGCGATGGTCGATCTGGTCGCTGATCCTCCCGAACCTGTGGACCATGTCGTCGGGGTGCTCTATGGTCGTGCCGCAGAGCAGGCAGCATTCCCCGGCGCCGGGGAGCGAGTGGAACGAGCACTTCGTCGTTGTCGACCCGGTGTTGATCACGAGCACAGCAGGAGCATTCAAGGGGCGGAAGCCTCCGTGGGGGCATTGTTCCGGCAACAGGACGGGGATTCCCGCCTGGAGCGCACGGTTCACCCGACCGGCAGCCCGAACATATCTCACGGGAGAGGCCCGGTGGCAACGGGCTCCGGGAGCGCCCGGGGAGCTACAGGGGCACCCGCTCCACCACCGGGTCGGCACCGGCCTCGAGTGTCAGGATGGCCATGCTCCTCGACCCGCGGGGGCCGCATGTGCTCCCGGGGTTGAGGATGAGGGTTCCGTTGCGCACTTCTGAGTGGAAAGCGTGCGAATGGCCGTAGATGAGGACATCCGGCCTGCCCCGGAACATGGAAAGCACCCTCTCGGCGAGGTTCCATGGAGGGCCGTGGCCGTGCGCCACGCAGACCCGGAGGCCTTCGAGCGTCAGATCGAGTCTGAGCGGCAGCAGATGGGCGAGATCCGGCTCGTCCATGTTCCCGAGGACTCCCTTGAGCGGCGCCATCCGCTCGAGGTCCCGGAGGACGTGCCCTTCGGTGAAATCCCCGGCATGGATCACCAGATCGCTCTCGGACGATACCTGGTACACCATGCCGGGGATTCCCGGGGCTCTCGTCGGGACATGCGTGTCCGAGAGAACCGCTATCCTCAAACTAGCGCAGCTTCTTCTTGTGCCGGTTGGCGCGCCGACGCTTCTTGCGCTTGTGGTTCGCTATCTTCTGCCTCTTGCGCTTCCTACCGTTGGGCACTTACCTGGACACCTCTTCCTTGACGGCCCTGGAGGGCTTGAAGACGGGGACGAGACGCTTGGGGACGATGACGGCCTCGCCGGTGTGGGGGTTGCGGGCCTTGCGCTGGTTGCGGTTCACTACCTTGAAGGTGCCGAAGCCCCTGACCTCGATGTGCTCGCGCTTGGCAAGAGCCATCTTGACCTGCGCGAAGAACTGGTTGACTACGGTGGCAACCTCCTTCTTCGTCAGGCCGGTGGTCTCCGCAATGTTGGACACGATGTCGGCCTTGGTCATCTCATCCTCCTGAACTGCCGCGGATGTCGCGGCTCCTGTGACTCGCCCCCCTCCCCGGGAGGGCACCGGTCGGACTGACAGATTCCGGTCGGCCTCCGACCGGCATGAACATCAAGGGCTGGTGGAGCTGACGGGAGTCGAACCCGTGACCCCTTGACTGCCAGTCAAGTGCTCATACCAACTGAGCTACAGCCCCACCGAAAAAGCACCACAAGATACACCCTTGGGAACGGCTGTCAAGTATCTGCAAGATGGCCCTTTGCCCTCTCCAGGGGGCGGAAGGGGCCCTGCGCCGGGGCACGCCTCAGGCCCTCCGGGACGAGGTTGAGACAGACTTCAAGGGTGACCGCCACGACCCCGCCAAACAGATGGCCGCCATGACATTCGAAGTTGTGATCGCCCAGCGTCGCATGCACATGGGCAAAGGGCGCGCCGTCCCTCATGGACACGTTCCCCTGCAGAGAGAGGACCTCCATGGGCTCCGGGAAAGTCCTCCTGGCGTACCCGGTGCCGTCGAAGACCCCCAGCTCCGTCCCCTCCAGCATCCCGACGCCGCAGAGGATCACCGCTCCCTGCACGCCCTCCGCGGCGCACCACTCCCCCAGCGCTCCCGGAAAGGCGTCCCCCCTGTCGAACCTGAGGAGCGGAAGACCTCCGCCGGTCAGGAGAATCATCCGCCGGACCTCCTCGTCGTCACCCAGCTCGGGGAGCCGGTGTCGATGCTGCCGTGGATCCCCCCCGGACAGGTGATGACGTACCCGCCGTCGAGGAGCTCCATCTCGAACGGTTCGCCGCAGGAGGGACATACCAGGGGGACCGCCCTCCCGGCAGCCCTGTCCATCTCCTCCAGGGAGGAGGCCCAGCGGCCGTTCGCCGTGAAGAACATCGCCTGATCGGTGGCGAGGGTGTTCATGTTCGCCCTGCACTGCCTCTCCTCCGCGGCGTCCGTGATGCCGCCGCACGAGGATGCGAGCGAAAGGACCAGCAGGACTACCGCAGACCTGGCGAGAATCGAGGCCAATCCACCCCTCCCGTTGGTTATCTGATCACTACCAGTCTGCGGGCCTCTTCGAAGCCGGGCGCCACGAGCCTGACCAGGTAGATGCCCGATGGTACGGCGTTGCCTCTGAAGTCATGAAGGTCCCAGACCGCGGTCCCGGAGGAGGCCAGGTCGTCGTCGACGACCATGACCACCCTGCCCGCAAGGTCGTGCACAACGAGCGAGCCGACTCCCCCGCCGCATCCGACGGGAATCGAGACGATTCCCGAGGCCGGGCTGGGATGTGGCAGCCCGAGGCTCCACGAGGCCCCCGGCGTCTCGTCGTCCCCGACTCCCAGGTTTTCGACGGGGATCGTCTCGGTGACCGGGGCGTGGTTCCTGGCCCAGCCGGAGATGCTCAGCTCGGCGGGCGGAACCTCGAGGACGATGTCGACGGAGGCCTGTCCCGATGCATCGGTGAACGCGACTTCGTAGGCGACGGGGTCCTCCCAGCCGCCCTGCATCAGGCACACCCTGCCCCCCTCCACCGGACCGCCCCCGTCCGAGAGGGTCACGACGATGGTGTTCGGACCCTCGACCGCGAAGTCGGGAGCACTCATCGCAAGCGCCCCGTCCGGCTCGTCGAGCCACATCGGCAGCTCGGGGTCGCCGAAGAGCGTTATCGACTTGGCGATCCAGTCGTAGTGGGTGTCGGAGGAGATCAGGGGTATGAACTCGTCCCAGGCCAGCGCATGGGCGGCTCCCAGGTGGTACATGTCGTTTACGAAGAACTCGGCGAAGAACTGCTGGTCGACGAGGTCGCTCCACTGGTTCCCCGGGTCCGAGGGCTCCCCCCAGCCGTAGCGGGTGTTCATCATGCAGAACCCGCCGCCGTTCGGCGAGTTCAGCCACGCCTCGGCAAGGCACTCGCCGGTGTCGAACGAGCCGGAGAGACATGCGATGGTGTTCCAGATGCTCACCCGGCCGTGCGCCGAGATGTTGGTGAGGCCCATGAAGTCGCTGTTCTGCAGGTAGGC
The DNA here is from genome assembly GCA_964603785.1 of uncultured bacterium. GTDB lineage: Bacteria > Fermentibacterota > Fermentibacteria > Fermentibacterales > Fermentibacteraceae > CAZRWD01. The sequence goes on from CAZRWD010000010.1 coordinate 12,254, forward strand.
GGGGCCGATCGACACCAGGGTCTCGGACCCGTGCCCGGCGTGGTTGACGAGCTGCATCCCCCCGTTGAGCATCTCCATCGTCGCGGCGTAGCTCTGCGTGCCGGCCGACTCGTAGTGCTTGACCACGGGCTGCCAGGCCGGCGGGGTGTAGAGGGTGTCCACCTTCTCCTTGCCCGCCGAGCCGGGGCAGTAGGGCGAGGTCCAGAGGACGCCGGTGGTGAAGCCCATGGATGTGTACCACGGATCCGTGTCCCTCGCGTCGACCGAAGGTATCTGGAAGGCCAGCACCTTGTCGACGAAAATCGCCGCCTCTGCGGCATTGTTCACCGCCGCGCGGCCGACGAGATAGTCCGGATGGTAGTCCATGAGGTCCTGGCCTATCTCGCCCCAGGTGCCGTCGTTGTCGTGGTCCCAGGCGTCCGTGCCGGGCGCCGTGTCGTTCATGTCGCTGAAGTAGATGTCGGCGGCCGGATCGCCCACATAGCCCTCCGCGGTGGCCCAGCAGTTGCGCGCATCCACCTGGGGCGCATCCCCGCCGAGGAGAACGTAGGACGGGGGCGCCTCGTCCCAGATGTCCCTCAGGAAGAACCTTATCTCCTGGGCCTGGTCGACGCCGGAGTAGTTCGCGCCGATGTACTCGGTCGTGACTATGACTGTCGGCACGCCCAGGGTCGTCTTGAACTCGGCGAGCGGCTCGAAGGCCGGGACGAGGCTCTGGGGGGTGATTATCAGGTAGTCGCCCCAGGGGAGCTCGTCACGGGACACCGTCGTGGCTCCGGAGGTCGGGACGTCCGCGGGGTTGATCACGGCGGCCGTCACGATCTCCCTGGCGAGCAGCTCGGAGGCTGCGCTCCTCGCGGCCGGGGCGGCGGCGTACCGGGCCGGGGAGCAGTGCAGCTCGATCGTGAGGGATGTCCTCAGAGTCAGGATGCCGGTGACCGGGTCCCATACGAGCGGCCTGACGACGAGGTCGGCGACCGGGAAGCCCATGAGGCTGCCCTGCCCGGCCAGGGTGACGACCGGCAGGTCCACGATCCCCGCATAGGCGTGGGTGTTCCTGGGCGTGGGGGTGAAGGCCTCCGGCATCGATACGGGCACGGCCCGCTGCATCGGCCTGATGTCGTGGGTACCCGGGAGGACGGTCTCGCTCATGGAGGTGACCGTGATCGAGTCGACCTCCATGCCGAACGGGATGGACACGCAGACGGGGTCTGCGGGAAGCGCCGGATCGCCCGGCCTGGCGAGGGGGGCGCAGCCCGGGAGGGTCACGCGGTCTCCGAAGCTTCCGGCCGAGATCGAGACATCCTCGACGCCCGCCGACCAGACCACCGTCACCACATCCGCTCCGGCAACCCGCCCCAGGAGGAGCGGCAGCATCACTGACAGGCAGTACGGCCTCATCTGTAGACCTCCGGGCGCAGGTCTGCCAGGCAGTCGACATCATGCCTGACACGCGCCGCTTCCTGCGGGTCGATATCGAAGTCCCTCACTCCGGGCGATACATCGGTCCACGGCAGCAGGGAGCCGTCCGGAGAGGCCACCCCGCCGCCACCGCCGAATGCGGTGCCAAGGTGCGAACCCCCTATGTTGCATCCTGCTGCGAATATCTGGTTCTCGGCAGCCCTCGCCCTCAGAAGGCACCGGAACAGGTCGGTCCTCACCGCCGGCCACTCGGCCGGAACGAATACGATCCCGGCCCCCGAGAGGGACATCCCGCGCACCAGCTCGGGGAAGCGGAGGTCGTAGCAGATCATCGCCCCCGCCTTCATCCAGGGCGTGTCGAAGACTCCGGAGGGTCTTCCGGGCACGAAGACCCGGTGCTCCCCCATCTGCCGGAACAGGTGCACCTTGTCCGCTGTGTGGACCAGGCGGCCCGATGCATCGTGCACATGGATCCTGTTGACGATACCGCCGGCAACCGAGACGGGCACGGATCCCGCCACACCCCAGACGCGCCTGGCCGAGCAGAACTCCGCGACCGGGCCCCGGGGCGCATCCTCCCCGGGGGTCGCCAGCCGCGCGAGGTCGTCGAGCACGTAGCCCGTCGAGTACAGCTCCGGGAACACGAACATGTCCGGGAGCGGCTCGAGGGCCGCCGCCTCCAGGAACCTCTCCGCAGCACCCTCGGGTGAAGGCGGGACGGGCAGTTCTACGAGTCTGAGACGCAACCGGACCCTATTGCCCTTCCTTCTCGAATCGGATAGCTTCCGTCATTGCAACGACAATATAAGGACCGAGAAGGCATTCTGGAACTCTGAAAGGAGACCCGCCTTGTCCCAGCCGAGTGTGAGCAGCCGCGCCAGGCTCATCCAGGCGTCCCCCATCCGCAAGCTCAACCCCCTCGCCGACGCCGCGAAGAGGAGGGGAACCGAGGTCTTCCACCTGAACATCGGCCAGCCCGACATCCACACTCCCGCCGACTACTGGGAGGCTGTGAAGAGCCGTGTGCCGCAGGTCCTCGCGTACGGCCCCAGCACGGGCATCCCCGAGCTCCGCGAGGCCATTGCGCGATACTACGGCCGGGCCGGCATCGAGGTAGCCCCGTCGCAGGTCATGATAACCACGGGCGGCTCCGAGGCCGTGATCTTCGCCATGATGGTCACATGCGACGAGGGTGACGAGGTGGTCTGCTTCGAGCCCTTCTACACCAACTACAACGGCTTCGCCACCATGGCGGGCGTGCGCCTCGTCCCCGTCGCATCGAGGGTCGAGGACGGGTTCCACCTGCCCCCCGACGAGGCCATCGAGCCGCAGATCGGCAGCCGGACGAAGGCGGTGCTGATCTGCAACCCCAACAATCCGACGGGCACGGTCCTGACTCCGGAGGAGCTGGACAGGCTCGCGGCGCTCTGCTCGAGACACGGCCTGTTCCTCCTTGCCGACGAGGTCTACAGGGACTTCACCTTCGACGGCCGCAGGCACAGGTCCGTGCTCGAGATCCCGTCGATCTCCGACAGGGTGATCGTCATGGACTCGATCTCGAAGCGCTTCAGCTCGTGCGGCGCTCGTCTGGGCAACATCCTCGCCCGTAACCCCGAAGCTCTCGCCGGACTCGACAAGTTCTGCCAGGCCAGGCTCTGCCCGCCCACGCTGGCCCAGTACGGAGCGGCCTACATGTACGAGAGGCTCACGAGCGAGTACTTCGACGGGATATCCCGCACCTACCAGTCCCGCCGGGACGTCCTGGTCGAGGAGCTGGAGAAGGTGCCGGGCGTCTTCTTCCTGAAGCCGGAGGGGGCGTTCTACGCCACCATCCGCATTCCCGTCGACGATGCCGACAGGTTCGCCGCATGGATGCTAAGCGACTTCTCCCTCGACGGCATGACCACCATGGTGGCCCCGGCCGCCGGGTTCTACGCGACTCCGGGCCTCGGGACGAACGAGGTCAGGATCGCATACGTCCTCAACGAGAGCAACATGCGCAAGGCGCTGAAGGTCCTCGGGGCGGGCCTGAAGGCATACCCGGGCAGGACGGGGGGTTCCGATGGCTGACATGCAGAGGGTCGACGGTCGGGATGCGGGGCCGATAGTCCTCTACGCCCTGAGCACATGCGTCTGGTGCAGGAAGACCAGGGAGATGCTCGACGCCCTCGGGGTCGCCTACTCCTACGTCTATGTCGACAAGCTCGCACCGCGGGAGCAGGACGAGGTGATGGAGGAGGTCGCCCGGCGCAATCCGAGGAGGTCCTTCCCGACCCTCGTCCTGGCCGACGGGGAAACCATCTGCGGCTTCGACGAGAAGGCCGTCAGGAAGGCGCTCGGATGACGCCCGGGGAACTCCGGCGGAAGCTCTCGACCGAGGCCGAGGCCTCGGGGTACCACCTCAATCCCGACGAGGACTTCACGAACGCCCTCGCCGAAGGCCTCCTGGTGAACACGGACAGGTACGGATACCCGTCCTGCCCCTGCCGTCTGGCTTCCGGCGAGCGCACCGCCGATCTCGACATCATCTGCCCGTGCGACTACAGGGATGCCGATCTGGAGGAATACGGCGCCTGCTACTGCGCCCTCTACGTGTCGGCGGACATCGCCGCAGGAGCATCCCCGGCCTCTCCGGTACCCGAGAGAAGGGGCACCGTGGCAGGGGTCGCGGCACGGGGGGACGCTTCCAGGAAACGATCGACGTCCCACCCGGTCTGGCGATGCAGGGTGTGCGGATATCTTTGTGCCAGGGATCAACCTCCGGGCACGTGCCCCATCTGCAGGGCCACGAGGGACAGGTTCGAGATATTCGACATGGGCTGACACCGCATCTCCATCGGCGGAACTGCGTGCATCCACGGTCGCGCCCGTCGTCCCGGGCCTCCGGATGCTTCCTATCTGGTCACCGCGTCGGGGGACCCCCCGGAATCGACGCACTCCATCCAGACGCCCGAGGGCAGGCATACCGAGACCTCCGCGCCCTCGGATATCCAGCCGGTCCTGACGCAGTGCTGCCCGGTACATGGAGAGGCGGAGATCCTGGCCCTGCCGTCCCGGATCTCGACGGTGACGGGCCCGAGCCTCCCCTCCACCGCCACCAGCGTGTCGCGTGACAGGTCCAGCGACATCCCCCCCCCGGGCGTGTGCAGCACGAGCGTCTCCGCTCCTCCGCCCGTCGTTCCGGCCGCAACGAGGACGAGTGCCGCGATCAGGGCGTAGACCACCAGGTCCATCGGCCTGAAGAGGGGATACTCAGCGGTTCGGCGGCAGCCTGTGGACGACACCGGTCTCACCGCCGCACGCGGGACAGCGCCCGGTGGGTGGGCAGAGCACCTCCGCCTGCATCCCGGATCTCCGGATGAGAATCTCGCCGCACGACGGACAGGCTGTCGGGCGGTCCGAAGGGAGATTCCCCGGATAGACGAAGCAGAGGTATTCGGAGAAGACATCCACGGCGCGCATTATCGTCCCCGGAGCGGTCGGATGGGTCTTCAGCATGTACCCGGGATGGTATCGGGAGATGTGCAGGGGAACCGATCCTCCCGCGTTGTCCCTCAGCCAGCGGGCCATCTCGCGCCAGTCGTCCTCGGAGTCGTTCTCGCCGGGAATGACCAGGAAGGTCACCTCCAGATGACGGCCGGACGCGGCGATGGTCGCGATCGTCCCGAGCACGGCGTCCCGCTCTCCTCCGCAGAGGTTCCTGTAGAAGTCCCTCGACCAGCCCTTCAGGTCGACGTTCCATGCGTCTGTGAAACCGAGGTAGTCCCGGAGCGGAGCGGGATTGACGTACCCGTTCGAGACCATCACCACCGCTCCCTCCCGTGCCCTCACCAGGGGGGCGGTCTCGGCGATGTACTCGAACCAGACGGTCGGCTCGGTGTATGTGAATGCGATGCCGGCGCTTCCGCGCCCGGTCGCCATGGCGGCCAGCTCGTCGGGGCGCACCAGCCTGGTCGGCGCCTCCCGCTGCGAGACCTCCCAGTTCTGGCAGAAGCTGCAGGACAGGTTGCAGCCCGCCGGACCCGTGGACAGGATGTCCGAGCCCGGCAGGAAGTGATAGAGGGGCTTCTTCTCGATCGGATCCACCGCGAGGGAGACGCACCTGCCCCAACCGGGCAGGCCGGGAGATCCATCCACGAGACCCCTGACCCTGCAGAAACCCAGGGGTGCGGATTCATCCCATACACAGCCCCGGGGGCACAGCACGCACCTCCATCCACGATCCAGGCGTTCCGTCCAGCGGACTTCAGTCAAGGCTCCCCAGCCTTCTCTCCACGAGTCCTTCCCCGCCTCCGTCGAGGAGGAACATGGCTCCGCGATAGAGCGAGTCGGGAACCGGGCACCCCTCTCCCGCGACGGCGAACGCCGTGGAGAGGGCGTCGGCCGTAGCTGCCCCGTCGGCCCTGACGGTCACCGAGGCCGTCCTGTCGGAAGGTCGGCCGGTCATGGGGTCGAGCAGGTGCGAATACCGGCGCCCATCCTGCACGAAGAAGCTCTCGTAGTCCCCCGATGTCGATACGGCGCCCCCGCACATCTCGATCACCGAATGGAAGCCCTCACCCCGGGGGTGCCTGACGGCGATCCTCCACGTCCTGTCCCCACCGCAGCGGATCTCCCCGCCGACATCCACCAGGAAGGCTTCGGCGCCCATGCCCATGGCCAGCTCGTAGCACCTGTCGGCGGCATATCCCGCGGCCACGGCGCCCAGGTCGAGCCCCGAGCCTGGATCGGCGCGCATCCGGCCGTCCGCGAGGGAGATGTGCCCCGTGCCGCAGAGAGCGAGTGCGGAGTCTATCGATGACGAGTCCGGGAGGGAGGGAACGGAATCGAAGCCCCAGAGGTGCACGAGCGGGGCCAGGGAGGGATCGAACGCTCCTCCGGTCGCTTCGCACAGGTCGAGGGACAGGAGGTATAGCCTCCGCAGGTCGGGAGAGGGCGTGCATGAGCCGGTCCGGTTGAGCCTGCCCACGCTTCCGGTTCCGCGCGTGTCGAGATCGCCGTCGAGCCTCCGCAGGAGGGCGGCGGACGCATCCAGGATCGAGTCGGAGACTCCTTCGGGGGCGACGACGATGATGGTTGCCAGGGTTCCCATGGCTTCGACGGTCCGGCGCTGCTCCGTCTCACGCGCAGGAGAGCGCGCTATCCGGACAGCGACCGCCGCCAGGAGGGATGCGGCCAGGACGACGGGCAGCCAGGGGAAGCCGCCCGTTCGGCTCCCGCTAGATGCCTCCTCCACCCATCGCCCTCATCTCGTCGGTGTGGTAGCGGCAGTAGTCGGACCCGGGGACGGCGGGTCTGCCGCAGGTCCGGCACTTCCTGACCTCGCCCCTGCGCGTGCTCCTCTTCGCCACCGTGGTCTGGGACGGGAAGATGAAGGCGAAGAGATGCAGGAACAGGGCCGCACCGACGATGTAGTGCGACCAGGAGCCGATCTTCCACAGGCCCGAGTTGGCCGGCCCGAAGAAGAAGGCCGCGGTCCAGGCCGAGATCGCCAGAGCCAGGAGGACATTGGCCAGGTTACGCAATTCCCCTCACCACCTCAGAGAAGGTCCATGAAGCTTACGATATGATTCACACCCACCACGGCAAGGCCCTCCTCCTCGTATCCGGAGGCGTACAGACCTATGCCGCAGGCCTCCACGAGCAGGTTGAGCCAGCCGACACCCGACCCGGAAGCGATCTGTCCCCAGCCGGGCAGGACCAGCGACTTCCATGCGTGTCCCCCGCTGCCGCGGGTCTCGACCGCGACGTCGACGGGAGTCCCGCTTTCGGGCATCGAGAAGTCGAGGGGCGGACGGAATGCCAGGGGGAACAGGGCGGTCCCCACCTCCAGGGATGTGACCTCCGCAAGGGACCAGAAGGCCTCGCGCGCAACGAGGCCGCTGCGCAGGCTGTCCGCCAGGGTCAGGGGGAAGGTGATGCTGATCCAGCTCATGTCGTCCGGCGAGACCACGTCGAGCCTCGCATGGGTGACCCGGGTGGACGGGAAGGCCCTGGACTGCTCGAGCAGCACCTGGAGGATCCTGTCGAACTGCGAGGAGTAGATGTCCATCCTGAAGAGGCTCTGTCCGGCGAATGTCACACGACCGTCGCAGACGGTGTCCGCATAGACCGAGTGGCCCTCTCCGGAGATGGAGAGGCCCGCCCTCGCGCTCAGCTCCACCGTATTGCATCCCGGGGCGGGGGAGCCTGATACGAGGTCGATCCTCATGACGCTCACGAAGGGGTCGCCCTCGATGAGCTGGCGTACCACGGCGAACTCGAACGGCGTCTGCGCGGACGCCACGGAGCAGAAGAGGAGGACAAGCCCGATGATTCTCAATGCGAACCCCTCATCTCGTTGAAGACGCGCCTCCAGTTGGCCCCCGCCAGCCTGTTGGCATCCATCTCGCTGAAACCGCCTGCACGAAGTCCGTCCATGACGGCGGGCCATGCCTCGCATCCCGGGATGCCTCCGGGCAGATCGCCGACCCCGTCGAAATCGCTCCCGAAGCCGACGTGGGCGATGCCAGCGACGTCGACCGCGTGCCTGACATGGTCGACCAGCATGGCGATGTCGGCGTCGGGTCCGAGGAATGCGGGGACGAATGTCAGCCCGACGACGCCGCCCTGTCTGGCGATCTCCCTGATGTCGTCGTCCGGGAGGTTGCGTGGGATGTCGCACAGGGTCCGGCAGTTGCAGTGCGATGCAACCACGGGGATGCCCGTGGACAGCAGGTCGGCCCTGGACCTGTCGCAGAGGTGCGACACGTCGATGACGATCCCCGTTCGGAGGAGCCTCCTCGCCAGTTCCCTCCCGGCCCTGGTGAGCCCCTCGTCGGTACCGATGCCTCCACCCAGGGAGTTCATGCCGTTCCAGGTCAGCCCGGCAATCGAGAACTCCTCGAGATCCTCGTCGCTCACCAGCCCCGCGGCCACGGGTTCGCAGCCTTCCATGCCCAGGAGGAACGACATCCCCGGGAAGCCCTGCAGGGCCCTCCAGGCATCCAGGCCCTTGCGCACGGCGGCCTTCTGGTCCTTCGCCGCCTCGGCGCAGATCGCGGTCACGACCGTCTTCACACCGGCCGCGGCGGCCCTCGGCACGTCGAAGTGCAGGTCCGGCGAGCCATCGAGGATCGCCTGCGGGGAGTCCGCCCTCAGTATGGTATCGACATGGGCGTCGAAAACCCCTCCCGGAGGTATCATTCGGCCACTCCGGAGGTGTCGGGCGAGACCAGGGAGGTGAACCCCCTCGCAAGGATGTCCGACTTCAGTATGAGGAACACGACGAAGGCCAGCAGGAGCGCAAGGAAGGCCACCTTGGCGATGCCGCCGGGATCACGCGGATGTCTCTCGCGCCAGTCCCGGAGAACGCTCACTCAGAAGATCCTCGTGACCCGGAAGGTCTTGTCCCAGGCCCCGATCACCGGAAGGTACAGGGTGTCGCTGTACTGCACGTAGACCGTGTCGTTTCCGAAGGTCGGCCTGGTGCAGCGGAGAATGTACTCGCTGGAGGTCGTGTCACGCATGGCCGACCAGTTGGTGAGGAAGTTGATCTTCTTGATCTCGGGGTTCCTGACGGTGCGAACCGTGTCGTAGACGTCGTTCAGGACGGCTTTCACGCCCGCGGGCCTGAGGATGAAGAAATCGATCGACTTCCATGCCGCCGCGACGGCGAGGAGAGTGAGCGCGGCGAACACGAGACACCCGGGCCTGACAGCACCTCTGCGGCTCATTGTCACCACCCCGATATGCACCGCCGGACCATCTCGTCGGCGGCGTCAGCCAGCAGGCGTTCCTTTGCGGCGGAGTAATCCTCTCGCGCCGGATCATACACAATCCACAACGAGACCGCCTCACCGTCCAGGATCCCCTCGTCCCTGACCATGTCGGTGAAGTCCAGCTCCATCCTTATCTCCAGCTTGTACTCCTCCACGACCTCCGAAGAGGAGAAGGAGTAGGGGGTCCTGTAGAAGCCGGTCACCCTGCACTCGACCAGCGCGTCGGGTGACGAGTTCACCACCGTGAGCCCGCTCTGCGACACGAGTCTCTCGATGAAGTACGAAGTCAGCGTCTGCTCCAGCCCGTATTCCGAGGCGGAGCTGCGGAAGGGGGCCACCCTCACCGAGGAGATGTGCCCCGGCAGGTTCCCCGTGAATCCGTAGGGGCATGCGGAGAGCAGCAGAAGGGCGGCCAGGGAGGACAGCCTAACCGCCCGTATGGCCGAAGCCACCTTCCCCCCTCCCGGAGGGAGGCAGGTCCCTCACCGGCACGATCTCCGCCCGAGGCACGCCGCCAAGCACGGCCTGGGCTATCCGGTCGCCCCTGGCCAGCTTCACCGGGTGCTCGCCGAGGTTCACCAGCAGGACCTTCACCTCTCCCCTGTAGTCCGAATCGACGGTCCCGGGGGTGTTGAGGACGGTGAGACCGTGCCTGGCGGCGTTGCCGCTGCGCGGCCTCACCTGCCATTCGTAGCCGGGTGGTATCGCCACCATGAGCCCCGTGGGCACCAGAGCCCTCTCCCCGGGATGCAGCGTGATGTCAGATTCGATGGCTGCATGCAGGTCGTAGCCGCTGGAGCCCGGAGTGGCCGGAGAGGGCAGCGGGAGGCCCTCTCCGTGAGGAAGCACGGACACCAGGACCCTGACGGGCGGGATGTGGGACGGTCTCACTGCTTCCCGCCGTTGTCCTTCCACTCCTTGTCCAGGTTCCGCATCGTCAGGCTGATCTTGCCGTCGTCACGGATGTTCAGCACGCGGACCTTCACCCTGTCGCCCTTCTTGAGGATGTCGCCCACTTCGCGGACGCGCTCCTCGCTCATCTCGCTGATGTGTACCAGGCCGTCCGTGCCGGGCATTATCTCCACGAAGGCCCCGAAGGCGGCTATGGTCGTGACGGTGCCCTCGTAGATCCTGCCGAGCTGGGGCGTGCCGACGATGCCCTCGACGATCTTCAGCGCCCTGTCGGCCGCCGTCGAGTCCGTCGAGAGTATCCTCACCGTACCGTCGTCGCAGATGTCTATCTTGACACCGGTCTCGTCCTGAATGCTCCTGATCATCTTCCCGCCGGGGCCGATCAGCTTGCCTATCTTGTCCGAGTTGATCTTGGTGGTGATGACCCTCGGGGCATAGGGGCTCAGCTCGGCCCTGGGAGAGGCGATGGTCCGGCTCATGACCTCGAGGATGTGGGCCCTGCCCGACCTGGCCCTCTCGAAGGCCTCGCGCAGCATCGCAATGGAGACGCCCTCTATCTTGAGGTCCATCTGCACCGCCGAGACGCCGGCCGCGGTGCCGGCTATCTTGAGGTCCATCTCGCCCAGATGATCCTCTACTCCGGCGATGTCCGACAGGATGACGTAGTCCTCCCCGTGCTTCGCGAGGCCTAGGGCTATCCCGGCCACCGGGGCGAGGATGGGCACGCCGGCATCCATGAGGCAGAGCGTCCCGCCGCAGACGGTGGCCATCGAGGAGGATCCGTTCGACTCGAGGATGTCGGAGACTATCCGGATCGTGTAGGGGAAGTCCTCCTCCACGGGGATGACCGCCTGGAGGCTCCTCTCCGCGAGGTGGCCGTGGCCTATCTCGCGCCTTCCGGGCCCCCTGATGGGTTTGACCTCGCCCACGCTGAACGACGGGAAGTTGTAGTGCAGCATGAAGCTCTTGGTGTACTCGCCTGTGAGGGCGTCTATCCTCTGCTCGTCGCTGTCCCCGCCGAGGGTGGCCGCGACCAGGGCCTGGGTCTCGCCCCTGGTGAACACCGCGGAGCCGTGGGCCCTGGGGAGGACGCCTATCTCGCAGTCGATGCTCCTTATCTCGTCGGGCCTCCTGCCGTCGAAGCGGACCTTGTCGACCGCGAGGCGCCTGCGGACGTACTCCTTCTCGATGCCCTCCATGGCGTGGGAGAGCAGCTTCCGCCAGCCGTCGTCGGCGGGGTCGAAGCCGAAGCACCCGGCGAGGGCTGATGCCTTCTCGACCGCGAGGTCGACGGCCTGCCCCCACATCTCCTTGCGCCCCCTGCCGTAGACGGCGTCCAGCTCGGGGATGAGAACCTCGGCGACGGCGTCGCGGAAGCCCTCGGGCAGCACAGTCGGGGTGAACGACCTCTTCTCGCGCCCCGCCATCCTGGCCAGCTCGAGCTGGAGGTCGTTGATCTTCGAGGCCTCCGTGCGGGCCAGCTCTATCGCCTCGATGAGGAGGTCCTCCCCGACCTGGCGGCATCCGCCCTCGAGCATCACGACTTCGCCGCCCTTCACCGCGGCGACTATGTCCATCGTGCTCCTGGCGAGGTCCTCGATCCTGGGGTTGACCACGAGGGCGCCGTCTATGCAGCCGATCCTGACGGCGGACACCGGCCCGTTCCAGGGTATGTCCGAGATCATGAGGGCGGCCGAGGCACCGATGAGGCCCAGTATGTCCGGGTCGTTCTCCGAATCGGAGCTGACTATCATGCAGTAGACCTGCGTCTCGCACCTGAAGCCCTCGGGGAACAGGGGCCTGAGGGGCCTGTCGATGAGCCTGGCCGAGAGTATCTCCTTCTCGCTGGGCCGGCCCTCGCGCTTGAAGAAGCCTCCGGGGATCTTGCCGGCCGCGTAGGTTCTCTCCCGGTACTCGATGGTGAGCGGGAAGAAGTCCAGGCCCGGGTTGTCCCGGTGGTCGGACACGGCGGCGGTAAGTACCGCGGAATCCCCGTACCTGACGAGGACGGCCCCGTCGGCCTGCTTTGCCAGCCTGCCGGTCTCTATCTCGAGCCTGCGTCCGGCGATCGTCATCTCTACTCTGTTGGACATCTGCAATCCTCTCGCGCGCGCAATCCGCAGGCTTCCACGCCCCGGGTCGGGCGCTGAAACCCCTCTATCGCCTCAGGCCGAGGTCGCCGACTATCTTGCGGTAGCGCTCGACATCGTTCTTCTGCAGATAGGAAAGCAGCCTGCGCCTCTTTCCCACCAGCTTGAGGAGGCCTCTCCGGCCGTTGTTGTCGTGGGGGTGCTTCTTGCTGTGCTCGGTGAGCTCCCGGATCCTCTCCGAGAGTATGGCTATCTGGACCTCGGGCTTGCCGGTGTCGTTCTCCCCGGCGCCGAAGGCCTTCACGAGCTCGGCCTTCTTCTCGGCGGTAATGCTCATATCCCTGCTTCCTCCATGACCCGCCCGACATCACGGGCGATCCTTCCTGACAGTTCGTCCCTTCCGAGCCCCGACTCGGGCTTCCGCAGAAACCCGAGGAACTCGACCTGTGCGGTATCACCATAGGCAACGCCCGACCATCCCGGCAGATGGGCCTCGACGAGACCCCTGACGGACGCGGGTACGAAGGCCGCGGCCGGGTGGACGGATCCTCCCAGCGCGACAGCCGCGGAGTAGCTCCCGGGTGGCGGCAGGAGCTTCACCGCCGGAACATGCACGTTCAGAGTGGGGAATCCGAGCCTGCGGCCCTCTCCCCTGCCTCTCCCGACGGCGCCCAGGGCGGAGTACCTCCGGCCGAGAAGCCTCCCGGCCTCGCCGATCAGACCCTCCGCCAGGAGGTTCCTGATCCTCTCGCTCTTCACGGGTTCTCCGCCGGAGGTCACGGCCTCGACCACGTCGAGCCCCCTCGAGTGTGCGGAGCACCATTCGCGCAGCGTCTCGGGCGTACCCGAGCGGCCGCTGCCGAACCCGAAATCGTATCCGACCACGACATGCTCGAAGCTGCACGAAACGGCGAGCATGTCGAGGAACTCGACCGGCCCGTACATCCTGGTGACATCGTCGAACGGCACTACGAGGATGCTGTCGATCCCGGACCGACACAGGATTTTGCGTCTTTCGCCCGGTGTCGTCAACCTCAGCGGTCCCGGCTGGCCGCCGGCCTGTCTCGGGATGGGCTCGAAGCAGACCACGGAGACTTCCGCGGAGATCTCGAGCGCCCTTCCGAGGACGGCCATGTGGCCGGCGTGCAGGCCGTCGAAGCTGCCCAGGGCTATGGCCTTCACAGGGCCTCCAGCACCGTGGCGGGCCGTATCGCGGCCCCGTCGCCGGCACCGACCGCCAGGAGCTCGTCCGACTCGTCATCCACCAGCAGGACGGTGCCCGTGGCGGATCCCGCCACCGGGTTACCGTGCCTGACGGCGGCGGACTGCGCAGGGTCGAGCCTGATCCGGGCATATCCCCTCATCGCGGCAAGGGGGGTGATCAGGCCCGAGGGATCCGAGGGGTCGGAGGAGCATTCCTCTATCCGGAGGGTCCCCACCGACACCCGCCTTATCGAGGCTGCGTGGGCGCCGCAGCCGAGGACCCCGCCGATGCCCGAGGCGAGGGCCCTGACATAGGTTCCCGGAGAGACCGTCACCGCGAGCCTCACGGACCGGGGCAGCGCATCGACCAGGAGCTCCCAGCCGCCGGCCTCGACCGTTCTGACGGGCATCTCCGGGCGCTCGCCCGCCCTGGCCATCCTGTATGCGCGCCTCCCCTTCATCTGCACCGCGGAGAAGACGGGGACCCTCTGCTCGAAGGAGCCGGTGAAGCCCGCCAGAACGGCTTCGATCGAGGCCGCATCCACCCCGGACGGCTCACAGCCGCCGATCGCCGCACCCTCCGAGTCTCCCGTGTCGGTTTCCGTTCCCAGGACCAGGTCGAACTCGTAGCGCTTGGAGTGCCCCGTGAGATAGGCCGACAGCCTTGTGGCCCGGCCGAGGAGCACCGGCAGGACCCCTGTCGCTGCAGGATCGAGCGTTCCCGCATGTCCGAACCTGCGGAAGCCCCATGCTCTCGCAACGGCGGAGGATGCAGCCCGGGACGCCGGACCGGACTGCTTGTCCAGCAGGAACACTGCTCCCGCGGAGATGTCGCGGGGATCGCCGGTCAATCCCCGTGCTCCAGGTCCCTCATCATCCTGAGGACCTCTTCACCCTTCTCGATGGAGCCGTCGTGGATGAAGTGGAGCTCGGGCACCGTCCGGAGGCGGAGCCTGCCGGCCAGGAGGCGCCGTATGTAGCCGGCGCCCGCCTCGATGGCCTCGACCGACAGCCTTCGCTCCTCCACGGTGCCGAAGGTGGAGTAGAAGACGAATGCGTGGGTGGCGTCGGGCGAGAGCTTGACCCTCATCACGGTGACGAACCCGAGGCGGGGATCGGAGATCTCGCGGCTTAGAATCGAGCCGATCTCCTCACGGATCGTCTCCGTAAGCCTCTGGGACCTTCGCTCCTTCATCGGCCGCGGGCTAGAGAGCCCTCGAGACCTCCTGGATCTCGAAGCACTCGATGATGTCGCCGACCTTCACGTCGCCGTAGTCCTCCAGGCCGATGCCGCACTCGTAGCCGGCGTTGATCTCCCTGCGGTCCTCCTTGAAGTGCTTGAGCGAGGAGAGGCCGCCCTCCCATATGACGATCCCGTTCCTGACGAGCCGGAACTTCGCGTTCCTTCGTATCAGGCCTCCTACGACGTAGCAGCCTGCGATGTTGCCGACCTTCGGGACGCGGAAGATCTCCCTGATCTCCGCCGAACCCAGGAACTCCTCCCGCTGCTCGGGCTTGAGCAGGCCGGACAGGGCCTTCCTCACCGTGTCCTCGACGTCGTAGATGACGTTGAAGGTCTGGATCTCCACGGATCCGGCCACGGCCCTCTCCCTGGCACGGGAGTCGGGTCTGACCCGGAATCCTATGATCACGGCGTCCGAGGCGGCGGCCAGCATCACGTCGCTCTCGGAGATGCCTCCCGCCCCGCTCCTGATGACATCCACGGAGACCTCGTCGGTGTTCATCCTGGTGAGCGAGTCCACTATGGCCTCCGCGGAACCCTGGACATCGGCCTTCACGATCAGCCTGAGGACGCTCTCGCCCTCGGACACGGCCTTGAAGAAATCCTCCAGGGTCACCTTGCGCCTGGTCTGCAGCTCGCGCTCGCGCTCGACGAGGTGGCGTCTGAGCCCGACCTCCTTGGCCTCCTGCTCGGAGTCCACGACGATGAACGAGTCTCCCGCCTCGGGGACGCCGGAGCATCCCATCAGCTGGATGGGCCGGCTTGGACCGGCCTCCTCGACCATGAGGTTCGTCTCGTCGTACATGGCCCTGACCCTGCCGCTGCACTGGCCGGCCACGAAGCAGTCGCCCAGCTTCAGAGTGCCGTCCTGGATCAGCAGGTTGACCACGGTGCCGCGGTAGGGATCGACACTGCCCTCGAGCACGGTGCCCCTGGCGGGACGGTCGGGACAGGCCTCCAGCGAGAGCATCTCGGACTGCAGCAGGATCTTCTCGAGGAGGTCCTCGACCCCGGTGCCGGCGAGGGCGCTCACCTCGGAGCAGAGGACCTCTCCGCCCCAGTCCTCGACGAGGATCCGGTGATTGGCGAGGTCCTGCTTGATGGTCGCGGGATTCGCGGTCGAGAGGTCCATCTTGGAGATGGCTACGACTATCGGCACGCCCGCGGCCCGCGCGTGGTCTATGGCCTCCTCGGTCTGGGGCATCACCTTGCTGTCGGCGGCCACCACCAGTACGACTATGTCGGTGACCTGTGCGCCCCTGGTGCGCATGGCCGTGAACGCCGCATGCCCCGGGGTGTCGATGAAGGTCACCTGCCTGCCGCCGGAGACGCTGGCCGTGTAGGCGCCGATGTGCTGCGTTATCCCGCCGGCCTCGGTGGAGATCACGTTCGTCGACCGTATCCTGTCCAGCAGGGCGGTCTTCCCGTGATCGACATGCCCCATGATGGTGACGACCGGGGGCCTGCCCACCGTACGGCAGCTCTTCTCCTGACGGCGCTTCTCCATGGAGTCGGCCGCATACTCCGCCACGGTCTCGATGTTGTGCCCGAACTCGGCCGCCACCAGCGCCAGGGTGTCGGCGTCGAGGCGCTGGTTCGCGGTCGCCATGAGGCCCAGCTGGAGGCATTTGGCGATGACCTCGCCGAGCGGCACGTCCATGAGTTCGGCCAGCTCGGCGGGGGAGGTGAACTCCGTCACCTGGAGCGGGGCTCCCGCGGTTTCGGAGGCCCTGCTCTCGTGCCGCTCCTGCTTCTCCTCGCGATACCTGCGGCGCCTCTTCTTCTGGCTCCTGGCACCCCTGGCCCCCATCTGAGCGACGGTGTCGCGGACCGCCTTGACGGCCTCTGCGGAGACCTGAGCCTTCTTCTTGCGCTTCTTGCGCTTGCGGGACTTGGAAGCTCTGTCCCTGGCCTCCTGCTTCTCCTTCTCGAACCTGCTGACCACGCTCCTGACCTGCTCCTCCGTGAGCGTGCTCATGTGGCTCTTGACGGCGACATCCATGTCGGTCAGCACCTTGATAAGCGCCTCGCTCGAAATGTTTATCTCGCGGGCAAGCTCGTAGACGCGCCGCTTCCTGTCAGTCCGGTCTTCAGTCATCTCCACCGCCTTGCTCCGCGCCTTCAGAGACTGCCTTCTCTTCTTCCTTCCGGGCCTTGAGCCCCTCCACCTCGAGGGAACGCTCCCCGACGAGGCGGATGGCTTCGATCCGCATCTGCTCGACCTTCACGGGCCCCACGCCATGCACCTTCAGGAGATCCTCCTCCGAGGCCTCCGCTATCGAGTTGGCCGAGTCGTACCCCGACACCCTCAGCTTCTCGACGAGCTTGTCGCTGAGACCGGGTATCTCCGACGCGTCCACCCTCAGCATCTCCTCCCAGCGCTTGTTCTCCTCCCAGAGGCTCTGGGTCTCTATGTCGATCCTCGCTCCGACGAGCTCTCCTGCCAGCCTGACGTTGTGACCGTTCTTCCCTATGGCGAGCGAGAGATGGTCGTCCGGAACCACGGCTATCATCCGCAGGGTCTCCTCGCCTTCGGGACCGGTGAGGCGGATCTGCTCCACGTGCAGCACCGAGGCCGGGAGCAGCGCGTGAGAGACGAGCACCCTCCTGTCCATGGTCCACGGGATGACATCGATGCGCTCCCCGTTGAGCTCCCGCATCACGGCCTGGACCCTGCTTCCCTTCACGCCCACGAAGGTGCCTACGGCATCGACCCTGTGGTCGTTGCTGGCCACGGCGATCTTCGACCTGACGCCCGGCTCCCTCGCGATGGCCCTGATCTCCACCACGCCCTCCTCGATCTCCGGCGCCTCGCGCTCGAAGAGCCTCTTCACGAGGAGCGGCGTCGCCCTGGAGAGGACCAGCTGGGGCTCCGTGGACTCGGGCTTCTCGACCCTCAGCAGTATCGGGAGGATCGGATCGTTCTGGTTGTAGCGCTCGCCCCTGGCCCGCTCCTCGGCCGGGACCACGGCCTCGATCCTGCCCGCGACCTGGACCAGAACGCGGTTGCGGTAGACCTGCTGGACCCTGCAGCGGGGGATGATGTGCCCGACCTTGTCCTCGTACTCGCTCTGGACCTGCTCCCTCTCGGCGGTTCTCACGAGAGAGAGGAACTCCTGCCTGAAGACGTTGACCGAGGCACGGTCGAACTCGGAGATGTCCACCATCACGGGGATCTTCTCCCCCGCCTCGGCATCCGCCTTGATCTTCCTGGCCTTCTTCCTGGAGATCTGGAGGTGCTCGCTGCCGGTCTCGACGGTCTCGACAACCTCCAGCAGGGCCTCGAGCCTGACGTCGCCCGACTGGTGGTCCCAGCTTATCCGGATGTCCTGGGGGGACCCGAACTCACGCTCGGTGGCCTTGACCAGTGCCTGGTAGAGGCTGCGGACCAGGACCTCCCTGTTCACGCCCTTCTCTCTGACGAGCCTCGCCAGGGCGTCAATCCTGTCATAGTTGGACACGGCCACTCTCCCTGCTATTGGTGCGCCGGGGCGTCAGCCCCGGTGCCGCGCGCACTTCCTGTTTCGAGCACCTCGACGGCTCTCCTGACAACCGCAACGGGCACTATCCTGTCGCCGGGGAAGACCAGGCAGCCGCCCTCCCAGGCGAGCAGCTCGTCCTCGATAGTCTCGCTCTCGGTCTCGATCCTGAGCCGCCTGCCCACGCAGCGGATCCAGTCGGCTTCCGAAGAGAGCTTCCGGCCGACCCCCGGCGACCCGACCTCCAGGAGGTAGGGGCCCGTGATCAGCATCTCCCTGTCTATCAGATCGTCCACCGCCCGTGAGAGGGCGGCGCACTCGCCCACGGTGACCCTTCCGGGCCTGTCCACGAGTATCCTCAGTATGCCCCTCCGGCCGGACTGGAACCAGGAGAGATCGACGAGCAGCAGTCCGTGCGATCTGGCTGCACTCTCCACCAGCTCTCCGAGAAGCGCCGTATCCAGCCCTGTACCCCCCATGTACAAAACGCCCCGCGGGAAGACAGACCAACCCACGCGGCTCTTGCTGAAGCAGGAGCAGTTACGGTTCTAATCTATCCCGGAGATGCTTCCGTGGCAAGTCTGGAGGCTTTCGGCGCTACTCCGCGAGGCCCGCCAGGGGCCTCCCCTCGATGACGTCCCGCGTGACGGTCTCGAGGAACGGTCTCATGTCCTGCGGGAGGTCGGACTCGAGGACCGGGGCGATGGACTGGATGAGCGATGCGACGCGGTACCTGGCGGCCTCCTCCCCGAGGTGACCGGAGATCCTCGCCCGGCACTCGTCGATCGACTCGAGCAGGTAGTCGCGATGAGCCACGCTGAATGTCGCCGAGTTCCACCAGAACGAACTCAGCAGGAGGAGGTCGAAGGACAGCTCCGTCTCCAGGCCGCTCACCCCGAGGACGGCCGCACTGTCGGCCCTGCGGGCCGCGAGAGCGAGCAGGGATCCTTCGACCCAGGGGTAGGTCGATCCGGCATCGAGGGCCGCATTGGGTCCGCCGGCTCCGGACCAGAGGCTCTCCAGACCCGTCATCACCTCCTCCTCGACGCCATCCCTGAAGTCGGTCCTCCCGATCCTGATCTTGTTGAGCAGCAGGTTGTCCACCCGCAGGGCGTGCCTCACGCAGAGCAGGTAGGGTTCGCGCCACTCTTCGGCGTCCCCCGCGCCGGAGACGGCTGCGAGGGCCTGCACGGGTATGCCCCCGCCAGCGGGCCACCTCGAGGCCCATGGCAGTGCGTTGTAGAACAGCCGGTCGGCGATGTCGAGAAGTTCGCCCGGGCCCGAGGCGTCGCCGCGCAGTGTCAGCGTGACGGCCCTTGCGGCGATGTGCCCCGGCAGGATCGCATCGGTCGAGCTCATTCCGCTCTCGGCGGCCTCGAGGAGACCCGTCGTGTCGCATCGCATGGCCCTCTCGAAGAGGACGGCATCCTCGGCGGCCATTGCGGCCTGGCTCGCGAGAGCCTCGGACAGCCGGCGGGAGACATCCCCCGGGAGGCGGGAGACCTGCTCCGCGAACGAGGCGGACATGCTGTCGGCCGCTTCGGGGTTGAACATCATGGCGAACCCGGAGATCCACTGCATGCTCGCCAGCCTGGCGTCGACGCGTCCGTCGTCGGGCATGTCCATGAGATCGTCGACCGCCGAGGTCCAGATGATGTGCGTCGCATCAAGCCCGCCGCCCAGGGGTGACAGGGAGAAGGCCTGCTGGATGTAGTCGGACCTGCGGTGCGCATGCAGCTCGTATGCCCTGCGCATGGAGCTCATGGTCATCGCAGGCTGGCCCAGCCTGGTCCAGGTCAGGGCGAGATTGTTGTGGACCTCTGCGTAGTCGGGGGCCCTCTTCGTCAGCGAGTCATAGGCCGCCAGCGCATTGCGCGTCGCGGCCACGGCATTCTCATGACCCCTTGCCCAGCCCGGGTCCACCCGGGTGCCGTCCCAGCCGGACGACTCCAGGAGCCTCATGAGCGGCGGGCTGGGGGGTTCTATCAGTATCGCCCTCGTGAGCCAGGCGCTGCCCAGTCCGTACCAGCCCCCCAGCTCGTCGGGGTTCGTGGTGACGCACCTCGTGCACCACATGAGCGAGCTGTCGCTGAGCACCCAGGCGTGCTGGTAGCGGGAGAGGGCCTCGTCGCGCCTGTAGCTGTCGCCGGTCTGTTCCCAGGCCGATGCCGAGTTGTAGGCCAGGCCGAGCTCGCTCTCGATCTTGTCCAGATAGACATCCTTGCCCAGGAACAGCATGTGCCCCGAGTCGAACTCCCTGAGGTAATGCCCCATCCCCCACGCCCCGAAGAGGACCGCGGGGAGGACGAGCAGGGGTGCGAAGACCGGATGGACGCGCTTCCCGCCCGAGGACCTCGAGGCCATGAGGATCCCGGACAGCAGCGCCAGCAGGTAGGCTGAGGGCGGCCATCTCAGGCCGACCGACACGGACGCCTCGGCGAGTATCGCCGCTATCCCCGCGAGCAGCCCGGCCTCGGACATGGTGAAGGCGGGTCTTCCCTCCGACCTGCGCCCTATGACGGACCTGAGCACGAGCAGGGTGACGGCCGCGGTGAGCAGGGCGCCCGCCAGACCGCCGTCGGTCAGTATCTCGAGATACTCGTTGTGCGCATGCAGGGTGTTGTGACTCACCCCGAGGATGCTGTACATGGGGTTCCTGAAGGCGGGGAAGACTATCTGGAACGAGCCGGGGCCCCATCCCAGGAGCGGCCGGGCTGCGAACATCCCGATCGACCCCTCCCAGATCAGCAGCCTGACCCTCCCGGTTCCGCTGTCCGCCCGCGCGAGCTCCAGTATCCGGTCCTTCATGATCACCGCTGCGAACAGCAGCGCCGCTGCGCCGAGGAGAACCGGCAGCAGCCTCCGGGCTCCTCCCGGGGCGCCGCGTCTCGACCCGACGACCGCCAGCACCAGGAGGCCCGCCAGGAGGCCGATGAGGCTGCTCCGGGTGCCGCTGGCGGAGATGGAGAGGATCGAGAGGGCAAGGATCACCGTGACGAGCATCGCCTTCACGCGGGTCCCGCCCCGGGCCGCGGAGATGACGAAGCCCGTCCCTACGGGGGCCAGGGCCGCCATGAGCCCGCCCAGGAGGTTCGGATTGCCCAGGGAGGCCGACACCCTGCCGCTGGAGCCGAGGTAGGCATCCCAGGGGAACAGGGCGACGTTGCCCCACTGGAGCATCGCATAGGCACCCATGACTATGGCGGGCAGGATGGTGCCCCACATGACCGTCGTCCGCCCCTTCGCGTCGAGCAGCATGGCGGCGGATGCGGTCACCAGGCCCAGGGCGGCGAAGGACAGGATGGTGTCCGGACCGTTCACCGAACGGATCCCGGTGAAGTGCCTGACCGTCATGAAGGCCGCCAGGGCGGTGAACGCGGCCGCCGTGGCGCCGTCGAAGGTGCGGTTGAGGGGGATCCTCCTCAGGGCGGCGGATGCCAGGAGCAGAGCCAGGATGCAGGCTCCGGCGACATAGGCGGTCTGCTTGACGAGTATGCTCGACCTGCTGTTCGGCAGCAGGGTGAAGAAGACAGCGAGGGTCACGAGGATGATGAGCCAGGGGGCGATCCTGCACTCGACCGGTCTACTGGTCATCCGACGACCTGTTCCATCTCTCGCCCCTCGAGATGAAGAAGGCGAAGACCACTGCGAACCCCGCTGCGTGAGCGATGACGAGCACCGCCTGGTAGGGTCTGAGCGTGGGGAGGAGGAGCGCCAGGGTGCCCATCAGTCCTCCGACCACCCACAGGAGGACCACGGACTCCCTGTGGCTGAGTCCTATCCTCATCAACCTGTGCGCGAGATGGTTCCTGTCCCCCGTCAGGAGCGGGGCGCCGTGCCGCCTCCTGTACAGGAGCACCAGAAGGGTGTCCAGCAGCGGAACCGCCAGGACGAGCAGGGGGGCGAGCACCGAGAGCTCCCTGATGGACCCGTCGGGCGTGTAGACGCCCAGCATGGCCAGCACACCCAGCATGAAGCCCAGGAAGTGGCTCCCGCAGTCGCCCATGAAGATGGAGGCAGGGTTGAAGTTGAACACGAGGAAGCCGCAGGCGGCTCCCGCGAGGGCTGCGCACACGAAGGCCACGGCCTCGTTCTGGGCGAGCAGGTTGATGATGGCGAAGAACGCCGCCGCGATCGCCGCCACGCCCGCCGCGAGTCCGTCGGCATGGTCGAGTAGGTTGAGCGAGTTGGTGATGCCCACGAACCACACCAGGGTCACGGGGGCCGCGAGCCAGGCCAGCGGCCCTCCCGACAGGAAGAGGTTGAGCTGGGCGCCCTTGAGGACGAAGAACACCCCGACCGCCAGGGCGGAGACCGTCTGGAGAGCCAGCTTGGTCCCGGGGCGCAGCTCCAGGATGTCGTCCAGGAGCCCCGTCAGGGCCAGCAGGAATCCGCCCGCCAGGACCATGACCCCGAGGGACTGCCAGTTCAGTGGGGTGTCGGCGATGGTGCCCTCCGACAGCCCACCCCAGAAGAGGAGCCCCGCGGCAATCGTGGCTGCGAAGGAGAGGTACACGGCCGCCCCTCCCAGCAGGGGCGTGGCGAGCGGGTGGTTCTTCCTCCTGCCGGGCCTGTCGACGAGCTTCAGCCGGAGCGCCGCCCGTTTCGCTAGAGGGGTGAGGATCAGCGACGCGAGCAGGGCGCCGGTGAAGGAGAACAGGGCATGCTGAACGGACTCACTCATCCGGGGACAACCTTTCTCCAGACCCGTCGAAATAGTGGCACTTCCCGGGCCGGAAACCCAGGCGGAGGATACCCCCCACCGAGGCCTCGGTCGACGGGCCGCATCTCGTCACCAGCGTGCCGCACGGCGTCGCCGAGTAGATGATCTTCTCGTTCCCCAGCACCTCGACGACCTCCGCCCTGCCCTCTATCGGCCCATCCGGGTCCGGGACCAGGTCTTCGGGCCTCAGACCGAGGGTTGCCGTGCCGGCGGGAGCCGGGGAGGGGAGCCCGATCCGGACTCCGCCCTCCAGCATAAGCCCTCCCGGCGCCGGTTCGGCCCTGAGGAAGTTCATCGCAGGGCTGCCTATGAAGCCCGCGACGAAGGCGTTGGCGGGGGTGTCGTACAGGGTCATCGGGGGGGCGGCCTGCTGGATCCGCCCCTCCCTGAGCACTATTATCCTGTCCCCCAGCGTCATGGCCTCGGCCTGGTCGTGGGTGACGTATATCATCGTGGCGCCCAGCGCCGTGTGGAGCCGGGATATCTCGCTCCTCATCTGGACCCGGAGCTTCGCGTCCAGGTTGGAGAGCGGCTCGTCGAAGAGGAACACCGAGGGATTCCGGACGATCGCCCTTCCCAGTGCGACTCTCTGCCTCTGCCCGCCCGAGAGCTCGCGGGGCTTCCTCGCGAACAGCTCCTCTATGCCGAGGATGCCGGCGGCCTCGAGGACCCTGCGCCGTGTCTCGGCCTGGGGCGTCCCGCGCATCCTGAGCGCGAAGGCCATGTTGTCGAAGACGGTCATGTGCGGATAGAGCGCGTAGTTCTGGAAGACCATGGCGACGTCCCGTCCCTGGGGGCTCTCCCCCGTGACGTCCCTGCCTGCTATCCGTACCTTCCCCGAGGTGGGGTCCTCGAGCCCGGCGAGTATCCTCAGACAGGTCGACTTGCCGCATCCGCTCGGGCCCACCAGCACCATGAGCTCTCCGTCGCCGACACGGGCGTCGAAGCCGTCCAGTGCGGTCACGCCGCCGGGGAAGACCTTGGATACGGCTTCGAACGCCACGGAGGCCAAGGCTACCTCCCCACTTCCAGGATCGAGACATCCATGCCCCTGAACGTCGTCCTGAGATGGTTGAGGTCGTCGGGCAGCCAGAGGCTGCCGTCCACGAGGAAGGCGTAGCGGTACCGCCCGCGGGGGAGGTCGGTCGGGAGGACCCAGAACCCGTCCTCGTCCTTCTCCATCCTCCCGATGGACGGATCCAGGACGCCCCCCGCCGATTCGAGCCCGCCCCAGCTGTTCCAGTCGCCGACGACCTGGACCGAGGCGGCTTCGGGGAACCACAGCCTGAGCGCCCCGCCGCCGGCCGTGGACGCAGGCGTGACAAGGGAGCAGCCGCATGCGAGCAGGAGCAGCAGTGCGGGGACGGGGCGGGGCCTCATGGGAACACCGCGCAAAGCGATGCGGAGAGGACTGTGGTGCCCCCGGTCCTGTGGAGGCGCAGCGCCGCCCTGCCCCCGGCCGTCGAGAAGGCGAGGCAGAGCTCGGCGCCGGGGTCGGCCGACCCGTCCGCATCGGCCCCTACGCTCAGGAGGGCGTGAACCCCGCCGGTCGGCGAGTACCCCGCGGTGCCGGTGACCCTGGTGCTGTCAGCACAGGTCAGGATGCCGCCTCCCAGCGATGTCCTGCCCGTGTGGAGGGTCGAGGACAGACCCGCTTCCCAGCCCCTCGTGCCGATCCCGTCCAGGGCGAGACGGTGGGTCACTCCCGCCTCGCTGGTCATGGCGGCCGACGCATGCCCTGCGGCCCGCCCGGGATCTGATGGGTCGAGCATCAACCCGGCTCCGGCCGACAGGGCGACCCTCGAGGGCCGGAGGAGGATGTCGAGTCCGAGGATGGTCCGTCCCGCCTCGAAGGCCCCGCCTGGGCATCTCGTCGAGTCGCCGGCCCAGGCCGCCGAGGGCACTGCCTCCAGCAGCCCCCAGCCCGTGTCGAGCAGCTCGATGTCGCGGACCTCGACCAGGACGGCCGTCGAATCGGCTCCCGAGCCGTTCGAGGCCAGTATGACCGAGGGTCGCGCGTACCGGAGGTCGGCCGTGACGGTGTATGCCTGCATGTGGAAGGAGGAGTCGGCGCCGGTGCGGTCCACGAAGGCGTAGTCGACCGATCCGAAGCCCAGCCATGGGCTTGAGACGGTGACGACCGTCAGGCTGTCGTCGCCCTGGAGGACGGCCTGGGTGGCCGAGAGCCTCATGCCGAGTATCCCCGCGAGGTCGAGCGAGACCGCCCGGATGGAGTCCACCGGTGTCCAGTCGCTGTCGATGAGGGGATCGCGGAGTCCGGAGACCATGAAGGGCTCCGCGGCCAGGGAGATCCCCGCACCGATCCAGGGCGTTCCCGGCCACCTGGCCTCCAGCAGCCCGCGGCGCAGGACGAGATCCCTCTCCCCGTCCCTGTCCCGCGCGGTTACCGTACCCTCCGCCGAGAACGGCACGGACTCCAGAGCGACGCTCTCTCCCAGCTCGAACAGCCGCTGCTCGAGGCTGAAACCCTCCTCGCCGAACCAGCCCCAGGATTCTCCCGAGATCATGGCCCTGTGAGACAGAGCCCAGCCCTCCTGCGGGTCGTCCGCGGGCAGGGCCGCCAGCGCGAGAGCCAGGATCAGTACCAGTCCTCACCTCCGTGGGAGAACCCGACCGTGACGGCGTGGACGAGGTCGGTGCCGGTCATGGTCATGCCGTAGTCGACGGAGAAGTCCCCCGCGACGAGCCCTGCGCCGGCGCTCCAGTCGGTGCCGTCGGTGCCGCTGCGCGCCCTCAGGTGATCCCCCACCCTGACCTCGGCGCCTATGGAGGCGTCGCCCCCCGACAGCGCCGCATGGACCCTGAGCTCCCTCGAGAAGATGTATGTCGCCGCCCATTCGAGCCCCGTCTCGTTCTCCACCTCTCCGGGGACGGAGATGGGCAGGCCGGAGACCGCAAGACCCAGCGCGAATGTCGGGAAGACCGAGAACTGGACGTTCGCGACTCCCGTCATGATCGGGTCGCCCTCCCCGGGCAGAGCGGCGGTCGCGGACGCTCCGACCGCGATGCTCGGTCCGTAGAAGCCCTCGATGAAGCCCACAGGATCTCCGGTCACGACCCTCGCGACCGAGACGAAGAACTCCGAGCCGCCGTCCTCCGCCTCGATCCCTCCGTCGAGGCATCCCCCGGCGGAGAAGTGGATGGGTCCGAGTCGCGAGCCCCCCAGGAGGCCGACCGAGCCTTCGCCGTCCGCCCGTGCGCCGGTTGCCGCGAGTTCGAACCCCTCGATCCTGGCAAGGCCCGCCGGGGCGGCCTGCGACGTCTCCACGCCGCAGCCCCAGGCGGCTGGATGGACGGAGAGCGACTGCCACTCGCCGCCGGTGGCGAACGAGGGCACCGCCAGCAGGAGAAGGGCATGGAGCATCGCCGCGCCGGCCCTCAGACCGTGGCCTGGCGGCCCGACACCAGCTCGAGGACCTCGGATGGTGTCATGTGGCCTATCCTGCCGCCCGTGACCCTCAGACCCTGCGTGTTGGATATCTCCCCGGGGAGCACGGAGGCCAGCCGCCTGGCCACATGGTTCGCCGTATCCCTAGGGGTGGCCGGGAGGACCACCAGCACGGAACCGTCCGACAGGGTCGCCGAGTAGTCGGAGGAGCGCACCGAGCGCGCCAGGAGGTCTGCGAGGTCCCCCGCCGCCATAGGGTGGTCGGGTTTCGCCAGGATCAGGCTGATCTCGCACTCGTCCCTGTCGGCCCTGCCGAGTTCGCCCAGGAGGATCCTCTCGGTCATGCCCGGACCCAGCGACTTCCTGGACCTGGAGCCGGCGAGCAGGAGAGCCCTGATGCGGAACTCGCGGCCGTCCGAGGACCCGAGAACCGCATCCGCCGCCCCGGCCCCCACGGCACGGGCGGCGCCCTCCTCGTCATCGACGACGGCCAGCACGGGCACCAGCGGGTCGACATGGACGGAGTCCGTCTCCGGAGGCCACTTCATCACCACCAGGTCGACCTCGTCCGATCGCACCGGGCCGTCGGCATCGAAGGGCCGGCAGCCGTCCAGTGCCGACAGCTCCCCGCGGATCCGGGCGGCCTCGTCCCGCCCGAACGACATGAGCGCAACCCTCACTGCTCCCCCCCGCCCCTCACGGCCTCCTCGGCCATGACGATCTGGTAGAACTTGCGCCTGTCACCCGTGACCGAGACGAACACGGCACCGGTGCCGCTCCCCTTCCTGCCGCCCGTCCCCATCGGGAATGGGGAAAGGTAGTTATAGAAGGCCCTCCCGAACAGCCCGCTGTCGACCCCCTCGAGGACCGCGCGGGAGCCGATCGACATGGAGACGTACTCCCCGGGGCGGATCTCCCCGGCCGGGCTGTCGAGCCTGGCGCTGTCTATCCTCACGACCAGGCCTCCGCTCGAGTCGAGGCAGGCCCCGAAGTCCGCCTCGGCTATCCTCCTGACGGTATCGAGGATCTGATCCTCCGCCGCCCTGACCCTCGCCGGGGCGTAGGTGCTCAGCACGCTCACCGAATCCCCCAGGACCGACCTGAGAGCGCTGCCGGACTCGCTGACCCAGTGGGCGAGATCGAGCAACCCCTCCCCGGGAGCATCCGCTCCGTACGAGGGAGAGGGCTCCGCGACCCCTGCGAGCTCCGGGGGATGAACAACCACGGGAGCCGGGGCGGCCGGGTCCCCTTCCCGCGTACCGCTCCGGAGGCAGATCACGGTTCCGGACACCGAACCGTCGGGGGCCCGCACGGGAGCCGATGAGGAGACCCACCTGCACTCCCCCAGCCATACCGAGGAGGTGACCGGCTTCTTCGATCTGAAGGAGATCGCCGCCGGACAGCCCGGGCAGAAGCTGTCACGACTCGAGAGCATCCTGTAGCAGATCCTCCCGGGAAGGGCCGACCCCGGCTCCCCCGCGATCCTGCCGGCCGCCGCGTTGCACCAGACGATCCTGAAGTCGCGGTCCACGAGGAGGCACGGATCCTGGCAGGCCTCGAGGAGGGCCCTCCTCTGCTCCTCGACCTCGAAGAGCGCGCGGGTGCGCTCGCGGCTCTCGGTGCAGTCGGCGAAGGACAGCAGGAGCATCCCGCCTGCGAGCCCGGTGGCCTTTATGACGACGGGGACGTACGCCCCGCCGGGGAGGGAGAGCTCCCACTCGAAGGACCTGGTGTCGCCGGGGAGTATCCTCATGAAAGTGGAGTGCAGCCCCGTGCGGTTGTCGAGGTCCATGGGGATTATCTCCTCGATCCGGCGGCCCTCCACCTCGTCCGCGGACCTGGCTCCCAGCATCCTCCTGGACCCGGCGTTGCTCTTCGCCACCCTCCCGTCCCGCACCACCAGCAGAGGCTCGGGGCAGACCTCGAAGACCAGCCTGCAGAGGTCGGACTCCACTAGTAGGCCCCCCTTCCCCTGAAGACTGTCACGAAGGTGCGCAGCAGGATGGCGAAGTCGAGCATGAGGGACTGGTTCCTCATGTAGAGGAAGTCGAACTCAATGTTCTCGTGGAGCGGCAGTTCCTTCCTCCCCATGATCTGCCACAGGCCGGTGATGCCGGGCTTCACCTCCAGCCTCCTCCTCTGCCAGTCGGTGTAGCCCTGGACGATGAAGGGCATCTCTGGCCTGGGACCCACCATGCTCATCCTTCCCGAGAGGACGTGGACGAGCTGGGGCAGCTCGTCGAGGCTGGTCCGCCTGAGCAGACGTCCGAACCCGGTCACCCTGTCGTCGTCCGGGCCGAGAGGGGCCACCTCGTACTCCGACGCCTCCGGCTTCATGGTCCTGAACTTGTAGAGCGTGAAGGGGGTTCCCCGGAGGCCTATGCGGGTCTGCCTGAAGATGGGCGAGCCCCTGCGCCCTGCGAGCAGTATCAGCCAGATTGCGAGCAGCAGCGGTGACAGCGCGACGAGGAGCAGCAGGGACGCCAGGATGTCGAAGGTCCTCTTGACAGCCCTGAAGAGGATCCCGTTCCTGGCGCTGCCTATCTCCACTATGGGCAGGCGGGCGAGGTTCTCCAGGTCGTCCGGAGTCGAGGCGAGCTCGAAGAGGTCGGACACGAGGCGGAAGTGCACCGTCTTCGATTCCACGGCCGAGACGACCTCGAGGATCCTCGGGCGGGAGAGCCTGTGCGAGGCGAAGAACACCTCGTCTATCCCCATCTCCTGGACGAGCCGCGGCAGATCCGCGAGCCCGCCCGCCACCGGGATGCCCTCGACCTCGGCCGGGGCCTCCGGATCGTCGGCGCTGATGAAGCCGGCCACCACCGGGTGGTTCCCGGGGAGCCTCTCGAGACTTGCCCTTACCCTCTGTGCCGTCTCTCCCACGCCCACGACGAGCACACGGGGCACCTCGGAGACCGGGGCGACCGCCTGCGAGAGCCTTCTCGCGAGCATCCTCGCCGTCGCCGAAACAGGCAGGGACAGGACGGAGAAGAAGAGCAGCATCAGCCTCGAGTAGTCCTCCTTGGCAAGGTAGCTGGCGGCCATCATGCTGACTGCGAGGTAGAGGATGGCCCTGAGCAGCTTCTGCGCCTCCCCCATCCCTCCGAGGTGACGCCTGGGCCGGTACAGGCCCGTGGATGCGAAGCATGCTATCCAGAGCGCCCATATGAACGGGATCGTCTTCACGTACTCGGAGAGCCGCGCATCGAAACCGGGGATTGCCCGTCCGAGCACCCCGTCCCTGAGCCAGAACGTGATGAAGAAGGTCGCGGGGATGGAGACGGTGTCGGCCAGGACGAGCATGAGGCTCAGCACCCTGTCGGCGCGTCTAGCCGGAACCAGCATCATCCACCTCCGAGCCGCGTCGCGCCCGCGAACAGACCCATCGCCAGGGCCGTGCACCTGGCCAGCGCCAGGACAGGGACGAAGACCGCCACCGGCGGGTCGGAACCCAGCGCCGTCCCGACCATCGGGATCGTCGAAGCCAGGAAGACCGCCAGCCACGCAGCGGGTACTATCGGGGTTGCGGCCCATGCCAGCAATGAGGGCGGCAGCATCACGGCAAGCAGGACCTGGAGCTTCAGCGCGGCCGGCAGGTAGCTGTCCGAGGCCGTCCTGCGGGGGTGGGCCGAGGCCACTTTCGCCCTCCACCTGCCTCGCGAGAACTTGAGCAGGAAGTAGCCCCGCCAGGTCCCGCGGTGCTCGTGGCGGACCGATGCCGCGGGGCAGAATCCCAGGCGCAGACCGGCATCCGACATCCGGTACGAGAGGTCGACATCCTCGTGGTCTGCGGCGGGGAAGCTCTCGTCGAAGCCTCCGACGGCCTCCAGGGCCTCCCTCCTGAAACCCGCGGAGTACGTGTCCACGAGCTCCACGCTGCCGCATCCGGAGAGGCGCGCGTAGCGCTCCTCGAACTCCACCTGCTGCAGGCGCTGGATGAGCTTCCGGCCGCCGGAGGAGTAGACTCCCTTCACCGCGTCGAACCCGGTTTCGAGGCAGTCCACGAGAGCCCTCGCCCAGCCCCTTCCGGGGATGCAGTCGGAGTCCGTGAAGAGCACGAATCTCCCGCCTCCGGCCCTGAAGCCCCTGTTGCGGGCTGCTGCCGGTCCGGCCTTCGCTCCGGCGACGACCTGGTCCGCGAGGGCGGAGAACTCCGGAGGCAGCTCGACGGGGCCGTCGAGCGAGATCACGACCGATAGGTCGCTCCGCATGTCCTGTCCGGCGAGGGCCTCGAGGCACGACAGCAGGCGCGGCGTGGCCCTGTGGACGGGTATCACCACGCAGGCGGTCTTCATCCCGGGCGGCGCCCGCGTCTGAAGAGGTGGCGACGGAAGGTGCCGAAGGCCTTCAGGGTCCTCCTGAACTCGTCCCGGTCCCCGAGCGCCCGCAGGGCCGTCCTGAGGATGTAGCCCGGACGCAGGTAGAACCTCCTCCTGGCCTCGTCGCAGAAGGCGCTCAGCTCCTCGGGGCCGAGCTCGTCGGTGCGGATCACGCAGCGGTGCAGCCCTTCCGCAGTAAGCCAGTCCCTCCAGCGGGACTCGGTTATCCGGCCCGCCCCGCCGGCCTCCCTCCATGCGTCCGTGCCCGGATAGACCATCAGGGGGTAGAACTGGGCGGTGTAGAGGTCCATCGACAGGGCGAAGCGGAGGGTCCTCTCCATCGTCTCGCGGGTCTCCCCGGGCGCACCGAAGAGGAAGCAGCCGTGCACGAGCACTCCGGCCCTCCGCGCGTCCGCCGCGAAGGCCCTCATCTCGTCCACGGAGACCCCCTTGTGCAGGGCGGCCAGGATCTCGGGCACGCCGCTCTCGAACCCCGTGCAGACCGTCCTCAGACCGGCCTCCCGGCAGATCCTCAGTGTTTCGTAGTCGGTGCAGGCCCTCATGTTGGCGGTCCATCTCAGGCGGGTGCCCGCGGCGATCAGGCCGGCGGCGAGATCCCTCAGCCTGCCGGTGTCGGACGAGATGGTGTCGTCCTCGAAGAACACGGAGCGGATGCCCGGCATGTTCTCCTCGACCCAGAGGAACTCGGCGACGATGTCCGCGGTCGACCGGAACCTCGCCCTGCGGCCGGTGAGGGTCTGCGGGAAGAGGCAGAATGTGCAGGAGTTCGGGCAGCCCCTTCCGCCCATGATCATGACCATGGGGTGCAGCGCGTTCGGATTGCTGTACCTGGCCGGGTCGAGGTGCCTCTTGTAGACCCTGCTCACGAACGGTATCGAATCCAGGTCCTCCGCCGGCTCCCGGCGGCCCGTGGAGATCGGGTCGCCCCCCGTCCGCAGCAGCAGTCCGGGCACGTCCACGACAGGCGTGCCGTCACGGATCGCGCCGGCCAGTCCGAGCAGGGTGAAGTCGTATTCGCCCACCGCGACGGCATGGAACCTCGAGCCGAGGGCCAGGGTCTCCACGGGCAGGGCCGATGGATGCGTGCCGACCAGAACCACGTACGGACCCATGGAGGCTATCTCGTCCGCGAGAGCGGCATCGCTCTCGATGGACGGCGTCGAGGACTCCAGCACGACGAGGTGGAAACCGCCCGAGCGGATTCGCTCCAGGATCTCCGGGACGTCCATCCCCTCGGCGGGCGCGTCCACGAGGTCGACCTCGAAATCGCCGGCCTCCAGCAGCCCCGTGGCGTAGGAGAGCCAGATGGGGTAGTAGAGCGTGCCGCTCCGCGTCACCGCCGGGCTCCTCTGACCCCTGCTGAAGTTCTTCAGGAACGGCGGGTTAACAGCTGCAATCCGCATCCAGCAAGCCTTTCAGGGCGGACCATACCTGCCCGGGTTCGATCGCGAACATACAGTCGTGCCTGCCGGAGGAGCAGCCGGGGAATGCCTCGTTGGAGTAGCAGGGTGCGCAGTCATGGGTGGATCTTACGGGCACGATCATCCCCGGGGCGTAGAGGGCGGCGGGATCCGTGGGGCCGAACAGCACCACGGCGGGAGTCCCCGTCGCGCAGGCGAGGTGTGCCGTGCCCGAGTCGGGACCGACGAATGCGCGGCTCCCGGCCAGGATTGCCGCAGTCAGTCCCCATCCCGTGCGTCCGGTCAGGTCGAGGATGCCGCCGCAGCCCGCCAGGCGGACGACCTCGTCCGCAGCGGACTCGTCGCCCTCGTCGCCCAGGAGTACGACCCCGAGGCCGGCCGCTCTCGCCCGGGATGCCGTAGCGGCGAATCCGGCGGGATTCCATCTCTTCTCACCGACGGTGTCCCTCGGGTTCCTCCCTCCGCCGGGAGCCATCGAGAGCCAGGCCCCGCTCCCGAGGATCTCCGCGGCCTCCGCCGCCTCGTCCTCCCGCACGGGGAAGACGGGCCTGAAGTCGGAGGGACTCACGCCGGCCACTCTGGCGAAGGACATCCCTGCGAAGGCCCTCGTGTCGATCGGCGCGACCTCCTCCCACGGGCCCAGGGCGGATGCTCCCGCGCTGGTCATCGGGGCGCCCGTGAGAAGCCTCACCCACCGCCTCACCACCGGAGAGCAGTGGAGGACGATCGACCGGGAAACGCCCCGGAGAGCTCCGATCCGGGCCAGGGTCCAGGCCGCGAGCCGGATGCGTCCGTATGCCCCGCGGGGAGGCGCCGGCGCCACGATCACGCGCTCGATGCCGGGCATCCTATCCCAGACGGGCGCGCTCGACGGTCCGGCCAGGACCCAGACCGGAGAGGGGCCGTCCGTCAGCCGCCCGACTGCGGGAGTGGCCACGAGAGCGTCCCCGAACGCATGCGTCTTCACCACCAGGATCACGCCCGGCAAGATCCGCTCCCGATGCGGGACAGCGCCTTGCAGAGGCCTGCGCCCGCCAGCACGGCCAGGACGAAGTCGAGGGCGACCCGGTGGGGGGTGCCGGACACCATGAGCACGTGCGAGAGGCTGTAGCCCGCCACCGCCCCCACCAGGAAGACGGACTCGGCGGTCCTCCTCCGGAGCATCTCGAAGGCTCCTGCGCCGGCGAAGACCAGCACCATGCCGAAGCTGAGGAGGCCCATGACGAGGTAGTGAACGGGGAATCTGTTGAATGGATAGGGCTTGAAGAATTCGGCGAAACGGAGGAGGGCGAGTCTCGGGTAGAGGCCGGGGTTGGCCCGGAGGAACCGAACCGTCCTGGAGGTCAGTATGCTGTCCCGCACCCACTCGGGCTCGTCCCTGAACTCGGGGAACTCCGCGAGGCCGGCTTCGGAGAGCCTTCCGGAGTAGGATTCCCTGAGAGGCCCGTAGAGCATGCTGGCGCCCTCCATCTCGTCCACGAAGCTGCTCGAGAACATCCTGGCGTTCGCCTCCCAGAGGTTCACGCCGCCCTGTGTCGGGGTGATGCGCCAGGTCCCGGTGTGGTCGTGGAGGTACGAGGCCCATGGCACCAGCATGGCTGCGAACAGGGCCGCCGCGGTTGCCGCGGTCGAGACCCGCCGGCGGAGAGGCGCGCGGGAGAGGAGGAGGCATGCGACGAACCACCCCGCCAGCGGGAGCGAGATCGGCCGCACATGGAAGGAGAGGGCCCAGAGAGCTGCCGCGGAGAGCCCCCATGCGGTCGAGGGCCTCGCCAGCGTCCGGACCGAGGCGCAGACGGCGGCGGTGAACAGCAGGCCGAAGAGAGCCTGGGTCGCCGGGATTGCCTCGTAGTACAGCTCGAATGGGTCCAGCGCGATGAAGAGCCCCGCCAGCAGGAACGGGATCCCGCGGAGATACCTTGCCGCCAGCCAGAGCCCGAGTCGCACCGCCAGGAGCCCGAGGAGGAGCTGGACGGCCCTTACGGCCAGCAGATCGCCCGCCCCCGCGATCGCGAAGACGGACGCCATGAAGAGCGGGTAGCCCGGGACGAAGAAGGTGGTCGGGACTCCCGGCCTCAGCACCCCGTAGAAGCCGTCGACGCGCCTGTAGAACTCGAAGGTCTCGGTGTGGAGGTCCCTGTTCTCGGAGGCCCTCTGCTCGGGGTGGAGCATGGAGCCGGAGAGCGACAGGCCCCTTCCCTCCAGGATGTTCGTGGAGACGTCCGCGAGGACCCGTCCCTCTCCGGTGAGGATCCCTCCGGAGGCTGCGAACAGGAATGTCGCGATCCTGGCCAGGAGGGCCAGGGACATCAGGATCCCGGTCGTTCTCTTCCCGATTTCCATTCCCTGAACCAATCGGAGGTGAGGAGTGCGAGTTCCAGAGGCTGGCCCGGCGACCAGAGGGGTTCGGTGGCGGGGTGCGAGACGAGCTCTATCTCGCATTCGGGCAGGTCCAGCCCCTCCAGATACCTGCGCGTGAGCCTCCCGGACGCTCCGAATCCGGCCATGAGGTCGAAGGTCCGAAGCCCGGCCGCGGCCGCCCTGCGGGCCAGTCGCCCCCCCAGGAGGTCCAGGACCGGACCGGAGGGTCTCGAGAGGGGGTCGGGCAGGACGGCGGTCCTGATCCTTCCTATCCCGTACTCCTGCGCGAGTCTGATCGCGACTTCGCCCAGACGCGGGAGGTGGTGGACATGGCGGTGGCTGTCGAGGCCGGTGAGCATGGCGCCGAGCGAGAGGAGCCTCTCGATCTGGGCGCGCCACTCCCCCTCTATCCGGGCGGCGAGGAATCTCCCGCCCAGTATGAGCGACGCGGCGGACACGGGCTCCATCACCAGGAGCGGCGGCTCCAGGATGTTGAGGTGTGCCGAGACGGAGATGCCGTGAGCCGACGCGACGGCGCATACCCCCGCCGGATCGTGAGCGGAACCCACGATCGACACGCCGTCGAGCACACCCGCGGCCGCGCAGGCCTCTACGGCCCTGTCGACGGCCACGGAGGAGCCTGCATCGTCGATGCCGAGGAAGACCGAGCGGCGGCTCCCGCTCATACGCGCCTCGCCTTGATGAGGGTCCTCGCGAGGTTCCGGGGGCCCAGCACGGTGGAAAGGGTCCGGAGGATCCTGGAGGGATGCATGTAGAACCGCCAGAATGCCTTTCTCTTCATTCTCTCTATCATGCCGGGCTCGATCCCCTCGAGGTCGTAGACGCAGTTGTGGAAGCAGTCGAAGTCGGCATAGTCGCGGTTGACCAGGTGCGCCGTCCTGTTCCAGAGCTCCGTGTGGGGGAACGGAGTCGTGATGTCGAAGAGCGCATCGTCGAAGGGGTGCGAGGCGGCGAAATCGATCGTCCTCTGCATCTCCTCCGGCGTCTCGCCGGGCGCCCCGAGCATGAAGTAGCCCTGCACGAAGATGCCCAGCTCCTTGGCCATGGCGAGGGCCCGCTCGACGCCCCCGACCGTGATCCCCTTCTCGTAGATGTCGTCCAGAACCCTCTGGGAGGCCGATTCGACACCCATGTTGATCTTGGCGAGGCCTGCCTCCCTCATGTGCAGGAGCAGGTCGCGGTCGAGCAGGTCGGCCCTGACGTTGCAGCACCACTTCAGCCCCAGGCGCCTGCGGATGAGCTCGTCGCAGATGGCATGCACCCAGTCGCGCTCCAGGATGAAGGTCGAATCCTCGAACATGAAGGCTGTTATGGAGTAGTCCCTGCGAAGCCCCTCGATCTCGTCCACCAGCGGACCGGGCGACCTCCTGCGCATCCTCGAGCCGAAGATCTCGGATAGGGTGGGCTGGCAGAAGGTGCAGTGGAACGGGCATCCGCGCGTGGCCATCACGGTCGTCCCCCTGAGCGAACGGTCGACCCTGTCCATGGAGTACCAGCTGCGTATGTAGGCGGACATGTCGAAGATGCTCCTGTCGGGCGGGGGGAGGTCGTCGAGGTCCTCCACCAGGAGGAGCCCCGGCACCCTGTGAGGCTCCCCCCCGCTCATCGTGCAGCAGCCCGGGATGGATTCCGGAGCCTCGCCCGAGAGGATGAGGGAGAAGGCCCTCTCCCCCTCGCCCGCGTAGACCAGGTCGGCGCCTGTCCTGAGCAGGGTATCCTCCGGGAGGACCGTGGCATGGGGACCGCCGACGGCGAGGTAGGCCTCCGGGGCGGTGCGCCGGACGATCCTGCAGGTCTCCACGCCGTCGCGGAGCTGGGGGGTGAGGAGGGTGACCGCTACCATGTCGGGTCTGAAGCTCTCGAGCTTCGAGGCCAGGCTGCCGAAGGGATCCCTGGCGAAGGACATGTCGAGCATGGCCGGCTCGGCCCGCGAATCCCTGCGGAGGACGGCCGAGAGCATGGCGATGCCGAGCGGGGGCTGGCCCGAGGGATACCTCGTCTCCGGGAAGACGAACAGGACCCTGCCGAAGGATCTCAACCCGCATCCCTCCCCCCGGCCGTGCCCGCGGCCAGCAGCATGAGCGCCGTGTCGGCGGGCAGCCTGTACCTGAGCCCGCCGTGCGCCATCATGTGCAGCACCATGTACACGATGAAGAGGCCCGCGGCAAGCCGGTACCCCCTTGTCCGCCTGTTCCTCCACAGCCCGACTCCCGCCAGCGCGGCGATCGGGACATAGACGAGCACCCCGGCGGCGACGGCCGGGAGGCTCATGGCGGAGGCGGTGGCAGGCACCGGGGAGAGGTAGGACGAGAGCCTCTCCACTGAGAGCCAGGCCATGAGCTCCGGGTTCCGCAGCATGAAGAGCCCCGATCTCCTGCCGAGTTCGGAGCTCCTCTCGAGTTCCGTGACGAACCTGTCCCCCGGGGGGTACTCCAGCAGATCGGATGAGCGCACGGGGATCCAGGACGGGACCTCGATGCCCTCCTCCGCGAGGGCGGACGGGTTGTTGCGCATCCACAGGTTGAGCGAGCCCTTGGTGGGCAGGAGCACAGGGCTCCCCAGCTGGATCCAGTTGCGGGCCACCCAGGGCGAAACGGCCAGTGCGAAGCCCGCCAGGAGGATCGCGGCGCCGCGCAGCCCGCGGGTCCTGAGGGAGTGCCAGAGCTGCAGGGGCAGGATGAAGAGAGCGGTACTCCTGAAGAGGAACAGCAGCCCTGTGGCCGCCCCGGGTGCGATGTCGGCCCCTCTGCCACCGTCGGAGGATCTCGCGGAGGCCAGCAGTATCAGCGGTATCATGGCGGAGTGCACGGCTTCGGTCATGGCGTTGGCGGTGTAGAAGACGAAGTACGGGTACAGGGCGAACATCAGGCCGGCGAGCAGGCCTGCGCCTCTTCCGGACAGCCTCGTCCCAAGGGCGTACATCGCCCAGGCGCCGAGCACCTGCGCCAGGAGGTTCAGCAGGAACACGGCCCCCGAAACCCTTCCGAAGACGCCCATGAAGAGCGCGAGGGCGGCCGGATAGCCCGGCTCCACGGTGGCGGAGGGCGACCCGACGGGACTCAGTCCGAAGACGTAGCCCGGATCGGCCGACCACTGGCCGGAGAGGCTGCCGTCGTCGCCCGCCAGGTGCTTGAGCAGGCCTGTCTCGGTGTTGAAGGAAAGGCCCTGCCCGTCGAGTATGCTTCCCGCGAGCCTCAGGTACACCTCCTGGTCGCGCGCGGGTTCGGGCAGCCATCCGCCCAGGAGGGCGAAGCAGCCGACCCTCGCGACCACCGTGACCAGGATCACGGGTGTCAGGAGGTCTCTTCGAGCGTCCAAGAAGCCTTTCCCAGGGTCAGGGGGGGATCGCGCCTCTCGCCCGAGAGGTGCAGTGGGTGGAAGTACTCCTGCCAGTGGTAGTCCCTTCCCCGCACCGGATCGGTGAGCGCCAGCCCGAGCAGGTAGTAGCCGGGCTCGTGCGTCTCGAGGTCGATGTCCAGGTTCACCGTCGCCCTTCGCTCGAAGGAGAGCAGGGGCTGCCCGAGCTCCAGGTTGTTGACGGCGACGACGGGCTCGCCGCCGGGCCTGTGTATGGAGAAACCGAACACGAGTCCGGAAACCCCTCCGGGGATGGATGTCTGGAGCTGCGCCCTCACCCGGATGGTCCGCCCGGGACCGAAGGACAGCGGTGATCCACCCCCGGGGTCCGTTATCTCGACCCTGTCGAAGGAGACCTCCCTGGTGCCCCACTCCCGCGGACAGGTCGTCACGGGGGCTCCGGAGGGACGGGGGGATGCGAGGTAGGCGCCCATGACCTCCGCCACCGGGCCGTCCATGGCCACGCGGCCCGAATCCAGCCAGACCGCCCTGTCGCAGAGGCGCGTCACGGTCTCCCTCTCGTGGGAGACGAAGACGATGGTCCTGCCGGTTCCCCGGAAGCCGTAGATCCTGTCGCGGCACTTGCGCTGGAAGGATGCGTCGCCCACCGCCAGAACCTCGTCGATCAGCAGTATGTCGGGGTCCACAGCCGTCGCCAGGCTGAATCCCAGCCTCATGAACATCCCCGAGGAGTAGAACTTGACCGGGGTGTCCAGGAATCGCTCGAGGCCCGCGAATCCGACTATCCCGGGGATGAGCGCGGTCATCTCCCTGCGGCCCAGGCCCAGCAGCGCACCGTTGAGATAGAGGTTCTCGAGACCGGTCAGCTCGGGATGGAACCCGACTCCCAGGTCCAGCAGGGAGGCGATCCTGCCCTCCGCGGTCACCCTGCCTCCCGAGGGTCTGTAGATGCCCGCCAGCAGCTTGAGCGTCGTGGACTTGCCGGCCCCGTTCGCGCCCACGAGCGCCACGGACTCGCCGGGCTCGATCGTGAAGCTCACCGAGTCGAGCGCCCTGAGCTTCTCCGACTTCGTGCTGCGGTTGAAGATGTTCCCCATCGCCTCGAAGATGCTGCTCGTCCTGTCATGGAAGATGCGATAGTCCAGGCTGACGCCCTCGAAGCGCACCGATCCCGGCGCGGCCATGCTCAGAGCTCCTTCACGACGACGGGCTCCGCCGCCCTGAAGGCCAGCCAGCCGCCGGCCAGGAGCACGGCCGTCCACCCTGCGAGCGACAGCCAGCACCAGGAGGCCGGCCAGGCGCCGTCGTACATGGCCGAGTGCATGATCTCGAGCATGCCGGACATCGGGTTCCAGGCGAGGACCCTCTCGACTCCCGCGGGCAGCATCCCCCTGCCCAGGGGGTAGATGACCGGCGAGGCGTAGAACCAGGCGAGCAGGAGCACTTCGACGAACTGCGCCACGTCGCGGTAGAAGACGTTCCAGACGGACAGGGCCAGGGAGATCCCGGCGGTCATGAGCATGAGCAGCGCGACCGCGGGCAGGATCACGACTATCGAGAGCCCGGGCGGCCGGCCGAAGGCCGCGAGCAGTATCTCCATCACGCAGAGGGCCAGCACCAGGTGGAAGGCGTTCGCCGCGACGCTCGCGGCGGGCAGCACGGCCCTCGGGAAGCGGATGCTGCGTATCAGCCTCGTGTTGTCCAGCAGGCTGGTGGTCGACGCGTTCAGGGACGAGGAGAAGAAGTTCCACACGAGGAGACCCGTCAGTAGGAAGAGGGGATACTGCTCGATCGACCCGCCGAACCTGATTATGCGGGTGAAGACGATCGAGAAGACGGCGGTGTTGAAGACGGGCTTGAGGAGGAACCATGCGAAGCCGAGCAGCGATCGCTTGTACCTGACCTTGAGCTCCTTGGCCGCCAGGCCGCCCAGGAGCGGCAGGATCCCGGGCCCGATCCTCTTCATCGCCCGTCCAGCCTCCCCTCGGTGCCCTTCAGGAGCCTCCCGAGGTTCGATGCGTGCCTTGCGACGACTATCAGGGAGATCAGCACGCACGCCGCCCTGGGGGCGAGCGGGGCGTCCCCCGCCGGGAGAAGGAGGGATGCCGGCACGAGAGCCAGAGCCGCGGAGACCGACGACAGGGAGACGGTCCTGGAGACGGCCAGGACGGCTGCGAACACCACCAGCGCGCATGCGAGGGGGAGTGGAGCCAGCACGGCCAGTCCGCCGAGCGCGGTCGCCACGCCCTTGCCTCCACGGAAACCCAGCCATGGCGTGAAGACGTGCCCGGCGACCGCCGCCAGGGCCGTGACGGCCATCACGACCCCCCCCGCCCCCGAAAGCCTCGCGACGAGCACGGGGACAGCCCCCTTGACCGCGTCCAGGGCCAGGCCGGCCGCTCCGGCCCTCCTGCCGCAGACCCTGAGCAGGTTAGTCGCCCCGACGTTGCCGGAACCCTCCCGCCTGAGGTCGTGCCCCATCGACCGTCCGATGATGTGGCTGAAGGGGATCGAGCCGGAGAGGAACCCGGCGGCCGGGAGCAGGATCTGGCCGGCGTCCATCAGTGCTCGCGCTTCCTGTGGAATATGGAGAGAGGACTCCCCCTGAGGCCTACGAGGTCGCGCATGCTGTTCTCGATGTATCTCCTGTAGTTCTCCGGGATCTCGTCCGGCCTGTTCGAGAAGATCACGAGCCTGGGCGGACGCCTCCCGACCTGGGTGACGTAGAAGAACCTTATGGGCCTGCCCCTGGGGGACGGCGGCTGAACGGCCTCCACGGCAGCCTCCAGACCGGAGTTGAGCATCGAGGTCTGCAGCACGGCATCCCTGTTGTCCGCCACCTCCGCGGCGACGGGCAGGATCCTGCCCACGCCGCGCCCCTCCAGCGCGGAGAAGAACATGACGGGCACCCACCGCGCGGGGTTGAACCTCTCCGTCAGGGCCTGGAGCCACGCCCTGCGGTCGATGCCGAGATCTATCTTGTTGACCCCCAGGATCAGGCCGCGCCCCATCTCCCAGGCCCTGCCGGCGATGCGGAGGTCCTGGACCGTGGGGACCTCCCGGCCGTCCATCACGACCAGCACGACGTCGGCCCTCTCGACGCTCCGCCAGGACCTGAGGGTGCTGTAGAACTCTATGTCCTCCATCCGGCCGGAAACCTTCCGCAGCCCGGCGGTGTCCACCAGCCTGAAGAGCCTGTCCCTCCATCTCACGTGGGTGTCGGTCGAGTCCCTCGTCGTCCCGGGGGTTTCCGACACTATGCTCCTCTCGCTCCTCGAGAGCCTGTTGCAGAGCGAGCTCTTGCCCACGTTGGGCTTGCCGACTATCGCGAGCGAGATCGCGTCCTCCTCCTCGTGGGTCTGTCTGGGAAGGCACGACACGAGGGCGTCGAGCATGTCCCCCGTGCCCGTGCCGTGCAGCGCGCTCACGGGATGGGGATCGCCGAGCCCGAGCGAGTAGAACTCGGAGGAGGAGACCCTCTCCCTCTCGTTCTCCGCCTTGTTCACGACGAGGATGACGGGGAGGTTCGACCTCCTGATGAGGTCGGCCGCGGAGATGTCGTGCGGATGGGGTCCGGCGGCGGCATCGACGACCAGCACGACGGCGTCGGCCTCCTCGAGCGCGATCCGGACCTGCCTCTCGACGGCCGCCTGCATGGGGTCCTCGCCGCCGGGAACAAGCCCACCGGTGTCGACTATGAAGAAGTCGAAGCCGTTCCAGTCGGCGAGAGCGACGTTCCTGTCCCTGGTGACGCCGGGGGTGTCCGAGACTATCGCCGTGCTCCCGCCGGCGATGCGGTTGAAGAGGGTGGACTTGCCCACGTTGACGCGTCCGACTATCGCAACCGTTGGTGCTGGCAAACTGCATCCCTTCGCAGGGGGATGATTATACCGGTGAAGGCGCCCGCAGGTAAGGACCCCGCCCGCGCCTCGGAAGGACGGTGATCCAGTGCCTCTGCTGATGCTCGCCGCAGTTCTGTCGGCAGGCCCTGCCGGCTCCCCGGCAGGCACGCTGGAGGGTTTCCTCCTCTCCGTGATGACCTCCGACAGCTCCGCCGCACTCTCGTTCATCTCCTCCGAAGCCTTCGGGGTGCTCGAGGAGATGGCGGCGGTGGAGCCGGAGAACCTGTCCGCCATGATCGCAGGCTTCGGGGTCTCCGTCGACCCTTCGGAGATCCCGGGCATGACCCCGCGAGATCTCATGGGGCGGATAGTGTCCTCGGAAGCTCTCGCCGGAATGTTCGCGCTCCTGCGCTACGAGATCGGAGAGGCCTCGGTGACCGGCGCGAGGGCCCTCGTCCCCGTGAGCTACTCCCTCCTGGGGAGGTCGGGCGAGGTGACGGTGGAGATGGTCCGGGAGGGCGGCGTATGGATGGTCAACGACTTCTTCGGATCGGCGCCCGTGAGGTGAGCCGACCCTAGGCCGGCGCCTCTCCTCCGAAGGAATCCGTGAACGCGAACTCCTCCAACGGGAGCCTGGCCGGCCTCTCCCGTTCGGCCTCGAGCTGCCTGTCCGACAGGAGCGGCGACGGCTGCTCCGCCTTCCCGCCCACCGCCACGAGCGTTATCAGCCGGTAGTCCGGGGGGACGGACAGGGCCCTGCCCGCGGCCGCCTCGTCGAAGCCGGCTATCGGATGCGCGACGAGACCCAGCTCTGTGGCCCGCAGCAGCATCATCCCGAGGGCCATCCCGGTGTCGAGCAGGTAGTACTCCCGCTCTCCGAGCACGCAGTCCATGTCCCTCCTGCTCGCCACCCCGACCACCATGGAGGCCGCGCGGAACCACTCGTTGCCCCTGGAGAGCGACGCGAAGACCTGCTCCAGCACATCTTCCCGCGACGCGAAGACGAATCTCCAGGGCTGCTTGTTGAAACATGACGGCGCAAGGGAGGCCGATTCGGCCAGGATGCCCGCCAGGCCCTCCGGAAGAGGTTCCCCGGAGAGCGACCTCAGAGCCCTTCTCTCCTCTATCGCCCGTCTCACGTCCATGATCGGCCCGTGCTCCCTTCCGCGGGGCATGGTCGCGCCCGTCGCTGCCTGTAGTATAATGCCTACCATGGATGTCGATTCCCCTGCCGGGGGGTTTGCCGTGGTCAGGGCCTATGCGGACCTCCGCTGGTTCCTGCGCGGCAACCCCGCGAACGGCGAGGTCCGGGTGAGGGCGGGCGGCACGCCGACCGTCAAGCATGTGGTGGAGAGCGCGGGGATCCCTCACCCGGAGATCGACGCCCTGCTGCTCGACGGCATGCCCTCGGACTTCGCGGCGAGGGTCGCACCGGGATCCCGCATTGCGGCTTTCCCTCCCTTCTCGGACCTGCATCCGCCCTGCCCGCGGTTGAGGCCGGACCCCCCGGCCGAGCCGGCATTCCTGTGCGATGTCAACCTGGGGCGCCTCGCCGGGCTGCTCAGGCTCCTGGGCCTCGACGCCTCGCTCCCCGCGGATCCGGATGACGGCCCGCTGGCCCTGGCCTCGTCGCAGGAGGGGAGGATCCTCCTGACGCGGGACAGGATGCTCCTGCACAGGAGTATAGTCGTGCACGGGTACTGCCCGCGGTCGCAGGACCCGGCGGAGCAGGCCGCGGAGGTCGTCCGGCGCTTCCGCCTGCATCGCCTGATCAGGCCGTTCACCCGCTGCATGCGGTGCGGGGGCCGTCTGGAGGGCAGGAGCAAGGCCGATGTCCTGCACCTGCTGGAGCCCCTCACCAGGAGGTGGTACGACGAGTTCTGGCAGTGCGCCGGCTGCGGACAGGTCTACTGGAGGGGCTCCCATGTCCCGGCCCTCGACCTGCTCCTAGCCCGGGCCGGTGCGCCCCCCTCACACATCCGCGGCCCGGAAGGATAGATTCGACACGGGCTCTCACACCATCCGGGGGATCGAGATGCGCCTGGTGACGATGGCAGCGGCGGTCCTGCCGGTTCTGGCCTGCACGGACAGCCCTTTCGGAGCGGATTCCTGGAGCGAGAAGCACGCCGGGGACTACACCCTGAGGTGGCGGGTCGATGGTCCGGCCCTGGAGGTCGAGCTGGAGGCACCTACCGCGGGATATGTCGCCGTGGGCTTCGATGGCGGCTACCTGATGCAGAACGCCGACATCATCCTGTGCTGCGTGACCGGCAAGGGGGCGATGGCGAGGGACGACTACGGTGTCGCCGCGGAGTCCCACCAGTCCGACACGGTCCTGGGAGGCACCCAGGATGTCTCCGGCGTGGGCGGCTCGGAGTCGTCCGGTTCGACCTGCGTCTCCTTCACCATACCGATGGACTCGGGAGACGAGTGGGACAACGAGTTGACCAGGGGGGCGACATGCCAGGTCGTCCTGTTCA
Organism: uncultured bacterium; assembly: GCA_964603785.1. Lineage (GTDB taxonomy): Bacteria > Fermentibacterota > Fermentibacteria > Fermentibacterales > Fermentibacteraceae > CAZRWD01. Next base: position 56,278 of record CAZRWD010000010.1, read on the forward strand.
CGAGTGCCGAAGGCTCCGACGACTTCTCGTCGGCCCCCGGCGGGCTGGTCCAGACCAGCATCGTCATCTGACCCGGGATGCCGCGGGGTCCTGAAGCGAGAGCCGACAGGCCGGAGAGCTCGGAGCTCCGGCAGACCATTCACGTCTCGATAAGCGAAGGGCTCTTCTCCCAGCTCTACACCTCGATGGCCGGCCCGGGATCCGTCTTCGTCACGAAGCTTGCGATCTTCCTGGGGGCCAATCCCCTGCAGTTCGGCATGCTGTCGGCGATAGGCCAGCTCTCCCAGGTCTTCCAGCCTCTCGGCGTCGCTCTCACGAGATCCCTGACACGAAGGAAGAGGTCGGTGATCCTGATGGCCGCCCTGGGCAGGTCGCTCACGCCGCTGTACGGCATCCTGCCGTTCCTGGTCTCGTCCGGAGCCTCCATGAACGCGTTCCTGGCCGTCTTCCTCGCGGCGACGGCCGTCCTGGCGGTCTCGGCGAACGCCTGGATGGGCTGGATAGGCGACATGGTCCCGTCGAGGATAAGAGGGCGCTTCTTCGCCAGGCGCAACCAGGTCCTGATGCTCGGGGGCCTGGGGGCGGGCTACGTGTTCGGACTGGCCGTGGACATGTTCGACGAGAAGCCCGGCGCCGTGGCCGGCTGGGCTCTCCGATCCCTCGGACAGCCCGCCCTGTCGGATCATGCCGCATATGCCTTCCTGGGCCTGTTCGTGCTGGCGGGAGCCCTGGGCCTCTTCGGCCTTTCGATCCTCCGCAGGCAGCCGGAGCGCGACAAGGAGATAGAGACGGAGCCCTTCCTGAGGCTGGCCCTCTCCCCCCTCAGGGACGCCAACTTCAGGAGGCTCCTGCTGTTCTGCACCTGGTGGATGCTGGCCGTCGGGGTGGGCGCCCCGTTCTGGCAGCCCTTCATGATCGGAGTGCTCGGCATGAGCATCCTCTCGATCCAGCTCTACGGAACGGCCAGCACCCTCGCAGCCCTCCTATCCCTCAGACTCTGGGGGCGCTTCATCGACAGGTGGGGCAACAGGAACGCGATGACCCTCGCGATAGTCCTGGGATCCGTCAACCCGCTGTTCTGGGTGCTCTCGGGCCCCGGGCGCACCTGGCCGATCTACGCGGAGGCCGTGCTCTCCGGGACCATGTGGGCGGGAGCGGGGATCGTCGCCACGAACTTCGTGCTCTCCGTGGCGCCGGACCGTCTCCGCCAGGCCTACTCGGGGCTCTACGGGGCCGCGGGCGGTCTGGGGATGATGGCGACGATGCTCCTCTCCGGAGCCCTCATGCCCCGCCCGCTCACCCTGCCATGGATGACCCTCCATCCCATGCAGGTCCTCTTCCTCGCAACCGCAGCGCTCCGCCTGACGGCCCTGATCCCGCTGTCCCTGGTGAAGGAGCCCGAGGTCAGGCCCTTCTCTGCCATCCTCAGGCAGGTGCAGCAGTTCACCAAGGTCCGTGTGCTCGCCCTCTCGGCCGTGCTCGGAAGGAGCCGGCCGGCGGGCAGAGGCTTGCACGGCAGGCACGCAGTGCGATAATCCACGCATACGATTCGAAGGTCCGCCTGACGGGAGAGGCGCCATGGAACCCGAAGTCCTCAAGAGCATCCTGACTGCCGTCGTCATCGGACTGGGCGCCGGATTCGTCCTGAGGCTGCTCAGGCAGTTCGTCACGGGGAGGAAGTTCGGGCTCTGGCTCATCCTGTGCGCCGTCGTCGACGGGGCGTATCTCGTCACGGCGGCCGCGGTCGGGAACACGGGAACCTTCGGGATGAAGCTGTTCCTGGCCGCGGCGGTGATGTTCACCGCGAACGCCCTGCTCCAGCTCATGAACGTGCTGATCTGGGACTACCTCCTCAGGCAGAGGAGGCAGGTCTCGATTCCGCGGCTGGTGATAGACATCGTCAACTTCGTGCTGCTGGCGATCGTGGCCGTGAGCATCCTCAAGAGCGTCTTCCAGGTGAACCTCAACGCGCTCCTGGTCACATCCACCGTCGTCTCCGCGGTGGTCGGCCTCTCGCTGCAGGATGTCCTCGGGAGCGTCGTCGCCGGTCTCGCCCTCCAGATGGAGAAGCCCTTCGGCGTCGGGGACTGGGTCGAGACCGAGGGCGAGGAGGGCGTGGTCACGCAGATGAGCTGGAGGACCGTCTCGATAAGGACCAGGACCCACAGCACGATCATAGTCCCCAACTCGAACGTCACGAAGCAGCTGGTGAGGAACTTCTCGAGGCTGTCACCCTTCCAGCTCAGGCTTCCCGTGGGGATCGCGTACGGCCATCCCCCGGGACTCGTGAAGAGCGTCCTGCTCGGAGCGGTGAGGGAGAGCGGGGCCGCGCTGGATGACCCGCCTCCGGAGGTGCTCCTCAAGAGTTTCGACGACTTCTCGATGGGATACGAGATCAGGTTCTGGGCGGTCGACTACTCCCGGAAGATGCACATGCTCGACGCCGTGGCGTCGAAGGTCTGGTACGCCCTGAGGAGGACCGGCGTGGAGATCCCATTCCCCGTCCGGGACGTCACTGTCAGGATGCTGCCGGAGGACTTCGAGGCGCGCCAGGCCGAGAGGGAGGTCGAGGCCGTGTTCGGCGAGCTGAGGAGAATCCATCTCTTCGACGGGCTTTCCGACTCCCAGATGGCCTCGCTGGCCGCGGAGGCCGCCATGCTCCGCTATGCCGAGGGCGAGAGTCTCGTGCGGCAGGGGGAGCAGGGAGACTCGATGTTCCTGGTGAAGTCGGGAAGCCTCCGGGTGGACCTCAGGACGGGCGCCGGCAGGACGACCACGGTGGCCCGCCTGGGTCCGGGCGACTTCTTCGGGGAGATGAGCCTGCTCACGGGCGAGCCCAGGACGGCTTCGGTGATAGCGGACACCGAGACCGAGGTCATACGGGTCAGGAAAGCCGACTTCGCAGAGATCATAGTGGCCGATCCGTCGACCGCCGATCTGCTCTCGGCCGCGCTCGAACTCAGGATGAGGGAACTGCAGGAGAAGTCCTCGAAGGCCTCGGTGGTCACGGAGGAGTTCGGAGCCAGGACGAGGGCCGACATCCTGTCAAGGATCAGGGGTTTCTTCGGTATCTGACCCCCGACCCTCCGCGGGCGGGACGCACCCCTCTCCCAGGCCGTAGAGCAGCCGCAGGATGGGCTTGTCCCCGGTCGCCTCGAACTCCCCGAGAACCCTCTTCAGATCGCTTATGGTCTCGCTGAACACCTGCCTGGCGTATTCCATGCTCTCGCACCCCGCGGCGGTTATCACGATGTCGTTCGATTCGATGCCGAGGGAGACGATCCTCTCTTCGCGACGGATGTCCCATGCCCTGCCCTTCACGGGCAGCCGGAAGATGTAGAACCCCTCGGCCCGGAAGATCTCCACGGCATGCTCGGTGATGAACACGGCCAGGTCCTCGGCCGGAAGGGGTATCCTCAGCGTCATCGGCTCGGCGAGCAGGGGAGCGAGCTTCCGCTTCAGACCGGGACCGCCCCGGTAGAGGCCGGCGAGCAGGGGCGGAGTCGCAACCGTCGTCGCCACCATCATGATGATCACGACGCCCATCTCCTGCGTCCCGATGAGACCCTTGGAGAGGGCCAGGCCGGCCGCGATGAGGGCGACCTCCTGGCGGGGCAGCATGCTCACACCTATCCTCATCGCCCCGCGGAAGTTGAATCCGAAGGGTATGCTGGGCAGGCCGCAGCCGACCACCTTCCCGAACCCGGTCATGATCGTGTAGACGAGCCCGAAGATGATGACTGGGCCTATCCCGGACAGGTCGGCCATCATCCCCGTGACACAGAAGAGCACGGGCACCAGCAGCTCCCTGACCGGCTCCAGGGCGTTGTGCAGGACATGGACGATGTCTGTCTCCGAGAGGCTCAGGCCCATCACATAGGCGCCCACTATGAGCGCGAGCCCCGAAGCCTCGGCGATCCCGGCCGCCAGCAGGCCGATCCCCAGGGCCACGGCTCCCGCGGCCTCCAGCGAGCCGAGCTTCATCAGCAGCCCCGAGATCCTGCGCTTGAACAGCAGCCCCGCGCCCAGGAGGGAGCAGAAGACGATGACCGCCTTCAGGCTGAGGAGCCCTGCCCTGCCCCAGGGTATGGTGGCGCCGCCCACCGCCGTGCCCATGCTCACGACCAGGCTGAGGAAGACCAGGGCGATGACATCGTCGATGACGGCTGCGGACAGGACCGTCGAGCCCTCCGGTGAGTTCAGCCGTCTGAGGTCGCTGAGCACCCTGACCGTTATGCCGACGGAGGTCGCGGTCGCGATCGCGCCGAGGATCAGTGCCCTGGTGTCCAGGAAGGAATCCGTGTAGCCCGTGAGTACCGCCGCCCCGGCGCCCAGCCCGAAGCTGAGCACCGCACCGCCGAGGCCGGCGGTGAACCCGGCGGGGGCGAATGCGAGGAACCGCTTCAGGTTGGTCTCCAGCCCGGCGTCGAACATGAGCACGACCGCACCGGTGGTGGTCAGGGCGAGAAGGAGGCCCGAATCGAAGATGCCGCCGGGGCCGACACGGAAGAGAGGCCCCAGGGCCGGCAGGCCGATAGTGCCGATGACCGGCAGGGTCAGCGCGAACGCGGGCAGGACCAGGCCGCCGAGGGCGAACGGACCGATGAAGAGACCGGCGGTCACCTCGCCGATCACGGCCGGCTGCTTCAGCTTGCGCTCGAACAGCCTCCCGGTGAACTTCGCGGAGATGATCACCAGGGCGGCCTGGAATGCGAACAGGACCTCGCTCTGCACGCTCTAGCGGGGCTGCTGGAGGAGCAGCCTGATATCGTCCATGCCGGACGCCAGGAGCAGTCTGTCCCTCCAGACGGGGTCGGAGTAGAGCCTGGAGATCTCCGCCAGGCACTCGAGATGAGGCCCCCGGTTCCCGGGGGAGGTCAGCACGAGGAAGATCGCCCTTGCGGGCTGACCGTCTATGCTGTCGAAGGGTATCCCTTCACGGGACAGGCCGAGACCCACGCACTTGTCGGTGACCACCGTGGTGCGCGCATGCGGTATCGCAAGACCATGGGTCATCCCCGTGCTCAGGGAGCGCTCCCTCAGGACCACCTCGCGGAGGACGGCCTCGCGGTCCCCGATCCTGCCGGCTGCCGCCAGCGAATCGACTATCTCGGTGATGGCGCTCCATTTGTCCCGGGATGACAGGTCGGGTATGAAGCAGTCCACCTCCGGACAAGGAGTCTTCCTCAATACCCTGTTCCTCCGGTCGGCGGTTCCTGGATGCGTGGCAACCCCGGGAATATGGAGCCATTCCCCCGCCTTGTCATCGCACCGGGCGCCGTTCGCCTATATTCGGCCGATGAGACCTGCAACCGCCCTGACGATCGCACGAGCCGAGCTGAGAGGCTCCCTGAGGGACAGGTCCCTGGTCTCGAGCTTCGTCATGGTGCCCCTGCTCATGTACCCCGTCATCTTCTGGCTGATGATCACCGTGATGATGCTGGTGGAGGCCAGATCCGGCGAGGTCTCGACCCGGGCCGCGGTCGACCCGGCGGTCGGCGAGGCATTCTCGGCGGTCCTGGCTTCGGATCCCGGCATCGAGGTCGACCTGGTCGACAGGGCGGCGGCGGAGCGCCTCCTGGTCTCGGGTGCGGTCGATGCGGCCGTGCTGTCGACGGATTCCGGAGGCTATCCGGTGGAGATCCTCTTCGACGGGTCGCGGGACAGGAGCGCCCTCGCGGCGGACAGGCTGTCGGACATCCTCGAGAGGACGAGGCGCAGGCTGTTCGAGCGGTACAGGGCCTCGCTGGGCATAAGCCCTTCGGCCTGGACGGTCTTCCGCACCAGGTTCCACGACACCTCCTCGGACGAGGAGATGGGCGGGTTCGTCCTGGGCCTCATCCTGCCCGCGACGATCACGGTGATGATCTCGATAGGCTGCTTCCACCAGGCGGTGGACTCGATGGCCGGCGAGAAGGAGCGCAGGACCTGGGAGACGCTGATCTCCACGTCCGTAACCCGCCCGGAGATAGTCGCCGGCAAGTTCCTCTCGGTGTTCGGCGCCGGTATGACCTCCGGCATCCTCAACATCGGCTCGATGATCCTGACCCTGTCATTCGTGCTCGCGCCCCTGATCAGGCAGAGCGGAGAGTCGATCAGCATCGGCGTGCCTGTCGACAGGCTCCCCGCACTCGTCACCGGGGCGGTCACCATGGCCGCAGCCCTGGCCTCGGGGATGCTGGCGTTCGCCTCCCTGGCCAGGACCTTCAAGGAGGGGCAGGCGATGGTGACCCCCTTCTACATGCTCGTGGTGGCGCCCATAATGTTCGTGCAGCTTCCCGGCATGACTTTCGCCGGGAGCATGTCGGCGGTGCCCGTGATGGGCTCCGCCCTTCTCATCAAGGCCTCGCTGCTCGGGGAGGTCCCGTTCACGAACGTCGTGATCCTCCTGGCCTCCACGACCGCCTTCTGCGCGCTCATGCTCTGGATCGCGGGAAGGATCGTCTCGAGCGAGAGCGCCTCGTTCAGGGAGGCCGGATGGAGTCTCCGCAGCGTGCTGGGCATTCTCCGGGGAGGTGACAGGCGTGTCTGACAGGGCCGTCGAGGCGCTGGGCCTCACCAAGCATTTCCACGACGAGTCACGGGGGCTGGTCGAGGCGGTCAGGGATGTGAGCTTCACCGCATCCAGAGGGGAGGTGCTGGGGCTCCTCGGTGTAAACGGCGCGGGGAAGACCACCACTCTCAGGATGCTGGCCACGGTCCTCGCGCCGACTTCCGGCACGGCACTGATAGACGGGCACGACATACGGAGCGAACCCAGGAAGGCCAGGCTCTCCATAGGGTACCTGTCTTCCGCCACGGCCCTCTATCCCAGGCTGACCGCCCGGGAGATCCTCACGTTCTTCGCGAGGATGAACCGCTACCCGGCCGACCGGATGAAGTCCCGGGTGGAGGAGGTGGTGGAGGCCATGGGGCTGGGAGGGTATGCCGACACTCGCATCGACAGGCTGTCCAGCGGGATGAAGCAGAAGGTCTCCATCGCGAGGGCGATGGTGCACGAGCCCCCCGTGCTCGTCTTCGACGAGCCCACGGCCGGGCTGGACGTCCTGAACGCGCACGACATGCTCGACACCATCCGCACTCTGAAGGACGCGGGCCATGCGGTCGTCTTCTCCACGCACATAATGTCCGAGGCCGAGAGGGTATGTGACAGGATCGCGGTGATCCACGGAGGGGGCATCGCCTCCTCGGGCACCCCCGCGGAGCTCATGCAGAGAACCGGCACCTCCAGGCTGGAGGATGCGTTCGTGAGCCTCGTAGGCGGCAGGGACAGGGTCTGACTTGACGCGCACCGCGACCGGACCCTCCATCGGGACGATGCTCGCGACCGAGCTGAGGATGTTCATGCGCGACAGGAGGACGATCTTCGTCTCGCTCGTCCTCCCCGCCGTCATGCTTCCGCTGATGCTGGTCATGTCGCGCAAGGTCGGAGAACTGAGGGAAAGCCAGCTCTCCGGGGTCTCGCCAGTGGTCGCCCTCACCTACGACGCCCCGGACTCCGTCGTGCGGGAACTGAGATCGGCGCTTGCCGAACTCCGCCCCGACGAAGGCGGCGTGACGCTGCTGGAGCAGGCAGGGCTGGACTACGCCTCGATGCTGGACTCCGGCACGGTCCAGGCGGTGGTGGACATATCCATGCCCGGCCCGGCCGGCCGCCGGACGCCGCCTGTCGTGACTATCACCTACCGGGAGAACATCGAAGCCTCGTCGGAGGCCGCAGACAGGCTCGCAGCCGCTCTGCAGCGCCTCGTCAGGGAGAGAAGGGCGACGATCCTCTCGGACGCGGGCGGCACATGGACGCCCGATTCGGCGGCCCTGCTGCCGCACGACACGGCGTCGCCCTCCGGGGCCATGGGTGCGGAGGTGGGAAGGTTCGCCATGCTGTTCGTCATGCTGATGCTCCTCTCCGGAGTATCCGTGGCGGCCCTCGACAGCATCGCCGGAGAGCGGGAGCGGGGAACGCTCGAGACGCTCCTCGCAAGCGGCGCGGACAGGGGGGAGATAGCTCTGGCCAAGCTGTCCGCCGCGGCGGTGGTGGGCGTGGTGATCCTGACCGTCCAGACCCTGGACTTCCTGCTCCTCGTCCGCCTCGGCCTCTTCGGGGCGGGCTGGCCGGGCGGCGTCTCCCTGTCCGCCGGACAGCTGATCTCGCTCCTGGCGACCTTCCTCCCCGTGTCACTGGCCGCAGCTTCCGCGGTCCTGTACGTCTCCTCGGTGTCGAGCACCTTCCGCGAGGCCCAGATGAGGATGCTGCCGGTCTTCCTGCTGGGCGTCCTCCCGGCCCTCGTGACCCTGTTCCCGGGGATCGGCAACACCGTGCTCCTGGCCTCCCTGCCGGTTGCGGGGCCTGCTCTCACCGCCAGGGACATCATGGCCGGCAGGCCGGAGATGGCCCACATTGCCGCCTCCTTCCTGTCGTCCCTCGGGCTCACCCTCCTCCTCGCACGGATGGTCTCGGGAAGGCTGTCGGGCGAGGATGTGCTCGACCAGTCCCGGGAGGGGCCGCCGGCACCCGCGACCCTCTCCCGGAAGCTGTTCTCCTTCGTGGGCACGATGTGGGCTGTGAACGTGATCATGTCGCTGCAGCTCGAGAGGGTGCTCGACACGAGGGCGGTCGTCCTGGTCACCCAGCTGGGTGTCATCCTCGGGATGTCCCTGTTCGCCGCGAGGAAGTACAGGCTTTCACCGAGGACGGATCTTCGCCTTGTGAGGCCGCGCGCGGCGGATGCGCTCCTCGCTGTGCCATGCGCGGTTTCCGCGGTGCTCGCGGCTGCCGGCCTGTTCTCCCTGGCATCCAGGGTCCTGCCTGTAGATCCCGGCGCGGTCGAGGGCTTCGGAGAGGCCATCCTTCCCGGCGGCGCAGGCACCGTGGAGACGCTGCTGCTCCTCTGCCTGCTGCCGGCCGTGTGCGAGGAGGCGGCCTTCAGGGGCGTCATCATGTCGGCCCTCGAGAGGCGCAACGGCCGGGCGGGGACGATCCTGCTCTCAGCCCTTGCGTTCGGGCTGTTCCACTTCCTCTACTTCAGGATAGTCCCGACCGCCTTCCTGGGCGTCGTCCTCGCCCTGGCGGTCCTCAGGTCGGGATCGATCTTCACGGGGATGCTGATCCATGCCTCGGGCAACGCCTTCGCCATCTTCCTGTCGGACCGGCTCCCGTTCCTCGACGGGACCAGGCCGCTGGTCTGGCTGGCTTCGGTCGCGGTGCTCGCGGGAGGGCTCCTCCTGATGCGTCCGGTCACTCCGGGCCGGGAGTGTCCCTCATGAAGAGCGATTCGAGAGCCCTCGAGAGCCTGTCCAGCCTGAAGGGCTTCTGGATGAAGCCGTCGGGCCTGCAGATCCTGAGCTTGTCCTCGACCTGCTGCTCGCTGTAGCCGCTGGCGATCAGGACCTTCGCCGCCGGATCGATCCTCCTGATGGCCTCCAGCACCTCCGGTCCGTCCATGCCGGGCATGGCCAGGTCCAGGATGACGCAGTCGTAGCGCCTGTCGTCCTCCCTGTAGAACCTGAGGGCCTCCTGCCCCGATCCGGTGGAGTCGACGGAGAAGCCCAGCCTGTCGAGCATCCTCTCCAGGACGCTGCGGACTATCTCCTCGTCGTCTATCACAAGGACCCTGCCCGAGGGCTCGCGGCTCGCCCGGGAGGAATCGGCGGCCGGCCCGGCGCGGAGGTCGGCGGCGGCCGGGAGCAGCACCTTCACGGTCGTGCCGCTCCCCGGCTCGCTGTAGACCTTCACGGACCCGCCGTGCCCCCTCGCGATTCCCAGTACTGCGGCGAGACCGAGCCCCCTGCCGGGGCCCTTGGTGGAGTAGAAGGGGTCGAACAGCTTCTCCCTGCTCGCCGAGTCTATCCCGACGCCCGTGTCGGAGACCTCCAGGCAGACGAAGCTGCCGGGCTCCATGTGCTCGGGAAGATAGAGGCTCCTTATGTACTCCCTGTCGTAGAAGGCCGAGCTGGTCGCTATCGTGACCATCCCGTCGGAGTTGCCCAGGGCCTCGACGGCGTTGGTCACGAGGCTGAAGACGACCTGTCCCAGCTGGGCGGCGTCTCCGTCCACCGGCGGGAGGTCCCGGGCCAGGTCGAGCCTGATCCTGGCGGACGCCGGCAGGTTTACCTTGAGGAGGTCGGAGACGTCCTCGATGAGCTGGCTGATGTCCAGGAGCTCGGCCCTGGAGCTTCCCCTGCCCGCATAGGCCAGCATCTGCCTGCACAGCTCCGCTGCCCTCCTCGCTGAACTGCTGATCTCGGTCAGGTGCGCCCTGGGGCCCGGAGGACAGCGCAGCTCGTCCAGGAGCATGTCCGCGTTCCCGAGGATGCCCATGAGGAGGTTGTTGAAGTCGTGGGCTATGCCTCCGGCCAGCATGCCCAGGCTCTCGAACTTCTGCGTCCTGCCGAGCTGCTCCTCGAGGATCCGCTGCTCGTCGAGGCGCCGCCTGTTCTCCGTGATGTCCCTGACGACCGCTACGGCCCCCCTGAAGACCCCGTCGTGCATGACGGGGGTCAGTCTCGCGGCGAAGAACCTCTTGCCCCTCGAGAGCTTCAGCTCGTACTCGTACTCGGCACGGAGCCCCCTCCTCGCGCTCTCCATCGCCTTCTCGAACTGCTCCACCAGGTTCGGGGGCATCACCTCCTCGAACCGCCTGCCGAGGAACTGGGCCGGGGGCATCAGCAGCTCGAGCCTCGGGGCGTTCACGAATACGAACCGGCCCTGCTCGTCGAACTTGAAGACCGAGTCGTCCATGGCCGAGAAGATGCTGCGGAGGAGGTCGTCGCTCTGTTCGACGCCCTCGGCCGCCCGCACCTGTTCGGTGATGTCCCTCATTATCCCCAGCACCAGGATCTCCCCGGGCCTGCCGAGCGAGACGGTGCTGACCTCCACCTCGACCAGGTCACCGTCCTTCCTCACGACCTCCAGCCGGTACCGGGAGGGGATCTCCGCGCCGGCCTTGCGGGCCTGGAAGCGCTCCTCCATGAACTCCCTTGACCCGGGGGCGAGCAGCGTATTGTAGTCGAAGTCGCCGGAGGTGAGCTCTCCGAAGGCGTAGCCGGTTATCTCGCAGAAGCGGGGGTTCACGTACTCGTATCTCTTGCCGCGCAGGAGATAGATGGCATCGAAGCTGTTCTCGACTATCCCCCTGTAGAGGCGCTCGCTGTTCCTCAGGGCCTCCTCGGAGGCGATGCTCTTCGTCTCGTCGGTGAACAGCAGGAGCGTGCCGCCTGCGGGGTCATCGGAACCGGCGGGTGACGCGGTGAGCCTTATGTACCTCTCCGAGCCGTTCCTGGAGATGAGGACGAGTGCGACCCTTCCAGGCTGCCCGTCCGGGCTCCCGGCCGCCGCGCGGGGCACTGCCGCGACCCTCCCGGTCAGGGGATCCTTCAGCCTCAGGACCGTCCCTGCAGGACGGCCCAGGGCTTCCGCTTCGGCATATCCGGTGAGCGAGCAGGCCGTCCGGTTCATGAAGGTGATCGCGCCCGAGGAATCGGTGGCCATGAGCGCACCGCCCAGCGATTCCAGCGCGCTCTCGATCAATCCGGTCCTGTCGGTCGGATCCAATGTGTCCTCCGGTCAGTCCTCCGCCAGGACGATGACCCTGTCGGTCCCGGACAGGGTCACCGGTTCCGACTTCACGGGATTCACGAAGATGCCTCCCGAGAGCGTGCCGTTCCTGCCCGAGGTCCTGTAGCCTATGGCGGTCTCGCCCTTCCTCGCCGCGCTCGCCACGATGGTGTGGAAGTCCACGGGCACGCCCGTCCTGACGTACAGGCCCGCAGGTCTGAGATAGACCTCGGAGCCCTCGGGATCGAACAGGTCGGCGAAGACCGCCTTGAGCTCCCTGTTCTCGGCGACCTGCGAGAGCATGAGGCTCACGAGCTTGTCGCTCACGATGAAGTCGTCGGTCTGTGAGACCTCCGCGAGCTCGCGGTTCCGGTCGTCGAGCATCTCCGTCACTATCGAATACGGGAACCCCATGTTCTGCCTGATGTCCCTGAGATGCAGAAGGGTGATGAGGGTTCGAGCATCGGCCTTCTGGGGCTCCAGATGGTCGGAGTAGCTCTGGACTATCACGTGCTGGAACCGTCCGAGATCGAGCGAGTCCAGCACTGACCGGTCCGTGGTGCAGGCGGTCATCGTGGAGAGGGTGAGGTTGTCACAGCTGACCTGGGACTCCAGGTCGCCCGGGTCCATTCCGGGAGAAGCCACCAGCAGCAGTTCGGAACCGGCCGACACGTAGCCGTCCAGCTCGCGGATGATGGTCGGGACCCTCCTGTTGTAGCCCAGGATGAGCGTCCTCTCGGGTCCGCGGACCTCGCGGGGCGAATCCACGAGGAGATCCTCGCGGACGGCCGGGCGGGGCCGCCCCGAGAGCCTTATCGTGTCGTCGTCCGCGGAGATGACCACCACCATGTCCCCGTCGCCGATGACGGTGTCTCCCGGAGGGTTGATCATCACCCCCCCGTCGGCGCGTCTGATGCCTATAAGCGAGGAGTCCTCGTAGGAATGGAGCGCGTCGGAGTATCTCAACCCTGCCAGGGCCGGCTCGTGCCTGAAGTAGATCTCGTCCCCTCCGAAGTCGAGCAGCTCGGTGTAGACTATCGACAGCCCCGACTGGCGGCAGGTCTGTGCGGAGATCCTGGAGATCATGTCGCCGGCCAGTATCAGCTGTACCTCGTCCCCGCCGACCATCTCGGCCACGGACAGGTTCTCCGGGTCGCGCAGGACCCCCACGATGTGATAGGGCGACTTCTTCCTGGCGGGGTTGTTGACCAGTGCGAGCACGGTCTTGATCACGCACGAGTCGGGGTCGCCGTTCTCGGGGGGCAGGATGATTATCGAACGGGCGTCCCTGTGGTTCACTATCTCGAGGTCGACCAGCTCGATGGGGCTGCCCGTCCTGCAGACCACCCGGGTGGTCCTGGTGTCGGGGATTCGGGAGCGGATCTCGTCCTCCATCTCCACCTTGTCCACCTCGGCCATGACCGCGATGCACGAGTGCTTCTGGTTGGAGTTGGCCTCCACCAGCTCGGAGATGACGGTGAAGATCTGGGAGTTCCATCCGAGGATGATGGTGTGGTTGCGCTCGGCCACGAACGAGCGGCCCTTCCTGAGCTGCTCCAGCTTCGCATCGATGCCGTTGGTGATAATCCCGATGAGAGTGCCGACCACGAATATCCCGCCCACCGTCACGGCCAGCATGGACAGGAGGAAGAGCACCGGACCCTCGTCCCCGCCCATGGTCCCGGGATCGAGGGTTCTCATCAGGCCGGCCCATGCTATCTGGACGAAGTTGCGGCCCTCGGGGTCGGCCCCGGAGGCGCGGACCAGCGTGGCGACCAGGATCACGAGGAGCATGGTGATGATGAACAGCATCACTATCATCGCGCCGGTCCCGCGGGAGGTCATGTTGTCGAACCAGTAGCGGAACCGCCTCTTCAATCCGATGTCGGACATCGCGACCTCCGGTTCGTCGGGTCACTCGACGGGCTGTGCCTTGGAATGCCTCTCGATCGTGATGATACCCTTGATGCTCTCCAGCCTGCGGGACTTCCTGCCGATCCCCCACACGAGGAGCTGCTGGGGGGGGCGCCTTATGTCGTGGAAGCTGACGGTGATCTTCCCGAAACCGAGGAGCCGCTCGGGAAGGTCACCCGTGTCGATGATCGTGTCGTACTCCTCCCTCGAGACATGGTCGCCGCTCTCGGTGGGACCCTTCTGGAGGTTGACGTAGTTGGGGGTGAAGACGACGTAGTTGAACAGCCCCCTGATCCATGAGACGCCGATGGCCGTGAGGAAGACCAGGCTGAATACGAGATAGGCCACCCCGTTCAGCTCGGCGTCCATTCCGCCTATCGAGTCGAAGAAGCCTTCCAGCCAGTCGATGTAGTGCATCCAGAGCATCGCGCCGGCCAGGAAGAACACGAAGATGAGCAGCTCCTTCATGCCCACCTCGTACTCCTCGATGAGGAAGTTAAAGAGGAAGACCACGAACCAGATCGCCCCCAGGGCGCCCGGCCGGACTCCCAGGAGCGACAGGACGAAGAACAGGAGGGAGAGGATCACGGTGGGGAAGTAGATGATCTTCCTGGTCCAGCCGAACACCACCAGATGCTCGGAGATGTCGGGGTCGGCCCGGAGCTGGCGCTCCATCTCGATCCTGGTCCTCACACTCCTGCGCATGAGCAGCCAGACGGTCACTCCGGCCGCGACGAGGACGAAGGGCGCGATGAAGACGATCACCTGGGCAAGACTCCAGTCGCTCATTTTCCCTCCCGGTTCGGACGGTCTGCCGGATGTCCAGGGTCAAGCATAATCAGCCCCGGGCGGAGAAGTCCAAGCCCCCTCCACCGGCAGGAGAAGCCCGGTGGTTGACATGCTGCATCCTCATGCATAAAAACAGCCGTCGCCCATTGTTCAACCGATCTCCAGGAGGACTGCAGTGCATCTGATCATTGCCGCCATCGTAGGCTTCGGCGTCCCTTCCGTGCCCGACACACCCGAGGTCCCCGCCCTCCCCGACATCGAGATCCCCGGCATCCAGGTCCTCGAGGACCTCGCCGTCGAGCTGGACGAGCTCAGCGCCTCGCTTGCCGAGCTCGAGACCATCGTCCCCGAGATCGGCGTCATCGACGAGGCCTCGGCATACCTGCGGGACCTGTCGGATACGGAGGAGATCTCGGAAGAGCTCGCCGGCAGGCTCGAGACCTACCGGACCGAGCTCGTCGAGGCCCGTGACCGCATAGCATCCGTGGTCGGCGACCTCGACTCCAGGCTGGACGTCGTCCGGTCGAGGGTCGACGAGGTCCGCTCCGAGCTCGAGGAGGTCTCCGCGGCGCTCGGCGCCGACTGAGAGCCATACCCTGCAGAGCGATCCCGGAGGGTGTCTCCAGGAGGAGGGGCCTTGCCCGAACTGACCGACTTCGAGACGCAGTGGCTCGACAAGCTGTGGAAGGCTCTCGAGGAGCGCGCGGGCGCAGATGCGGCCGAGGATGTGATGCGCCGTGCGGGCGATCCTCCGGGTGCCCGCACGGCCTCTCCGGAGACCGCGTGCTGGACTGGCAGGGTGATCGCCCTGGTCGGCGGGCTGCTGGGCGAGGAGGGCATCCGCGATGTGATGTCGGGATGCTCGTGCAGCTATCCGCCCGACTGGCTCGCCGCCGCCCGGGAGGCCTACCTCGCGGACGGAGACATCCGCGATGCCCACAGGGTACTCTCCGAGCAGACCAGGCACCTCCTCGAGGGCCCTCTGGGGCTGCCCCGGGAGCTCGCCGACGAGCTCCTCGACAAGGGCTGGGGGACTGCAGGCGTTCTCGGCGATGAAGGCATAACCGTGACCAAGATCCCCAAGAGCGGCTATCTCAGGGACTACCTGCGGGAGACCGATCCGGTAGAGCGACGCAGGATCTACTGCCACTGCCCCAGGGTGCGGGATGCGGTTGGGACCGACTCGGCCGTGGATCCTGCCTACTGCTTCTGCGGAGGCGGGTTCTACGGGGGCATCTGGGAGGGGATCCTCGGCCGGCCGGTGAGGGTGGAGCCGCTCTCGACCGTCATGGCGGGCGGCGACCTCTGCAGGTTCCTGATCCACACCGGAGATCCCGGCCGGACGGGAGGGGCCTAGCCCTCCAGGGCGAGCCTCACCTTCCTGAGCAGTCCGTCGATGGTGAAGGGCTTCTGGAGGAAGCTGACGCCGTCGTCCAGCAGCCCGTGATGCGCAACGATGTCATCCGTGTAGCCCGAAACGTACAGGACCCTCACCTCCGGACAGACCGACTTCACCGCTTCGTAGACCTGACCGCCGCTCATCACGGGCATGACCACATCCGTCAGGAGCAGGTCGATGCAGCCCCGTTCCGCGGCCAGGCCGCCGGCCGACACCGCATCGGGGGCCTCGACGACTTCGAAGCCGCTCTGCCGGAGGATCCGGCACATCAGGAGGCGCACCGGCTCGTCGTCCTCCACCACCATGACGGTCGCCCCGCCCCCGGGCGGGCCGGGTTCCGGCAAGGCCTGCGCCGGTGATGCAGCGTCCTGCCCGCTTACGGGCAGGTAGATCCTGAAGGTCGTGCCCCTGCCGGGCTCGGAGTAGACGGCGATGTGGCCCCCGTGCTGCTTGACGATCCCGTAGACGGTCGACAGCCCGAGACCGGTCCCCCTGCCGACGTCCTTCGTGGTGTAGAACGGTTCGAAGATGTGCTTGAGGACCTCGTCGTCCATCCCGGCTCCGGTGTCGCTCACCGAGAGCAGGACGTGCAGACCGGGGCTGACCTCCGGGTGGGTGGATGCGTATTCGTAGTCCAGGATGCAGTTCGATGTCGTTATGACCAGCCTGCCTCCGGACGGCATGGCATCCCTCGCGTTCACCGCCAGGTTCATGAGCACCTGCTCGATCTGCGTCACGTCGGCCTGGATCAGTCCGAGCCCGGGCTCGAGGCTGGTCGTGATGTGCACATCCTCGCCTATCAGGCGCTCGAGTATGCTGGCGAAGTCGTCTATCAGCTCGTTGAGGTTCACGTTCCTCATCACGAGTAGCTGCTTGCGGCCGAAGGCCAGGAGCTGGTGGGTCAGGTCGCGGGCGCGCTCGCCCGCCTTCTTCACTTCCTGGATCGAGTTCCTCAGTGGCGTGTCCAGCTTCGGGAGGTCCTCCAGCACGAGCTCGACATGGCCCAGTATCACAGTCAGGAGATTGTTGAAATCGTGGGCCACGCCGCCTGCCAGCCTGCCGACCGACTCCATCTTCTGCGCCAGGTTGAGCTGCTCCCTCAGGCTGCGTTCGAGCTCCTCGGACCTGATGCGGGCGGTGATGTCCCGCGCGACTCCGAGTATCCCCGTGATGGTGCCGTCGGTGCTCTTCAGCGGGACCAGCCAGGTTCCCAGCCAGCACGGCGCCCCGTGGAACTCGGCGTCGTTCTCGATGTAGACGGGCTCGCCGCTCTCGAAGAGACCGGCCAGGCTCCTCCCCTGCCTCTCGGCGATCCCCATGGGGAAGAAGTCCGACCTCGGCCTTCCGACCGCGTCCGGGGGATCGACGCCGAGAGCCCTCGACGCGGTCGTGTTGACGTAGGTGATACGGTCCTCGCGGTCTATCACGAAGATCATGTCCCGTGCGGCCTCCGCGAGTATCCTGTAGCGCTCCTCGCTCTCCTTCAGAGCCTCCTCGGCGGCCTTCCTGGTGCTGATGTCCTCGGTCAGGATGACGACGCGCTCCACTTCGCCGTCCGGGCCGGGTATCGCATAGAAGTGCTGGGACACCCAGGTCGCGGACCCGGGGCGCCTGCCGCTCGTACGCATCTCGGGGATGTTGAGGGTGCCCCCCTTCTCGTAGACCTCCCGGACCCTCCCGGTCCAGTCGGCCAGGTAGCCGTCGCGGTCGTCGAGGCAGAGCCTGTCCCTCTCCCTGTTCATGTCCTCGAGCACGTCCTCGTTCGACATCGCCCAGATCCTCTGCCAGGCCTTGTTGTGGGAGAGGAGCCTCCCCCTGCTCGTCCTGACCGATATGCCGATGGGCGATTCCACGATGAGCGTCCTGTCGAACTCCTCGCTCCTCCTGAGGGCATCCTCGGCCGCGAGCTGCTCCGTGACGTCCTCGAGGGTGGCGACGACGCCGGCAAGGCCCCCGGAGTCGTCGTCCAGGGGCGAGGCGTTGATCGAGACGACCCTGCGCCCGGAGGGGGTGGCCACCGAGAAGCGGGTGCCGATCACGGGCGAGCGGCTCGCCACGACCCTCGACAGGGGAAGCTCCTCCGCCGGAACGGGCCGGTCGTCGGGATACCTGGGGTCGAAGACGGGATCGTCGTGACTCCTCCCGACCAGATGGTCCATGGGCACGCCGAGGATCTCCGAGGTCCTCCTGTTGCAGTACCGGAGCATCCCGTCGGTCCCGTACAGGAGTATCCCCGCGGGACTCGCCCTGTAGATGCTCGTGAGAAGGTCCCTCTCGCGCTTCAGCGCATTCTCGGCGGACACCCTGGAGCTGATGTCCCTTACATACTCGATGACCCCGGTCACCTCGCCGGAGGTCTCGTCGATCAGCGGGAAGGCGAAGAGCTCGAGCCAGCCGGTGACCGAACCGCCCTCACCGGTCAGCGGGACGATGTCGGACTGGGCCGTGCGCGTATCCAGCGCCCGCCGGCTGGGACAGACCACGCAGGGCTCGCTCCTGAGATGATAGGCCTCGTAGCACTTCTTGGCCTCGAGCGGCATGGCGTGGGTGTACCACCGCTCCATCGCCGTGTTCACCCGGATGATCCTCAGATCCCTGTCGAGGACGCTGATCCCGTCCTGCACGCTTGAGAAGAGGTTCTCCAGGAGTCTCTCGTTCTCCCTGATGCGCCTGTCGGCCCGTATCCTCTCGGAATTGTCCAGCGCGATGAAGGTCCTGCCCTGTTCCGGACTCGCGGGATTCAGCAGCGCCGAGTTGAGTATGACTTCCACCGTGCCGCCGTCTCCGCCGCGGAGCACGGTCTCGGCCGATCCGGTCCTGCCCCCGGCGAGCATTCCCTCGAGGGCGGCCATGACCCGGTCGTGCTCGCCCTGGGATTCGAAAACGACTGCGGTGGGCGAGCCCGCCAGGTCCTCCCGGCGGAGTCCGACCATCGCGCAGAACCTCTCGTTCACCTCCAGGAAGAGACCGTTCCTCACCACCGCAACGCCTGCTGGGACGGAGCGAAGGATACCGTCGAGCTCCTCCTGCCTCGCCCTGAGTGCGTCCTCCGCCAGCCTGGCTTCCGTCACGTCGAAGATGGTCCCCTGGCAGACCGGGTCATCGTGGTCCTCCCCGGTCACGATGCGGGCGCAGTAGTCCCTCACCCATGCGACCGAACCGTCACTCCTGACTATCCTGTAGCTCTTCTCGGACGTCGCCGGCTGTTCGTCTTGGAGGACCCCCCGGCATGACATGGCCGAATGGAGGTCGTCCGGGTGGACGATGTCGATCCATTCCCTCCTGCCTTCGGTGAAGTCGCCGGGCGGATAGCCCGTCATGCCCTCGATGTTCCCTGCGAAGACCAGGGGGGTCTGACCGGAGGAGGAGTAGCGGTAGATGATACCGGGGAAGCTGTCGGCGAGGAGACTGTCGTCGAGGTGCGGACCCCCGCCGTTCCCGGATCTCCTGGATCTTGCGGAAGACATGCCCGACTCCACCGCCCCTCCGGCAGGATGTCGGCAGATGATGCCCGGATGCCCGGGCACCTTCATCCCGGGAAGTATAAACTCCCGTGCATGGCAAGTCACAAGCCCCCTCCGCGTGCGGGATGCCTGACGACCCGCCCGGGCCTTGCGGACCGGGAGGAGATTCGCGAAATTCCAACAGAGCCGGGGGGGTGGAATGAGGGTTCTCTTCCTCATCCATGACGTTATCACCATGCCTCTGGGTGTTTCCTACCTGGCCTCGATCATCGGGAGGCTCGGTCACCGGACCACTGCACTCACCATCCGCGACCCGCGTCTGCCGGACTCCATCACCGAATGGAAACCCGACCTGGTGGCATTCGGATGCACCACCGGATTCCACAGGAAGTATCACGAAGTTGCCCGCGAGATACGGCGACGGCTGCCCGGCATCCCCATAGCCTGCGGCGGAGCGCATGCCACATTCTTCCCGGAAGACTTCGACGACAGGGACTACATCGACTACCTGGTGAAGGGCGAGGCCGACCTGGCCTTCCCCGAACTCCTGGAAGCCCTGGAGGGCCGCAGGGCTTTCGAGGACGTGGGCAACCTCAGGTACCGGGCCGGGGGGGGCATCCGCCAGAATCCCCTCCTCCCGCTGGTGGAGGACCTGGATTCGCTGCCCTTCCCGGATCGCGACCTGATCACCGCGTACCGCCCATCGACGGCACGCAGGGCGGCCTTCTGCATCACCGGGCGCGGCTGCCCCTACGACTGCACCTACTGCTTCAACCACAGGCTCAGGGACATCTACGACGGCCTGGGCCGGTATGTCCGCCGCCGCAGCGTGGGCAACGTGATCGAGGAGCTCGTCCGGCTCCGCGACACCTCGCCGGGTCTCGAGATGATAGTCTTCCAGGACGACACCTTCGTGCTGGGGCGCGACTGGGTCATGGACTTCTGCGAGAGATACCCCTCGGAGGTCGGGCTTCCCTTCCACTGCCACGTGAGGGCGAACCACATGACCCCGGAGCTGGCCGGGGCTCTGTCCGCGGCGGGCTGCCTCAGCGTCAAGATGGCGGTAGAGACCGTGGATGACAGGGCAAGGAACGAGATACTGGGCAGGAAGATGGACATAGAGACTATAAGGAGGGCATGCGCCGCGCTCCGGGAGGCCGGCATCAGGTTCGTCACCCAGAACATACTGTGCATCCCGACATGCAGCCTGGAGGACGACCTGCGAACCCTCTCCTTCAATGCCGCGGAAGGGCCGGACTTCACGTTCGCAACCCTGCTGCAGCCCTATCCGGGGACCGAGATCTGCAGGTTCTGCGAGGAGAACGGATACCTGGAGGATGGATGGGAGGCCAGGCGGACGCCCGATTCGTTCTTCCACGGGAGCGTGCTCGACCTTCCCGACAGGAACAGGCGGGTGAGGTTGAGGAGTCTCTTCGCTCTCTCGGTGGAGTTCCCGCTGGTCAGGAGATGCGCCGCGTTCCTCTCGGCGCTGCCCCTGGGCAGGCTCTACAGCCTTCTCGACAAGCTTTGGAAGGGCTACTGCATCAAGCGGAGGGTGTTCCCCTACCGCCTGACCGCGGGCGAGTACGCCCGGGACATCGTCTCCTTCTTCCGCAGCAACTACTACTAGGCCGGAGCGCCTTCGGTCATCTCCCGATGACGACGAACCGCCGGACAGCGTGGAAGCCTCCGGACTCGGCCCTGCAGACATAGACCCCGGGCGACAGGCCATCGAGCGGCACCTGGTGCACTCCGGCATCGAAGGCGGCGGAGACGGTTCCGAGGACCATGCGCCCGGAGGTGTCGAACACCTGCAGGGTCACGACGGCGGGTTCGTCGAGTGAGACTCTGGCGATCGCCAGCCCGTTCGACGGATTGGGGGAGACGGGTAGGAGGAGTGCGCCGGGGGCTCCCTGGCCGCCGGGGCCTTCCATGCCCTCCTGCTGCCAGGTGACCGTGACCTCGTCCAGATAGGGCTCGCCGCCCGACGGGCCCGTACCGAGCAGCACCCTGTACTGGAACAGGTTGTCGCCCGCCTGGAGCAGGCTCGACAGCCTCAGTGGCGGATCCGCGGGTTCCGACCAGTCCCCCATCTGCAGTATGTCGTCGGAGGCCCTGACCTGGAACTGGAGGATGCAGCCCTCGGGGACGTCGGCGATGCACTCGAGGGCGCCCCACTCCGGGGCGAGGCCGGTATCCAGCACGCTGGATTCGAGGTAGCCGTCGCCGCTGCGCCTGTCCCACCACTCGATCCGGCCGGCGCCCATCCCGGCGAAGACCGGGTCCGCCTCTCCGTCGCCATCGATGTCGCAGGCGAAGACGGACATGGCTCCGTCGAGGTCCGGGGCGGGATTATGGGTCACCCATCCGCCGTCGGTATTCTCCCACCAGCGGATCTCGTCCCCGTAGACGGCCGCGCCTGCCAGATCCAGGTCTCCGTCGCTGTCGAAGTCCGCGCTGCAGACGCAGACTGCACCATCGAACGCCGTGTCCACCTCGTGGGCCGTCCAGCTCCCGGTCCGCCTGTCCCACCAGGTGACCGCGTCCGAGAAGGCTGCGGCGCCTATGATGTCCAGGCTGCCGTCACCGTCGACGTCGGCGGCGCATGCGCAGTAGGCCCCGTCGAAGCCTGTCGCCACATCCTCGCGGGTCCAGGATCCTCCCTCGCCGAACCAGACGGAGACGGCGTCGAGATAATAGGCCGTGCCGACCACATCCAGGTCGCCGTCGCCGTCGATGTCGGCCGCACTCACCGACCACGCCCCGTCGAAGTCGTCGTCGATCGTGTGCCTGTCCCACTCCGAGGCAGAACCGTCGAGATTCTCCCACCAGGCTATCTCGTCAGCGTAGGCGGCGGCTCCGAGGATGTCGGTGTCGCCGTCTCCGTCGACATCCCCCGTGCAGACGGAGCGGGCTCCGTCGAACGAGCCGTCGACGACCATCGAAGTCCAGCTCTGCGCCGCCCCGTCGTCGTTCAGCCAGAGGGTGACGTCGATCGTCCCGAACTGGGTCTTGGAGGATCCCACCAGGTCGATGTCGCCGTCTCCGTCCAGGTCGCCGGCCGATATCATCCCCGCGCCCGTGAACCCGGTGTCCACGAGGTGCGGCATCCATGAGCCGGCTCCTCCGCCTGCGTTCTCCCACCAGACGACATCCCCCGACTGCACGGACATGCCTGCGATGTCGAGATCACCGTCTCCGTCGACATCTGCCGGATGGATCGATACGACCCCCGGGAAGAGGCTGTCGACGAGGATGATGCTGGATTGGCTGCCGATGCCGATGCTGCCCGGCATCTCTGCATAGTCGATGTTCGAGCACTCGTAGAAGGAGCTGCGGAATTCGGTGACCGGACCGGCCACCCTGGGGCCGCCGGACCAGTCGGTCTGGAGCGCTGAATAGGCCGCGACGGACGCCGTCACGCAAAGTGAGAGCAAAAAGGTTCTGGACATTTGTATCCCCCCCGGGACCGACACTGCATCATTTCCGGGTGCTGGTCAACGGAATCCGACACTCGTACGGCTTGTGGAGGATTGAACGGCCTGGCTGCGGGCCGGGAGGGGGACCTCAGGCCGGCGGGTCCGCGAACTCCATGGACATGCCCGCCCTGCCGCGCTTCGCCCGTGTTCCGAAGGCAGTCTCCAGCCGGACGGAAGCCTCCTCCCCCGTGCAGTGACCCGGGACGAGCTCCGCAGGATCGAGGGCTGCAAGGGCGGCTGTCGTCAGGGCGAGCCGCCCGGCGTCGGCATGGAGCAGGTGCATGCCGCCGATCACCGCTCTGAGGCGCCTGTCGTGGCCGACCTCCATGATGCAGCCGAGGGTGTTCACCACACCGGCATGTGCGCAGCCCAGACAGGCCACGATCCCCTCCCCCGTCCCGATCCAGAGGGCGGAGTCCTCCTCGATCGGATCCTCCTCCAGTCCCCCCTCGTCCAGGAAGAAGGGTCCTCCGGGGTCCTCGAAGCCGGATAGGCGGGGGATTCCCGTCACGATCCCGACCCGTGGGGAGATCATCACCGACCGCTCGACAGGAATGACGAGCCCGATGCCATGCGAGCGCAGGGCCTGCCGTGATGCATGGGGCATGTGCACCGGGCGTGCCGTCGACCCTGCGACGGAGTAGCGGTCCCTGAGCGAGCCAGGATTCAGGTACACCCTTGCATTCGGAGCCTGCGCGAGGACTGCCGGGAGCCCTCCGGTATGGTCGTAATGGCCGTGGCTGAGGACGACGGTGTCGGTTTCGCGAAGGTCGATGCCGAGAGCACCCGCGTTGGCCCCGAGGGCCCCGTCGGCTCCCGTGTCGAAGAGGATCCGCCGCCCGTCGGCCTCGATCCACAGCGCGAACCCGTGCTCGGCAACCAGACCCTCCCCGGCCAGGTCGTCGACCAGTATCGTGACCCGCGTCACGCCGAGGCCCGGGGAACGCCCCCGGGAGGGCCGTTTCGTGACACCCGCCCGTGGCAGGCTCCGTCAGCGATCACGCGGCACCCCCCCGGATGCCAGGAAGTACTCCCTGCCCTCGTGGACCCTGCGGACGAGATCGCCTCTCGCGAGGAGATCCTCGACGATGGCCCAGGGCTCCCCCTTTCCTTCCAGGAGGGCCTCCAGGGCCTCCCTCCTCATGGGATGGACGGAGGCTATGCTCAGGATGTCGGTGGCGAGTTCGCCGGTGGATGCGAAGGAGTCGCCCTCGTAGCCCGTCAGCAGCTCCACCCTGCCGAGCCGCCCGGCCAGGATCGCGGAGGCCCGTGCGAGGTCGCCGGGTGATGGAGCAAGAGCCCCCGTCTCCGCGGGAGGCCTGGTGGGAATGCTCAGATAGGCCGTTCGCGGACGGATCTCCGAGAGGAAGCCGGCGACGGCCTCCAGGGAGTCCTCTCCGTCGTTGACGCCGCTCACCAGCATCGTCTCGGTGACCAGCTCCCCCGTGAAGGCCTCTGCGAACTCGCGGATCCCGTCGAGGATATCCGGGAGGCGCAGGCGCCCGTGAGGCCGGTTCAGCCGCCTCCACCCGCCCTCGATCACCGAATCGACCTTGACCGAGACCCAGTCGGCCAGGCACAGGTCCTCCCTCACATCCCGCAGCCACAGCAGGGACGCGTTGGTTATCACGCCCACCGGCACGCCGAGGCCCTTCAGCATGCCGATCTCCCTGCCCAGGGCCTCGTCGAGAGTCGGCTCGCCGTCCGGCACGAAGGTCAGAATGTCGACCCGTTCGTCACGCGCCTCCTCCAGTCTGCCCCTCACATCGGCGAGGATATCCTCCGGCCGGTGGAACCGCGCCCTCCCGATCCTCATCCGATCGGTCCTCCCGACCTGGCAGTAGATGCAGGCATACGAGCAGTGCTTTGCAGGGATGTTGTTGATGCCGATGCTCCTGCCAAGACGCCTGGAGGGAACCGGGCCGAACGAGAGCCTGGCGGCGCTCAATTGCGGCCCTCACATCCGGGAGGTAGTGCGGTTCTGCACGACCCCCCCGCTCTGCAGCCCGGGGGGGGTTGCATCGATCCGTCCATCACGGGCCCGCGAACGGCGAGACTGCGTCCGGAGGCTCCCGGGTGACCATCATGCCGCCTGCGGAGATCATCCCTTCCCGGTCAGCGCGATGATCACCGCTACAACCGCGAGGAGCGACAGGATGAAGAGCGTGATCTTCACCCAGCTGTAGGGCCTCTCGCCCTGCACCTCGCCGGTGCAGCCGTTGATCAGGAACCTGTAGGTCCTGTTGTTGAAACGGTAGGCACTGATCCAGATCGGCAGGAGGATGTGCTTGAAGGTGATGCCATTGTAGATGGTCCGCAGCGACTCGATGATCTGGCGGTCGCCGCCGATGTCCTTCCTGACGGCGGTCTCGATGCCCTGGTCGATTATCTTCTTCGCAAGGCCGAAGCCCTCCTTCAGGTCGATCTGGTAGGTCTCGGTCCTGAACCCGCTGAGATAGCTCTCGTCGAAGGGCGCGAGCTTCGAGAGGGTCCACGGCTCAAGGTTCTTCACGTGCCTCTCCGGGAGCGTCCTGCTCGCGGCGACCAGGACGTCGTCGAAGACGCAGTCCACGTGGCCGTCCTTGTTCGTCCACCTCGTCTTCGTCACGGACCGCGTCCTGGTGACCCTGCGTCCGTTCTCGACCGCCGTGTAGGTCTGCCTCTCCTGGTAGTCGTCGCCGCGCTGGCCGTCGTAGTCGGTGGCGGTCTTCGCATCGTACGTCCAGTACGGGATGTAGAGCCCGGTGAAGTTCTCCTGCCTCGCGCTGTGCTTCAGGCTGTTCGGGGCGAACCAGAGCTTCCTTATCCACTTCTTGAACCCGGTGTAGGCCGTGTCGAGGTTCACCTGGAAGGGCAGCACCGAGCGCGGTCTGAAGACGGTGTTCAGGGAGGCCTGCTTCACGACCTGCGGCGTGCCGCAGAAAGGGCAGGAACCGGAGACGACGTTGGGATCGAAGGTGGTCTGCGCCCCGCAGGCCTCGCACCTGATGTTCGCCACCTGCTGCACCGCGGTCTGGTCCTGGAACTCCTTCAGGAACCCCTCGAAGTCGAGCTCCTCGATCACCTCCCCGGAGGAGGCGATCTCGTTCATGGTGCCGCAGTAGGGGCACTTCAGGCTGTTGGTGCCAGGAGCGAACTCCAGCTTCCCCCCGCAGCCCCTGCAGGCTATGTCCCTCTGGCTGGTCTCGTGGATCAGCTCCCCGGGCTCGGCGTCCGGATCTCCCCCCGGCTCGGAGGAGGCTCCGAAGGTGTTCGTCACCCCGCAGAAGGGGCATTCGACGCTTGCGATTCCGGGCTCTACATCGAGCTTCGCGGAGCAACCCCTGCAGACCGGGCCGCTCTCGACCGGCTCGGGGGCCGGCGCATCCGCATCCTCGATCGGTCCGCCGCTGCCGTTCGTCTCAGAGCTCACGACACACCCTCCCGACCCCGGCCATCGACGACACGCCGGGGATGCGCAGGTCCCGGGAACGGCCCCGGGGCACTCCATATCCAGAGGAGAACCTGAAGTTGCCGGAAAGACCATATCCCCGTCCCGGCGCAGCCGTCAACATGCCGGCCACCGGGTCTGGCCGTCCGATTCCAGGGCGCTGGTCGGGGATGCGATGCGAGGGGCACGAATCGACCCTGCAGACAGGACCGGGCAGGATGAAGTGGCTCCCCGTATCGCTATCGGAACGAACCCCGGCAGGTTCGCTGTTCACGATGACGACACATCTGACGAGGAGATATCACAAACCGCGCTCGGACATGATCTTCTGCAACCCTATCCTCCATGCGCGACGGCTGAGCAATCGTATGCATAGGGAGGGTATCACAAGTGCCGAGCTGGCCCGGAGGTTGGGGGTATCGAGGGCGCGGATCACCCAGTGGCTGGCCCTGCTCGAACTGCCCGAGCAGGTGCTTCGCGAAGCCGAGGCCCTGGGAGATCACTGGGACAGGCAGTTGGTGACGGAGAGCGGGATGAGGCGATCCAGGCGAGATCAATATATGGGACTACAGCTTAACGATCCTGATCGATGACACCCGCCCGTCGATCGCGCCCTGGATCAGGTAGGTGCCCGTCGGCACATCTACGTTTGACGCATCTCTGCCATCCCACAGGAACGACGAACCCTGACGGTCGGAGAGGCTCCGGATCAGGCGCCCTGTGATGTTGTAGACCATTAACTGGCCCGGAAGGTCTGGACCCTCGCAATTAATGGTCACCGATGAGGTGAAGGGATTGCTGGATGGGGTCATGGAGAGGGGGGCGGCTCCTCCGCTCCCCCCCTCCTGATCCTCGACTCCGAGGTAGTTGTGATCCAGCCAGCCCAGGCGGATCCAGTCTCCAGGCAGGGACATGTCGATCTCGCTGTACGCCACGAAAAGGTCGCCGTCCTCGTTCGACGCGGCGACCATGTAGGTGATGTCCTCCGGATCCTCGTCCGTGTAGTCGTAGGCCGTGTAGGGCTCCACGATGAAGTCCCCGTCGAGATCGATGATGGCGTGGCGGATCAACCTATAATCTCCAGAGCTGTCGTCCTGCTCCAGCCAGACAAGATGCAGACTGCCTTCCCAGGGGCCCTGGGTTACAACCGGATTATGTACTCTGGGAGGCGGGCTGGGGTTGTAGATGATCCTCTCGTCGACAAGCAGATCCCCGGTGTTCCTGTCGATCCTGGTGAACAGGAGGGGCATGGTTGTTCCCCCTCGCTTGAAGAAGACACACGCGTTCCCAAGGTAGTCCGGGCAAAGGCTCCACGTGTTGTCCACCGAATAGGGCGAGGGATCGATCAACTCGATCGGTCCGAGCGTCTGGTTGCCGTCAAGGTCGTACTGGGCGTACCTCGGCATCCAGTCCGCCGTGGACTTGTACAGGACGTGCACCCGGTCACCGTCGACGTCGAGGAGGCTGTAGCCCCTGCTCTGGGGAATCGTGTCCCTGAAGACCTCCACGGGCGGCTGGTCCGGTATCATGACCGAGTACCAGATGCCCCCTGGGGTGTCGTAGGTCATGTGAACACGTCCCAGGCTGTCACCGTCTGCGGCTATGTACCACCACCACGACCAGGGGGTGCTGGTGAACAGCGTCGCCGGGATCTCCGGCTCGCCCGTGTGGTCGTTCACCGCGAACCAGATCGGGGAGTTCTCGCGCCAGACCCCGAAGAAATCGGTACCTACCAGCGCTGATGACAGGTATGCAGACCAGACGTTGCGGGATACCATGGTATCGGGAGAGATGATGGTGCCGTCGGGCAGGACCACGTTGTATCCCAGGCGAGTCTGGCTCTGGTAGTACAGCCAGATCTGGTGCACGTGATCACCGTCTGTGACCTCGATGTCCTTGAACTGAGGGCCGTAGATGGTGCTGGGCTCCTCGATCGAGATGACCGCGTCGCTCCATCCCGGTGCGTGGGTAACCGACAGGATGCTCGTCAGCAGAAGTCCCGGGAGTGTCATTCCAGCACACCTGTCCTCGCGGCATCGTGCTGCACCTGGGGCCAGGAGGCGTAGCCCTCGTCGCACTCGCCCAGCTCCCAGACATGAAGATAGTTGTCCATCGTACCGAAAACGACCTCGACCTTTCCGTCGTTGTCGATATCAGCGATGCAGTACCCGCCGCAGACCTCCGATGGAAGGGTGTAGGGGAAGCCGAGGTCTTCGAGAGGATTGCCATTGCGATCATACGCCATGACTACCCCTGATCTTGTTCCGACGAGCAGATCGCTATAACCGTTGTCGTCCAAATCACCCAGCGCACCGAACGGAGGGCGATATGCGTCAGCGTACTCCTCATAGTCCCCAGACCATGCACCGTATCCATTGGGCTGCCACACGAAGCACTGGCTCTCGGCAGGGGCGATGATACGGTCCAGGCCGGGGACTTCGGGCCTCCAGTCGGCCATCATGCAGCAGAGGATATAACTGCTAGGGATGCTCGTGGGCTGGCAAGGCACCGGTGAGGATTGGAGGCTCTGCGGATCGAGGATGAGCGCAGGATTGTGGTTCACGTCAGATGTCCTGCACGAAAGTGCAATCCGCTGCCCGGTCGATCCTGCCAGGATTCCAATCGCACTGATGGCATTGAAGTTCTCGTCCTCCCAGGATCTCGTCGAGTAGTACCCCCCCTGTCCATTCTGATACCTGTACAGACCCACAACGGATACAGGATCTACCAAAGGACTCGTAGCATCTGAGGCTGTCACTACCAGCTCGACCGGGGCTGCTCCATCGAGATCCGATGCAGATACCCAGCATTGCGAAGTAGTCGATAGTCCGCCCGGCAGCCCCTCCCTGTCGAGCTGCACCAGATCATTGTCCTGGACTGCGAGGATGTAGATGCTCCCTCCGCAGACGAAGGCGATCTCTTCCCTGGTGGCATCGGGAGGGGTCTCCGGGACGATGTCGGCAAGAACGACAGTATGGGGTTTCGATCGTTCTGGTCCCTGAATAGGATGCGGGAATGTGCAGAGCAGCTCGCCGTCATCTCCGTCATACACACAGAGGACATCGATGCAGTCGATGACGATCTCTGGGGCGGCATCTCCGAGGACCGAGCCCGTGGCGAAGACCTCGCAAGCCGAGTTCGAGTTCACCGAAGAAGGGGTCAGAACCTGCCATCGAAGCTCGCCATCCGGCTCGAGAACCTGAAGGCAGGAGGTCCCGGACACGGCTGCTATCTCCAGGCTGCCGTCACCGTCGACATCGGCCAGACAGGGAGGGGACTGCACACTCCCAGGGAGAATCACAGGCCAGTTTACATCATTGGGATAGTAATCAACCACTTGTGCACAGGATGTTGCATCATTGTTCGCTGTCCAGGAATCGGGACATCTTCCCTGGACATCGGCTGTTCCATGAAGGGTGAGAGTGACCGGTGGTGTGATGTACGAAGGAACCTGCCATTCGAATCGAACGATCTTCATTCCTTCCGGTTCGATGCTGCTGCAGTCACTCGTCAGCGTAGTACTGTACTCGCCGCAGGTCACCGTCATCGATGCCGTGAATGATCCCGAAGCGACAGCTCCATGGTTGCGGATTACACAGTGCAGCAGTGCCTCGCCGGTTGTCTGCCCTGCGGGCATTGAGACGTACCTGTTGATCGAAAGCTCGTCCGGAAGAACGACAAGGTCACACCTGTCGCGGAACTTCACACGGTCGCCCAGGTCGACCGCAGGATCACCCAGCAGATTGAACTGGCCTAGTCCGACATCCCAACTGCCAGGACCTCCAAACGCAGTGATGAGATCGAACCTGCAGCCCTGTATCGCATCACCTGTCCTCGTGTCTCCCCACTTGGACACCCTCTCCAGAATACAACGTCCATATAGAGGATACCACCAGATGCTCGAACTCAAGGCACCGGCAAAAACCCCTATGGCCCCACCTTCAGTGTTGAGCATGAACGCTTCGGAGAGGCTTGTAGTCCCGAAATCGTAGCCAGGTGCCGGGTGCGTGGCGAAATGAAAGCAGCCATACTCCTCGAAGCCGGGAACTACCGATACATATTCATGTTCGGCCTGAGTCTCGTTGAATGTCCCTGCCGAGCAGCACAACATCAGAACAAAGGGCCAGCCGTGCTGGACGTTGAATGGCAGAGCGGCAACGTCGAGGCAATCGAAGCTCGAATCTGGAATCCCGAAGTTAGGAGGACCCCCTTCGTTCCAGTTGAGCCCGGCACTGAACATGTGGAAGTCACCGTGGTCGATGTAGAAGACGATCTGTGATCCTCTGGAGAACACATCCCTGACGTGCTGACACCATTCGTTGCTCGTGAGGAGTGATCCATCGGGCTCGTCCGGAGCCTCGCCATCACCGCAGTAGAAGTTGTCGAGAGAGTATCCCAACCAGTCAGTCAGTTTCTGTGTCCACTGGAGATCGGGAGTCCATGGATCAAAGGTGGTGATGACATTCGTTTCGTTCTTTCCTGTCAGCCTGCTCAGGAATCTCCTCCAGTCCAGGCTGGGAGGCGGGGGCCAGGAGGTTGTCAGAGCTTCGAACGAGACGATGAGATCGATCATCTCATCAAGGTTGGTTGAAGTCCTCGCCGGGAGACGGCCGACGATCATGTCGGGGAAGACGCTGAACAGCGATCTCGATTCGCCGAAGCCGACGAACCAGTCATCGTTCCCCATCCTGTTTCCGAATTCATCCGGATCGGTGGTTCTCGTCGGCAGGAACCAGGCTTCGGAAGCATACGCCGGATCCTCGTGGTCACCTATCAGCAGCAGGTATGTGGGCTTGTCGCCCGGTCCGCTGCCCCACTCCCACATGTCCTCCGTGAAGTCACGGATCATGTCTGCGGTGAGGATCGACTGTGTCCCGCCGTAGCAGGTCAGCAAGTCGTCGGTGCGCACTATCGCCACGTCGAAGCCGTTCAGGTCGTCCCGGTGGTCGGCGAGGTCGGTGACCACCTGCCCGTCGAGCCCCGCAGCGACGAGGATCACGTAGTCGGGAGCATACCCCGGACCCTCCTCCAGCTCGTCCCAGTCCAGCCGAACCACCGAGCCGTCCCCGTCGTTGATGGGCTGCGGCTCGGGCGTGTATCCCAGCAGGTTCTCCCCAATCAGATTGTCGAAGTGCCCCAGCCCGACCTGCGACCAAACTGCGTTGCCCTCGTCCCACGAGAGCATCACCTCGATGTCGCTCCAGACGCGCAGGCTGTCTTCAGAGGCGAGGTATTGCACGGGATACACGTCGACGATGCCCACTCTCAGGTCTCTAAGACGGAATTCCCCGACCAGCCTTGCCAGCGTGTCGGGATACCATTCCTCCGAGGCGTAGGCTGAGGAATCCTTCCTGAAGTACTCCCCGATGTACGGCGTGCAGGTGCTTTCAGAAACGAGGCTGTCCAGCGGGACCGGGTACACAGGCAGGCACTCGATGCCCTCGCAGCAGTTGGCAGAGCATTCCAGTGTGATGTCCGAGTCGTCGGGCAGCCAGACCATCCGCCTCACGACGGGCAGCTCGGGCCAGCCGACGCTGTCCGAGGGTACCGTGCCGGGGGAGGAGGGGAACCTCAGGTACGCCTGCGAAGCCACCGTGACGGTCTCCGCGAGGAGGCCGCGCAGCTCGACGTCATAGGTCAGGAAGCTGTCCCATGTGCCGTTGTGGATGACCAGCGGCTCGCTGCCCTCGGGGCAGCCCGCGTTGAACTCGAGCCACTGGGAGGAAGCAGGAAGAGAGAAGAGGAGAACCACCGAAAGGAGAAGAGGCAGCGTATGCACAATACCCCCCCCCTATGTTGTAGACCTCTGCACGACAAATAGATGTGTTGATGGTGAAACGGCGTCAAGAGTGTGCCGGATCATGGATATGATGCGGCGTGAAGGCTGTTCACCCAAGCCAGATGATTATCTGGAATTATCTGGCTCCCCG
>CAZRWD010000011.1:0-82945 GCA_964603785.1 uncultured bacterium
TGGTGGAGGCGGCGGGAATCGAACCCGCGTCCGCGCCCAGGGATCCGACGGCCACTACATGCTTAGACCGGATTGTTATTCCCCTCGCCAGGGCTCCGGACGGCCCGGCTTCGGGTAGCCTCCCTTGCATCTCGCCTTCGCCTCCCGGAGACAGGGAGACTAGGGCCAGCCCGCCTTCTGACGCCCGGCCCCCGGCGGACAGACAGCACCGGGGCGGACGTGCGGCCCGCTTATTGAGGCCGCAGGGTGCCGATATTAGGCGGCAGTTGTTTTGTTCCCGCCGTTTAACGAGTCTGCGGGTACTCGGCATGCAGCCGGGGGACCTCGACCGAGCCCGTCGAAACCGATCGCCCCCATGTTGCGTTCCCTGCATAGATTAGGGCCGGCGGCCCCGAAGGTCAAGGGCACTTGCGCAAAAAGCATCCGTTGCTTATGAATGACGCTCGATTCGAACATTCCAGGGAGAGCGACATGTCCTTCAAGTGTGATATCTGCGGCCGCTCCAGGGGGGCCGGATGCCGGGTGAGCCATTCGCACATACGCACGCGCCACTTCTGGAAGCCGAACCTCCAGAACGCCCGCGTGAAGCTCAACGGCGTGGTCCGGCGGGTCAAGGTCTGCACCTCCTGCCTTCGGGCCGGCAAGGTCCAGAAGGCCTAGCCGCCCGGACGGCAACGGATCGCGGCGGCCCCCGGGCCGCCGTTTTCCTTGTCCGGGCCTTCACCCGCTCCATGACCGGGCGGGGCAGCACCCGCCGCGGCCGCCGGAGGTGAGGATGCCGCTCCGGGCCGTTCTGCGAGGCACGAGGAAGCTGCCGGAGAACACGTCGCGGCTTGCCAACGCGGTTCTCATGGGCGCGGTCTCGGGTCTTGCCGCCGTGGCCTTCATGGTCTGCGTCCAGTTCATCTTCGAGAACGGCCTCGAGAGGATCTCCTCCCTCCCCCTCCCGGTCTTCGCCGCCGGCAGCCTGCTGATAGTGGCGGTGTCGTCCCTCGCGGTCGGACTGCTCCTCGGAAGGCTGAGCCCTGGCTCCGCCGGAAGCGGCATCCCGCAGCTGAAGACGGCCTTCTGGAAGGATCTCGGCTTCGTCGAGACCAGGCACGCGGTGGTGAAGTTCATAGCCGGGGCGCTCTCCATAGGGGGCGGCACCAGCCTCGGCAGGGAGGGCCCCAGCGTCTACATCGGGGGAGCCGCGGCGTCGGCCGCCGCGGGCATGCTCGGCGCACCCAGGCAGGCGCGCCGCAGACCCCTCCTGATGGGCGCGGCGGCGGCCCTCGCGGCCGCTTTCAACACACCCCTGGCGGCGATGACCTTCGTACTCGAGGAGGTCCTCAACGACCTCAACAGCCGCTACCTCGGCAGCATCATCCTCTCGGCCGTGGTGGGGGCATTCGTGGTGCATGCGCTGATTGGACGGCAGCCGGCCTTCGAGATGCCACTCCTGAGCGGCGTCTCGTGGCATGTGTACGCGCTCGTGCCGGTGGTGGCGGGCACCGGGGCCTGCGTTGCGGGGCTGTTCCAGCGGGCCGTGCTCTCATGGCGCGACAGGATCCGGACGAGGAGCCGCGTGCCGGTGGTCCTGCGCCCCCTGTTCGGAGGGATGGCCACCTGGATCATCGGGATAACGGTCTTCGCAGCGACCGGCAAGCTCGGGGTGTTCGGACTGGGATACGGCGACCTGTCGGATGTCATGACCGGCAGGTTCGGAGCATGGGAGGTCGCGGGGCTGCTGCTGCTGGCCAAGGTGGTCGCCTCGGCCGCGAGCTACTCCTGGGGGGGCTGCGGCGGGATCTTCTCGCCCACCCTGCTCATGGGCGGCCTCGCCGGTCTGTTCGTCTCCGGTGCCGCGTCCGCCTGGATCCCGATGAGCGAGGCCGACAGGGTGGTCCTTTGCGCCTGCGGGATGAGCGCATGCTTCGGAACCGCGGTGCGCGCCCCCTTCACCGCCGTGCTCATCGTCTTCGAGATGACGCACCAGTTCTCCATAGTGCCCGCGCTCATGCTGGCCACGCTGGTGAGCCAGACCGTCGCCCGCAGGTTCGGCAGGACCAACCTCTACGACGCCCTCCTGGAGCAGGACGGACAGGAGATCCGGATGCCCGCGAAGCCGGGCACCCGCTTCGACTGGAGGAGCGTTCCCGCGGCCTCGATCGCCTCGGCCCGCCCGGTGTTCCTCGAGAGCCTGGAGGCCGGTCCGGTGCGTGACCTCCTGACCCGCCATCCCTTCCAGCGGTTCCCCGTCGTCCGGGACGGATGCACGACGGGCATCGTGCAGCGGAGCGACCTCGAGCGCTACCTGGCTACGGGGGCCGCTCCGCCCATCCATCCGGCGGTGTCGCACCCCTCGGCCTCGTCCGTCCACGAGGCCGCCGAGGCGCTCGTCGGATCGAGCCAGGGCATGATCATCCTCACCGGGGGAGACGGACGGGCCGAGGCCGTGCTCACCCTCCACGACCTCGTCCGGGCGCAGGTGGCCCTGACGGACTGACTCCAGCCGTGCGGACCCGTGCATCCCGGTCGGTGGGAACCTGACAATACCCTAGTTGTTTGATATGATATATCGACGACAGGGAGGTCGTGATGAAGAGGATCCTGGCGCTCGTGATGCTTGCCACCTGCGGGACGGTCTCGTCCTCCGTGGTGGTCGGCACCCCGTCCATCCCCAGCATGGACCCGTTCTGCGCCTCTTGAGGAAGCCAGAACCGCTATCAGGTGATAGCACTGGCCTCCGAGATGTCCGGACCCATGACCATCAGCGAGATCTCCTGGCAGCGGGGGGGCTCCTCCGGCTCGGCATCGGGCAGCTACAACAGCTTCAAGCTCTACATGGGCCTGTCGGCCGCTTCCGAGCTGACCAGCACCTTCGCCGACAACTACCTGCCCGGGACCAGGGTGCTGGTCTACGAGACCGGGACGCAGTTCATGAGCGGGCAACCCGACCAGTGGATGACGATCACCCTCGACACGCCGTTCTGGTACAACGGGGTGGACAACCTGGTGGTGGAGCTCGAGTGGGTCGGCGGCGTGAACATGTTCTTCACCTACATGTGGCCCACCGGCGCGAATCGCGGCCTCATGAACAAGACCGACGTCGGTTCGCGCACCGGCACGCTCTCGCAGAACATGTCCGAGCTGATGTTCGACGGTCCGTCGGCCCTCGAGCCGGCCACGTTCGGCTCGATCAAGGCCCTCTGGAGCTTCTGAGGAGCCGGGGGCGGGTCAGCCCGCCCCCTCCTCCCTCACCCTGTTCGACAGTATCCCTATCCCCTCTATCTCGACCTCGACCAGATCGCCGTGCGACATGGGGCCGACACCGGACGGGGTGCCCGTAGCTATGATGTCGCCGGGTTCGAGGGTGATGTGCCTCGTGATGAACTCGATGACGACAGGTATCCTGAAGATCATTTCCGCCGTCGAGGCCGACTGCACCGTGCGCCCGTTCAATCCGCACCTGATCTCCAGCGCGTGGGGGTCCGCGATGGCCTCCCTGCGGACGATGCACGGGCCGACGGGGCCGAAGGTGTCCAGCGACTTGCCGCGGAACCAGCCCGACTGGTCCGCGAACTGGTAGTTGCGCAGGCTCACGTCGTTGAAGCAGGTGTAGCCGAGGATGAACTCGTCCGCATCGGCAGCGGTGACGCGCGACGCCCGCCTGCCGATGACGACGGCCAGCTCCGCCTCGTAGTGCAGGTTCAGCGCGTCGCCCAGCTCGTCCCGCAGCGATGCGGGCACGATGATGTCCCCACCGTCACCGATCAGGACGTTCGGTGTCTTGGAGAAGAGAACGGGTTCGGCCGGGACGTCCCTGCCCGTCTCCCTGACGTGCTCCATGTAGTTGAGTCCGAGCGCGATTATCTTGCCGTTACCCAGCGTCATGCATCCGCCGTCCGGAACCATGGGTATCGTGAGCATCACATCCTCCCCCGGCCGTCGTCCGATATCCCCCGCACCCCGCAGCCGTTATCTTAACGCGGTGCCGGCCGCGGGGGCAGGCCCCCAAGAACACGGAGGTCGAGCCATGTCCGCTCCCTTCCTGGTGATTGTCATACTGGCCGTGGTCTCCCTTGCGGGGGCCTCCACCCTCGCTCACATCCGCAGGAAGGCTCCGGTCGTGATCACGGCGGGGAAGATCGGCTCGATGAGCCGTGACCAGGTGCTCACCCTGCTCTCGGAGGTCGAGAAGTCGAAGGAGCCGGTCCCGGTGATGGGTGCGATGTGCTACGAGCCAGTGGCCGTTCCGAACGTGATGGAGTACGTCTGTCCCGAATGCGGAGGGAAGACCCTCTACGAGCTCTACGACGACTACTACGAACTGGAGGCCGTCGCCGAGGGCAGGGTCCTCTTCGCCGAGCTGCAGGGGCTCACCAGCCTGTCGATGTCCCTGGACGAGTCCTCCTACTGCGACTTCTGCAGGGCGGACAGCGTCTCAGATCCCGCGATGATCCTGACGGTGACGTGGGACGACGGCTCGACCCACTCGTCCGGGGTGGGCGTCGAGGACCTGAGGATGCTCATCGGACTCTTCTCCCGAAGCCTGGAATACTCCACCTGGAACGAGGGTACGCTTCCACTGAGGCCCTCCATCGACAGGCTCTGCGAGATACTGGGCCTCGAACCGCCGGAGGAGGCGCCGGCACCGGAGGGAGAGGGCGCATGAACCCCATGATCGGACTGCTTCTCGTGCTCGTGCTGCTGGCCGGAGTCGGGGCCGCAAGGGTCGCCCACGCCGGGGGTTCCGGCAAGGGCGTGACCGCGAGGCGCATGAAGTCCATGTCGACCGGCGACATACTGAGGATGCTCGAGAGGATCGAGAGGGAGAAGGAGCCCGCCTTCGTCATGGGCGCCATGTGCTACTCCGCGGTGTGCCCCCCCGAGACCGCCGAGTACGTATGTCCCGTGTGCGGCGAGAAGACCCTCTACGAGTCGGAGGATGTCTGGGAGGTCTCCTGGGGGCTCACCGAGGCCAGGAACATCTTCGCCACGATGACGGCCCTGTCCGATCTGGAGATGACCCTCGACGAGACGGGCTACTGCGCCCACTGCCGCGGTCCTGAGGGGACGCCCCGCCTGGTGCTGGAGATCAGCTACGAGGATGGCGCCTCGGCATCGACGATCGTCACCCCCGACGACCTGAGGCTCATGGCCGGGGTGCTCTCCGGGGAGCTCTACTACCTCACCTCGAACGACTCGCAGACGCCCCTGAGACCGAGCCTCGAGAGGCTGCACGAGCTCTTCGGCGTGGCCGCCGTCGAGTGAGGGGCATCCGAGCCAGGTCCTTCCTGCCGAGGACGGCGGTTCTCGAGACCACCTACAGGTGCAACCACCGCTGCATCTACTGCTCCTGCCCGTGGGAGCGGGATGGCGGGAGCTTCGAGAAGCTCGCCGAGATGGACACGGCCATGTGGAAGAGGGTCATCGGCTCGCTCTGCGAGGCGGGGGTCACGAGCCTGGCCTTCACCGGCGGCGAATCCCTCCTCAGGGATGACCTGTTCGAGCTGATCGAGTTCGCGGCAGGCTGCACGGCAGAGCATGTCGAGACGGTCGACGGCAGGCTCGCGACGAGATCGGCCCCGCCCGACCTCTATCTGCTGTCCAACGGCCGGCTGGTGAGCGACGATGTCCTCGACAGGTGCGCCGGGCTCGGGATCAGGCTCAGCCTGAGCCTCCCGGGGCTCGCCACCTACGCCGCGCACACAGGGTCGGAAGGCGCCGACATGGTGCTGTCCGGCTTCGCCGCCGCGTCGAAGCGGGGCATTCCCGTCACCGCCAACATCACCGTCACCAGGCTCAACCTTCACGAGCTGGAGCGCACGATGGCCGCGGCCATACTCGCGGGCGCCGACCAGGTGCTGCTCAACAGGTTCCTCCCGGGGGGGAGGGGCCTCTCGAGGGCGGGGGAGCTGATGCTCTCCGCACAGCAGGTGAGGGAGATGCTGACGATCGCGGACAGGGTCCTCCGCACCGCGGGAAGGCCCGGCACCCTGGGCACCGAGACGCCTTTCTGCGTCGCCGATCCCGCGGACTACCCAGGGGTTAGGATAGGCACGCACTGCTCCGCCGCGATCCAGTTCTTCACGGTCGGTCCCTCCGGATACGTGAGGGTCTGCAACCATTCCGAGGTCAGGCTGTCCCATGTGCTCGACTGGCCCTCGCTGAAGAACGATCCCTACTGGAAAGCCTTCGCGTTCAGGAGGCACTCGCCCCCGGTCTGCAAGGGCTGCTCGAAGAGCCACCTCTGCGACGCGGGCTGCAGGGAGGCGGCCCACATAGTCTCCGGCATGCTCGATTCCCCCGACCCGGTCATGCCCCCGGAGAGACCGGCAACGTTCGACAGGTTCGCAGGGTCGCACGCCAGGACCGGCGCAGGCCCCTGATGCCCGTCCTCATGCTCGCACTGGCGGCGGAGGCTCTCTACCTGCACGGGATCCAGGATGGGACAGCCGTCG
Source organism: uncultured bacterium (assembly GCA_964603785.1). Lineage (GTDB taxonomy): Bacteria > Fermentibacterota > Fermentibacteria > Fermentibacterales > Fermentibacteraceae > CAZRWD01. The sequence continues at coordinate 6,447 of CAZRWD010000011.1, forward strand.
TGTTCGCTGACGGCGCGGCCCTCAGGGTGGCCCCGTACTGCGATTCGACGGTGACGGCCGTGCTGCCGGGGGGAACCCGGGTCGAACTGCTCGGAGCGGGCGGAGATCCTCTCCTGATCGCCGGTGCCGTCTTCGACTGGTACGAGGCCGACTGTCCCGCGGGGCGCGGCTGGATCTCCGGAGCCGACCTCGCCGCCGCATCGGCCTCCGATCCGTCCGGGGGCGTCTTCGCCTTCGGGGTGACCGGCCGCGAAGCGTGCATCTTCACGGGGGAGGCAAGGTACTTCCAGGAGGGCCTGTTCCTCGCCTCGACCCCCTTCGACGTTTCGGACGGAGGCCTCGAGGGACCCAGGTGCCGCTGTTCCGCGGATGCCGGTGCCGTCGACTGCACCGGTCTGTCCGGGGTGGCGTCCGGGTTCGTCCTCTCACTCACTTACGAGGCATGCGGCTTCACGTCCTGGGACCGGCTGTTCGTGATGACGGGGGAGGGCTCACTGGTCCCGGGGCCCGGGACACCGAACCGGTTCGAGGCTGGCGGCCGTCTCTTCGAGTCCGGCCTGGCTCTTCCCGCCTTCCACGGCGAGGAGGACGTGGTGATCGTCTCCTCGACGCCCATCGGGAGCGGGGCGACGGGTGCCGTCGAGCCGGACGGGACGGAGAGCGTCACCAGATACTGCTGGAACGGGGCCTTCTTCGACCTGGAGCCCTGACCCTACCGCAGGAGCACCATGCTGCGCGAGGCCGCCAGGCCCCCGGACCTGACCATCACGTGATATACGCCGCAGGGAGCCTGCCTTCCGGAGGCCGTGGTCCCGTCCCACACCATCGAGTGAAGCCCCTCGCCCAGGTCTCCGGGCTCGAAGGCGCGCAGGAGCCTGCCCGAGGCGTCGTAGATCGAGACCGCCGTCCATCCCGGCGCGGCGAGGACGAAACTCACGAAGGCCTCGCCACGGGAGGGGTTGGGGCTGACGGGGTTCATCAGGATCTGCGGACCGGGTGCCCCCGCGCCGGCGTCCATCAGCGCGGTTATCTCGATGTCGTCGATGTTCCACCCCGAGTAGCGCCAGCCGTCGTTGGTGGGCCCCATCACCCACCTGAGCCAGACCTGCGGCTGGTCGTCCGCCAGGGCCGAGAGGTCCAGGGAGACCTCCACCCAGGCCGAGTCCAGCGTGAGGATGCCGAACGGGTTCTGCCAGAGCGGCTCCCACTCCCTCCCGTCAAGGCTCGCCTCCACCCTCGCCTCGTCGAAGCCGCCCTCCTGCACGTTCAGCCATCGCATGAAACCCAGCTTCACGTCGTGGAGGCCGGTGCAGTCGAGGGGACCGAGCGTGGCGGAGTACTCCGGCATGTAGTTGTCGTAGTCGCCCTGGAGGTTGTAGCCCAGGACGCACGTGCCGGTATGGCCCGAGGTGGGGTCCGGATGGCCGTGCTCCCCGCCCAGGCCGGCCGGCTCCCCCCAGCCCCAGTCGCCCTCGAGGTCGAAGCCCGGATCTGAATCCATGTCCCAGGACCAGACCACTTCCCCCTGTCCGACGAGGAGGGTGACGGGGATGGTCGTGCTGCCGTTCCCGTCGGTCTCGTTGACGATCCTGACCGAGGTGCCGTAGGCGCCCGCCGGCAGCGATGCGGCCTGTTCCGTGACGTGGAACGACATCTCGAGAGGCGTGTAGGGGTCGAGCATCCCGAAGGCCGGTCCGTCCATGGCGAGCCACGGCACGGCCGGATGGATGCAGGCAGTGAACTGCAGGGGCGCGGTCCCGTGGTTGTCGATCGAGACGTCCCAGGAGCCGGGCACCCACGGCCCGCCCTCGTCGCCCGCGATCGTGACGGCGGAGGGGCCGGACACGATCATGCCGCAGTCCCTCATGAGCAGCTTGATGCAGAAGTTGCCCGTGCCGGGATAGGGATTGCCCCCGTAGCCCTGGAAGTCCTGCCACGCGCCGGAGGCGCTCTCCCGGAAGAAGCTCTCCCCGGGCGAGGCCGCGGAGGTGACGATGACCCTGTACTGTGCGCCCAGGAGCACGGGGATGTCCGATGTCCGGTCGTAGGCGTACCCGCCGCGGTCCAGCTCGAGCGCGGCGTAGAGGCTGTCGCCCGCCTGCGCCGGGAAGGGTGCGGGCAGGTCCACGGTGTGGAATCCCCTGCGCTCGAACCACCCGCCGAGGGAGGCAGCCTGTCCCGAGAGGCCGCCGCCCTGCATGTGGTAATACAGGGTGATCTCCCAGGACGTGCTGTCCTCGGTGGTGTAGAAGCTCACAGACTCCAGCATCTGGTCCTGCACGATCCCGAAGGCGTTCATGACGGAGTGCAGGTCTTCCGCCGCGTCCCTCCAGCCGTGGTAGTCGTGGCCGTAGACGCCGTCGTAGCGGCATGCCTCGACCTCCCGGAAGGAGACCGCGCCCATCTGCGGCTCCTGTCCGGCCCAACGGTCGTAGTAGGATATCCAGAAGAAGCCGCCCAGCCCCCAGCCCTCGCCCCAGCTGTTCTTGCACAGCCAGGCTCCGGGCAGCGGGGCCTGGGTCTGGAGCGTGTCGTTCCATCCGACAATGGCGATGGCGTGGTTGGGGGGCTCCTCGGAGTCGGGGGGCTGCCAGTGGATGAAGTCCTCGATCCAGGCGCCGTTGTAGGACATGCAGGTGCCGATGACGCCCTCCTCCATCAGCCTCTGCTTTATCCCGTCGATCCCCGACAGGTCGGGGCCGGCCGTGAACCACTCTATATGCCTCGGGTAGTAGAGATGGAAACCGCTCTCGTAGAACGGCGGGGGCACGTCGAAGGACTGCCCGTCGACGTCCCTCACCGCCCCGTCGCACCTGGCGAGGTAGGCGGCCGTCACCATGTAGTCGCCGCCCATGTGAACCGTCAGACCGCCGCCCGCGGGCGGGTCGGCGTCGCCGTTCCAGTGTTCGTTGAAGCCGTTCCACCAGTCGAGGTGGTACTCGGCCAGGTCGGGCTCGCCCGCCTCCCCGGCGGCCTCCCACGCGCCCGTCATCATGAGGTTGCCCTCCATGGCGGCCATCGCGCCATGGGTCCAGCAGGTTCCTCCGATCTGGCTCTTCACCGACGTGACGTAGTCGATCCCGTTCCAGTCGCGCAGGTCGAAGACGGTCGGGAGCCGCTGCCCGCCGGCCGGCCCGGCCGACATCGCCAGTATCAGAAGGAGGGCGCTCATCCTGTCTCCTCGTCTGTGCGGGTTCGCATGTCCGTTCGTCCGCCCAGTATAACACCGGAGGTGTGCGGGAGTTCACCCCGGACGCGCTGTCCGGCGCCATCCGCGCTATATTGCCTTCCTACCCGTTTCGAGAGGGGGCTGTCATGGATCCCGTGAAGGTCGGACAGGTGCTGAAGTGCGAGAAGTGCGGCGTCGAGCTGACCGTGACGAAGGCCTGCTGCTGCTCGTCAGGGGAGTGCGAGATAGTCTGCTGCGGCGAGCCCATGAAGACCGGGGGGGGCGGCTGCTGCTGCTGTTCGTGAAGCGCCCGGGAGGGATCTGATCCGGGGAGCGCCGGAGGGGGACGGCTTGCAGGTCGAGGTTCTGTGGCGCGGCGAGGGACTGCTCGCCGCATCGAAGGAGAGCGGCATCCCCGTGATCCCCGACAGGACCGGATCATGCACGGACCTGAAGGCCCTGCTCGAGGAGCAGACCGGGACGCGGCTCTGGGTGGTCCACAGGATCGACAGGGAGACCAGCGGCCTGGTCCTGTTCGCGACGGACGCAGCTGCGCACAGGACTGCCTGCGGGCTCTTCGAGTCGCGGGAGGTGCGCAAGGAGTATCTCGCCCTCGCCGAGGGGGCGGACATCCCCGGCGACGGGGTGGTCGACATGCCGCTGAGGGTCTTCGGCTCCGGGAGGACCGCGGTGGACAGGGGCAGGGGGAGGGACGCGGTGACCTCCTTCGAGGTTATCGCACGCGGCGAGTCCTTCTGCCTCCTCTCGGTCAGGCCGCTGACGGGCAGGAGGCACCAGATACGCGCCCACCTCTTCGCGATCGGCCATCCGGTGGCCGGCGACCCCCTGTACGGGGACCGCGGGTCCAGGGGACGCTTCGGCCGGCTGATGCTCCACGCCCATGCGCTGACCCTCCCGTGGAGCGGAGCCGCTATCAGGATCGTCGCTCCCCCCCCCGACAGGTTCGTGAGCGCCTGCGGCGCGGAGTTCGAGCAGACCCTTTGCAGACTGGAGTGAGATGACGGATGCCGGATGGGCCGACGGCCTGCCCGCCGCGGTCACCGTGACCGACAGGGACGGCCGCGTGATCTACATGAACGGGAAGTCCTGCGCAACCTTCGCGAGGGAGGGCGGGGCCGCGCTCGTGGGCAGGGACGTGGTTGACTGCCACCCGGCGCATGCGAGGGAGAAGGTGGCCGCGCTGCTCGGGAGCAGGCGCACCAACGTCTACATGATCGAGAAGGACGGCGTTCGCAAGCTGATCTACCAGTGCCCGTGGTTCAGGGGGGGCGAGTATGCCGGCTTCGTCGAGCTCTCGCTCCCGGTGCCCGCCGAGATCCCCCTCAGGGAGCGCTAGGCGACGGTCCTCCCGGGGATCAGAAGACCTGCGTCACGGCGAGGGCCGCGAGCAGCACCGGCAGCGCCAGCACGGGCAGTGCGCAGCCCAGGCAGCACGACCTGCGGGAGGTCCGATCCTCCTGGACGGTCGTCCCGGAGGATTCCGGCCTGTCCGCCTTCAGCCCCCCGTCCCTGTGGAAGTCCGTCTTGGCCGGTGACTGCCCGGTGGCCGGGGACTTCTTCCGGAAGAGCATCTTCGAAACCGGCGGCTTCGAGCCGGCCGGCTTCGTGTGGGTCATCTTCCCGATCCCCTTGCCCGGGCTCCCGCCGATGGGACGCCCCGCGCCCCTGGAGACTGCGCCCTTCGCCACTTGACACCTCCGCCTGGTTGCCTGAGAGACCTTCCCGCGATTCCGGAACAGGGATTCTAACCCCGCCCGGGGCGCCCGCACAGGGCGCGGAGCCGGCCCTGCATCCGCGGCGGCCGGGCACACTCCCCCCCCGGCGGGGTATCAGTCATTATCCGGTATCCGACCAGCAAGGAGGGAACCCGTGAAAAAGGCGCTGTTCTGTTCGGTATGTCTTGCCGCCCTGGTGTCGTTCTCCTGCGGAGACCCCTCGAGTCCGACCGGCACGCTCCCCCAGGTGACGGGGCTGGCGGTGGTCGACTCGCTCTGCGGCGGCACGGAGGTCTTCATCAGCTGGAACTCGGTCGACAGCGTCGACGGCTACCGGGTCTACTGGTCCGAGGCCACCGGCTACTGGGACGAGATCGTGAACGTGGTCGACACCTTCTACGTGGACGACGTCGAGGCAAGGGACGGAGGCTCGGGATACTACACCGTCCTGGCCTTCAGGGGTGTCGACACGTCGGAGGACTACGCCGACTACGCGAACACCCATCCTATCTTCTGCGGGTCCCATACTATATGGTCGAACCACGCCCCGGCCGACAGCCTCGACGCCATCATCTTCGGTGCAACCGCGGGCCTGCTGGGCAAGGCCTCCGACACGACCTTCGTCCAGGACGCATACTGCTACGACGGGGGCTGGAGCCAGAGTCCCGTGGGGCTGTACTCCGGCGACCACGAGCCCTGGGGCTCGGGCAGCCACACGGTCATGGCGAAGGGGAACAACCCCCGCATCGCCCCCGAGACAGGCTATGCCGAGGAGATACATCTCATCGAGGGCGACAGGCTCTTCCTCGAGCTCGCCGGCGGCTGCTTCGTGAAGCTGAACGTCGAGGAGATCGCCATGGACACCGTCTCGACGGACAGCACGGTCTACGGCATCACGCTCCACTACTGGCACCAGCCGATCGAGGGTCTGAGGGTCTTCGGCGGCCTCTGAGCCGAGCCTCCCGGAGGCCGCCTGACCCCGGTCAGGCGGCCTCCCCGTTTACCGCGGCACCTGCGTTCTTCATCTTTCCCCTCCGGACCGAACAGGGAGGACATCCGATGCAATACCGCGAACTCGGCCTCACCGGGCTGAAGGTCTCCGCACTGGGTTTCGGCTGCATGCGCTTCCTCTCCAGGAGGGGCAGGGAGACATGGGGCAGGAGCATCGACGCCTCCGCCGCCCTTTCGCTCCTGCACGAGGCCTTCGATCTCGGTGTGAACTACTTCGACACGGCGTGGAACTACCACGGGGGCGCGAGCGAGGTTCTCCTGTCGCGGTTCCTGCGCGAGGTCCCGCGGGACAGGGTCCTCGTCGCCACCAAGAACCCCGTCTGGAAGGCCCGCAGGCCGGGTGACTTCCGGCGCCTCTTCAATGTGCAGCTGAAGAGGCTCGCCTCCGACAGCACTGACCTGTACCTTCTGCACTCGCTGAACGAGGCGGGTTTCGCCAGGGCGCGCGAGCTCGGCGTTCTCGACTTCCTCGACAGGGAGAGGCGGGAGGGGAGGATACGCCATGCGGGCTTCTCCTTCCACGACAAGCCCTCCTCCTTCGCACCCATCGTCGACGCCTGGGACTGGGACTTCTGCCAGATCCAGTACAACATAGTCGACACCGAGGAGCAGGCCGGGCGGGCCGGGCTGGAGTACGCCGCGGGCAGGGGGCTCGGAGTGGTGGTGATGGAGCCGCTGAGGGGCGGCGACCTCGTCAGGAGGCTCCCGCCCGTGATCGAGGAGGCCTGGGGATCCCTCCCCGGCCGCACTCCGGCCGAGCTGTGCCTGAGGTGGGTGTGGAACCATCCCGGGGTCTCGCTAGTGCTGAGCGGGATGAACTCGGGGGAGCAGCTGAGGGAGAATGCGCGCATCGCCCGTTCGGCCCTTCCCGAGTCGATGGGCGGGGAGGAGATGGAGGCGGTCGGGAGGGTGCAGGAGGCCTACCGCGGGCTCCAGGGCGTGCACTGCACGAGGTGCGGCTACTGCCTTCCTTGCCCTGCGGGTGTCCAGATCCCGCGGATATTCGAGATCTACAACGAGGCATGCATGTTCCCCTCATCCGCGATCCCGGGCATGGCCTACAACAGCTGGATGAAGCCGGAGAACAGGGCGGACGCATGCACGGGCTGCGGCTCCTGCGAGGAGAAATGCACGCAGGGGATCCGTATAAGGGCCGGGCTCGCGGAGGCCCATTCGCGGCTGTGCGCCCCGAAGGACGGGAGCTGATGATGACCACTGACGGGCAGGGGCGGGTCCACCCGCCCGGGTCAGCCTGGTCAGCCCCCGCAGGAGACGGCAGTCATGGCCGACAGCGCGAGGACGACGGCTGCGAGCAGTCGGACGATTGCACGGGACACCCCCGCCGTTCTCATATCCTGAGCACCAGGGAAAGCCTGATCACGGGATAGACACCGACGCTGTTGAGGTCGTCCTCCAGCTCGCCGCTCTCGGCCTCGATGGCTTCAAGGAGATCCTGTTCCATCGAGATGGGCAGCCCGCCGCCCCTGTGCTCCATGGTGACCCGGTAGGACTGCACGACTATCCCGATGTCGGTGTTGAACACCAGACCCCTGCCGCTCTCGGGCCGGTTCTCGAAGCCCACGCCCAGGTAAGGTGCCGCGGGGTTCATCTCTATGCTTCCGGTGACGGTGCCGAGCTGTGCGGGCGTGTATGTCACCCCGCCCAGCTCGAGAGGCTCGTCGGACTCGACGAGGATGCCTATGTCCCCGGTGCTTATGACGGCGCCTCCGCTGATCCTGAAGGCCCCGCCCCCCGGATTGACGTCGAGGAGGATCGAGGTCCAGTTCATGGATGCGTCGAACCGGTACGGGATGCTTCTCCAGGAGAGGGACTGCGCCCCGGAGAGGAGCGAGTGGGAGAGTCTCAGGCCGATGTTGTCGCCGATGCCGATGACTCCCTCCAGCCCCAGCCCCGTGGTGCCGGCGGCCGGGCCCAGCGAGAGCGAGGTGATCTCCGCCTCCGAAGAGCCGCCTGCCGCCACGAGCACTGCGAGAGCCAGGACCAGGGAGATCGTTCCGTATCCTTTCCTGCCGTCCACGGGTGGCCCGTCCTTTCAGGCCGCCCCTCCACCTTCCCCATCCATCGAACAGGCGGCGCGCCGAAAAGTTCCTTTCCACCGGCGATCTGCAGGCGTGCCGGGACGGGCGTCCGCCCTGCGGCTCGACCGCGGGGAGTTCTTGAGCATATTACAGAAGGAGAAGCATCTTCCTGAACGCGTCCGGGTCGCTAGACCGGCTGTGAGGTAGGGAATGGATCTATTCGACGTCATGTCTCCCGAAAGGGTCCGGATCCTGGAGGGCGGCAGCAAGTCCGCCGTCCTCGCCGAGATGACCTCCATGCTCGCCGCAACCGGGGCCGTTCCCAGCGGTGCGGAGCTCGAGCGTCTGATCCAGGAGCGGGAGGCCCTGATGAGCACCGGCATCGGCCTGGGCATAGCCGTCCCGCACGCCAGGATCCAGGGCCTCCAGGTGTCGTGCATCGCTCTAGGCACGAGCCCGGAGGGCATACCCGACTACGAGTCGATCGACGGATCCCCCGTCCGCATCGTGGCCATGATCATCACCGGGACCCAGAGGCAGAGGGAGTACATCGAGCTGCTCTCCTCCCTGGCGCGCCTGTTCAAGGACGAGGCCGTCCGCGAGCGGGTCCTCTCCGCAAGGACCTCGAAGGAACTGTGGGAGATCCTGATGCACGAGCGCTCCGGGCTGCTCTCCTAGGGGGTCCTCCGGAGGCGGCCGGCGCATCGGCGGCGTGATTGAGCGAAGGGCCCGGCTTGGACGCCGGGCCCTTCGGGATCCAGGCCGGGATGCCGGCCGTCACCAGGTCATGGCGGCCATCTGCTCGTAGAGCTTCCAGCGCCGCGCGACCTCCTCCTCGGCCAGGGCCAGGAGCTCCGCCGCATGTGCGGGGTCCGAGTCGGCCAGCGTGCGGAACCTTATCTCCTCGTACGCGAAGTCCTCGAAGCGGATCGAAGGCGCCTTGCTGTCCAGCTGGAGGGGGTTCGCCCCCTGGGCGATCCGCCTCGGGTCGAAGCGCACGAGGGGCCAGTAGCCGCAGTTCACCGCCAGCTTGTGGTGGTCGAGGCCCGTCGTCATGTCGATCCCGTGGTTGATGCAGTGCGAGTAGGCGATGATGATGCTCGGCCCGTCGTACGACTCGGCCTCCACGAAGGCCCTCACCGTCTGGGCGTAGTTCGCCCCCAGCGCCACCCTTGCCACGTATATGCTGCCGTAGGTCATGGCCAGCATCGCCAGGTCCTTCTTCGGAACAGGCTTGCCGGAGGCGGCGAATCGCGCCACCGCTCCGAGCGGCGTGGCCTTTGAGCACTGCCCGCCGGTGTTCGAGTAGACCTCCGTGTCCAGCACGAGCAGATTGATGTTCCTGCCCTGCGCGAGGACGTGGTCGAGGCCGCCGTAGCCGATGTCGTAGGCCCAGCCGTCTCCGCCCAGGACCCATACGCTCCTGCGCAGGAGATGGTCCGCCAGGCTCGCGAGGTGCATCGCGTCGGATCCCTCGACGCCCCGGAGGATCCTGCGCAGCTCACCGACCCTCTCCCTCTGCTCGGCGATCTCCTTCTCGGTCGCCTGCCGGCAGCCAAGGAGGGCGTCGACGAGGTCGCCGCCTATCCTGTCCCTGAGCCTGCCGAGGAGCTCGGAGGCGAAGGCGGTCTGCCTGTCGGAGGTCAGCCTGAACCCGAACCCGAACTCGGCCGCATCCTCGAACAGGCTGTTGTTCCATGACGGCCCCCTGCCGTCCGCGTTCAGCGTGTAGGGGGTGGTGGGCAGGTTCCCACCGTAGATCGAGCTGCAGCCGGTGGCGTTGGCGATGATCGCCCTGTCGCCGAAGAGCTGTGTCATCAGCTTGACGTAGGGCGTCTCGCCACAGCCGGCGCAGGCTCCGGAGAACTCGAACAGCGGCTGCATGAGCTGGCTGCCCTTCACCGTCTCCCTGGCCAGGGTGGTCCGGTCCCTGTCGGGTATCGACAGGAAGAACTCGAAGGATGCCTTCTCGCGGGGCAGTATCTCGTCGTGCGATGCCATGTTGATGGCCCTGCGGGAGGCATCCTGCCTGTTCCTGCCGGGACAGGCATGCACGCAGGCGCCGCATCCCGTGCAGTCCTCGGGAGCGACCTGGACGGTCCACTTCATGCCGGAGAACTCCGAGCCCTTCGCGTCGATGCTCCTGAATCCCTCCGGAGCGGCCTCCAGCAGGGAGGGGTCGTAGACCTTGACCCTGATGGCCGCATGGGGGCAGACCAGGCTGCAGATCGCGCACTGCAGGCAGGCTCCCGGATCCCACTCGGGGATCTCCAGGGCGATGTTCCGCTTCTCCCAGCGGGTCGTGCCGCTGGGCCAGGTCCCGTCGGGAGGCATGGCGGAGACCGGGATCGTGTCGCCCTTCATCCGCGCTATCCTCGCCGTGACGTTCTGCACGAACTCCGGGGCCTCGGCAGGGACCATGGGCGGGATGTCGTGGTCTGCAGTCGGTCCCTCGGGGCAGCTTACCTCGTAGAGGTGCGCCAGGGTGTGGTCGACGGCCTCGAAGTTCTTCAGGACCACATCCTCGCCCTTGCGGCCGTATGTCTTGCGTATGGAGTACTTGATCTTCTCGATCGCCTCCTCCCTCGGGAGCACGCCGGAGATGGCGAAGAAGCAGGTCTGCATTATCGTGTTGATCCTGACGCCCATGCCAGTGTCGCGCGCGACGCTGTAGGCGTCTATCACGAAGAACTTCAGCCCCTTCTCCAGGATGTGCTTCTGGGCGGTGAGGGGGAGCCTGTCCCACACCTCGTCCGGGCCGTAGGGGGTGTTCAGGAGGAAGGTGCCTCCCGGAGCGGCGAAGGACAGCACGTCGTACTTCTCCATGAAGACGGTCTGGTGGCAGGCCACGAAGCTCGCCTGGGAGACCAGGCAAGTCTGGCGGATGGGCTTCGGGCCGAACCTGAGGTGACTGACCGTCAGGGCTCCCGCCTTCTTGGAGTCGTACACGAAGTAGCCCTGGGCGTAGTAGTCGGTCTCCTCGCCGATGATCTTGATCGAGTTCTTGTTGGCGCCCACCGTCCCGTCCGAGCCCAGGCCGAGGAACACGGCCTGGTGGACTCCGGGGGTCTCGAAGCAGAAGTCGCTGGACAGCTCGAGGGACGTCCCGGTCACATCGTCGTCGATGCCCACGGTGAAGTGGTTCCGGGGCCGGTCCTTCGCGGCCTCGTCGAGCACGGCGGACACCATCCCCGGAGTGAACTCCTTGCTGGACAGACCATAGCGGCCTCCTATCACCCCGATGTCCGTCCTGCCGGTCTCGCGAAGGGCGGCGAGCACGTCTACATAGAGCGGCTCGCCCACGGATCCGGGCTCCTTCGTGCGGTCCAGGACCGCGACGGTCCTGACCGTCGGCGGGAGAGCATCCGAGAATGCCCTGGAGTCGAACGGCCTGTAGAGGCGGACCTTCAGCAGCCCGACCTTCTCGCCGCCCTCCGAGAACCTCTCGACGGTCTCGTGCGACACCTCGCAGCCGGAGCCCATCTGCACGATCACCCTCTCGGCGTCGGGCGCCCCCACGTAGTCGAAGAGACCGTACCTGCGGCCCGTCAGCTCCGCGAAGCGGTTCATCGCGTCGCTAACCACGGCGGGTGTGGCCAGGTAGTAGGGATTCACCGTCTCGCGGCCCTGGAAGTAGACGTCCGGGTTCTGGCTGGTGCCCCTCACGAACGGCCTGGAGGGGTTCATGGCCCTGCCGCGGAAGGCGATCACCGCCTCGTCGTCGATCATGGCCCTTACGACCTCGTCCGGGATCATCTCGATCTTCTGGACCTCGTGGCTGGTCCTGAACCCGTCGAAGAAGTGCACGAACGGTATCCTGGACCTCAGCGTGGCGGCGTGGGCGACCAGCGCCATGTCCGCGGCCTCCTGCACGGAGTTGCTGGAGAGGAGGGCGAAGCCGGTCTGGCGGACCGCCATGACGTCGCTGTGGTCTCCGAAGATCGACAGGGCCTGGCATGCGAGGCTGCGGGCCGAGACGTGGAACACCACGGGGGTGAGCTCCCCCGCGAGCTTGTACATGGTGGGTATCATGAGGAGGAGCCCCTGCGAGGCCGTGAAGGTGGTGGTGAGGGCGCCGGTCTGCACCGCGCCGTGGACCGCCGCCGCGGCCCCGCCCTCGCTCTGCATCTCCTGGACCAGGGGGACGGTGCCCCAGATGTTGGTCCTGCCCCTGGCGCTCCACTCGTCCGCGAACTCCCCCATGTTGCTCGACGGGGTAATGGGGTATATGGCGATGACCTCGCTCAGCTTGTGGGCGATCGTCGCCGCGGCCTCGTTTCCGTCGATGGTCGCCATCGTCCGTGGCGCCTTGTCCATTGCAGCTCCACCTTCCTCGAGCCGGACGCGCCGGCTACGTCATGCTTCCGAACGTCCGCGGCCAGGGCAGGACGTCTCTGATGTTCCTAACGCCCGAGAGGTACATGAGCATCCTCTCGAATCCGAGGCCGAAGCCCGAATGGGGCGCGCTCCCCCATCTCCTCGTGTCGAGATACCACGAATAGCCCGCGAGGTCCAGCCCGAGCTCGCGGGCCCTCTTCTCGAGGACCTCGAGGCGCTCCTCCCTCTGGCTCCCGCCGACTATCTCCCCGACCTCCGGGACGAGGAGATCGCAGCACGCAACCGTCTTCCCGTCGTCGTTGACCCTCATGTAGAAGGGCTTGAAGCACGCCGGGTAATCCGTGACGAAGACGGGTCTCCTGAACACCTCGTCCGCCAGCATGCGCTCGTGCTCGGCCGTGGGGGGCGAGCCCCACTCCAGCGGTGCGACCCGGCCGCGGCCCTCCCGCCCCAGGATCTCGACCGCCTCCGTGTATGTGACCCTCGCGAAATCCCCCCCGAGGAGGGATTCGTACCTGCCCTCCAGGCCAGGCTCGACCCACTTCCCGAGGAACTCGAGCTCATCCGGGCAGGACCGCCCGACGGTCGACGCCATGTGCTTCACGAAGGCTTCTATCAGGGCGATGTCGTCGTCCAGGTCGCAGAACGCCATCTCAGGCTCGATCATCCAGAACTCCGCGGCATGGATTCGCGTGTCGGAGGGATCGGCCCTGAAGGCGGGTCCGAATGTGTAGACCCCTCCGAGGCCGAGGGCGAGCGGCTCCGCCTCGAGCTGCGCGCTCACGGACAGGAAGGCCCTGCGCCTGAAGAAGTCTGCGGTGAAGTCGACGCCGTCCGGGCCTGTCGGCACCCTGTCCAGCGGCAGGGTGGTCACCTGGAAGGTCTCTCCCGCACCTTCGCAGTCGCTGGCGGTCAGAAGCGGCGGGTGCACGTAAAGGAAGCCCCTGGAGTCGAAGAACTCGTGAACCGCCATCGCCAGCCTGTGCCTCATCCGGAAGATCGCCGAGAACGTGCCCGTCCTCGGTCGCAGCTGCGGGATCGTCCGCAGGAACTCCATGCTGTGGCGCTTCGGCTGGAGGGGGTAGGAGGGGTCGACCGGGCCGATCACCGCCACCCCGGAGGCCCTCAGGTCCCTGTCCTGCCCCGTTCCGCCGGACTCCTCGACGGTGCCGGCCACCATGATGCAGGCACCCGGCGCGATGCCGGACAGCGTCTCCCCCGGGAAGGCGGACCTGTCGAAGACGACCTGGAGATTCGCGAAGCAGGAGCCGTCGTTCACGGTGGCGAAGGCCACCGAACTGGAGGTCCGGCTGTTGCGGACCCAGCCGTACACCGTGACGGATTCGCCGGTCGGAACGGTTTCCAGCACATCACGGACCGTGGTTCTCGCGATCATGGGGACACCCTCCTGCAGGGACACGGGCAAGAACATCGACAATAATACTGGAGCGCGAAGGGTCGTGAGTAGGGGAGGCCTCCGACGGCCTGCCCGTCCGCGGGTCTCCGCGCCGGGCTCACGGAGGCTGCCCGTCCCATCCGCAGGAGGGTTTCGACAGGCATGACCACGATCCGTTCCGAGAGCGCACCGATCGGTCCGGACGGGGGCGAGGGCGGGACGTTCTCCCCGGAGGACTGCTTCTTCTACCATACGATGGACCTCCCCGGCATCGGCCTCGTCCGCGGCCACTGGGACCTGAGGGGACGCGAGAGGGCCTATCTCGGGGGAGTGGACTTCTCCGGCAGGACGGTCCTCGAGGTGGGAACCGCGAGCGGACACCTCTGCTTCGCGATGGAGGCCATGGGAGCCCGGGTGACCGCCTTCGACCTCTCGGACGAGCAGGACTGGGACATCGTGCCCTACGCGGGATGCGACACCGGTGCCGACTCCGCCGAGCGCAGGAGCCACATCAGGCTTCTGAACAACGGATTCCTGGCGGCCAGGAAGGCCCTCGGATCCCGGGCCGATATCGTCTACGGAAGCGTGTACGACATCCCCGACGACATCGGCCGCTTCGACATCTGCACCTTCGGGTGCATACTCCTTCACCTGCGCGATCCCTTCAGGGCCATGCAGCTCGCGGTGGCGCACGTCGACGGCGCGGTCATAGTCACGGACGTCGCCCCGAGGTTCCCGCTGCTCGTGCGCGCGGGCGAGATGCTCTCGGGCTGCGGGGCGGCCCGCTTCATGCCCGATCCGGTCATGGAGCGGCCCGTCGACACGTGGTGGAGCCTCACGCCCCGCCTCGTCTCCCAGTTCCTTGGTGTTCTCGGGTTCCCGCGCACCGTCACCACATATCACAGGCAGCTCTACATGGGCCGACCGGTAAGGCTGTTCACGGTAGTGGGCAGGAAGGCGGCCGTGGATCCCGGCCCGGCCGGAAGGCGACCGGGTGCCCGCTGACCCCTCTCGCGGCTCGATCCTTCACCGCCTGACCGCGAAGGCCGTCCTCTCCGGTCTCGTCCTGACCGCTGGCACCATGCTGTTCGAGGGGAGGGAGTACGTCCACGCCTCCGTCTGGGATCCGTCGGTGCCCCTCCACGAGAGCACATGCGTGAGGGTCGCGACATGGGGACGGCCCGTGCGCTTCCTTCGGGACCGCCCCTTCGAGGGGAGGACGGGCGCTCCCGAGGCCGGCGACCGGATCAACGGGGCGGCCCTCCTCTTCGACACCGGCTTCTGGATATCGGTATCGACGGTTGTTCTCCTGATCGTCCGGGCGGCTGCCGGAATTCTCCGCCGCAGGGTCCGCGAGGGTCGGGCGGCCGGCCCGGTGTGAGCATCCGGGCTGACGACACAAGGGAGGGGGAGTGATGGACTGCAGGGTGACCCTCGAACAGTATGCCCGGTTGTGTGCACGCATGGCCGATACCGGCGGCGACGTCTCCAGGGAGCACGCCGTCGCGGAGGCGGACGGAGTGTCGGCCGGGGACTGGGATCTGGCCAAGGAGTATTATACGAAGAAGATGCAGGATCCGTCGGACATGGGCAGGACTGCGATGGCGTTCATGCCGCTCTACCAGGCGGAACAGGCGGCCATGAGGGGCGGCGCCGAGCCCGGCTCCCTCGAGACCTATGCCAGGGTGCACGCGGAGATGGCCTACAGGAAGGACCCGGCCGATCCGGGCAGGAAGATCGACTTCAACATAGTGCTCGCCGAGAACGGCTTCAGCCAGCCCGCGTGGCTCGAGATGGAGGGGTACTGGACCCCCCGTGTCGCGATGGACTCGGACCCGAGGTTCGATCCGGCGCTGGCGGCCAGGTTCGCGGAACTGATACAGAAGGAGGCCGACAGGGTTCTCGGGATATCGAGGGAGTGACTTCCACCTGATCGTGACTGCAGGAGACAGGCGTGAGCCGGTCCCGCTCTTGAAACTGCCAACCCCCGGGAGTATTGTTGCCCCTGCCCCTGGGGGGCGCGGGCGATCGGATCCGAACCCGGAGGTCGAATCCCATGAAGCAGGAGACGTCGGTTGGCAGCCCCGGCCGATAGCGCGGTCTTCACGGGCGGCAGGGTCGAGCTGCAGCTCCTCACCACGCTGAGGTGCAACCTCAGGTGCAGCTACTGCTGCCTCGGCGTGGGCGAGGTCCTCGACTCCCAGAAGAACGCCACCTACACGGCAGGGCAGCTGGAGAGGTTCATAGAGACCCACCTGGGCGGCCGCGAGGTGTACATCACCCTCTACGGCGGCGAGCCCCTCATGAACACGGAGTTCGGCCTGGAGCTCATGGACCGCTTCCCCAACATCCGGTTCAACCTGCAGACGAACGGCACCCTCCTCGCCGGTCTGCCCGACAGGTTCCTCGGGAGGCTGTCGAACATGATGGTCTCGGTCGACGGCGGCGAGAAGGTCACGGACGCCTATCGCGGCAGGGGTGTGTACGGGAGGGTCATCGAGAACGTCGAAACCGTCCGTGGCAGGATGCCCGGCACGATGACGGCGCGGGTCACGTGGTGGAGCGGGGAGACCACCTTCGATGACATCGACGGTCTGCTCGAGCACTTCGACTATGTCTACTTCCAGTTCGCCCAGGACGAGGGAGCCAACACGCCGGCGGCCGTCGAGGCGAAGAAGGCCGTCCTGTCGGGTCTCGTCGAGCGGTTCTTCGGCGGGGACGACCTCTATCCCGTTGTGCCGATAATGGGGATAGTCAGGAACAAGGCGGTTCCCTGGAGGATCAACGAGCTCTCGGGCGGCATGACGCAGTGCAGGGTTTCCACCAACCTGCTCAACGTGATGCCCGACGGGAAGATATATCCCTGTCCCGACATGCTCTACGCGAACGAGCTGCTCCAGGGCGACGTGGTCGCCAACTGGGTGGTCAGGAGCCCTCTCCAGCCCCACCCCGACATGCCCTGCCGCTCCTGTCCGGCCTGGCACTTCTGCCGCGGCAACTGCATGAAGAACCTGTATCTGGCCTATGTGAAGAAGGACGAGGAGTGGCGGACGACGGTCACCGAGCCCATCTGCGATCTCATCAGGTTCCTGGGCGAAGAGGTGGAGAGGCATGACCCCCAGGCATGGTTCGCACGGATGCCCCTGCATGTCCGCAGGAGGGTTTCCGATGCCGAGATCTACGAGTTCTGCGAGGTCATGCCCTGAATGGATGAGCGTCGCCGGATGACGGTCATGCGGCCCGTCCCGCCCGGTCGGATGGATCTTCGTCGCGGGCGTGTGGACGGGCGGGAGGACGGTGCGGAATGGGTCTGTTCAGGGCGAAGGTGTGGACACCCCTCGACATCGCCGGGCTCAAGGTCTTCTGCATCCTGGCAGGGATGATCGCGGGAGCCCATCTCGAGGCGTTCACCAGGCGGAACCTCTGGATCATCGCAGTCGTCGCGGCTGCAGCCGGGATCAAGCCCGCCCTCTCCTACTTCTTCGGCAGGGACGGCGGCCGCCCGGCCTAGGGGTCGCCCCGGTCCGGCGACGCCCGTCCCGCCCCCGGCGCATCCCCCGCGTCCTCCCCTGGCACCGCGCGGGAGAGGAACCTCCCGGAGACGCGCGACACGAGCCTGTGGACGACGATGCCAGGCCTCAGGGCCCTGACGAACGCACCTGCCCACGAGGCGTACTCCTCCGCATCCGGAAGCGTGATCCTGCCCGCCCTGAGATCGTCCTCCATGGGGGTGCCCGCGAGTATCTTCAGATCGTGCACCTTCACGCCCCAGCAGCCCGTGGCGTTGACGAACCCCGCGGTGTGCAGGAAGTCCCCGACCGTCTCTCCCGGTAGCCCCAGGATGACGTGGAGCACCACCATGATCCCCCGCGAGCGGAGCCTGCGGGCGGCATCCTCGACCGCAGCGGCGTCATGTCCCCGGTTGACGGCCTCCAGGGTGGAGTCGCGCGCCGTCTGGAGGCCCAGCTCCACCCACAGCATGTGTCTGCCTGCAACCTCCCCGAGCATGTCGAGCATCGCCTCGGGAAGGCAGTCGGGCCTCGTGCAGAGCGACAGCCCGACGACGCCGGGGCAGCCGGCGGCCTCGGCGAGCATGGGCTCGAGTTCCTCCGGCCTGCAGTTGGTGGGGGTTCCGTCCTGGAAGTAGGGGATGAACATCCGGGCTCCGTACCTCCGCGAGACCACCCGGGCTCCCGCCTCGAACTGCTCCCGCACCGGCATTCCCGGCCGGATGCCGGGCGGTAGGAACGCATCCGGCCTGCAGAAGGTGCACCCGCCGCGTCCGCCGGCCATCCTCCCCGGACAGGGGAAGCCCGCCGCCAGGCCGACCTTCCTGACCGGCCCGCCGAAGCGCTCCTGCAGCCAGTCGGCCAGTTTGCAGTATGTTATCCCTTGCAGCAGTTCCGAAATGGTCCCATCCCAACCGGGGAGGCCGGACTGAAGAAACTCTCCCCCGCCGCGGGGGCATTCGTGGATCACTTCGGAGTGCGTCCCGGCGCGCCCTCGCGGAGCCTGCTCGAACATACCTGCTCCGCGTTCTCCGCGCTGCCCTGGGAGAACCTCACGAAGATGCTCCGGAAGGCCTCCTCCGAACCCGGCCCCGGGAGGCTCCGCGACCCCCTCACGGTGATGGAGGACCATATCTCGAACGGGACGGGCGGGACATGCTTCTCCCTCGTGGCGACTCTCGGGGAGATCCTTTCCTCTCTCGGCTTCGACGCGCGCCCGGTCATGGGGGACATGCGCCATGGCCGCGACATCCACTGCGCCCTCCTGGCCAGGATCGGGGAGGACCTCCTGCTGCTCGACCCGGGCTATCTCGTCGCGGAGCCGGTGACCCTCGGCCGGGCCCATGCCGTGTCAGTCGGCCCGTCGACGCTCGAATACAGGACTACCGGCGACGGGCGGGTCGAGATGGGCCTTCTCAGGGACGGCTCCTTCGACTGGAGGTGCACCCTGAGGCTGGACCGCCTCGCACCCGGGGTCTTCGAGGACCGATGGCTCGAGTCCTTCGACTCGCCGGGCATGAACGGCCTGCACCTCTCCAGGGTGTCACGGGGCGAGCGTCTCTACGCCCACGATGCGAACCTCCGCATCGAGGGCCGGGCCGGCGGGAGGAACCTGAAGATGAGGGATGACTGGGCCGGGATCGTCGCCGGGTCGTTCGGGGTGGACCGGCGTCTTGCCGAGAGCGCCCTCGAGGCCTGGAGGGGGCTGCGGGGCCGATGATCCCTCCGGAGCCCAGGGTGCTGAGGGTGGCGAGCATCCTGGCGGGTCGCCCCGGGCGGTTCGAGAGGGCGGCCTCCGCGCTCGGGAGGCTCTTCGGCCCTGTCCTCCTTCGTGGCGGGCCCTATCCGTTCGACATGTCGGCCTACTACGGGAGGGAGATGGGTCCGGGCCTCTTCAGGATCTGGCTGGCGTTCTCAGGTCCGGCCCGTCCGGAGGACCTGGCACGGTGGAAGACGGCCTGTGCATCCGTGGAGGACGCCATGAGGGAGCGCGGCGGGAGGACGGTGAACATCGACCCGGGCTACCTCGACCTCGGCAAGCTGGTGCTGGCCTCCTTCAAGGAGGCTCCGGACAAGATCTTCATGGGCTCCGGCGTGTGGGCGCACACCTGCATGCGATACAGGTTCGGCGGGTTCGAGGCCCCGGACCACAGCTTCCCGGATTTCGCGGACGGCAGGTTCGATCCCTTCCTGCGGGAAGCCAGGCTATGTTTGAAGAGGCTGCTGAGAACGGGCGGCATACCCGCCCGGGAGGGGGAGGGGTCTTGAGGATTGGTCTGCTTCCAGTCCTGTTCCTGGTCATCGGGGTCGGGGCGGATGTCCTGTTCCAGGACGACTTCGAGGACGGCTACGCGGACGGATGGACGGAACTGCCGTCGTCGGGCGTTGACTACGAGGTCCTGGACGGGTGGTACCGGGTCTCCGGGAGCTTCCCGGAGCAGGTGCTCGGAGCCTCCCTCAACGGAGACCAGGGCGGCTCGATGAGCACCGCGGACTACTCCATACTCGTCCACGTCGAGGAGACCGAGGGCGACTTCGGCCTCCTGGCGCGCTTCTCGCCGTTCACCTACACCGGATATGTCGCGTATCTGAATCCCGTATACGACATCGCCGTCCTGGCCAGGCTGGACGGACCCTCCTCCGAACCCGAACCGCTGGGTGTCATGTACTACGACACCCAGCCCGGAGTGCCGTACTGGCTCAGGTTCGAGATCTCCGGGAGCCTTGCGGGCGTGAGGATCTGGACGGGATCTGTCGGTGACGAGCCAGGGGACTGGCTCCTGACCGCCGTCGACGCAACCTGGCAGCAGGCAGGAGCGGTCGGGCTGTATGCAGTCGACTCGCAGAGCGGCGGAACCGCGGAGATCGACACGAGGTTCGACGACGTAACCGTGACCGACGACGTCACCCTCGAGCTCGACTCCGTCACATGGGCCTCGTTGAAGGCTGGTCCGGCCGGATCGCGCTAGTCCGATCCCCCTGACGCGAGACCCAGCAGATCCATCGCCTCGCCGAGGTTGTCCGGTGCGAGGCATCCGAAGCTGATCCTCAGGCAGCCCTCGCCCGCCGGACCGAATGCGCTTCCGGGGATGGTCGCGAGGCCGTACCCGTCCAGGATCCTCAGCGACTCCTCCACCGAGTTCCTCCCAGGCGGGAGGGGCGACATCGTGAAGAAGGCCCCGTCGGATTCCGTCCATCCCAGGCTGCGGCCGCGGAGCAGCACGCTCCTGCAGGAGTTCCTCGCCGCCAGCACCTCGGCCGCCCGCGCTTCGATCCATCCCTCGACGGGCAGAGCCAGTTCCAGGAGGGCCTGCGCGGGCGCGGGAGGACAGATGACGGCCGAGTCCTGCACCTTGAGGGCCTGCTTCAGGAGGCCGGCCTCCCCGAAGAGGTATCCCAGCCTCCATCCCGGCATCCCGAGGCTCTTGGAGAAGCTGCCGAAGGTCAGCACGTGGGCGGGCCTCCTCCCGGAGGACCAGGGGTGGGCGCGGTGGGTGGTGAAGTTGAACCGCTCGTAGGTCTCGTCGAGGAGGAGGAAGGTCCCCGCGGCTGCGCAGGCTTCGGTCAGGGCCTGCAGTTCGCCGTCCGTGAGGACCATGCCCGTGGGATTGCCGGGATTGACGATCACGACCGCCCGGACGGAACCGAGAAGGGACTCGACCTCGTCCGCGGGGAAGACCCATCTCCCGGCCGCGGCCCTCATCCTCGCCGAAACCGGGACCAGCCCGCCGAAGCGGACGGCGAACTCGTGATCGAAGTACCACGGCTCGACGAGCAGGACCCGGTCCCCCGGGTCGGTCACGGTCAGGAGCGCGCCGAGGAAGGCCTGACTGGCGCCGCAGGTGAGGTGGATCTCCCCGGACGGGTCGAGGTCGATGCCCCTCCTCCTCCTGAAGTCCTCGGTGACGGCCCGGCGGGTTGAGAGCTGGCCCTCGTCGGGCGTGTAGGCGCTGATCCCGGGCCCCGCAATACCCGCCGCGAGGGCGGCCAGGGCGGTCTCCGGGGGGCCGTACCACGGCGCCGCCTGGGCCATGGAGACCACCCTGCGCCCGGACGCCTTCATCTCCCTCACCCTGTCCATCACAGCCGCTATCGGCGGGGGGACTATCCCGGAGACTCGTCTCGACGCTGTGAACGGCCCCATCGGACCTCCATGGTTGCACGCCGCGGACAACGAGGGCAGAATATGGTGCCGATGTCAAGAACGGAGATCAGTTGAAGGTACTCGTGCTGGTAAGCTGCCGCTGGTGGAACGCCGCCGCCGAGGGGGCCGTCCTGCACGCCCTGTCGCTGGAAAGGGCCGGCATGCGGACGATGCTGGCCGGATCGGGCGGTTCCCCCGCACTGGTCAGGGCGGCCGCCATGGGGCTCGAGACGCGCGACCTGGGGCTGGAGGGTCTCTCGCTCCCCGCGGGGCTGGTGCGCCTGCGCCTGCTGGGCGGTGAATTCCGCCCCGATGTCGTGGCCGCACATCGCTCCGAGGACCAGCTCGCGGCCGCGCTCGCCCTGCCCGGGGTGCCACTGGTCCGCGTGCGCTCGGACATACGCAGACCATCCCGCAGCCTGCCCGCGAGGATGCTGGACGCCCGGACCTCGCTGGTCGTGCTGACCTCGGAGTTCATGCTGTCGGAGGGCTGGACCGGGGGGAGGACCGGTCCCGTCGCCGTAGTCCCGCAGCCCGTGGACACCGGCCGGTTCCAGTTCTCGCCGCGCCCGATGTCCGGGCTCCTGGTGTCGGTGGGCAGGCTGAGCGAGGTGAAGGGTCACAGGGCCCTCATCAGGGCCCTCGCCCTGGTCCCGGGAGCCAGGGCCGTCATCGCCGGCGCGGACGCACAGCTCACGAGAGAGGGGCTGCTCGAATACGCCGCCTCCCTCGGAGTTGCGGACAGGCTGGAGATGCCCGGCTTCGTCGAGGACCCGCGACCGCTCCTGGCCCGGGCCGACGCCGGGGCCGTCCCCAGCCTTGCGAGCGAGGCGGTTTCGAGGGCCGCGATGGAGATGATGTCCTCGGGACTCCCGGTGCTCGCGGCCTCGACCGGCAGCCTCCGGGACATAGTCCTGGACGGGCGGACCGGGCTGCTCCACCCCCCGGGAGACCACGAAACGCTCGCCGCGCAGGCGGCGCACCTGCTCGGCAACCCTGTCCTGCTGGAACGGCTGGGGGCCGGAGCCAGACGGAGGGCTGTGGATGTATACTCCCTCGATGCGGCCGGCCGGAACTGGTCCGGCCTTCTCGAGCGCATCCGGTCCGGGGAACAGACGGCGGCCCGCGCGGGTATCACCGGCGTGAATGGTCGACAAGCTCACCAGGAGGAGAACCGATGAAGCAACTCGCCGTCCTTCTCGCTGTCGCAGGGGCCGCTCTCGGCCAGTCGGAGGGGTACGGGCCGCGATATGTCGAGAACAGGGCGTTCGGGTCGGGGGAGAGGCTGGTCTTCAGCGTCGAGTACGGCATAGTGAAGGCGGGCACCGCCACCCTCGCCGTGACCGGACCCGAGCAGTACGAGGGGCTCCTGGCATGGCGGATCAGCGCGACCGCACGGTCCAATCCCGCATTCAGCGCCTTCTTCCGGGTTAACGACGTCAACGAGGCGCTGCTCGACATCGTCCAGATGCATACGCTCCACTTCGCCAAGAGCCTCGAGGAGGGCGACTACAGTCACTCCGAGCAGGTGCTCTTCGACCAGGAGGCCGGCACGGCCACCTACCCCGGCGAGCAGGACCCGGACAGGATGGTGAGCGTCATCCCGCCGCACGCGCTGGATGTCCTGAGCTGCCTCTACTACACCAGGACCCTGCCCCTCGAGGACGGAGGGGTGTACACCCTCGACTGCCACACCGACAACGACAACTATCCCCTCCAGGTGACCGTCCTCGGCAGGGAGCGGATCCGCGTGCCGGCGGGGCGCTTCGACTGCGTTCTCGTCAGGCCCGAGCTCCGGGGGCAGGCGATCTTCGACCAGAAGGGCGAGATACTCGTCTGGCTGACCGACGACGACCGCCACATGCCCGTCCTCATGAGGAGCGCCATCGTGATCGGCGAGATCGCCTGCCTGCTGGAGGAGTACACCGAGGGCTCCGTCATGGAGGTAGCCAACCCCTTCGCGGATGAGTAACCCCGGGCTTGCGGCCTCGGCCGGCGAATGGCTCTCCAGAGCCGCTTCAGCCGGGCTCTCCGCGGGAGTGACCAGGGAACTCGCCAACGGGCTCCAGGTGACCGTGAGGGACGGCGGCCGCTCGTGCCGTGCGAACCTGTACTGGTCCGCCGGCAGGGGGCTCAGCATGGTCTTCTCCGGAGGCGACAGGGACCTGTTCTCCGCCCTGCCTCCGGCACGCGGCTGGGCAGGCGGGGTCGTGGGTGGCTCGGACGAGGCGGGCAAGGGGGATTACTTCGGACCACTCGTGGCGGCTGCGGTCGCGCTGGATCCGGATGCGGCCGAAAGGCTGTCCGGGATGGGCATGACGGACTCCAAGCTGATGTCCCGCCGGTCCGTCCTCCGCGTCGAGGAGGCGGTTCTGGATCTGGCCTCCTCGCACAGCGTCGCGGCCATCCACCCCACGGAGTACAACGACCGCTTCTCCCGCATGCGCTCCGAGGGCCGGAACAGCCTGGACATGCTGGCGGCCATGCACGGGAGCGTGATATCCGCCATTGCCGGGCAGGCCGCTCCGGGTGTCGTGTTCATAGACAGGTTCTGTCCCGAGACGAGGATGAGACCGTATCTCCCGAAGGGGGTCGAGTACGTGACGATGCCGCGCGCGGAGAGGATCCCGGCCGTCGCGGCGGCCTCCGTCCTGGCAAGGGCGGCCTATCTCAGGTCGCTGGATGCCCTGTCGGAGGAATGCGGGATACCGCTCAAGCCGGGGGCCGGGGCGGACATAGACTCGCTGGGCAGGCGGCTGGTCGCCGAGCTCGGCGAGGACTGGCTGCCGAAGGCCGCAAAGCTGCACTTCGCGAACACGGCGAGGATCCTCCGCACGCATCGCTCTTGACACGAGCCCTTGTTTTCCTATGTTTCTTTTGCGTGTTGCATGCTTGTACCAGGGTTGTCAACAGGAAGAGTTCCAGAACACAGCAAGAAGGATCGGAAGGAGTACATCCATGAGGCGTTTCTCCATTCTCGCGATCATCTCCGCCGCGGTTCTCGCAACCGCTTGCGGCGAGCCCGCTCCCGCCGATGAGACCCTCGTCGACTCCACGGCGGTCGTCGTCGACTCCGTAGTCGTCGACTCCGTGGTCGTCGAGGTCCCCGTCGACAGCACGATCGTCCCCGACTCGCTGGCTACGGTCGTCGAGGACATCACCGCCGATGCAGCCGAGGCGATGGATGCGGCCGGCGAGGCCGTCCAGGCCGCCGGTGAGACCGTCCAGGCCGCCGGTGAGGCCATCGAGAACATCCCCTCGGGCAACTAGCACATCCGGGCATCACGAGGCGGCGGCGCCCCGGCGCCGCCGCCTTCTCTCATCCGGCATCCCACCCGCCGGCTCAGTCGCTGTCCCAGAACTCGATGACCTCCCTCATCGTCCAGGAGAGCATCTCCGGCCTCCCGCAGTCCGTCCAGTGCGTGGGCAGCAGACAGGAATAGGGCTCATCCGCGAACCTCGGGTCCAGCAGGACTATCACCCCCCTGTCCCCGGCGTTCCGCACCAGCCTGCCCGCGGCCTGGATGACCCTGGACATCCCCGGGATCACGCTGGCGGTCAGGAAGCCGTCCATTCCCCGGTCCTCCCAGTAGGCCGACAGAAGGCCGTTGCGGAGGTCCGGAGGCGGGATCGACGGCCCCACGATGACCGCACCCCTCCTGGAGGGCGCCCTCAGGTCGACCCCTTCCGCGAAGATCCCGCCCGAGACCGTCAGGACGAGGTGGTCACCCTCCTCGACATCCGCCATGAAGGCATCCCTTCCCGCCTGGTCGAGACCCTGCCCCTGGACAAGGACGGGCGCACCCTCGGATGCGAAGAGCCCGGCGGCCATCTCCAGGTACTCGAACGAGGGGAAGAAGACCAGCCAGGTGCCCGGCTTCGTCCCGTAGAGGTCCATGATCCTCCTGACCAGCATGCGGAGGGTCCTCCTCCTGGCCCTGTACCTGGTGTCCACGAACCTGTCCACGAGAACGGCCAGGTTTCGGACCGGGAAGGGCCACGGGACGGACTCCGTCACGGCCCCGCCTCCCAGGCCGAGCATGACCGCCCAGTGCTCCGCAGGTCTAAGGGTCGCGCTGAAGCAGACCGAGGAGTGGCAGGAGTCGAACCGCTCCCCGGTGAAGGCCGAGGCATCCTTGCAGAACCACTGGACCGCCGCGCCGCCGCCCTCGAGCCGGCAGAGCAGGTCGAAGCGCCCGTCCGCGACCTGCGCCGTTCTCGCCATGCGGACGACCGACATCATGAGGTCGAACAGGGGGTCGGGGAGCGAGCCGTCGATCCTGGCGGCCTCCCTCGCCCAGGCCTCCGGTCTGAGGGGGAGGGCCGTGCCCTCCGGGAGGACCGCCTCCGGGGCCCCGTCCAGCCCCGGGTCGCAGGCCGCCTCCTCGAGGAAGGCGCCGATGGGCTTCACGAGCTTCCTGAAGCGCGCCAGCCTGCCCCTGAGGGAAGGCAGGGCCAGTATCTGTCCCGATGACAGAGCCGGCGACCAGTACTCCCTCGCCCTCGAGGGCAGGTTCGCGGCCTCGTCCACCAGCAGCACGCACCTGGAGGCTTCACGGGGCTCGGCGAAGAACCTCCGCAGGTACACGCCGGGGTCGAAGACGTAGTTGTAGTCGCAGACGACGAGATCGCAGTGCAGCGAGAGCGCCAGGGACAGCTCGAAGGGGCAGACCCCGGCATCCTCCGCGGCTCCGCGGACCGATCCTGGTTCGGAAACACCTGCTGCGACGAGCTTCCGGAGGAGACCCGCGGACCTCACCCTGGAGCCGAAGGAGCATCCGAAAGCGCAGTCGGGCGCACGGCAGCGGCTGCTGCCGGAGAGGCACATGCGCTCCCTGGCCTCGAGAACCACCGCCGTCACGGGGAGCCCCGATCCGCGCAGGGCGTGCATCGTCTCGACGGCGATCCTTCGCTGGGTGTTCTTCGATGTCAGGAGGAAGAGCACGAGGTCAGCGGGAAGCGCCTCCCTTAGAGCGCCGGTGAGCACCGCTGCCGTCTTGCCGGTGCCCGTTGGCGCCTCCAGGAGCGTCCGGCCCCCTCCGGCCACCGTTCTCCGGCAGATCTCCTCTATCCTCAGCTGCCCGGGCCTCCTCTCCGGGTAGGGGAAGTCGAGCCGCTCGAGAGCGGCCAGCTGGGAGGTCCTCCGGTCGACGGCCATTCGCAGCAGGTCGGCGGCCGCCTCGAACATCCCGGTCCACTCGGCCTCCAGGGCGGGATCGTGCGGATCGACCTCCAGCTCGAGAGGAGCCTCGCCCCTGTCGCACGGGACGAGCGCCAGCCTGGCGGTCACCGTCCGCCCCGAAGCCTCCAGCGCTCTCGCGTAGAAGCACAGCTGCATGAGATGGGACGGCCTCGGCACCAGACCCTCGGCCTCCGCCCTGGTGGCGACAGTCTTCACCTCGGTCACCCTGTCGGCCGGATCCCCGGGCTGCACCGCGTCGGCGCGTCCCGAGACCACGAAGGCGAAGCCGCCGGACTCGACCCTCATCTCGAGGGGGACTTCCAGCGAGGCGCCCTCCAGCGAGTCCTGGTAGGCCCTGTGTGCCCTGAGCCTGGTATCGAGGTCCGGTCCGCCGCCCTCGGAGCCCAGCTCCTCCGGCAGGAGGACGCGCTCGAGGAGGCAGGTGATGCCGGTCCGCACCGTGATGCCGTCTTCTTCGAGCCTGAGGAACATCGGCCTCCGTCTGCGGGCAGGCCGGACGCACCGGCGTCCGGCCTGCCGCGGATCGCTGTCCCGGGTCTACCTGGCCAGGACGATGCCCGCCCGGCGGACCGCTCCGCCCGGGAGCTCGACGACGGACAGGTACAGGCCGTCGGGAGCCTCTGCATCCCACAGGAGGACCTGCTCGCCCGCCGGCATCTCGGTCCCGGAGGACCAGACCATCCTGCCCGCGAGGTCGAAGACCCTGACGGTCACCTGTCCCGCCTGGGCCAGGGAGACGGGGAAGCCGACCGGGCCGCGTGCCGGGTTGGGGAACGGCGGGCCGCAGGAGGATGACGCCGGAGCGGTTCCCCCTTCACCCACACCGACGCCGTTGATCGCTCCCGCGAGTGGTATGGTGTTGTGCGAGGACACCATCCACGGCATCATCGTGGCGCTGGTGATCGCCGGGAAGTCGAGCACGGCCACCCCGGAGGCGTCCGTGAACCCGCGCACCCAGATCTCCTCGTCGGGCTTGCGGAGGCAGACGAGGGCGCCCTCCACGGGCGAGCCTTCCGTCGATACGGTGAAGGTGGCCGACGAAGCCCCCTCGGAGAGGGTGGCTGGGGCTCCGACCGACAGGACTGTCGGGACCTCGGTCCTCATGTCCATCGTCGGGTCTCCGAACACGTGGAACAGGTCCCACTCGTCCTCCGCGTACGACTGCCAGGAGCCGTAGGGGTTGAACGGAGCGGCGGCCTGCATCTCGAGATGGCCGCCCATGAGGGCCTGTCCGGCGAGGTAGTTGCCGGCCGGGCTGGTGTACACGAAGGGCGGGGAGACGAAGTCGTCGTTGAAGCTGTGGTACATGCCGTAGCAGAGGTAGTCGTTGAAGTAGCTGTAGGACACCTGCACGGCTGCGAAGACTGCAACCGCGCCTCCCTGCATCCTGAACAGGTTCTCGGAGAAGCAGTTGCTGGAGAACTGCCCGGTGAGGCAGTTCACGCTGAACACGACCGGGGTCTTATCTCCGTTGGAGAGCGCGGAGAGGTTGCTCGTGACGTAGTAGGGGTCGGCCCAGCCGTCGACCATGCCGTGGTCGCGGTGCTGCACCAGGAACACGCCGCTGTTGATTGCGGCGGTGATCCCCGCCGCGTTGCCGTCCCAGGTGATGTCGGACGGGACCTGCTGCCCTGCCGACGGGAGGTCGGGCCTGTAGTACCAGGGGGTGGCGTGGGTCGAGTTGGTGCAGTACTCTCGCTCGACGCTCTTCCCGAAGAGGGTCAGGTAGGTGTCCCTGACGGTCTCGCAGGTGTAGAGGAACCAGCGGTCGGCTATCCCGTCGTTGTTGTCGTCCTGGAAGTAGCCTGCGCTGAGGGCCGTGTTCCAGAAGGAGGGGTCGAGCAGGGGGTCGAACTCCCACTTCATGATCTTGTCGGTCACGATCTGCATCCAGCTGGTGCCGTTGGTGAACCGGCCGCGGAAGATGTCGCACATGTAGTCGGTCCCGTCCACGCAGCAGTACCTGTTGTCGGAGTACATGCCGTTGAAGCTGTAGGCCGGGAGGTCGCCGTGGTCGCCGACGAACAGCACGAAGGACGGGGCCGGGTCCCATGTGTCGTATGCGGTCTGGATGTAGGTCTTGATCTGGGCCTGCGTCCAGGAGCCGGCGGCGACGACCGTGGTCAGGTAGCCCTGGTTGTGCTTGGCGGTGGCGAACTCGTCGAGCATGGTCTCGACGAAGTCGTCGCCGGCCAGGATGAGGAGGTCCGCCCCGTCGGCCCTCGAGGCCGCCTCGGGCGTGAACGCCCAGAACACGCCTGCCGACTCGTGATACTCGGAGGCCGGGGGGGCGTCGAGGATCGATGCGTTGATGAATGCCTGCTCGAATATCGACTCGACCCAGGGGGAGGCCAGGCGGTCCGGCCTGTGCACCGTACCCCCGAAATCGATGCTGATCCGCATCCTCCGGGCGGCTGTGAGCTCGCCCGTGACCGCGTCCCACCTGAACGGGTTGATGGCGAACCTGCCCACGGGAACACCCCTGAGGACGCCGTCCAGGGTCCACTGCGCCGCTGCGGACGGATGCACTCCCGCTGAGTAGGCCTCCGGGAGGAATGCGAAGGGCCCCGCGCTGCGGGAGGTGTCCGGCATCACTGGCTGCATCGGCCAGGGCGTCAGTATCCCCAGCTGGACCTCGTCGAGGCTCTCGACGGTCATCGTGACGCCCGGATCGGCGGGTAGCGCGGCAAGGAAGGACAGCTTCGGCAGTGCGGGGAAGCCCGGCTCGGGAGCGGAGAGAGTGGTGCCCGGGACCGTGACGACCGAGAAGTCCATCCCTCCCGATGCCACATGCGCGATATCCACGCCGGGGACCGTCACGTCTATCACGAGCCCTGCCGGTGTGGCCTCGACGACCGACACGCTCGCGGCCGTGCCGGAATCGAGCCCGAAGTCGACCCACCCGGCCGATGGCGCCGCAGCTGCGGCTGCGACAAGCAACAGCGTGATCCTCATCCTGTCCTCCCGTTCTCGTGTTCCGGGCAACTGCCGATGCGTTGTCGATTCGTTTATTGTAGAACACACGGCAGAGGTCAAGAAAGTTCCCCCACGCCCCCCGGAGGCATCCAATTGGACAAGAAGAGAGTACTGATCTCCGCATCCGGGCGCGTCAGCCGTCTGCCCCCCTACCTCTTCGCGGAGATAGACAGGAGGAGGGCCGCCGCCGCGCGCAGGGGGGTCGACCTCATCGACTTCGGCATCGGAGACCCCGACCTGCCCACACCGGAGCCCGTCGTGGAGGCCGCCCGCAGGGCCCTCGCCGATCCCTCCTGCCACAGGTACCCGAGGAACGCCGGCTCCCCCTTCTTCATCGACGCCGCATCCCGCTGGATGGAGAGGGAGTTCGGTGTCCGTCCCGGCGAGGAGATGTCGATCGCGGCGGTCATAGGGACCAAGGAGGGGCTCGCCCACCTGCCCATGGTGTTCTGCAATCCGGGCGACGTGGTGCTCGTGCCCGACCCCGGCTACCCCGTGTACAGGGCGGCCAGCATTCTTGCCGATGCCGTCCCGGTGGAGTTCCAGCTCACCGCCGGCAACTCCTTCCTCCCCTCGCTGGAGGACATAGCCCCACCCGTGCGCAGGAGCGCGAGGATCATCTTCGTTAACTACCCCAACAATCCCACGGGAGCCGTCATGAGCCCCGGCGACATGAAGCGCCTCGTCGAGTTCGCCAGACGGGAGGACCTGCTGATAGTCAGCGACAACTCCTACAGCCACATAAGGTTCGACGGCCAGCCGCCCCTCTCCTTCCTCCAGATCGAGGGAGCCTCCGACGTCTGCCTGGAGTTCCACTCGATGTCGAAGACCTTCAACATGACGGGATGGAGGGTCGGCTTCGTGGCAGGCGGCCGCAAGCTGGTGGGGGCTTTCATGTCGGCCAAGGAGAACATAGACTCCGGGGTCTTCACCGCCGTCCAGCACGCGGCGGCGTTCGCCATGGACATGCCCGGGGAGATCCTCGCCGGCCGCCTGGCGACCTACGCCGAGAGGCGCCGCCTGCTCCTCGAGGGCCTCCGAAGGCTGGGGTGGGGTGTCTGTGAAACGCCCGGAACCTTCTACGTATGGGCCTCGGTGCCGAAGGGCTGGACATCGATGGACTTCGCGACCAGGCTGATAACCCAGGCCGGCGTCGTGGTGACTCCGGGCTCCGGCTTCGGATCGGCCGGGGAGGGTTTCATAAGGTTCGCCCTGACCATTCCGGCCGAGAGGATCGTGAAGGCGCTCGGGAGGCTCGAGCAGCTCGAGCTGCACGGCCTGCGCGGCAGGACGGCCATGAGGAGGAGCAGGAAGTGCGGGAAGGACTCCTGAGGCTCTCGGGCATCGAGCTGGGTGTCGTCATCGGCGTCCTCCCGGAGGAGCGCATGTTCCCGAGGCTGGTGAAGGTCGATGTCGAGTGCAGGGGAGGATGGGCTCCCGGAGACCCGCCGCTGGTCGACTACAGGTCCGTGGCCGGGGCGGTCGGCGCACATGCGGGATCTGCCTTCGATCTGATCGAGGACCTCGCCGGGGCGCTCCTCGCGTCGCTCCGGCCCCTGGCCCCCGGGTGCGAGTGGACCGTAACCGTCGGGAAGCCCTGCCCCCCGGTGACGCCCCGCGCCGGCGAGGCTTCCTTCAGGGCCACTTCAGGTTGACCAGTCCGTTCGCTATCGCCCTGGGCAGCAACAGGGGCGACAGGGCCGGGAACCTCGCGGAGGCGGCCGTGCTCCTGACGCGCGTCCGCGGTCTCTCGCACCCCAGGCTCTCGGGGATCTACGAGTCCGGGCCTGCCGAGGGCGTAGGGGGCGGACCCTTCCTCAACGCGGTCATGGCGGGGCTCTGGAGCGCGGGGCCGCACGCCCTGCTCGATGCCGCGAGGAGTGTGGAGGCCGCCCTGGGCTCGCCTGTACGCAAGGCCGGGAGCGACAGAACCATCGACATCGACATCCTGTTCGTCGGCTCCGAGGTCGTCCGGGACTGCGAACTGGTCCTCCCGCATCCTCGGATCGCCCGGAGGGAGTTCGTCCTGAGGCCTCTCGGGGACGTCATGGGCGACAGGCCGATTCCCGTCCTCGGGCGCAGCGCGGCCGACCTTCTGGCCGGACAGGCCTTCCATGGCGATATTACGGAAGTCGTTCCCCCTCCACCCCCAGGGGAGATCTGGTCTGGTGTCTGAGAAGCGGTACGTTGTGGTGGAAGGCCCCATAGGGGTCGGAAAGACGACTCTCTGCGGGCTCCTCTCGGCGGCCTGGAAGGCCAGGCTCATACTCGAGGAGGTCGAGGAGAACCCGTTCCTCCCGCTGTTCTACAGGGACCGGAAGGCCTACGCCTTCCAGACCCAGGTCTACTTCCTGCTCAGCAGGTACAGACAGCAGCAGAAGCTCGCCCAGCTCGACCTCTTCTCGAGCAGGGCCGTGTCGGACTACATGTTCGCCAAGGACAGGATCTTCGCCCAGATCAACCTCGGGGAGCAGGAGTACTCCCTCTACGAAAAGCTCGCCGGCATGCTGGAGAGGGACGTCCAGGTGCCCGACCTCGTAATCTATCTGCAGGCGTCCCTGGATTCGATAACGACGAGGATCGCGAGACGCGGCAGGCCCTACGAGAAGGACATGAGCCGCTCCTATCTCGAGGCGCTGCTGAACGCCTACAACAGCTACTTCTTCAGGACCAGGGACCTCCCGGTGCTCGTGGTCAACACCGACGGGGTGGACTTCAGGAAGGGCGGCGAGCTGGAGCGCCTGATCCAGGCGGTCGACGGGCACAGGGGCGGAGTGTGCTCCTGGGTCTCCCGGCTGAAGGGCTGACGGTGCTCGTCGAGAGGTCGTCCGAGAGGGTCTCGGAGATCGCCGCCGGCTGGCGGGACGGGGGCCTCGTGACCGGCCTGGTGCCTACCATGGGTGCGCTCCACAAGGGACACGTCGCCCTGCTGGAGGCGGCCCGGAGGCGATGCGACCGCGTGGTGGCGTCCGTGTTCGTTAATCCCTCGCAGTTCGGGCCGGGAGAGGACTTCGAGAGGTATCCCCGCGACCTCGACGCGGATTCACTGGTTCTGGAGGAGGCGGGCGCCGACCTGCTGTTCGCGCCGGAGGCGGCCGACATCTATCCGCAGGGCTTCCGGACCCGGGTCGAGGTCCCCTCTATATCGGAGGGGCTCTGCGGAAGGTTCCGCCCCGGGCACTTCACAGGGGTGGCCACCGTCTGCGCGGTGCTCTTCGGTATGATCAGGCCGGCTCTGGCCTTCTTCGGCAGGAAGGACATCCAGCAGCTGGCCGTCATCAGGAGGATGGCCCGTGACCTCAGGATGGCGGGAGAGATAGTCGCGGTGCCCACCGTCCGCGAGCCGGACGGGCTGGCCATGAGCTCGAGGAACGCATATCTCTCTCCAGGCGAGCGGAAGGACGCTTCGCTGATCTTCGCCGGGCTGACGGAGGCGTCGGAACTCGCCCGGTCCGGCGCGGTCGGGGCTTCCGCCCTGAAGGATGCGTTCGCGGCCGTGGTTGGCCGCGGCGCGAGCCTCCGGATCCAGTATGTCGAGCTTGCCGATCCGGAGGACATGGAGCCGATGCAGGTGCTCGACCGGGACGGCGTCCTGGCCGTGGCGGTCCACGCCGGCCCGACGAGGCTCATAGACAACGTCCTGCTCCGTCCGGGGGCCGGGGCCGTGGAGGAGTGAGTTGCTCAGGTGCTTTCTGGGTGCCAAGCTGCACAGGGTGACGATAACCGACGCCCATGTGGACTATGTGGGTTCGATCACGATAGACAGGGTCATGCTCGACCTCTCCGGGATCATGCCCGGCGAGAGGGTCCAGGTGGCCGACCTGGACAACGGCTCCCGTTTCGAGACCTATGTCCTGGAGGGCCCCGCGGGCAGCGGGACGGTATGCATCAACGGAGCGGCGGCTCTGCTGGTCGAGCCCGGCCACAGGGCGATAGTCCTCCAGTACGTCTGGGTTTCGGACGGGGAGACCCCCCCGCGGCCGAGGATCGTCGTCGCGGACGAGGCCAACGCGACCCCGAGGCTCCTGGATTGACGACGGCCGTCGTCCTGGCGGCCGGGAAGGGCCGGAGGATGCATTCCGACCTTCCAAAGGTCGTCCATCCCGTGCTCGGGGTGCCGATGGTGATGAGAGTTCTCGGGACGGCCGCATCCTGCGGGTTCGACAGGGTGGTGGCCGTGGTCGGCTTCGGCCGGGAGGCGCTCGTCCCGATGCTCGACGAGGCCGGGATCGACTGGGTCGTGCAGGAGCAGCAGCTCGGCACCGCCCATGCCGTGTCCACGGCCATCGAGGGCTCGGATCACTCTGAGGTCGCCGTCCTCCTTGGAGATGTCCCCCTGCTGCTCCCGGAAACCGTCGGGAGACTGCTTGATTCCCGCAGGGAGCGTGATGCGGCCATGTCCGTCCTCACGGGCAGGCCGCCGGACCCGTCCGGCTACGGAAGGGTGATCAGGGGCGGGGGCGGGCTGGTGGAGCGCATAGTCGAGGACAGGGACGCGACGCCCGAGGAGGCGGCGGTCGCCGAGGTCAACACGGGGCTGATGGCCTTCGACGGCGGGATTCTGCCGGGGCTCCTGGCGGCCATCGGGAACGACAACTCCCAGGGCGAGTACTATCTGACCGATGCGGTGGGGATAGCCGTCTCGAGAGGGCTGTGCTGCGCGGCCTGCGCCGCGGCCGACTGGGCGGAGGTCTCGGGCGTCAACGATCCGTTCCAGCTCGCGGCGGTCTCGAGAGCCCTGTCCAGGCGGAACGTGGCACGGCTCATGGCTGCCGGGGTGAGGTTCACGGATCCCGAAGGCGTCTGGATCGAGGACGGGGCAGCCGTCGGCCCCGGGAGCGAGATAGGAAGGTTCGTGAGGCTGTCCGGACGGGCGGGGATAGGCGAGGGGTGCGTGATCGGCGACGGGTGCATCGTCGGGAGCGCCGCGGTCCCGGGCGGTACCGTCCTGGAACCGTACACCGTGGTCGGGGAGGTGTGATGGACAGGCTCTGGGCGCCCTGGAGGAAGGCATACGTGACGGGCGACACCCCCTCGGACGGATGCCTCTTCTGCCATCTCCGGGACGGCCCGGGCGACGGCTCGGACATGGTCCTCATGCGGAACAGCCACGTGCTCGCAGTCATGAACAGGTATCCCTATACCAACGGACACATGATGATAGCCCCTCTGCGGCACGCCGCGCTGTTCTCCGAGCTGTCCCCCGAGGAGGGGGCCGCCCTGCTCGCCGGGGTGGCGATGGCCGAGCGCGCCCTGATGGAGGGCATGAAGTGCGCCGGGATCAACGGGGGCTGGAACTTCGGCCGCTGCGCCGGGGCAGGGGTCGAGGGGCACCTTCACGTGCACGTCCTCCCCAGGTGGCCCGGTGACGTCAACTTCCTCCCCGTCCTCGCCGACGCGCGGGTCCTCTCGGAGTCCCTGGAGAGCGCCTTCGAGAGGCTCCTCCCCTGGTTCGGGAGCAGGGATTGAGCCTGCAGGCGCACGGCCTCATGCCCCGCCTGCTGGTCACGGTCATGGCCCTGGCCCTGGCGGCGCTCGCCCTCTTCGCGGACATGCCCGAACCCGAGCCCGCTCCGGAGGCTACCACCGACTCGGTCGCGCAGCTCCCGGACACGGTCTCGATAAGGGTCCTCAACGGATCGGGGAGGGCCGGGCTCGCCAGGGCGATACAGCGCTTCCTGATGGGGAGTTCGGGTCCCGTGGTGTTCGTCGCTCCGTTCGAGCCCGCAGACGCCGACCGGGACGACTACGAGATGACGATAATAGTGGCCCACCTCCCGGGCAGCCTCGAGGCCTCCGGAGCTGCTTCGCAGCTGGGGCTGGGCGACAGCTGCATCGTATGGGAGATGGGGGACGATCCGGAGACGGATCTCACGATAATCCTCGGAAGGGACGTCGCCGATCGGAGGGATTCCCTCATACCGGTCGCGGACCAGTGACATCGGAGGTGCCCTTGGTCGACGACATAATCGCCCCCATCGTCGCGGCGATACACGAGAGGCACGGCTTCAGGGTCCGTGCCGTCGACATGAGCGGCTTCCCGCTCACGATGGACATGTTCCTCGTGGCCTCGGCCGCCTCGCCCACCCAGGCGCGCGCCGTCGCCGAGAGGGTCGAGGAGACGGCAAGGGCGCTCGGAGTCAGGATGCACCACCGGGAGGGCTTCGAGGAGGGCTCGTGGATCCTGCTCGACTTCGTAGTTCTCGTGGTGCACATCTTCCTGCCCGACACGAGGGAGTACTACAACCTGGAGATGCTCTGGAGCGACGCGGACTACCAGGACTTCCCCGATCCCGGAGACGCCGTTGGGTCCTGAGGATCTCCGGAGCGAGCTGCGCGCGCTCGTCGCAGGAGCCCTCGGATCCCGGTTCGGGGTCGAGCGCCCCGTCCTGCTCTCCGAGCCTCGCAGCGAAGCCTTCGGCGACCTGACCACCCAGGCCGCTCTCGAGGCGGCGCCGGAGATAGGCCTGCCGCCGCGCGAAGTCGCGGCCGGGCTCCTCTCGGCCATGAGCCTTCCGGCGGCGGTCGAGTCGGCGGGCGTCGAGGGTCCCGGTTTCATCAACTTCAGGCTGTCCGACGACCACCTCGCGGAGACGGCGTCCGCGCTTTCGGGCTCGGGGCTCGTCCCGCTCCTGGGGGGTTCGGGCTCTGGCAGGAGGGCCCTGGTCGAGTTCGTCAGCTCCAATCCCACGGGTCCGCTCAGCGTCGGCCACTGCCGACAGGCGGTCCTGGGGGAGGCGATATCCGGGCTGCTCGAGGCGGCCGGCTGGAAGGTCGAGCGGGAGTATTACTTCAACGATTCCGGCCGGCAGATGGACCTTCTCGCCGAATCGCTCGCGGCGAGGTACCTGGGGCTCCGCGGCGAGGCCATGGACATCCCCGAGGGCGGCTACAAGGGCGAGTACCTCGAGAGGTGGGCGGCCGACCTGATGGCCGGCGAGCCCGGCCTGCAGTGGCCCTCGGACGCCGACGCCTTCCGAGTCTACTCGACCCGGAGGGCCATGGACATGATCAGGGAGGACCTGGACCTCCTCGGCATCCGGTTCGACAGGTACTTCAGCGAGGCCAGCCTGATCCCCGACGCGGTGGAGGAGGCCATCTCGAGACTGTCTATGGTGGTCACGGGCGGTGGTCCCCTCGTCTACGAGGATCCCCCCGGATCGGGCAAGCGGTGGGCCAGGCTGACGGCCCTCGGGCGCCCGGAGGACCGGGTGCTGGTGAGGGACGGCGGCGGATACACCTACAGGACGCCCGACATAGCCTACCACCTCGACAAGTTCGACAGGGGCTACGACCTCATGGTGGATGTGTTCGGCTCGGACCACCTCGACACCAGCCGGGACGTGACCGCCCTCCTGTCGGCCATCCTGGGGGAGGCCGAGGTCGCCTCCAGGCTCAGGGTGATCCTCCACCAGTTCGTGACCCTGGTGAGGGACGGCAGGAAGGTCAGGATGTCCACCAGGGCGGCGAACTTCGTGACCATGCGGGAACTCGTGGAGGAGGCCGGCTCGGCGGATGTGACGAGGTACCTCTTCCTGACCCGCAAGGCCGAGGCGCACATGGATTTCGATCTGGAGGTAGCCCGCAGGCAGTCCGACGACAACCCCGTCTACTACGTGCAGTACGCCTGTGCGAGGATATCGGGCATCCTCAGGACCGCCCGGGCGGAGGGGCTCGAGACCCCTGCGGACGCCGCCATGGCGGGGTTCCGCCCAGGAGCGGACGAGAGGAGGCTCATGCGCCTCCTGGAGGCGGTTCCGTCGAGGGTCGTGGCGGCGGCGGAAGCACTCGAGCCGCACAGGCTGACCGAGATGCTCCACGAGCTGGCGACCGCGTTCCACGGCTTCTACCAGAGGGTGAGGGTGGTGGACACGCAGGACCCGGGCACCTCCGCCGGCCGGCTGATCCTCTGCTCGGCCTGCCGCAACACCATGCGGGACCTCCTCGGGGTCCTCGGCGTGGCCGCTCCCGAGCGGATGTAGGATTTGGAGGACAAATGGCTCTCCTCGTAGTAGGCTCCGTCGCGCTCGACACGCTGACCACCCCCTCCGGCAAGGTGGAGGAGACCCTCGGCGGGTCGGCCGTCTATTTCTCGCTGGGGGCGCGCCCCTTCGACTCCGTCAGCATGGTGGGGGTCGTCGGGCCGGACTTCCCGGTCATGGAGAAGCGCTTCCTGGAGGACAAGGGCATAGGCCTCGAGGGGCTCCAGACCGGGCAGGGACCCACCTTCCGCTGGGAGGGGGTCTACGGCCCGGACCTCGGCGACGCCAGGACGATACGCACCGAGCTGGGCGTCTTCGCGGGCTTCGCCCCCCGGCTGGCCGCGGGTCATCGCACGACTCCCTGCATCTTCCTGGCCAACATCGATCCCGCACTCCAGCTCGACGTGCTGGGGCAGGTCGAGAACCCGAGATGGGTCGCCGTCGATACGATGAACCTCTGGATCGACCGGCAGAGGGACGCCGTGATCGACGTGTTCAGACGGGTCCAGATCGTCTTCGTGAACGCCTCCGAGGCCGCGCAGCTGTCGGGCGAGCCCGACATCTTCAGGGCCGGGGCGTGGATCCTGTCCCTGGGCCCTCGATACGTGGTCATCAAGCGGGGCGCCAGCGGAGTGCTCGTCCTGGGCGGTCCCGTCCCGTTCGCGCTGCCGGCGGTGCCCCTGGAGTCGGTGGTCGATCCTACGGGCGCAGGCGACTCGTTCGCCGCCGGGATGCTGGGCTTCCTCTCCGGAGCCGGCAGGCCCCTCGAATTCGACGACATCCGCCTCGGGCTGGCCTACGGTTCCGTGATAGCCAGCTTCGCGGTGTCGGGCTTCGGCACCGCGATGATGAGGGACCTGGACAGGAGCCTGATAGACGAGAGGATGAAGTACTACCTCTCGACCAACCAGCTGGGGATGGTCCCGTGACGGACAGCCTGGACTACAGGTCGTCGGGCGTCGACATAGACGAGGGCGAGAGGGCAGTGGCCCGCATGAAGAGCCTTGCGAGGGCGACCTTCACGCCCCGCGTGATGTCCGATCTGGGAGGGTTCGGAGGGCTCTTCAGGGCGGATTTCGGCGGCCTCCGGGAGCCCGTCCTGGTAGCCAGCACGGACGGGGTCGGGACCAAGCTCAGGGTCGCCTCGATGACCGGCCGTTACGACACGGTCGGGCGCGACCTGGTCAACCACTGCGTGAACGACATCCTGGCCCAGGGGGCCGAGCCGCTCTTCTTCCTGGACTACATCGCGTGCGGAAGGCTCGAGGCCTCCGTGGCGGTCCGGATCGTCGAGGGCCTCTCGGCCGCCTGCATCGAGAACGGCTGCGCCCTGCTCGGGGGGGAGACGGCCGAGATGCCGGGCTTCTACGCCCCGGGGGACTACGACGTGGCGGGAACCATCGTCGGAGTCGCCGACAGGGATTCGATCCCGGACCGATCTCTTGTCGAGCCCGGGATGCCCGTGCTCGGGCTGCACTCCAGCGGGCTGCACACCAACGGCTACTCCCTCGCCCGAAGGGTCCTGTTCGACAAGGCCGGCCTCTCGCCCGACGACCGTCCGGACGAGCTCGGCGGGGTCACCGTGGCCGACGCCCTCCTGGAGGTGCACCTCAGCTACCTGAAGGCGGTCGGACCCATGCTGCGCGGCGGACTCGCCGCGGGCATCTGCCATGTCACCGGGGGCGGCATCCCGGGGAACCTGCCGAGGATCCTCCCCGAGGGCTGCGGCGCGCTCATCCGGCTGCCGGACGATCCGCCTCCCCTCTTCGGTCTGATAAGGGACCTCGGCGAAATTTCCGATCACGAGATGCAGCGCGCCTTCAACCTGGGGGCGGGGATGCTCGTGGTCCTCCGCCGCGGACTCGAGGAGGCCGCCGGGATGGCCCGCGAGGCGGGCTTTCGCGCATACGAGGCCGGATCGATAGATTCCACCGGCAGGATAACGCTGGACTGAGCGGAGGACAGATGCACAGGACGCTTGCGGAGGGACTCGCATCCCCGGACGGGGGCAGGATACTGCTGGCAGTCCTGGACGGGCTCGGCGACATCTCCGGCCCCTCCGGGATGACGCCGCTGGAGGCGGCATCCACGCCAAACCTCGACGCGCTGGCCCCCCTCTCGGCCCTGGGGCAGCACATACCGGTGTCCCACGGCATCACCCCCGGAAGCGGTCCGGCCCACCTTGCGCTGTTCGGCTACGACCCGGTCGAGTTCTTCGTCGGGAGGGGCATCCTCTCGGCTCTCGGCGTGGGTTTCCCCGTCGTCCCGGGCGACCTGGCGGCCAGGGCCAACTTCTGCACGCTCGGACCGGACGGGAGGATCACCGACAGGAGGGCGGGCAGGATCGACAGCTCCGAGAACGCAAGGCTGGTCTCCATGCTGGACGGCATGAGGATCGACGACGTGGAGGTCTTCGTCAGGACCGAGAAGGAGCACCGGGCCTGCGTCGTGTTCCGGGGCGAGGGCCTCGGGGAGGCCGTCGGAGACAGCGATCCCGGGCATGCGGGCCTCCCTCCCCTCGTGCCGGTGGCGCACGACGGAGCATCCGCCAGGAGCGCCCGGGTGGTCTCGGAGTTCCTCCGACGCGCCGGGGAGGCGCTGGCGGGTGAGCATCCCGCCAACGGTATCCTCCTTCGCGGGTTCGCCTCCCACCGGCCATACCCCTCGATGGCGGACCGGTTCAGACTGAGGGCCGCGGCGGCCGCTCTCTATCCGATGTACAGGGGCGTGGCCGCCCTCGTAGGCATGGACATGCTCCGGTGCGCCACGGCGGACGACCAGATCCGTGCGGCGGAGCTGGCGGCCGGGGAGGGATACGACCTCCTCTTCCTCCACCACAAGCCCACGGACAGCTCGGGAGAGGACGGCGACTTCGAGGCGAAGACCGCCGCCGTGGAGTCCTTCGACCGCATGCTTCCGGGGCTCCTGGATGCCGGTTTCGACGTGACGTGCATAACGGGCGACCACAGCACCCCTTGCCCCATGAAGCTGCACAGCTGGCACCCGGTCCCTGTCCTCGTCTCGGGAGGCCCGCAGAGAACCGGCTGGAGCAGGCGCCTCACCGAGCGCGAGGCCGCCTCCGGGGCTCTCGGGACATTCATGGCCGTCGACCTGATGCCCATCCTCCTCGCGTCGGCCGGTCGCCTGGAGAAGTACGGCGCATGATCCGCCCCGCCCCCGGACACGAGGGGATCGAGGACCTGAGGCGCAGTCGAGGTGCGCTCATCCTCGCGCACAGCTACCAGCCGCCCGGGATACAGGACCTGGCCGACATGGTGGGCGACTCCCTCGAACTGAGCAGGGCCGCACGCGACTCGTCCAAGGATGTGATCGTGGTATGCGGGGTTCGGTTCATGGCGGAGACGGCCGCAATCCTGGCGCCTGGGAGGACGGTGATCCACCCGGTTCCCGGTTCTGGCTGCCCCCTGGCGGATTGCATGACGGTCGCCGACCTCGAGGCGATGAAGAGAGCCCACCCCGGGGCATCGGTGGTGACATACGTCAATTCCGGGGCCGGGCTGAAGGCGGCCAGCTGGGCTTGCTGCACATCGGCGAACGCCGTCCGCGTGGTGTCCGCCGCCCCGCCCGGAGACGTCATCTTCGGGCCGGACAGGAACCTCGGGTCGTTCGTCTCCCTCCACACCTCCAGGAGGGTCCACATCTTCGACGGCTGCTGCCCCCCCCATGCGGGGGCCGACCTCGGACACATCGGCGAGGCGAGGGCTCTCTGGCCTGATGCCGAGCTCCTCGTCCATCCCGAGACTCCACCCGCCGCCTGGGACATGGCCGACGCCGTCCTGGGAACCGGGGGCATGATCGGCCGCATCGGCGCGTCCCCATCCCGGCGGTTCCTGATAGGCACCGAGACGGGATTCATACACAGGCTGCAGACGCTGTTCCCGGACAGGTCCTTCATGGCTGTCGGCAGGATTGCCTGCCCCGACATGAAGAGGATCACTCCGGAGTCGGTGCGCCTTGCGCTCGAGGCGCTCGGACCCGTGGTCGAGGTCGACCCCGTCACCGCAGCCGGGGCGAGGGATGCGGTCGAGAGGATGGCCTCGATTGGCTGACAGCCAACCGCTCGTCGGTTTCTCGACCCAGTGGCTGGAGAACGCTCCCGAGAAGCAGGGTGCATGGGGGCGATGGCGCTTCGCCGTGAACGCCAGCTATGCCCGGCTGGCATCCGTATCCGGCTTCTGCCCGGTCGCCGTGCTCCCGGCGGGTCTGGGGCGCGTGCGCACCGTGCTCGGGGGGCTCGACGTCCTGGTGCTGACCGGGGGCAACGACCCGTGCCCCTCGCTCTACGGGAGGCCGCTCCAGGGTGCCGAGAACATCGAGTTCCACAGACCACTCTGGGAGATGACCCTCTACCGCGAGGCCAGGAGGGCGGGAGTCCCCGTCCTCGGGATCTGCCTGGGAATGCAGATCATGGGAATCGCGGGAGGTGTCGCCCTTGTGCAGGACATTCCGTCGGCCGTTCACGGGGCCGTCGACCACTACGGCACGGCAGCCCTGCCGAAGGAGCACACCGTCACCACGGCCCCGGGCTCGGCGGTAGGGGGGGTCCTGGGGGGGGAGCCGCTCGTCTGCAGCTTCCATCACCAGGCTGTGGAGAAGGTCCCCCCGGGGTTCGTCGCGACCGCGATGGCGTCGGACGGAGTCATCGAGGCCATGGAGAGCGAAGACGGCCTGGCGGTGGGCGTGCAGTGGCACCCCGAGCGCGACTGGACGGGAGTGCCCCTCCTGAGGATGCTGGTCGGGAGGGGACGGGGCTGAGACTGCTCTACCGGTCGGTCCCCAAGCCCGTCGAGAGGATCTGGGGAAGCCTCCCCAACCCCGGGGGGCAGCCCTTCGGGGAGGTCTGGTGGCTCTTCGACGACGGCGCCTCCTCATCGGAACTGATCGCGGGCGGTCCCGAGGTCGCAAGGCTC
The DNA here is from genome assembly GCA_964603785.1 of uncultured bacterium. GTDB lineage: Bacteria > Fermentibacterota > Fermentibacteria > Fermentibacterales > Fermentibacteraceae > CAZRWD01. The sequence goes on from CAZRWD010000011.1 coordinate 48,881, forward strand.
GCCGACATCCGCCGGGCCCCCGCCGAGCCGTTCCCCATCCTCGTGAAGACCCTGCACACCGCATCGATGCTTTCGCTCCAGGTGCATCCCGGAGCGTTCGGAGGCCCCTCGAAGTCGGAGACCTGGCTCATCCTCACGGCACTGCCCGGAGCCTTCCTGTTTGCGGGCCTGCGCGAGGGCGTCGACGAGGCCGGTCTGGTCCGGGCCCTCTCGACGGACAGCCCGGAGAGCGTCCTGGAGAGGCATTCCGTCTCTCCGGGGGACATGATCCACCTCCCGGCGGGCACCGTGCACGCCCTCGGAGGGGGCATCGAGCTCCTCGAGGTCCAGAACAACGAGAACACGACCTTCCGCCTGCACGACTGGGGTAGGGTCGATGCCTCCGGACGCCCCCGCGTGCTCCATCTCGAGCAGGCGCTGGCTTCGATCCCCTTCGACAGTCCACCGCGCCCTGCCGTCAGCAGGGGAACGCCGCCGGACACCGGGGGATCGGGGTATCTGATGGAGAGGGTTCACCCGGGTACCGTCCAGGTCCCGCCGTTCGGCGTGCTCTTCGTCGAGGGCATGGGCTCGGGGGAGCAGGGAAGAGCATGCATGGTCGCCGACCGCCCGGGGGGGACGGCCGTCGTCCGGTCGCCCGCCTGGGTGATCCGGCCGGAGGAGTCGCCCTGATGGATGACATTCATGCCGTGATCATGGCGGGGGGCCGCGGGACGCGGTTCTGGCCGGTCTCGAGGAAGGCCTCCCCCAAGCAGTTCGTCGAGCTGCTCGAGGGCCGCACGCTGCTGCAGGCGACCGTCGCGAGGCTCGAGGGACTCGTCCCTCCCGCGAGGACCCTGGTGGTCACGGGCGTCGATTTCGCAGGCACGGTACGCGATCAGCTGCCGGCGATCCCACCGGAGAACATCCTGCTCGAGCCATCGGGGAGGAATACGGCCGCCTGCATATGCTGGGCCGCCATGGAGATCCGCCGCAGGCACGGCGGGGCCGCCGTCATGGCCGTGCTCCCCTCGGATCATCTGGTCTCCGACGACGAGGGCTTCAGGAGCTCCATCGCCGCCGCCGCGGCAGCCGCCCTGGACGGCTGGCTGGTGACCGTCGGCATCGTGCCCGACAGGCCGGCGACCGGGTACGGCTACCTCGAGGCGGACCCTCCCGAGGGCGGGATCTCGCGCGTGGCCAGGTTCGTGGAGAAGCCGGACCAGGCCACGGCGCGCGCCTTTCTCGAGAGCGGCAGGTTCCTCTGGAACGCGGGCATGTTCGTCTGGCGCGCCGACTCCATCCTGGACGAGATCGGGAGGCAGCTGCCCGCGCTCCATTCCGCCCTGGCCGGCATGAGGACCGGCAGCGAGGCGGATCCGGCGGTCTACGGCAGGCTCGAATCAGTCTCGATCGACTACGGGGTCATGGAGAAGGCCGGGCGGGTGGCGGTCGTGAGGGCATCCTTCGGCTGGGACGACCTGGGAGACTGGCCCGCGGCCCGCAGGGCGGGTGTCTCGAGGGGGAGATGCCTTGTCGTGGACGGACACGACTGCACTGCCTGGACTCCCGGGAGGCTGACCGTGGTCATGGGCCTGTCAGGGGTCTCCGTGGTCGAGTCCGGGGGAGTAATCCTGGTCATGTCGGACGAGAGCGCCCAGAAGCTGAGGGATGTGGTGACCGGCCTGGAGGCCACGGACCCGGACCTGGTCTAGTCGGATCTCCTGATGGAAACGCCCGACCCGTTCGGGAGCCAGCCGTAGGCCCATGGGGCGGTGAAGGCCCCCAGACGGATGCAGCCGTGTGACTGGGGTGTCCCCAGCAGACGGAGGGCCCTGGATCCGCCCGCCTGGTGGAGCCCGATCTCGCCGGATGGGTCGATGCACATCCAGAAGGGCATCCTCACCAGGTAGCGGCTGCTTATCGGAGCCCTCCTGCGGTACAGGACGGTGAAGTCGCCGGCCGGGGTCGAGTGCCCCGGCCTGCCCGAGGAGATCATGGAGAGGTTGGCCTCCCGGCCGTCCTCCGTGAAGAGGATGACCTGCCTGTCGAGAAGGACGACGGCCTCCCGGGAAGGTGCGGCGGGCTGGTGCAGCTCCGCCCCTCCGACTCCCGTCGAGGACAGGAGCAGCCCGAGCACGAGTTTCAGCAGATCGGCCAGCGTACCCATGCAAAACCCTCCCTGGGGGCGGATTGTCTAAGCAGACGGCGCCCCGCCGTCAAGCCCGGGGCGTTGACTTGGTTCCGGTCATTGCAGATTTTCCAGTGACTTTTCAGTCAGTTTCCCGAACGGAGGATCAGGTGTCGCAGAGATTGAACGGCATAGCGCGCGCGGCGCTCGTGCTCGCGGCCCTCGCCGCGGTCGCGTGCTCCACGCCCATCGTGACGGGTATAAAGGTGCACATGCAGAACGGCGAGTACCAGGAGGCCATCCACCTCGCCGACAGCGTCATCGCGGCGGGTGACTCGCTGGACGCCGAACTCTGGCTGTGGCGCGGCAAGGCCCAGGGCTTCGTCCGCGACTGGATCGGCGCATCGGAGTCCTTCGGACATGCCTACAGGCTCGATCCGGCCCTGGGTCCCGAGCTCGAGGAGTACTGGTTCGTCTTCTACAACGCAGCCGCGACCACGGTGCAGGACGACTACGACAGGGCCGTGCAGTACCTCGAGACCGGCAGGTCGGTCGTGCCGGCGAGGCCCGAGTTCGACCAGATGCTGGGCGACCTCGCCCTGCAGGAGGGCGACATCGCCAGGGCCCTCGACCACTTCGAGGTCTCCTGGACGCTCGGCGAGGCGATGATCGCGAGATACGGGGAGATGCTCTCCTCCGCGCCGCCCGAGCAGGTCCCCGCGATACAGGAGATGCTCGACAACGCCGAGTCGAACGCGCTGCTCTCGCTCTACAACTCCGCCACGCTCCACAAGGCCCTCGCCATGTCCGCCGATACCGACGAGGCCAGGCAGGGTCACCTCGACGACGCGGTCGCATCCCTCACCACGGCACTGGGCATCGATGCCATGAATGCCGACGTCCTCAACATGCTCGCCCAGGTCTACCTGCTGTCGGGCAGGTACGAGGACGCCATGGCGGTGTTCGACGACGCCCTCGTCGGGGTGCAGACCGGTCTGGACGAGGGCTGGCTCACGGAGGAGGACGCAGTCTACATCCGCGGCGAGATCATGCTGACCAGGGGCGTCGCCCTCCTCGAGATGCAGGACTTCGCCGGCGCGGTGAGCGAGTTCGAGGCGGCCCTGCAGATCACGGGCCCCAGCTACATCCTCCTGGGCAACCTGGCGCAGGCGCACATCATGCTCGAGGACTACGAGGAGGCAATGGACATCCTGGAGGAGGCCGTCATGCTCGGCGACCTCACCGACACCGAGAGGGCCAACGCCTGGTACATGGAGTTCGCCGCCCTCACCCAGATGGAGAGGGATTCGGAGGCCGCCTCAGCTCTCGAGCGGGCTCTCGGGATAATGCCCGACAACGCGGACTGGTGGGAGTACCTGGCGAGCACCTACAGCCGCCTGAACAGGCGCGCCGACGCGATAGAGGCCATGGAGCGCGCCCTGGAGCTCAGGGGAGAGATCTAGGCGCCACCCGCCGTCCTGCGGACGCGGAGCGGGGAGCCGGAAGGCTCCCCGCTCGGTTTCTACCCGGATCCCGTCAGATGCCGTCCAGGCGCACCAGTAGCTGGTTCTTCTCGACCCTGTCGCCGTCGGCCACCAGGACCTCCGCAACCCGCCCCTCGATCTCCGGGCACACCTCGTTGTGCATCTTCATGGCATCGAGAAGGAGCAGCACCGAACCGGGCGTAACCTTCTCGCCACGGTGCACCATCACGCGGACGACCGTGCCCGGTATGAATGCACGGACCTCGCGCCTGTCCGGCATGCCGGTGAAGGGCCTGAGGCCGGCCGAGGGCACCTCGGTCTCGTAGACCGTGCCGTCGACCGGGAGCCTGTCCCTCTCCTCCGTCATCGCCATCGCCTAGACCGGCATGTTGCCGTGCCGCTTGGGGAGCCTGCACGCTTCGGTGTTGCGGGACGAGCCGAGCACGTGGGCCAGGGCATCCCTGGTCTGCTGAGGGAGGAGGATGGTGTCCACGTAACCCTTCCCTGCGGCGACGTACGGGTTCGCGAACTTCTCCTCGTACTCCCCGATCTTCTCGCGCCTCGTGGCCTCGGGATCGGCGCTGTCCTCTATCTCTTTGCGGAATATTATGTTGGCCGCGCCCTCGGGGCCCATGACCGCGATCTCCGCGGTGGGCCAGGCTATGGAGAAGTTCGAACCGAGGTGCCTGCTGCACATGGCGATGTAGGCTCCGCCGTAGGCCTTCCTCATGATCACGGTGAGCTTGGGCACCGTGGCCTCGCTGTAGGCGTAGAGGAGCTTGGCCCCGTGCCTGATGACGCCCATGTGCTCCTGGTTAACGCCCGGCAGGTAGCCCGGGGTGTCCACCAGGGTGAGGAGCGGGATGTTGAACGCATCGCAGAAGCGGATGAACCGGGCCGCCTTGTCCGAGGCGTCCACGTCGAGGACGCCGGCGAGGACCCGGGGCTGGTTGGCCACTATCCCCACCGGCCTGCCGTCGATGCGCGCGAAGCCCGTGAAGATGTTCCTGGCATAGTGCTCGTGGACCTCGAGGAACTCCGAGCCGTCGACCAGGCCGCGGACCACGTCCTTCACGCAGTAGGCGCGCCTCCTGTCCTCCGGGATCACACTCGGCGAGAGCACGGACCGGGGCGGTCTGGGCTTCGCCCGTGGGGGGCGCTCGGAGGAGTTGGCGGGCAGGTACGAGAGGAGCGCCCTTACCTGGGCGAAGGCGGCCTGCTCGGATTCCGCGAAGAAGTGCGCGTTGCCGGTTATCGAAGAGTGGGTCCGCGCCCCTCCGAGCTCCTCCGCCGAGATCTCCTCCCCGAGGACCGTCTTGATGACCTGCGGGCCGGTTATGAACATGTTGGAGATGCGGTCGACCACGAAGACGAAGTCGGTGAGGGCGGGGGAGTAGACCGCCCCTCCGGCGCAGGGTCCCAGGATCACCGAGACCTGGGGGACCACGCCGCTCAGCTGGGTGTTCCTGAAGAATATCTCGCCGTATCCGCACAGCGAGTCGACGCCCTCCTGGATCCTCGCCCCGCCCGAGTCGTTGATGCCGATCAGGGGAGTGCCCATGTCCCTCGCGGCGTCCATGACCTTGGTGATCTTCGAGGCGTGCGCCCTGCCGAGGGAGCCGCCGGCCACGGAGAAGTCCTGGGCGAACACCGCCACCGGCCTGTCGTCGACGCGGCCGAACCCGGTCACGACCCCGTCCCCGGCAAGCTTCTTCGAGTCCATCCCGAAGTCCTTCACCGAGTGCTCCACGAAGAGGTCGGTCTCCAGGAAGGAGCCCGAGTCGAGCAGGACGTCGAGGCGCTCCCTGACGGTCAGCTTGCCCTTGCGCCTCTGGCTCTCGAGCGCCTCCTGTCCACCGCCCAGGATAAGCCTGGAGGCTCTGCCGAGGAAGTCGTTTATCCGCCTGAGTATTGACATAGCCTACCCCTCTTGAGCATCAGCCGCGGAAGACCGGCTCGTCCGGACCGTGGCCGCGAGAAGTGAACACTGACCCAGCCGCCCGGAGGTGTCAAGAACCGTCGTGCCCGTGCAGCACTGCGAGCCATCCCATCCTGACCGAGGCGGCGGGCGGCAGGGGGTACCCGAGTGCCCGTGCCGTCGAGTAGCCCGCCCCGGCCGCCTCCATGTCCCCCGTCATCCACAGCGCATCGCCCAGCTCCAGGAGTATCTGTGCCGAGGAGGGCGCCATCGAGGCCGCTCGGACCAGCCAGTCCGCCGCCCCGCTCCAGTCGCCGCCGGCCGTCGAGACCCTCCCCCTGGAAAGGAGGGTGTAGGGGTTCGCCGAGAGCCTGAGAGCCGAATCGGCCATGAGCGCTCCCGCAGCCGGATCGCCGGCCTGCGCCAGCACCACCCCGGACAGGGACAGGACCCAGGGTCTGGATCGGATGTCCCATCCGCTCGCGGAGAGAAGGGCGAGCCTGCACGCCTCCGGCCCGTTCCCCGAGGTCAGTTCGCATGCGGCCAGGACGGCGAGCGATTCGGGCCGGGTGCATCTGCCGGACGTGTAGTCCTCGACGATCGCCGGCGTCGTCCAGGGAACGAACGGGAGCGGCCCTGCGACCCGGGAGCCTTCGGCGGCCGACTCCAGGATCCGGAGAGAGCCCTCCAGCCCGGTATCCCCCAGGGCCGATGCGGCGAGGATCGCCCCCCCGGTGTCGCCGGCCGCGTGGAGTCTCCAGGCTCCGAGGGTTGCGGTCTGGGGGAGCACAGGCTCCCGCAGGCGGATCGGGGTCAGGGCGGAGAAGAGGTCGATACGCAGCTCGGGGCTTCCGACCAGACCTGCCGCCCGGACCACGCCCCTGCGGTCGCCCGCCCGCCAGTACAGACAGGCCTGCAGGACATGCGGAAGGTCCCAGCCCCTCATCCCCGATGCCTTCTCCAGGTCCCCCATGAGGGATGCCGGAACCGCATGGAGCGGCCTGGAGATCAGATCCTCGGAGGAGAGGGGGTCGACCTGGCCCAGAGAGAGGCTCTCCAGCCCCTCCCTCCGCAGGAATTCGAGCGAGGCGTAGGCCACGGTCAGGGAGTCCCAGTAGACCGGCGCCCATCCGGGCAGCTCCGCCATCAGGTTGGCGAGGGATCCCCGTGCGTGCGGCCAGTCGAAGAAGCCCAGCTCGATGTCCGAATCCTCGAGGATCCTCAGCTGGACGGACGCCCCGAGGGAGTCGGGGGACTGTGCGAGGAAGAGGTACTCCGCATAGAGGCTCTCGGGGAAGACCAGGCATCTCCCGTCCATGTAGAGCGGCAGGGAGGAGCCGAACCTGTACTGCAGATAGCCGGATATCTCGTTGGTGTTGAAGACTCTGCCATATAGCCCGCTCTCCTCCACGAAGTCCGCCAGACCCGTCGGGTAGATCTCCCAGGCCATCCCGGGGCCGAAGTCCCTCGGCGGCCCGAGCTCCCGGGGGAGCCCGGCCAGGGGGGGGACCAGGGCGGCAGCGGTCAGCATGGCGGCTGGCACGATGGGCTTGATGCGGCCCGCGAGCCTGGGCAGGAGGGCGGCCGAGGCGATCGCCAGCAGCTCGATGTTCCTCGACGCGAACACGCCTGCCGCGGTGAGAACCGAGAGCAGGAGCAGTTCCCCGGGCCTCAGCCCGTCCCTCCCGCGCCTCGCGACCAGGATGACCGTCAAGAGGGACAGAGTGATGAGCAGGATCGCGGGTACCGGTGTCCCGAATCGCCCGTCGAAGGGGCTCCACCACTCCCTTATCGATGCCCTGAAGAGCGACTGGCGCATGAAGTCGGGCAGGTATAGGAGCGATCTGAAACCGTTCGGGTGGATGCCCGTCGTGAGCAGTGCGCCTGCAGGCAGCGCCAGCCATGCCGGCAGCCTCCTCCAGTCCCGTGCGAAGAGCCTGTCGACCGCCGGCAGCGAGCAGAGGAAGAGCCCCATCACGAACCCCGCATGGGTGTTGTTCCAGAGAACCTGGAGGGGCAGGAGCATCGCGGCTGTGCGCCAGGGTCCGGGAGGGCGGGCCAGGACGAAGAGGTAGGCCGAGAAGAACAGGTCGCTGAAGATGTGCGGCCTCTCGAACCACCTGGCCTGGCTTGCCGCGTACCAGAGGACGGCCAGGGCCACCGCCGCGGAGGGGGCGGCACCCCTCCTGAGGGCCGCGAAGTAGGCCAGGGCTATGGATGAGAGGACTACGAGGCTCTTCAGGGCGGTGAGGCCCGCCGGGCCGGCGGCGCGCCATGCCGCCGCGAATGCGACCTCCGCACCCCACTCCTGCTGGATCCACTCCCTTCCGCGGGCCGTCCAGGTGAAGGGATCCTTCGTCCTGACGCTTCCCGTGTCGAGGATGTCCTCACCGTTCCTCAGGTGCCAGAAGATGTTCTCGCTGTAGACGGGGGTGAGGCAGTACAGGAGGCCCGTGAGCAGCAGACCGGACGGGAGGAGCCACCTATCAGGGCGCAAGGATGGCCTCCACTCTCCGCCGCGTCAGCCCGGTCGCGGCAGATTCCAGGGCCAGCCCCGCATACTCCCCGCGCAGGGGCTCCTCCTCCTGGACCGCCCTGCGGGCATAGGCCTCGGCCGCGGCGTCCATGGCCTGGGGATCCGGACTCGAAGCCTCCAGCAGGAAGAAGTCCATGGACTCCCAGTCCGGGATGACCCCGTCACCCCTGAACAGCAGCCCCGAGAGCCGGAGGTCCGGACTGGACCAGGCGCGCGTGGCGACCAGCCTCCTGTCGGAGAGAACCGCGGGGAGAGGTTCCGACAGCATGAGCGAGAAGTAGTTGTGGTACAGGTCGGCCGGGATGACGTCGGGCCGCATGTCGAGTCCCTCCAGCAGGTGGCAGGCCAGGAAGGTGTCGTGGCCGATGGTGCAGTAGACCGCATCCAGCGGGACCTGTCGCATCATGTCCCGCGAAAGCGCCGGGGCGACATGGTCTCCGCCCCTCCACGCGCCATGGATGCCCGCGACGGCCGAGAGGGCCGCTGCGGAGAGCGCCGCCGCCCCTGCCGCACGGCCCCTGAGGGCCAGCCTTCCCATTCCCCGCACGGCCGGGAACCAGAGCGCGAGGACCAGCGGGAACAGGAAGGCATGGGGGTCCGGAACCCGGTAGCAGAGGAAGAAGATCAGCGAGAGCAGGGCTGCCGCGATCTCCCGCCTCCCGGGTCGGCCCAGGGCCGCGAGCGCGGTCAGCACGGCCGCCGGCAGGATGAAGGCCGGATTCGCCACCTGGAGCAGACCCGTGGGATCCGGCATGCCGAGCCTGCCGGAGTACAGGGTCATGTAGGCCGCCAGCCCAGCAGGGCCCGCAGGGTGCGTGTAGTGAGGATTCACCGATGCGGCGGCCCTCAGGGGGATGTAGAGGTAGAGGGTGGCCGGGACCAGGGCCAGCGGCCATGTCCGCCTCCATGCGCGCGTGACCGCCAGAGGAGCCGCCAGGAGGCAGATGGGGTGTCCTCCGAACACGGCCATCCCGAACAGGTAGGGTCCGATCCTGCTCCTCCCCGCGGCCACCGCGCAGAGGAGAAGCGCCAGGGCCGGTCCGTAGACTTCCACTGTGTTGAGCTGGAGGAGAATCGATGGGAAGAACACGAGAAGGAGGGCGGCCGCGGAGGCCATGGCGGGGGCGGGAGTCGCCCTGCCGGCCACGAGAAAGGCCAGACCGGCCAGGAGACCCGCAGTCATGGCCGTCATGATGCGCCCCGACAGGAACCCCTCTCCCGGGAACAGACGCAGCGACATCAGCAGGAGCGGGTATCCGGGGGGATGGGCTATGGAGAGCCGCCTCGAGGCGTTGAGCATGTCCGTGGAATCGACATGGTCGAAATCGCGCGGGCCGCTCGCGAGGACCACAGCGAAGCACACCGCGGAAAGCGTCAGTGCGGCCGTGAGGCGCATCGGCGATCCTCCGGAACGGCCCCGGACCTACTCACGCACCGGCTCGCCCGGGGGGAGGCCCTGTCCGCGGACGGCCGAGAGGTATCGCCGGTGCAGCGCCGCCCGGGAGGAGTCGCCGGCCGCCTCCGCGCAGGCCGCCGCCAGGGCCAGGCTCCGGATCGACGGAGGATAGGAGATCATGGCCGCCCGTTCGGCGAGGACCAGCCCGCTGTCCGGCAGGCCCGCCTCCAGAAGCCAGGCGGCGCAGGTCTCCAGCACCTCCCCGGAGACCGGATTCGTCCTGGAGAGGAAGACGAAGATCTGCTCCCGCTCCCCGGGCCTGCCGCGGGCGATCGAAGCCCTGAGCTCGGCCAGCATTATCTCGGTGGAGCCGGGGAACCTGGCGACCCCCGCCTCGTACAGGGGCCCGGTCTCCCGTTCAGCCATGCCGGACAGGTCGATGGCAAGGGCGTAGTCGGACGGTCCCGCGTCGGGGGCCTCCAGGGCCGCCGCCGCGAAGCCGGCTGCGCCGGCGGTGTCGCCCAGGACCACGAGAGCGCGGGCCCAGGAGTTCAGGAATAGGGCGGACGAACCGGCCATCTCCAGGGTTGCGGCCAGCATGGAGGTATCCCCCGCGGCCGCCGCGCTCCTCATGACGGCCGGGAGGAGCATGCCCGGATCGACGGCACCCTCCGGCAGCCCGGCGAGGAGCGAGAGGAAGCGGTCCCTCTCACCCCGCATCAGGGCGAGGTTCATCTCCACCTTGACCATGCCTTCCGGCATGTCCCCCCGCATCCTCGAGAGCTCGCACAGCCAGGCCGCCTGGTCCGGCCGTCCCGACAGGTGGGCGGACTCGGCGAGCTGCAGGAGCGGGCCACCTGATGCCGCGAGCAGGGCGGAGGAGACGTAGGCGTGGGAGTTCCTTCCGCTTCGCGTGAAGGAGTCCGTCGTCTCCAGGTGCCAGGCTGTCACCGCCCCGGGCAGCGGGGGAGGGGGTCGGAAGGCGATTGCGATGACGGGCAGGAGAAGGGGCGCGACGCGCAGCACGCCACGGGCGGCGGCCGCCGCCTGGAGCAGTGCCGCCGCGAGGAGAACCATGCCGAGGGCTCCGGCGGCCGCACCTGCCGTGGAGTAGACCGGAGAGGCCGCGATCAGCACCATCACCGGGGCCAGGAGGATCTTCCGGACCGCGGACGGGATCGGCAGCCTCCCGGCGGCAAGCGCTGTCATGACCGCTATCAGGGAGGGCCAGCCCGCGGCCCACCCGATCAGGAGGGCGGCCGTTGCGCATGCCGCTGCCACGGCTCCTGACCCCGTGACGGAGGGGATGACCAGGATGGATGCGAGCAGGGCTCCACAGATCGTGGCGGCGTCGGCGAAGGTCAGGGCCCCGCCCCGGGCGGCTCCGAAGGCCGCCGCCGCCCCGGCCATGCCTGCTGCGACCAGGGGCGCCCACCCTGCGGCCCGCGCCCTCGACTCGAGGATCATGGCAGGCCTGATGCGATGGAGCAGCCACGCGGAGAGGCCGAGGACCGGCCATGCATCCACCAGGAAGACCGTCATGTGCGCCGAGCCGGTGAGATGGGGTCTCGTGAGGGAGTGCCACTGGAAGAACTCCTGGATGGTCGACGTGTGGGGGAAGAACCTGTAGAAGGCCCAGTTGACCAGGCCCGGCCAGGAGAAGAAGACGAGGAAGAGGGGCGCGAGGAGCAGCGCTCCGGCTATCCCCCTCGCCAGCCTGGCCCTCGTCGACACGAGCCCGATGTAGAAGCCTCCGAGCAGGCATCCCGCGACTGCCTCGATCCTTATGCCCGCGGTCGTTCCGACCAGCTCCACGGAGGGGTTGAAGAAGTTGAGGAGGAAGTGCGCCGCGTTCGACCTGTCGAGGGGGAAGTAGCCTATGGAGGAGCTCGTCCCGAGGATGCCGTCGAGCAGGGGGGGGAGGATCGTAAGGGTCCACGCGAAGACCATCAGCTTGAGTATCCTGCCGGCGTCGTAGCCGCTGAGGATGGTCATCGCGGCGGTTATCCCGAGCATCGGGAACACGTAGGCGACGGGGAAGTGCAGGATGAAGGCCTCGGGCGGGAACAGCACGCCGGCCGGCACGCTCTCCAGGATGTTCCTCAGGACTACGGTCAGGGCGAACAGGGCCGCCAGCGAGGGCACCCCCGCACCGAGCCCCTCGCCCCATCTGATCATCCGCGTCGCAAGCGCGGCAGGACCAAGCCTCATGGCTCCTCCGTCCTCCTCAGAACCTCGTGGATCGGAACCCCTCTCGAGAGGGGCATCGCAGGCTCGAGCCCGGCTGACAGCAGGATCGTGTTGAGGAGGCCGCACGGCGTCAGCCCGGGCCTGCAGCCCGGTTCGATGCCCTGCATGGCCATCACCGCCCAGCCCCTGTACCACCCGGGTCTCGGGGGGGAGACCAGGAAGACCGTCGATCCTCTCAGGGAGGCCTCTCCCAGCCACTGCCCGGCCACCGCTACGGCGGTGTCGATGCTCCCTGTCGAGCACGATGAGATGATCATCTCGGGCCCGAATCGATCGGCAAGCACCCGCGCGACCCCCTGCCTGCCGGGCAGCGAGCCCCATCCGGACATGTCGGTCCCGAGCAGGATGTCGGGCGGATCCGATCCGGGCCGCGGCCCCGAATCGCCCTGCACGGTGAAGAGCGAGATGTTGTCCCGGGTCGCGGCGATGTCGGGGGAGGGCAGGTCGATGCTCATGACCAGCAGGTTGCCCTCGACCGCGCCGGCGATCACGGTCGGGGCGATGTCCGGACATGTCGAACCGAGGTCCTCCGAGAGCCTGGCCCAGGCAGTAGGGATCGGTACCGCGTCGACGATCGCGCCGGGGAGTGCGGGGTCCGGCGGGAGCCCGTCGATCACGACCAGGATCGTGCGGCCGGCCTCCGCCGGGAGCGTGGGCACGGCCGGGCCGCCTCCGCAGGAGGAGGCGAGGATTGCGAATCCGGTCAGGACCGGCCGGTATCGTCTGCGCATGTCAGGCAGGGGCAGGGCCGGGGGGCGGCCCTGCGGCCGCCCCCCGGAGACCTGTATCCGCTAGCGGACGAAGACCAGGCGACGGGCAGCCACCTGGCCGCCTGCGTAGAGGCGGAGGAAGTAGGTGCCGTCCGAGATGTCGCTGCCGAGGAACACCGAGTGAGAGCCCGCGGCGGCCTCGCCGTCGTAGAGGGTGGAGACGACTCTCCCGGACATGTCGTACATGTCGAGCCTGGCGCCGGAGGTGATGGGAAGGGTGAAGAGGACCTCGGCACCGGGGCCGGCCGGGTTGGAGGGTACGGTGAGCTCGATGGTCTCGGGCTCGGTGCCCTCCTCGATGTCCGTGGTGTAGGTGACGTCGATGGTGTAGAGCTTGTCGACGCTGGTCTCGGACATGAAGGCGGGGAAGAAGATGACATAGTCCCAGCCCGAGCCCTTGACCGTCACGTCGCATATCGACGATCCGCTGGCGCAGTTGTACCAGTAGAACTCGTGGTCGCCCGAGTTGTCCCACATGATGACGCCGAAGTCCCACTCGAAGTTGTCGCGGCCGTCGAAGTGCGCGCTGATCCAGCCGTTCTGGTAGTTCGTCAGGTTGACCTTTATCCAGTGTATGCCGTAGCAGTCCGTGTCGTAGGTGGACCCTCCCTGGTTTCCGCTCCACGGGAGGGTGGTGACGTTGTGGTACGGGAAGGTGTAGGGTCCGGGGGACCACTCGACGCACTCGTCATCGTACATGTTGCATCCGGCGTACCAGTTCAGCGCCACGAACCAGCGCCAGCAGCCGTACTCCATGAAGCCCTGCTCCCAGGTCAGGCCCCAGTTGGAGAAAATCTCGCCCTGGGAGGCGAGCATGTTGTTGCCCCAGACGTAGGCGCACTCCTCCCAGATCTGCCGGATGGCCAGCTCGTCCATCCTGAGCCAGATGTAGCGGGCCCAGGTCGTTCCGCCGTACCAGTACAGGGTGCTTCCGCCCGAGCGGATGTCCCACCAGGGCTTGCGCAGAGGGTTGTCGCCGGAGTGGAGGTAGCCGATGTAGTCGTCGATCTCGTCGTAGACCATGTCCTCCATCCAGACGGCGCAGTTCTCCATGAACCAGGTCGGTTCGGCGACGTCGTAGGACATCTGGACCGCGTGCTGGAACTCGTGGCACATGGTGACCTTCGCCAGGTCGGAGCCCATGGTGTTGAGGATGGCGATGTGGCTGGCGTAGTCGTTGTTGGGCGTGGCCGGGTTGGAGGGCTCGCCCGAGTAGGTCGTGTAGCCGAGGGAGGAGATGGCGGCTATGTAGACGTCGTACCTGGTGTCGCCGCCTAGCCCGAGGTCGGAGGGCGGGGTGTAGTAGCCCATCTCGTCGCACTGGACCTGCCACGAGAGGTCGGCGGCCGCGCCCACCAGCTGGGCGTAGGAGAGCGAGGAGGCGTCGGCGCCCTGGTCGGTCCAGTGGATCTTGAAGTGACCCGAGGGTGTGTCGTAGGTGTACTCCGGACCGCTGAGAGAGGGGCGGGCCAGCAGGTCGAGCGCCTCGCGGGCCAGGGGGGCGCCGGAATGCGCCTCCGCGAGCGCCACGGCCTCCATCGCCGCCGGAGTGCCGCACTTCGCGGGCTCGGTGCCCTCGGTGAGGTGGGTCGGGAGCAGGTCGGGGGCGGCGACCGCCGCGGCGAGGTGCCAGGCCGCCTCGGCGCCCTCGAGGGCGCCGGACTCGATCAGGGAGTACACCCTGTCGACCGCCGAGTCGGCAGATGCCGCAGAGGTCGCGATCAGCACGGTCGATAGAAGTGCGATTGTCTTCATTTCGCCTCCGGTGAATGGGGCCGGGCGGCCCTGGGGCCGCCCGCGCCGGTTAATTCTGCAGGATGACCCTTCGGGTCAGCCCTCCGCCGGTCGCGTTCAGCCGGAGGAAGTATGCACCGCTCGAGAGGTCCTGCGCGTTCCAGACCAGCGTGTGCTGACCCGCGTCGAGGTGACCGCTGACCATCGTATCCACGAGGCGGCCGGACAGGTCGTAGACGCCGAGCGTGGTCCATCCGGCCTCCGGCAGGGAGATCTCCACCGTTCCCCCGGGGGCCATGGGGTTGGAGGAGGGGAGGAGACCCACCGAAGGTCCGGTCCCGGGACCCTCCTCGATGCCGGTGACGGCCGATACCGAGATGTCATAGAGCATGTCGACCGAGGAGGAGGTCACGGGCTGGACGAAGAAGATCACGTACTCCCAGCCCGTCGTGTTCACCGATATGTCCAGCGTGGCGGCGGCCTCCGTCACCTCGTGGTAGGTGAACGCGTCGTCGCCGCTCGAGGCCGTCTGGATGACTCCGACGATCCAGTCGAAGTTGTCGCGGCCGTCGAAGTCGAGGTTGATCCAGCCCTGGTAGCCGGTGACGTTGACCTTGATCCAGTGGTGGCCGTAGGTCTCGGGGGGATAGCTGCCCTCGTCCCCCGACCAGGGGAGCGTGCTGACGCTGTGGTAGGGGAAGATGTACGCGCCCGGCGTCCAGAGCGAGGACTCCTCGTAGAGGTAGTGCTCGTTGTCGGCCAGGTTTCCCGTGAACCAGCGCCAGCAGGTGTACTCGGCGAGCCACTGGTTGAAGTCCATGCTGTAGCTCTCGGCCACCGTGTTGATGGCCTCCAGCATGTTGACCCCGACGACGGCCGCCGCCTCCTCCCAGACCGCCCGCACGACGTGCTGGCCCCCGCACCTGACCTCCATGTACATGGGCCAGGGGGTTGCTCCGTAGTAGTACATCGATCCGGTGCGGATGTCGTACCAGGGCTTCCTGAGGCAGTTGTCGCCCGTATGGAGGTAGTCGGCATAGAGGTTCGTCGGCCAGCAGTGGTTCTGCATCCAGGTGGCGCAGTTCTCCTTGAACCAGGAGGGCTCGGCCGCCTCGTATCCGGCCTGGAGCGCGTGCTGGAACTCGTGGGAGCTGGTCTCCCTGATCTGCGCATTACCCCAGCTCCCGAGGATGCTCATCGCTATGTGGCTGGCATAGTCCGCCTCGGGCGTGGTGGGGTCGGGGGGCTCCCCGGAGGTGGAGCAGTACCCGATGGTCCCGGGGTTCAAGCTGAGCATGTAGATGTCGTACTTCGTGTCGCCTCCGAGGCCGAGATCCGAGGGCGGGGCGTCCCAGCCCATGGTCTCCACCTCGTGGTGCCAGGACGAATCCATCGCCGCGGCGATCACCTGGACCCAGGCGAGGTTGGTCGCGTTGGGGCCGTTGTCGGTCCAGTGGACCTTGAAGAAGCCGTCGGGGGAGTCGTAGATGTACTCGGGGCTGCCGACGACGGGGCGGGCGAGGGTGCTCAGTATCTCGAGCCTGACGTCTTCGGAGACCTGGTCGAGGAGGCGGGCCACTCCGTCCATGGCGGGCGTCCCGCATGGTTCGGCGAAGGCGCCGTCGGCTATCGAGGCCGGGAGCCTGCCCTCGTCGAGGACGCTCCACATGTAGCAGAGCGCTGCCTCGTCCGCCGAGATGTTCCCGGATGCGAGAGCCTGGTCGATCCGTGACACGTAGGTATCCGACCAGGCTGCGGTCGATGCAAGGATGACCGCGAGAGCGGCGTATGTACCCTTCATAGTCCTCCCCTGTCTGTTTTCCCCGATTTCACCGACTGGTACTTTGTTTTAATCTACCCCCCCATTCCGGCAATGTCCAACACGCTGCCTCCGGTTCCCGGGGTTGCCCGGGCCGCCCTCCGCCATGATAATCAGGCCTCTGCAGCAGGGAGGCACATTGAAGATAACATTCTATGGCGCAGCCGGTTCCGTGACGGGTTCCATGCACCTCGTCGAATCGGCCGGCAGGCGGATACTCCTCGACTGCGGCCTGCATCAGGGCCGGCGGGCCGAGAGCGACGAGCTCAACAGGAATCCCGGCGTCGACCCCGGGTCGGTGGACATGATCGTGCTCTCCCACGCCCATATCGACCATTCGGGCGGGATACCCACGATGGTCAGGCGAGGCTTCCGCGGACCGGTCTTCTGCACCGCCGCCACGCGTGATCTCTGCGCCCTGATGCTTGCGGACAGCGCGCGGATCCACGAGAGCGACGCCGACTACGTCAACAGGAAGCACCGCAGGGAGGGCGAGCCCCCCGTCGAGCCCCTCTACACGGCGGCCGACGCGGCCGCATCCATGGGGCTCTTCCATACCATTCCCTACTACACTCCGTTCGAGATCGCCGACGGCGTCCGGCTGAGGTTCATCGAGGCCGGCCACATACTGGGCAGCGCCCAGGTCGAGCTGGTCCTGGGCAGTGGCCCGGGAGCCGAGACGCTCCTGTTCTCCGGGGACCTGGGGCGCCCTTCGATGCCGGTCCTGAGGGATCCCGACATCGGAGCCTCGGAACCGGACGTGGTTCTCATGGAGGCCACATACGGAGGAAGGCTGCACGATTCCGCCGTCGACACCGCGTCCAGGCTCGCGGAGGTGGTGGCCCGGACGTCGGAGAGGGGCGGGAGGGTGATCATCCCCGCCTTCAGCGTGGGACGGACTCAGGAGATCCTGTACAGGCTGAGGCTCCTGCGCGAGGAGGGCTCGATCCCTCCGGTGCCGGTCTTCGTCGACTCCCCGATGGCCACCGACGCCACCTCCATCTACAGGCTCCATCCGGAGTGCTTCGACGAGGAGGCTCTCGCGACCCTCGAGGGGGGAGGGAGCCCGTTCCTCTTCGAAGGCCTCCACTTCGTGCAGGGTGTCGCCGAGTCGAAGGCGCTCAACGCGATGCAGGGCCCATCCGTCGTCATCTCCGCCTCGGGGATGTGCGAGCACGGCAGGATACTCCACCACCTGTCGCACGGTGTCGGCAATCCCCGCAACACGGTGCTGATTGTGGGATTCATGGCCGAGAACACCCTCGGCAGGGCTCTCTCCGAGGGCAGGGACACGGTCAGGATCTTCGGCGAGCCCCACGCCCGCGAGGCGGAGGTCGTGGTCCTCGACGGCTTCTCCGCCCATGCAGACGCCGACGGTCTGTTCGGGTACGCCTCGTCCTGCAGGTCCGCATCGCACATAATCCTCGTACACGGAGAACCCCGGCAGGCTCGGGAGCTGTCCGGGAGGCTGGAATCGGCCGGGATCGCCTGCCTGACCGCCACGAGGGGCATGGAGTTCGACACGCGCAGGGCCGGCTGAGAGGCCGCTGGAACAGCGAGCCCCCGGCGGGGTATCCATGTCGTCGCCGGTTTGACCTTCCGAATGGAGTCCAATGAACTCGATTCTGCTTCCGGCCGTTCTGGGCCTCCTGGGCGGCAATCCCGGTTTCGTGCCCCCTCCGGGCGGGATAGGGACGGAGACCTGGTCCGTCCCGGTGCGGATGACCGGGATGGGCGGCGTCTCCGTCGCGGTCGAGTCCCCCGACGGGCTTTCCATGGCGAACCCCGCCGCATCCGCCTGGGCGGCGGCCACGGGCGTCTCCTGGGCCGCGGGCTGGAGATCGGGCGATGACGAGGCCTGGGATGACAGGCTCATGTTCCCCTATGCTGGGATCGTCTTCCCCCTCCCGTTCAGGGTGGTGATCACCGCCGGCCTGGCGGAGCGCAGCAGGATCTCAGCCGCGGATACGCTCTACGGGACGGGCTACAGGGGGATGTACGAATGGCGCGGAGGGCTGACCGAGGCCTGCGCGGCCGTCGCCGTACGGACCAGCGACTGGCTCTCCGTCTCCATCGGCACCAGGGGCACCTTCGGCAGCGCCAGGTCGGAGGTTTCGATACGGAGCACGGAGGAGGGGCCGGTCGTGCCCGTCACGTCGGAGTACCTCGACCTCGCCAGGCTGAGGCCGAGCTGGGGGCTGCAGCTGGGCGTGTTCCTGAACACCCGGCATCTGGACTTGGGAGCCTCCGTGACCACTGACCGGAGCGGCAGGATCCTCCTGGAGAGGGACTTCATCGCACAGCCCGCCGACAGCTCCGATGCCCGGTACGACATCCCGGGCGAGGTGGCGGTGGGGCTGGCCGTCAGACCGGTCGACTGGCTGTCGGTCGGCACCGAGTACACCAGGCGGAAGACTCTCAACCTCCTGGAGAGCAGCACCGGCGAGGGGAGCATCCTGGCCTTCGGCACCGAGGCCGCCCTGGGCCGGGGCTTCAGCGCCAGGGCCGGCTACTCCGTCCAGGACGGCCTCTGGCGTGACGGTGCCCGGAGGATGACCGCCGGCCTGGGCTACAGGTTCTCCCGGGGTACGGCGGGCCTCGATCTCGCCGTCACCAGGGAGGAGTGGGACGGCCTCGAGGAGAACGGACTCTTCCTGTCCGTGTGGAGCTCGGAGCGGTGGCTGGACGGGGACTGACGGACACCGCCGTCATCATCCCCGCCAGGATGGGGTCGGTCCGGCTTCCCGGCAAGCCCGTCGCCGACATCTGCGGAAAGCCTCTCATCGTGAGGGTTCTTGAGGGGGTGGCCTCGTGCGGGGCGGGGGTGCTCGCCGTGGCCACGGACAGCGGGATGATCGCATCGACGGTGAGGAAGGCCGGTTTCGAGGCCGTCCTCACCGGTGACGCCCCTTCGGGCTCCGCGAGGGTGTACGAGGCCTGGAGGCTCCTCGGGAGACCGGGCGGCACCATCGTCAACCTCCAGGGCGACGAGCCCTTCGTCGAGCCCGCCTGGATCGAGGCCCTCCTGTCCGTCGAACCGGCCCCCGACCGCGTGTCGACCCTCTCGCGGCCGTGCGACCCGGACTCGGCCCGGGACCCCTCGAGCGTCAAGGTGGCAGCTGCCTGCGACGGCCGGGCGCTGTACTTCTCGCGAAGCCCCATTCCCCACGGAGCTCAGGGATTCCAGGAGCATGCGGGGGTCTACTGCTTCAGCCCCGGGTCGCTGGAGGCCTGCGCGGCGGCGCCTCCGTGTCCGCTCGCCGACGCCGAGCGCCTCGAGCAGCTTGCCTGGCTCTGCGCGGGCATCGATATCAGGGTTGTCGAAGGGGATTTCCAGGGTTTCGGGGTGGACACTCCGGAGGATCTGGAACGGGCCAGGGAGCTGTTCGGGTGCAGAAACCGGTCTTCATAGCGGGCCCGTGCGTCCTGGAGTCGGCCGGGGCGGCTCTCGAGGCAGCCTCCATGCTGGGCCGGGTGTTCGGCCGGCATGGATGCGAATGGGTCTTCAAGGGCTCCTGCCTCAAGGACAACCGCACCTCCGGGAGCTCCTTCCGGGGGCCCGGGATGGAGGCCGGGCTCGAGATCCTCGCCGAGGTCCGCAGGACTGCGGGGGTCCCGGTCACGACCGACATACACGAGACCCGCCACGCGGAGATGGCGGCCGGCGTGGTCGACCTGCTGCAGATACCGGCCTTCCTCTGCAGGCAGACATCCCTGCTCGAGGCGGCCGGCGCGACGGGGCTGCCCGTCAACGTCAAGAAGGGCCAGTTCATGGCCCCGTCGAACATGGCGGGAGCCGTCGGCAAGCTGCGCTCGACCGGCTGTCCGGAGGTCTGGCTCACGGAGAGGGGCACCTTCTTCGGCTACGGCGACCTCGTCGTGGACATGAGATCCCTGTCCGTCATGGCAGACCTGGCCGACAGGGTCGTCATGGACGTCACACACTCCCTGCAGAGGCCCGGAGCCCTGGGATCGAGCACCGGCGGCACGCGTGACCATGCCGTCCGGCTAGCCAGGGCGGCCTCCGCCTGGGGCGTGGACTGCGTGTTCTTCGAGGCGCATCCGGACCCCCGGGAATCGCCGAGCGACGGCGACACGATTCTCGACGAGGCCCTCTCCGCCACTCTCGTCGAGGCCGTCCTCAGGCACAGGGAACAGTGACCATCCCCGCCCTGTTCGCCTTCGACGTTGACGGGGTCCTGACCGACGGCACCCTTCTCTACACCCCCTCCGGGGTCGGCCAGAGGTTCTCCGCGCACGACGGGGCCGGTATCGCCATGCTCCTCGAAGGCGGGATCCGCGTGGCGCTCATCTCGTTCAGGGACCTCGAGTCGACAAGGGCGAGGGCCGGGGACCTCGGCATCACCATCCTCGCACTCGGGGCGAGGGACAAGGCCGCCGCCCTCCGGCACATCTGCGACACCCTCGGGATCCCTCCCTCCGCCTCCCTCTACATGGGAGACGACACAATGGACATCCCAGCCCTGCGGATCGCGGGCTGGCCGGTCTGTCCCGCCAATGCGCACCCCTCCGTGAAGGAGGTCGCGAGGATGGTCACGAGGGCGGCCGGAGGCGCCGGAGCGGTTCGCGAGGTCATCGACGCCGCCCTGGAGGGGAGGCTGGATTGAGCGGTCCGCTGGACGAGGCGAGGAGGGTCTTCCGGATCGAGGCTCAGTGGCTCGCGAGGACCCTGGACCTCTGCGAGGAGGCCTTCCCGCAGGCCGTGGAGCTCCTCGGCGGGATCCGGGGCAGGGTGGTGGTCACCGGGATGGGCAAGTCCGGCCACGTCGCCCGCAAGATAGCCGCTACCATGACCAGCACCGGCACCCCGGCCTTCTTCCTGCATCCCGCGGAGGCCCTCCACGGCGACCTGGGAGCCGTCTCCCCGTCCGACGCGGCGCTCGTGCTCTCGAAGAGCGGCGACACTCCCGAGATAGCCGCCCTCCTGCCCTGCTTCAGGCGCATGGGCGTGCCCGTGGTCGCGATGGTCTCCCGGGCGGACTCCGCCCTCGGCCGTTCGGCCGACATCGTCCTGCCCCTGCCGGACATGCAGGAGGCCTGCCCCCACAATCTGGCCCCGACGGCCAGCACGACGGCCATGCTGGTCCTGGGCGACGCCCTCGCGATGGCCCTGCTCGAGGCCAGGGACTTCTCGCCGGAGGACTTCGCGCACGTCCACCCCGGCGGGATAATCGGGAGGAAGCTCCTGACGAGGGTATCCGACCTCATGACCGGCCCGCCCCTTCCCGTGGCGGGACCCGACGCGCCCCTCCACGAGGTCATCGACGTCATGACCGGCCACAGGGGGGTGTGCATGACCGTCGACGGGCAGGGCAGGCTCGACGGGATCTTCGTCTACGGGGACCTGGGCAGGCTCATGCGGGACAGGGGGGACATCGCGACCCTCACCCTGGCGGAGGTGGTCAGGCGGGATCCCGCCGTGACCCGTCCGGACGAGACCGCCTCGGCGGCCCTGGCCCGCATGGAGGCCAGGGGCATCACGAGTCTCGTGGTGGTCGATCAGGACGGCCGCCCGGTCGGTGTCGCGTACCTTC
Organism: uncultured bacterium; assembly: GCA_964603785.1. Lineage (GTDB taxonomy): Bacteria > Fermentibacterota > Fermentibacteria > Fermentibacterales > Fermentibacteraceae > CAZRWD01. The sequence continues at coordinate 70,453 of CAZRWD010000011.1, forward strand.
ACGACATCATGCGGGCCGGCATTTACTGAAGGCGGAGCGCCGTGCCCAGGAGGCGTAGGCCGTTCCGCAGGCTCAGGGGGGCTCTGGCGCTTCCCTCCGTGAAGCTCCTCGACCTCGCCGCCCGAGCGCTGCCCCGGCCGCTCGCCGCCATCCTCGTCCGGTGCGCGGCCTCGATCGCGGCGGTCCTGCCCTCCAGGGCCAACAGGATCATCGACAGGCACAGGAGGAACATCCTCGCGCCCGCCGGCCTGGATGTCAGCCCGCGCGATGTCTATGCCTCCGTCGCCCTGGGTCTCCTCGACTTCCTGAGGCTCTCCCGCAGGGGTGACGACGAGTTCCTGGAGGCAGTCCGCACCGAGGGCGCCGGGAACCTGGAGAGAGCCCTGGCGGCGGGGAGGGGGGCGCTCTGCATCACGGCCCATTACGGGGCCTGGGAGCTCATCCCGAGAGCCGTGAGCCTGCTGGGACACTCCGTCGGCGTGGTGGGGAGGAAGCTATCCGATGCGCCCGTGTCGCGCTGGATGGACGACCTGAGGTCCATTCACGGGGTGACCGTGCTGGACAGGACCAGGGACGGCAGGAGGCTGGTCGGGCTGTTGCGCGCGAATGCCGCCGTGGGTATTCTCGTCGACCAGGACACGACCGCCGTGGAGTCGTGCTTCGCGGACTTCTTCGGGCTGCCGGCGCTCACTCCGACGGGGCCCTTCCGGCTGGCGGCCAGGTTCGGTATCCCGGTGGTCCCCCTCCACATCTCGAGGGTTCCCGGAGGGAGCCACCTGATAAGCATCGAGGAACCGATCGACCCTTCGGGGTTCGGGGGTGAGAATGGGATCGCCGAGTTCGCCTCGGTCCTCAACCGCATCATCGAGGGCTGGATCAGGGAGGACCCGTCCCAGTGGACATGGTTTCACGAGCGCTGGTGCCGCCGTCCTCCTGGCTGTCCTGGCCTGCACTGAGACCGGGCGGGTCTACACCGAGGAGACGGGGCAGGTGCAGCAGCTGGGCGACTTCGACCTGACGCAGTCCTCCTACGACGGGCGGGACTGGAGGCTCGAGGCCGACGGCGGCCTCCTGTTCGAGGAGGACAGCACCCTGCTGCTGTGGGGAGTGGTGCTGACCACCTACGAGTCGGACCTCCCCTCCTCCATGCTGGTCTCGGATTCCGGGGAGGTCGTCGAGGGGGGGCGGCTGCTCCGCGCATGGGGCTCGGCCAGGGTGGAGACCTCCGAGGGGAGGGTGCTCGTCTCCCCGGAACTGGTCTGGGACGACAGCCTGTCGCTCTTCATGACCGACTGCACGGCGGTCCTGACGATCCCCGAGAGCCTCGGGGCGACGACGATAACCGGGGTCGGGGTGGTGCTCGACAGGAGCCTGGGGTATTCCACGGGTGTCGATGTCAGGCAGAGCTTCCATGCCGTCTACAGCGGTGAGGTCGATGTCGAGGAGTAGGATGCGCCTGTCCGCGGCCGGCCTCCTCCTGGCAGTGCCGGCCGTCGTCGCCGCGGGGGTCTTCACCGTGACAGCGGACCGTGCATCCGGCGTGGAGTCCGATGACGGCGAGATGATAGTGGACCTCTCCGGCTCGGTGGAGGTGACCGACGGCGAGGTGACCGTCACATCCGACTCGGGAAGGGTCTGGCAGCAGTCCGGCAGGGCTCTCTTCATCGGCTCCGTCGAGGTGCTCGCGGACACCCTCTCGGCGACGTCCGACAGGCTCTTCTACGACCGTGAGGCGGGAACCGTCCATCTCACCGGGAGCGTGACCCTCGACGACGGCGGGAACCGGCTGACGGCAGGAGAGGTCACCTGGTACCGCTCCGCAGGGAAGGCCATCGCGAGGGACTCCGTCCACATGACCGGGCCATGGGTCGGAGACGTCACCGGCGACTACGCAATGTACGACCAGGACAGGGGGAGCATCTTCGTGACCAGCAACCCCGTGCTGAGGCGCGTGGAGGACGGCGACAGCCTCGTCATAACGGCCGACAGGCTCGAGTTCCTCCCCGACTCCGACCGCGCGGAGGCCCAGGGCAACGCGGTTCTCGACTACCCGGCGCAGTCGGTGGTGGCCACCGCCGAGTTCCTCCGATTCCTCGGGGACAGGGACATCGTCGAGCTCCTGGGGGCGCCCCTCGTGCAGTCCGAGGACGGGGAGCTCTCGGGCAACTGGATGGAGGCCCTCCTGTCCGGCGGGGAGATAGAGCGCATAAGGATCGAGGGTGCAGCCCGCGGCCACGTGATCGACACCTCCCTGGACCCCCCCTCCGAGACCTGGTTCTGGTCCGAACGGGCCTACTTCGGCTTCTCGGCCGGCGAGCCGGACTCGGTCGACCTGGAGGGAGCGGTCACGCTCACCTACAAGGCAGGAGGCGAGGGCGCGGCGAGGGAGGAGAGCAACACCGTCTCGGGCCGCAGGCTCGTCGTCATGTACCTGGACGGGAGCCCGGAGACCGTCACGGTAACGGGTCCCGCGACCGGGACCTACACCTATCTCGAGGGGGGCGGCCGGTGACGGACCGGGACTGGAGGACTCTCAGGACGGAATCCCTCGTGAAGGAGTACCGCAAGCGCCGCGTAGTGGACGACGTGAGCCTGCAGGTCTCGAGGGGCGAGATCGTGGGCCTGCTGGGTCCCAACGGAGCCGGCAAGACGACAACCTTCTACATGATCGTGGGATTCATCAGGCCGGTGTCGGGGTCCGTGTACCTGGACTCGGCCGACATCACCAGGGAGCCCATGTACAGGCGCGCGAGGCTGGGCATAGGCTACCTGCCCCAGGAGTCCAGCGTCTTCCGCAAGATGAGCGTCTCCGACAACCTGATGAGCATCCTCGAGACGCTCCCCCTCTCCAGGAGGCGGCGCATCGAGCGCAGGGACGAGCTCATGGAGGACCTGGGAATCACCAGGCTGGCTGATCAGAAGGCCTATTCGCTCTCGGGCGGGGAGCGCCGCCGGGTGGAGATCGCAAGGGCGCTCGTGACCAGCCCCTCCTTCCTCCTCCTGGACGAGCCGTTCGCGGGCATCGATCCCATCGCCGTCGCCGAGATCCAGGGCATCGTCGACAGGCTCGCCAGGGGCGGGATAGGGGTCCTGATCACCGACCACAACGTCCGGGAGACGCTTGCGATCACGGACAGGGCATACATTATGTACGACGGCAGGGTTCTGATCTCCGGATCGGCGCAGGAGCTGGCGGACGATCCGGAGGCGAGGAAGATCTATCTGGGGGAGAGGTTCAGGCTCTGATGCCGAAGATGGAGCTCAGGCACGACCTGCGGATGTCTCTGAGGCAGAGGCTGGTCCTGAGCCCCACCGTCAAGCAGTCCCTAGAGCTCCTGCAGCTTCCCAGCATCGACCTGGAGAAGCTCATCGAGACCGAGCTCGGCGAGAACCCCCTCCTCGAGACCGCCTCGGAGGATTCGCCCGCGGACGACCAGGCTCCAGCCGACGAGCAGGGTTCCGAGGCCGGCGAGACCGCCGAGCCTGCCGCACCGGCCGCGGACGCGGACGAGGAGCCCGAGCCCAGGAGGGACGACGAGACCGAGGATCACTTCGAGTTCCTCGGCGACCCGGACGACTATCCCGCGCACGGCGGGGGCTTCCAGGAGGAGCCCTGGCGTCCTGAGCCCGTGGAGGGGCTGTCCCTCTCCGAGCACCTGCTCTTGCAGGTCTACGACCTGAGGCTCGGCGCCGGGCTGGAGGAGGCTGCGCGCTACGTCATCTACTCGCTGGACAGGCACGGCCTGCTGTCCCTCTCGCCCGAGGATCTCGCCGCCGGATGGGAGGGGCCGCAGGACCTCCTGGACGAGGCGGTCGGGATCGTGCAGGGTCTCGAGCCCACGGGGATCGCCAGCTGGAGCGCCCGTGAGGCCATCCTCGCCCAGCTCGCCGAGAGGGGCCATGACGAGGAGTCGCTCGAGCACAGGCTGGTCTCGCTGCATTTCGACGAGCTCCCGGGCAGGCAGTATGCGAAGCTGGCGAAGCAGCTGGGCTCCAGCCCCAGGCTCGTTCAGGAGGCCATGGAGACCATCAGGGGGCTGAATCCCTATCCCGGGTCCGAGTTCGCTCCGGACAACAACTCCGTCGTCGTGCCCGACGTCTTCATCCAGCTCGTGGAGGGCCGCTACCTTGCGCTCCTCAACGACTCGAGGTTCCCGCAGCTCGTGATCTCCCGGAGGAACAGGAGGATCCTCGAGTCGCCCTCCAGCCCCGTCGAGGAGAAGGAGTACGTCAGGGAGAAGTACAGGAGGGCCAGCCACTTCCTGAGATCGATAGACCAGAGGCAGCAGACCGTGAGGAGGATCTCCGAGTTCCTCGCCGAACACCAGAAGAGCTTCTTCGACAACGGCACGGATTCACTGCGGCCGCTTACCCTGCAGAACGTGGCCGACGCGCTCGGATACAACCAGTCGACCATCAGCAGGGCCATCAACGGCAAGTATGTCCAGTCCCCGCAGGGGGTTCACGAGATGAGGTTCTTCTTCAGCAGGGGGCTCCCCGACCGCGAGGACGTCTCCACGAGGACCGTGAAGGAGGAGCTCAGGAGGATCATAGAGGAGGAGGAGCACGGCGCCCCCCTCTCCGACGAGCAGCTGACCTCGATGCTCAAGGCCCGCGGACTGTCGGTCAAGAGGCGCACGGTCGCCAACTACCGGACCGAGCTGGGCATACCGCCCGCGAAGATGAGGAAGCGCTACTGAAGGACCGCCCGGAGCGGCCACCCCGTCGAACATCCCGCCTGCGCGGCCGGATGGAGGGAGAATACCTGCGATGACCTCCGATGATGCACTCAAGGGCTACAGGGGAGAGGCCCGGGCCGTTCTCGAGAGACTCGGCGTACGGGTCTGGGACGACGTCGAGCTCCAGGCCGCGGGCAACTCCTACAGCGGCGTCATCCTGCCCAGGTCGGAGACCGCCGACGACAGCCACATCGTCCTCAAGCTCTCGACGGGGTACAACATAGGGATATCCGCCTCGAAGGTGGACAGCGCCGTGAGACTCGGATCGAGGGAGGCGCACTACAAGATCCCGGAGAAGGAGTTCCCCTACAATCCCGATCTCCCTGGAGTGAAGCTGCTCGGCACGGGGGGGACCATCGCGAGCAGGCTCGACTACCGCACGGGAGCGGTGATACCCGCCTTCAGTCCCGGTGAGCTTTACGGCGCGGTCCCCGAACTTGCCGACATCTGCAACCTGCAGACCGAGAAGCTGTTCGGCATCTTCAGCGAGGACATGGGGCCGGTCCAGTACACGGCCCTCGCAGAGGCCATCGGCCGGGAGATAGAGAAGGGCACGGCTGGCATCGTCATCGGTCACGGCACCGACACCATGCACCACACGGCCGCGATACTGTCCTTCATGTGCCTCGACCTCCCGGTGCCAGTGGTCCTCGTGGGCTCGCAGCGCTCGAGCGACCGCCCCTCCAGCGATGCGGCCCTCAACCTCATCCATGCGACGAGGACGGCCGCCTTCTGCGACGCAGCGGAGGTCATGGTCTGCATGTTCGGCCCCACCAGCGACAAGTACGGGCTGCTCCACAGGGGCACCCGGGTGCGCAAGATGCACTCCAGCTACAGGAGCACCTTCAGGACCATCGGAGACATCCCCCTGGCCATGGTCGACAGGGAGAGCTTCACCTATCTCAAGAAGGACTACAGGCACAGGGACCCGTCCAGGAAGCCCCGCATCAGCCCCGTGTTCGACGACAGGGTGGCCATCGTGTACTACTATCCGAACATGAAGCCCGACATGATCACCAGCCTCGTCGACAACGGCTACAGGGGCATAGTGATAGCGGGGACAGGCCTCGGACACGTCAACAAGCCCCTCTACGAACCGCTGAGGCAGGCCTGCGAGGCGGGGGTGCACGTGTTCATGACGGTGCAGACGCTCTGGGGCTTCACCCAGATGTACGTATACGACACGGGGCGGCTGCTCATGCAGCGGGGGGTCGTCCCCCTCGCCAACATGCTCCCGGAGGTGGCCTACGTTAAGCTCTGCTGGGCCCTGGGGATGAGCTCCGACCACGACGAGGTGCAGAGGATCATGACCACGCCGCTCGCCGGGGAGATGACGCCGAGCGAGCCGCCGGACGGCTATCTGATCCTGCAGGGAGGCGTTCCCGAGGTCAGGGACATGCTCTCGGGCAGGATGAGATGACCGCCCACGGGAGCGGGGAGGGCCGCATGGAAGGGCTGGAGATCTCGCTGGTTCCGCTGACCTTCCCGGAGGGTGCCAATGTGATCCTCGGGCAGTCCCATTTCATCAAGAGCATCGAGGACATCTTCGAGGCCGTCGCGGGGTCCGCGGTGGGCTCCAGGTTCGGGGTGGCCTTCTCCGAGGCCTCGGAGCCCCGGCTGGTCAGGAGCGACGGAACCGACGGCGAGCTCCGCGCCGTGGCGGAGGAGAACCTCATGAGGCTCGGCTGCGGCCATGTGTTCATGGTGGTGCTCGGTGACGCCTGGCCGATCCAGGTCCTCCCCGCCGTCAGGGCTGTCCCCGAGGTCTGCGGCATATTCTGCGCGACGGCCAACCCGGTGGAGGTGGTAGTCGCCCGCAGCGGGCTCGGCGGCGGAGTCCTGGGCGTCATCGACGGGGGACCCCCGCTCGCCGTGGAGTCGGAAGCGGATGTCGAATGCAGGAGGGAACTCCTGAGGAGGTTCGGCTACAAGCGCTGACGGGCGAACTGCATCGCCTGCCTGAAGGCCTCCTCCGGCGTCGTCGAGGGCTTCCAGCCGGTGAGCCCGGAGGCTGCGGAGCCGTCGGCCGTCCAGTCCGCCAGGGACTCCCTGGCCTTCCACGAGTCGAAGACGGGCGGCCTGCCCCTGAGTCTCCCCAGGGCTCCCGAGACCATGCCCGAGAGGATCGCGAGCGGAGGGGGCACCCTCAGGTGCAGGACCCTCCTTCCGGCCGCCTTCTGCAGGAGGGAGTGCATCTCCCTCCAGGTGAAGGTCCTGCCGTACGAGGGCTCGATCGTCCCGCCCGCCGCTCCGGGGATCTCCGGGAGCATCGACAGCAGGACAGCCAGGTCGTGCACGTGGACCAGCGAGACGGCCCCCCTCTTCATGGGTGAGAAGAAGACGCCGCGCAGGGCCAGCCTCAGGACGGGGAGCATCGCCTCGTCACCCGGTCCGATGACCGCGGGCGGCCTGACTATGATCCACCCCGCCGACCTGCGGACGCAGAGCTCGGACAGCTGCTTGCTCCTGCCGTAGGGGGTGATCGGCCCCCTTCCGGAGGGTCCAGCGGCCGACTGGCTGGACACGTGTACGAAGACCGCCTCGGGCGCGAACCTGCGCCTTGCCTCCAGGACGCTCGCGGTGCCGCCCGCGTTCGCCAGGGTGAGCGCCTCCGAGCTCCTGCCCGAGGTGGCGCCCGCGAGGTGGAAGACCGCATCCGAGCCGGCCATGGCCGTCTCCATCGATCCCGGGTCCGTCAGTTCGGCCCTCTCGACGCGGCAGCACGATGGCACGCAGCTCGTGTCCGAAGTTGCGCGGCAGACCGAGGACACCTCCCATCCCCGCTCGGCCAGCACGGACGCCAGGTGCCCCCCGACGAACCCCGTCACACCTGTGAGAAAGGCCTTCTTCATGTCAACTCCGTTGACTTGGATAACACCGCTGCTTACAATCTCCCGCCATGTCACCGTCACACGGGAGTTCGAAAATATGACCCGGACCGACATTTTCCAAAGATGCCTTGACTACACGCGGGTGGACGATGTCAAGAAGATGGGGCTCTACCCGTACTTCAAGCCCCTCAGCGGCCAGGTCGGTCCGGTGATGGAGATCGACGGACACAGCGTCATCATGCTGGGCTCCAACAACTACCTCGGCCTGACCAACAACCCCTACGTGATGTCCAGGTCGGCGGAGGCCATCCAGAAATACGGTACGGGCTGCACGGGCAGCCGCTTCCTCAACGGCACCCTCGACCTCCACATCGAGCTGGAGGACAGGATGGCCCGCTTCCTCGGCAGGGAGCGCGTCCTCACCTTCAGCACCGGCTTCCAGACCAATCTCGGCGTGATCTCCTCGCTCGCCCAGAAGGACGACCTGATCTTCGTCGACAGGAACGTCCACGCGTCCATCATCGACGGCACGAGGATGAGCTTCGCCCGCGTCGTGAAGTACAGGCACAACGACATGGAGCATCTCGACCACCTGCTCGACCGCGAGCAGGGCCCGGCCCTCATAGTGACGGACGGGGTGTTCAGCATGGAGGGCGATCTCGCCGACCTGCCGGGCATCGTCGGGCTCGCCAGGAAGCACGGGGCGAGGATCATCGTCGACGACGCCCACGGGGTGGGGGTGATGGGCGCTCACGGGCGCGGGACGCCCGAGTACTTCGGCTGCGAGGACGGCGTGGACGTCCAGGTGGGCACCTTCAGCAAGTCCTTCGCCTGCATAGGCGGTTTCGTGGGCGGGAGCTACAGGGTCATAGACTACATCCAGCACGAGGCCCGCACCGAGATATTCTCCGCCAGCCTGCCGCCGGCCGCCGTGGCCACCGTGATGGCCGCCCTCGAGATCCTGGAGGAGCAGCCCGACCTATTGAACCGCATGCACAGCGCGGCCGGCCGCGCCAGGGCGGGGCTCCGCGACATGGGCTTCAACGTCGGCAACTCCGAGGCCCCGATCGTACCCATCATCATAGGGGACACCATACTCACCCTGAAGATCTGGCTCGCGCTGGACCAGGAGGGGGTGTTCACGAACCCGATAATGACCCCGGCCGTCCCTCCCGACCAGGCGATGCTCAGGACCAGCTACATGGCCACCCACACCGACGAGATGATAGACAGGGCGCTCGAGATCTTCGAGCGCGTGGGCCGTCGCTTCGGCCTGATCCCCTGACCGCGCCGTGAAACCAGTCGTCGAGCCCGTCGACGACCGTTCCCTGGGCGGATTCGTCGACCTGGCGTTCGATCTGTACAGGGGAGACCCGAACTGGGTTCCTCCGCTGAAGGCCGCACAGAGGGAGATGCTGGCCACGGGCGGAACGCATCCGTTCCACCAGCACTCCGAGGTTCGCTACTTCATGGCGCGCGGCCCGGACGGGAAGCCCTGCGGCCGCATCGCAGCCATCCGCAACAGGATGCACAACGAGTACCACGGCGACAGGGTGGGCTTCTTCGGGTTCCTCGAGGCGGTCGACGATCCCGGGGTCTTCGCGGCCCTCTTCGATGCGGCGGCCGCCTGGCTGGGCGAGCGGGGGCTCGACACGATGCGGGGTCCGATGAACTTCTCGACCAACGAGGAGATAGGGACCCTCGTGGAGGGCTTCGACGGCCCGCCGGTGCTGATGATGACCTACAACCCGCCCTGGTACGCCGACCGGATCGAGGAGTGCGGGTTCGCAAAGTCGAAGGACGTCCTGGCCTACATGCTGAACGTCGATACGGTGAGGCGCGACCGCCTCGACAGGATAGCCCGGCTGGTCGAGGCCCGCAAGGCGCCGGAGATACGCTACATCAGGAAGAGGAAGCTGTACGACGACGTACTGGTCCTGATGGACATCTACAACGAGTGCTGGAAGGACAACTGGGGCTTCGTCCCCATGACGGACGCCGAGTTCGGGCAGCTCGCCAGGGACCTCGGGATGATGGTCATCCCCGAGCTCGTCCCGATCGTCTATCTCGACGGGAAGGCCGTCGCCTTCGCCACGGCGCTCCCGGATGCGAACATGGCCCTCATACGGGCCCGCGGGCGCCTCCTGCCCGCGCTCCTCGCGCTCAAGGTCCCGCCGTTCAGGGTGAGGATCGACACGACGAGGGTCCTTCTCATGGGCGTGCGGGAGAAGTACCGCGGCCTCGGCCTAGAGAGCCTGATGATCGCCAGGCTGATAGCCAATGCCGAGAAGCGGGGCATCAGGCGCAGCGAGCTCTCGTGGGTGCTGGAGGAGAACACCGCCCTGCGCGAGATCCTGGAGCGCGACATGGGCGTCCACCCGTACAGGACATACCGGATATTCGACCGCCCACTCCAGACATGAAGGACACGGGATGACCTCCGAAGAGCTCAGGAGACTCTACCTCGAATTCTTCGAGGGCAGGGGACACGCCCGCATACGCGGAGCCTCCCTGTTCCCCGAGAACGACTCGACGGTCCTCTTCACCACTGCGGGCATGCACCCCCTGGTCCCTTTCCTGATGGGCGAGAGGCACCCGGCCGGCACGCGCCTCACCGATTTCCAGAAGTGCATACGCACCGGCGACATCGACGCGGTGGGCGACCCGTCCCACCTGACCTTCTTCGAGATGCTGGGCAACTGGTCGCTGGGGGACTACTTCAAGCGCGAGGCCATCGCCTGGAGCCACGAGTTCCTCACAGACCGGAGGTGGCTGGGCTTCGACCCGGCGAAACTGGCCGTCACGGTCTTCGCGGGGGACGAACACGCCCCGGCCGACGAGGAGGCCGCCGCGATCTGGGAGGAGCTGGGCATCCCCCGGGACCGCATCCACTTCCTGGGCAGGGAGGACAACTGGTGGGGCCCGGCCGGCCAGACTGGGCCCTGCGGCCCCGACACCGAGATGTTCATCGACACAGGCAGGGAGCCCTGCAGTCCATCCTGCCGCCCGGGATGCCACTGCGGGAAGTTCTTCGAGATCTGGAACGACGTCTTCATGCAGTACGAGAAGACCCGCGAGGGTTCGTACATCCCGCTGCCGAGACGCAACGTGGATACGGGCATGGGGGTCGAGCGCACCGTGGCCATGATGAACGGGAAGGCCAGCGTCTACGAGATCCCCGTGTTCGAGCCCCTGTTCGAGCAGATCGAGAAGGCCTCCGGGAGGAGCCGCCACGAGGGCGTCGACGTCATCAGGTCGATGCGCATCGTCGCCGACCACTCGCGCACCTCCACGCACATCATGGGCGACGACCTCGGGATACCGCCCTCCAACCTCGACCAGGGCTATGTCCTGCGCAGGCTTCTGAGGCTCTCGGTGCGCCACGCCAGGAAGCTCGGGATCGAGGGCCCGGTCCTTGCCGATCTCGCCCGGCTGGTGATCGAGACCGAGTCGGAAACCCACCCGGAGCTGTCCCGCAACCGCGACCGGGTCCTCGAGTGGGCCGCCCAGGAGGAGGCCCAGTTCGAGAAGACCCTGCAGTCGGGCATGCGCGAGTTCGAGAAGCTCCTCCCGAACCTCCTAAGGAACCCGCAGAAGATAGTGCCGGGGCGCGTGGCCTTCCGCCTGTACGACACCTGCGGCTTCCCGGTCGAGTTCACCGCGGAGCTGGCCCGCGAGCAGGGCATGGAGGTCGACCTGGAAGGTTACGAGCAGGCACTAGAGAAGCACAGGGAGCTCTCCCGCGCCGGCCTCGACCGCAAGTTCGGCGGCGGGCTCGCCGACCACAGCGACATGGTGACGAAGCTCCACACGGCCACGCACCTCCTGCATGCCGCCCTCCGCAGCGTTCTCGGCGACCATGTCGAGCAGAGGGGCAGCAACATCACCCACGAGAGGCTCAGGTTCGACTTCAGCCACCCCGCCCCGATGACGGAGGATGAGATCAGGCGGGTGGAGGATCTCGTGAACCGGGCGATACAGGCCGACATCCCCGTCGTATTCGAGGAGGTTCCGGTCGAGGAGGCCGTCCGCAGGGGCGCCATCGGGCTGTTCAAGGACAAGTACGGCGAGGTCGTGAAGGTCTACACCATCGAGGGCGCCTCGATGGAGATCTGCGGGGGCCCCCACGTGGAGCGCACCGGCGGCATGGGGCGCTTCGTCATCCAGTCCGAGAAGTCCTCCTCCCAGGGTGTGCGCCGCATCCGTGCGGTGCTGGAGTAGCGGAGCACCCCGACCGCGAGGTCACACACGGCCATACAATGAGGAGGGGCGTCTTGTTGGAGACGGGCAAGGACATCAACATCCGCCCCGAGGCGGTGCAGGACCGGGCACGCATCTCCGAGGTCACCGAGGCGGCCTTCGCCGCCCTTGAGATATCCGACCACACCGAGCACCTGGTTATCGACCGGCTGCGCGACGCAGGGGCCCTCTCGATCTCCCTGGTGGCCGAGGCAGGCGGACAGGTGGTGGGCCACATCGCCTTCTCGCCAGTCACGATGTCCGACGCCACCCCGGGCTGGTTCGGACTCGGACCCGTATCCGTCTTGCCGGAGTACCAGAGGCGGGGGATCGGGAGTACCCTCATCCGCGAGGGGCTCTCCCTGCTCAGGGGATCCGGAGCGCGCGGGTGCTGCCTCGTCGGCCACCCCGGCTACTACGGCAGGTTCGGGTTCGCGAACACCGCCGATCTGGCGTACGAGGGCGTGCCGCCCGAGGCCTTCTTCGTCCTGCCGTTCGAGGGGGGCGTTCCCCGCGGGAAGGTGTTGTTCCACGACGCCTTCATGCCCGGAGGAGATCCCCTGCCGCCGGCCGCGACCGATGCGGGATCCGGGCACTAGCTCTACAAACTCCATTCAGGAATGTGGATACACCCTGGAACCTCATGCGCTGCTAGGAGGAGTTCAAGTCCCGTCGGGGGTACCA
>CAZRWD010000012.1:0-82429 GCA_964603785.1 uncultured bacterium
CCCGCGATCCTGACGGGGTCGTCCGGTTCCGTACCTGCCGGAGGTCCGGGCGGCGTTATCCATATCCCCGAGCCGTCACCCAGCCTCGGGGCGGCTCCGAGGAGGACCGCCAGATCCGAGCAGAACCGCGAGGCCTCGAGAAGCCTCTCCATGACCTTCTCCCCGGTCAGGCGGCCGGTCGATCCGGGCCGCCTCGATTCGGCGGCCCCGGCGAACGCCGCGGCGAGCAGGGAGGCCTCCAGCGAGAAGTGGTGATAGGGGGTGGATGACTCGACTCCTCCCCCGTCGGACCTGAACTGCGCCAGGATGCCGTCTCCCAGCACGATCGAGGCCCTGGCGAGCATCCTCCGCGCCCTCGCCCCCCGGAAGACGGAGCTTCCCGCGATCAGCCCCGCCATGGCTCCCAGGAGGTGGTTGTTGGCCGGCCCTCTCCTCCTCACGGCCTCCATGTGCCAGAGATAGGCGGTGTGGGCCCACAGAAGCCTTCGGAGCCCGTCCGTCCTCCATCCTCTGCCCCTGACGAGGATGTCGGCCAGGACGAGGTTGACGGCCCTGAGCCCGACCTCCAGCCCGGCCGCCCACGCCGCCCCCCGGCCGAACGGGCAGGCCTCGCTCCATGTCGAGACTATCCTGTCGATGCCTGCCGCGAACCGGGCGTCACCCGTCGCGTGGAAGGCCGCTCCGAGTACGGGCAGCATGGAGAGGCGGACGAGGTCCCAGTAGGGAACCGGGTCGGGCATGGACCCCGGCTCGAAGCAGATGCCCAGGAAGTGACGATCGGGCATCTCGCGGCCCGACACGGGATCGCGCCGCCATGTGTTTTCGTCCAGGGGCAGCAGCCTTCCGGAGTGTTCGACTCCCCTCTCCAGGATGGACCCGGCCCTCGCAAGGGTCATCGGATCGTCGATCAGAGGCTTCAGGAACGGGAGAGAACCGGCCAGGACGCACTCGAACTCGTCGTCGACCCGAGGTCCGATCCTGGCGGAGACGGGCAGCGACAGCCGGACCAGGGCCTCGTCGGCATGCCTGCAGGCTGCTCTGAAAGCCCTCAGGATCGCTCCCCGCCGTCTCACGGACAACGCACCCCGACGCCCCCCCCGGGGGGGATGGGGCTGCCCGGGCCTGCATCCCGCCGGGTGCAGAAGTCGATGATCCTCGAGAAGGAGGCATCTGCCGAGTAGAGCCTCTCCGCGAGATCCCTGTTGCCCTCGAGCGTCTCCGCCGCTCCGGGGGAGGCCGACCAGTCGAGGGCTTCCACGATCACGCGGGCCGCGTCACCGGGGGTGTTGGAGCAGTAGAAGACCTTGAAGCCCCTTCGCTCCAGCAGCCTGTACGGCTCGATGTCGGAGAGTACGACGGCACATCTCCTCGCGAAGCCCTCGATGATGCAGGCGGCCATCTGGTCGTCGTCCGCGAGGTTGACCAGGACCCTCGCCCTGTCGTAGAGCGGGAGCAGGTCCTCCCTCGGGAGGAACCGGCCGCGGGACAGCCTCAGGGTCCGGATCCCCAGCCTCCGCTCCAGATCGAGGACCGACCTGACGTGCTCGTCCATGCATGACCCGCCCAGCAGCAGGAACCAGACCCTGGAGGCCCGTTCCGGGCCGATCAGCCGCGGCAGGAGGGAGGCGGCCCCGAGCAGCACGTCATGCCTGTTGTTGCGCTGGATCGACCTGGGCCAGAAGACAAGGCCGTCCTCGGGCCCGATCCCCTCCAGGAGAGCGGCGGCAGCATGCGTGAGGGGTGCCGGACCTTCCGCGAAGGTCTCCGGACCCAGACCCCAGGGCAGGCATGCCGTCTTCCCGGCGAACTCCGGGTAGTGCTCGAGGAAGTCGGTAACGGTCGTCTCCCATGTGGCGAGGATGAGATCAGCCCTCTCCAGCATGGACCTGACGGAAGCGGAGAACTGCGGATCCGACCCCCCGGCGGCCTTCCGGTGCGAGGAGCGGTTCCAGAGGTACACGACCCTCCGGGCTGCGTTCGAGATGTCGAACACGCAGCTGTTCCACGCCTGGCCGTAGAGGCCCTGGATGATCAGCAGGTCGAACGGTCCGCCGTGGCGGACCGCCCGCCTGGCCCGCCTCCGCGCGAGCCTGTACGCGATCCGCGGGAGAGGTCCGACCCTTGCCGGCCAGCGCAGCACGGGAGCGTACTCCAGGACCTCCACTCCGGGCAGCCCGCCGGAGAAGGCCCTGTCCTCGTCCAGCGAGGGGCAGATCAGGGTGGCATGGTATTCGCCCGGGTGCCGACCGAAGAAGTCCAGCCAGAGCCGGGTGTTCTGTCCGCCCGGCCCGTGTATGAGAATCCTCCTGCGGTCCTCTCCCAAGAGCCCTCCTCGTTGTCCGTCGGAGTAGCATGAAGCATTGTACAATCCTTGTCAGCGGCGGCCCGCCCGGAGGCGGCGGCATGGAGGCGCATGAGCCTGGCCAGCAAGTTCAGCGAAACCGGCAGGCACACCCTGGTGTTCGGCATGGGTTCGTTCCTGAGCCAGGGGATCAGCTTCCTGCTCCTGCCCGTGTACACCAACTACCTCTCGGTCGACGACTACGGCGTCGTGAACCTCCTCATGATAGCCGGCTCGCTCGTCTACCTGCTGTCGGCGTCGATCATCGGCCCTGCCCTCTTCAGGTCGTACTACGACTACGATACCGAGCAGGGGCGCGGCATGGTCACCAGCACCGCCTTCAGGTTCGCCCTGGCGTGCTCGCTCCTCCTGTTCGCCGCGGGGTTCCTGACCAGGAGGAGCCTCTCGGGGCTCCTGACCGGGGATCCCGCGCACGGCGATCTCACCGCCATCATCCTCTTCACGAGCGTGGTGCAGAGCGTGAACACGGTAGCGATGGCGGTCTTCAGGGCGAGGAAGTGGTCCGTGCGCTTCGCCGCCGTGTCCCTGTCGGGGATGCTGGTCTCCATGGGGGTGAGCATCTACCTCGTGGTCTGCGCAGGCCGGGGGATATTCGGGGTGATAGCCGGGCAGCTCTCGGGTCAGCTCGTCTCAGCCATGGCGGCCGTCTTCATGATAAGGGACCAGCTCAGGGGCGGCTTCTCCAGGGCCGAGGCCGGCAGGATGCTCAGGTACGGCCTACCCTTCGTTCCCGAGAACTCCCTTGCCTTCGTCGTGGAGACAGGCACCAGGATGGTGCTGCAGTACGTTCTCGGGAGCGCCTCCGTCGGGCTGTACGCCCTCGGCAACAGGCTGGGCCATCTCGTGCAGGCTCTAATGATATCCCCGTTCAGCATGATCGCCCCCGCCTCCATCTTCTCGGCGGAGAAGGACGGGGATGCCCACCTCTTCTACTCCCGACTGCTGACGTACTACCTCCTCTTCACCGGGTGGGCCTGGCTGGTCGTGTCGGCGCTCTCGCCCGACGTCCTGCGCCTGATGTCGAAGCCGGAGTTCCGGGAGGCCTGGAGGCCCGTGCCCTGGATAGCCGCCGCCGTCATCGCCTACGGCATGAGGGGGCTGGTGTCCATCGGCCTCGCCCTCAAGAGGAGGACCTCGTGGTTCTCCCTCGCCTTCGCCCTGGGCTCGGCCCTCAACCTCGCCCTGCTGATGTTCCTCGTGCCGGAACACGGTCCGGCCGGCGCCGGGATGGCTCTCCTGGCGGGGAACCTGCTCATCTGCCTCGTCAGGTTCAGGGCCTCGCAGAGGATCTACCCGATAGGATTCGAGCTCTCCAGGATCGCGAGGATCGTCCTCGTGTTCGGCGCGTCATACGCCGTCTCCGCTCTCGTGAGGATCGAGAGCCCGGGCGCCTCGCTCGCCATCCGCGCCACGATATCGGTGGCGCTCGCTCCGCTCCTGCTGGCCGCGACCCGCTTCTTCCTGCCCGGTGAGTGGAGGAGGCTCGCCGAGCTCCGGGAGCGGATCGGGAAGCTCCTGGCGAGGAGGGGTCCTCAGTCCGGAGAGGGCGTCTCCGGAGGGGTGTGATCGAGGAGGCGGTGCTTGCCGCTCCTCGCCCTCTCGATGCCCCCCACCTCCCTCATCGTCAGCTCGAAGCCAGCGCCCAGCTTCCCCCGGATCTCGGCCGCCATCGTCTCGACGGCCCGGGGGGTGACGGCGGCCCTCGGGACATAGCGGAACTCCACCCTTCCGGGGATCGACTGGGCGAACTGGAATCGGGAGATGCAGTCGAAGGTGTCTGAATGGAAGTTCATGAGCGACATGGATATCTTTCGTCCGTCAGACGCCACGACCGACTCCTCGATCCTGCCCTCTATCGACGAAAGCGTCGGCCAGCACCTGCCGCAGGGGCATCCGGGCTCCGCCAGGACCCCCGCGTCTCCGATCCCGTACCTGAGAAGCGGGGTTGCCATGCGGCCGAAGGAGGTGCCCACGATCTCGCCCCTCCCGCCCGGTTCGCGGACGGGATCGCCCGATTCGTCGAGGAGCTCGAGGAAGCCGTACTGGGGGTAGAAGTGGAAGCAGCCGCTCGCGGTGCACTCAACCCCCAGGAGAACTCGCTCCGAGCTGCCGTAGAGGTCGAGCATCCTGCATCCGAAGGCCGCCTCGACCTTCCTGCGGACCGCCGCGGTCAGGACCTCGGACGAGGAGAAGACGCCCCTCAGAGGTCCCGGGCGGATGCCGGCATCCTCCAGCAGGTCGCAGAGGAGGCCCGCCGAGGACGGGAAGACGTGCAGGAAGCGGGCCGAGAACCGCTGCATGAGCTCCGCGTATCTCACGGCGCTGCGCTCGTCGAGATGGAATGTGGACAGGAACAGCCTTCTCATGTGCGGATAGCGTATCCAGTGGAACCCGTCGCCTGCGCCGGGCACCGTCGAGCCCCGGAGCACCGCCAGCATGTCGCACCTGTCGTACCCGAGGGCGGACCATGCGTCGTGCACGAAGGCCTCCTCGATCTGCGAGAGCCTTCCGGCCAGCTCGTAGAATCCCACCGGCTCGCCGGTCGTGCCTCCGGTCGTCCCGTACGACAGGCTGCGCTCCGGGATGCCCGTCGCCCTGAGCAGGGGCAGGTTCTCCCTCAGGTCCGACTTCGTCAGGACGGGGATGCGGCGCAGGTCGTCGAGGGTCGCCAGCTTCGCCGGGTCGAAGCCGCAGCGGCGGAACGACTCCTTGTAGAACGGCACCCTCGCCATGCAGTACTCCGTCAGGCTGCGGAGCCTGGCGATCTGGTACCGGGCGAGCTCGTCGCCGCCGAGCCTTCCGGTCTCCGCCAGATGGGCGGCCGTGCGCAGATAGTGCCTGCCGCGGGGTCGGATGCGGCATGGGACCAGCCGGTTCACCAGCCTGGCGAGAACAGGTCCCCTACCCACGGCCTACCCCGCCTTCGGGCCTGCCGCCCGCGATCTCCCCGCCGCCCCCGGGCTGCCTCGCCCCGGCGGTCGCTGCAGCGAGGCTGAGGCCGAGGTACAGGTAGAGCTGCCTGTTGACCAGAGCATCGCCGCCGAAGCTGGTGATGAAGATGCTCAGCAGCCCGAGCATGCCCGTGAAGCCCATCCTCTCGATCAGCGAGGAGCTGTATCTGAACCGGAGCCCCTTCACGCAGCTCCAGACCGCCCAGGCGAAGAGCAGGTATCCGACCAGGCCGAGCTCGGCCGCCATCAGGGCCCAGCCGTTGTGCGCCGCGAGCATGAAGCCGACCTGGCCCTCGGCCTGTGCCCTGAGGTCGCTCCAGGAGCCCATGCCGACTCCGAACACCGGATTCGCGGCGAAGGTCTGGAGGGCGATCGCCACGTTCTCCTGGCGGAAGCTCACTTCGGACACGCTTGCCGGCCTGCCCTCCCTGAAGGCCTCCACGAGCCTGGTGTAGCGGTCCTGCGTGA
Source organism: uncultured bacterium (assembly GCA_964603785.1). Classification (GTDB taxonomy): domain Bacteria; phylum Fermentibacterota; class Fermentibacteria; order Fermentibacterales; family Fermentibacteraceae; genus CAZRWD01. The sequence continues at coordinate 5,782 of CAZRWD010000012.1, forward strand.
ACTCGCTCTCCACGAACCGCGCCTGGAAGAACAGGACCACCACGCCACCGATGAGGATCATCGTGACCCACCACCCCGCCCTTCGCTTCCAGAGGGCCATCACCGCGGCATAGGCGATGGTGGGTGATCGGGCCCCGCTCAGACCCACTCCGATCGCCGAGGCGACAAGTGCGAGGATCACTCCCGCACGCTGCCTGAGTGCAGGGAACGAAGGCAGCACGCACAGGAGGAAGATCATTGCGTGAAGGGCGGACTGGCCTATGACCTGGTGGGTCGTCCTTACGCCTTCCGAGAGCCTGTAGGCCTGCAGGACGGGTATGTACCTGTCCATTCCCAGGAGGGTGTTCAGGAGGCAGGCGAAGGCTATCACGAGGAGGATGGTCCGGATCTGCCGCTCGGTGCTGGTACGGAGGAAGCAGAGGAGGATGATCATGAAGAAGAGGCTGCCGATCTGCTCGTAGGCGACCCTGATGCTCGGCTGCGTGGAGACCAGGAGGTTCGACACGCAGAGGTAGGCGGTCCATGCGAAGACCGGTATGAGCCTTCCCGATAGCGTGAGCCTCCTCACGGTGTCGATCGCCGTCGTGCCGAAGGCCAGGAGCAGCATGAACGCGAGCGGCATGCGCAGGGGGATCAGGAAGGGGAGGTAGCTCGTGACGTAGATCCTGGTGAAGGATAGGAACAGCAGGAGATACAGCATTGTGCGGCGCAGCCTTGCGGACTTCGATGCCAGCCCCACGACGATGAATACCGCAAGCCCGGTCGCGGCCAGCTTCAGGAGCTCGAAGACCCGGAAGATCAATCCGGCCGCCCTCCGGAGACCGCCGACTCCAGCAGGTCCAGGTATCCGGAGGCCTTCGCCCCCCAGTCGAACCGCTCGAGGCCCTCGAAGGAGAACCTCGTCCTCCCCGAGAGGAGGGACATGATGCCCTCCCTGATGCAGCGACCGTCGTCGGACGGGCAGTACAGCCCGCAGTCGAGATCCCTCATCGCCTCGCGCAGCGCGGAGGACTCCGGGCCCACCGCGAGGATCGGCCTTCCGGCCGTCAGATAGTCGAAGAACTTGTAGGGCAGAGCATAGTCGAAATCCTTGCCCGACGGCAGATACAGGATGTCCGCCCGGGCCATCTCCCCGAGTGCCGACTCGTAGTCCATGACGCCCGTCACCTCGATGAGGTCCGTCAGGCCCTCGCGCTCGAACGCACTCGCATGGGTGGAGGGACAGGCTCCCATCACCCGGATGCACACCGATCCGGGCGCGATGGCTCCCTCATGCTCCAGACGGCGCAGCTGTCTCGCGGCATGCTCCGCCCTCCGGTCTCCGTAGAGGTTGCCTGCGAACAGCATGACCCGGCGGTTGCGCGGCGGTGGTTCCGACGGCCTCCTCACCCGTGAGAGGTGGAGGCCGTTCGTAACGGTGCGAACCCTCTCCGGATCGAGCGACGGGAACGACGACAGCAGCCCCCTGCCTATCCAGTCCGTTGCGGTCACTATCAGGTCGGCCTCTGCCAGTATCCCGCCCTCCAGCGTGCGCATCCTGTCCCCGGACAGCCTTCCCACCCGGCCCTGAAGGGGATGGCTCGTCCACGGGTCCCTGTAGTCGAGGACCAGTTTCGCGCCGAGGCGCCTCTTCAGGGCACCGGCGGCCAGGAACGGGGAGAAGGGGGGGGCGGTGATGATGACATGGGTGAATGTGCGCCGGGCGGAGAGCCTCGACGCCCGACGGAGCGCAGGCCCGACCCAGCCCGAGTACTGGTCGACCCTGCAGAGCCTGCACCAGATCTTCTCGTACAGCTCGGCCAGCGATCCCCCACGGCCGATCCTCGAGGGGGGCAGTGGCCTGACGCCATGTATCTCCCCGGGAACGGGGAGGGTGCGGTCGGGGTCCCGGATCAGCTCCCCCGCAAGGGTCAGTACCGTCACATCGACGCCGGCCTTCAGGAACTCGTCCGCGAGGAAGGTGAACCTCTTCGCCCCGACCACCGGGTTCGGCGCATAGGGGAAGGAGACCAGAAGCAATGATATCCGCCCCGTAGCCCTCACCTCCCGGGGAACATCGAGCCTTCCCTGCCCCGGCGTGCCGCCCGGGACCCACCCGGCTAAATTACCACATTGGGCTCCAGTGTGGAATGCCGCCGTCACCGGCGGTGTCGGAGGTCGCCCGGATGAGGTTCTGTTTCGTCGGTTCCGGGGCCGCGACCCTCTCGGGCAGCACCGAAGGGGGTCTTGAGGGCCAGAATGCCCTCCTCTGCAGGTCGCTCGCATCCAGGGGCCACGATGTCCTTCTCGTCTCGACGGGCCAGGTTCTGGAGGAGACCCGGACCGCCGGGGTGAGGATCATCCCCGGCTGGGGTCCGGGAGGGGGGCCCAGGGGCCTCAGGCTTCTCACGAGAAGGCTCCCGACCCTGGGACGGGTACTCGAGAGCACCGGCGCGGAGGTCTTCTATGCGCGCGGCTTCTCCCTCTTCGCCCCGACGGTGGTCTCGGCCGCCCGCAGGTGCGGCGGGGTCTCCCTCCTGGCTCTTGCGAGCGACTCGGACATCATGGAGCCCTCCCGGCTCAGGCGGGCCTTCGGGGGGGGCAGACCCCCTCGCGGGTTCGGCGTGGCAGCCCACCTCTACTACCGGTTCGCCGGCCTCTCCCGTGCGGACATGGTCCTGGCCCAGTCCACCGGGCAGGAGGCACGCTGCCGCCGGCTCGGCCTCGAGTGCCGCATCCTCGGGAACGCCTTCGAACCGCCGCAGGAGGTGCCGGCTCCGGAGGATTCCTGTGATGCCGCGTGGGTCGGCAGGCTCTCCCTTTTCAAGGGCGTGCGCGAGCTGGCCGACCTGGCGGAGGCGTGCCCGGGGCTGCGCATCTCGGTGGCCGGCGATGCCGATCCTTCGGTTTCGCATCTGGTTGCGCGACTCTCTGTACTCCCGAACGTCAGGCTCCTCGGCAGGCTCTCCAGGGACGGGACGATGTCGGTCATCTCGGGCGCGAAGATCCTTCTGAACACCTCGCCCCTGGAGGGCTTCTCGAACGCCTTCCTCGAGGCATGGTTCCTGGGCAGGCCCGTTGTCAGCCTGCATTCGAACCCCGACGGGCTCCTCTCCGGGGATGGCGCCCTGGGCGCCTGCGCATCCGGATCGGAGGAGGCTCTTGCGTCGAGCCTGGTGAGTCTGTGCGGCGACGAGGCGGCCAGGCGGGAGATCGGCGTGCGTTCCGTCAGGTATGTCCAGGAGAACCACCTGGTTGACGCGGTGGTCGACAGGCTGCTCGGATTCGTGACCGGGACCGGGGGGTGAGGCTGCCGCTCAGCCGAGCTCGCAGGCGCCTCTCCAGCCCTCGGGCAGTCCGGCTCTGACCGGGAGCATGGCTGCGATGACCCCCGGCGACGCCGGACCGTCCACGGTCATCACCTCGACGTCATCCGAGCACGGAAGCCTCCACCTGTTCCCGGACCCCGCCCCGGCGAGGAAGGGTATCCTCCCGGGATCCAGCCCGAGGAGCAGCGCATGGAGCCTGTCCGAAGCGGCGGGGCAGCCCGAGAAGGTCACGGCGCCCAGCTGGAGCGGCTCGGGCGCGAGAGGACCGTTGCCCTGGCCGCCGACGATCGCATCGGTGAGAGACCAGACGGTCCTCATGGGCGTGTCGCCCATCGTTCCGGCGGCCGTGCCGTAGGCGGCGATCCTGTTGATGTCGAGTATGGTGCGCCATACCGTGTCGTTGCCCCACCAGCCCCCGTCCATGTCGACCGGCCGCAGGGGGGAGTGCATCCTGAGGAGGACGACCGCGGCCAGCTCCCAGGCGACCGAGATCCGACTGCCGAGGGTCATGTTCGACCTGTCCATCGCCCGTTCGGCCATCCGCATGAGCACCGAGCGCCCCGGGTAGCAGTCTCCGCCGGACTCCGAGCCTCCCGCGCGGTGGTGAGGGAGGTACTCCTTGTTGCCGTTGATGCCCACGAGGTTCTTCATGGCTCCCGTGAACCCGGCCTTCCTGTGGGTCTTGAGCTTGGGCAGGTTCAGCACGACGCCTGCCTCGAAGAACTCCCTGGCGAGAAGGTAGCGGTGCCTTCCCGGCGAATGGGTCGCCGCCAGCCTGCGGTGGTCGTACCTGGAGACGCGGAACCTGCCCGGGGGCTGCGATATCTCCTCGAGGAGGCTGTCCCCGCCCAGGTCGAACAGCAGGAAGTCCCCGGACGGCCTGGAGTCCCGGTCGACGCTCGAGGACAGACCCCTCGGCGAGAGGATGGTCCGCCTGAAGTCCTCGATGCGCACGATGCCTGAGGGGTCCCTCTCCCTGACCAGGGCCCTCAGCTCCTCCGTCACGAGCCGGTCCCATCTGCAGCCCTGTATCGGGGCGTCACCGATCGTGACGCTCGAGGGCCCGCACTCGAGAACCAGCGAGAGAGCCTCGAGGAGGAAGGCCGGGTGGGTGGTCATGCAGTCCATGCCCGCTCCGGACATGTTCTCGTGGAGCACCCAGTTGGGCTTCAGGAGGACGCTGCAGCCCGGCTTCACCATGCGTGACAGGAGGGGGCCTCCGTCCGCGCAGGCGTGGCCCGAGAGCCTGACCGCGCTCTCGATCAGGGCCCTCACCGCAGCCGGTGCGTAGGGCTCGGGGGCGTCCCGGCCGCCCAGCGCGAGACCCACCCTGCACGAAGGAGCCGTCATAGAGTCCTGCATGAGCCTCCCGCGGGACGATAACGGTTGACCCCGCCGCGGACAAAGAGATATTGGCCCGCAGCGGGAGGCTTCGTGGGATGGGCGGATTCAGGGTCGCCGTGGGGCTCGACCGGACGGGATGGCACGACAGGTTCGTCGAGGCCCTGTCGGGGAGGACGCTCGGCGGGCTGGCGATCGAGCCCGTCTCCGTGGACATGGATGCGAGCGGCTGGGACGAAGCCCTGGCGTCCTGCAGCGCACTGCTGTGGAAGCCCCCCGCCATGGGTCCGGAGGCCTCCGGATTCATGAAGGAGCGGATCTACTTCGCCGAGAAGCATCTCGGGCTCGTGGTCGTGCCGGGCTTCGAGACCGTCTGGCACTTCGAGAGCAAGATGGCCCAGGAGGCCCTTCTCAGGCATGCCGGGCTTCCGACCGTCCCCACCTTCGCATCCTACGACCTCGGGGACGCCCTCGAGGCGGCCTCCGGGGCGGAGCTGCCTGTCGTATTCAAGCGGTCCCACGGAGCCGCCTCGAGGCATGTCCGGCTGGTCCGCTCGCGGCGCGAGCTGGCGAGGCTCGTCCGGAACCAGTTCTGGCAGAGCGCCTGGGAGCGGGTCAGAGCGGCGCACGGGGCTCCCGCGGCTGCGGTCCTCTCGCTGGGCAGCGGCTGGTTCACGAGGAAGGCGCTGGGGAAGCTGCTCGACAGGCGGCAGGAGGGGCACGCCTACTGGCAGCGCTTCGTTCCCGGGAACACCTCCGATCTCAGGGTCAACGTCATCGGCGACATGTACGGCCTGGGCTTCTGGAGGGGCAACCGGCCCGGCGACTTCAGGGCCAGCGGCGGAGGCAGGCTCGACTTCGACACCCCAGTGCCGGAGGAGGCCGTGCGCATGTGCATGGACGCCTCGATCAGGCTCGGGCTCGACACCATGGCGTACGACATCCTCTTCGAGGGGGGATCCATGATGGTCGTGGAGATGTCCTACGGCTATCTCGACACTGCCGTCCGCTCTGTTCGCACCATCTTCAGGAGGGGCCGGGACGGCGTCCTCGGACGCGAGGAGGGTGACCGCTGGCCCCAGGAGCTGTGGGCGGACTGGCTCGTCGAGAAATGCCGAAGGGAGAGAGGTCTCTGAAGGTCCTCCTCGCCACCGACGGGCTGGGGCAGGGTGGCGCGGAGAGGCAGGTCGCGCTTCTCGCCGCCGGTCTGCAGGGCAGGTGCGAAGTCCGCGTCTGGTCCCTCCGCGACGGCCACTTCGCCGGCGCGATCAGGAGCTCCGGCATCGGACTGGTGATATCCCCCGGGGGCCGCAGACGTGATCCCTTCTCCCCGCTCCTCGATCTGGACAGGCTCTGCAGGTCTTTCGAGCCGGACGTCATCCACTCCTGGGGATGGATCTCGGCCATGCTCGCCGAGGCTGTCTGCAGGGTGCGCCGCAGGACGCACGTGAACGGCGCATTCAGGAGAGGGTCCCCGGCCCCCGGCGCACGCCTCCGCACGAACCTCCTCAGGCGCATCGGGACCCTCCTGGTGGCGAACAGCAGCTCGGCGATCGGCTCCTTCGGGATCCCGCCCAGGAGGGGAAGGGTTCTCAGGAACGCCTTCGATGCAGGGAGGCTCGAATCGATGGCGCCCGCCGGGCGCGACGGGGTGTTCACCGTCGTGATGACCGGAGTGATGCGGGACGACAAGGATTTCTCGAGCTTCCTGCAGGCCTGCCGGATACTGGTGGGAAGGGGACGGGCCGCACGGTTCCTCGCGATCGGCGACGGCCCGGACCGTCCGGGGCTCGAGTCCGCAGGCGCAGACTTGGTGGAGAGCGGCCACCTGCTCTTCACCGGGGCGGTGCCCGAGGTCCTCGCGTACCTCGCGGCCGCCGATGCGGGGGTCCTCCTGAGCAGGAACGGCGAGGGCATGTCGAACTCCCTGCTCGAGTACATGGCCTGCTCCATCCCGGTGGTCTGCACCGACTGCCCCGGCAACCGCGAGATGGTGACCGGGGGGGTCGAGGGATTCCTTGTCCCCGTGGGGGATCCCGCCGCGACAGCCGCCGTGCTGGAGGCGCTCATGGATGACCCGTCGCTGCGCAGGGGCATGGGGGCGAGGGGAAGGGAGAGGGTCCTGACCGGGTTCTCGATCGAGAGATGCGCCGCGGACGCCGTCCGGATCTACGACGAGGCCGTCCTGATCAGGACCGGGAGATGCCAGGCGTGAGGAGGAGGCTGCTCGTCCTGGCCCCGGCCGTCCCCCCCGTGGGAGGAGTCGCCGTACAGACGGCGATGCTCCTCGAGAGCGATGCCATGAGGTCTTCCTTCGAGATGCGGACTATAAGGACCAACCCGCCCAGACCGACGGAAGACCCGTCCTCCAGGAAGAAGGGCGGACTGATCTGGGCGGCCGGGCTGATGGCTCGGGTCGTCCGGACCGCCCGTCGATGGCGCCCTGATGTGGTGCTGGCCGTGCTCAACGGCGATTCCAGCTTCCTGCGGAACGCCCCCGCGGCGCTCCTCGCCGGAGCGGTGGCAGGCTGCCCCGTCCACATCCACATGCATGCCTCCCGCAGCGGATTCTGGCATCACAGGCGGGCCCTGTCGGCGCAGGGATGCGCCGGAGACCCCGCCACGCCCCCGGACAACATCCTGACGAGAACCGGAGACAGGCTCTGCGCGCGCCTTGCCTCGAAGGCCTCCTCGCTCAGCCACCTGACCCGCGGGATCGACGAATCCTACGTCGCCAGGGGCTGGCCGGCCGCGAGGGCGGTCATCCCGAACATGTCGCCCGGGCCGGCCGGGGAATCCCCGGGGAGGGACGGCAGGGGCATCGCCTTCATCGGCAGGCTCTCCCGCGAGAAGGGCTTCATCGACCTGCTGGAGGCCCTGGGCATGGAGCCCCTGTCGAGCGCGCCCTGGAGGCTCGAGGTCCTCGGCTCCCCGCCCGGCAGGGACGCGCAGACCGCCCTGGACCGCCTTCTCGAGGCCCATCCCAGGCGCGGGGACATCAGGCTCCACGGCATAGTCACCGGCGAGGAGAAGTCCCGGCACCTCGCCCGGTGCAGCATGCTGGTCCTACCCTCGCACAGGGAGGTCTTTCCCGCCGTCATCCTGGAGGCCATGTCATGCGGGATGGCCGTGGTCTCCACCGCCGTGGGCGAGATACCGTCAATCATGTCGGGGGGGGGCTGGGTGGAGGTTCCCCCCTGCAGACCGGATGTCCTCTCGGCCGAGCTGGAGCGCCTCCTCGGCGATCCGGCAGGAACCGCCGCGCTCGGTGCGGCGAACGGGATCCTTGCCCGTGACTACTCCGTCGACGCAGTCAGCCTGCGCTTCTCGAACCTCGTCATGTCCCTCCTTGAGGAGGATGCGGCGGCCTTGCCCGCGCCGTCACCCCCTTCCCGGGGGACCGGCCCCTCCGCGAGGGTCTCCGTCGCAGCATTGCCACCCGGCAGCCTGGAGGACGTCCTCTCCTCCTTCGAGAACGTGCTCCTCCGGGGAGCCGATCCGGAGGCGGAGTTCCCCGGGATCAGCCGGCTGGTCTCGGACATGGACGGTCCCGGTGCGCTCCCGTCGGGTCGGGCGGGGCGTCCGAACCCCTGGAGTAGCGAGGGCGGCTCGATCCTGGTCAAGCCCAACATGGTCCGCCACTTCAACGCCCTGCCCGGAGGGGACCCCGCGGTCCTCACCTCCGACCCCCGCATCGTGGTCCCGGTGGTCTGCATGGCCCTTCTCGCCGTCGGCAGGTCGGGCCGTGTCGTCGTCGGGGACTCCCCGATGCACGACTGCGACACTTCCGAGATCCTGGGACGATGGGGATGGGGGCGGATCACCGAGGCTGCGCGGACTGGGGGCTACGACCTCTCCTTCGCCGACTTCAGGAAGAGGGCCTTCGAGATACGCGAGGGGCTCGTGGTGGGCGGGCGTGAGCTCCCGGGCGACCCGGACGGCTATGTCCTCTGCGACCTGGGCTCGAAGAGCGCGTTCGAGGACGCAGGCATCCGCAGCCGTTCCCTCAGGGCGGCCACGCCGGACAGCCGGGAGACCCGCAGGCACCACTCCGGCGGCCGTCACGAGTATCTGCTGTCCGGCACCTTCGCGAAGAGCGACCTCGTGATATGTATCAGCAAACTCAAAACACACAACAAGATTGGGATAACCGGCGCGCTCAAGAACATGGTGGGGCTGGTGGGCGAGAAGAACTGGCTGCCCCACTGGAGGACAGGCTTCAGGGGACACGGGGGCGACCAGTACGACAGGGTCACCCCCGCCAGCATCCTCAAGTGGGCGATGCTGTCGGCGGCATGGCCGTTCCTCGTCCTGAAGCCCGTCGCACGCGCGGCCTCGTCCCTGGCGGGCAGGTTCCACGACGCCGGGGTGCATGGTCTCTCCGGGGGAGGCATGTGGAGGGGGAACGACACGACCTGGAGGATGGTCTGCGACGTTGCGACGGCGGCCGTGTGCTGTGACCGGGATGGTCGCGTGGGCGACGAACCGTTTCCGGGGCGCCGGATCCTCCACATCATGGACGCCGTCGCAGCGGGGGAGGGCGAGGGGCCGCTCGCGCCGTCGCCCGTGGCGATGGGCATGTGCCTGGCCTCGACCGATCCCGTGGCCCTCGACATCGTCGCCTGCAGGCTAGCGGGCCTGGATGCGGGAGAGTTACCGTACATCCGGAGGATACTGGACGGTCGAGGCGTGCCGTTCACGGCCCTGCCCGGCGCACGGGTGGAGGTCGTCGACCGCGGCAGGGTCGTCGAGCTTGAGGAGCTGCAGCCCGTCTGCACGCTCAGGCCGCCTGCCGGCTGGACCGGTCCCGGCGGCGGGTGGGACTGGAGCGGCGGATCGTGAGCCTGATCGAGTTCCTCTCCTCCGCAGGCCCGGCAGGGCGGGGCAGTGCCGCAGTCCCCGGAGTGGAGACCTCGGGTGGCGGGGTGGGCATGTCCCGCGACCTGATCGGCACCCGAACCCTCTACTATGCCGTCGCCGGCGACCGTATGCTGGTGTCCGGCTCCCTCTTCGAGCTGGCGGGGGAGCTGGGGGCGCTCACTCCCGATCCGGTCTCGGTATGCGAGCATCTCACCTACAGGTACGTCTCCGGCGGGCGCACGCTCTTCAGGGAGGTGTCGAAGGTGCCTGCGGGCTACACGGTGAGCGCCGTGCCCCGCGGCGGGTCCTGGGACGTTTCGGCTGCCAGGTCCGAGCGCTTCGACTGGGGTGCCCAGCGGCACGAGAGCCATGCCGGGCTCTCCGCCCTGCTCGAGGCCGAGCTCGGATCGGTGCTCGGCAGGTCGTCCCCGGTCCGCCCGGGGATGTTCTTCAGCGGCGGGCTCGACTCCTGCATCCTTGCAGCCCTCTCGCCCGAACCTCCGCTGTGCTTCAACGTGACGCCGTCCGCCGGGGATCTCGACGAGTCACACTACGCGAGCACTGCGGCCGCCCATCTGGGTCTCGACCTGGAGGTCGTCAGGTTCGACCACGAGGGTTTCATGAAGGCCGTCCGCAGGGCCGTGGAGCTGTCCGAGGGCACCCTCCCGGTCGAGCAGCTCGCAATGTACCAGCACCTGATGGCAGCCGCCGGAGTCCCGCCGGTGATGCTCACGGGCTACGGGGCCGACTTCCTGATGGGTGAGAGCCAGAGGAAGTACTGGGCGGTGCTGCGATCGTCGAGGGTGCTCGGCATGGGCGTCGTGAGTGCGGGCATGGGCCTCTACGGGCTGATGGGGGTGAAGCAGCGCCAGCAGGCCGGGGCGATAAGGGAGTTCCTCGCGCGGTTCGGAGAGGGGCAGATGTGGGTGGACATGCTGCCTGCTCTCGATCCCCCCTGCGATCCCGAGACCGCCAGGCTGGCCATGGGCCTCGACGGGCTGCCCGACTACCACTCGCACAGGAGGCGGCTCCTCTCCGACGAGATGCCCCCCCACTTCACCCAGCGGATCTTCGTCACCTACGGCAACCTGATAGCGGACACCGTGTCGTCCTGGTCGAGACTCTGCACTGCTATGGGCTGCAGCCTGTCCATCCCGTTCCTCGACCGCGGGGTCGTGGACCTCGTCACCTCGCTCGCCCCCGACAGCTATCTGAGCATGGTCCGGGCCAAGCCCCCCGTCCGCGGCATAGCGGCCCGCCTCCTCAGCAGGGACCTCCTGGACCGACCCAAGCTGCACGGGCTGTTCCCCCCGGGATTCCTGCTCGGCGACGCGACCGGGGCGCTGGGCGAGGCGCTCGAAAGCCTGGGCGGGCGGGGGATCGCGGATCCGTCCGTCCTCCTCGCCCATGCCGCCCGGAGGGAGCGCTACAGCTACATCCCCGTATGGGCGGCCTTCACCATGGAGACCCTCTTCCGGTGTCTGGAGGGGCATGGCGTCCGGATCGGCTGACCCACGCGCCACGATCGCCCTCGCGGGGGACCTGGGACTCACGCGGACCCTGCTCCCCGATCCCCGGGCGAGGGTCTCGCCTGCGCTCCTGGGGCTGATACGCTCGGCCGACGGCTTCTTCTGCAACCTCGAGTTCCCCGTGGGCGAGATGGAGGGATCCCTGGCCCCGTGGGCCCACCCCTGCCTCAGGGGAGACCCCGGGGCCTGGCCTCTCCTCGAGGTTCTGCGGCCGGTGGTGGCGGGCATAGGGACGAACCACGTGCTGGACGGCGGCAGGCGGGGCCTCGCCGCGCTGCTGGCGCGGTGCTCCGCATCCGGCATCGGAACAGTGGGTGCGGGACTGGACGAGAAGGCAGCGCGCACGCCCTTCCTCGCCCGTTCGGGCGGTGCCGTGACGGGATTCCTCGGCTACTGCAAGAAGGGCAACTTCACGGCCCGCGGCGGGAGGCCGGGAGCGGCCCTCCTCTCGCTCCGGAACCTGGAGGAGGACGTCCCCCGCGCCGCCGCCTCGTGCGACTTCCTGGTCGTCTCGATGCACATGGGCATGGAGTTCTGCACGGACGTGCACCCCATGTACCGGGACCTGGCCCAGGCCGCGGTCGAACTCGGGGCCGGCTGCGTCGTCGGCCATCATCCGCACGTCCTGAACCCGGTCGAGGTCCACAGGGGGGCCCCGGTATTCTACAGTCTAGGCAACCTGCTGCTCGACAACAGACTGGGTGCCGTGGAGCACGGGGGCGCATGGGACCTGCGCCACATCGGCGCCGTCGCCGTGGTCTCGTTCTCACGGGAGGGAACGACCTGGGAACTCGTCCCGACCTCGTACGATTCCGACGCCCTGGTTGCGGACATCGCGGAAGGCGCATCCGCGGCCGCCGCCATGGAGATCCTCTCGGGCACCGGTCGGGGCCGGGGACCGGCGGAGTGCCGGACCGTCGAGAAGGCCGCCGTAGGGGCGGTCATCTCCCGCGAGATCAGGACGGTCGTCGCCCTGACGAGACTGCACGGCCCCGCCTTCCTCTGGTGGCTCCTGCGCGACCTCAAGCCGAGACACCTCCGCATGCTCTCCTCCTGGCTGGGCGGGAGGGCCGGGCGGAGATGAGCCTCCACGACTCGTTCCTCTACAGGGCTGTGTACGGGAGGCTGCCCGTCTGGGCCCAGAACGCGGTCGTCTCCGCGGCGGGCACCCCCAGATGGCTCGCCGAGAGCTCCCCGCGGTTCCGGAGGATGGTCTCGGACCTCCTGGAGGCGGAGAGGCTGCCCGCCGGGCGCATCGCCCCGCTGCGGAGGGCCGGGCTCGTCGAGGTTCTCCTGGCCGCGAGGACCACGCGCCACTACCGCGATCTCCTCCCCGCGGAGCGGCTGATCGAGTCAGATCCGGAGGGTGTGCTCGCCTCCGTGCCCCCGCTGTCCAAGGACGAGGTCAGGGCCGATCCCTGCGCCTTCGTGTCCGCCGTGCCCCGCGGACGGACCACCTGGCACGGGACCAGCGGGACCACCGGGACCCCGCTGAGAGTCCTCTGGGACCGGCCGTCGGCCGAGATGGAGAGGGCGCTGATCCGCAGGCACAGGATCCGGGCCGGCTGCGAGATGGGGAGGACCTGGCGGGGGATGCTCGGAGGCCATCCGATCGTGCCTCTGGAGGTCTCGTCGCCTCCCTACTGGCGTATCAACCTGCCCGCGAGGCAGGCCTACCTGTCGACCTACCACCTGAGCCCGGCGAACGCGGACGCTTATGCGGACTTCATCGAACGCAGGGGCATCACGCACCTCGAGGGATACCCGTCGGTCCTCTACTCCCTGGCCCGGGCCCTCGGATCGGCGGGGAGGAGGCTGGGCCTGGAGGGCTGCTTCTTCGGGGCGGAGCCCATGCTCGACTTCCGGGAGGAGGAGATCTCGAGGGTGTTCGGCTGCCCCGTCTGGGACTACTACGGGCTCACCGAGCGCGTCGTCTCGGCGAGCCAGTTCGAATGCAGGAACGGCCTGCACGTCAACTGGGAGAACTGCTTTGCCGAGATCCTGCGCCGGGACGGCACCCCGGCCGGCCGCGGCGAATTCGGCGAGCTCGCGGGAACGTCCCTGTCCAACCTCGCGTTCCCGCTGCTGCGGTACAGGACGGGGGACATGACCCGGATGATGGAGGATCCCTGCCCGTGCGGCAGGGAGTCTCCCAGGATCGAGAGGATAGACACGAAGAGGGAGGACCTCCTGGTCATGCCGGACGGCTCCCTGCTGTCGGCATCGAACCTCACCTACCCGTTCAAGGGGGTGGGGAACATCGAGGCCTCGCAGATCCGCCAGACATCCTCCGGCCTTCTGGTGGTACTGGTTGTCCCGGGAGAGGGATTCACCGAAGGCGATGCCGGGAAGCTCCTGGAGGGCATCAGGAAGCTGCTCCCCCCAGGCGTCTCCGTGGAGCTCAGAACGGTTCCCGGGATACCCCCCGGTCCCTCCGGGAAGTTCGCCTTCTGCGTCTCCGAGGTCGGGCGGGGATCGGTCTCAGGCTCCCCCGGCGACCCGTCCTCCCCGTCCGGTGGTGACGCGGTTTAGAAGCCGCCCGGCCCCGGCGACGGAGAACGGGATCATCAGGTAGTAGCCTGGCGCTGTGTACCTCCCCAGGGCTCCGAGCGGGATGAAGACGATCAGGTAGAGGGCCGCGCCCCCCCAGAAGGGAAGGGTTCTCGACAGGATGCCCCTCGAGGTCGGGAATCCCGCGACCGCGGTGCCGAACACCACGAGCGCGAGGAGCAGGCCGGCCGCCCGGTCCGCGAGCCCCGCAAGCCCCTGTCCCGTCAGGCCTCCATGCAGGATCATCGAGTAGGCCGACGGGGTGGTCGTGATGAAGAGGCGATGCCCGAACCACGAATAGGGGGTGTTCCTCGCCAGGATGCCTAGATACCCGAGCGGATCCTCCCCGATGTAGCCCAGCACCGTCTCCAGCCTCTCCCGGTCCCTTCCGTAGGGATCCGGCCAGTAGACGTCCGTGTAACCCCTGCCTTCGGCGGCCAGCACGTCGCTCTCGCTGAAGCCCAGTCCCCTCTCCGGGTCCGGATCGTATCTGGCGATGGTCTGGAGCAGTATCAGCCCCGTGCCCGGGGCCGTAGGCGACGGGACACCGAATACGAGCAGGTTCCGGACGGTCCAGGGGGTGAGGACGAGGAGGGAGGCCAGGAGCGGGGCCGTGATGCTGCGCCACGACCCCGATCTGATGACGCAGGCGAGAGACATGACGGGGATCATCAGCAGGGCCTCGGATCTGAAGAGGCCCGCGGCGGCCGCGAGCGCCCCGCAGAGGAGGCAGTCCCCGGTGCGGGGCCGGGCGCGCCTGTAGAGGACCCAGATCGAGACGGCCAGCAGCGACATCGTCATGGAGGTGTTCGTGCTCAGGTTCACGTCGTGAACGGCCGTCACCGGCAGCACGGCGGCCGCGAGAGCCGACATCCCGCCCAGGTGCTCGTCGCCGAACGCCCTGCCGGCGGCCCTCCCGAACAGGAGCGCGGCGATTGATCCGGCCGCGATCTGCAGGAGCCTGACACCCCAGGGAGATCTTCCCGCCACGGAGTAGACCAGCGCTATGAGCATCGAGAAGCCTGGCGGGTACCAGGCGAACGGGACCTGCTCGCCGGGCACCCCGTAGTGCGGAGCCAGGAAGCCCCTGCCCTCCAGCAGGTTGATGGCCACCGCCTCGTGCAGCCTGTAGAGCGCGCCGGGCTCCCGCGGCGAGACGGCCGCGAAAGCCAGCCTGACGACCAGCCCGGCCGTGACGACCAGGAGGGCCCATCCGGCGGGGGTTCTCACGGGGATCTCCGATCGGTCATCCGTCTGCGGCCCCCGTTATCATCCCGGCCAGGAGGGAGCGGAGGCCGACGGACCCCGGGAGGGGATCGAGCCCCCCTCGAGACCATCCGAGAGCCTCGAGGGCTGATGCGGCGTCGGACGGCATCCTGAGCCTGCCGAGTTCGACGAGCTTCTCGTCCACGCGCCCCAGGCGCCCTCTGAAGAAGCTGACCGAGGGAACGCCGAGAATCGCGGCCTCCCTCGTCATGGTGCCCCCCCCGCCCACCACGAGGTCCATCGAGCGGACGAGCGAGGGGCCGTCCACCGGCTCCAACGGGACTATCATCCGCTCCGGCGGGTTCGCCGGGACATCCCTTCCGCTCCTGGGGATCAGCACGACCTGGACCCCTTCCATGGCTCCGAGGGCCTCCAGGAGGGCGCGGTAGATCTCCTCCGCCTCGGGCCTGTGGTAGTGCGCTCCGGAGGCGGGGGGCCTGAGAAGGATGCGTCGCATCCCGGGCTCCAGCCCGAGCCGCCCGGCGAGGGTGTCGTCCGGTTCCGCATCCCGCAGGTAGAGCTGCTCCTTGAACCCGGGGAAGCGTCTGACGAGGTCGGTCCTGATGCCGGCCTCGCGGCACCTCTGGCCGTCTATCACCTCGGGAAGGATGATGTTGCGGCAGAACCTGTTGAAGATCGAGGGGTCGACCCACTCGTAGTCGTACATAGTCACGGAGGGGATGCCGGCGAGCCTCGAGGCCAGCGGCAGGGCCCTGGAGCCGTGCCCGAACGACACGTCGGCACGGAACCGTGCTCCGGCCCGTGCGAGCGCCAGGCTTCTCGCCAGGGTGCCGATCACCTTTCCGGCCATGCCCGCCGGGTAGGCCCCGCCGGCCACCGTGCAGGGGATCCCCTTCATCCGGAGGAGGTCCACGGTCCCGGCCCTGCGCCTCGCGGTCACGACCACCTCGTGGCCGGCCAGGCGGAGCTCGTCGATCAGCGGCTTCATGACGAGCACGTGGGGAGCGTTGTCGGCGTCGAGCCAGATCCTCAATCCGGCTGCCCCGTGCGGCGCATCAGCGCGCAGATCGCCCTGAACATCCAGGCCTGGGACCAGCGGACATGGATGGTCCGCTTGCTGTGGAACCGGTGCCTCCTGTGCACGAAGCCGCCCCTGCGGGCGTCCCACAGCCTGTCGACGGCCCGGAGGAGAACCCTGGAGGCCGTGCCGGCGGCGGCGGGGTCATGTCTCTCCAGCGCCAGGAGCGTGAGCGCTCCCTGCGCGAAGGCATGGGGGTCGAGGGGAAGGGTCGAGTCGGAATAGTACCTCGCGGTGCCGTCGTGCAGGAAGAGGCGGTTCTCGTAGTACTCCAGGCCCCTGGCTATCGCCCGGTCCCATTCGTCGACGCCCAGCAGCATGGAGATGCCCTCCAGGCACTCCAGCACGTAGCCGGTGTGGAAGTTGTCTATCCAGTTCCAGTATGGAGCCTCTCCGTAGACCCATGAGCCGTCATCGGCCTGCTTCGAGACCACGAAGCCGCATGCCGAGAGGGCCAGATCGCGCAGCGCGGGGTCACCCCCGTCGACCCAGGCCTGCGCCAGTATCCGGGCTGCGAGCAGGGACGAGTTGTAGACCCTGGTCGCGTCGCCCGCGGAGTAGCTGAAGCATATCCCGTCCTCGCTCCCGGACCTCTCCAGCGAACCCGTGACGAACGATGCGGCAGCCGCGGTGACCGCGGCGGACGACGGGCTCCCGGCCCTGCGGAGGGCGTCGACGACGAAGCTCGTCGTGACCGAGGTCGGGAAGTAGGGGGGCAGGAGGAAGGCCATGCCCTGCCATGGGAAGTCGTATCCCCAGCCCATGGGCAGGCCGGTCCGCTCGCCCGACAGGGCCGTGGCGGCGCCCAGCCCCTCGCGGTGGAGCCTGCCGCTGCTGAGGGCCGGTGTGCCGTCCGGAGCCGACGAGAGACTCAGGAGGGCGTCCTCGATCCACTCCGAGGCCCTTCCTGCCCCGGGCAGCGAGGGCATGTCCGCGATGCCGGAGAGGAACAGCGCCAGGGCCTTGGGATTGAGCCCCGGGGCGATCAGCAGGATCCGACGCGGATCGAAGGGGCATCTCATGACCGACTGGATGAGAGCCAGCCGCAGGGGGCGGGACCGCCTGACGAGGGGGAACAGGAGCCTGCTGCGGAGCCCGTCGTAGGGGTCCGGACCCCGGAAGTCGTCGGCCAGGGCCCTGTTCCAGATCCTCGCGGCGATCCCGGAGAGGAGCCCGGCCTCTTCGGGTGTCATTCGGTCCCGCCGGGGCCGGCGGGCTCCCGGGCCCCCCGGACGGCATCGACGATGTCGAAGGTGGCCAGGCTGGTCGCCAGGAGGGAATCCGCGGGGATCGCGGGCACCCTGGTGTCGAGCGAGTCGAGGAAGGCTCCGATCTCCTCCCTGTAGCCCTTTCCCGGGATCCGCATCCTCCGGGTGCCCGACCTCCCGTGGAGCTCGACCGACGTGTAGTTGTCGATCACCGCGGACAGACCGTCGCCGTGTATCTCCACCCGCTCCTTCGGCATCCTCGGCGAGCCCTCGGACAGATAGGCCAGCAGCCCCGCGGACCCGTCGTCGAACCTCATGAGAACCGACGTGTTGTCCTCGAGCGGCACACCCCCGTCGGCAAGGCGGACCGACCCGGCCCGGACGGCCACGGGGATGGAGCCCGACAGGAACTGCATCGTGTCTATGAAGTGGCAGGCCTCTCCGATGATCCTGCCCCCCCCCTGCGAGGGGTCCTGGATCCAGTGGTCGCGGGGGATCCTCCCCGCGCATACCCTGTAGATGATGGTCAGGGGGCCGTGCCCCGGTCCGAGGTGGTCGCGAACCGCGGCCGCGGCCCTCGAGAAGCGCCTGTTGTAGCCCACCTGGAGGATTGGACCGCCCTCCCCTGCGGCGGCCAGGATGCCCCCGATCTCGCCGAGTTCCCCTCGGGTCAGGCAGAGGGGCTTCTCCACGAACACGTCCCGCCCCGCCCTCAGGCAGGCGATCACCGCAGGTCCGTGGAGATCGTGCCTGGAGGCTATCACGACCGCGCCCGACCCCGGATCCGAGAGGATGTCGTCGAGGCCGGAGACGGCCGCGCGGAAGCCGTGGCGGGCTCCCAGGTCCGCGGCCGTGAGCCCGGACCTCGTGCAGATCAGGGCGAGGTCGGCCGTCGGTTCCGACTCGAGCGCGGGCAGCAGGAACGCCTGCGCGAAGGAGCCGCCTCCGAGGAGGCTCACGCTGTGCCGCCCGCCCCTCCTGCCGCGCCCTTTCCGCGGGATCGCCACCCGCCGGACCGGGGCGGGTGAGGTGTCGGGGTATTCCAGCAGCATTCCGCAGAAATGGGCCGAGCCCGAGGCGATAAGATCGTAGGCCGAGGGCGACTGCTCGAAGGGGATCCTCTGCGTCACGAGGGGCAGCGGATCCACCCTGCCGGCCGCCATAAGGTCCAGCACGGCCTCCAGGTTGCGCCCCTCAGTCCACCTCACGTACGGGAAGGGATAGTCGAGCCCCAGCTCCTCGTACGAGGGGTCGTACCTCCCGGGGCCGTAGGAGCAGCTCACGGAGAAGGAGAGCTCCTTGCGGTAGTAGTCCTCCCTCGGGAGGTCCATGCCGACCGCGCCGACGACCACGACCCGGCCCTTCCTCCTTGCCAGCCTCCCCGCCTCGCGCACCGTGGAGCTGTCCGCCGAGCCCGCACAGATCAGGACGATGTCGGCTCCCCTGCCCCGGGTGAAGGCGGCCGCCCGAGCGTCCGCGCCGTCCCCGGGGACTGCGCCCCCGTCGGCCGCACCGCCCGCGAGGGCCGTCTGCAGGGCCCGGTCCGAGATGTCCATGCCGAAGACACGGCATCCCGCCCCCCTGAGGATCTGGCCTGCGAGACAGCCGATGATCCCCATCCCTATGACGATCGCGCAGTCCCCCACCTCCGGGGCCGCGAGCCTCACGCCCTGCAGGGCGATCGCGCCGAGTGTCGCGAAGGCCGCCCTGTCCGGGGAGAGACCCTCCGGCACGCGGACGGCGAGGTTCGCCGGGACGGTCGCCTCGTCGGCATGGCTGGCCCAGCCCCCCCCGGCGCAGGCCACGACGTCACCCCTGGACAGGCCTCCGGCGTCCCCGCCGACCTCGATCACCCTTCCGCAGAGGCTGTATCCCAGGGGCTGCGCCCCCTCGAGCTTCGACCTGACCTTCTCGAAGGTGTCGCGAAGCCCCATCGTCCGGGCCATCCGAACGACCCGCCCGACCTCCTCCGGCCTGGCGCGTGCCTTCTCGAGGAGGTTCATCCTGCCGGCCGCGATCTTGCCGCCCTCGGTCCCCGGGCTGATGGCCGAGAAGAGGGTCGAGACCCTGACCCAGCCTTCCGGCAGGGCGGGCGAGGGGGCCTCGAAGATGACGACCGATCCGTCGCTGAGGCGTTGTCCGAGTATCCTCACTCACTCACCCGGCCTTCCGGGTCCCGCGCCTGCGGGACACCTTCCTCCGGGAGCGGCCCCTGCGGAGGGCGAGGACGAGCCCCGCCAGCGCTCCCAGAATACCGAAGATCGTCGTCTTGAAGTGCATCAGGACCAGGTTCACAAGCCAGGAGGCGACCGCCGAGACCGCTGTCCAGAGGGCGCGCAGGATCGTCCGGCCCGCCGTCAGGAAGGGCTCGATCCAGTACATCGGCTGGTTCCAGACGTACTGCGGGCCCCCCTCGCTGTCCGAGAGGGCCTTCAGTATCGAACCGCCGATGATCCCCGCCAGGAAGCCGCCGCCAATGTAGAGGATCATCCTGCGGTGGTCGTGGAGCCAGGCGGGCAGGTCCTCCTTCAGGAAGCGCCTCAGCTTCTTCCTGCCGCGCTTCGTCCGGATCCTCCGCGTGCCGCACGACGGGCAGCGCCCCAGGGCCTTGGGGAAGACCTCGCCGCAGTGCCTGCAGGCTGTGTCCTGCTCGGCTCCGCAGGTTCCGCACCAGCCGGCTCCCTCCTCGATCCTGGACCCGCACCGGTAGCACGTCCGCGTCGTTCCCGCGGACTCCCTCGAGTCTCCGTCGGCCTGATTCGTCGTCATGGCACCGGATTATACCCCCGTCCGGCATGCCGGGCACCTCCGGGGACGGGGGCGCGTCCACCTCCTCCCCGCCCCCCCGTATCCTTATAGTAGTCCGACGGGAGGGCACGATGAGAGCGGGCAGGACTGCCATCTGGACGGCGAGCGCGGTGATGGCCCTCTATGGCGCCGTATTCCTCGCGCAGGACTTCAGCAGGGTCGACACCATCTGCCGCATAGGCGACATATGGAGCCTCCTGAGGCTCGAGGAGGACAGGCCCGGCGTCTTCACCGAGATCGACCTCGAGGACTTCGTCGAGGGTCCCGTGCCCGAGGTGGGGGACACGCTCCTGACCGTGGACGGTCTCCCCGCCACCGTCGACAATTATTTCACCGTCTTCAGCACCGGGACCCCGGCCGGCTTCGAGACCCAGATCTCCTTCAGGAAGCCTTCCCTCAAGGCGATCGACAGCCTCCTGTCGGACTCCTTCGGCTCCCTGGTCTCCCTTCCGCTGGAGACGGCTCTCGGCAGGGAGATCTCCGTCGGCGACGACCAGGCCGGGACCTTCTCGAACCCCGTCACGGACAGCGTCTATGTGACCACGGTGCGCACCCGCTCCATCCCCCTGCTGTACCGGGTGGAGATCATCGCGATGTTCGCCCTGCGGGTGCTGATCGCGGTCGGTCTGGTGCTCGTCGGCCTCTGGGCGTTCGCCAGGAAGCCCGACGACCCCGCCGTGAGGGTCCTCAGCCTGTTCTGCTATGCGCTGGCCAGCCTCATGGTCTTCTCGAGGCTCGTCCTGGCGCAGGCGTACGCGTCTTTCCACATCCCCTTCGAGGACACGATTATATACCTGTTCGCGGCGCTGGGCACGTTCGCCCCGCCCCTCTGGCTGCACCTGCAGCTGCTCTTCCCCCGGCGGCGGAGGCTCTACGACAGGCACAGGCTGCCGATACTGGCGGCGGTGTACATACCCGCGACGGCGACCGCGGTCCTGTCCTTCCTCGTCCGATATGACGCGTCCCCGGCGCTGTTCATCGCGCAGGTCGTCCTCACCACGCTGTACTTCGCGGGTGGGATAGGACTGCTGCTGCGCACTCTCTGGAACTCGCAGAACATGATCGAGATGCGCCAGGCCAGGCTCGTGCTGTGGGGATCGATGCCCGGGTTCGTGCTGTTCGGCATCATTGCCTGGACGCAGATTCTCTTCGAAGGCTTCATCCAGTCCCTCGGCTTCGCCTACGCCCTTGCCATCAACAATCTGCAGTTCCTCTTCACACTTGCGGCCCCCGTGAGCATCGCATACGCCCTGGGCCGGTACCGGCTCCTCGAGGTGGAGAGCAGGTACAGGAGGGGCACGCTGTTCATCTTCGTGAACGTATTCGTGCTCGCGTTCTTCGTACTCGTCGTCTACGGCGCCGGCCAGCTGCTCTCCAGCGTCGCGGGAGTCGACGGGACCACGCCCGTGCTGATCATCTCCCTCAGCCTGGCCGTGGGTTTCGCCCCGGCCCAGAAGAAGGTCAGGCATGTCATCGAGGACAGGTTCTACCCGGAGCGGAAGCGCCTGCGGGCACTGCTGAGGGGCTTCCTCGACGACGTGCGCGGGCTCGGCGAGAGGGGCGACTTCTGGGTCATGCTGGACAACAGGCTGGCCGACGGCCTGGAGGCCTCCCCCGTGATCCCGGTCGTGAGGTCTGCCGCCGACAGGACCCTCCTTCTGGCGGGACGCGAGGCCAGCCCGTTCAGGACGACAGACGACTTCGTGACGAGGCTCTGTTCCCAGGGCAGGCCCCTCCTCCTCGACGAGCTCCTGGCCAGCGGACGGATCCCCCTCACCGACGCGCAGAGGGACTGGTTCCTGGACAGGGGGATAGCACTGCTGGTGCCCCTTGCCCTGCAGAGCGGGGTGCTCGGTTTCATCGCCGTGGGCAGGAAGAACTCCGGAGAGGACTTCAGGTCGTTCGAGCTCGAGATTCTCACGTCCCTCTCGGCGCAGTTCGCGATGGCCGCCGAGAACACCGAGCTGCTCGAGGACAGGGTCGAGAAGGAGAAGCTGCAGGAGCAGCTCTCGATAGCGAGGAGGATCCAGGAGGGGCTGCTCCCCGAGCGGATACCCGGCACGCCGGGCCTGGACGTCGATGCGTCGATCATCTTCTGCCTGGACGTCGCGGGCGACTACTACGACGTGATACCCCTCGGGAACGGGAGGACGCTGCTCGCGGTCGGTGACGCGTCCGGCAAGGGCGTGGGCCCCGCACTCCTGATGGCCAGCCTCCAGGCCTCCCTGCGCTCGATAACCGACGTGGGCCTGACCCTGCCCGACCTCATCGGCAGGGTGAACAGGCTAGTATGCGAGAACACGGCGCCCGACTACTTCATCACCCTGTTCACGGCGATCTTCGATCCCGCCACCGGCGAGCTGGAATGGGTCAACGCCGGGCACAACCCGCCCCTGCTCGCCCTGCCGGGCGGGGGGATCCGCAGGCTCGACACGGGCGGCCTCCTGCTCGGGGTCGAACCTGCCGAGGTCTATGAATCCGGCAGGACAGTCTTCGCGAAGGGGGGCATCCTGCTCATGTACTCCGACGGCGTGACCGAGGCCATGGCCCCGGACGGCGTCGAGGAGTACGGGGAGGAGCGCCTCCTCCGCTTGCTGGAGAATTGCGGCGGCTCCCCCGCGGGGGAGATCGTCCGGTCCGTCGAGGCGGGCGTGGAGAGCTTCCACGGCTCCACGCACCTTGCCGACGACTTCACGGTGATGGTCGCCAGGCGTATCTGACGGCGGACCCGCCGAAATCCCGGAGGATGCAATGAAGAAGGCCCTCATCACGGGGATCACTGGACAGGACGGCTCCTACCTGGCGGACCTGCTCCTGTCGCGCGGATACGAGGTCCACGGAATCGTCAGGCGATCGTCCAGCTTCAACAGGGAGCGCCTCGAGCACATCATCCAGAACGACGACACCTACGGCAGCAGGCTCTTCCTCCACTACGGGGACATGACCGACTCGAGCGCCCTGAACCGCATACTGGCGAGGACAGCCCCCGACGAGATCTACAACCTCGCCGCCCAGAGCCATGTCCGCATCTCGTTCGACATGCCGGAGTACACCGGGGATGTCGACGGGCTCGGCGTCGCCAGGCTGCTCGACGCCATCCGCGAGGTCGGCCTGACGCGGGACTGCCGGTTCTACCAGGCCTCGACGAGCGAGTTGTTCGGAGCCTCGCCCCCCCCGCAGAGCGAGCACACGCCCTTCCAGCCCCGGAGCCCGTACGCCGCCGCGAAGCTGTACGCGCACTGGATGGTGGTCAACTACAGGGAGGGCTACGGGATGCATGCCTCCAGCGGCATCCTCTTCAACCACGAGTCCCCCCGCAGGGGCGAGAACTTCGTCACCAGGAAGATCGCGACCGCGGCGGCCAGGATAGCCAGGGGCCTCCAGAAGGAGGTCGTCCTGGGCAACCTGGATGCCGGGAGGGACTGGGGCCATGCGAAGGACTTCGTCGAGGCCATGCACATGATGCTCCAGCAGCCCTCCGGGGACGACTTCGTCATCGCCACCGGCAGGATGCACACCGTCCGCGAGTTCGCATCCACCGCCTTCGGCCATCTCGGCCTGAGGTACGAGGATCATGTCCGGATCGACAGGTCCTACTTCCGGCCGACCGAGGTCGACGCGCTCTGCGGCGACTCCACGAAGGCACGGAGGGTGCTGGGCTGGGAGCCCCGGGTGGCTTTCGAGGACCTCGTCGTGGAGATGGTGGATGCCGAGATCGAGCGCCTCGAGCGGCCCGGGGGCTGCTCTTGAGGATCGCCTCCGTAGACGCATGGAGCGGGGTCTCCGGTGACATGATGCTCGGCGCCCTCCTCGGAGCGGGGGTGGACCGCCGGGAGCTGGAGGCGGCCCTCCGGACCCTTCCGCTGGGTGACTGGGACCTGACCGTGGAGACGGTCTCCAGGGCGGGCCTCTCCGGGATCCGGGTGGAGGTGGGTTTCCACGCAGACCAGCCTCACCGCAATCTGGGAGACATCCTCGGCATCGTCGGGCGCTCCGGCCTCCCCCCGCGCGCGGCTGCGCGGACCGCACGGGCCTTCGAGTCGCTTGCGGAGGCGGAGGCGGAGGCCCACGGATGCAGGG
This sequence comes from uncultured bacterium, assembly GCA_964603785.1. Taxonomy (GTDB): domain Bacteria; phylum Fermentibacterota; class Fermentibacteria; order Fermentibacterales; family Fermentibacteraceae; genus CAZRWD01. Next base: position 29,771 of record CAZRWD010000012.1, read on the forward strand.
TCGGGGATGTCCACTTCCACGAGGTCGGGGCCGTCGATTCGATCGTGGACATGGCCGGCTCCTTCACCGGCTTCGATCTCCTCCAGGTCGAGAGGGTCTTCTGCACAGGCGTCGCCACGGGCTTCGGCACGGTCGAGTGCGCGCACGGAATCCTCCCCGTCCCTGCACCGGCCACGGCCTTCCTCCTCCGCGGGATCCCCACCCACTCCGGCAGCGAGGCCGCGGAGCTCACCACGCCGACAGGAGCGGCCATACTCGCGACGCTGGTCGACTCCTGGACCCCGCCGCCCGGAGCCCGGTGGCTGTCGTGCGGGATGGGCGCGGGCGGCAGGGATGCCCGCACCCCCAACCTCCTCAGGCTGTCCGTCGGGGAGAGCCTCGGAGACGCCCCGCACGGGGAGGAGATCTTCGAACTCGTGACCCTCGTCGACGACATGGACCCGAGGATACTCCCGAGGCTCCAGGAGGCGGTGCTGGAGGCGGGAGCGGTGGACTGCTACGCCCATCAGTGCATCGGCCGCAAGGGCAGGCCTGCGATCGAGGTGACCGCCCTCTGCCGCGCCGGCGCCGTCGAGGCCGTCAGGACGACCGTCTTCAGGGAGTCGCCCACTCTGGGCATAAGGGTGCGCGTGACCGGGCGGACCGTCCTGGAGAGGGCCTTCGTGGATGTCTCGACCCCCTGGGGGAGTGCCGTGGTGAAGACCGGCATGCTCCGCGGCGCGACGGTCAATGCCGCGCCGGAGTACGAGAGCTGTGCGGAACTGGCGAGGTCTGCCGGCATTCCGGTGAGGGTGGTCCTCGATTTCGTGAAGGGGGTCGCGGCCGGGATGATCGAGAGAAGGGAATAGGGCGGGGAGATGTACCCGGAGCAGGGTCCAGGGGACCTGCCGCCCACAGAGCTGCAGCGCAGGAAGATCAGATCGGCGCTGCTGTTCGCCCTGGCGATCGTGGTGTCCGCTGCGGGCATTTCGCTGCTGTTCAACCTGCAGCCCCCGCCCCGGAGCACCGAGCGCTATGCCGCCGTGGGCGACTTCCCGTCGGGCCATGCCTGGTTCAACACGGACAGCCCCATCAGCCTCTACCGCGAGCTCGAGGGTCATGTGGTCGTCCTTCTCTTCTGCGAGTTCACCAGGCTCTCGGACGTGTCGGAGCTCATCCGGCTGGAGGAGATCCGCGGGCAGTACGAGGGGCAGCCGCTCCAGTTCGTGATCGTCTACGTTCCGGAAGGCGTGTCCGTCGATTCGTGGCGCGGCACCGTCGCGAACTGGGGGATTGAGATCCCCGTGATCGTGGACCACGACGGGATGGTTTCCCAGAGCATGTTCGCCTACAGGTACCCGATGCTCGAGGTGATCGACACCCATGGCCGCGTCGCCGCCTGCTACGGCGAGACCTGGCAATCGACCGACCTGTCCGGGATAATCAGCGACGTCCTGGTCCAGGGCCAGGCGGGCCGGTCGCTGGCCACCGATCCCTTCCTCCCGGAGCCGGGCGAGTACATCCCGCCGGAGCTCGCGGAAGGGCAGTGAGCCTCCGCTCCGCGACCGGGACGGAGCCGCCCGCGGGAGGGGCATGATGCAGATCAGGTCGCTTTCCCAGATCCGACCCCAGCAGATGACCGGGACGGGATACTCGAAGGTCACCGGCAGGCTCGCGGCAGGACCCCGCGAGGGCTGCCGCAGGATCTCGCTGAGACAGCTCGTCATCCAGCCGGGCGGCCATACGCCGCGCGAGTCTTGCCGTGGCGAGAGGGTGTTCCTCGTGCTCGCCGGGGCGGCCGAGGTCGTCGATGCGGACGGGTTCGCCCACGAAATCTCCGGAGGGGATGTCATCATCGTGCCCGCCTGGGAGATGTTCCACTTCCAGAACAGGGGCGGGAGCGATCTCTCGCTCGTGCTGCTGTCGGGGCCGGACCAGTGACGGGGCGCGGCGGTGAGGACCGCTTCGACAGGCTGGCAAGGGAGGCGCTCGACCGCGGGCTGGATGCCGGGGCGCTCGCCGACCTCCTGAGGACTGCGGATACGGACCACCTGGGCTTCGCCCGCGTCGACCTCGGGCGCGGGGCCAGACAGAGCCTGCCTGAGGTGATCCTCGGCAGGGGAAAGGCCAGTGGAGACATCGTGGCCATCTTCGGGAGCCTCCTGGAGAGAACCGGGCACGCGATGGCGACGCGGCTCGGGGAGGAGGCGGCCCGGGAGCTGACGGACTCGTTCCCGGGCTCGCGGATCTGCGAGAGATGCCTCGCGGTGGCGGCCGGGGCCCCGGCCGACCCCGTGGGCCACCACGGTCCCGTCTCCGTCGTCACCGCCGGCACCTCCGACCTCGGCCCCGCCTCGGAGGCCGACTTCATCCTCAGGGAGATGGGAGCCAGGAGCATCCTGCTCGCGGATGTAGGCGTGGCCGGGATCCACAGGCTATCGACCGTCATGGGGGACATCTCCGGCTCGGCGGTGTGCATCGTCTTCGCAGGGATGGACGGGGCTCTCCCATCGGTGATCGGAGGGCTGTTCCCGGGTCCGGTCATAGCCGTGCCGACCTCCCAGGGATATGGTACGTCCTTCGGGGGCGTCTCGGCCATGCTCGCCATGCTCAACTCCTGCTCGCCGGGCGTGGCCGTCATGAACGTCGACAACGGTCTGGGGGCGGCCGCGGCAGCCCTGAGGATCCTCGGGATGCTCGCAGCCCGGGCGGACGGAAGAGGGGTGGGCGGTTGAACAGGTGCCTCGTCACCGGCGGCGCGGGCTTCATCGGGTCCAACCTCACGAGGGAGCTGGTCTCCAGGGGCCTGATCGTGAGGGTGCTGGACGACTTCTCGACCGGACGGGAGTCGAATCTCGCAGGCCTCGACTGCGAGGTCGTCAGAGGCGACCTCAGGAACCTCCGAGACGTCGAGGAGGCCGTTGCCGGCTGCGAGACCGTCTTCCACCTCGGAGCCCTCCCCAGCGTTCCCCGCTCGATAGCCGATCCGGTGAGCACCAACGAGGTCAACGTGCTAGGGACCCTCAACGTTCTGCAGGCATCCCGCAAGAGGGGCGTGGAGAAGGTCGTCTCGGCGTCGTCCTCGTCCGTGTACGGCAACGCCCCCGAGGCCGTGAAGACCGAGAACCTCCCCCCCAGACCCCTCTCTCCATACGCCGTGAGCAAGCTGGCCGCCGAGAAGTACTGCCAGGTGTACCACGGAGTCTACGGGCTCGAGACCGTTTCGCTCAGGTTCTTCAACGTGTTCGGGCCGTCGCAGGACCCGGACAGCCCCTATGCCGCCGTGATCCCGCTGTTCGTGAGACGGGTGGAGGCCGGGCTGCCGCCCGTCGTGAACGGCGACGGCGAGCAGTCGAGGGACTTCACCTACGTCTCCAACGTGGTCGACGGGATGATCCTCGCCGCGGGCGCCCCCGGCGTGGGGGGCCGCGTGTTCAACATCGCCTGCGGCGGATCCGTGACGGTGAACGCGCTCGCCCGTGAGATAGTCCGGCTGATGGGCAGGGAGGACCTCGAGCCGGTGTACGGCCCGGAGCGCGCTGGCGACGTCAGGAACAGCCGGGCGAACATCTCCCTGGCCAGGATGGTGATGGGCTTCGAGCCGAAGGTGGGCTTCGAGGAGGGTCTGGAGCTGACCGTGAACTCGCTCGTCACCGGGGGCTGAGCGCGCCGGCGGGTTCGCCCCCGTCAGGGAACCTTTCCGCGGCAGCGGCTTTACCGCATCTGTAGGAGGTCTTATCATTACCTGCGGCAATGCGTTTGCATTCATGTCCCAGTCTTTTGGAAGGAGAAGATGGTGAAGTTGCAGTTATCGCTGCTTTCGCTGCTGGCTGCGTGTGCCTTCGCAGGGCTGACGACCGTCGGCAGTTCACCGGACGGGATGGTCTTCGACTTCGAGACGCCCCAGCCCCGCTTTGCCGAGGTCATGCTCGACGGCAGCACATACATGAGCGTGATCCTCCCCGGCTCCGACAACCTCGCAGCCGCAGGCCTGCCGTCACTCCCTGTCTACAGGGCGTGGATCGAGGTGCCTGCGGGCGCCGCGACAACCGTCACGATCGACGGGGCTTCCGTCATCGGCATGGACGTTCCCGGCGGCGTGCCCGTGGCACCCGGGCTGCCGTCGGTTCCGAAGGATCAGCCGCGCGACTCTTACGACCTGGTGTTCGACAGCGGCGTCTACCTGGAGGGAGCGACGTACCCGTCGGAGTGGGTGAGAGTCATCCGGGCCGGCTCGATGCGCGGCCATGACCTGGCGCTGGTGGAGGTGACCCCCGTCAGATGGGATCCCTCCTCGCGCAGCGTGGACGTGCTCCAGCGGGCGCAGATAACGATCGGCTTCGAGGGCGGCGCGATGGCGTCCCCATCCGAACGCGAGCGCCTTTCGGCCAACGCCTTCGACGCCATGCTGGCCGGCACCCTCGCGAACTGGGGCGCCCTCGACTCGTTCGACGGCACCGACTCGCCTATGGGCGCCTATCTGATAATCGCCCATCCCGACTTCTACGAGACCGCCATGGATGACTTCGTCACCTGGAAGATGCGCAGCGGGTACCCCGTGACGCTCGTCTCGACGGCGACCGCCGGGACCACACCGGCGGCGATCCAGGACTACATCCAGAACGCCATCGAGAACTGGGAGGATCCCCCCCAGTACGTTCTGCTGGTCGGCGACAGCAACTTCATCCCCGGTTACACCTCGACCACCTACGGCGGCGTCACCGACCTGTACTACGTCTGTCTCGACGACGGCGGCTGGATACCCGATGCCTTCATCGGGAGGTTCTCCGTCCAGACTACGGGCCAGTGCATCCTCATGGCAGAGAGACTCATCGACTACGAGCAGTGGAACTATCCGGGCTCGGGGGCCTGGCTCCAGAGCACGGGCTGGATATCGAGCAGCGACAACTACTCGATAACCGAGGGCACTCACAACTACTGCATCGACACCTACTGCACCCCTCTCGGCTACACGGCCGACAAGCTGTACCCGCACACCTACGGATCGAGTGCGGCCGACGTGGTGACCGCCGTCAACCAGGGCGAGTCGATGCTCACCTTCTCCGGTCACGGCTCGCAGACCAGCTGGGGCGACATGTCCTTCGGCTCCAGCAGCTTCAACCAGCTGAACAACGAGGGCATGTTCCCCGGCGTGCTGTCGCATGCCTGTCTGACCGGCGACTATGCGACGGGCACCGCCTGGTGCGAGACCTGGACGCGGACCCCCGGTCGCGGCGGTCTGTGGTTCTGGGGATCCGTCCCCTCCTCCTACTGGACCGAGGACGACATCCAGCAGCGCGCCGAGTTCGACTACTTCCTCGGTCAGCAGATCTTCTGGTCCATGGGCTTCCTCAACGGCGGCAAGCTGGCGCTCTACGCCTACTACTCGGGCGGGGGCAGCACCAGGTACTACTTCGAGGGCTACAACCTGATGGGCGACCCCTCGGCCGAGATGTGGACCTGGCAGCCCTCCGGCGGCGTCCCGATGACCATGAACGTCTCCCATCCCGCCAGCATCTCGGGTACCCAGGGCGTGACCGTCACGGTGACCGGCGCGACCGACGACGCCCTCGTCTGCCTCTGGAAGGGAGACGAGATCTACGAGCGCGGCTGGACCTCCGGAGGCAGCGCCACCTTCTACTGCGAACCGGCCACCTCCGGCACGATCCTCGTCACCGTGCGCAGGCACAACTTCAAGCCCTACCTCGGCACGATCTCAGTGACCGGAGTCGGCGTCGGGGGCGGCGACCCCGTCCACCCGCTGACCGTGTCCTGCCCGAACCCGCTGTTCGGGTCGGGCGTCGTCACGATAACGGGCCAGGGCCCCGTGTCGCTCGAGGTGTTCGACCTCGCGGGGAGGATGGTCTCCAGGCCGTTCCAGGGCGAGATCGACGGGTCCGAGAGCGTTTCGCTCGGCACGCGCGACCTTGTTCCCGGAGTGTACTTCGTCAGGCTGACAGGCTCCCAGGGCGTCGCCTCGCAGAGGGTGACGGTACTGAGGTAGTCCTGCCTCCATCGACCGTTCCGGCCCGGGTCCGCCCGGGCCGGAACGCTTTCAGGTGACCGGCCGTCCCGGCGGTTCGAACACCCCGACGCGGAAGGCCGCCCCGGGAGCGAGGAAGGCCAGCCACACGGAGACGGGCCTGCCGAGAGCCTCCGCCAGGTCCTGCCCGTAGCCCTCCTGCTTCGACAGGTACCATGCCGCCCTGTCCGGCACCTCTCCGGGCGCGATCGCGTCGGTCTTGTAGTCCAGCGCGTAGAGCACGCCGTCCTGCTCGGCCAGGAGATCGACATACCTAGCGTGCAGACCGCCCGGGCCGAATACCTGGTAGGGATACTCCCTGCCCAGGATGACCGCCCCGGAGAGGTCGAAGGGGAGCTCCATGCCGAACAGGGACAGGACGAGTCCGGCCGCCCTGGCGGGATCGACCCCGGGCGGCGGGACCATCCCTCCCAGGGCTGCTTCGAGCCATCCCCGGGGGTCCGCGAAGTCGATCTTCTCCAGGAGCAGATGGACGGCCGTGCCCAGGGCGAGGGAATCCTCCTCCTTCGACTCGGGGATCGTGAAGAGGGGTTCCGGAGGCCCGGGGAGCCGCCGTACCGTTCCCTCGGCGACGCCCTCGGGCTTCGCGGGCGGGACGCGCGCGACCCATCCGGCGGGTGCGGGTGGTGCGGTCTCCACCTCGAACAGGCCCGGCGAGACGGCTTCGGCCGCGCGCAGCGACGAAACGAGCAGGGAATCCAGGTTCGCGCCGCCCGGCTCGCCCTCCCACATGCTCCTCCTGGCGATCATCACCAGTCCGTTGCGGGGACGCGTGAGCGCGACGTAGAGGAGTCTGCGGCTCTCGGCAAGCCGCCTGCGCGACTCTCTCTCCCGCAGCGCCGGGAGCGCGGGCGTCCCGTCGTCCCCGCCGAAGGAGAAGGCTGCCAGTCCGAGGTCGCCGTCGATAAGCAGGGGGTCCCTGGTGCCCCTGGAGGTCATGGAGAGGGGCGGGAGCACTATCGTGTTCCCGAAGGTCAGCCCCTTCGCCTTGTGCATGGTGGTGACCGTCACCCGGCCCGGGCTCCTCACGGTCGACGGCTCCTCGAGGACGACCCCGCCGCCCGAGTCGTCGAGAGCATCGCGGAGGGAGCCGAGGCTCCGGTGCATGCCGCCGAGGCAGCGGTCGAGGATGTACTGCAGGTTCCCGAGCCGCCTGTCCACCTCGTGGCCCATGGCCCGTACGACCGGGACCATGTCCGTGTTCGAGAGCAGGTAGAGCAGGAAGTCCCCCGGGGGCATCTCGAGGGACGCCCGCCGGAGCGTTCGGAGCATCCCGCACGCGCTCAGGACGTGCTCGCCCGCCCCCTCCGGAGGGTCGACCCAGGAGGAGAGGCCCGCCTCGGCCGCCCTGGTGAGGGTTGCGTCGTCCACGCCGAAGAAGGGCGATCTCAGGACGTGGTAGAGGCTCTCCCTGTCCCTCGGCTCGAGCAGGCAGCTCAGGAGGGCCTTCAGGTCGCCCGTCTCCGGGCGGTTGGCGAAGTCCCTCCCCACCGTGGCCGTGAACGGGATGCCCGCCCGCTGGAGCGCATCGAGGAGGATCGCCGAGTCCGTGCCCGTCTGCATGAGGATCGACCAGTCGCCCGGGGATGCTCCCTCCGAGCCCAGGAAGCCGGCCACCCATCCCGCCGCGGCGGAGCGGACCCGGGCCTGGCTCATCCGGTCCTCTGCCGTGTCGTCGACCAGGACCAGCCTGGGCATGTCGCCGGGGGGCGCATCCGGTGCCGGCACGAAGGGCGAGTAGGCGCAGTCGTGCTCGGTCGTCCCCGAGAAGAGGGCGGGGCCGAGGGCGTTGACGAGCCCTATCACCCTGCGGGAGCTCCTGAAGCTCACCGATATCGTAGCGCAGAGGGCATCCTCCGCCCTGGCCGCGAGGGCCTCCCTCTCGCGCATGTACGAGGCGAGGTCGGCCTGCCTCCAGCCGTAGATCGACTGCTTGGGATCGCCGACGATGGTGATGGAGCCCCTGCGGTATCCGTCCGGCCCGCCGAGGATCAGCCGGAAGATCCTTGCCTGGTCGGCGCTCGTGTCCTGGTACTCGTCGACGAGGATGTGCCTGAACCGGCCGGCGACCGCTCTCCTGAGCGCCGGGCTCCCCTCCAGGGAGTCGGCGAACCTGCTGAGCATCTCGTCGAAGGAGATGGTCGAACGGTCCTCCGCCCTGGCCTCCCCGAGCCGTGCGGCGAAGGGCACCACGAGCTCCAGGAAGTCCTGCGTCCGCCGCGCCGATCTCATGAGCACGGCCAGCTCGCTCCAGGCCGACTTCGCCCTGTCGACGGCCTCCCGGTCCCAGCCGGACCCCTTCGCGAACCTGCCCCCGAACTCCGGCGGCTCACCCGGCGGGGACCCACCCTCGAAGGCGGAGACCCATGCGGAAGCCTCCGCAAGGAATCGACGGAGGCCTGCGGCGAGAGCGCCGGAGGGGGGTGCGCCCTCGACCTCTGCCGCGAGTCTCGCCAGGCTGGCCGAGATGATCTCCGCGTGGGAGCCCCCCGGGAGGAAGGCCCCGGGATCGGTGAAGCCCCTGGATGCGAGGCGGAGCGCGACCTCGGGGAGGGCGGCGGACCTCTCGAGGATCCCCCTGCACCTGAGGGTCCTCAGCGGGTCCTCCTCGAGGTGCTCCTCCCACAGCTTCTGCAGCGCCGGGCGGGAGAATGGCTGCTCCGCGACCTCGAAGGCGGGGTCGACGCCTGTCAGGTGGGAGTACTCGCGGAGCATCGACGATGCGAAGGAGTGGATCGTCGTGATGTAGGCCGAGGGCAGCTCCAGGAGGAGCCTCCTGCGGACGGGACCGTCCTCCATCTCCCGGATCGAGGCCCGGATGCGCCTGCGGATCTCGTCCGCCGCAGCCTCGCCGAAGGTCAGCACCGCGATCGAGGTGATGTCGCCACCCCTTCGCGCCAGCGAGACGACCCTCCGCGTCATGAGCTCGGTCTTGCCCGTCCCGGCGCTGGCGTCGACGGACACGGACCGGTCCGTCTCCCGGACTATCCCGTTCCTGGTCGAGAGGTCGGCGGGGTCAGCAGCCATCCCCGTCCTCCCCGACCGCGGCCCCTTCCGCGAAGCCCGGTGTTCTCGACCTCTTGGCATCGATCCTGGCGCCGGGGGACATCCTGCAGAAGAGCCTGAAGCGGCAGCGGTCGGCCCCGACACGGCTCCCGCAGACCGGCGGGAAGGCTCCCGAACCTATCATGGCGGCTATCTCCGCCGCCTTCGCCACAGCCCCTTCGGCAAGGTCCCCCAGGTCGGCGCCGCTGAAGGTCAGCTGGTCCGTGGGCCTCCCGGCGTACAGGAGCCCGGCGCTGGCGGGCGCGGTTCCTTTGGATGCCAGCATGGCGGCGTAGAGAGGCAGCTGGAGGTGCGCGCCCCTCTCCATCTCCCCGAGAAGCGACTGTCTCGAGGGGATCGTCGAGCCGGTCTTGAAGTCGAAGACGGCCGGACCGTCCTCCGTCGGGATCCGGATGTCGATCCTCCCCTTGAGCTTCAGCCCGCCGGGGAGCAGGCCGGCCTCCAGGTCCTCTTCGACCACCGCCCCGGACAGCGGCAGGCCGCTCGCTCGCAGGAAGTCAATCAGGCGTCCGAGCTCGGCGGCCGCCCTCTCGACGAAGGCCGTCTCGAACACCTGCGCACCCAGGACGGAGGCCAGTCGGGCCCTCCCCGCGGCCTCCAGCAGGGCCTCGGCCGGTTCCAGGCCCCCCGCCAGGACGAGTCCCGCGGCCTCGTGCATGATGCTGCCCGCCGTGCGAGGATCCGGACTCGGGGCGATGGAGGGCGGCATGCGCTCCGGGATCGACCATATCCTCTCCGCCATCCAGGCGAACGGGCACCGCATCCAGGCCTCCAGCGACGTCGGCGAGAAGCTCCGCCATGGCCGGGCCGCCCCGCCCGTCATCCCGTCGTATTCGTCGAAGCCCCTGGAGAAGTCCATCCTCGAGGACTCGGCTGAGAGCGCTTCGGCGAAGAAGGCGCCCCCGCAGGCCCTTCCTCCGGCGAGGACCTTCTCCGGGGTGGAGACAGAGTCGATCCGGATCCTCTCCTTCAGCCCCCCGCCGGAGACCAGGGGGGCGATGAACGGCGACCAGGACACCTCCCTGCCGTTCTCGTCCGCCGTCATCCTCACGAACACGAGTTCGGAGGATGCAGCGCCCGCGGCCTGGACGAACAGGAGGGCCTGCTCGGTCTCCCGGGCCGTGAGCGAGGGCAGCTCGAGGCTCCTCCTCAGGTCCTCGGGCAGGCGGGGATCGTTGAAGGTCCTGCCCGGGAGGGTCCCCTCCTCCAGTCCGTACAGGATGACGGTGTCGAAGAGCGTCCCCCTCGCCCCCTCGAGGCTGAGGAGCGATGCGCAGCGCTCGCATCCGGGTGCTTCCAGGCGGATATCCGCGAGGACTGGTGGCAGCATCCCGGCCATCTCCCTCCGCGTGACCCTGGAGGACGAACGGATCGCCGCCATCGAGGGCAGGGCCTCGAGAAGCCTGGAGGCGGTCCCGGGACAGGCCAGCCTCGATGCGGCCCTGCAGAGCCTCTCGAAGAGGAGGGGCGCCTCCGCCTCGGGGGGGATCTCGCGCTCAGCGGCGATCACCGCCGCGGCCGCAGCGCTCACGAAGGGCAGGTCCCTGCGCTGAGCGAGGTTCTCGAGCATGGCCCGACCCCTCCTCGGACCTCCGGTTCTGATCGCCTCGCACAGGTCGGCCGGTGCGGGGGAGATGGCGGGGTCGATCGCACCGCAGCCGAGAAGGGAGATGAGCGAGGAGTAGTGGATGCCGTCCGGACCGAGGGCGCACAGGCCGACGAGCAGGTCTGCCAGCGGGAGCGATCCGACGGACGGCCCCCGGCCCTGGCACGCCGCGATACCGGACGACTCCAGGAACGCGCGCACCGCCTCCGAAGAGGGTCCGCCCCCCGCGACCGCCAGTCCCGAGGGAGCCGTGCCCCTCGACAGGGCCGACGCCGCGGCGTCGGCCACCGCCCGGCCCACTCCCGAGGGCCCTCCCGCCTCGACCATGCGGAACCCGTCGGGTATCCCGGACGGCCGGCCGTCGATGAGACCCTCGGCGAAGGCGGCGAACCTCCCCTGGCCAGTCACCGCGTCGGGTCTGGACCGGTCGGAGACATGTCTCTCGAGGAAGGTCCGGGTGGATGTCGCCATGTTCGACCAGCGGGGGTCCGCGAGGGCGACCGGCGTCATGAACACGCACCTCGCGCCCGCCTTGAGGAGACCCGACAGGATGCGCCTCTGGAGAGGGTTGAGATCGAAGAAGCCGTAGAAGACCATGGTCGAGAACCTGGTGGGCCGGCCGGTTCCGAGGCCCTCGGCCAGGGCGTCGGAGGTGCCTCCGTAGAGTTTCCTCCTGAGCCCGCTGTAGGTCTCGAACGCGATCCCGCAGGATCCGGCCGCCGGGGATTCCACTCCGGCCTGCACCGCCAGCCCGTAGGCCTCCGGGGTCACGCCCCTGTCCAGGAGGTCGCGCTCGAAGAAGTCCGAGAGCGCACGGGCCGCTCCGGGCATGCCCTCCAGATGGCTGAAGGGGCGACCCGCGGGAATGCTGCGGATGGCTTCGATCCCCATGAGGATGCGGTCTGCGGACGAGACGGCCTCGGCCGCCGCGGGAGCGCTGCCCAGCCTCCCGGCCAGCTGGGGGAAGCCGGGGAGCAGCTCCAGGCCGGCGAAGACACGCCTGCCGGAGCCGCCGAGAACCGCGGCGATCCTCGAGAGCTGCTCATACCCGGCGGTCACGACCGCCGCAGGGCCGCGGGCGAGGGCGTCCTCCACCTCTCCGGGGAGTGCGGCCTCAAGGGAGCGGTAGTGTCCCTCGACCAGTTTGAGCATGTTCGATGATACTCAAGAAGCCGGATGACCGGGATGCTCCGGCTGTCCTGCACCGATGGGGGGCCTGTGGGCTGGGAGAAGGAGAAGGCGTCGCTCGGCAGGAGGCTGATGGCCGTCAGGCAGAGGCTGGCCGTGGAGGGCTCCCCCGGGGAGGTCATGGACCTCAGGGCGAAGGCGATGCGACTCCTCCTGGCCCTGGGGAATGTCGCGGGAGCGGTCGCCGAGGCCCGCACGATGGTGTCCGCCGACCCGGACGATCCCCGTGCCGCGACGGTGCTGGGTGACGCGCTGTGCTATGCCGGCCTGTGGGGGGAGGCCCTGGAGGCGTTCTCGACGGCGGCCGGCATCAGGAGACGGGCCGGACAGGAGTCGGAGGCCTCGCGGATCGAACTCGGTCCGGCCTACAGGATTGCAGAGGGCCTGGGTCGCTACGGCAGATGCATGGAGCTGACCGCCGGGGGCGGGATCCTGGCCTCCGTGCTGCACGCCCGGGCATCGCGGCTGGCCGGGGTGCAGGCCGTGCTCCCGCCTCTCGAGAGGGAGGCGGACGACAGGCTGATAGGGGGGATCCACTACCTGGAGTCCTCGCTGCGGGGCGCCTCGCCGGTCGTCCTTCCCGACCTCGTGATGGACTGGGGGCCTTCGGAGCCCGAGTGGCGCTGGAGGCTCCTTTTCGAGGGGGTGAGGCTCTTCGAGTCGAGGCTCCTCCCGCTCTCGCGCTGGAAGAAGGCCTGGCGGTCGTCCGGGGAGCGCCTCCTGGATCCCAGGTGGGCAGGGGAGGCCTCGGCCCTCAGGAAGCTGCTCGGTCCGGCGTCTTCTGGACCCCGCTGACCTCTTCGTGGTAGTTTAGACTCCCCCGGAGGGCTCCGGGGGGGAAGCCTCAGTCATCACCGGAGGACTCTTCATGGCAGTTGTGAGACCCTTCAGGGCGCTAAGGCCGCGGAGGGAGCATGCCGAGCTGGTCGCCGCTCCCCCCTACGACGTTCTGGATTCCGACGAGGCCAGGGCCATGGCAGCCGGGAACCCCTTCAGCATCCTGCATGTCACGAAGCCAGAGATCGATCTGGACCCCTCGGTCGACCTCTATGCCGACGAGGTCTACGCCCGGGGCGCCGCCAACCTGCGCAGGCTGGTCGAGGATGGAGTCCTGGTGCAGGATCCGGACCCCGCGTTCTACTTCTACAGGCAGATCATGGGGGGGCACTCGCAGACCGGGCTTGTCGCATGCGCCTCGATAGAGGACTACGAGTCGGACGTGATAAAGAAGCACGAGTTCACGAGGAAGGACAAGGAGGAGGACAGGATAAGGCACATCGAGGCCCAGAACGCCCAGGTGGGCCCGGTCTTCCTCGCGTACAGGGATGTGGCGGAGCTCTCGGCGATCATGTCGGGAGTCTGCTCGGAGGCGCCCGAGAACGACTTCACAACCCCGGACCAGGTCAGGCACACCCTCTGGGTGGTCCGTGACGCCGGGACCGTCGAGCGGATCCGGTCGCTCTTCTCGTCGATCCCGAACCTCTATGTCGCCGACGGGCATCACAGGAGCGCGGCCGGCACGCTGATCGGGCAGAGGCGCCGGGCTGCGAATCCCGGACACACCGGAGGGGAGGAGTACAACGGCTTCCTGGCCGTCATCTTCCCTGCGAGCCATCTGAGGATCATGCCCTATAACAGGGTTGTCCAGGACCTCAACGGCATGAGCCGGGAGGAGTTCATGGAGCGGGTCGGCCGGAGCTTCAGGGTGTTCGAGGACGCTCCCGCCACCCCCGGGGAGGTCGGGACCTTCTCGGTGTACATGGACGGGAGGTGGACGGGGATCGAGGCACTGCCGGGGAGCTATCCCGCCGACGATCCCGTGGAGAGCCTCGACGCGAGCATTCTCCAGCGGAACCTGCTGTCCCCCCTGCTGGGTATAGATGATCCGAGGACCAGCAGGAGGATAAACTTCGTGGGTGGAATCAGGGGTGCCGGAGAGCTCGAGAGGCTCGTGGATTCCGGCATGTACGCGGTTGCGTTCTCGCTCCATCCCGTGACCATGGACCAGCTGCTTGCGGTCGCCGACAGCGGGAAGGTGATGCCGCCCAAGTCCACGTGGTTCGAGCCCAAGCTCCGCAGCGGGCTGACGATACACCTGCTGTGAGACCGGCGTCGGTCTCCGTATGCGCGGCTCTCCTCGCAGCGGCATGTGCCGGGCGGGAGGGCGCGGGCGCCGCGGTCGAGGATTTCGCCCATGCCCTGGCCGACTCCTCCTGGGAGGCGGCCTGGGGGATGATCACGCCGGAGAGCAGGCAGTGGTACGACTCGACCGTAGTGATCCTGGGTCATTTCGGCTATGCCGAGGCCGCCCCGGCCCTGGAGGAGCTCGCGGGGGGGATGACCGAGGAGGAGTTCGAGGCCCTGACCGGAAGGGACCTGTTCGTCCGGATGATCGCCTCCTCGGAGACGGCCGGCAGGCTTAGCACTTCGATAAGGTCCGTGGACTACAGGGACTCGACCCTGGCCGTCGTGGTGGTCAGGACGGACGAAGGGCCGCAGGAGATACCGGTCAGGCTCGTGGGAGGGGAATGGCTCATCGACATAGCTCGAATGAGCCCTCCAGCAGGGGAGGAGTAGCGATGGCTGCTGTAACTAGGGGCTGGGTCGTGGGTGCCATAGCACTTGGCGCAATCGGCATCCTGTTTCTTCTGTGGGGATTCGGGGTCGACCTGGGCCGGTGGTGGCCCCTGGTCTTCTCGCTGTTCGGGATAGCCTCGTTCGCCAGGGGCATGGTGTACCGGGAGAACACGGTGTTCGGCTTCCTGCTGCTCGGGTGGGGCGTCATCGGGGTTCTCGCCCTGCATCACGAGGCCGTGGGCATCGTCCTCGTATGGCCCTTCCTGATCGGTGCCTCCATCCTCTGGATCCCGATCTCCGTCCTCCTCGGCCGCCTGACCAGCCCGGGGTCGTAGTCAGAAAAGACAGAAAAGACAGAAAACCCTGACGACCATCCTTGCGTCTGTCGACCGCTGTCTGCAGTGCAGTTGGATCATGATGAACGGGAATGATATCCGCGATCAGGAGCCCGATGCCTAGAAGATGCCGTATGGATCAGACGGATTCCGTCCACCACGTCATGGCGCGGACTGTCGAAGGTCGTCCCCTCTTCGCAGATGATTCGGATAGAGCCGCCTTCGTCAGCCGCCTGTCGGATGCGTGCTCCGGGTCATCGACGGCCGTCATCGCCTGGGCGTTGATGGACAATCACCTGCATCTCCTCGTCAGGTGCGGGGACCGTCCGCTTTCGCAGTTCATGCAGATCGTTCTCGGCGGGTATGCACGGTATTTCAACGACAGGCACAGGAGGAAGGGGCACCTCTTCCAGGGCAGGTTCAAGTCCATCCTCGTCAACGACAGTCTTTATCTGCTCACGGCCGTGAGATACATCCATCTCAACCCCGTTGCGGCAGGCATCGTAGCCGATCTCGACGAACTCGACGTCTATCCATGGACGGGCCATCGGGCGCTCATCGGCGGTTGCCGGATCGAAGGCCAGGACACCAACATGGTCTTCAGGAACCTCCCCGCCCTGGGGTCCTGCTCTGATCCCGCCGAGGCCTATCGAGCCCTGATGAGATCCTCCTCAAGTCCGGTGGACTATGTCGGCAGCGCCTACCTCCTGGGTCTCGACGGGCTCCATTCCGCTTCATGGGAGGACATTCTCGCAAGGTCCGACTCCCAAAGGACTCCGGTGCTAGGTGACCTGGACCGCTGTCGCGGCAATGCCAGGGAAGCGGGAAGGGAGCTCGCCGGCAGGGTCAGGGACAGGTCGGTCTCACACCAGAGGGTGGAGGCCATACTCGACGAGATCACCACGAAGTGGGGGGTCTCGATCGACCAGTTGAGGGGACGCAGCCGGAAGGGTCCCGTCACGGAGGCGAGAAGACAGGCTGCGGTCAGACTTGTGAGAGAGGCCGGATTCAGCATGGCCGATGCGGGCAGGGCGCTGGGCATTTCCAAGCAGAGCATCGGGTATCTTGTGGAGAAAGCCCTGGGGTGGAAGCAGTCCTGACAAATGCAGGCCTGGCCTGCTGCTGGATACCTGTCGTCAGTGTCGGTGCCCGGACCGGAGGGTTTCGTCGTCGTTGTTTTCTGTCTTTTCTGTCTTTTCTGACTGTGACCCCGGACGGAGGGGGATGAGATGACCATGGTGATGATGATGATGGCGGCGGTGGCGCAGCCCGCGCTGCCCGGACCCGCCACCCCGTTCGACTGGACCGCCTATCCCTCTCCCGGCGAGGCCGTCCTGGTGAACCCCGCCTGCCTCGCCTTCCAGCCCGGTCTGCTGGTCTCGGCCGGGTTCGTCATGAGCGACTCCACCTTCGAGCGGTTCGACCAGGCCGTCATCGCGCTGCCCGGTCAGGCCTTCTCCGGCTACTGGAACGACGACGAGAACATGAGGGTGTTCACGACCTCTTCCGCATTGTCGATCATCGACGGCTCCCTGTCGCTGGGGGCCGGCTACACCTGGTACGATCCCGTCACCGCCTCGCCGCTCGACGGGAAGGGTCGCTGGACCTTCGGCATCGCCGCCAGGCCCTCGCCGGCGTTCGGGCTCGGGATAGTCCGCAGGGGCGGCCTGGATGCAGGAGGCACCGAGTTCGAACCCCGCTACCGTGCAGGCGCCGCCGTGCGTCCCCTAGGCGACATGTTCACCATCACCGCCGACTACGAGACCGACCAGTCTTTCGATGACGGCCTCTTCTCGGCCGGGGCGGAGATCCGGCCGCTCGAGGGCATGACCCTGAGATTCGACGGCTCCGAGGAGGGTTTCTCCCTGGGCCTCAGGACGGACTTCGGGCACCTCGGCCTGGGCGGGGCCGCCTCCTTCGGCGACGACGGCTCCTATGCGGGATCCCGCGGTTCGATCGCCCTGACCAGCCTTCCGCGCGGCAGCCTCGTCCCGCGGCGCGACAGGTTCGTGCGCATAGAGCCCGGGACCTTCTCCGAGAGGAGGGGAAGGGTCTTCCTCGGCCCCAGCACCCCCAGCTTCACCGAGAACGTACTCCAGATCGAGAGGATCACCTCCGACCCGTCCGTCGCCGGAGTGATAGTCGACCTCTCCTCGGGAGCCGGCACCCCCGCCCAGGCGGAGGAGGTCAGGGAGATCCTGCTCGACATCCGCCGCACCGGGCGGCAGGTCTGGGTCTGGATGCCCTCGGGCGGCAACACCGAGGTCTACCTCGCATCCGCCGGCACGTCGATCATGAGCCATCCCTCGGGTGAGGTCGGCTACTTCGGACTCGCATTCCACAACCTCTTCCTGAGGGACATGCTGGACAGGATCGGCATCTACCCCGACCTGGTCCACATCGGCGAGTACAAGAGCGCGAGCGAGATGCTCACCCGCAGCGACATGTCCGAGTACCAGCGGGAGGCCGAGACCGCCCTGCTCACGGCGTTCGAGGACCACATGAACATGTCCGTGGGCATGGAGCTCGGTCTCGAGCCCGCGACGCTCAGGGCCGTCATCCAGGGCGGGCCCATGCCTGCCGACGAGGCGGTCAACGCCGGCCTGGTGGACGGGATACTCTTCGGCGACGAGCTGGAGGAGAGGATCGAGGCCGACCTCGGCAGGAGTGTCACCATAGAGGACCTCGGGGCATATTCCGGGTCGCATCCGGTCTACGAGGCCTGGGGGCCTGTCGATCACGTGGCGGTGGTGGTCGCCACGGGCCTCATAGTGCAGGGCGAGAGCGGCAGCATGTTCCCCCTGGGCGAGACGATGGGCAGCGAGACGATCGCCGGGCTGGTGGACCGGGCCGTCTCCGAGCCCGGCGTGCGAGCCCTGGTCCTGCGCATCGATTCCGGCGGCGGCGACGCCTTCGCGAGCGAGGACATGCTGCATGCGCTCCAGGAAGCCGGCGAGAGGATGCCGGTCGTGGTCTCGATGGGCGCGGTCGCGGGTTCGGGGGGCTACTACATCGCCTGCTGCGGAGACAGCATCTTCGCCGACAACCTGACCATCACGGGGTCGATAGGGGTGATCAGCGGGAAGCTGGTCTTCGGAGGCCTCCTGGAGAGGCTCGGCGTCAACACCGAGACCGTCTCGCGCTGGCCCATGGCCGACATGGGGAGCATCTTCTCCCCCTACTCCGAGGAGCAGGCCGCCAGGATCGAATACCTGACCAGGCATTCGTACGAGCTCTTCGCCTCCCGGGTGGGCGAGGCCCGCGGGATGACCTTCGAGGAGGTCGACGCGATCGGCCGGGGCCGCGTGTGGGCCGGTGCCGACGCCGTCCGCATAGGTCTGGTGGACAGGATCGGCGGCGTGGCCGACGCGATCCGCTCCGCCGCGACCATGGCCGGGCTGCCTCGGGACTGGGTTCCGGTGGTCACCGTGCATCCCACGCCCGGGCTCTTCGAGGGATTCGGGCTGAATCCCTTCGGGAGCCTCGGTTCGACCGGGGTGGAGGATGCCCTCCAGAGGCTCTCGCGCCTGCAGGGCAACCTGTTCCTCATGCAGCCCGTCCTGGTCGAGTAGACGGCTCCGGTCAGAAGGGATCCCCGAAGGCCAGGTCCATCGTGAACCCTTCGGGCGAGAGGATGGTGAAGTCCATCCTCACCTTCGTCAGCCCGAAGACGAACCTGAGACCGATCCCGGCGTCCGGGTGCAGCCTGTCCCACCTGAAGCCCGCGGGCTCCTCCGCGACCTGTCCGGCATCGACGTAGACGGCCGCGCCCAGGAGCATCGTCGGCTCGAGCGTGCGCCTGTCGATCATGAAGGTCAGGAGTGGCCTCTGCAGCTCCAGGTTGGCCACCATCGCCCATGCGCCTCTGAACCTCTCGTTCGCGTACCCGCGCAGGAGATCCTCCGGACCCAGCGAAGGCAGGAAGGGGAGAGGGGTCTCCTCGACCCCCATGTGGTGCCTGATCATCCCGTGCGTCCCGATCACGAAGCCCGAGGGCATGTCGACGAAGACCGCCAGGTCGTTCCTGATCTCGTGATAGTCGAATCCGTCTCCGGACTGGTACGCATACCCGATCCTGTCGTAGCCTACGACTCCCCCCAGCGGCAGGCCGGCGCTCAGGGCGGCATCCGGGCCGATGCTCCACGAGGATGCGGTCCGCAGAGCGGGAGCGGTCTCCCAGAGAGCGCTCTCCTCCCTGTCCCAGGCCGTCGAGTGCCTTGCCTCCAGGCCGATCTCGAGCGTGAGCGCATCACCGAACTGCTGGACCCTGCCTGCGCCCACCCTGTCGATCTCCCTGTCGTATCCGGCGCTGGTGTCGGGGTCGCCGCCGTTCCCCCAGCCGTAGAAGTCTGCGCCCAGGAGCTGGTCGTGAACCCCGTACAGCCTCCAGCCTCCGGCCTCCTCGAGCGTCATCAGGTCTACGGACTGGTACTGACCTCCTCGCGTCGTCCCATAGGCCATCAACGAGAGGGCCCCCCGGGGCCTCCCGCCGGTCAGGGCGTCGATCCTCCCGCCGTAGAGGAAGCCCGTCGAGGAGGAGTAGCTGACGATCGGCATGACCGACAGCCTTGCCGCCGAGACCGCCGTCAGGATCAGCGGAGCCAGCATGGTTCGCATTGTCGCCTTCCGGTTGTTGCCCTTATATAGGCCTGCCGCGGTGACCTGACCGTCCGGGGCTTTGGCGGGCACCCGGCAGGGGGGTTTATACTCAGCCCGGCGCTCCCGTAAGGAGGCTTGTCTTGAAGGGGCCTCTGGTCGTAGTACCGACATACAACGAGCTGAACAACATCACCAGGCTGATACCGGCCCTGCTCGACACCGTCCCCGGGCTCGAGATCCTCGTCGTGGACGACAGCAGCCCCGACGGCACGGGAGATGCGGTGGCCGGCTTCTCCCCGACAGGCAGGGTGCACCTGCTGTCCAGACCGATGAAGACCGGTCTCGGCCAGGCATACGTGGCCGGTTTCAGATGGGCCCTCGAGAGGGAGTATGATCCCGTCGTCCAGATGGATGCCGACTTCTCCCACGACCCCTCCCGGCTCCCCGACCTGCTGCGGGCCCTGGGGGACCACGACATCGCGATAGGCTCCAGGTACTGCAGCGGGGTCAACGTGGTCAACTGGCCCCTCTCCAGGCTCCTCCTGTCCTACTTCGCCAACAGGTACACGAGGCTCGTGACCGGGATGCCCGTGACCGACGCGACCGGAGGCTTCAAGGCCTTCAGGCGCTCAGCACTCTCGAGGCTCGACCTCGACCGCGTCAGGTCCGACGGCTACTCCTTCCAGATAGAGGTCACGTACAAGCTGCTCCATGCGGGATGCAGCGTCGTGGAGGTGCCGATCATCTTCGTCGACAGGCACTCGGGAAGCTCGAAGATGACGAAGAGCATTGTCTGGGAGGCCGTCTGGATGGTCTGGCGGCTGAGGTTCCCCTGGCTCTTCTGATGCCCCCCTGCATCCTCCTGCTCATCCTGTCCGCCCAGGTGCTCGACTGGGACCTAGAGACCTCGAAGACCCACATCAGGTCGATGCAGGCCGTCGATGACGGCGTCTGGTGCGCCACCATGGGGGGTGTGTTCCACTACGGCTCCGGGACGGGATTCGACCTGGAGTACGGATATCCGGAGGAGCTTCCCCACTACGAGGTGCACGACATCCTCGAGGACTCCGGGGGGCGCCTCTGGGTCGCCACCGCGGACGGGCTCGCCATGCTCGAGGACGGGATCTGGACGTACTACACGAGCTTCGAGGGGATACCCGGCTCGGGGGACATCCGCGACGTCGAGCAGGCCGGTTCGTGGATCTGGGTCTCCTCCGACGGCGGCCTGGCGCGCTGGACGGGCGAGGACTTCCTGCCGATGGACGAGTCCGTGACCCAGGGAGGCTTCACCGCCGGCGACGCATCGGGCCTCGAGGTCTCCCGGGACACCCTGTGGATAGCCACGGGCGAGGGCGTGTTCTCGCTCGACCTCGCATCGAGCCCCTTCTCCGCCTCCTCGTGGCGGGACTGGAGCGATGTTTCGGCCGGCCTCTCCATCGCCGGGTTCCATGCAGGGCAGGACAGCCTCTTCGCCTGGGGCGGGAAGGGGGTCTTCAGGTGGGACGGGACCCGGTGGACCGTCCTGCTGGACTATTCGACGCAGCCCGACAGCATCGTGTCCGGGCTCCTCGAGACGGGGGACGGGCTCCTCGCCGCGGCCCTCGCCGTGAGGAGGAGGAACCCCGACGGGTCGTGGGGGGCCTACGGATCGGGATTCCCCGCCGGCACCTGGGTAACCGCCCTCGCCGCCGGCGACGGGAGGATCTGGTGCGGAGCGGGTTCGGAGCACTGGTCCAACCGCGACTTCGGAAGGGGCCTCGGCGTTCTCGAGGCCGGCCAGTGGAGCATCGTCCGCATTCCGGGCCATCCCGGGAGGAGCTGCTACCAGATCGGCCTGACTGGAGGCCGGACCTATCTCGGCAGCCATACCAGCGGGCTGATGGCCGAGTATCAGGGAGGCTGGGAGAGCTTCGACACGGACGACGGCCTGCCGAACACGCTGAGGACATATTCGGCGGTACCCTCCCCCGACGGGTCCGTATGGACCGGCAGCTACCACTACGGGCTCACCTGGGTCTCCGACAACGGCACCCAGCAGTCCTCCGACGACAGCCTGATCACCTTCGTCAGCGACAGCCTGGCCTGGGCGCCTCCCGCAACGGTCCAGGTCATCGCCCCCCTCTTCAACAACCAGGTGGTCTGCGCGGCCATGCAGGGCGAGGTCCTCTGGGTCGGACAGGAGGCCTTCTGGTCCACCCCGGACGAGCCCAGCGGCATCGTGGCCTGCCAGGGCTCCCCCGTCGCCGGCGCGATGCAGTGGGCGGGCTTCGCCGAGGCGGATGGGCTGGCCCAGAAGAACGTCAGGGCCATCCTGCCCGACGGAGCGGACGGGATCTGGATCGCCTTCACCGGTGACGGAGGCTGCCAGCGCCTCGACCACTCCGGCACCCCCTTCGACCCTTCTGACGACGCCTGGCTGCCGGGTCCCGGGATGGCCTTCACCACTTCGAGCGGCCTGCCCTCCAACCAGGTCTTCTGCTTCGCAGACGACGGGACGGGAGGCATTCTCGCCGGAACAGGCGCGGGACTGGCCGCCTGGAGCCCCGCGCAGGGCTTCCGCGAGGTAGGCGACATCCCGGGGTCCGTCAAGGCGATCGTCCTCGACGGCGCGGGAAGGATCTGGTGCCTCGGGACCTCCGCCATCTGGTGCGTCGAAGATGGCGTCACGACGCTCTGGGACGAGTCCAACTCGCCGTTCCTGCCGGCTTCCCGGGTCGAGAACGAGTTCGGCGCCTGGGACCCCCAGGAGGGCGAGGTCCTCTTCTCGTCGCAGAGCGGCCTCTGGGTCCTCCACGTGGGGGGGGGTGAGGGCGGATCCGGCGGCCCCTCGTTCCACCCCCAGCCCTTCATCCCCGCCGGTGACGGAGCCCTCCGTGTGGCCGGAACCTCCGGCGGGCCCGTCCGGGTGGTTTTCTTCGACCTCGAAGGGCGCTGCCTGGGCGAGGTGGCGGCCGGATCGGCCGCGAGCTGGGAGTGGGACGGCACCTTCGGCGGAACCGCCGCCGCCTCGGGGATCTACATTCTGCTGGTCGACGACGGCGGCGCCGTGTCGACCGGGAAGGTCGCGCTGCTGAGATGATCACCGCAAGGCCTGCATGTCCCGGCGACCGGGAGCAGTGGGGCGAGTTCGTGGGCAGATCCTCGAACGGCACGATCTTCCATCTGCCCGAGTTCTTCGACTATCACCCCCCCGGCCGGTTCGACAACCACCACCTGGTCATCGAGGATGACGGATCGATGATCGCCGTCGTCCCCGGAGCGCTGTCCGTGATCGACGGCAGGAGATGGTTCCGGTCATATCCCGGGGCCTCCTGGGGCGGGCCCGTCATCCACGAGTCGGCCGGCCTGGAGACCGTCGAGGGCGTCATGGACTCCGTGCTCGCATACTGCAGGGACCTGGGCGCCGGAGGTATCGAGATGACCCTGCCGCCGTCGGTCTACAGCCGCAGGGCCTCCGACTGCATCGACTTCGCTCTGGTGCGCAGGGGCTTCGCATACAGGAAGCGCGAGCTGACGGCCGTCATCGACCTCGGGCGGATCGGGGGCGAGCCGGAGATGTCCTTCCGCGACACGGCCCGCAGGGGGGCGGCAAGGGCGTCCAGGCTGGGCGTACAGGTCGTGGAGGACCCGGACTTCTCGAGGTTCTACCCGGTGCTGGAGACCAACCTCCAGGACCGCCACGGCGTCAGGCCCACGCACACCCTCGAGGAGCTCGAGAGGCTGAGGGACCTCGTCGGCCGGGAGAGGATCCGCCAGTTCACGGCGGTGGACGACGGCAGGGTGGTGGCCGGGATGGTCATGTTCAGGTGCAACCCGCGGGTCACCCTCGCGTTCTACATCTCCCACGACGCCAGGCACCAGTCCAAGCGCCCCGTGAACCTCCTCTACCAGGAGGTCATCCGCTGGGCCAGGGACGAGGGCTACCGCTACCTCGACCTGGGCACCTTCACCCTGGACATGCAGGTGAACAGGGGTCTCTGCCGGTTCAAGGAATCCTTCGGAGCCAGGGGCCATTTCAGGGACACGTTCCACGCCCGTCTCGACTGAGGACATGCCGCGCGCTCCCATCGTCCCGGCGGGAGACGGGCCCGGGCTCCCCCGGCGGACCCTCGTCGCCGTCCTCGTCTGGCTGTCCCTGACCGGCGCCGTCTTCGGCGGCAGGCTGGCCACCACGGACGTCTCGGCCCAGCTCGACGTGGCCGGGTCCTTCATCGGCGCCAGGCCTCTACTGACCGCGGAGAGCGGCTGGCTCGTCCAGGGCTCGGACGGGAGGCTGTACGTCCCCCACGGCATCGGCTGGTCCGCGATCCTCGTGCCCGCGGCAGCCCTCGGACTCCTGGCGGGGGCGGACGCCGCAGGCGTCGCCGCAGCGCTGACCTGCTCACTCTTCTCGGTCGCGCTCGTCTGGGCGTGGGCGAGGCTCTGCACCGTCCGGAACGGATCCCCGCCCTCCGCCACCCGGATGGTTCTGCTCGCCGTATGCTCGACCGCCCTCACCTGGTCGCGCATGCCCTACGACGTCACGGCCGCGGCATTCCTCTGCACCCTGTCGCTCTGCCTGGCCCTCGAGGGGAGGGACCTGGCCGCCGGTGCCGCGATCGGGGCTGCCCTGGTCGTGAGGCTGGACAGCGTGGTGTTCCTCCCGGCCCTCGTGACAGGGAGGAGGAGCTGGAGGCTCCTGCCCGGGGTTCTCGCCGCCGCCGCCGTGATCGCGTCGGCGAACCTCCTGCGGTTCGGCTCGATCCTCGAGGACGGCCACTCGCAGGACCCCGCCATGGCCTTCGCGCCCGGTCCGGCGGGGCTGGCCGGGCTGCTGGTCAGCCCGGGCAAGGGGCTTCTCTGGTTCGCCCCCGCGGCCTTCCTGGCGATCAGGGGCCACCGCGGCCCCCGCCTCGCCCTTCCCCTGATCCTCAGCCTGCTCCTGCATTCACAGCTCGCCGACTGGACCGGGGGCACGGGCTGGGGTCCGCGGTTCCTCTTCACCGCCATCCCGGCATTCATGGTCCCCCTCGCCTCACCGGGCAGGCCCGGAAGGCTCTTCCACGCAGCGGCGGCGTGGAGCATGGCGATAACGGCCGCTTCCGCCTGGAGCAGCCCGACCGAGGTCGAGCAGGCGGCGGGGGAGATAGCCTTCGAGACCCGGTCCAGGCAGGAGGCCATCTGGAACCCGTCGCGATCGCCGCTCGTCCACAGCCTGCAGGCCTTCGGCAGGGGCTCACCCGACCTCTTCGCGGTGCATGCCTCGAGGATGTCCCCGGCACACGGGACGGCGGCGCTCGCGCTGCAGGCCGCCTGGGCCGGAGCGCCTCTCGCCCTCGCGCTCGCCGTCTCCAGGAGGAGGCTCGTCCGGTGAGGATCCTCCACCTGTCGCCGCAGAACTACACGGGTGTGCTGACCCTCTATCCGAGGGGGCACAGGGCACTGGGCTGCGAGAGCCGCCTCGTGACCTTCTACAGGGCGCGGAACCGGTACCAGGAGGACATCTGCCTCCACCTGCCCTTCGTGGGCCCGATGGAGTGGCTCTGGAAGGTGAAGAGGCTCGTGCGCGCCGGCAGCCTGAGGGTGCCCTTCACGGGGACCTCCGAGAGGATCGAGTGGTCCCCGGGACCCGTCGAGAGGATGCTGCTCTCCTTCCGTGACATGGTCTGGACGCCCCTCGTGAGGAGGGCCGGGAGGAGGTACGGCCTGGACGGCTACGACATCGTGCATCTCGAGGGGGGGATGAGCTTCTTCCGCGACGGCCGTGACGTCACGCGATGGAAGGAGCGCGGGGCCAGGATCGTGTCCAACTACCACGGTCTCGACCTGAGGATGAGGGGAGCCATCCGACCCGTCTGGGAGGCCACCGACCTCCACCTGACCTGCGAGTTCGACCTCTTCAGCCGCTATCCGGAGCTGTCCTACTCCTTCCTCCCGTTCGACCCGGCCCTCATGCCCCCCGCCAGGCCGCAGTCCGGCCCGGTGCGCATCTGCCACGCCCCCAGGATCAGGTCGGTGAAGGGGACCGGCAGGATCATCGAGGCCGTCGAGAGGCTCTCGTCGAAGCTGCCCGTCGAGCTCGTGCTCATAGAGGACATGCCGCACGACCGCGCCCTGGCGCTCAAGGCGACCTGCCACGTCGCGATAGACCAGATCGCGGACGGCGACATGGGATACGGGGTGAACTCCCTGGAGTCCCTGTCCATGGGCATCCCCACTGTCACGAACCTCTCTCCGGCCTACCAGGCCTTCATCCCGGACCACCCCTTCGTGCTGGCCGATCCCGAATCCCTCGAGGAGGTCCTGGGCGAGCTCGCCTCGAACGCAGAGATGCGCGCCGCGCACGGCGCCGCGGGCCCGGGGTGGATCGAGGCCAGGCATCACTGGCTGTCGGTGGCCCGTTCGATCCATGCCCTCTACGCGGAGAAGGGGTGGACCCGCGATGCCTGAAGGCCTTCGCAGGGAGACGGTCCTCTACGGGCTGGCCACCGTCGTCAGCGGTCTGGTGCTCGTCGCCTACCTGCCCTTCATCTCCGGCCTGCTGACACCCGAACAGGCGGGAGAGGCAGGCACGCTGAGGATCATCTCGGAGATACTCACGGGCCTGCTCGTGCTCGGCCTTCCCATGGGCGTGATGAAGCTCTGGCAGGAACCCGGCGTCTCCAGGAGGAGCGTGGTCGGCCGGTCGCTCGCCGGTGCGGCCCTGGGGGCTCTCGCGGCAGGGGCCGCCGTCCTCCTGCTCTCCGGATGGCTGGTGGGCCTCCTACGGCTCTCGGGGGGGTGGACCCTCTTCAACGCCTTCATGCTGGGCCTCGCCGCCGCGCTCGTCCAGATCGCCCTCTCCTTCCACAGGGCCGGCGGCAGGGCCGTCTACTACCTGAGGCTCCAGGCCTCGAGGGGCGTGGCCTCCGTGGCCCTCCTCCCACTCCTCTTCGCGGCGGGCTACGGCTCGATAGCCTCCTTCCTGGGGGCCCGCTGGGTGCCCGCGCTGGCCGTGGCCGCGCTGGCGGCGGTCTCGGCCGCCAAGTCGGCCCGCGCGGAGGGTGCCCCGGCGAGGGGGCTGTACCGGTTCTGCCTCCCGCTGATGCCGTCCGGCCTGGCGCTGCTCGTGCTGTCCTCCGCGGACATGCTGATGCTCAGGAGGATGGCTCCCACCCTGGACCAGAGCGGGATCTACGAGTGGTCCTCGACGGCCTGCATGGCGCTGTCCCCCTTCACGCTCGGGTTCGGGATGGCCTGGCACCGGCACATCTTCGCGGTCCGCGGCACCGAGGGGGGCCTCGCGTCCCTCGGCAGGAGCGCGCTCGTGTTCATCACCGCTCTGAACGCCCTCGCCATGGTCCTGGCCCTGTTCTCCCCGGAGCTCGCGGCGGTCGTCGGCGGGGCCGAGTACGAGGGGGCCGCCCGCGTCCTCCCCATCCTCACGGGGGCGACGGCTCTCTACGGGATCTACGTGATCTCCCAGACCGGACCCCTGCTCGAGGGCCGCACCTGGCTCATCGCCGCGACCACCGTGCTCGGCGCGGCAGCCAACATCGCGTTCAACGCCCGTCTGATCCCCAGGTACGGCGCCGCCGGAGCCGCGCTCGCCACCCTGGGCACGAACCTGTTCATGGCCGGAAGCCTCTTCTGGTCCGGCAGGAAGGCCTTCCCCGCGAGCCTGCCCGTGCTCCTCGCCTGCATGGCCGTCCCTGCCGCGATGGGCCCGCTCTCCACGACCGCCCTGCCCGTGCGCGTCGCCGTAGCCATCGTCTGGACGGGCCTATCCGCCGCCCTGTCGATGAAGCTGCTCCGGTCCGGGAGGAAGCATGCCTGAGCGGCATGCGGAGATCTCGGTGCAGGTCCCGGCGAGGAACCCGGGGCCCTCCTTCTCTGCCTTCCTGGGCTCGCTCTCGGCACAGGTGGCCGGCGGTCCGTCCTGGGAGCTCGTCGTGGTCGACGACGGAAGCGACATTCCCGTCGGCGAGAGCTTCGACATCCGCCCCGAAGGCGCGAGCCGGGTCGAGGTGATCAGGCTGGACGGCCCGGGGAACAGGCCGAGGGCGAGGAACGTTGCTCTTGAGGCATCGACGGCCCCGCTCGCCTTCATGACGGACTCCGATCTCAGGCTGGGGCGGGATGTTCTGCGGAGGCACGCCGAGGCGCGCCGGGAGGGCTTCGACGGAGTCCTCAGGGGGTCGCGCATCAACGCCCTCTCGAAGGATGCCTCTCCCTGGCAGAGGTGGTTCGACACCAGGGCCGGGGGTGTCGGAGGGCGGAGGGGACCCATGCCCTGGAACCACTTCGTCACGGGCAACGTCAGCCTTCCGCGCGAGCTGGCCGTGAGGGCGGGGATGTTCGACGAGAGGATCACCCACTACGGGGGGGAGGATACCGAGCTGGGCTACAGGATGCACCTCGCAGGGGCCGCATTCGAGCGTGACCCCGGCATGGTAGCCTGGCACCTCGACGAGGTCACCGTCAGGAGGCACTCCGCAAAGATGCACGAGTACGGTGCGACCGGCCTCAGATACACCATCGGGAAGCATCCGGACGTGCTCGGCCTGCTCGGCACCGGCTGGATCGCCCCGGGACCGGGGCGGCCGGGGGGCCCTCTCGCCCGGCTTGCCGGCATGGCCGTGCGCGCGGCACTCGTCAGACCCGTCTACATGGCGGTGCTCGGATGGATGGAGAAGGTCGGGGCGCCCGCCTTCCTGTTCACCTACCTGTCGGTCGGGGCGTGCCTGAGGGGCTACACGGGGAGGACGATGTGAGCAGCCCGGCCGTCGTCAGGATGATGAGCGACCTCACCACTTGGCGCATCGGCGGGCCGGCGAAGGTCCTGGACGCCCCGTCCGCCGGGGTCCTCGCGCAGGCCCTCGCATGCGCGCGCCGGTCCGGCATGGAGGTCTTCCCGGTTGGGAGGGGCTCGAACCTGCTGGTCTCGGACCTCGGCTGGGACGGTCTCGTGATAAGGCTCTGCGGGGACTTCGCGAGAGTCGCCTGGCTCCGCACGGGGGATGGGTGGAAGGTCCGGGCGGGAGCGGCCGCCGCGCTGCCCGGGCTCGCGGGAGCAGCCTGCATGAAGGGTGCGGCCGGCCTCGAGTTCGCCGCGGGCATCCCCGGGACTCTCGGGGGCGCGGTCTTCATGAACGCCGGTGCTTACGGGTCGTCGATCTCCGGTACGATCCTCTCCGTGACGGCGTTCGGACCGGACGGCGAGGTGCTGCTGACACCGGGGGAATGCGGCTTCGGATACAGGTCGAGCATGTTCCAGGGCTCCGGGCTGGTCGTGACCGGGGTCGAGCTCGGGCTGCCTTCCGGACCGCCTTCCGAGCTGAAGAGCGCGGCACGCGGCCACCTCTCGCGCAGGCGTGCGACCATCCCGCTCGACATGCCCAACGCCGGCAGCGTCTTCCGACGGCCGGCCGAAGGCCCCCCTCCCGGCAGGCTTATCGAGGAGGCGGGCATGAAGGGCGCCTCCTGCGGGGGGGCGATGGTCTCCCCGCTGCATGCGAACTTCATAGTGAACACCGGAGGCGCGACAGCCGCCGACGTCACCGGTCTGATGCACCGGACGGCGGATGCCGTGGAGAGGGCTTCCGGGATAAGACTGGAGCCGGAGGTCCGCTTCCTCGGACTCCCCGCCTGGGAGGGCTGAATTGGCGAGGATCACATCCCGCGGCGCGGTGCTGGAGGACGGACCCATACTGGTGACCGGCGCGGCCGGGTTCGCAGGCAGGCATCTCATGGACGAGCTGCGCATGGGTGAAGGGGATGCCGCCTGCGACAGGGGGGACGACTTCCACGCTCCGCGCGGGGTCCGCCGGTTCGCATGGGATCTTCCCGACGGCGCCCCTCCCGGTCCGGGGGGCTTCAGGTACGTGGTCCACCTGGCCGGCATCACCTCCGTGAGCATCTCCGGAGGCGACCCCGGACTGGTGCACAGCGTGAACGTCGAGGGTCTCGAGAGGGTCCTCGACCATGTCGGCGCCTCCTCTCCGGAAGCCAGGGTGCTCGTGGTCAGCTCCTCCGAGGTCTACGGCTCGTCTCCGTCGCCTCTTTCGGAGGAGAGCCCGGTCGCGCCGTCCGGCCCCTACGGGCGCAGCAAGCTCGAGGCCGAACTGGTAGCCGGGGCGCACGCCGGGAGAGGCATGGACATCGTCATCGCACGGCCCTTCCCGCACTTCGGCCCCTGGCAGGCCCCCCACTTCGCCCTTCCCTCGTTCTGCCGGAGGATCCTGGAGGCGCGCCGCAGGGGAGAGGGCTACCTCGCGGTCGGCAACCTCGAGCCCGTCAGGGACTATAGCCTCGTGGAGGATGTCGCGGCCGCATATGCCCTGCTCCTCTCCGGGGGCGAGACGGGGGGCGTGTACAACGTCGCGGGGGGCGAGGGCAGGAGCATGGCGCAGATCCTCGGGCTCCTGCTCGAGATCTCCGGTGCGAACCTCGAGGCCCGGGTCGACCCCTCGCTGGTCCGCAGTACCGATGTGACCGTCCAGGTAGGTGACGCCGGCCGTCTGATCGACCTGGGCTGGAGAAGGAACCATACCCTCGAGGAAGGGCTGCAGGCCCTCTTCCGCTGGTGGGAGGAACGCGAATGAACCCCGCCCTTGCACTGATGATGCTGTCGGGTGCGGTGCTGCCGTCGCAGTGGCAGCACTGGGCCCACACGGGAAGCGTCTCGGACCTTGTCTGCACTGGCAGCACCGTCACGTGCGCCACCTCGGGAGGAGTCCTCTTCGGGACGATCACGGGAGGAGACCTGGCATGGGATTCCTCCTGGGTCTACCCCGGGGACATCTCGCACTCCTCCGTCAGGTGCGTGGAGCATTCGGCAGACGGATCCCTGTGGGTCGGCACCTGGGGAGGCGGGATAGACGTCCGCCTGCCTGACGGCTCCATGCAGCACTACGGTCAGCTCGAGGGGCTCCCCATCGATCTGGAGATAGGGGACATCCTGGCCGACAGCGCGGTCTTCGCCGCCACCAGCCAGGGGCTCTCGATAATGGAGATGGGCTACTTCCAGACATGGACGGGGCTCAACACCGGGGGCGCACTCCCCGACGACTTCGTAAACTGCCTCGTCTCCTCCGACTCCGGTCTGCTGGTGGGGACCGCGGACGGGCTCGCCCTGCTGAAGCCCGGCATGTGGCCGGGCGATCCGGCCTCCTGGACGGCATTCCCCGAGATGAACGGCATCTCGACGAGAGACATGGACCTGCAGGCCGACACCGTCTGGGCGGCCACCGACGCCGGCCTCTACTACCTCGCCCCCGGCCAGCCGTGGCTGAGGGACGCCGGCTTCCCGGGGGAGGGGGCGCTGTGCGTCTCCGCCCACGACGGGAACATCGCAGTGGGATCCGGGTGGATCGTCCACATCCGCTACGAGGGCTCCTGGCAGGGCTCCGCGATCTGGGGAGGCCAGCTGGTCAAGGCGCTGGACTGGGCGGGCGGCCAGCAGATCTGCGCCGGAATGTCCAACGAGCTCTCGACCCAGGACGACACTGGAAGGGGTGTGGGGCTGGGCTGGACATATGCCTGGAAGGTATCCACCCCGCCCGGGATCCCCGCCAACCACCTCTGGTCCGTCACACTGGATGACGGAGGGAGCGCCTGGGTGACGACCGATCATGCGGGAGCCGCCGTGCTCGCCGACGGAGCTTGGACGGTGTTCATCGACTCCCTTCCGAACGAGCACCAGGTCTTTGCCGGAGCAGGGGATGTCGAGGGGGCGGCCTTCATCGCCCCCTATCACTTCGGCCTCGTCTGGCTCGACTGGGGGGGGACGCCCGGCCCGGCCGACGACCTGCTGATAGAGTGGACCGAGGAAGGCGGCGGCCTGCTGAACGACCAGGTCGTGGCCATCGACATCGCGCCGTCCGGAGAGGTCTGGCTCGGTCAGGAGCCGTACTTCGCCACCCCGACCGAGCCGTCGGGGGCCTGCAGGCTCTCGTGGGTGGCAGGCGTGCCCGGATCGGCCTCGTGGATGAGCTGGACGACCGCCGACGGCCTGCCGTCGGGGATGGTCAACGCGGTGGCCGGTCTCTCCGACGGATCGGGCTGGATCGGCACCGATGCAGGCCTGGTTAGGGTGGGCCCCGGCCAGGGCATGGTCTCCCAGGTGCTGGGGACCTCCCAGGGCCTCCCCTCGGAGGAGGTGACCGAGCTCCTGGCAGCGAGGTCGGGCAGGCTCTACGTCGGAACCGCCAACGGCCTGGCCGTTCTCGAGGACGGCGCGTCCTCGGCCGGCGGGATTTCCGATGTGGAGGGCGCCGTGACCGCTCTCGCCGAGGACCACATGGGCTCCGTCTGGGCCGCCACCGGCCAGGCGCTGTACAGGATACTGCACGACGGCTCCATCGAGGAGTACAACACCCTCAACAGCCCCATGCTGAGCCAGATCGTCCATTCCATCTCCTGCGACCGCGATCGGGGCCTGCTGTACCTTGCGACCGACAACGGAATGTGGATGATCGACCTGGGGAACGGGCTCGCCGGGGACGGGGGCGGGGCTGTCCTGTTCCCCAACCCCTTCCTGCCCGGCGCAGGGGATGTCCTGGGACTGGCCGGCATACCGGACGCGGCCACCTGGATCGAGGTGTTTGACCTTTCGGGCAGGCTTGTTTATGAGTGTGCCTCGCCGGACAGGGACGGAATATCCTGGGACGGCGAGGATGAAGGCGGAGATGGGGCTGCATCCGGCATATACGTGGTGCGGGTCACCCAGGACGGGTACGAGACGGTCCTGAAGCTCGCACTGGTGCGCTGACACCCGGAGGTCCGATGAAGGGCGTAATCCTGGCCGGCGGGCTCGGAACCAGGCTCAGGCCGCTGACGAACATCACCAACAAGCATCTGCTGCCGGTCTGCGACCAGCCGATGATCTTCTATCCCATCAAGACCCTGGCCGAGGCCGGCATCTCCGAGGTGATGGTTGTCACGGGCGGCAGCAGCGCGGGGGACTTCCTGAGGCTTCTCGGCGACGGCTCGCAGTTCGGCCTCTCCATCCTGAACTACGCCTATCAGGTCAGCGAGGGCGGCATCGCCCAGGCCATCGGCCTGACGAGGGCCTTCGTGGGTGACGACCGCTTCGTCGTCATCCTGGGGGACAACATCCTCGAGGACTCCATCAGGCCCTTCGTCGAGGCCTATCAGCGACAGCCCGGGGGGGCCAGGATACTCCTCAAGGAGGTTCCCAACCCCAGGGAGTACGGAGTCGCAGAGCTCCGAGACGGCAGGGTGGTCTCCATCGAGGAGAAGCCGGCACACCCCAGGAGCAGCCTGGCCGTCATCGGCGTCTACATGTACGACAGGTTCGCGTTCGACTGCATCTCCACGCTCAGGCCCTCCGGGCGCGGCGAGCTCGAGGTGACGGACCTGAACAACGCATACCTCGAGAAGGGCCTTCTCTCCGCGGACATCCTCGACGGGTGGTGGTGCGACGCCGGCTCGAGCCTGGAGGGCTACATGCAGGCCGGCATCAGGATCGCCTCGCTCAGGGGGTTCGCCCGGAAGTGAGGGTCCTCGTCACGGGCGGAGCAGGCTTCATCGGCACCAACTTCGTGCGGTTCATCGCGGCCCAGCGGCCGGGATGGGCGGTGACCGTCCTGGACAAGCTGACCTACGCGGGCAGGCGGGCGAATCTCGAGGACCTCGAGAAATCCGGCCGCATCGAGTTCGTTCATGGCGACATATGCGACGCGGAGACCGTGGCCGGGGTGATGCCGGGATGCGGGATCGTGGTGAACTTCGCCGCCGAGACGCATGTCGACAGGTCGATAGCCGATCCCTCGGACTTCGTGCGGACCGACGTCGAGGGCGTCCGGGTGCTCCTCGACGAGTTCAGGGCCTCGGGGGGCGACCTCTTCCTGCAGGTGTCCACGGACGAGGTGTACGGGAGCGTCGAGACAGGGAGGTCCGCCGAGACCGACAGACTCGAACCCCGCAGCCCCTACTCCGCCTCGAAGGCGGCGGGCGAGCTCCTCGCGATGAGCTACCACCATACCTGGGGACTGCCCGTGGCAGTGACCAGGGCGTCGAACAACTACGGCCCCTACCAGTACCCCGAGAAGCTGATCCCGCTGTTCATAACCAACTGCCTCGAGGGCGAGCCCCTGCCCCTCTACGGCGACGGCCTCAACATGAGGGACTGGATGCACGTCGACGACCACTGCAGGGCGCTCCTCTCGGTCATCGACAGGGGCCTCCCGGGCTCCGTCTACAACATCGGAGCGGGCGAGGAGAGGACCAACCGCGAGGTGACCGACACGATAGTCTCCCTCACGGGGGCGGACCCCGGTCTCGTGCGGCTTGTGTCCGACCGCCCCGGGCACGATCGCAGGTATGCGCTGGACATCTCCAGGATCCGGGCGGTCACCGGGTGGGCCCCCGAGGTTCCCTTCGAGGCCGGGATGGGGGCGACCGTCGAGTGGTACAGGGCCAACGAGCCCTGGTGGCGAGAGATAAAGAGCGGTCGCTTCAGGGAGTACTACGCCCGGACCTACGGCGGGAGGCTCGCCGGCGGGGAGCCCCGGGGATGAGGGTCCTCGTCACGGGCGGAGCCGGCTTCATAGGCAGCCACCTCTGCGACAGGCTTCTCGCGCTGGGCCACGAGGTCACCGCTCTCGACAACCTCATAACCGGGTCGACCGACAACATCGAGCACCTCGCCGGGAGGCGCGACTTCAGGTTCATCCACCACGACGTCACCGAGTACATCTTCGTTTCCGGCAGGGTGGACTTCATCTTCCACCTGGCCTCGCCGGCGAGCCCCGCCGACTACCTCGCCTATCCCATCCAGACGCTCAAGGTCGGCGCCCTGGGAACCCACAAGGCCCTGGGGCTGGCGCGCGAGAAGGGGTCGGGCTTCCTTCTCGCATCCACCAGCGAGGTCTACGGCGACCCCCTCGTGCATCCCCAGCCGGAGGACTACTGGGGAAACGTGAACCCCGTGGGCCCCAGGGGCGTCTACGACGAGGCGAAGAGGTTCGCCGAGGCCCTGGTCTTCGCCTACAACCGGTTCCACGGACTGAGGACGAAGGTCGCCCGCATCTTCAACACCTACGGGCCGAGGATGCGCGCCGGGGACGGGAGGGTGGTCCCGGCCTTCATCTGCCAGGCCCTCCGCGGGGAGGACCTGACGGTCTTCGGCGACGGCAGCCAGACCCGGAGCTTCTGCCATGTCAGGGACACCGTCGAGGGTCTCCTCAGGCTTGCCTGGAGCGGCTCGAGCGGCCCGGTGAACATCGGCAACCCCGACGAGATGACCGTGATGGAATTCGCGAGGACGATACTGAGGCTGACCGGCTCCCGGGGCGGGATTGTCCACGGGCCGCTCCCGGTCGATGATCCGAGGGTGAGGAGGCCGGACATCTCCAGGGCCAGGTCCGAGCTCGGGTGGGAACCCGCGGTCGGGCTCGAGGAGGGTCTCGGCGAGACGATAGCGTACTTCAGGGAGAAGACATGCTCATCCTGATCCTTTCGTGCCTGATGCTGCCGGATGTCCAGCCGCCCGCCGTCACGGCCTACTCCGCGTCGACCGCGCAGGTTGCGCTCGAACCGGCGGACAGGGACTCCTACATCCTCGGTCCCGGAGACATGCTCGACGTGCTCATCGAGGGAGGATCGACCCCGTCCTCCCTGGCCTCCGGGCTGTATCCGCAGTCCGTCTGCTCAGTCACGAGCGACGGCATGCTGGGCGTATCCGGCATCGGGATGGTCTACGTCTCCGGCCTGTCCATAGCGGAGGCCGAGATCGAGCTGAGGGCCCTGGCCAGGCGCTACTATGCCGGAGGCTCCGTCAGGATCTCGCTGCACACCCCCCGCCTCGTTAGGGTGACGGCTTCGGGTGCGGTGGTGAGCCCGGGCACCTATTCGCTCTACGCACTGCAGACGGTCTCCGACCTCATGGCGGCGTGCGGCGGGCCCACGGCCCTCTGCTCCCGGTCGGGCACCGTCATCTCGGACGGGGACCCCCTGGACTTCGACCTGGTGATACGGCCCGGCATGCCCGGTCCGCCCTCCGACCCGCTCCTGACGGACGGTTCCGTCGTCCTGTTCGACATCTGCACGGATCCCGCCTTCGTGACCAGGGAGCCCGTGCAGGCAACGATAGAATCGATCCCCACCCCGGCCATTCAGGCCTGGCAGATGGACGGACCCATGCCGCTGGCCGACTTCCTCGACATGGTGGGTGGCTCCGGGGGCGACTTCAACCTGGCCGGATCGGTTCTCTCGAGCGGCGGGACGCACAGCCGTGTATGGACCGGGGAAGGGCTCGCAGACATGCCGGTCGGGCCGGGCGACACGCTGTTCCTCGCCCGCCAGAGGCTCCTCGTGACCGTTTCCGGAGCGGTCACGAACCCGACCCAGGTCGACTGGCAGGCAGGTCTGACCTGCGGAGGCTACATCTCCCGAGCCGGGGGCATGATTCCCGGAGCCAGCACGGGGGGCATCTCCGTGCTCGGCCCGGCAGGCGAGGTCGCCAGGGGCGCCGATGCCCTCGCCTACGTACCCACCCCCGGGGACCTGATAACCGTCCCGTACACCTGGGCCAGCAGGAACGCCGATTTCCTGGCGGTCGTGAGCACGCTGATAAGCTCTGTCGCGCTGGTCTACAGCCTTACGAGGTGACATGGAAGACACACCGGTGACGGGATTCGCGGGCGAGGCGATGATGCTCATCGCCCGCAACCTCCGCAGGATCGCATTTTTCTGCCTCGCCGTGGCCGTCGCGGTAGCTGCGTACAGCCTCGTCGTCAAGCACAGGTACACGGCCTTCGCAGTGGCGATAGTCCCCGGCTCGGCGACGGTCTCGGGACTCGGGTCGCTGACGAGCCTCCTCCCGGGGGATCTGGGATCCTCGCTGGGCGACCTCGTGTCGAACCTCCCGATGGACATGGGCATGTCGGCCGGAGCGGACCTGAACGTGGTCATGATGGTCCTCGGCTCGAGACCGGTGATGGAGAGGGTCGTCATCCGCTACGACCTCATGCGCAGATGGGGCTCCAGGAGCATGGAGGACGCCCTCAAGAAGCTGTCCAAGAGGCTGGTGGTCAGCAGGACGCCCGAGGGGATGTTCATGATCTCCGCCCAGGGGGAGACCAGCGAGGAGGCTGCATCGATGGCCGGGGATGTCATCGATTTCGCCAACGAGACCCTTTCGGGGATGGTCACGAGCCGCGCCAGGCGGGCCAGGATCGAGGCCGAGCTGATCCTCGGCCAGGTCGTGGATTCGCTGGAGACGGCCCGGCTCAGGCTCAGCGAGTTCCGGTCCAGCACCGGCCTGCTCCTGCCCGAGGTGCAGGGTCAGGCTCTCGTCCAGATGCTGGCCCAGGTCGAGGCGGAGATGATCCTCGCCCGTTCGGAGCTTGCAGGGGCCACTGCGACCCTGTCGCCCGCGAGCCCCACCGCCCGCGAGATCTCGGCCAGGATAGCGGCCCTCGAGACCTCCCTGCGGCAGAGGCTGGGGACGGGCGACAGCCTGAGCGTCCTACCGGGCTATGCCAGCCTCCCCGAGGACATCAGGATCTTCGAGGATCTCTTCCTCGAGGTCGAGATGAGGACCGGGCTCCTGATCATGCTCCGTCAGCAGCTCGAGACCCTGCGGATCCAGGAGGCGCACGACAGCCCGACCCTCGAGCTCGTCGAGCCGCCGACAGCCCCCAAGCACAGGTCGTACCCGAAGAGGGCCACCATGGTCGTCGTCTTCACATTCATCGCCTTCGTCACGGCCTGCGTCTGGCTCGTCACCGTAGCGTACTTCAGGCGGGTCATGAGGAACCCGGCCAACGGCGCCTTCTGGAGGTCGATCATGCGGGAGGTCAGATCCCAGGCCGGGATTCGTCCGAAGACCTCGGGCTGAAGCCCGGAGACCACGGCCTTGCTGCGTGAGATTCTCGCTTCGAGG
This sequence comes from uncultured bacterium, assembly GCA_964603785.1. GTDB lineage: Bacteria > Fermentibacterota > Fermentibacteria > Fermentibacterales > Fermentibacteraceae > CAZRWD01. The sequence goes on from CAZRWD010000012.1 coordinate 67,033, forward strand.
GGGAAGATCCTCTCGATAGGGCTCCCCGCCCTCGTGAGCCAGGGAAGCCTCGCACTCTGGAGCGTACTGACGCTCCTCGTGGCCCGGGTCCTCGAGAAGGAGCAGTACGCGGCCTTCTCGGTCGCGAAGACCGTCGAGCTCTTCGCCCTGGTGATGGGCGGGGGGTTCGTCATACAGGCCCTCCTGAAGTTCGCGTCGGAGCACGAGAGCATCCGCAGGCGCGACATCGTCAACTCGGCCGCCGTCCTTGCCGGCGGCCTCACCATCCTGGGATCGGTCCTCCTGCTGGCCGGGGGCGGTCTGCTCTCGTCCTTCTACAGCGAGATCCCCCTCCAGGGGCTTCCCCCTGTCCTGGCACTGCTCGTGCTGACCGAAGGCCTGTGCGCCGTCCCACGGAACAACCTCCTCGCCGCCCAGAGGACCAGGGCGGTCATGTGGGCCGACATAGCGGGCTTCCTTACGAGGCTGTCCATCGTGGGCTCGATGCTCCTGGCCCGGAGGCTGCACACGCCTCATCCGATCTTCCTGGCGCAGTCGGTCTCGAACGTCGTCTGCCTGGGCATCCTGCTCATCCAGGGAGGCGTCTTCGTCGAGAGGGGATCGAGCGTCACCCTGTCCGGCATGCGGGCGGTCCTGTCCTACTCGGTCTACACCCTGGGGACCTCGATCGCGGTCTACGTCTATTCCTGGACCGACATACTGATGCTCGGCAAGCTCGCCCCGGAGGACGTGGCGGTCTACGGCATAGCAAGGAGCCTGACCCAGTTCGTGACCAGCCTGAACCAGGCGGCGAACATCGTGCTCATCCCGGTCACCTCGAGGATGAAGACGGGCGGCAGGACCTCCGGCATCTCCAGGCGCACATGGCACGGCATCGCCATCGTCGAGGCGATCCAGGCGCCCTTCGTGATCCTCTTCGCGGTCTTCTCCAGGCAGATCCTCGACCTGCTCTTCGACGGGCGCTACTCCGAGGGCTGGCCCATAGTGACGGCCCTGGCCCTGCTGAACCTCGTGAAGCCGGTGGGCAGCCTCTTCTCTTCAACCGCGGCAGGCATAGGCAGGCCAAGGTTCTCCCTGTGGTCCGTCCTCGTGACGGCCTTCCTGAACGTGCTCATGAACCTGATCCTGATCCCGCGCCTCGGCGGACTGGGCGCCGCGATCGCCACGATGGTCTCGGTGACCGGCGGGAGCATTGCGATAGTGATCGCGGTTAGCAATCATCTGCGGGTTTCCGCGGGGGAGTCCCGGGCTCCGGAGTCCCCGGGCGGGGGGGTGTGACCGGCATGGAGCGCAGGACGGCGCAGAGGATAGCGGTGGTCGACGACGAGGAGGACATCCTCGCCCTCGTCCGTCTGAACCTCGAGGAGGAGGGCTTCGCGGTCGACTGCCACCCAGACGGCGAGAGCCTGATGGCATCCCTGCAGAGGAGTGCTCCCGACCTGATCGTGCTCGACCTCATGCTTCCCGGGCGGGACGGCAGGGACATCTGCAGGCAGCTCAGGGCCGGGCCCAGGACCAGCACCATCCCCGTCATCATGCTGACCGCGCTCGACGGAGTCCCGGAGCGCGTGGCGGGCCTCGAACTGGGAGCGGACGACTATATCACGAAACCGTTTTCGCCCAGGGAGATGGTGGCCAGGGTCAGGGCGGTCCTCAGGCGGATGAAGCACTCCGGCAGCGATCCGGTGATCCGCTTCGGCGACCTGCTGGAGATCGATTCCGACAGGTTCGAGGTCCGTGTCGAGGGCAGCCCCGTCCCGCTGACCTCCACCGAGTTCAGGCTCCTCCGCATCCTCGCCGAGGGCAGCGGCAGGGTCTTCGCCAGGGACCGTCTCCTCGACGGCCTCTGGGAGGGCGAGAAGCTGGTCTTCGACCGGACTATCGACGTCCACATCCGCAACCTGAGGATGAAGCTGGGCGCGGCCGCGCACCTCGTGAGGAGCGTCCGGGGAGCGGGGTACAAGCTCCAGTGGCCGTGAAGAGGGGCATCCTCGACAGGCTCCTGCGCGGCAACGCACTGGTCATCCTGCTGCTCTGCGGTCTCATGCCGCTCGTGTTCCTCGAGACGGCGAGGGGACGGTTCGACTCCATGGCCCGGGAGGACATGGAGAGGACCTCGCGGATGGTCGCGGCCGCCCTCGAACCCGCCATTCTCGCCGGAGACACGGGAGCGGTCAGGAACGAGGCAGCCAGGCTGGCGGAGGCGGGCGGATCGAGGGTGACGGTGATCCTTCCGGACGGCGGCGTACTTGCCGACAACATGGCCTCCCCGGACACCATGGAGAGCCACAGGACCCGTCCCGAGGTGATAGCGGCCCTCGAGGGCTCCGTCGGCAGCTCGATCCGCACCAGCAGCACCCTCGGCAGGCAGCTCGTCTACGTTGCGGTCCCCCTTGTCTCCGGCGGGGAGGTCGCCGCAGTCGTCCGGGTGGCCTCTCCCTACAGCATCCCCGGCTCCCCCGTCCTCCAGATCGCCCTCCGCGTGCTGGCCCTCGCCGCCGTCGCCGGCCTGGCCTCGTTCCTCCTGGCCTTCTACTTCTCCAGATCGATAGCCACGCAGGTCAGGAGGCTGTCGGAAGTGTCGGCCAGGGTCAGCGGGGGCGACTTCACCGCCAGGGCCGGGCCGTCGACGATCCGTGAGCTGGACAACCTCACCAGGAGCCTGAACGAGACCGTGTCGAGAACCGGCATCCTGGTCGACGAGCTCCGGGAGAGGAACACCCAGCTCAATGCCGTGTTCGAGTCCATCCCCCGTCCCCTGGTCCTCCTCTCCGGCGCCGGCTCCGTCCTGCTGACCAACAGCAGCTTCTCCTCCCTTGCCGGGACGGATGCGACGGGCTGCGACTACCGGTCGATCACCTCCTCCCCCGAACTGGCCGCCCTCCTCCGGGGGGCGGTCGAGTCCGGCGAGGGATGCTCGAGGGTGACGATCTCGGGAAGGCACTGGGACTGCTCGTGGAGCAGGGTCCCCTTCGAGGGCCAGGTTCTGCTGGGCCTCGTCGACATAACCGACTTCGTCGACCTCGAGACGGTGAAGCGCGACTTCGTCCTCAACCTCTCGCACGAGCTGCGCACCCCCCTCACCGCGATAGGCGGCTTCGCCGAGAGGATCAGGCAGGCGGCGGGGGGCAGGGAGGCCGAATACTGCGACATCATCACCCGCAACGTGGAGAGGCTTGCCAGCCTTGTTGCCGACGCCCAGTCCCTGGCGCAGCTCGAGGCGGGCGACCCCTTCTCCTCGATGGAGACCGTCGATCCCCTGGCGGTCCTGGCCCCCGTGGCGGAGATGTTCCGGCCGAAGGCCTCCGCGAGGGGCCTCACGCTGGATCTGCGGCTCGAGCCCGTCGACCCCGTGACGGCCGATCCGTACAGGCTCGAGCAGGTCTTCGTGAACCTCGTCGACAACGCCGTGAAGTACACCGAGAGCGGCGGGTTGACGATCACATCCTCCAGGAGGGGCCACGAAGCCGTGATCGAGATAGCGGACACCGGTCCCGGCATACCCGCCGAGGCCGTTCCCAGGCTCTGCGAGAGGTTCTTCACGGTCGACAGGTCCCGCTCGAGGAAGCTTGGCGGCACGGGTCTGGGCCTCTCCATAGTCAAGCACGTTCTCGTATCGCTCGGGGGGAGGCTCGAGATAGAGAGCACCCCCGGCGCGGGCTCGGTCTTCCGGGTCGTGCTCCCCCCGGCCGATCCCGCCTTAACGCAATCCTAACCCTGCCTTAATACCTTTCTAACCGTTCCTGCCGATGCTTGCGCCGGGCTCGTCCGTCCCAGGCCCGTGCGGACCGCTTCAGGCAACGGAAACAGGAAAGGAAGAGTGAAGACCATGGAGAAGGCGAAGCTTCTCATTTCGCTGTTCATGCTCCTCTGCGGCATCGTGTTCGCCTCGGTGGCGCATGCCGACGGCGTCTACGGCGACAGCATCATCGACTTCCTCTACGTGGCCGGACACCACGAGGACACCGACAGCACCCAGACCGACGGCTACAGCTGCTTCGACGTCAGGAGGGTGCGTCTTGGATTCAAGAGGACCCTGAACGAGTCCTTCGCCATCGACGTGAGGCTCGAGGCCTCGGTTCCCGACTGGTACAGCCATGTCGTCGACGGCACCTCCACTTCGACCGCGAAGCCCTTCGTGAAGGACGCCCACGGCACCTGGACGGTCTCCGACGGTCTCAACATCCGGTTCGGCCTCCAGGGCAACCCCCTCTTCACCACGCCCGAGGCCGTGTGGGGCTACCGCACCGTCGAGAAGATCGTGACCGACCTGCACAAGATCGAGAGCAGCAGGGACATAGGAATCTCCCTCAACGGCTCGATGGACATCTTCAGCTTCACGCTCATGGCCGGCAACGGAAATGGTGACAAGAACGAGTCCTATGAGGGCAAGGAGGTCTTTCTCGTCGCCGGCGTCGAACCCTTGGAGGACTTCGTCCTAGAGGCCGGTCTGGCATACGAGGCCGAGAGCGAGGACGAGAACGAGGATCTGAACACCCACACCACGATCCAGGGCTTCCTCGGCTACAGGGGCGACCTGTTCCAGGGCGGGCTGCAGTACGCGATGTACACCTACAACTACGCCGACGAGGAGGCCGAGGACCTGGACATCAACCTCCTCTCCGTCTTCGGCACCTATCACGCCAGCCCCGCCTTCGACATCATCGCCCGTTACGACATGGTCGACGAGAATCCCTCGGCCGACGGCATCGACAGGCTCCACATGGCCGACTACGCACCCACGAACACCATCATCGCCGGCGTCGCCTGGAAGCCGGCCGGCAGCCTCACCATCATCCCCAACATCGAGTACGTATCCTACGGAGACCCGGAGGACTCCTCCATGGAGGCTCCGGACGCCGACACGTTCGTGAGGGTCACCTTCGCGAGCAAGTTCTAGTCACATGACAGGGGGCGCGGGTCTGCCGACCCGCGCCCCCGGTCATCGAGGAGAGGAAGATCCTGATGATATCCGGAAGAAGGGGCATTGCCGCATTCGGCATCGCGATCATGATGCTGGCGGGAGCCTGCGGAGAGGAGCCCGCCAGGACCGGCGGAGCCGGGACCGATTCGACGGTCGTGACCGAGCTCTCCGGCGAGCTGAACCTCGTGGGTTCGACCACTGTGCAGCCCGTGGCGGAGAGGCTTGCGGAAGCCTTCGAGGTGCTGCACCCCGAAGTCGTGATCAACGTGCAGGGCGGCGGCAGCAGTGTCGGCGTCACCTCGGCAGGACAGGCCACGACCGACATCGGCATGGCTTCGAGGGACGTCAGGCAGAGCGAGTTCGACGAGTTCCCCGCGCTGGTGGTCCATACCATCGCCCGGGACGGCATCGCGATCATCGCCAACACCGGCGTCACCGTCGGCGACCTCACGATCGAACAGGTCAGGGGGATGTTCTCGGGCGCGATCGTCAACTGGGCCGAGGTCGGCGGCACGGACACGCCCATAGTCGTGGTATCCCGCGAGGAGGGCTCCGGCACGCGGGGCGCGTTCGAGGAGATGGTCATGGGCGAGGACGCCCTCATGACGGGCTCCGCCATCCTGCAGCCCTCCAACGGCGCGGTTCTGACGACCGTCAGCTCGACTCCGGCGTCGATCGCCTACCTGTCGTTCGGCTACATCGACTCCACGATCAGGACCATCTCGATAGACGGCGTCCAGCCCACTCCGGAGAATGCCGCGAACGGCTCCTATTCCGTCGTGAGGCCTCTGAACATGGTAACCAGCGGCGAACCCGGAGACCTTGCCAGAGCCTTCATCGACTTCATCTACAGCGAGGACGGCCAGGCCATAGTGGTGGCCGAGGGCTACCTGTCGGTCAACTAGCGGCCGACGGAGGAGGAGACTGAAGTGAAGAAGACCGGCACCCTCGCGGTAGCGGCTTTCCTGCTCCTGACCGGGGCGCAGGCCTGGGCGGGCGAGAGTATCGATGTGGTGGGATCGACCACGGTCCAGCCACTCGCCGAGAAGCTGGCCGAGGCCTACGAAGCGGCCGGCGGCGATCTGATCATCTCGGTGTCCGGCGGCGGGAGCAGCGTCGGCGTCAGCGCGGCCGGCAACGGCACGGCCGACATCGGCATGGCCTCGCGCGAAGTGAAGGATTCCGAGCTGCAGCAGTTCCCGGACCTGCTCATCAACGTGATAGCCCGTGACGGCATCGCCATCGTCACCCATCCCGGAGTCGGCGTCAGCAACCTCAGCAAGTCACAGGTAAGGGACATCTTCACCGGCAACATCACGAACTGGTCCGATATCGGCGGCCCGGACCACGGCATCGTGGTCGTCTCCAGGGAGGAGGGGTCCGGGACCAGGGCCGCCTTCGAGGAGATGGTCATGGAGGGCGTGTTCCTGATCACGGGCGCAGCCATCCTCCAGCCGTCGAACGGGGCCGTCGTGACCACCGTCTCGACGACTCCCTACTCGATAGCCTACATTTCCTTCGGATACCTGAACGAGAGCGTCTCGGCGGTATCGGTGAACGGCAACGCGCCGACCGCCGACAACGCGCGTGCAGGAAGGTATCCCATCGTCAGACCCCTCATCATGATGACTAACGGCACGCCATCGGCCCCGATCCAGGAGTGGCTCGACTTCATCATGGGTCCCGAGGGCCAGGCCATCGTCGTAGAGGAAGGATACCTGGCGGTCGACTGACCGCCGGGAGGGGGAGCGGGGGGCCGGCATGACCGGAACGAAGGGTGCGGTCGAGTCGATGATGAGGGTCATCCTCCTGATGTCCGCCCTGGCATCGGTACTGATCGTTCTCATGATCGGCCTCTTCACCCTGAGGGAGGCCATGCCGGCCTTTCGCGAGATCGGCTTCTCCGGACTCCTGACCGGTTCCGAGTGGCGCCCCGGCCAGGAGATGTTCGGGCTCCTCTCCATGATCGTCGGATCTGGACTCGTGACCTTCGGAGCGATCGCGCTCGGTCTGCCGCTCGCCCTGGGCTGCGCCATCTTCCTCGCCGAGGTCGCCCCTCCCGCCGTCCGCTCCTTCGTGAAGCCCTCCATCGAACTGCTCGCCGGAATACCCTCCGTCGTCTACGGGCTGTTCGGCATGGTCGTCCTCGTTCCCCTGGTCAGGCAGATCCACGTGGACGGGAATGCAGGTTTCGGCCTGCTCGCGGCCTCGATGGTGCTCGCCGTGATGATCCTCCCCACGATCGCGAGCGTGGCCGAAGTCGCCATCCGCTCGGTCCCCGACGAGTACAGGCAGGCCTCGCTGGCCCTGGGGGCTACGAGGTGGGAGACCATCCGCAGGGTGATAATCCCGGGCGCCGGCTCCGGCATCCTGTCCGCGGTGATCCTGGGGCTGGGAAGGGCGGTGGGCGAGACCATCGCGATGATAATGGTGATAGGGAACTCGGTGCTGATGCCTTCGGCCGTGGCCGGGAACCCTCTGACGATATTCCTGTCCCGCGCCCGGACCCTCACGGGTAACATCGCCGTGGAGATCAACTACGCAACCGGTCTCCACGCGGACGCCCTCTTCGCCACCGGAGTGGTGCTCTTCGTGCTCATCATGCTCGTGAACACCTCCGCCAGGTACCTGATGTCCAGGAGCATGGGGAGTCGCACGTGAGCGCCTGGCGCAGGGCAAGGCAGAATGCGGCCTTCTCCCTGCTGTGGCTGACGGGGATCGCGAGCGTGTCCGTGATGCTCATGGTGGTCGGCTACGTCTTCGTGAAGGGGCTGCCGGAGATAGGCCTGTCCTTCTTCACCACCCCGCCCAGAGGGGGTCTCTCAGGCGAGGGGGGGATATCATCCACCATCGTCACGACCTTCTATCTCGTGCTGGCCACCATAGCGATAGCCACGCCGCTCGGCGTGGGCGCCGGGATCTTCCTGGTCGAGTATGCGGAGTCCGTCAGGACGAGAATCGTCCGGATGCTTGTGGCGGCGGCACGATTCGGCGTCGAGACACTCGCGGGCGTGCCCTCGATCATCTTCGGCCTGTTCGGGTACGTGCTCTTCGTGACGGCCCTCCACTTCGGCTTCTCGATCCTGTCGGCGTCGCTCGCCGGAGCCTGCCTGATCATGCCCGTGGTCATCAGGACGACGGAGGAGGCCCTCAAGGCGGTTCCGCAGTCGTACCGGGAGGGCTCGCTCTCCCTGGGCGCCACCAAGTGGGAGACCATAAGGAAGGTCGTTCTGCCGTCGGCCCTGCCCGGCATATCGACCGGCACGGTGCTGGGCGTGGGCAGGATCGTCAGCGAGACGGCGGTCTTCTACGTCACCCTCGGGGGAAGCTACAGGACCCCGACCTCGATCATGTCGCCGGGCCGGACCATGGCCCTGCACGTATACTACCTCGCGATGGAGACACGGGCCTTCGACAAGGCGATGGCCACCGGCGCGGTGCTCGTGGCTCTCATCATCCTCATCAACCTCGCGATCAACGCCATTTCCAGGCGGCTGTCCGCCGGGACCAGGATCTGAGATGACCGAGCCCAGACTCAGGACCATCGACTACTGCCTGTACTACGGCGCCTTCAAGGCGCTCGAGTCGATAAGCGTAGACATCCCCACGAACAGCATCACCGCCATCATCGGTCCGTCCGGATGCGGCAAGAGCACCTTCCTGCGCAGCTTCAACCGGATGAACGAGCTCATCCCGGGCGTGAGGGTCACAGGAAGCGTGCTCCTCGACTCGGAGGACATCTTCGACAAGGACGTGGTCGCCCTGCGCAAGAAGGTCGGGATGGTCTTCCAGAGGCCCAATCCGTTCCCGAAGTCCATCTTCGACAACGTGGCCTACGGCCCGAGGATCCACGGCACGCGTGACAGGAGCAGGCTGGCCTCGATAGTGGAGAGGAGCCTGAAGGACTCGGCCCTCTGGTCGGAGGTGAAGGACGACCTGGACAAGTCCGCCCTCGCCCTTTCGGGCGGCCAGCAGCAGCGCCTCTGCATCGCGCGGGCACTCGCCGTCGAGCCAGAGGTGATCCTGATGGACGAACCGGCCTCCGCGCTGGACCCGGTGGCCACCCTGAAGATAGAGGAGCTCCTCCAGAGCCTCAAGCAGAAGTACACGATCGTCATCGTCACTCACAACATGCAGCAGGCGGCCCGGGTCTCCGACTTCACGGCCTTCATGCTCACGGACGACGCGAGGGCCGGGAACCTGATCGAGTTCGGACCCACCGGCCAGATGTTCACCACACCGAAGGACCGCAGGACCGAGGACTACATCTCGGGCCGGTTCGGATGATCCGGAGACGGGGGGGAGATGCACAGGGAAGTCCTTGACAACGAGCTCCTGGAGATACGCGGGATGCTCCTCGCGATGGCCCGGCTGGTGCGCGAGGCCCTCGGCAGGTCCGTTACCGTCCTGAAGTCGAGGGACATTGCCGGGTGCGAGAAGGTCATAGCCGACGACGAGGCGGTAAACGAACTCAGGTGCGGTCTGGAGGAGGCCTGTCTCACGCTCATCGCGACCCAGCAGCCCGTGGCGGGCGATCTGCGCTGGCTGCTGTCGGTCCTGGAGATCGCGACGGAGCTGGAGCGCATCGGCGACTACGCCAAGGGGAACGCCCGTATCAGCATCCTCATCGGGGACAGGCCGCTGGTGAAGCCCCTCACCAACATCCCCGTCATGTGCGGACATGTGTCGAAGATGCTGGACGACGCCATCTCGGCCTTCATCGAGAACGACACGGAGAAGGCCCTGGAAGTCGCGGGGAGGGATTCGTTCATCGACGACCTGCATCACCAGACCCAGAGGGAGCTGCTCACCTTCATCATGGAGAATCCCAGGATACTCGGGGGCGCTCTCTACCTGACCTGGGTCTCGCACAACTTCGAGCGCACGGGGGACAGGATAGTGAACATCTGCGAGAGGATAGTCTTCACCGCCACGGGCAGGTTCGCCGACCTCTGATCCGACGCTTCCTCACGGCGGGACCCCGGAGCCCCCGGCGCGGCGGGAACGCCGGAAGACCCGCGCCCGAAACCTATGACCGGATCTTCGGAGGCCTGCAGAACCACCTGTAGAAGGTCCCGTCGCCGACCCTCCCGAAGAGTCTGACCAGCACGACGAGAACGAGCCATGCGAAGGCCAGCCTGGCCACGAGGACCCCCGCGATGCTCGCCCCCAGGGAGAGCATCAGCATGCTGTCCTCTATTACGCTGTGCGCCAGGCCCATGAGGCACAGCGAGAAGAAGACGTCACGGGGGGGCACGCCTCCCGACCGGGCGCCGCGGATGATGAGCCCACCCCCGTAGGACAGACCCAGGATCATACCCAGGACGGTGATCGTCGAAGCCGAGGGCCCTATGCCCATCGAAACCAGGAGAGGCCTGAGCATGCGGTCGATCAGGGCTGCCAGGCCGGTCTTCTCCAGAATCTTCATGAGGGCGATGAGAACCGTCACGATGACGAATATGGTGACGAGGTTCCTGGCCTGGCCCAGGGCCCATCCGCCCCAGCCCGACCCCGGGGGGGCGGGCTCCCACAGAATGGCGGCCGGTCCACGGAGGAATCCTCCGATCTCGAAGACCGCATCGAGGAGGAAGCCGAGCGCGAAGGCCCCCGCGATCCTCAGGAGGGCCATGAACCGCACCCTGGCGCCGGCCTGTCTGGCCACGCCCAGCTCCACCGGCAGCGAGTGGGCGATCAGCATCATGGTCGTGACGACCGTGACCTGGGCAACTGTCAGACCCTCGGACGGAGCGATGGACACGAATGCCACGATGCCGCCGTAGAGGTTGGTGATCATCGCCGTGGCCCAGACGAGGCCCATGCTCCCGGGGAGCCCCACCAGGCCCATGGCGGGCGAGAGGATGTCTCCGAGCCGGCCGATGCCTCCGGCCAGCTCGAGTATCCGGACGCCGAGGATGACCGGGATCATGATCCGGAAGAGAGTAGCGCTGACGGCCGCCGACTCCGCCAGGAGCCTCACGGCCGCTGCCGGTGCACGACGCATCGGGCTAGAGGACCAGCCTGTACCCTAGCGATGCGAAGTTCGCGAGGGTGAAGTTGTAGACCTCCTCGACGTCGGCCCCGCCCTCCACGATCCGGTAGCCGAGCAGGAGGGTGTTGCGGTCGTCGAAGGCCCATCCGGCACCGGCGAAGACATCCTCCGCCCTGCCCTGCGGGCCTGCGAGGGCGTCCCCGTCCAGCAGCAGGTGGAGGGGTCCGCTCACCCTCCAGTCCAGCGCGAAGCTCAGCAGCGGCACGAACCCGGTGTTCTTCTTCACCGTCTCCTGGCCGCCGCCGGAGACGCCGATCGAGGCATCCCTGATCTTCGCGGTCAGGCCGAGCGCCGCCGTCAGGTCGTCGCCCCGGAGCAGGTCGTACCTCCAGGTCAGCCTGTACGAGTCGAACCGGTAGGATGCGTCCAGGTCCGTTCCCGCCGGGAACGTGACCCCGTTGAAGCTGATGTCGGTCCCGGCCTCCCCGGAGGCCTCGAGCCTGAGAGGTGCGGCGAAGACGCTCAGGTGATGCCGCCCGCCGATGGTCCTGCCGAGCCTGAGTCGGAAGAAGAGCCCCGGATCGGTCTCGAGGTCCTCCGTGAGGGAGAACCCTGTTCCGGTGTCTCCGGGGATGCGGACATCGTTGTAGCCCGACCAGACCATGCCCGTCTCGCCCTCGACGAACCACTGCGCCCGGGCGGGCACGACCGCCAGGCATGTGATCGCGAACAGGACCATTCTCCTCATCGCTTCCTCCCGGTTGCGGGGTAGACCCTGTAGAATAACCCCGGGACGGCGGCAGACGCCACGACAGCGACGCAGCCGGCCCCACCGTCCGGGGAGGAACCGGGGATGACGCAGACCGAGAGACTCCTGTTCGACATCTTCGAGAGCACCGGCAGGATGCTCTACCTGGTAGGCGGGACCGTGAGGGACAGGCTGATGGGCAATCCCTCCTCGGACCTCGACTTCGCGACGGATGCACTTCCCTCGGAGACCGCATCGCTCCTCGCCGGAGCAGGATTCCGACCATTCGACATAGGCGGCAGGTTCGGGACGATCTCCGCGGTGACCGAGGAGGGCGGCCGAAGCGTTCACGTGGAGGTCACCACCTTCCGCACCGAGAAATACAGGGACGGGTCGCGCAAGCCCTCGGTCGAGTTCGGCACCGGTCTGGAGGAGGACCTCCGCAGGAGGGACTTCACGATAAACGCCATCGCGCAGGACTCCCGCGGAGTCGTTACGGATCCCTGCGGAGGGGTCGGCGACCTGGAGGGCGGGCTGCTGCGCACCCCGGGCGATCCGCTCGTCACCATGAGGGAGGACCCCCTTCGCATCCTGCGTGCGGTGAGGTTCTCGGCCAGGTTCGGATTCGCCCTCGACCCGGCCCTCGAGCGGTCCATCCGCGAGAACGGCCGCTGGCTCGAGGGCGTGGCGGTCGAGAGATGGGTGCAGGAGCTCGACGGCATCCTCCACCTCGACGACGGAGAGGCTTCGGCGCGGGGGATGGCCATGATAGCCGACCTCGACCTGATCGGTGTCGTGCTGCCCGAGCTGGCGCCCCTGTGCCTGTCCGACGACATGGATCAGGGCGCGTGGCACGAGGAGGGCGCATGGAGCCACTCCCTCTGCGTGCTCTCCAGGGTGCGGCCGGTCCGCTCGCTGAGATGGGCCGCCCTGCTCCACGACGCCGGCAAGCCCTCCTGCCGGACCGAGGACGGCGACGGACGCATCCGCTACCATGGACATCCGGCCGCGGGGGCCGCCCTGTGCGACTCCGTCTCCGACAGGCTGAAGTTCTCCCGGACCAGGAGGATGGAGATCAGGAGGCTTGTCGGGCTCCACCCGAGGCCCGCGGACTACAGGCCGGAGTGGACGCATGCCGCGGTCGCCAGGCTTGCGAGGGACGCCGGCGACCTGCTGGACGACCTGCTCGAGCTGTCCCGCGCAGACGCATCCTGCCGCAACCCGTCCGCAGCCGCGGTCAGGAACGCGCTGCTGGACGAGCTGACGGCCAGGCTGTCCGACGAGAGCCTTCGACCCGTCGTCAGGCTGCTGCCCGAGGGTCTCGGGGCAGCCCTCGCCGCGCATCTGACCGGTCGCGCGGTGGGCGAGGCGCTCGCATTCCTCGAGGACCTGGCCGTGGCCGGCGAGATGGACGTCGCAGCCCCGCCCTCGGCCTTCGTGGACGCCCTGCGGCAGAGGAGGCCCGACCTCTTCCCGGACGGCCACAGACACCCGGAGGATGATGCATGAACGTTCTGGTCTCCTGCGATCCGGATCTCGTCGAGCGGCTCTTCTCGATCCTCGCCGAGTCCAGGCCGGACCTGACTCCGCGAGTGTTCACCGACGGCACCTACGTGGGCGACTCCGCCCTGGCCGTGGTGGTGGGGAGGAGGCCGCCCGCGGGGCTTCTGGGCATCCCGGTCCTCCTGGTGAGGAAGGAGTTCCTCCGAGCGGACATCGAGACCGCACTCATCCCCGCGGTTCCGCCGGCCGGGGGAGGGCAGGATCTGCCGCCCATCTGGTCCGCACCCCTGCCGGGGCAGGATGCGGAGGCGGGGATCCTGGTGGAGAACTGCCCGATCGGCCTCTTCCTCCACCACGAATGGGTCTTCACCTATGTGAACCCGGCCTTCTGCAGGATCTTCGGCTACACCAGGAGCGATCTCACCGGGAGGGCCGGACCTCTCGACCTGGTGCACCCCGACGACCGCGTGCGCGTCTCCAGGAGCATCACCGCCAGGATGAGCGGCAAGCAGGGCAGCGCCTCGCTGCAGTTCCGCGGCGTGAGGAAGGACGGGACCCGGATCTGCGTGGAGAGCCATGCCACGACGATCGACTCGGCCGGCGGGCGCGTGACCCTCGGCAGCGTAGTGGACGTTTCCGACCGCCGCAGGGTGGAGGATGCCCTGAAGAGGAGCGAGAAGCTCACCAGGGCCGTCCTGGAGAACTCGCCCTTCGCCCTGACCGTTCGCGACTCCGAGGGCAGGCTGCTCATGTACAACAGGTCGTGGAGGCAGCTGTGGCACCTGGAGGAGGAGGATGTAGAGAAGATCGAGGTCCAGTCGGCGAAGCTCTCGTTCCGCGACAGGTTCCCGTATCTCAGGGACTACATGGACAGGATCGAGAGGCTGTTCGAGTCCGGCGGCCGGATACAGCTCCCCGAGCAGCAGGTGACCACCCCGACGGGCGGCAGGTGGATCTCCCAGCGCCTCTACTCCGTATCCAGCAGCGAGGGAGGGGTGGACTCCGTGGTCGTCCTGACCGAGGACGTGACCGAGAGGAGGCGGCTGGAGTCCGAGCTGCTGCAGGCCCAGAAGCTGGAGGCGCTGGGCACCCTGATCGGAGGGATCGCCCACGACTTCAACAACCTGCTGACCCCGATAGCCGGTTATGCCGAGATGGCCCTGGATCGGATGGGCGACGACCCGGGCCGCGAGGAGCTGGAGAAGGTGCTCGAGGCCGCCGGGAAGGCGTCGAGCATGGTCGGCCAGCTGATGGTCTACGGCAGGAAGAAGCTGCTCGACCCCAGGCCCGTGGATCTCCGCGAGGTCGTGACGGGCTTCGCCTCCATGGCCTCACGCATGCTCGGGGAGACGCTGGTCCTGACCACGAGCCTGCCCTCCTCGCCGGTGACGGTCATGGGCGACGGGGACGAGCTGTCGCAGATGCTCGTGAACCTCGCCGCTAACTCCAGGAAGACGATCCGGGACAGGGGAGGCATCACTCTCAGGCTGCGCTCCGACAAGAGATCGAGGAAGGCGCTGCTGGCATACGAGGACGACGGCCCGCCGATGGACGAGGAGGCGGCCTCCAGGGTCTTCGAGCCGTTCTTCGCGTCCTCCCCGAAGGTGGGTGATGCGGGTCTCGGCATCCCGTCAGTCCAGGCCATCGCCAGGCGGCACGGCGGAGACGCCAGGTTCGTGCCGGGCGGCGACGGCAGGAGGATCTTCGAGATCGAGATCCCCCTGGCCGCGGCCGCGGACCTCGAGGCCTTCGAGTCGAGGCCCGGCTCGGGGGATCTCCACGGGCGGAGGCTCCTCGTGGCGGAGGACGACCAGGAGGTGGGCGCCTACATCAGGGACGCCCTGGTCTCGGCCGGATGCGTGGTCCAGCTGGTCTCGGACGGGGCCCTCGTCCCGCCGCTCCTGGAGAAGGGCTTCTGCCCCGAAGCCGTGATAGCGGATGCGGTCATGCCGGTGATGGGAGCCGGGGAGCTGAGGCGCAGGCTCTCGGAGAGCCATCCGGAGCTGCCCCTCATGGTGATCTCGGGATATCCCGGCGAGGTCGACGCCTATCCCGGCACCTCCAGGCTGGTGCTGCTGGAGAAGCCCTTCACCATGGGCCAGCTGGTCAGGGGGGTGGAGCGGCTGCTGGGCGGGTGACCGCGGCGTCATTCGGCTTTTGTCGGACCGCTCTCGATGCCTGCTTTCGCAGCCTCCCTCTCGCCGGTCGCCTTCGGCAACCGGCTGTCGGGACG
>CAZRWD010000013.1:0-58687 GCA_964603785.1 uncultured bacterium
CGGCTGCGCCGAATGACGGAGTCAGTACAACGGGAGGAGCCAGAGCTCCCCGGTGTTCCAGCCGTCGGAGAACAGAACCCCGCGGGAGTCGGGCATGGGGATGATCCTCATCCCGCCGAGGCCCGGGAAGCCCGCCAGCCCCTGGACCTCCTCCGTGCGGTGCTCCTCGAACGTCACCCAGTCCACCCATCCGAATCTGACCGTACGTCCGGAGTCGCTGCTGTAGAGGCTGTTGCCGTCGGGCATCAGGCAGTACAGCTCCCATCCGCACGAAGGGGCTTCGGTGACGGAGCCGTCGACGTACACCAGGCCGCAGCCCCCGTCGATGGAGTAGAGCATGGCGTCCTCGGTCGCCCAGCCCCAGAGCCGGCACTCGCCTCCCGGGACGACCCACCTGCCCAGCACGCCCCCCGTGTCGAAGCTGCTGAACCCGTGCTCGGCGTACCAGTTGTTCTCTATGCGGAAGTACTCGCTGTAGGGGCATTTCCAGTAGCCGTCGCCGAGCGGGAGGTCCTCGACAAGGATGCGCCTGCCGGTCGCGACCTCGTAGTGGGTGAATCCGGCGGAGCCCCCTTCCTGGTCACCGACGGAGCGCGCATAGGCCTCCGGGTCGGGGGCGCACGGAGCAATCGGGCTGCCGACCAGGTACCGCGAGTCGGAGGTGAAGTCGAAGTAAGGTCCGCCGCCGACGAGCCAGGTCACGGCGACGGGCCGGGCTCCCGACCCGTCCGGGCGGGACACGTAGACCAGGCCGACCGATCTCATCCCCTCCCACTCGATCTCGTACTCCTCCGGCAGGCCCGCGCACCTGACCCAGGCCACCCAGCCTCCGTCCGGACTGGAGACCAGGACCGGCACGAGGTCGTAGGGAACCCATCCGTCGTCCTCGGGGAGACGGTCGGGAGCCCAGGGCCTCCTGGCCCCGCCCGGGATGTCGATCGTGAAGAAACCGCCGTCCTCCGAGGCGCAGAGCACGATCCCCGGGGAGACCGGGGCCGCCATGAAGACGTCCTCTGCGAGCAGCACGGGCTCTCCGGCCGTCAGCACGAGAGCCAGCAATGCGTTCATCGACGGAACCTCCCCCCGGGGCCTGTACCCTGAGAGGCGCAGCCTTCGCGATGCCGGAGGCCCCTCTCCGGATCCCTACCTGGTCCTGACGCTCTCCTTGATCCTCTTCACATGCCCCCGGCCGAGCCCCTTCACCTCGCAGCCCAGCTCGAAGTAGCGGCGGATCCTGGCATCGTCCAGGATGCAGAAGCAGTCGATGACCGCGAACGGCCTTCCCACGGCCTCGAAGACCCTGTCGGGGTCGAGGGCGAGGTATTCGGAGTGGCGCACAGCCATGACGATCGCGTCGGCGCCCTTCATGGCCGCCCAGAGGTCCTTCTCCATCCGGAGGTTCGCGAGGGGGCCCTGGCGGTGGAAGAACCTCGACCAGCTGTAGCCGGGCTTGGGGTAGGTGTCCTGTGCCTCGAACTCCCACCAGTGCTCGAGATAGGGGTCGTGCACCTTCACGTCGGCCCCCATCTCGCTAAGCTTGCGGACGATGATCTCCGATCCGCTGTAGCGCGAATCGCCCACATCCTCCCGGTAGGAGGCCCCGAGAACCAGGATGTCCGCGGAGGCTATGCCGCGGTTCATGTTGCGCAGGGCGTCGCGCACCATCTGTGGCACGCGCAGGGCCCTGGTGTCGTTGATGTCGACGGCCATGGGCGTCATCCTGAAGATGTCGTCCTCGAAGCCCATGATGTGCCGGTAGGCCCAGACCCCCAGCCCTCCGTCCTTGGGCAGGCAGTAGCCGCCGATCCCGGGACCCGGGAAGATCATGTTCGAGTGGGTCGGCCTCACCCTGATGGCGTCGATGACCTTCCTGAGGTCCACTCCGTTGCGCTCGGCGAAGACCGACCACTCGTCGAGGAATGCCAGTATGGTCGCCCTGAAGCTGTTCTCCACGATCTTGGCTGTCTCGGACTCGATCGGGCGGTCGAGCACCGTCAGGGGGAAGTCCTTCGTGTTGAGCACCTCGGAGAGGAACTTCACGACCCTCTCGCGGGCCGCTTCGTTCACCCCGCTGCAGACCCTCCAGAAGTCCCTTATCGAGGCGACATAGTTGCGGCCGGGCATGACACGCTCGTAGCTGTGCGCCAGGAGCGGCTCGGTCTCGATGCCGCGCTTCTCGAAGACCTTCTTCATTATCGGGTAGGCGATCTGCTCGGTGGTACCGGGGGGCACGGTCGTCTCGATGAGCACCAGCGCGTGGGGCTGGATGTGATTGGCGATCACCCCGAGGGACTCCTCGAGGGCGGCCATGTCGGCGGCGCCTTCGCGGCAGTTCCCGAGGCGCTCCTTCAGATAGTCGCACTGGACATCGACAACCACGGCGTCCACCAGCCCCAGGGCCTCCTCCGTGTAGGTGGCGACCAGGGTCCTCTTCTCGAGGACGCAGCGCCTTATCATCGGGGCGACCTCGGGGTCCTCCGCCGTGACAGGGGACACGCCCCTGTTGAGGAGGGGGGTCTTCCAGTAGCTGCGCGTGCTGGGCCTCTGCATGCCGATGACGAACTTGCCCGGCGAGCCGTCCGGCCGGGTCGAGTCCGCCACAACGGCGGCCATGACGGCGCCCACGAAGCCGAGCCCGACGACCGCGACTATCTCCCGGCCCATGGCCCTGTTCTCGTCCGCGAGGGCGCGGAGGCGCTCCAGCTCGGCGGGGTAGTCCCCCGGCTCCGGGAGTGGGAACTTCTCGCCCTCGGGGCTGACTGACCAGCGGGTGTCGCTCATCGGGCTCCTCCTGCGCGTATGGTCGAACCGGGTCGGATTGACTGGAGAACATAGGAAGGGACCGAGGTACCGTCATCACCGTCATCCTGCTAAACCGCACGACGGGCATGCCACGGGCGGGGGTCAGACCGCGTTCAGGACCGATGCGATGCCGAGAAGGCCCAGGAGGATCAGCACCCCCCTCCTGAAGTGTGCCTGCGGGATCCTTCTGGAGAGCAGCGCCCCGGCCCCGGCGCCCAGGGCGACGAAGGGCAGGAGGCCTGCCGAGCGGCGGAGGATCTCCCCGGTCAGGAGCCCCCCGGCGACGAGCATCGGTATCGTGACGACGTTCAGCCCGAGGAAGTACATCGAGAGGTTGGCCCTGAACTCGTCCCTCTCCGCGCCCTGGTTGGCCAGGAGGATTATCACGGGGGGGCCGCTGAAGGTCATCAGCCCGTTGAGGAGCCCGCTGAGGAGACCGACGGGGATCATGGCGGCCCTCTCGTTCGAGAGCCTCACCCGCACCCCCGCGAGGTAGAGGATGGCGGTCGAGAGGACCACCAGCCCGACCGCAGCGCGGAGCGGGCCGTCCGGGACGGTTCCCAGGAGGAGGACCCCCGGCAGCGTCCCCGCGGCCCCGGCCATCAGGAGCGGGAGGAACCTCCCGGGTCTCGCGTGGCTCCTCGAGGAGGCCAGGACGATTGCGTTCAGCACGAGTCCGAAAAGCGTGAGCATCGGGACGACCTCCCGCGCGGGCATCACGAGGCAGAGCAGCGGAAGCGACAGCAGGGAGAAGGCGAACCCCGAGACGCCCTGTACGAGAGCGCCTGCGAGAAGCGCTGCGGCAGGCAGGATAGCGGTCATGGCCCTCCCTCGGACGGGGGATGCTTCCCCGGGAGGGAGGCTCTGTCAAGCCCCCGGGATTCCCGGGGGCCGCGAGACCGGGCATGTTCGAGCCGTCCCCTCCCTTCCGGGGTCGAAAGGCGGTGCGACATGGTCAGGTTCCCGTCGGGGCTGTACTCCGACATCAGGATCGAGGAGGTCTGGTCGACCGTGGCCGGCCTCGTCGTGGGAAGGCTCGAGCAGTTCGTCTCGAGGCACTACAGGGCGGCCTTCGTCAGGGTATGGGACGGCAGGAGGTGGTACTACTCATCCACTTCGGACACCTCCGCCCTCCAGTCCGAGCTGGACTCGCTGGCCGCCATGGCCTCGCCGTCCCCCGGGATCGCATCCGACCCCCTGGTCGTCAGGATGCAGGCCAACACGGGCAGACACCTCTCCTTCGACGGGCGCCACGTGGCGGCGGTCCCCAGGGAGGCGAAGCTGGAGCGTCTGGAAGCCTCCGCCTCCCCCCTGCGTGACGCGGAGGGGGTCGTCTCCTGGAGGGTCTACTACGTCGACAGTCACAGGAGGAAGACCTTCGCGTCGAGCGTCGGAGCCGACCTGGAGCATGACTACCAGATAGCCAACCTGACGGCCGCCTTCGATATGGCGCACGGCGACAGCCGCCTCTCCGAGAGTCGCCAGGTCTCGGCCGGAACGTTCGAGGAGCTGGACGACCTCGTGCCCCTCCTCTCGGAGCGTCTCGAGAAGGCCGGGACGTTCGTGCGCGAAGCCGGACCGGTGGAGGGGGGCCGCATGGACGTGATCCTCTCCCCGATGGCCACGGGCATCTTCGCCCACGAGAGCTTCGGCCACAAGAGCGAGGCCGACTTCATGCTCGGCGACGAGGCCATGCTGCGGGAGTGGTCCCTGGGGAAGCCTGTCGGCAGGCCTTTCCTGTCCATCGTGGACGACGGGAGGATTCCGGGCAGCGGATTCGTGCCGTTCGACGACGAGGGGACCGGGGCGGAGGAGACATGGCTGATCCGGGACGGCGTCCTGTCCGGGAGGCTGCACAGCGTGGAGACCGCGGCGAAGCTCGGCGAGGCACCCACCGGCAACTGCAGGAGCATCTCGTTCGAGTACCAGCCGATACCGAGGATGACAACAACCCACATCCTGCCCGGCGGCGACACCTTCGGAGACCTCGTGGCCGGAGTCGACCGGGGCGTGTTCGTGGACACGGTCAAGCACGGCTCGGGCCTGTCCACCTTCACGCTCGCCCCCTCGATGAGCTATCTGGTCCGGAACGGCAGACTGGCCGGGCCCGTGAACGTCTCCGTCGTGTCGGGGAGCGTCATGGAGACGCTGGGCATGATAGACGGCCTGTCGGCCGAGCGCGAGCTCTTCTCGACGGCGATGGGGGGCTGCGGCAAGGGGGAGCAGCATCCCCTCCCGGTCAGCTTCGGCGGGCCGTTCATCCGGGTCCGCGACATGGAGGTGAGGTAGCCGTGCAGAGGGAGTACTACCGTACCAGGCAGCTGCAGGTCTCGGCCATCGTCTCCGGATCCGAGGTCGGGTCGATCCGCAGGAAGGACGTCGTGAAGACCGGACTGAGGATTTTCGAGGACGGCGTCATCGGAACCGCCGGAGCAATCGGGTCGTTCGACCCGGCCGGGCTGGAGGGGAGGGCGAGGGATGCCCTGGGCTGCGGCATCGAGTATCCGTGGGGGCTCTCCACGACCGTCGGGAGCGTGGAGCACCTGATCGGAGGCTTCTCCCCCGGAGACCTCGCCGCCGAGGCCGAAGCCGTGATGGAGGCCGTGCGAAGGTCCCATCCGGGGTTCGTCTTCTCCGGCAGCATCTCCTATGACGACATCACCACCTCCATGGACAACGACGCTGGTCTCGACCTCCGGAGCAGGACCTCCGGCGTCTCGATCGGCCTGGAGTTCCGCGAGAAGGGATCGCCGGGGATAATGGACGGGTGGGTCGGCATGGGCCCCTGCAGGAGGTGGGACAGGAAGGCCGCGCTGGCGGAGATGGACGAGTTCCTGAACGCCTACGGCAACAGGATCGACCTGCCTTCCGAGGGCCTGCAGCCTGTGATCTTCGGCTGGGAGGCGCGGTGGCCGATCTTCACGAAGCTCGCCGGCGACCTCCACGGTCTGGAGTACGGCACGGGCGCTTCGCTCCTGGCCGGGAGGATCGGGGAGAGGATCTTCAGCGAGTCGTTCGACTTCAACTTCTCGATCGATCCGCTGATAGAGGACATCCCCCATTTCGACACGGAGGGCGTCCCGAACCCGGCTCCGGGCGTGCCCCTGATAGAGAGCGGGGTGCTTGCGAGGGTCTGCACCGACAGGAGGGTCTCCACGAGGTACGGCCTCGAGCACACCGGCTGCGCCGGAGGGTCGTACGACGGGATTCCCACCTGCTCGAGCGGCATCGGGAGACCCATATCCTCCGGGCGGACCCTCGCGGACCTCGTCGAGGGGCGTCCGTCGGTGTTCGTGGCGGTCTCCATGGGGGGCGACTTCACGCCCGACGGCTCCTTCGCCACGCCCGTGCAGCTCGCCATGCTCCACGACGGGAGGAGGTTCGTGGGGAGGCTGCCCGAGCTGAACGTCTCGTCCCATCTCTTCAGGATCTTCGGGGAGGACTGGGTCGGGGTCTCCGCCGACGGCACCTCCAGCCTCGCCTGGTCGCCGTCCGTGGTCACCCGCCTGGAGGTCCTCCGGGCGGGGGCATGACGAGATAGCGCCGCCCGGGAACCCTGGGAGACCGGGGGCCGTCCTCCTCGTGGTGGACTGCCAGGGAGACGGTCCGCCCTCGTCGGGCGACCTGCTGGAGATCGCCTGGCTCAGGGCACCGCTCTGCGAGGGGGGGCTCGCGGAGGAGGCCGCCCGGTCGTTCGTGATAAGGCAGGCGGACCCCTCGTCCGTCTCGCCGCGCGTCCTGTCCATGACGGGCCTCACCGTCCCGGCGCTCGAGGAGGGCCGCACCTCCGGGGAGGTCGCCGGGGAACTGCTCGCATCCCTCCCGGGGATCGATCTGCTGGTCGCCCATCATGCCGCATACGAGAGGGGATACCTGTCACGGCTGCTGCCCGGCCGCGACCTCCCCCCGTTCCTCTGCACGAGGGAGCTTGCCGCGAGGCTGCTTCCCGGTCTCTCCGGATACGGTCTCAGAGCCGTGGCCGGATACCTCGGGATAGCTCTGCCCCGCGAGAGAAGGGCCATGAGCCACGCCAGGGCGACACTGGCCGTCCTCGGGGCACTGCTGGAGATGACGGGGGACGGCCGTCCCCGGTCCGCATCGGCCCTCGCCGGTCTGCTCTCCCTCGAGAAGCCCTCCTGCGTCGAACGCAGGATGAGGGTGAACAGGGCCGACCTGGCCCGGCTGCCGAGGGCGCCGGGGGTCTACAGGCTCCTCGGCGCGTCCGGCGAACCCATCTACATAGGAAGGGCCGACAACCTCCGGACGAGGGTCCCCGCGCACTTCTCGACCGGCTCGTGGAGGAAGAAGGACGGACTCGTGAGCGCCGTCTGGAGCATCGACTGGGAGGAGACCGGGACGCCCCTGGAGGCCACCCTCCTGGAGGCCGACCGGATAACCGAGCAGTGCCCCGGGGCCAACAGGGCCCTCACGCGCCTGCCGGACCGCCTCTGCTGGTTCTCCCGCGGGTTCGACAGGTGCGGGTCCACCCCCGGCGGGATCCTGACCGTCGGGCCGTTCATGTCCGGAGCAGCGTTCCGGGATGCCCTTGCCGTGAGCGCCGCACTCCGGGATCCACACCGCGGGGGAGGCGTTGCGATGCTGCCCTGGCTGGATCCCTCCCTGGAGGCCTTCGTCGCCCCAGCGCTCGGCGAGCTCGCAGAGGCGGGAGCCCCCCGCGGGGGATCGCTCCGGGATGCCATGGATTGGGTCGCGGGGAGGCCGCTCCCGGATGCGGGCACGGAGGAGGGCGGGCCCCCGCCGCTGGAGGCGACCGTCCGGATCCTCGAAGACGTTCTGCGGGCCGCGAGGTTCGCCCTTGCGAGGTCCCGCTGGATCAGGCTCCTGTCGTGCAGCCTGGTGAGCTTCCCGCAGGCGGGGAGGACAAGGGTGCTCGGCTTCTGTTCCGGGAGGCCCGTCGGGGCTTCATGGTCGGACGGCCCGTCGACCCCCGTCCCCTGCCGTCATCGCGTGCACCCCCCCCGCACTCCCTCCGACCTCAGGAGGCTGGGACTGCTGCTATCCGGGATATGCAGGATGGAGAAGGCGGGAGTGCCGGTGGAGGTCCTGCCCTCCTCGGCATCCCGCCCGCTGAGGCTGCCGGTCCACGCCGGCGCGGAAGCCGGGGGTCCGGCGGGGCCTCAGTAGTCGTCGTCCTCGAAATCCTCCTCGAGATCGTCCTCGGTGCCGGAGTCCTCCTCCCCCTCGTCCTCCTCCTCGTCCTCCTCGTCGCTCCACCGCCAGCCCGGGTCGCCTCCGGGGAAGACCTCGTCGTCTCCGAGCAGGTCGTCACCGGGCAGGTCCCCGTCCTCCTCGTCCGCGTCGGGCCCGTCTTCGAGCCCCGGCCCGTCCTCGATGTCTTCGTCGTCGTCCCAGACCATCGGAGCCCCTTCCTCATTCGATGGGTGGAATAAGGAGAAACAACCATGCCCGGGTCAAGCGCCCTCCCCGTTCCGGTCGGACCCCGCCTCGGAAGCCTTCCTCCAGGCGTCGAGCATGCGCCCCGCCTGCCTCTCGACGGTGAACTCCCCCCGCACCCGATGCCGGCCCGCCTCCCCCAGCTCCGAGGCCCTGACGCGGTCATCCATCACGAGGGCCAGCGCAGAGGCCAGGGCTGCAGCATCGCCCGGCTCTGTGAGGATGCCGGAGACCCCGTCCTCCACCAGCTCGGGGATGCCCGAGAGCCTCGTGGAGACGACCGGCGTGCCCATGCACATGGCCTCGACCAGGACCGTGGGGATGCCGTCCATGTCGCCGTCCTGGGCTCGCACGCTGGGCATCGCGAGGACGGCGCACCGCGACATCCCCTCGAGGTTCTCCCGCAGCGGGAGCGCCCCCGGCAGTTCGACGGTCCCCGAGAGGCCCCTCGCGGCGACGAACGACCTAAATCTCTCCAGAGTCTCGCCGCTACCGTCCGATCCCGCCACGACGCAGCGGAACCTCCGCCCCGCCGCCGCCAGGATCTCGCAGGCCTCGAGCAGCACGGGGACGCCCTTCTTCTCGACCAGGCCGCTCGCGGTGCACCAGACGAGATCTCCCCGCCTCCCGCCGGGGCTCCCGACGGGGAGTTCGTCCGGGTCGATCCCGATGCGCGACAGAACGGTCCGCGCCGCCGTAGCGTCGCCCCATCTCGCGGCCATGCTGCCGCGAAGGTGCTCCGAGGTGGCGAATACGGGCGAGGCCTCCCTCAGGAGGAGGCGGAGAGTCCCTTCGCACCTCGGGACGAAGATGTCGCGCGCGTGGACTGTGACGCTGAACGGGATCCCGAGGAGCCGTGCGGCCCACATGGCCACGAATGCCGGTTCCCAGGCGAAGTGGGCATGGATCCTGTCGGGCGGGTCGGCGGACATGGCGTCCGCGAGGCGGCTTCCGAAGGCGAGGAAGGCCGGGCTCCCCGCCTCGACCGCCGACCTGACGGATCCCGAGACCTTCGCGGGGTCACGGACGAGCCTGCGGCAGAGGGATGCCGCAAGCGACATGATCTCTCCGGGGGAGCGTGTGTCGACCAGCAGGTCGCGCATGCGACCGCCCCGCCGGGCGCCCTCCGGAAGGTCCCCCCCGGTTATGGAGTCCCAGAGGGGGTCGCCGGAGGGAAGCCAGACCGTGACCTCCACCCCGGACCTGCACATCTCCCCGATCTCCCTCCGGACCAACGGCGGGAGGAAGCCCAGCACGTAGGCGACCTTCAACCGGTCCTCCCCCTCCCCGCTGCGGCGAGCCTTCCGTAGATGGCCGTGAGGACCACCTGCTGCCTCGACCAGGTGTATCTGGACAGCGCGGCGCTCCGGCCCCTCCCGCCCATCGACCTCATGCGGGGCGGATCGGCGGCCAGCCCGGCGATCGCAGCGGCGATGGCGGCTGGATCCTCGGGGTCGGTCAGCACCCCGCAGCCCTCCTCCTCGATGACCCGTCTCATCTCCGGAAGGTCGGCGGCCACGACCGGTATCCCGGCCATCATGTATTCGTAGAGCTTGTTGGGAAGGGAGTAGTAGTGGTTGGGGCATGTGTTCTGGAACAGGATCAGGCCCATGTCGGCCGACGCCGTGACCATAGGCAGGTCTTCGGAGGGAACCGGCGGGAGAACTGTCAGCACATCGCCCAGGCCCGACCCGGTGGCCATGGCCGACAGCCTGCCGCCCGTCATGTCGGGACCGATCATCGCCACCCTCACGGCGCCGCGCGGGAGCAGGGAGCAGGCGCGTATCAGGTTCTCGAGACCGCGCTCGAGGGCTATCGAACCCTGGTAGAGCGCGATCGGCGTGCCTTCGGGCACGCCCAGCCTGTCCGGCAGGTAGCGCGACTCCCGGGCCTCCGGCGTCGCGTCGGGGCAGTTCTCCACAACGTCCACGACCAGCCCGGGGTACATTCGCGACATCTCCCGGGCCCGCCCCGGGGTGACGGCGATGACCGCGTCGGCCCTCCGGACGAGGAGGCGCTCCGTCAGCCTGTCCCTCAGCCTGCCCACGGGACCCGTCTCCCTGATGTACCTGGTGGAGCCGAGCCAGAGTTCGTGCGAGTCGTAGACCAGGCGTGCCCTCGCGCGCACCGCGGCCAGCCTGGAGACGAGGAGCGTGTCGAGGTCGTTGGCGTGGTACACGTCGGCCCGCACCGAACGTGCCGCACGCAGCATCCTGAAGTCGTTCAGGGCGTTCCGCCAGAAGTCGATCGTCTTGCGGGCGGAGGTGCTGCGCCTGACGGCCGTGAGAGCGGAGGCCAGAGGCCCGCGCCTGCCCGAGTCCAGCCCGGTCGTCACCGCCGCGGCGGCCTTCGACCGGATCCTGGTCCTGACGACCGCTATGCCGTTCCAGTCCTCACGGACCGGCCTGCCCGGCTCCTGCCAGCAGACCACTGTCACACGGTGGCCCGCATCCCGCAGGGACAGCGCCTCCTTCTTCACCCTGGCATCGCTCACGAGCCTGTTCTTGACCAGCATGACGACTTGCACCGCGCGACCCCTTTCCGAGATTCGAAGAATACTCCCGGCCGCGGCGCCCGACAACGAACGGGTGGCGGGAGGCCCCCGGCTCGCGGTAGAATCGTCACTGTCCCGAACGCCTTGCGGGGAGGTTCGCCCTTGGCGGTTGCCGTCTTCAAGTTCGGCGGGACCTGCCTCTCCACCTTCGAGGGCAGGAACGCCGCGGTGCGTCACTGCCTCGACAGGCTGTCCGCGGGCGACTCCCTGGTCGTGGTGGTCTCCGCCATGGGTCGGACCGGCGACCCCTATGCGACCGACACCCTTGCATCGCTGGCGCCGGGCGCGCCGCCCGGTGAGCGCGACAGCCTCCTCTGCTGCGGAGAGATCATCTCCTCCGTGGTGTTGGCCCAGGCCCTGAGGGATGCCGGCGCTCCCGCCAGGGCCCTCACCGGCTGGGAGGCCGGGATCGTGACCGACGGCGTCTGCGGCGACTCGGACATCGAGTCCGTCGATGCCGGCAGGATTCTGGAGTGCCTCGCCGGGGGCGTAGTGCCCGTCGTCGCGGGCTTCCAGGGCGTCTCCACCGGAGGGTCCGTGACCATCCTCGGCCGGGGAGGCTCTGACACCACCGCACTCGCCGTCGCCGCTGCCGTCGAGGCCTCCGAGGCGGTCCTCTTCAAGTCGGTCGACTCCATCTACTCGGCCGACCCGGCGCTCGTGCCGGGGGCCTTCAGGATCGACCGGATAGGCGCCGAGGACCTGAGGCAGATGTCATGGCAGGGCGCCAGGGTCGTTCATCCGCGCGCCGCGGAGATAGCGGGCTCCGCCGGGATCCCTGTCGAGATAAGGAACCAGGACACGGGCGAGGTCGTGACGAGGATCGAGCCTTTCACGATCCGCAGCGGGAGGTACATCACCGGCGTGGCGGCGGGTCCGGAAGTCATGCAGATGATCGTCGAAGGCGGCGACCCGGCCTCGCCGGGCGGATTCTACTCGCAGGTCTTCGGGCTCGTGGCCGCCGCCCTCGTCTCCATGGACATGTTCAGCGTGCTCGACGGCACGGCCGTGTTCACCGTGCCGCTGGACGACTCGGAGAGGGTGGAACAGATCCTGTCCCGGGCCGGTATCAGTTGCGTCACCCGCGGCCCCTGCTCGAAGGTCTCCATCGTCGGGGCCGGGATGCACGGCATGAGGGGGGTCATGGCCCGGTTCTCGGGAGCCCTCGCACGGAAGGGGATCGAGATGCTGCAGACCGTCGACTCGCATGCGACGATCTCGGCGCTGGTCATGCTGTGCGACAGGGACGAGGCCCTGCGCACGCTCCACGGGGAGTTCATGGAGGGGTGAAGCCTCTGACGGTTCTCGTCCTGTCCGTGGTCCAGGCGCTGACGGAGTTCCTGCCCGTCTCCAGCTCGGGCCATCTCGTCCTCTTCGGGCGCCTCCTGCCGGGAGGGGCGGAGACCCCGGGGATCGCCCTGGAGGTGGTCCTCCACCTCGGCACCCTCCTCGCCGTAGTCTTCTACTACCGCAGGGACATCGCGGCCATCGCCCGGGGCGCCTCCAGGGGCGAGCGCGGCTCGATCCGCATGCTGCTCCTGCTCGCTCTCGCCTCCGTGCCCGCCGCGCTCGCCGGTCTGCTCCTGAAGGGGGCCGTCGAGCGGGCCTTCGAGGCTCCTGCGCTGGTGACGGGACTGCTCGCGCTGAACGGCCTGGTGCTGCTCGCCGCCGGACTGCCGCGCGCAGGCGGGTCTCGAACCCGCACGCACGGCGTCTTCACGGCTCTTGCCGGAGGCCTCGCCCAGGCGGCCGCCGTCCTGCCCGGCATCTCCCGGTCGGGATCGACCATCTCGGCGATGTGCGCCGCCGGTCTGCCGCGCCGTGAGGCCGCGAGGTTCTCCTTCCTGATGTCCGTTCCGGCCGTGGCGGGCGCCGGTCTCCTGGAGGCCGGATCGATGGGCTCGGTCCGGGCGGGGGACCTGCCCCTCCTCGCCATGGGCTGCATCGTGTCGGCCGCCGCCGGCTACTTCGCGCTGAAGGGCCTCATCGGCATACTCGGCAGGGGCAGGCTCTGGGTCTTCGGCGTATACTGCCTTGTCGCGGCGGGGGTTTCCGCCGCGGTCATCCTCCCGGGGGTCTGATCATGCACCTGGTAATGATGATTTCCCTGACGGCGGTCATGCCGCCCGGCTTCTACGGCGCCGCGTCGGAGGGCAGGTGGGCCGAAGCTCTCGATCTGGCCCTCGAATCGGTGGAGTCCGATTCGTCATCGGCCGATGCCTGGGCCGCGGCGGCCATCGCGGCGTTCAGGTCGGGCACGGATTCGGACGCCGTGGGCTGGGTCTCCGCCGCCCTGGCGGCGGACTCGTCCTCCGCCCTGGCCTGGACGGCGAAGGGTGTCCTCGAGGCCGGCGCAGATCCCGCCTCGGCCGAGGAGTCCTTCCTGCGGGCCCTCGATCTCGACCCCGGAGCCGTCATGGCCATGGAGGGCCTCGCCGGGATCCTCTCCGGCCGGGGCGACAGGACGGCTGCCGTGGAGATGGCCGACCGGATCCTGGACATCGACGCGATGTACACCCCGGTCTTCCTCCGGCTCGTCCTGGACCTCGAGGAGGCCTCGGGAACGGAGGCCGCCCTGGGCAGGGCGAAGGCCCTTTCGCTGAGGGCCCCCGGGGACTCGGAGCTCGCGATGGAGCTCGCCAGGCTCTTCGAGAACGCCGGCCTTCCCGACTCCGCCGCGGCCGTCTACGAGTCGGTCGCGTCCTCCGACTCCGCCGACCTGCAGGCGCGCAAGGCGCTGGGCCTCCTCTGCGAGGGCACGGGCGACTTCGGTGAGGCGATCAAGCACTACAGGGAGATGATCGCCCTGGATCCCGGCTACTTCTGGGCGTACGGCGAGCTCGCCTGGTGCCTGGAGGCCGTCGGCCTGGTCGATCTCGCAAGGGACTGGTACCTCGGCGGCCTGGAGGTGAACCCGGCATACGCCTGGGCGGCCTACCGCCTCGGTATGCTCTACCAGGACGAGGGCGACGCCGACTCCGCCATGACCTGGTTCGACAGGGCCATCGAGCTGGATCCCCTGATGGTCGATGCCTGGGTCGGCAGGGGCCTCCTCGAGGAGGACTCGGGAGACTACCTGGCGGCGGCCTGGAACTATGAGAACGCCCTCGCCGTCGATCCGCTGGACGTCTGGACCTGGGGCGAGCTCGCATATGTCTACGAAGGCCTGGGGATGCACGGGGAGGCGGCGGATGCGTACGAGACATCCGTCGGGATAGATCCCGACTACATGTGGGGCTGGGAGCAGAGGGGCCTCCTCTACGAGGACCGGGGGATGACCGCCGAGGCGATAGCCTGGTACAGGCTCGCCGCGGAGACCTCGTCCCGTCCGAGCGCCTGGCTCCTGGGCGAGCTGGGGATGCTCCTCCTGGAGTCGGGCATGGCGGATTCGGCGGCAGCTGTCTTCGAGTCCTCCATAGCGGTCGACAGCGCATACTCCTTCGGCACGCTCAGCCTCGCGCGGATAGAGGAGGACAGAGGCCGCCTTGCCGAGGCCGCCGCACTCCTCTCAAGGTATGCCGAGATCTCCGGCGACCGCTCGCTCCCCCTCCTCGAGATCGCCCTGATAAGCAGGGAGATGGGCGACACGGTCGCGTTCGACAGCCTCCGGGCCCTCGCCTACCTGGACGATCCGGGCGTCGGCGAGGACCTCGCCTGGAGCTACCACTACTCGGGGATGGAGGAGCGGGCCCTGCAGGCGATCCTGTTCGCGGCCGGGGAGACGCCGGATGACGTGATAACCCTCCGCTCGCTGGGCGAGCTGGCCTCGCTCATGGGCAGGGAGTCTCTCGCGGACAGCATCTGGATGCTCGCGTCGACCGTGGCGCCCGACGATCCCTCCGTCTGGATCGGATGGGGCGTCTCGCTCAGCGACGCGGGAGACTATGCCGGCGCGGAGGAGAGGTTCCGCACGGCATTCGGCCTGGACAGCACATCGTACGAGGCCTGCAGCTATCTCGGCGAGGCCCTGCTCTTCCAGGACAGGTACGACGAGTCGTACGAGTGGCTCGAGAGATCTCTCGAGATCGATCCTTCGGCCGTCTTCTCCATCTGCTACCTCGGCCTCATACGCGAGAGGCTCGGGGACCCGTCGGGCGCTCTGGAGAGGTACCTCGAGGCTCTCAGGCTGAGCCCCGGATACGCGTATGCCGAGGCCAGGATCAGGAACATCTCGGACCCCTCCTTCGACGTGGACTACTGGCGGACCGAGTCCAGGCCCGTCTCGTCATCCATCTGGGCCGACATCTCGCTCGAGGAGGGTAACACCGAGGAGAGACGCTGGTCCGGGGGGGTCGAGGCGTCATGGCTCTACGGCCCGAGGGGGAGCAGGGTCACCGCCGACTTCAGCGGCACGCTCGAGGAGAAGGACGACAGGCAGGTCGAGAACACGGCGCTCGCGAGCGTCGGCATGGACTACTTCGTCACCCGCTCCCTCTATGCGAAGGCCAGCAGCACATGGGACCGCCAGCCCGAGACCGTCCGCCCCTGGCAGGTCAGCTCCTACACCTCCGTGGGCTACAGGGAGTGGATCACGGACTGGCTCTATGTCGCCCCCGAACTGGGCGCAGGGCTCGTAACGAGCCAGTGGTACCTGAGGGAGAAGCGCACCAGGGAATGGACGGCGTATCTCTCGTGCGGCGTCTGGATGAACAGGGAGAACTCCCTGCTGCCCTCCCTCTGGATCGGCACCAGCTTCTACCTCCCGCCGGACGACCCGGAGGACTTCTACGCCTACGGCAACGCCGAACTCTCCGTAGACGCATGGGACAGGCTGACCGTGAGCCTGGGCTACTCGCTGGACTACACCAACCGCCCGGTTGTATCCTCCTGGGAGAAGAGCGACAGCGAGATCTACAGCAGGATCAGGCTCGCGATCTTCTGAAGACGCGCGCCGGAGGGGTGCAGGGAATGACTGACGGAAGGATGCTGGCGGCTTCGACGGCGGTCCTGCTCACGGCGGTTCTCGCCTCGTGCGGCGGCAGCCCGGTGGAGCGCGAGCTGGCGATGGTCCCCGGGACATGCCTCGTCCACCTTCATGCCGAGAGCAGCCTTCCGCCGGAGTTCTGGGCGTTCGTCCCCGCAGACGCCCTCCCCGCGGGGAAGGCCCTCCTGATGGAGATCGCCGGGCAGGGACCCGCCGGCTTCTCGATACCAGGCATCAGCCTGACCGACCTCAGCCCCCAGATCCTCGTGCTGACCAGGTCGATTCCGCCGGACAGCATGACCTCCCTCGCCTGCAGGCACCTCGAGGCCTCGGCCGAGGCCCGCGGGAGCCGCAGCGATCTCGTCTCCGCGAGGGGATCCGTCCTCGGGTCGGTCGCCACGAGGGACGGATGGACCTGCCTCTACCTCGGTCCCGCCCCGCAGTCGGTGCTGGACGCCTGGCTCTCGATGGAGAGGGGGCAGAGCCTCGCGGCGGACGGGCAGCTCGCCATGCTGATCGACGGGGAGGCCGACCTGTCGCTGTTCGTCCCCTCTGGTCTGTTCGCGTTCCTCCGCGTGGCGCCGGTCTCGGAGTGGGTCCCCTGGTGGGACGCGGCCGAGACGGCGATGTCCCTCCTCCAGCCGGCCGCGGCCCGCCTCGACCTCTCCTTCGGCGACGCGGTGACGGTCGAGCTGAGGGTCGTGAGGCAGGCGGAGAACGTCTCGCGCCTGAGACTGGAGCTGGAGGACACGGGCTTCACGCCCGGCGAACTGCTGGCCTCCCTGAACCTGCTTCTCATGGCCGGGGGCCTGATGTGAGCGACATCGTGATATCCGCGAACGGCATCTCGAGATCCTTCGGGGACATGAAGATACTCGACGGGCTCGACTTCGGCGTCTCCGGCGGGGAGTTCGTAGCGGTGGTCGGTCGGAGCGGGGTGGGCAAGAGCACCCTGCTGGGCATACTGGGAACACACGACCTCGAGTTCGAGGGCCGCCTCTCCGTGGGCGGGAGGGACGTCCGCTCCGCCGGATCCCTCGAGCTCGCGGCGCTCCGCAGGGAGTTCCTGGGCTACGTGTTCCAGGACTTCTACCTGCTGCCCAGCCTGACGGCGCTCGAGAACGCCGTCCTCCCTGCCGTCTTCTCGGGGCAGGACCCGGCCAGGGCCGGAGAGGCGGCTTCCGAGGTACTCGGCCACCTCGGAGTGAGGATCGACGGGACGGAGACGGCCATGCTCTCACGGGGCGAGCGCCAGCGCGTGGCCGTCGCCAGGGGTCTCGTGAACCGCCCCCGGGTGCTGCTCGCCGACGAGCCCAGCGCAAGCCTGGACGACGAGAGCGAGACCGTCCTCTTCGACATGCTGGACGATCTGAGGAGGAGGCAGGGCTTCGCCCTGGTGGCGGTGGTCCACTCCCGGGCGGTGCTCTCCAGGGCGGACAGGGTGCTGGAGCTGTCGGGGGGGAGGCTCCATGAGCCTGCGTGACTCCTCGCTCGCGATCAGGCTCTGGAACAGGGGGCACTGGCGGGACTACGTCTTCAGCCAGCTCATGCTCTTCACCGCGTCCCTCTTCCTCGTCTTCTTCATATCCATCGGCCTCGGCGTCCAGAAGGTGCTGGACAGGTTCCTCTCGAGGGACCTGCCCGCCGAGCAGGTGAGGGTGACCCCTCCCGGCATACAGGCGGGGTTCTTCCAGAGCGAGCTGGGCGGGCTCGAGATCACCGAGGCCCTTCGCGAGAGCATCGACGCCCTGCCTGAGGTGGCATCCATCGACCCGCAGGTGTACGCCCACGTGCCCGCCTACCTCCGCGGCCTCCTGGGAGGGCAGCCCTACTACACCGACATAACCCTCGAGGGCGTGACGGGAGCCTTCCTCGGCGACTCGCTCCTGGAGGAGATCGACTGGTCCTACGCCCTGGCCGACAGCGCCTCCAGCCTCCTCCCGATAGTCCTCAGCGAGAACCTGCTCATCCTCTACAACGCGGGGTTCGCCGAGGCGAACGACCTCGTCGGGCTCACCCCGGAGGGCGTTGTGGGCCTCGAGTGCAGGGTGACGGTGGGCAGCAGCTCGATCGCCAGGCTCCAGAGGAGCCCGCTGACCGTGAGGGCACGGATCGTCGCGACGTCGAGGAACGTCGCCCTCTTCGCCCTGGCGGTGCCGATCGAGTTCGTCGAGGAGGTCAACACGCTCTTCCTGCCCGCCAGGCAGACCAGCTACAGCGCCCTCATGGTAACCGCCGAGAGGGCCGAGGACGTGCCCGGGATAGTCAGGAGGGTCGAATCCCTCGGACTGCTCGCGGAGACCCGCAGGGGCATCGCGCAGAAGGCGGAGCTCCTCGTGGGCATCGTCACAACCGCGCTCTCCGCCCTCGCGCTCGCCATACTGGTCTCCGCGGTGACCAGCGCCGTCCACACCCTAGTGTCGGACATCCGCAGCCGGCGCTTCGCGATCGGCGTCCTCGTCGCCCTGGGGACCCCCTGGGAGAAGCTCGCGGCGGTGTTCTCCTTCCAGATCCTGTTCATGTCCGCCGTGTCGACGATCCTGGGAGGTCTCGGCGGGAGCCTCGTCGCCTGGGGCGTCAGCGAGGCCCTGCTGTCCCTGTCGACCGTCCTGAGATCCGCGCTCGACTCGCTGGCCGTCTTCCCCGTAGGCTGGATGGCGGCCGGGATGGCGCTGGTCCTCGCGGTGTCCACGGGGCTTGCATACATCTCCTTCAGGAGCCTGCTGAGGCAGCCCGTCTCCGAACTCCTCCGCCGCTAGGGCACCACCGGAACCTCATCGGAGCTCGGGTCGCCCGTCGGCCGCGGAGGACCGCACACCCCCCCGGAGAGCGTGACGGGTTCCCGTTCCGGCTCCGGGCATTGACTTCACGGCGGTTTCCGCGTAGCATTCCTGCCCCGGCGGAGGACCGCCCGCCGGACCCTGAAAGGTATGAGCGGAGGCCGCGGGTGCCGTTGTGTACGGCCTTGACGGCCGCAGGCGCGTGCGCGTATGTAAGCCATTCGCGCTGCTGGCGTAGCTCAATGGCAGAGCAGCGGATTTGTAATCCGCAGGTTATGGGTTCAACTCCCTTCGCCAGCTCCAGACAGGTGATTTCCGTGGCGAGGTTCCCGAGCGGTCAAAGGGGGCAGACTGTAAATCTGTTGGCTCCACGCCTTCGGTGGTTCGAATCCACCCCTCGCCACCACCGCTCGGAGCGGGAATAGCTCAGCTGGCTAGAGCATCAGCCTTCCAAGCTGAGGGTCGCGGGTTCGAATCCCGTTTCCCGCTCCAGCGAACGGCGCCGGAAAGGGCGCCCACGTAGCTCAGTCGGCAGAGCGCGTCCTTGGTAAGGACGAGGTCACCGGTTCGATCCCGGTCGTGGGCTCCAGGGGTTTGTGGACGGCCTAACGCAGGAGAAGGAGCACCAATGGCGAAGGAGAAGTTCGAGAGGACCAAGCCCCACGTGAACGTGGGGACAATCGGCCACATCGACCACGGCAAGACCACGCTCACGGCGGCCATCACGAAGTGCCTCGCCACCCTCGATCTCGCCAAGTTCACAGCCTTCGACGAGATCGACAACGCTCCGGAGGAGAAGGCGCGAGGCATCACGATCCAGACCGCCCACATCGAGTACCAGACGAAGAACAGGCACTACGCCCACGTCGACTGCCCGGGGCACGCCGACTACATCAAGAACATGATCACGGGCGCAGCGCAGATGGACGGGGCCATCCTCGTCGTCAGCGCCGCCGACGGCGTGATGCCCCAGACGAAGGAGCACGTCCTCCTGGCCCGCCAGGTGAACGTCCCCAAGATGGTCGTCTACCTGAACAAGGTCGACGCCGTCGACGATCCGGAGCTGGTCGACCTGGTCGAGATGGAGGTGTCCGAGCTCCTCGCCAAGTACGAGTTCGACGCAGACTCCCCCATCATCCGCGGCAGCGCCCTCAAGGCCCTCAACAGCTCCGGCCGCGAGGACGATCCCGACTCCAAGAGCATCTTCGAGCTCATGGAAGCCGTGGACAGCTGGATCCCCACCCCCGAGCGCGCAGTGGACAGGCCCTTCCTGATGCCGGTCGAGGACGTCTTCTCCATCCCCGGCAGGGGCACCGTCGGCACGGGCAGGGTCGAGCGCGGCCAGGTCAAGGTCGGCGACAAGGTCGAGCGCGTCGGCGTCAGGGAGACCATCGAGACCACGGTGACGGGCGTCGAGATGTTCCGCAAGGAGCTCGACTACGCACAGGCCGGCGACAACGTGGGGCTCCTCCTCCGCGGCGTGGCCAAGGAGGACCTCGAGAGGGGCATGGTCATCTCCGCCCCCAAGAGCATCACTCCCCACACCGACTTCACCGCCCAGGTCTACGTCCTGACCCAGAAGGAGGGCGGGAGGCACAAGCCCTTCTTCAACGGCTACAGGCCCCAGTTCTACTTCAGGACGACCGACGTGACCGGCACCATCGGCCTGCCCGAGGGTACCGAGATGGTGATGCCCGGCGACCACATCGAGATGACGGTCAGCCTCATAACCCCCATCGCCATGGAGGAGGGGCTCAGGTTCGCCATCCGCGAGGGCGGCAGGACCGTGGGTGCCGGCAACGTCAACAAGATCGTGAAGTAGGTAGGAGTGAGAGTAATAATCACCCTCGCCTGCCAGGACTGCAAGCGCCGCAACTACACCACCACCAAGGACAAGCGCCAGCACCCCGACAGGATGGAACAGAGCAAGTACTGCAGGTTCTGCCGGAAGCACACAGTGCACCGGGAGACGAAATAGGGACCAGCTGCAGGGCCGTAGCACAATTGGTAGTGCACCGGTCTCCAAATCCGGCGGTTGTGGGTTCGAGTCCTACCGGCCCTGCCAGCGGTCATGGGGAAGCGACACCCGGAGGAGCAGATGTCTGAAAAGGGTTCGGGGAACTTCCTCTCGAGGATCTGGCTCAGGACGATCGAGTTCATCCTCGAGGTGAAGGCCGAAATGCAGAAGGTTGCGTGGCCCTCCAGGCAGGAGATAGTCGCTTCGACCTGGGTGGTCATCTTCGCCGTCGCCGTGGTCTCGGTCTGGATCTTCATCGCCGACAGGGCGAGCAGCGTGCTCATGTCGACGCTCAGAGGGCTGCTGAGCTGATGCGCCGGAGAGGGGTCCGTGCACGATGACTGACGAGATCGGGGCCGACGTTCCGCAGACCGATGCCGCGGAGAACCCGAACTTCCACTGGTACGTCGTCCATGCCTTCTCCGGGCACGAGCAGAGGGTGAGGAAGTTCCTGGAGGGCCCGCTGGCCAGGAAGTTCCCCGGGAAGGTGGGCAAGAGCCTCATCCCCGTCGAGGAGGTCACCCTCTCCAAGGGATCCCGGAGGACCACGAGGGAGAAGCGCCTCTATCCCGGGTACGTCTTCGTGCAGCTGGAGATAAACGACGAGATGGTCCTCGACATCAGGGCGATGGGCAGCGTGAGCGGATTCCCTCCGATGAACAGGAGCTACCCCCAGCCGCTGACCGACGACGAGATGAAGCGGATCATGGGGCAGGCGGACGGCAGGGAGACGCACCGGGTGGTGCGGGTGCCGTTCACCACGGGCCAGACCGTGAGGGTCGTGGACGGCCCGTTCAACAACTTCTCGGGCGTTGTGGAATCGATAAACCCGGAACGGGGACGGGTCCGGGTCATCTTCACGATCTTCGGCCGCAAGGCGCCGGTGGAGCTGGACTTCGCGCAGGTCAGGCTCGTCTAGGCGCCGGGCCGGACGTCCCGGCGAGTGAGTTAGGGAACCCGTACCGGGCCGCTATCATAGGGGAGGCCCGGACGGAGGAGAGGAGTACGCATGGCCAAGAAGATCCTGGGCGTGGTGAAGCTCCAGCTGTCCGCTGGACAGGCCACACCGGCCCCGCCGGTGGGACCTGCCCTGGGCCAGTACGGCATCAACCTGCCCGGGTTCTGCAAGGACTTCAATGCCCGCACCCAGGGGCAGGAGGGCCTTGTGATCCCGGCGGTTGTCACCGTGTACGCGGACAGGAGCTTTTCCTTCGAGCTGAAGTCCCCCCCCGCGGCCATCCTGCTGAAGCGCGCGGCAGGCCTGGCGAAGGGCTCCGGTGAACCGAACCGCACGAAGGTCGGCACCGTCACGATGGACCAGGTGCGCGAGATCGCGAAGACCAAGAAGGAGGACCTGAACGCGGCATCCCTGGAGGCCGCCGTGAGGATGGTCCTCGGAACCGCGAGGAGCATGGGCCTGGAGGTGGCGGACTGACATGGCGGGAACCAGCAGACGCTTCGAGGAGGCGAGGAGCAAGGTGGACAGGCAGAACCAGTACACCCTCGAGGAGGGCCTGGGCCTGGTCCGCTCCCTTGCCACCGCCAGGTTCGACGAGACCGTCGAGATGGCCTTCCGTCTCGGCGTCGACCCCAAGTACAGCGACCAGGTGGTCAGGGGCACCTGCATCCTGCCGCACGGCACCGGGCGCAAGGTCAAGGTGCTGGTCTTCGCCAGGGGCGAGAAGGCCGACGAGGCCCGCGAGGCCGGTGCCGACTATGTCGGCGAGGACGAGCTGGCCGAGCGCATAATCCAGGGCTGGATCGACTTCCAGGTGGTCATCACCACCCCTGACATGATGAAGGTGGTGGGCAGGCTGGGCAAGGTCCTCGGACCGCGCGGCCTGATGCCCAATCCCAAGACCGGCACCGTCACCGCCGACGTCGGCGCTGCGGTCCGCGAGTCGAAGGGCGGCAAGATCGCCTTCAGGACCGACAAGCAGGGCAACGTCCACGCGCCGATAGGGAAGGCCAGCTTCGACCAGAAGGCGCTCGAGGAGAACGCCGTCACCCTGGTCGAGAAGATCATGCAGCTCAAGCCCTCCTCGGCGAAGGGGCGCTACATCCTCTCGGTCTCGATCTCGTCCACCATGGGCCCGGGCGTGCATCTGGATGTCAACGACATCCGTGCACGGCTGCGCTAGTCGGGGAGGGAGCGGACGGTGAGCATTACCAGGCAAGGCAAGGAAAGGATACTCTCCTCCCTCTCGGACGAGCTGCGCTCGTGCGGCTCCATGGTCATGACCGACTTCTCGGGCATCGACGTGGCAGGCATGACAAGGCTCAGGAACGAGCTCAGGAGCACGGGTGTCCGGTACATGGTGGTCAAGAACACCCTTCTCCGGCGCGTCTTCGGCGAGATCGAGATCGCCGCCGACCAGGGGGTGTTCGGGCTGGCCCAGGGTCCCACGGCCCTCGCATGGGCCCCGGACGAGGTCCTTCCCGTGAAGGTCCTGAAGAAGTTCGCGGACGGCAACAACGGCAGACCCGTCATCAAGGGCGGGTACGTCTCGGGCAGGTCCTGCACGGCCGCCGAGATGCTGACCCTTGCCGACCTTCCCGGGCGCGAGGAGCTCCTCGCGCGCGTGCTCGGATCCATGAGCGCGCCCCTGCAGGGCTTCGTGAATGTGACGGGTGGCGTCCTCCGGGGCTTCCTCAACGCCGTTTCGGCGCTGGGGGAGAAGCGGGGAGAGAGCCAGTAGGTCTGGATCGAAAGGCGGCCCCGCAGGGGTCCGCGAGGCCATGAAGGAGAAGAAGATGTCCGAAGACAAGAAGGCTCTCGTGATCGAGACCATTTCCACCATGACCGTCCTCGAGCTCGCAGAGCTCGTGAAGATGATGGAGGAGAAGTTCGGCGTTTCCGCCGCGGCCCCCGTCGCGGCAGCCGCCGCGGCCCCTGCCGCAGCGGCCGCAGCGGTCGAGGAGAAGACCGAGTTCGACGTCATCCTCGACAGCTTCGGCGACAAGAAGATCCAGGTCATCAAGGTCCTCCGCGAGATCACCGGCCTCGGGCTGAAGGAGGCCAAGGACCTGGTCGACGGCGTTCCTTCCAAGATAAAGGAAGGCATCGAGAAGGCAGAAGCGGAGAGCATCAGGAAGCAGCTGGAGGAAGCGGGAGCGACCGTCAAGCTGCAGTAGATGAGCTTTTCGACCGGAACACCGGCGGGAGAAGGCCCAGGCGCCTTCTCTCGCCGTTCGCACCGGCCCGTGGCCGCCCGCATGTGGGAAAGAGTAAGCCGTTAGGAGTGGCCAGGTGAATCTGAAGAAACCCGTGAGGAACTATTCGAGAGCCGTTCCAGCGATTGAGATGCCGGATCTCCTGGAGATCCAGAAGAAATCCTTCGAGGTGTTCCTTCAGGCCGAAGTACCTCCGGACGAGCGCATTCCCCAGGGCCTGCACAAGATATTCCTTGACACCTTCCCCATCGAGAGCACCAACAAGGAGTTCTCGCTCGAGTACGTGGAGTACAACGTCGGAACCCCCAGGTGGAGCATCCAGGAGGCGCTGGACAAGCACCTGACATTCTCCGCCCCCCTCAACGCCAAGCTCCGGCTCGTCTTCCGCGGGACTCCGGAGGAGAAGAAGGTGTCGAGGATCGTCGAGCAGTCGGTGTTCCTCGGCGAGCTCCCCCTCATGACCGAGACGGGCTCGTTCATCATCAACGGGGCCGAGCGGGTGATAGTGAGCCAGCTCCACCGCAGCCCCGGCGTGTTCTTCGAGGAGAAGACCGTCCAGCGGGGCCGACGGGTCTGCAGCGCGAGGGTCATTCCCCAGCGCGGCTCGTGGCTCGACCTGATGCTCGACACCAACGACGTCATATTCGCCAATATAGACAAGCGGCCCAAGAGGATACCCATCACGATGCTCCTCCGGTCGCTGGGCCTCGCCACCGATTCGGACATACTCTCGCGCTTCTACCCCAGGGTCGAGAGGGATCTCGAGCAGGCCCTCAAGAACCGCTCGCGAGCCGTCGACCTCACCCTGAAGAGCTTCGCTGAGGACATCGTCGACCCCGGGACGGGCGAGATCCTGGCACGCTGCGACGAGCCCGTGGAGACCGTAGAGAAGATCGAGGCCCTGGTCGCGAAGGGCATCAGGAAGGCCTCGTTCCTGGAGATGAGGAGCGAGAAGACCGACTTCGACGGCATCCGCAAGACCCTTGCCAAGGAGGAGTCCAGCCTCGGCTCCGGCCTCGAGAAGAACGAGGACAACGCGACCCTCTGGATCTACGAGGCCCTCAGGGGAACCGAGGCCCCCTCCCTCGACCACGCCAGGAGCTATCTGCGCTCCATGTTCTTCGACTCGAAGAGGTACAGCCTCAGCGAGGTCGGGCGCTACAAGCTCAACGAGCGTCTGAACATCGACACGTCGATGGACAGGCTGACCCTGTCGGTCGAGGATCTCGTCGCGATAGTCGACAATCTCATCAGGCTGCGCGAGGGCAAGATCAGCGCCGACGACATCGACCACCTGGGCAACAGGAGGGTCAAGACGGTCGGCGAGCTCCTCGGGCAGGAGTTCTCCAAGGGCCTGAGCAGGATGGCCCGGACGATCCGCGACAGGATGGGCCACCAGGACCGCGACAAGCTGACCCCCACCGAGCTGGTGAACTCGAGGACGCTCTCGAGCGTGATCAACACCTTCTTCGGCTCCAGCCAGCTCTCGCAGTTCATGGAGCAGACAAACCCCCTGGCGGAGCTCACGCACAAGAGGCGCACCAGCGCCCTGGGCGAGGGCGGCCTGACCAGGGAGCGCGCGGGCTTCGACGTCAGGGACGTACACCACACCCACTACGGAAGGGTGTGTCCCGTCGAGACCCCAGAGGGTCCCAACATCGGGCTCATCACCACGCTCGCGGTATACGCGTCCATCAACAGGTTCGGGTTCCTCGAGGCCCCCTACAGGAGGGTCATCAAGGGCAGGGTGACCGACGAGGTCGTCTACCTCTCCGCCGATCGCGAGGACAGGACGACGATAGCGGAGGCGAACACCGGGGTGGGCGCACGCGGACAGCTCCAGGGCGATCTCGTGAGGGCCAGGAAGGCCGGCAACTTCCCCATGCTGCCCCCGTCCGAGGTCGAGTACATCGATGTCAGCCCCCAGCAGCTCGTCGGCGTCTCTGCGGCCCTCATCCCCTTCCTCGAGCACGACGACGCGAACAGGGCCCTGATGGGCTCGAACATGCAGCGCCAGGCCGTACCCCTGCTGTACACCGAGACCCCGGTGGTCGGAACGGGCCTGGAGGAGCGCGCGGCGAAGGACTCCGGAGCCCTGGTGCTGGCAAGGCGCGCGGGCGTGGTGACCTACGCCGACAGCGCGATGATCATCGTCAGGGCGGACAGCGATCCCCTCGACTTCAACAGGTACGACATGTACCGCCTGCGCAAGTTCGTGCGCACCAACCAGGACACCTCGATCAACCAGAAGCCCCTGGTCATAGAGGGGGAGACCGTCGAGGCGGGGCAGCCCCTGGCCGACGGCATGGCCACCAGGGACGGCAGGCTCGCCCTCGGCGTGAACGCCATAGTCGCGCTCTGCCCCTGGAACGGCTACAACTTCGAGGACGCCATCGTCGTCAGCGAGCGTCTCATCAAGAACGACATATTCACATCCGTCCACGTCTTCGAGCTCGAGACCCAGTTCAGGGAGACCAAGCTCGGTCCCGAGGAGCTCACCCGCGAGATACCCAACGTGGGAGAGGACGCCAAGCGCAACCTCGACGCCGACGGCATCATAAAGGTCGGCTCGCGGGTGAAGGCCGACGACTACCTTGTGGGCAAGGTCACTCCCAAGGGCGAGCAGGACCAGTCCCCGGAGGAGCGCCTCATCCGGGCGATCTTCGGTCAGAAGGCCGGCGACGTGAAGGACGTCTCCCTCAAGGCCCCCGCAGGCATGGACGGCGTGGTCATCGACGTGAAGGTCTACGCCAGGAGGGACCGCTCCGAGCGTGCGCGCAGGGAGCTGGACGAGAAGCTGAGGAAGCTGGCCGACGACTTCGACACCAGGCGCTCCCGGCTCGGGTCCGAGAGGGACCAGGTGCTCAAGGACCTCCTCAGGGACCAGAAGGCGGTCGACATCGTCGACACCCTCACCGGGGAGGTGGCCGTGCCGGCGGGTCGCAAGCTGACGGCCACGGTCCTGGGCAAGCTCAGCTTCATGGACCTCGACTACGGCAGGCAGCTCGTCGAGAACCTCGAGATCGACGACAAGGCCAGGCTCGTCCTCCGCAGGTCCTCCACCGTTCTCGACCGCATGCAGAAGGAGTACGAGATCGAGGTCGACAAGCTGAACCGCGGCGACGACCTGCAGCCCGGAACCCTGAAGCTGGTGAAGGTTCTCATAGCCAGCCGCAGGAAGCTCCAGGTGGGCGACAAGATGGCCGGGAGGCACGGCAACAAGGGCGTGGTGAGCATCATCGTCCCGGAGGAGGACATGCCCTACATGCCCGACGGCACGCCCGTCGACATCTGCATCAATCCCCTGGGCGTCCCGTCGAGGATGAACGTCGGCCAGATCATGGAGACCAACCTCGGGCTGGCCGCCAGGAAGCTCGGCTTCGAAGCCGTCACCCCCGTGTTCGACTCCGCCACCAACGACGACATCAGGAAGGCCCTGCGCGAGGCGGGCCAGTCGGAGGACGGCAAGACGGTCCTCTATGACGGCAGGTCCGGCGAGCCCATGGACCAGCCGGTCACCGTTGGCGTCATGTACATGATGAAGCTCGCCCACCAGGTGGAGGACAAGATGCACGCCCGCTCCACCGGCCCCTATGCGATGGTGACGCAGCAGCCGCTGGGCGGCAAGGCCCAGAAGGGCGGGCAGAGGCTCGGCGAGATGGAGGTCTGGGCCCTCGAGGCCTATGGGGCCGCGCACACGCTGAGGGAGATGCTGACCATCAAGTCCGACGACGCCGAGGGAAGGTCGCGGGCGTACAGCGCGATCGTCAACGACGAGAACATCCCCGACCCCGGGGTGCCCGAGTCCTTCAACGTGCTCCTCAACGAGATGAGGAGTCTCGCCCTGGATGTGGAACTCGTGACCGAGGAGGAGAAGTAGCGATGCTCGAGACGATCTCCCTTCGGGATGCGAAGGCCTTTCCCGCCAACTTCCGCGGGATCAAGATAAGCCTGGCGTCTCCTGACAAGATCAAGAGCTGGTCCGAGGGCGAGGTTACCAAGGCCGAGACGATCAACTACAGGTCGTTCAAGCCCGAGCCCGACGGCCTCTTCTGCGAGAGGATCTTCGGCCCGGTCAAGGACTGGGAGTGCAGCTGCGGCAAGTACAAGAGGATACGCTACAGGGGCGTGAAGTGCGACAGGTGCGGCGTCGAGGTCACGCACTCGCGCGTCAGGCGCGAGCGCATGGGCCACATAGAGCTCGCCGTCCCCGTGACGCACATCTGGTACTTCAAGACCAGGAAGATATCGAAGCTGCTCGACATCACGACCACAGAGCTCGAGCGCGTGATCTACTACGAGTCCTTCATGGTCGTGGACTCGGACCACCCCTCGATCCCCGCCGGGACCGTCCTGTCCGAGGAGGACTACCGCACCGCCCGCGAGACCTACGGCGAAGCCTTCAAGGTCAGGATGGGCGCCGATGCGGTCGAGACCCTCCTCTCCAGGCTCGACCTCGACGAGCTGGCCGCCTCGCTGCGCACCAGCATCGCCAACGAGACGACGGCCGCGAGGCGCCAGAAGAACATCAAGCGCCTCAAGGAGGTCGAGTCGTTCAGGCTCTCGCGCAACGACAACAGGCCCGAGTGGATGATACTGAGGGTGCTCCCCGTGCTGCCCCCCGACCTCCGGCCCCTGGTGCCGCTCGAGGGCGGCAGGTTCGCATCGAGCGACCTCAACGACCTCTACAGGCGCGTGATCAACAGGAACAACAGGCTCCGCCGTCTCCTCGACCTCCAGGCACCCGAGGTCATCCTGCGCAACGAGAAGCGTATGCTGCAGGAGGCCGTGGACGCGGTGCTGGACAACAGCTCGAGGCGGAAGCCGGTGAAGGGCGCCGGCATGAGGCCCCTCCGCAGCCTCTCCGACCTGCTCAAGGGCAAGCGCGGCCGCTTCCGCCAGAACCTCCTCGGCAAGAGGGTGGACTACTCGGGCAGGAGCGTCATCGTCGTCGGCCCCGAGCTTCACTTCCACCAGTGCGGCCTGCCCAAGACGATGGCGCTGGAGCTGTTCAAGCCGTTCGTGATCGCCGGTCTCGCCGAGATGAGCGACGAGGGCGTGAAGATGGCCACGAAGCGCGTGGAGCGGATGGTCGCCAAGAGGGGCGAGGAGAAGGACGAGGACGTCTGGGCTGTTCTCGAGAAGGTCATCCAGAACCATCCCGTCATGCTCAACAGGGCCCCCACCCTTCACAGGCTCGGCATCCAGGCCTTCGAGCCGGTGCTGGTCGAGGGTCTCGCGATCAGACTCCACCCCCTGGCCTGCGCGGCCTTCAACGCAGACTTCGACGGCGACCAGATGGCCGTCCACGTCCCGCTCTCGGCCGAGGCCCAGGTGGAGGTCAGGGTGCTGATGCTCGGGACGAGGAACATCCTCAAGCCCTCGAGCGGGGAGCCCATCGCCACACCGAGCCACGACATGGT
Source organism: uncultured bacterium (assembly GCA_964603785.1). Classification (GTDB taxonomy): domain Bacteria; phylum Fermentibacterota; class Fermentibacteria; order Fermentibacterales; family Fermentibacteraceae; genus CAZRWD01. The sequence continues at coordinate 29,090 of CAZRWD010000013.1, forward strand.
CATCGGGGTCTACTACCTCACCAAGCCGGTGCCGGGGGAGAAGGGCGAGGGGATGGTCTTCTCCTCCGTCTCCGAGGTCCGGGGCGCCTTCGACGCCGGGAAGGTGTCGCTGCACGCCAAGATCAAGGTGAGGGGGATCAACCACCTGGTCGAGCTCGACGGCAAGGGCGAGAACAGGACCCCGGCCTTCTGGAAGGACTACACCACGGTCGGCCAGGTCGTCTTCAACGAGATAGTCCCGGAGGACATGGGCTTCATACTCGCCAACGGCCAGATACCCCACGAGAAGGTGTTCGGCAAGAAGGGCCTCGCCGCCCTCGTGGCCAGGTGCTTCGAGGAGATCGGATCCGTGAGCGCCGCGGTCTTCCTCGACAACCTCAAGGCCCTCGGGTTCCACTACTCGACGATGGCCGGCCTCACGGTGGGGATGGACGACATGGTCATCCCCGACGAGAAGGGCGGGATAATCGACCGCGCCAAGGAGGCCATCAGCGACGTCGAGACCCGGACGAGGCGGGGCGAGCTGACGGAGGCCGAGCGCTACAACAGGGTCATCGACCTCTGGACCCAGGCGACCGAGGACGTGAAGAACGCCATGATGAACTCCCTCGGCGGCAGGAGCCACGGGCTCAACCCCATCTACATGATGGCCTACTCCGGAGCCAGGGGCAGCTGGGACCAGGTGAAGCAGCTCGCCGGCATGAGGGGCCTGATGTCGAAGCCCAGGAAGAGGCTCTCCGGAGAGGTCGGCGAGACAATCGAGACGCCCATCATCTCCTCCCTGAAGGAGGGGCTGTCGGTCATCGAGTACTCGATCTCGACCCACGGCTCGCGCAAGGGCCTGGCCGACACGGCGCTGAAGACCGCCGACGCGGGCTATCTCACCAGGAGGCTCGTCGACGTCTGTCAGGATGTCGTCATCACGATGGACGACTGCGGCACGATCAGGGGCAGGAACATCACGCCGCTCAAGGAGGGCGAGGAGATCATCGAGCCCCTCAGGGACAGGATACTCGGCCGCATGACCGCCGAGGACGTGTTCGACCCGGTCACCGACGAGATCATCTGCGAGGCCGGCGAGGAGATAACCGCCGATCTGGCGAGGAGCATCGAGGACCACGGGATAGAGAACGTCAGGATCCGCAGCACGCTGACCTGCGAGGCCGCCAGGGGACTCTGCGCCAAGTGCTACGGATGGGACCTCTCCCGCAACCGCAAGGTCACGGTGGGCGAGTCGGTGGGCGTGATCGCCGCACAGAGCATCGGGGAGCCGGGCACGCAGCTCACCCTGCGGACATTCCACACCGGCGGAGTCGCCGGCCGAGAGGCCAAGGAGTCCGAGGTCAGGGCGCGCCACGGCGGAACGGTCAACTTCAGGAACATGTACGTGGTCCAGGGGGAGGACGAGAACGGCACGCCCCAGATCATAGCCACCCGCAACGGCCAGATAGACGTGCTCGATCCCACCGGTGACGTGCTTTCCACATACGACATCGTCGTCGGCTCCGTGCTCGCGGTCGAGGACGGCCAGACCGTGTCCAGGGACGACCTGATCTGCAAGAGCGACCCCTTCATCATCCCCATAGTCGCCGAGCAGTCCGGAACCGCTCACTACGTCGACATCGAGGAGGAGATAACCCTCCAGGAGGAGATCGACATAGAGCAGCGGAAGCAGATGGTCATAGTCGAGGACAGGAGCAAGACCCTCCATCCCCACGTCTACATCCTGGACGACGGGGTCGCGGTCCTCTCGGGCAAGCCGCGGCGCAGGGAGGAGGAGATCAGGCGCTTCGAGGAGTTCGTCCGCGAGGCCGTGGAGTCCCGTCACGGGAAGGTCGTGTTCACCTATGCGGACATGAGTCCGCACAGGCCCGACACCCTGTCCGACGAACTCGAGCAGCGCTCCTCCGACTTCGGAGCCGCCTTCGCGAAGGTGGATCCCAGGAAGGCGGCCCCCGGCGCCTACGGGGCCTTCGTCACGGCCGTAGAGACCCTCCTGCAGGGACAGCCCGGCAAGAAGAAGAAGAAGGCCGCCAGACTCACCGAGCTCCTGTCCCAGCTCACCGAGAGCCAGTCCCGCAGGAACGAGCAGATCGAGATAGAGCTCGCCGCCGCCCTGGCCGACCTCTCGACGGACGCCCCGTTCGTCATCGCCATCGGGGGGCTCGACAGGGCCCAGACGGCCACCAGGAGACTGGTGAGGCGAATGATCGACGCGGCTCCCGGCAGCAGGATGGTGCTGCTCGCCTCGTTCTCCCAGAGGATGCTCAAGTCGGCCGGGCCCAGGGGGAAGGTCCGCGACAGGCTGCAGGACCCCGTGGACGAGTACGTGCGCGAGCACATCATCGGCATGTACGCGGTCCCGACCGGCGCCCACCTCAGGGTTCACGACGCCAGCCGGATCCGCAGCGGCACGCACATAGCCAGGATGGAGAAGAAGCTCGGCCAGCAGAGGGACATCACCGGAGGCCTGCCCAGGGTCGACGAGCTCTTCGAGGCCAGGAAGCCCGGTGATGCCGCATCCATAGCGGAGATCAGCGGCATAGTCGCCCTCAGCCCGATAAAGGCCGGCGTGAGGGCCATCACCATCCGCGGCGACCAGGGCCAGGAGGCCAGCCTGAAGGTTCCCGCCACGAGGCACATCCGGGTGCGCGAAGGCGACAGGGTCGAGGCCGGCGACAAGCTCACCGAGGGTCCGCTCGATCCGCACGACATCCTGCGGATCAAGGGAACCGAGGCCGTGGAGGAGTACCTCCTGAACGAGATACAGGAGGTGTACAGGCTCCAGGGCGTCAAGATAAACGACAAGCACATCGGTATAGTGATACGGCAGATGATAGCGAAGGCCCGGATAGAGGACCCCGGGGACACCAGGTTCCTGGAGGGCTCGCAGATCGACAGGCTCGTCCTCAACCGCGAGAACGACGCCGTGGTGAGGGAGGGCAGGCGGCCCGCGACCAGCGACGTCCAGCTCCTGGGGATAACCAGGGCCTCGCTGGCCACCGACAGCTTCCTGTCCGCGGCATCGTTCCAGGAGACCAACACCGTGCTCGCGGACGCCGCGGTCGAGGGCAAGGTCGACTATCTCCGCGGGCTGAAGGAGAACGTGATAGTGGGTCACCTCATCCCGGCAGGGACGGGGATGCCCCGCTACTCGGACGTGAAGCTCTCCCTCCCGGACGGAACCGAACCGCCGGACCCGCCCGAGCCGGAGGATGTTGACGAAGACGAACTGGAAGCCTAGTTTAGCGGCTCTTCGGGTCATCCCGCCGGTCTTCCGGCGGATCTGAAAGGAGTTGAGTTGCCGACTATCAATCAGCTCGTCCGACTGGGTCGGACGAAACCGACATCCAAGACCAAGGCGCCGGCCCTGACGGGCTGTCCGCAGAAGAAGGGCATCTGCACCAGGGTGTACACCTCCACCCCCAAGAAGCCCAACTCCGCCCTGCGCAAGGTCGCCAGGGTGAGGCTGCGCAACGGCTACGAGGTCACCTGCTACATCCCGGGGGAGGGGCACAACCTCAACGAGCACTCCGTCGTCCTGGTGAGGGGCGGCAGGGTGAAGGACCTCCCCGGTGTCCGATATCACATCATTCGCGGCGTCGAGGACGCCTCCGGCGTCGAGGGAAGGCGCCAGAGCCGGTCCAAGTACGGCGCCAAGAAACCTTCATAGGCCGCTGAGGGGGGCTCAGGCCCCCCCGCGGCCTCCAGGGGAGAGACCCGCTAGGAGGCTGCCAGAGAATGTCCAGGCGTGCGACACCCAAGAGAAGGGATCCGGCTCCCGACCGCAGGTTCGGGAACGCGCTGGTGTCCAGGTTCATAAACTCCCTCATGATGGAGGGGCGGAAGCCCGCCGCCGAGAAGGTCTTCTACGGCGCGATGGACATCGTGGAGGAGAAGACCGGGCAGGAGGGCCTCGGCGTCTTCAACCGGGCCATGAACAACGTCCGTCCCGTCCTCAAGGTCAAGTCCAGGAGGGTGGGCGGCTCGACCTACCAGGTTCCCATGGAGGTGAGACCCGCCGAGCGGGACGCGCTGGCGATCCGCTGGATCATCCAGTACGCGAGGTCCCGCAAGGGCCACTCCTTCGCCGAGAAGCTCGCATCGGAGATAATGGACGCAGCGCGGGGCGAGAACGCCGGAAGCGTCAAGAAGAAGGACGACACACACAAGATGGCCGAGGCCAACAAGGCGTTCGCGCACTACCGCTGGTAGCCTCCAGGACCACGCCCGGAGGCTGCCCCCGGCAGGGCGCGGGGCCCGGGCCCCGGGGCGGGCGACCGAGGGCGGCCCATGGGCAGACCTGATCCGAAACTCATACGCAACATCGGCATCATGGCCCACATCGATGCCGGCAAGACGACGGTGACGGAGAGGATCCTCTTCTACACCGGGCGTCTGCACCGCATGGGCGACGTCGACTACGGCACGGCCGCGATGGACTGGATGCCCCAGGAGCGCGAGAGGGGCATAACCATCACCGCCGCCGCCACCACCTGCGAGTGGCGCGGCCACCAGATCAACATCATCGACACCCCCGGACACGTCGACTTCACCGTCGAGGTCGAGAGGTCCCTCAGGGTCCTGGACGGAGCCGTGGCGGTCTTCTGCGCCGTCGGAGGCGTAGAGCCCCAGTCGGAGACGGTCTGGCACCAGGCGGACAGGTACGGGATACCCCGCATCGCCTTCGTGAACAAGCTGGACAGGCAGGGCGCCGACTTCCGCAGGACCCTCTGCATGATGCGGCAGAGGCTGGGCGCCAGGCCCCTGCCCGTGATGCTGCCGGTCGGCTCGGGGAGCACCTTCGAGGGCGTCGTCAGCATCTTGGACAACCTCTTCCTGGAGTTCGACCCCGCCGAGCAGGGCGGGAGGATAGTCACCCATCCCGTTCCCGGGAAGATGGCCGCCGAGCTGCGCGAGGCAAGGGATGCCGTGTGGGAGGCAGCCGCCGAGCTGGACGACCATGCCGTGGACCGGTACCTGTCGGGAACACTGGAGGCCGGGGAGGTGCGCGCCCTCCTGAGGAGGGGCACCCTCGAGGGGAGGTTCGTGCCGGTCCTGTGCGGTGCCGCCCTGAGGAACACGGGCATCCAGCCCCTGCTGGACGCGGTCGTCGACTGGCTGCCGGCCCCGACCGACATGCCCCCCGTCGTCGGCGAGTCTCCCGTCGGTGACGCCGTGACGCGCGCGAGGAACGACGAGGAGCCGTTCACCGCCCTGGTGTTCAAGATCCAGAGCGACGACCACCTCGGGAGGCTCGCATTCATGCGCGTCTACTCGGGCCTCGCGGCCGACGGCGACACCGTCCTCAACAACAGGACGGGCAGGAGGGAGAGGCTCTCGCGCCTCGTCAGGATGCATGCCGACAAGCGCACGCACCTCGACGAGATAACCGCCGGGGACATAGCCGCGGTCGGGCTGAGGAACGCCGCCACCGGCGACACCCTCACGGATATGGACAACCCGATGTCGCTGGAGCCCATGAGCTTCCCCGCACCGGTCATCCGCATGGCAATCGAGCCCGAGAGCACGAGGGACGAGAAGGCCCTCGAGCAGGCCCTGGAGGACCTTACGAGCGAGGATCCCACCCTCGCGACGTGCACCGACGAGGAGACCGGGCAGCTCCTGGTCATGGGCATGGGTGAGCTTCACCTCGAGATCGTGGTCGACAGGCTCAGGCGCGAGAAGAGGCTCGCCGTCAGGACGGGCAGGCCGCAGGTGTCCTACCGCGAGGGGATCAGCATCTCCGCCGAGACGGAGGAGACCTTCGAGAGGGAGATACAGGGCAGGCGCCACTTCGGAAGCATACGGCTCTCGGTCGCGCCGGCCCCCGCGGGGATCGAGGTGAGGAGCCGGGTGGGGCCGGGAGACCGCCCCCCCGCATTCATCCAGGCCGCCAGGATGGGCATAGAGGGCTCGGTCGGGGCCGGTCCCCTGGCCGGCTTCCCGGTCGACGGACTGATCGTGACCATCCTCTCGCTGGGCATCCACGAGACCGACTCGAGCGAGATCGGGTACTCCACCGCCGCGGCCATGGCCCTCCGGGCCGCCCTGCAGGCCGCGGGTCCCGTGCTGCGCGAACCCGTCATGCAGCTGGACATACTCACACCGCAGGACCACGTCGGGGACATAATCGGGGACATCGGGGCGCGCCGCGGGAGGGTCCTCCACATGGATCCCAGGGGAGAGGCCACGGCCGTGTCCGCAAGGGTACCCCTTGCCGAGCTTTTTGGCTATACTACCGCCCTGCGCTCCCTGACCCAGGGGCGCGCGGGCTACACAATGCAGCTTCTCGAGTATGCCGAAGTACCGCCCCAGGCGGCCCAGGCACTCATGCTCCGGATGGGCATAGCGTGTAAACAATAGATGGCGGCGACCCCCGTGTTCCCCGCCGCGGTCACCAGGGAGATGCAGTGAACGGCATGAAACTCAGGATCCGGCTCAGGGCCTACGACCACAGGCTGCTCGACAGGTCGGCCCAGAGCATCGTGCGAGGCGTGAAGCAGACCGGGGCGAAGGTGGCCGGCCCGATACCCCTTCCCACCAGGCGCACCCTGGTCACCGTGCTCCGCAGCCCGCACATCGACAAGAAGTCCCGTGAGCAGTTCGAGATGCGCGTCCATTCCAGGCTCATCGAGATCGAAGATCCCGGCGAGCAGACCACCGAGGTGCTGAGACAGCTCGACGTCCCCGCAGGGGTCGACGTCGAGGTGAGGTAGCCGGGAGGCGTCCCGGCCGCCTGCTGACTGGCCCGGCCGGAGCCGGGTCAAGAGCGGAGAGGGCTCGACCGGTCTGAGGCGGAGACCGCCGGAGCCCGCGCAGAGAAACATCAACGCTTGTCCCACCGCCCGTATGGGACTTCAGCGACAGGAGTGCCGATGAGCGGTCTCATGGCTCGCAAGATAGGCATGACCCGGCTTTTCCGCGATGACGGGAAAGTCCTGCCTGTCACCGTTCTGGAGGCCCGCCCCTGCCCCGTGGTCCAGGTGAGGACCATCGAGCGGGACGGGTACGAAGCCCTCCAGATCGGCTATCGCCAGCAGAAGAAGAGCAGGCTCTCGAAGCCCCGCCTGGGGCATCTCGAGAAGGCCGGGGCGCCCCCCGTATCGAGGCTACTGGAGATACGGCCCCTCGACGGCCGCGACCTCGGCGCGGGCGATCTGATCGATGTCTCCATCTTCTCCCCCGGCGAGAAGGTCGACGTGACCGGGGTCTCCAAGGGCAAGGGCTTCCAGGGGGTCGTGAAGCGTCACGGCTTCTCGGGCGGCGACGAGGCCCACGGCTGCAAGTCCAAGCGCGTGCCCGGCTCGATCGGGCAGCATACCACCCCTGCCGAGGTGCGCAAGAACAGGGGAATGCCCGGGCGCACCGGCGGGGCCAGGACGACGGTCAAGAACCTCGAGGTGGTAGGCATAGACCTCGAGAACAACCTCCTGCTCCTCAAGGGAGCCGTTCCCGGTTCGCGGAACGGCTATCTCCTCGTCAGCAAGAAGAGGGGGGGTGGCAGGTAGCCATGCCGGAAGCACGCAGATACAACATGAAGGGCGAGGAGGTCGGCACGATCGACCTGCCCGACGAGATCTTCGCCATCGGCGTCTCCACGCACGTCCTCTGGGAGGTCACGAGGGCCGAGATGCTCAACGCCCGCAGGGGCACCGCCGACACGCAGACCCGCAGCGAGGTCACCTCCTCGGGATCGAAGCCCTGGAGGCAGAAGCACACGGGGCACGCCAGGGCGGGCAGCTTCCGCTCCCCCATCTGGGTGGGGGGAGGCGTGGCCCACGGACCCCATCCGAGGACCTGGTCGCTCAAGATCAACCGCAAGGTCCGCCGCAAGGCGATAGCCGGGATCCTCAGCGAGAGGCTGTCCGAGGGCAACCTCAGGCTCCTCGTCGACCTGTCCTCCACGGGCCGTACCCGCGAGATGGCCGAGATGCTCGACAACCAGGGCTGCGAGGGCAGGAGGACCGTCATCCTGGTCGGTGACGACGACGCCAACGTGCTCCGCGCCACGCGGAACATCCCCCGCGCCGTGGCCATGAACGCAAGGAACGTCAGCATCACCACCCTCGTCAACTCGGAGGTCGTGCTCATTTCCGAGAGCGCGGTCGACCTCCTGAAGGAGAGGGTCCTCTGATGGACGCGAGACATGTGATACTCACGCCACTCGTGACCGAGAAGTCCACCGCCGCCCGCGAGGCGACGAACAGCTACAGCTTCCGGGTGCCGAGGACCGTCACGAAGCACGACATCGCCAGGGCCGTCGAGGAGATCTTCGGCGTCAGCGTGGTCGGTGTCCATACCATGAACATGCAGGGCAAGAAGAAGCGCCTCGGGAGGAACCTCGGACGCAGGTCCTCCTGGAAGAAGGCGATCGTGACCCTTGCCGCCGGCCAGTCGGTCGAGTTCTTCGAAGGGGTGTAGGCGATGGGAACCAGGAGACTCAAGCCGGTCACCCCGGGGTGCAGGTTCACGATCCTCCCCGATTTCGCCGAGATAACGAGGAGCGAGGGCGAGAAGTCGCTCATGAAGCCCCTGAAGAAGAAGGCGGGGCGGAACAACCTGGGCAGGGTGACCTGCAGGCACCACGGGGGAGGGCACAAGCGGCGCTACCGGATCATCGACTTCAAGCGCAACAAGTTCGACATCGAGGGAACGGTGGCCTCCATCGAGTACGATCCCAACAGGTCCGCCAGGATCGCCCTGGTCGTCTATCCGGACGGCGAGAAGCGGTACATCCTGGCTCCCGAGGGTCTCACGGTGGGCAGGAAGGTCCTCTCCGGGAGGGACGCCCCCCCGGAGGTGGGCAATCATCTGCCGCTCGACCGCATACCTCTCGGGACGATCATCCACAACGTCGAGCTCAGGCCCGGCTACGGCGGGCAGATCGCCAGGAGCGCCGGCGTGGGCGTGCAGCTCCTCGCCAGGGAGGGCACCCTCGCAACCCTCAGGATGCCGTCCAGGGAGATGCGCATGGTCCCCCTGACCTGCATGGCGACGATCGGCACCATAGGCAATCCCGACCACTCGAACACGAGGCTGGGCAAGGCCGGCCGTTCGAGGTGGCTGGGAATCAGGCCCAGCGTCAGGGGAGTCGCCATGAACCCCGTCGATCACCCGATGGGCGGCGGAGAGGGCAAGTCCAGCGGCGGGAGGCACCCCTGCTCGCCGTGGGGACAGCTGGCCAAGGGCCTCAGGACGAGGAGGCACAAGCCCTCCGACAAGCTCATTTCCAGGCGCAGACCCACCGGCGGGAGGAGGTAACCGATGGCACGCTCACTCAAGAAGGGCCCCTTCGTCGACGCCAAGCTGCTCGAGAAGGTCCTCTCCATGGCGGGCGAGGGCGACAAGAAGGTCATCAGGACCTGGGCCCGCAGATCCACCATCCCGCCCGAGTTCGTGGGACAGACCTTCGCGGTTCACAATGGGCGCAAGTTCATGCCCGTATACGTGGTGGAGAACATGGTCGGTCACAGGCTGGGCGAGTTCGCCCCCTCCCGTACCTTCCGCGGCCACCGCGAGAAGAAGAAGTAGGCGGGGAGGCGCAGATGGAAGCATCAGCCAGGTCCAGATTCGTTCATGTGCCCCCCAGGAAGGCCCGTCAGGTGGCCGACCTGATCCGGGGCAAGACGGTCAACCAGGCCCTCTCGATACTCCTGACGGTCCCCAAGAACGCGTCCAGGGAGATCGAGAAGACACTGGACTCGGCCGTGGCCAACGCGGTCCACAAGCTCGAGGGCGCCAAGCCCGACATCGACGACCTCAAGGTCACACGGATCGCCATAGACAACGGCCCGATAGTGAAGCGTGTAAGGCCCAGGGCCAGGGGCAGGGCGAACCGCATAAGGCAGAGGCTCTGCCACATCTCGGTCACCATCGCCACCGCGCCTGACGAGAAGAAGGAGGGCTGAGATGGGGCAGAAGACCAATCCCATCGGCCTGCGGCTGGGCATAATCCGCAACTGGAACTCGATATGGTACGCGCGCGGCAGGCGCTACCCCGAGTACCTCGAGGAGGATGCCAGGCTGCGCAAGTACATCATGAAGCGAATGGAGAAGGCCCAGATCTCCAGGATCGAGATCGAGCGGAAGCCCCAGGAGGTCCAGGTGACGATCCACACCGCCAGGGCCGGCCTCGTGATCGGATCGAGGGGCAGCACCATCGACGCCCTCACCAGGGAGCTCAAGATCTTCACCGGGAAGACCGTCAGGACGAAGGTGGAGGAGATCAGGCACCCCGAGAGGGACGCAAGCCTGGTCGCCGACTCCATCGCCCGCCAGGTCGAGGGCAGGGTCTCCATCAGGCGGGCCATGAAGCGCGCGCTGTCCGACTCCATGAAGGCCGGGGCCGAAGGCATCAAGGTGACCTGCTCGGGAAGGCTCGGAGGGGCGGAGATGTCCCGCACGAACACCTACCACGAGGGCAGGGTGCCCCTGCACACGCTCAGGGCCGACGTGGACTTCGCACGCTCCGTGGCCAGGACCACCTACGGCGTCATCGGCGTCAAGGTATGGATCTACAACGGCGAGATCCACGAGTACCCGGGCCAGTCCGGCCCGGCCGACTAGCGGGTGGTGCGCCATGCTGATGCCGAAGAGGACCAAGTACCGCAAGCAGCAGAGGGGCCGCATGAAGGGCCGGGCCAAGGGGGGGGCCGCCGTCACCTTCGGTGAGTACGGACTCCAGGCCCTCGAGCCGGGCTGGATCACCAGCGCCCAGATAGAGGCCGCCAGGGTCGCGATAACCCGTCACGTGAAGAGGGGCGGCAAGATCTGGATCAGGATCTTCCCCGACAAGCCGGTCACCGGCCTCCCCCTCGAGACCAGGATGGGCAAGGGCAAGGGCGCCATCGACCGCTGGGTGGCGGTCGTGAAGCCCGGCAGGATGATGTTCGAGATAGAGGGGGTAGAGGTCGAGACCGCGCGCGAGGCCATGAGGCTCGCGGGTCACAAGCTCCCGATCCTCACCCGGTTCGTCACCAGGGAGAAGGGAGCGGTGGAGTGAAGTCGTCCGAAGTCCGCTCGATGACCTCCGACGAGCTCGACGGGCATGTCCGCGAGCTGAGACAGGAGATCTTCAACCTTCGTTTCCGCAAGTCGGCGAACCAGGTGGACAACCCTGTCAGGATACGCATAGCCCGGCACGAGCTCGCGAGGGCCCTCACGGTCCTCAGGGAGAGGCAGCTGGGCATGAGCGTCGAAACCGGCGGGAAGTGAGGTAGGTATGTCCCAGTTCAGGACGGCTGGCAGGCAGGTTCTGAAGGGCACAGTCGTCTCCGCCGGCAGGATGGAGAAGACCGTCGTCGTCGAGGTGGTAACGCTGAAGGCCCATCCGGTCTACAAGAAGCGCTTCCGCAGGACCCGCCGGTACTACGCCCATGACGAGGAGAACCAGTGCGGAGCCGGCGACGTGGTGCGCATCGCCGAGACCAGGCCGCTCTCGCGGCTCAAGCGCTGGCGGCTCCTCGAAATAGTGGAGAAGGCCCGCTAGGAGGATGTCGGAATGATCCAGCAGGAAACCAGGCTCAACATCGCCGACAACTCCGGCGCCAAGGAGGTCCTCTGCATCAAGGTGCTGGGGGGGACCGGGAGGCGCTACGCAAGCATAGGCGATGTGATAGTCGTCACCGTCAAGGAGGCCTCCCCCACCGGCACCGTGAAGAAGGGCGAGGTGCGGAAGGCCGTGGTTGTCAGGGTCAGGAAGGAGATCAACAGGCCGGACGGGTCCTCGGTCCGCTTCGACGACAACGCGGCGGTCATCATCGACGAGGGAATGCAGCCCGTGGCCACCAGGATCTTCGGACCCGTAGGCAGGGAGCTCAGGTCGAAGTTCATGAAGATCGTGTCCCTCGCCCCGGAGGTGATCTGATGCACTTGCGGAAGGGAGACAAGGTCCTCGTGTCCACCGGCGACGAGAAGGGGAAGAAGGGCAAGGTCCTCAAGGTCTTCCCCGAGAAGAGCAAGGTGATCGTAGAGGGTGTCAATTTCATCAAGAAGCACTCCAGGCCCAGCCAGAAGAACCCCCAGGGGGGCATAGTGGAGAAGGAGGCCCCTATCCACTCGTCCAACCTGAGGCTCGTCTGCCCCGGTTGTGGAGAGACCGCCGGCGTGACCCGCAAGACGGACGCCGACGGCAGGGCCCGCAGGGTGTGCAAGTCCTGCGGCGAGACAGTCTGAGGGGCCGGGTGAAGCCATGAAAGACACTCCCAGGCTGAAGCAGAAGTACCTCGAGGAGATAGCTCCGAAGCTGAGGGAGCACTTCGGCTACAGCAATCCGAACCAGGTGCCCAGGATGGTCAAGATCGTCGTCAACATGGGCCTTGGACGCGAAGCGATAGAGAACGCGAACAACGTGACCAACGCGACCGAGCAGCTCGGCAGGATCACCGGGCAGAGGCCCGTGGTGGCGAAGGCCCGCAGGTCCGTTGCGGCGTTCCGTCTGCGTGAGGGCATGCCGATAGGTGTCTTCGTCACCCTCCGGGGGGGCACTATGTGGGAGTTCCTCGACAGGCTGGCGAACTTCGCCCTGCCCCAGGTCAGGGACTTCCGCGGGCTCTCGCCCAAGGGCTTCGACGGCAGGGGCAACTACAACTTCGGCGTCGAGGAGCAGGCGATCTTCCCCGAGATCGATGTCGACAAGATCGACAAGTTCAGGGGGATGAACATCACCCTCGTGACCACCGCCCGAACCGACGAGGAAGGTCTCGAACTTCTCCGTTTTCTCGGTCTGCCATTCCGCAGGACCGGCACTGCCAGGCAGGGGGGCTGAAGTTGGCCAAGAAGTGTCTCCTAGAAAAGCAGAAGCGCACGCCGAAGTTCGGTGTCCGCAGGTACAACCGCTGCTCGCTCTGCGGCCGGCCCAGGGGCTATCTCCGCAAGTTCGGCATCTGCCGGATCTGCTTCAGGGACATGGCCAACCGGGGTCTGCTGCCGGGCGTCCGCAAGGCCAGCTGGTAGGGGGTGGGAGATGTCGATGACCGATCCCATCGCCGACATGCTCAACAGGATCAGGAACGCCTCGATGGCCGGGCACGTGATGGTCGACATACCCGCGTCGAACCTCAAGTCCTCCATTGCGGGCGTGCTGTACAAGAAGGGTTTCGTCAGGGGCTTCCGCAGGATGGAGGACGGCAGGCAGGGCCTCCTCCGCATCTATCTCGCCTATCAGAACGGCAAGTCCCTGATCGTCGGGCTCAAGAGGATCTCCAGGCCGGGCTGCCGAGTCTATACCGGAGTCTCGGAGATCCCCAGGGTCATGGCCGGCCGCGGTGTCGCGGTCCTTTCCACCCCCAAGGGCATCCTGACCGATTCGGAGGCCCGCAGGGAAGGCGTCGGCGGCGAAGTGCTGCTGCACGTCTGGTAGGAGGACAGATGTCGCGCATCGGCAATCTACCCGTCACGATCCCCGCGGGCGTGAGCGTAGGGCTCGAGGACCGCGTCGTGAGGATCAAGGGACCCCGCGGCGAGGCGGTCCACGAACTGCCGCAGGGCATAACCGTACGCATGGACGGCGCCACCCTGTTCGTGGAGAGGGCCGGCGACGACGCCGAGGCCAGGAGGCTGCACGGCGTCACCAGGGCCCATCTCTCGAACAAGGTCGTGGGCGCGAGCTCGGGCCACTCGATAACCCTCGTGGTCAACGGCAAGGGCTTCCAGGGCGAGGTCAGGGGACGCATCCTGGAGATGCAGATCGGCTTCTCGCACAGGGTCCTGATGGAGATCCCGGCCGGGGTCTCCGTGCAGGTCCAGCCGGGACAGAACACGTTCACCATCCAGCTCGGAAGTGCGAACCGGGAGCTGCTCGGCTCGTTCGCCTCGGTTCTCTACAGGCTCAGACCCGTGGAGCCTTACAACATGATCGGGTTCAGGTACTCCGATCAGGTGGTGCGGCGCAAGGCCGCCAAGACGACCAAGTAGGGGGGGACATGGCAAGGCACGACAGCGCAGACAGGCTACGCCGCCGTCACCTCCGCATCAGAAGGAAGATCTCCGGCACGACCTCGAGGCCCAGGCTGGCCGTCCACAGGACGAACCGCCACATCGTGGCCTCGATAGTCGACGACACGACCGGCCGCACGCTCATGTGCGTAACCACGACCGCGGCCTACTTCCAGCCCGAGCGCACGGGCACGAAGACCGAGCAGGCCGCGAGGCTGGGAGTCATCGTGGCACGGAAGGCCCTCGAGATGGGGATTGAAACGGTGGTGTTCGACCGGGGCGGCCATCCTTTCCACGGAAGGGTCAAGGCCCTTGCGGAGAAGGCGCGCGAAGGCGGCCTCAGGTTCTGATGGGGGGCTCCATGAGCATCAGGAAGACCGACAGCACGGAAGAGAAGCACGACAGGACGGCCGCCGCGGAGGAGCCGGAAGTCGAGTTCATGGACCGCCTCATCTCGGTCAACCGGGTGGCGAAGGTCATCAAGGGCGGCCGCAGGTTCGGCTTCAACGCCCTTGTAGCCGTCGGCGACGGCAGGGGGCGTGTCGGAGTGGGTCTCGGGAAGGCTACCGAGCTGCCCGAGGCCATCCGCAAGGCCACCGAGGAGGCGAAGAAGGGGCTCATCGAGGTGCCCCTCGTCGACGGGAGGACCCTCCCCCACACGGTCACGGGCGAGTTCGGCGCGGGGCGCGTGCTCCTGAGGCCGGCCAGCCCGGGAACCGGAGTGATCGCAGGGGCGACCGTGCGCGCCATCATGGAGTGCGCCGGGGTCAAGGACGTCCTCAGCAAGTCCCAGGGGACCAACAACCCCCACAACGTGGTAAAGGCCACCCTCGCGGGCCTGAAGGACCTGTCGACCATCGACAGGATCAGCACCGCCAGGAGGGGCATGATCCAGCGGAGGAACCGCACTGATGGCTAAGAAGCTCGCCATCACCCAGACCGGGAGCGGCATAGACAGGCCGGAGGTCCAGAAGAGGACGCTGGCCGCACTCGGTCTGCGGAAGATGCACCAGACGGTGACCCACGACGACAGGCCCGAGATAAGGGGCATGGTCTTCAGGGTCCGGCACCTCGTCAGAGTCGAGGAGGTGGAGGAGTGAGGCGCCTGCAGCATCTCAGGCCCGCACGCGGCGCCAAGCGCGACCGCAAGCGCCGCGGCTGCGGCGACGGATCAGGGCTGGGCGGCACGGCCGGCAAGGGCCACAAGGGGCAGAGGGCCAGGGGCAGCATCAACCCCTGGTTCGAG
Organism: uncultured bacterium; assembly: GCA_964603785.1. Classification (GTDB taxonomy): domain Bacteria; phylum Fermentibacterota; class Fermentibacteria; order Fermentibacterales; family Fermentibacteraceae; genus CAZRWD01. The sequence goes on from CAZRWD010000013.1 coordinate 44,274, forward strand.
GGCGGCCAGCTCCCCATCCAGAGGAGGCTGACCCACAAGGGATTCTCCAACGCCCGGTTCGCCAAGGTTTTCCAGGTCGTCAACGTGTCCCACCTCAACAGGTTCGAGGAGGACACCGTAGTAACCCCCGAGGAGCTGCGCGGCGCCGGGCTCATCTCGAGCAGGTTCAGGCCCGTGAAGGTTCTCGGATTCGGTAAGCTCGCCAGGAGACTGACGGTCTGCGCCCATGCGTTCAGCTCCACCGCGGCCGAGGCCATCACCTCGGTCGGCGGCGCAGTGGAGGTGCTCGACTGATGAGGGGTTTCGAGAGCGTCTTCAGGATTCCGGAGCTGAAGAAGAAGATCATCTACACGCTCCTGCTCCTGGCGGTCTACAGGGTGGGCGGGTTCATCCCAGTCCCCGGGATCGACATCCATGCTCTCGAGGAAGCCTTCAGAGGCATGGCCGGAAACATCATGGGCATCTACGACCTGTTCGTCGGAGGCGCCCTGAGCCGCGCGAGCATCTTCGCACTCGGGATCATGCCCTACATCTCCGCCTCGATCATCATCCAGCTCCTCACCTCGGTCATGCCCTACTTCGAGAAGCTGAAGAAGGAGGGGGAGGCCGGCAGACAGAAGATGACCGAGATCACCCGCTACTCGACCGTCGGTCTCGGACTGATCCAGGGGCTCGGCATATCCCAGTACATAGTCAGCCTGAACGCCCAGGCCCCGGGCGTGGTGCCCAGCCCAGGCCTGGCCTTCACGGTCCAGACCGTTCTCACCCTCATCACCGGCACGATCTTCGTCATGTGGCTGGGGGAGAGGATCACCGAGCGAGGCATCGGGAACGGCATCAGCCTGCTCATCTTCGCCGGCATCGTCGGTCGCGTCCCCGACGGCATAGCGGGGCTCTACCGCGACGTGTTCGTCCTGCAGCAGACGTCGTTCGTGTCGATGGTCTTCCTGCTGGTGTTCATGTTCGCCGTCGTCGCCTTCGTCGTCCTGATGACGGAGGCCCAGAGGAAGATCCCGGTCACCTACGCAAGGCAGGTCAGGGGACGCAAGGTCTTCGGCGGGCAGAGCACGCACATCCCACTGCGCCTGAACACGGCCGGCGTGATCCCCATCATCTTCGCGCAGTCGTTCCTGATGTTCCCGTCCAGTCTGGCCATGTTCTTCCCCAACAGCGGCATAGATGAAGCCGTGGCACGCGTCTTCTCGCCGACGAGCGCCCTGTACATGCTGGTGTACGCGGCCCTCATCATCCTGTTCACCTACGTGTACACGGCCATCGTCTTCAATCCGCAGGACCTCGCCGACAACATGAAGAAGTACGGCGGGTTCATCCCCGGGAGGAAGCCGGGCAGGAGCACGGCGAGCTACATCGAGCGCGTCCTCATAAGGGTCACGCTGCCCGGTTCGATCTTCCTGGCTCTCATAGCCATACTGCCCATGATCCTGGCCCGGAGCGCCAACGTCGACTTCGCATTCGGCGGGACCAGCCTGCTGATCGTGGTCGGCGTGGCCCTCGAGACCCTCCGGCAGATCGAGACCCACCTCCTCATGCGCCACTACGAGGGCTTCCTGGCGAAGGGGAAGATCAGGGGCCGCAGATGAGGGTCGTCCTGCTCGGCCCTCCCGGCTCCGGAAAGGGGACCATGGCCTCGCGGATGTGCGCCGCGTTCGCCATGGAGTACCTCTCCACCGGAGCCGTCTTCAGGGAGGAGGTCGAGCGGGGTACCGAGCTCGGGAGGCGGATCTCGTCCACGGTCAGGGAGGGGGGCCTCGTCGACGACGAGACCGTCGACAGGGTGGTTTTCGACAGGCTCGGCTCCCTGGACGGCTTCCTGCTGGACGGGTATCCGCGCAGCATCGCCCAGGCCCGCAGCCTCGACGCCTTCCTGGGGGACGACAGGCCCCTGACCGGCGTCGTCCTCCTGGAGGTGCCGGACGAGATCGTCGTCAGGCGCCTTTCGGGCAGGCTCTCCTGCAGCGCCTGCGGCTACATCGGCTCCGCCTCGTCGGGCGCGGTGTGTCCCGTCTGCGGCGCCGGGCTCAGGAGGCGCGAGGACGACGAGCCGCCCGTGGTGGCGAGGCGTCTCGAGGCCTACTCCCGCATCACCAGGCCGCTTGTCGGATACTACGAGGGACGCATCCTGAAGATCGACGGCTCGGGCACGGTGGAGGACGAGTGGGAGAGCCTTCGCAGGGCGATGGAACCATGGGTGTGATGACCGCTTCGCAGACCGTCCGGATGCGCGAGAGCGGGCGGATCGTCCGGAGGGTGCTCGAGGGCATCAGGAACGGGGTACGCCCGGGGATGAGAACGTCGGACCTGGACAGGATGGCCCGCGAGATCATCAGGTCCGAGAAGGGCAGACCGTCGTTCCTGGGTTACAGGGGGTACCCGGCGGCCGTGTGCGTATCCCTCAACTCCGTGGTCGTGCACGGCATCCCGGGCGATCTGGAGATAGCGGAGGGCGACCTGGTGAGCATCGACGTCGGCGTGGTCAAGGACGGCTTCCACGGCGACGCCGCCGACACCTTCTTCGCGGGCGGAACGGCATCGTCGCCCGAGGCCTCCAGGCTCGTGGATGTGACCTACAGGGCTCTTGCCGAGGGCATCGAGGCGGCGAGGCCGGGGAACACCACGGGGGACATCGGGAGTGCGGTGCAGGGGGTGGTCGAGGCGTCGGGCTACAGCGTCGTGCGCGACCTGGTGGGCCACGGCATCGGCAGGAGGCTGCACGAGGATCCCCAGGTCCCGAACTACGGGGCCCCCGGGAGGGGCGTCCCGCTGAAGGCCGGGATGGCCCTTGCGATCGAGCCCATGGTGAACGCGGGGGACTGGCGGGTGCGCACCCTGGACGACGGCTGGACGGTCGTCACCGCGGACGGCAGCCTCTCCGCCCATGCGGAGCACACCGTGATCGTGACCGACGGAGAGGCGCTGGTGTTGACTGAATGACGATCTATTGCGATACTTCGCATTCTGCAAAGTTTACGGAAAGAGGTTGACGGTGGCCAAGGACCAGGGTGTTGTCGTGGACGGGACCGTCGAGGAAACCCTCCCCAACAACATGTGCCGGGTCAGGCTGGACAAGCCGGAGGGGCACAGGGTCCTGTGCCACGTGTCCGGCAAGATGCGGATGAACTACATACGTATCCTCGTCGGCGACCGGGTGACGGTGGAGCTCTGCCCCTACGACCTGAGCCGCGGCAGGATAACCTATCGCTACAAGTGAGGATGGAGAGATGAAAGTCAGGAGTTCGGTGAAGAGGATCTGCGACTACTGCCGCATAGTCCGCAGGGAGGGAAGGGTCCTCGTGATCTGTCCCCGCAATCCCAAGCACAAGCAGCGGCAGGGCTAGAAGCTCCCGGCCGGGTATCGGAGGTCAACTGTGGCACGCATTTCGGGAGTGGATCTGCCGAGGAACAAGCAGGTCCTCTACGCTCTTCCCTACATCTACGGCATCGGCCTCTCCACGTCGAAGGAGATCCTCGCCCGCACCGACATCCCCGTCGACAAGAAGACCGACGAGCTGACCGAGGACGAGATCGCATCCCTGAGGAAGATCATCGACGCCGAGTACAAGGTCGAGGGAGCCCTCAGGGCCGAGATCGCGATCAACAGGAAGCGCCTCATGGACATAGGCTGCTACAGGGGGCTCCGGCACCGCCGCGGGCTCCCCTGCAGGGGACAGAGGACTCACACGAACGCCCGCACGAGAAAAGGGCCGCGCGTCGGCCACATGAAGAAGCGGTAAGAGGAGGAGGACGCGTTGCCCAAGGCTCAGTCAAAGGGAAGGACCGCCACCCGCAAGATCACCCGGGTGTCGGACGTCAACGGTGTCGCCCACGTGAAGTCCTCCTTCAACAACACCATGATAACCATCACGGACCTGAGGGGGAGCGTCATCACCTGGGCGAGCGGAGGCACGACCGGAGTGAAGGGCACCCGCAAGGGCACGGCGTTCGCTGCGTCGCAGGCGGCCGTCCAGGCCGCGGAGCGGGCCGTGGAGGCCGGGCTGAAGAGGGTCGAGATATGGGTGCGCGGTCCGGGATCCGGACGCGAATCGGCGGTCAGGGCCCTGCAGTCCTCGGGTCTCGAGGTCACGGGCATCAAGGACATCACGAAGGTTCCGCACAACGGCTGCCGGCCCACCAAGAGGCGGCGGATGTAGCTTTTCCCTGGTTCCGTGCCGGCCCTGCGCCGCACGGTCTCTGATAATGCAACAGGTCGGGGGGACCACATGGAGTACAGGAGCCTGTATCTGCCGGACCGGATCGAGTGGGACGAGGAGACGCTGACCGCCACAAGCGGCCGGATGCTCGTAACCCCTCTCGAGCGCGGTTTCGGACGTACCCTTGGCACCGCCCTCAGGCGGGTGCTGCTCTCCTCCCTGGAGGGCGCCGCCCCGGTCGTGGTAAGGATCGAGGGAGCGAGCCACGAGTTCACCGCGCTCCCCGGCGTGTACCAGGACGTCCCTGACATCATCCTCAACCTCAAGACCCTCGATCTCCGGTACGAGGGATCGGAGCCCGGCAGGCTGGTCCTCGACGTCAAGGGACCCGCCGCCGTCAAGGCCTCGCACTTCAAGCCGGACCAGGGGATCACCATCCTGAACGGCGACCAGCCGATAGCCGACGTCGGACAGGGCTCGCGCCTCCGCATGGAGGTCATGGTCGAGCGCGGCAAGGGATACGTCACCGCCGAGGAGTGGCACGACCTGGGCAGGGGGCGCGAGCTGGGCGAGATCCTCATGGACTCCTGGTTCGGACCCGTGCGCAAGGTCGACTTCGAGGTCGAGAGCGCCCGCGTGGGCGACCGGACCGACTACGACAAGCTGATGATGGATGTCGTGACGGACGGCTCCATATCCCCCCGCGAAGCGATGGACCGCGCCTGCGACATCCTCCTCAGGCACTTCGAGCTCCTCATGGGCGGGAGGGCTCCGTCCGGCGCCGGAACCGCGGGGGATGAGGAGGCGGAGGAGGACTTCTCCTCCCTGCCGCTCGCCGAAACCGGTCTCTCCCCGCGTCTCGTGAACAATCTCGCCGCCGGCGGGGTCGAGACCCTCGGGCAGCTCGCCTCGAAGCCCCGCTCCGAGCTGCTGTCCATCAGGAACCTCGGCCAGGCCTCGCTAAAGATCCTCCAGGATCTCCTGGAACAGTACGGCCTCGGGCTCGCGGAGAGCTGAGGCCAGGGAGAGCCATGCGCCACAGAAAGACCACACCGAAGCTGGGAAGGAAGCCCGACGAGAGGGTCAGGCTGCTCCGGAACCTCGTGACCTCGCTCATCATCCACGAGCGCGTGGTGACGAGCCCTGCGAAGGCCAGGGCCGCCCGGAGCATGGTCGAGAAGATCGTATCCCGCGGCAGGACCGACACGCTCCATGCCAGGCGCATCGTCGCCCGTGCCGTGTACGGCTCCGAGGCCGTCCGCAAGGTCTTCTCCGACCTGGGCCCCCGCTATGTCGAGCGGCCCGGCGGCTACACCCGCATTCTCAAGCTCGGGAGCAGGATGGGTGACGCCGCGGAGGCATGCATCCTGGAGTTCGTGGATTCTCCCACTGCCTTCAAGCCCGAGGACAAGAAGGGCTCGAAGGACAAGAAGGAGAAGAAGGAGAAGAAGGCCGGGGGTGACAAGGCCGCCAGATAGCATCGCCGTCCTGACGAGCGGCGGCGACGCCCCGGGCATGAACGCATGCGTGAGGGCCGTGGTGAGGGCAGCGCTCTCCCGCGGCCTTCGCGCCTTCGGCGTTCTCCGCGGCTACGAGGGCCTCGTCGAGGGCTGGCTTCGCGAGATGTCCTCGCAGGACGTCAGCAACACGATCCAGCGAGGCGGGACGATCCTGTTCGCCGCCCGCAGCGACCGCTTCACCACGGCCGAGGGCAGGGCGCGGGCCGCCCGCACGATGAGCGGGGCCGGCATCGAAGGTCTCGTCGTCATCGGCGGCGACGGGAGCTTCAGGGGTGCCGACCTGCTCGCCCGGGAGCACGGAGCCAGGGTGGTGGGAGTACCCGGGACGATAGACAACGACATCTGGGGCACGGACTTCACCATAGGCTACGACACCGCCGTCAACACGGCCCTCGAGTCCATCGACCGGATCAAGGACACCGCCGCGGCGCACGACAGGGTCTTCATCGTCGAGGTGATGGGGCGCAGCGCCGGATTCATAGCGCTGGAATCGGGCGTGGGCTGCGGCGCGGAGGCCATTTTCCTGCCGGAGACGCCCACCGACCTCGAGGCCGTCGCAGGGGTCATCCGCACCCGCATCGACGAGGGAAGGCGCTCGAGCATCCTGGTCTGCGCCGAGGGCGACGAGCAGGGAGGCGCGCTGGAGATCGCGCGCAGGCTTCGAGAGGGCTGGGGCATCGGCAGCAGGGTGACCGTCCTCGGCCACGTGCAGCGCGGCGGATCGCCCACCACGGCCGACAGGGTGCTCGCCACGAAGCTGGGCTGGGCGGCGGTGGAGGCCCTCTGCGACGGAGCCGACCCCTGCATGGTCGGCGAGATGGACCACAGGATCGTCCGGCACCCGCTCCCCGCCTCGTGGGAGAACCGGAAGCCGCTGGACCCCTATCTGCTCAGACTCGCCGGCATCTGATCCCCTTCGGTTTTCAGATCTTTCACATTCCAGAGACAAAGCCCTGCCGTCCAGCAGGATGCAGATAGGGTCATTCTGCAGGACCCCTCCGGGCCCGGAAGGGCCCGGGCACGCCCCTCGCCCCGGGCGGATCCCGGCCGGCAGCCTCCGACGACCTCCGGATGACGAATCCCGGTCGAGTCTTCCGCCGCCGTCATCCGCGCGCACCGGTCGGCGGGTCAGCGTCTGTAGACGCCCTCCGGGATGAACACCTCCTGGGGGCCGTAAGCATAGGGGGCGACCTGATAGGGGGGGAAGAAGACCACCAGGCCCGGCGGCATGCCGGGTGGAGCGGGAAGGGCGCTGGCGTAGTTGGCCCACGAGGGGGCGGCTCCCGCATCGATCCAGCAGAGATCGGAATCCCCCCGGAGGAGCTCCCGCAGGGAGTCGGCGGCGGCCGATGCGATCAGCCCGAGGGCCTCCTCCCCGCCGATGTACTCCTCGAGACTCCCGAACAGCCCGCTCTTCCTGTCGAAGATGTACGAACGGAATCCCGTGTTGCCGTGCGCACCGCCGGTGTACTGGTACTCCGTCACCAGTGCGCAGACCAGCACGCTCCCGCTCGTCCACACCGAGACGTCCGAGAGGAACTCCCAGGGATGCTCGGCCGGGGTCCATCCGCACATGGCCTGCTGATCGGCCAGGCAGCCGGCTGCGGTCGAGAAGTCGTCCTCGATCCTCTCACGCAGAGGTCCGCAGCCCGGGGGCAGGTCGGGCAGCGTCAGCCCCCAGGTGAAGGACCCTGTGGAGCCCGAGAACTCCATGCCGTCCGGGGAATGTGCCTCGACAGCCGGGACGGACACCACCGGCAGCAGGACGAACAGGAGGAGCTTCGTTTTCACCCCGCTTCCCCGGAGAAGCGCCCGCCTGCAGACCCCGTCACGCGGAGGCAGCCCGCGAGCGGCGGCCTGGCCGCAGCCATCCCGCGCGTCACCGCCTCAGGAGGTCCAGCGGAATGTAGACATCCTGCGGACCGGCAACGTACGGAGCTACGCTGTAGGCCGGGAAGTGGACCGAGAAGCCGCAGAGCACACCCGTCGAATCCGGGACCGGAAGCAGGAGATCGTAGTTCGCCCATTCCGGCCCTGCTCCGTCCAGGATCCACTGCATGTCGGCGTCGTCCCCGAGCAGGCTGACAAGACTGTCGGCCACAAGCTCAGACAGGACAACCAGTTCGGCCGAGTCGGCCAGCAGGTCCCTCGTCCCAATCGGCACCCATCCGGAGCCGTCTCCCGGATCGCCGTCATGGGCGAACCGGTAGAGCCGGTAGCCGGTGTTGCCGTGAGCCCCGCCGGAGAACTCCCACCAGACGCACGATGCCGACCGGATGCCGGCAGGCGACGGCGGGAGGCTCATGACCGCCTCGAAGGTCCACGACATGAATCCGGGCCCGCCGCCCCACGAGGCATGGTCCTGCTCGGCCCAGAGGGCGAAGTCCCTCCTTATCCCCTCCATGTCCGTGATGACCGTGTCTCTAAGGAAGGAGAGGGACTCCGGCATCCCGGGGCAGGCCAGGCTGAAGGCCCATCCAGGTCCGGAGAAGGCCAGCAGCGTCTCGGGCAGCATGGCGGCATCGATTGCCGCAGGAGGATCGACATACCCGGGGAAGAGCTCCGGAGGCGGGCCAGGCAGCCCCGGGCCGCAGGGCGCTCCCGGTGATCCATAGACCGTGTGCGCCCAGCCCTCCGGTCCGGCAGAGTAGAAGTGCACCAGGCCGTCGTCGCTGTTGTAGAGCCAGGCCCGGTTCTCCGGATCCCAGGCACGGTAGACCATCAGTGCGCCCGTGAACCTCGATGTTGTGTCCTCGTAGAGCACGGCACCCTCGGAGTCCGAGATGGTAACCCTCCAGAACCTCCCCCCGGAGTCTTCGACGATCGGCACGGTCAGGAGCATCGTGCCGTCGGGGGAGGAAAGCGGCCGATACACGTCCGTCCGGCCCTCCTCCGCCCTGCTCTCCTCGCGCGAGCATGACGCCGTCGCGGCGATGGAGATCAGGACCACGAGCATCCCCGTGACTCGCAGAGGTCCCGATCGGAGACTTACGAACCGGAGTCCGCCTCGCGCCCCCGGCCTTCCTTCGGCCGGACACCCGCAGCCTCTCATGTCTGTGCCTCCCTGGTGCCGCATCTCGTCATCGACGAGAGGGATATCCTGAACGGGAAGAGCTCGGCTGAGAAGACCCCCGCCCGAACCGCCGGATCGGCCAGCATCAGGTCGCGCGCCTGCTCCTCGGTCCCCGCCTCGAAGATCACCACGCCGAAGCTGGACCTGTCGCTGTTCATGGTCCGACCCGCTATCAGGACGACGTTTTCGTGAGTCAGAGCGGCCAGGTACTCGAAGTGTTCGGCGATGCACGCCTCCTCGTCCGGAGAAGGCCCCTCGACGAGCATCGAGGGGTTGACGGGCTGCAGCCTGTAGAGGAACTGGGCCATGGCAGATCAACCTCCCGCCCCTCCGGCTCCTTCCTTTCCCGGACCCCGACGAGTTCTCATAATACACGAAATCGACATGAAAGAGAACTTCACGCGGAGGTGGCGATGCTACCGTTCACGGCTCTGGTCGGGCAGGAGGAGGCGAAGCTCGCACTCGTCCTGGCAGCCGTCGACCCGGGCATGGGCGGCGTGCTCCTGTCGGGGGTCAAGGGAACCGGCAAGTCGACCCTGGTGAGATCCTTCGCCGAGGTCCTGCCCGACATCGAATGCATCGAGGGCTGCAGGTTCGGCTGCCAGCCGTCCATGGGCAGGTTCGTCTGCGAGGCATGCCTGTCCGCGCTCGGGCGGGGGACGGCCTCCACCGTGCGGCTGAGGCCCTCCGTCGTCAACGTGCCGCTCGGGGTGACCGAGGACATGCTGCTCGGCTCCATCGATATCGAGAAGCTGCTGTCAGAGGGCAGGGAGGAGTTCCAGCCCGGCCTTCTGGCGCGCGCCAACGGGAGGATCCTCTACATCGACGAGGTCAACCTCCTGCCCGACAGCATAGCCGACGACATCCTCGATTCCGCGGCCATGGGCTTCAACACGGTCGAGCGCGAGGGGGTGTCGGTCACCCACCCGGCCAGGTTCACCCTGGTCGGCACCATGAACCCCGAGGAGGGGCAGCTGAGACCCCAGATACTCGACAGGTTCGCCCTGTCGGCGGGCATCGGCACCCTGTCGGATCCCGCCCGGCGGGCAGAGATCGTCCGGAGGACCCTGTCGGAGGAGAGGGATCCCGGCGGGTTCGAGAAGGCCTTCTCCAGGGCCACGGAGGCTCTCCGCGGAAGGATCGCCGCAGCACGAGACCTGCTGCCCTCGGTCCTCGTCCCCTCGAGGACGGTGGCGGCCGTGGCCGCCGCCATGGCTCGTCTCGGCGTGGACGGCCTGAGGCCGGACATAGTCACGGTGAGGGCCGCCGCGGCGAATGCGGCCCTGCGTGGAGCCCGCGAGGTCGGGGACCAGGACCTGCGAACCGTCGCCCCGCTGGCCGTCTGCCACCGCACGAGGGGAGGCGGCTTCGAGTCGCCTCCCGATGCGAAGACGCTGGCCGCTGCGCTCGAGGAAGCCATCGCCGCGAATTCCGGCCTGACAGGCTTCGTAGAGCGATCCGGCGCTACGGATGTGGATGCGGCCGGAACCTGAGGCGGTGCGCGCGCTCCGATCGTCTGGAGACGCCGGAGCCGCGCTGCTGGCGGCACTCGTCGACCCGGCGCTCGGCGGCGTCCTCCTCAGGGGTGCCGGAGGAACGGGCAAGACCCTCCTCGCGAGGGCGGCCGCAGCCCTCCACACCTCCCCCGGCGGGGATCATCCCTTCGTCGTGCTTCCCCTGGGAGCCACCGAGGACAACCTCCTGGGAGCACCCGACTTCTCGGCGCTGCTGGCGGGGAGGGGATACCACCGGAGGTCGGGCCTGCTCGAGAGGGCGAACGGCAGGATCCTCCTGATCGACGACATCGGCCTCGTGCCCGACCACATCATGGACATGGTCATGGAAGCCTGCGGGAGCGGCACGACCGGCGTGGAGCGGGAGGGCGTCTCGCTCCTCATCCCTTCGAGGTTCCTCGCATTCGCCACATCCGGCGACACATCCGGGAGGCTCCCGCCCAGGATAGTCGACCGCTTCGCGCTCTCGGCCACCACCCTAGTCCCCTCCGACAGGGAGGCGAGGAGCGCCCTGCTGATGGAGGCCCTCTCCGGAGGATGCGGGGACTTCGGCGAGGATGCGGTAGTTGCGGGAAGGGAGTTCGTCGCCCGGGCCCGCCGCAGGCTGCCCCTCGTGAAGGTCCCGTCCTGGCTGTTTCCTTCGGCGGCCCTCACCGCCTCCCGTCTCCGGCTCGACGGGCACAGGGGGGAGGTCGCGGCCTGCCGGGCCTCCATCGCGCTCTCGGCGCTCGCAGGCAGGCGCAGGGTAGACGAGGGAGACTTCGAGCTGGCGGTCGTCCTCACGATGTCGCACAGGACATGCATGCAGGGCTCGGTCTCCCCTCCCGGCCGGACCGAGCTCGCGGCTCTCGCGCGCGACTGCAGGCGCATGGTCGAGAAGGGGCTCGCGGCCGAGATGGCCGACATGGACGCCATGGCCGAGAAGCTGCTCTCGGGAGTCCGCGAGGCCATGAGGACATCCCTCGCCGCGCGGGCCGGGGGGGCCGCGCCCACGGCAGGCCTGCTCTCCCCCGTCCCCTTCGGGAGGTTCCCCGTATCCGCCGGCCGCAGGCAACTCGGCGAGCTTCTGAGACTCGCATCCCGGGCGAAGGGCGGGAAGGCCCCCGGGGGGCCCGTCCCTGCACGCACCGAGCCCGCCTCGGGGGGAAGGGGACGGAAGATCAGGATGGTCAGGGCCGCGGGCCCCGGAGACTGCGAGATCCACCCCTCCGCGAGGGCCGCACTCCTCGCCGGCAGGCGCCCACCCCTGTTCCCCCTCGAGGAGGAGCACCTCCGCAGGTGGGAGAGGGCCGCGAGACCGGTCGTGACGGCCATGCTGGTGGTCGACGCCAGCATGTCCTCCCAGGCCTATCTGCACGGCCTCGGAGACGTGCTCGCAGTGCTCTTCGACCGTTTCCTCGACCCGCAGTCCCGTGTCGGGCTCGTGTCCATCTCGGACGGGGCGGTCGAGCTGGCATTCCAGCCCACGCGCAACAGGAAGAGGGTCTTCGGAAGGATAGCCGGGCTCGCGCCCGGGGGCTGCTCGCCCCTGGGCAGCGCGCTGGTGACAGCGGAGCGGGAGATCGTCCGCGCGCGGATGCATTCCACCGCCGGGAGCTGCATGGTCATCCTGGTTTCCGACTGCTACCCCGAGCCCGTCCCGGCCGGGGCGGGCGACATATACGAATCGGCCCCCTACCGCGAGGTGAAGCAGGCGGCGAGGTCTCTCGGCATGAAGAAGATCCCCGTGGTGATACTGGATCCCGTCAACGTGCCGCGCGATCTCGCGGAGAGCCTCCCCGGGCGCAGGCTGGCGAGGTTCGTCGCAAGAGCCTCGACGGGCGTGCACATCTGCCTGCCGGCGGAGAAGGTCAGGCCTTCGGGGTTCTCCGTCGCGCAGGTGCTGGAGGCCGGGCACGCGAGGAGCAGGAGACTTGCGGAGCAGATAGCGAACCAGCTCGAGGCCCACCGCCGGCAGCAGCCTTCGGGCGCCCTGCCGGCGCCCCTGGGATAGCGGAAGGCCGGCCCCGGGGGACCGGCCGCGCCGTCAGACCGAGACGGGCGTCAGCTGCAGCAGCAGCAACCGCCCCTGTTCTTCCTCGTCATCGCCTCGCCGCAGCAGGTGAAGGAGCCGCAGTCGTCCCCGCACTCGCAGGCCCTGGTCACCGTGATCTCCATCCCGCACTTCCCGCAGACGTAGACGTCGTCCTTCTTCATCTCGTCCTCCCCCTTCCGGGTCCAAGAGTTGCCTCGTACAATAACCGATTTCCATGGTAGTGTGTTCCCCCGACCGCCCCGTCACCGTCAGATCAAGCGACGCAACATCCTGCAGAACCGGCCGGCGGCTGCGTCGCCGGCCCGGGGCCCGGCTGAGTGCCGCCGCCGGACCCGCCGCATGCTCACGGAACAATTGTCCGATTGTGTATGTATTAGCGTCATGAACAGAGACCGACGGAGGTGAGGGCCTTGAACCCACAGACCGTGAGGACGGATTCCGCCCCGGGGCCGGTCGGCCCGTACAGCCAGGCCGTCACGGCCGGAGGCTTCGTCTTCGTTTCCGGCCAGCTCGGGATCGACCCGGCGACCGGCGTTCTCGAGGAGGGCGTGGAGGCACAGGCCTCGCGGGCCCTCTCCAACCTCCGTGCCGTGCTGGATGCAGCCGGAGCGGGGATGCGCGGAGTGATCAAGACCACGGTCCTCCTCGCGGACATGGCCGACTTCTCGAGGGTCAACGCCGTCTACGCCGGCTTCTTCACGGAGCCCTTCCCCGCGAGGGCGGCCTTCGCCGTGAATGCTCTCCCCCTCGGCGCCAGGGTGGAGATCGAAGCGGTCGCCGCACTCCCGACGGAGGGCTAGCACATGGGAAAGGTGATCGAGGTCATAGGGCAGTCGGACTTCGTCACGAGCCTGATACTCGTCGTCATACTGCTCCTCTCGGTCGGCTCCTGGGCCGTGGCCGTGACCAAGCTGAGGGAGTTCGGCAAGGTGCTCAGCTCGTCGAGGCTGTTCATGGACGCGCTCAGGACGACCGGCAAGCCGCCGGGAGGCGACTTCTGGAGCCGCAGCAAGGAGATAGGACCTCTGGCCAGGATGTACGCCGAGGCGGGCCGGTTCCTGCAGCGCAGGCTCGACAGGGGGCAGGCCGGACCTCTCACCCCTGACGAGGCAGGGATCCTCCGCTCCTCGCTGGAGAGGGAGGCGGGGGAGGACCTCTCCGAGCGCGAGCGCAACATAGGCTTCCTCGCCACCGTCACCTCGGTGGCCCCGCTGCTGGGGCTCCTCGGGACCGTCTGGGGCATCCTCACGAGCTTCATAGGGATGAAGGAGGCCGGTACGGCCGACCTCAGCGTGGTGGGCGCCGGAGTGGCCAACGCCCTGACCACGACCATCGCGGGACTCCTCGCCGCCATACCGGCCAACATCTTCCACAACTTCGTGGTGGGCAGGATCAACTCCCTGGCGGGCGACATCGACCGGTTCCTCTCGGAGCTTCTCGACGTCTGCAGGCGGGGCTCCCTGTGATCCGGACCCGATACACCCAGTTCTCCCAGATCAACGTGACGAACCTCGTCGACGTTACTCTCACGCTGCTGGTCGTCTTCATGCTGACCGGTCCAGTCATGCACCGCAGCGCCGACGTGCGGCCGCCCTCGTCAGACCAGGGACGCATCATCCAGAGGCTCGACCCCGGCACCTCCCTGGTCGTGGAGATCGACTCCCTCGGCAACATCTCCGTGGCCGGCGAGCCCATGGCCATGGGCGACCTCGCCGGCCTGGCGACCGCCGCGCTTGCCTCCGGCAGGACGGAGGCGTTCGTCAGGGCCGACAGGGACGTTCGCTACGAGGCAGTCGCAATGACGCTGACCGAGCTGCGACGAGGCGGATACGAGAGCGTAGGGCTCGTCCAGGAGTCCGCGGGGAGGCTCCCGGAGTGAACCGCAGATCGATCCTCCTGAGCGCGGCGGGGCACGCGCTGCTCCTCGTCGTCCTCCTCGTCCTCCAGGCCTCGTCGGGGCGTGCGCCCGCCCTCGGGGGCGACGCCGTGTGGGTGGACATGGTGACGCTGGCCGACCCCGCGTCCGAGGCTCCCGTGGACCCCGATCACCAGGAGAACCCGGTGGAGGACGTCCAGGAGAACCCGGTGGAGGACGTCCAGGAG
>CAZRWD010000014.1:0-52099 GCA_964603785.1 uncultured bacterium
GGCGCGGGGACCTGTCGGTTTCCCGCCGCCTCCACCACCCGGACCGGATCGGGTTTGAAATCGTTGAAATGCGCTTCGCATGATACATCAGGGCAACCTGTTGCAAATCGCGCTGCAGTGTTCCTGCAGGCCTGCCGGAATGCGGCGATTCTTCCGGGAAGGGTCGGTTCCTCCGCCGGCCATCGGGGTGATCATCGTGTTGGACGGGCAGGCTCGACCTCGAGCATGTCCGAGGAGTCCGGCGGACTCCCGCTCCGGCGTCGCGACTCCTCCAGGACTGGCTCATGCAGGAGTCGTGGTCCTACAATCCCAGCCTTTCCAGCACTTCCGCAGCATTGCGGTTCTCGGGATCGAGCTCCAGCGATCTCCGGTAGTTCTCCACCGCACCGGCTGTGTCCCCCGATTCGAGCAGGGCTTCTCCCAGACTGTCATAGACGTTCGCCGAACCGGGATGGTTCAGCACGTTCAGTCTGAACGCATCGAGAGCCCCGGCGATGTCGCCGCGCCCCAGGGCCGAATATCCTGCGCTGTTCAGCATACTCTCCGGGACCGGCACATCATAGCCGTAGATGACGGAAAGCGAGTCGAAGTGGAGCAGGATGTCCTCCAGGAGGAGGCCCTCGGGAGGGGAATCGATCCTCCAGGGGGCGAAGATGTACTCGATTCCACAGGCGAAGCTCTTGAAGGGGACGAACTGGTGACCGGTCCCGGGGAACTGGAGGAACAGGACCTCGACTCCGGGATTCTCCGATGCTGCCGCCGCGAACCTCTCGGCGGGGGGCAGCATGGTTTCGCCCTCGCCGCCCATCGACAGGTACAGGCGTGAGCACGAGCCGTCTCCCCCGCCATTCCAGCCGGTCAGGGTTGAGGTCATGAGCTCCCCGTCCCACCACAGGCTCGGGCTGCTTGCGATGAAGCCCCTGATCGATCCACCGCCTTCGATCATCGCGTAGACGGTGAACAACCCCGCCATGGAGTGACCGAAGAGGACGGTGCATGGCTCGGCAGCGAATCCTCTCCCGATCGCAGGGAGCAGCTCCCTCTCTATGAATTCCAGATATCCGGGTCCTCCCCCGCTCGAAGGAAGGGGCGTACCATCGGGCACCGAAGCGTTGGTGGGGGTATAGACGCTCATCGGATCGTCGGTCTCGAGCCCTATGACGATCACATCCGGCATGCCGCCGGAGCCGGCCAGAGCGCGTGTCGTGGCCAGGACCATCTCGAAGTACTCGTCCCCGTCGAGTACGACGAGGACCGGATATCCGGATGCGGGGTCGTATCGCTCGGGAAGTTCGACGGTTATCCGCTGAGGCGATCCGAGGCATCCCGAGTGCAGTTCGTACACCTCTCCGTATTCGCTGGGCCCGATGTAGTCGAGCCCGCCTCCCGCACCGGCAGTGCCTGCGATCAGAAAGAAGAGCATCATCATGCCTGTCTCGCTCCTGGGAAGATTGTCCGGCACAGCTGCCGACTCGCTCAAGTATCGGCCGGTGATCCCGCCGGGGCAAGAACACCCGAATGCCAGGAGGCCTTCGGGTTTGAAATCGTTGAAATGCGCTTCGCATGCTACATCAGGGCAATCTGATGCAAATCGCGCTGCAGTGTTCCTGCCGGCCTGCCGGAATGCGATCGCCTCCCCCGCGCAGGCAGCCGTCGGTGGGCTGACGAATGCAGCAGAGGCTCGTCAGCTCCTGATGGGGGGGGCGCAGTCCGGCCCGGTCCTCCCGCTGCGCGACGAGTCGTCACCGGACATGGCGGCGAGGCCCGACACGAACTCCAGCCGTCCGAAACCCTCGCGCAGCAGAGGATTCTCGATCGCAGTCAGGCACAGGTCCAGCAGGCATGATGCCTCTTCGAGAAGACCCCGCGCCTCGGCGGTCCTGCCGAGCCGGGTGAGGATCCCGATCTCCGTCCACATCATCTCGAGGCTCTCCAGGAGCTCCGGACCGCCGGGAACGGCCCTCGCCCCGCGCACCAGTCCCAGGGAGGCCTCGAGGGCCGCGACGTCCCCGTTCCTGGAGAGAAGCGTGCGGGCGGCACCCTCGAGGAACATCGTCCGGCTCCTCTCCCAGGCTGTCATGCCAGTAGGGTGCGGGCCTTCCCCCAGCCTCTCCAGAGATCCGCGGGCTTCCTCCTGCCGTCCCATGGAGGACAGAGTCCGCGCAATCCAGCAGAGGGCGATCAGGGCCGTCGGAGAGGGGTCCGCATCTCCTGCCGTCGAGGCCGCGGCCTCGAACTGCTCGAGGGCGGCCTCCTGGTCGCCCCTGGCGTGAGAGGACGCTCCGAGCCTCTCCCTGGCCGAGGCTATCCGGCCGGGCGAGCCCGATGCCTCGGCCAGGTCGAGACATCTCCTGAAGCACTCCTCCGCCGATGAGATCTGGTTGAGCTCGAGATGGACGGAGCCCAGCGCCTGCGTCGCGGACATCAGGGACTGGACGTCACCGACCTCGACGAAGGAGGCGGTCGACTCCCTCAGGAGCCGGATGCGCTCCTCCCATGCGGGGAAGGTCGACAGGATCATGGCCAGGTTGACCTGGGCCTTCGCCCTGTGGATCGTGTCGCCGGCACTCTCGTAGAAGTCCAGGGCCGCCCTGCACATGGACAGGCCGTTCTCGTCGTCCCCGGTCTGCGCGAGAAGAGCTCCCCTGTTGCTCAGCCAGGAAGCCTCCAGCCTGGCCCTCGTGCTGCCGTCGGGGATCTCCTCCAGGAGCGCCCTCGCCTCGTCCAGGATGCCCAGGGCCAGGAAGGTCTCCCCCTTGGTGTGGGAGATCCAGGCAATGCCCGTCATCGCCCTGACCACCTGCTCCGTCGGCATGCCCGTCGAGAGGGCCCTCCTGTACTCGGCCAGCGCGCCGTCCTGATCCGACATCTCCTCGGCCAGGGAGGCCTTCAGAAGCGCAACGCTGCCCTCCTCCGCCGGTGTCGACGCCAGGGAGGCCGCCCTCTGGAGAGCGGCTGCGGCATCCGCATTGCGCGCATGCATGGCATGAAGCCTCCCGAGGTCGCGCCAGGCCCTGAAGAGGTCGGCATCGAAGGCGCCTCCCGCGGAACCGGCGGCGGCCACGAACCTCTCGAGCCATGCGGCATGGTCATACGTCGCCTGGCGGGCCCTGGCATCGTCGGCGGCGAGCAGCGCGAATTCGGCGGCCTTGGAGGCCACGCTCCCCTCGCTGTAGGAGAAGGCGGCCCGCTGGAGCATGTCCGGCCGGCCCGTCCTCCACTCCTCCTCGAACCTCTGACCGAGGCGGGTGTACAAGTGCCTCCTCAGGCCGGCAGGCAGCTCATCGAGCAGGCATGCCCTCACGCAGTCGTGGTTGAAGTGCAGGACCATGTCTTCGGCGGGGCCTGCGGTGTCCTCCTGCAGTATCTCCATGGACAACGGAGCCTCGATGGCCCTGGCGGCCTCCAGCGGGGCCGCCTCCATGAGATAGGCCAGATCGAGCAGCCGCATCCCCCCCGTCGCCAGCGCGCACATCCGCAGCGCCTCCCGGGAGGCCGGCGCGAGCATGTCCAGGCGCGATCTGACCAGGTCGGCGACGCTTCCGGGCAGAGGGGGCCTGCTGTCCATCTGGAAGGTCCAGCCACCCGCCCCGTCCGGCCGAATACTCCCGCTCTCCACCAGCGACCTGAGGAGCTCGCCCAGATAGAAGGGATTGCCGCCGCTCTCGCTGACGAGCCCGTCGAGCAGGGCGGGAGGCACTCGGGAGTCGCGGAGTGCGAGCATGATCATGTTGGAAGAGTGCTCCCGCTCGAGGGGCTGGAGGTCGATCCGCTCGGACCTGGTGAGCTTCATCAGCCCCTTCATCCAGGACCATGCCTCGTGGTGGGCCTCGACTGGGCTGCGCATGGTGAACACGAACAGCACCCTGTCACCGCCAGCGGTCCTTATCAGATACCCGAGAAGGTCGAGGTCCTGCCTCCGGCTCCACTGGATGTCGTCCAGCAGCAGCACGATGGGCTTCCACGCCGCAAGCGCCCGGAGGATCCTGCCACACTGCATGTAGAGCATCCTGCCGCGAGCCCATTCGGGGGGCGGCCTGTCCCCGGAGACCTCCAGCGGGAGTGGCGGGAACAGCATCGCCGTCTCGGGAAGAACCGCGCCGACCTCTCCGCAGACCTCGTGGCGGGAGTCGAGGGGGAGATCCTCGATGATCGCGCACATCGCATCGGTGACGGTCACGAACGGCCCGGAGCCTCCGAGTTCGTCGTACTTCGCTATCTGGAAGACCGCGTCCCTGAAGGCGGAGTAGTGCTGCAGCTCCCTGGCGAGACGGCTCTTGCCCACGCCCGGTTCGCCCGTGACCAGCACCAGCCCCCCTCCTCCCGCGATCATCGCGTCGAACGCCGAGCGGAGCGCCCGGAGCGGGCCCTGCCTGTCCACGAAATGCTCGAAGGAGAGAGCCTGCCCCGGAGGCACCGGTGTGCTGAAGAACGACATGCGGCTCTTGCCGCGGGCCTTGGATTCGTAGAGCGCCTGATCGGCCCGCCCGATGACCGACGAGAGGTCCCTCTCGCCTACGGTGCTCTCGGCGAGGCCCAGGCTGACCCCTATCCTCATTCCGCCCGGGAAGGACTCCGATCCGACGTCCTCCAGGAACCTCTGGGCCATGTTGGCCGCCTGCAGAGACCCTGTGGAGGGGAACACGACCAGGAACTCGTCGCCCCCGAACCGGACGACCCTGTCGGTATCCCTGACCGTCCGCAGGAGGAGCCAGGCCACCTGCTGGAGCACCCTGTCTCCCGCGAGGTGGCCCTGGATGTCGTTGACCATCTTGAAGTCGTCGACATCCACGATCATGACCGACCAGTCGTCGTCCCCGGCCCGGGTCGCGAAGAGGCCGTCGATCTCGTCAAGGACGTCCCTCGTCAGGACTCCGGTCAGCCTGTCGACAGGTGCGGAAGCAGCCAAGCGCCCTCCCGGGGTCGGGGTTCGGAGCAATTCGCAGAATACTATGTGGACGGAGCACGCGAGGGAAGCCCGGGCCGGCTGCGTGCCGGTCGACAGTGGAGGAGAACTTATCCGCCAATATACTCAGATGTGGCCGACAACATCCATCTGCCGGCCACTCCGGCCGACGGAGGTCAGTACTTCGAGCGTAGGAGCGCCATCAGCCTGCAGAACCCGAACACCGCCGCCCGCCTGCCCGAGCCGGGGACGGTCTCCTCGACGATGCCCTCGGAGGCCAGGAAGTCGACGAACCTCCTCAGCGTGCGCTCCGGGATCCCGGACATGCCCGCGATCTCGGGCACGGTGAAGCGCGGCCTGCTGAACATCCCGTCGACCGCAGGGACCGGCACCCGGCCGCCGTACGCCCCGGCGAGCGAGACCAGCAGCTCCTCCCTCAGGTCGATGATCGAGGAGATGAGATCGACATCGGCCTCCGCCTGGATGCGGAGCGCCCCGAGGAACCAGGACGCCCAGCCGTTCCAGTCCCCGGATCGCGACAGCCCCTGCAGACCCAGGTAGTACTCCTCCCGGTGGGACTCGAGGTACTGGCTCACCATCGGGAACGGCCTCCGCACGGCACCCCTCGCCATCAGCAGGATGGGCACGAACATCCTCCCGATCCTCCCGTTGCCGTCCCTGAAGGGATGCACCAGCTCGAACCGGGCATGGAACAGCGCCGCAGCCACCAGCGGATCGACGGCTCCCCTTCCGGCGTCGCGTATCGAGGCCTCCAGGAGCCCCCGCACCTCCTCGGCCGGAGGAGGCACATAGGTGGCCGATTCCATCGGGCCCCTGCGCCCGACCCACACCGGCCCCGTCCTCAGCATCCCGGGCGAGACCCCGCTTCCTCGGCTGCCGGCTGTCATCAGGGCTCCATGAGCCTCCAGCATGGCTTCGAGGTTCATCTCATGCCTGCAGGCAAGCTCCGCAGCAGTCATGGCCGACAGATAGGCCCTGGCCTCGAGGTCGTCGTCGCTGGCGCCCGGCACCCTGTCGAGCATCGAATCGAGCGTCGTGCGGCTGCCCTCGATCCTGGACGACAGCACGGCCTCGCCCATCCTGAGCGGCACGAGCAGATGCTCGGGACAGGGCATGAGGGAGACGAAGGCGTCGAGACGCCCGATCGCCCGGCCCGACTCGCCCAGAAGCGGCGAGAGCGATCCGTGGTCGAGATCCGGAGCGGCGACGATCCATGCGAACGATGATCCGGCCATGGATGTAAGATGATTTTGTCGGCCATATCACGCAAGTATGGCCGATATGAACTGCCGGCAGCTCGTGCGGGTCGAGAAGGGTGGCTTCGGGAGCGTCCCCGTCAGGGTTGCAGGAACGTGGTCTTGATCGACCCGAACGTCGCCTGGTGGAGCCCGAGTTCGTCCGTCAGCATCATCATGGGCGCAATCGTCAGGAAGGACCCGTAAGGGGAGTCCGGAGAGCAGGAGTAGATGGCTCTTCCCCCGCCACCCTGCCAGCTCCAGCAGAAGGCGTCACCGGCCCCCGGCAGGTGGTTGATCTCTATCAGGAGATTCCGGGTCCCGTGATACTCGAAGGGCGTATCGAGCTGAACCGTCAGCCAGTCATTCTCGATGACGGTGAAGACCGTGTCGTCCAGATGGCAGACCAGCGTCCTCGTACCGGGAATATAGTTGTCCAGAAATACGTTGCAGAGCTGATCGCTGGAACACAGCCCCATCCAGACGTCCACCGACTCGTATGCCGTCGTCGAGGTGCCGCCATGGATCATCCAGGACAGCTGTGCGACCGTGATCCCCGAGCCGATCTCCTCGTCGAGCACCACCACCTGGTGATGCATCGGGTCGTATCAGCCATTGCTCCAGGGAAACTGGCTCCACACCTCCTGGCTGCCGATCGTGATGGATCCGACAACCTGTGGTGCTGCGGTCATCAACAGAAGCATCGTCAGTCGCATCGCCCCCATGCATCCTCCCCGGTGCAGCCTGATCCGGCAGCTTCACGGTCATTATTCAACAACACTCTGCCGGACGCCGGACGAACACCCAAGAGCATGTCCAGGCTCGCTCCAGCGAGAGGATCCGCCCCGATCAGCGCAGGCGGCGTGAAGTGCACCACGGAACCGAGACCTGCAGGGTCCTTGTCCCCCTGGTTCCCCGACGGGACTGGAACAGCTTCTTCGGAGACCGGCTACCGGCAGGACTGGGTGTCTATCGTGACCTGGACCACGGGCTCGGGAACCTTCTCCGGGCCCTTCGAGCGGGCGATGCTTGCGGAGGCCGCGAGGCTGAACTCGCGGGCGAGGCGGGTGTAGCCGAAGCCCATGTTGATGAAGTCCCATTCGAACTGGGAACCGGGCTTCAGGTTGTGGAACACCCATCCCATGTCGATGCCGGCGCGCTGGAAGGCCTGGGGCCAGCCGTTCCCCTCCAGCCGGTGCTCCAGGACCTCGGCGACCCTGTGGTCGCCCCTCGCGAGCAGGGCCTGGATGTGGGCCTCGCGCGCGCCGAGGAAACGGACCTCGACCTTCGGGATCTCGCGGAGGGCCTTCGAGATCTCCTCGCGCCAGAGCCTGAGGTTCTCGACAGTGGCCATGGCCGACCACTGGAACGCGGTCCACGGCTTGGGGATGAAGGGATTGATGCTCACGGACACGGGCAGCTTCGTGATCGTGCGGATCTCGCGGACGAGCCTGGCGATGTCGGCCCTGTCCTCGTCGGTCTCGAACGGGAAGCCGTATATGAAGTACAGCCTGAGGCGGGAGACGCTCTTCGAGGCGTCCCTCACCGTCTGGAGGATGCTCTCGTTCCTCAGGCTCTTCCCCACGACCTTCCTCAGGCCGTCGCTGCCGGTCTCGGGCGCTATCGTCAGGGTGGTGCCCGACAGGTCGACCTCGCCCAGCTGGGACGGCTGCTCCGCCCTCTGACTGCCTATGCTGACCTCGTGACCCAGGCTCCTCGCGAGGTCGATTATCTCGCGGAAGGAGGGGTGCGAGTCGGGCGAGCAGGCTACGAAGCCGATCTTCTCCCCGGCGGGGATCGACTGCAGTATCTGCGTCAGGTCCTCTGCGCGGCACTCGCGATAGGGGAGATAGGCGTAGCCGGGCAGGCAGAACCGGCAGTTGAACGGGCATCCGCGCGAGACCTCGAGCATGACCATCTCGCCGAAGGCTCCCGACGGGGTGGTGATCGCAGAGTGCGCACCGATGCCCTCGACGCTCGCCCACTGGCGCATGATCGACACCCTCGGGCTCTGAGAGCCGTGGATCGACGGGACGTAGATGCCGGGCAGCTTGGCCAGCTGGCCGAGTATCCTCTTCTTGCCCGCGCCCTGGGAGCCCATGCTCTTTATCGTGTCGAGCACCGGTCCCAGCGTGGGCTCCGACTCGCCGATGACGATCACGTCGAGGAAGGGGGCAAGCGGCATCGGATTGGCCGTGACGCAGAGCCCGCCGGCCATCAGGAGCGGCCAGTTTTCGGTGCGGTCGGCCGCGCGCAGGGCGATCCCGGAGAGCCTCAGCATCTCGAGGAAGTTCACATAGTCGGCCTCGTAGGAGATGCTGAAGGCCAGGAGATCGCAGCTCCTGATCGAGCGGCCCCCGTCGAGGGTGACCAGGGGGCGGCCGCTCCTCTTGCGCCAGAGGAGCTCGTCCGGCTCGGGCAGGAAGGCCCTCTCGCAGATGGTCCCGGGCCAGCCCGAGAGCTGCCCGAGCACCCTGTGGTAGCCGAGCGATGCCATACCCACGGCGTAGCTGTTGGGAAACGCGAGCACTGTCTCGAACACACCCTTCGAGGGTGCGGGGTGGACCCGCCTCTCGCACGAGAGTATCGAGAGCCTTCGCTCCTCGTATTTGACGGCGGCAGGTTTGCTCTTCAGTTCGCCACTCCTCGGGTCTCAGAGTCCGGGGAATATATCGGCGAAAGAGGAAATCAACAAAGACCTTCCATTTGTCATCCCAATTCGCTAGTCAACCGCCCTTCTGAGGAACGGGGGCACCTGATGGCTCTTGCGGTTGTCTATCTCCGAGCTCTTCGAGGAGGGCTGGAAGGGAACGGTCTCCCTCTCCACGGGGACGCTCTCCCTGAAGTTGAACTGGGCCAGCCTCTGGGAGGGCAGGGTGATCTCCTCGGGATCCTCGGGGATCGGGCTGCCGAATCCCGTGGCTATCACGGTGATCCTCATCTCCTCGCCGAGCTTGTCGTTGATGCTCGTGCCCATGAAGACGTTGGCCTGGCTCCCGGCGGCCTTGGTGACTATCTCCATCGCCTCCTCGAACTCCTTGAACTTGAGCCCGGTCGAGGACTGGACGTTGACCAGGAGAGCCTTCGCCCCCTCGATGGAGATGCCGTCCAGGAGGGGCCCGGAGATCGCCTCGCGCGCGGCCTCGGAGGCGCGGCTCGCCCCGGTGGCCTTGCCTGTGCCTATCATCGCGCCGCCGCCCTGGGTGATCACTGTCTTCACGTCCTGGAAGTCCCTGTTGATCATCCCGGGCGTGGTGATGAGGGAGCATATCCCGTCGACCGCGTTCAAGAGCACGCTGTTGGCCATGTCGAGCATGTCCTGCACGGTCGAGTCCTGCTCCGCCAGGGTCCTCAGCCTCTCGTTCGGGATGACGATGAGGGTGTCGACCACCTTCCGCAGGGCCGTCACGCCGAGCTCGGCCTGGTTCAGCCTCACCGACCCCTCGAACTCGAACGGCCTCGTCACGATGCCGACGGTTATCGCACCTGCGTCGCGGGCAGCCCTCGCGACTATGGGAGCCGCGCCGGTCCCCGTCCCGCCGCCCATCCCGGCGGCCACGAACACCATGTGGCAGCCGGTCAGGCTCTCCTCGATCTCCTTCATGCTCTCCTCGGCGGCCTGCTCTCCCACCTCGACGTTGCCGCCCGCGCCCAGGCCCCGCGTCGCCCTGGGCCCGATCTGGATCTTGCCGTCGGCCAGACAGTTGTTGAGGGCCTGGAGATCGGTGTTGACCGCGAGGTACTCGACGCCCGTCAGGTTCGACCTGATCATGCGGTTGATCGCGTTGCACCCGCATCCGCCGACCCCCACGACCTTCAGCCGCGCCCGGCCTGTCGTCTCCTCCCCCACTTCGATGAGCTGGTTCACGACCATTGGAACCCCCTCTACCTGAGTTTGCCAGCCATACCGGAAAGCCACCTGAAGAAACCGGAAAGCATGCCCGGCCTGCCCGGAGGCTCCTGACTCCTCCTGGCCCAGCCTATCGTCACGAGCCCCGTGGCGGTAGCGAACTCCGGCGTGAGCACCAGCTCCGTCGAAGTCGCGAAACCTGTCGGAACGCCTATCTCCACCGGGAGGCCCGTCGTCCTGGAGGCGACCTCCGCGATCCCGCGCAGCCTGCTCGAACCGCCCGTCAGGATCAGCCCGCCGGGCAGCTCCGTGAGATCGATGTTCGATCTCGAGATCTCCATCGAGATCGCCTCGAAGATCTCCTCGACCCTCTGGCCGACCACCTGGGAGGCCACGGAGTGCGAGATGCTGAAGGTGCCCCTCCCGCCGAGCCTGGAGATCTTCAGGCTCTGGTTCGGGTCGACCAGGCCGTAGGCCGCTACCGCCCACTCCGTCTTGAGCCTCTCGGCCTGTTCCCAGGGGATCCTGAGGCTCTGGAGGTCGGCGGTGATCGAGTTGCCGCCGAGCGGGACTACGCCCAGGTGTGCCAGCGAGCCGTTCATGAAGACTGCGACGTCGGTGGTGCCTGCCCCCATGTCCGCCACCGCGACGCCCATCTCCATCTCGTCGGGAGTCAGGACCGAAGCGCCGCTGGCCTCCGCGGAGGGAACGACCGCCTCCACCTCGAGGCCGGCTGCGGCGACCGCGGCCTCGATGTTCGCCACCGCGGTCCTGTCCGCTATCACCGTGTAGATGCGCGCGCTGACCTGCTCGGCGAGCAGCCCCACGGGCGGGCGCCTGAGCCTGTCGAAACCGTCGACGCAGTAGTCCCGCTTCACGATGTCGAGCACCCTGCACCCCTGCGGCAGGCGGACCGATCTGGCGGCCTCCTCGGCCCTCGCTATGTCATCCGCCGTGATCCCTCTCGGACCTTCCCCCTCCGCCCTCTCGACGCCGACCGTGCCGATCCCGTCGAAGCCGCGGACGTGCGCCCCGCTGACGGAGACGATCACGCCGCGTATCTCGCTCTCGCAGAGCAGCTCGGCCTCCTCGACGGCCTTCTCCACCGCCCTGGCGGCCGTCGAGATGTCCAGCAGGACGCCCTCCCTGACCGCGCCCTCCAGGGAGGCCTGCCCCGCTCCGATGATCGAGGGGGCGGACACGCACCCCGCCTCGAACTCGGCCGCGACGCAGGTCACCCTGCTGGTTCCGATGTCGAGTCCCGCCAGGAGTTCGCTCATGTCGAGGGCACCTCCTCCCCGGACTGCCCGTACCGGAGCACGACCTGTCCGCGGAAGCGCATGTCGGCCTCCGTCCATCCGACCTCCAGCACCGTCTTCGAGGTCACCACGCCGTACAGCCCGAGGCGCGTACCGAACTCGCAGTCGCCCAGGATTATCCTCGTCCCGTCCTGAAGAATCGCGACGAGGCCCTCCCCTTCGATCGCCAGGCCGCCGATCGATGCGGGCACCCCCTCCCGGGCCGCCCAGAGGGCGACTCCGGGGAGTATCCCGCGCGGATCGCCGCCATCGGACACAGCAACGACGGGCAGGGTGTCCGAGAGGAACGAGTTCGGCAGGACCTCGCAGTCCTCCGTGACCGCGGTCCGGCCCGATTCCGTGTCCACGGCGAGCACGGGTCTCGAGAGGGTTATCTCGACCAGGAGCCTGTCCGGGGGATCCAGGGTGACTCTGGCGGAGTCGATGCCCGGGAGCGCCTCCAGCCCGGATGCGATCCCGCGCGGAGACAGGCGCGACAGCGGGGTGCCGAGGCAGGGTGCGAGAACGGCGGCGACGGATGCCGAATCGACCTCCCGCGCTCCCCAGACCGCCACCTCGCGGAGATCCAGGCGCCCCTCGCGCTCGAGGTGCCTGAATCCGAGGAAGGCCAGGCAGGTGAGCACCAGGGCGACGGCGGAGGCCGACAGGAAGACCGCGCGATGCCTCATGCGCCGCCCTCCGCGAAGGAGCGGGCGTACCCGTCCGAGCAGCCCGCGCCCATGAACACGATGGTGCCTACGTCCATGGAGGCCACGACGCTCTCGATCGTGCCGGGCGCGCAGGGACGGCAGGAGGCGCCGCACCGCTGCGCGCTCGACACGACCAGGAGCTCGTCGACCCCCTCGAGTGGGTCCTCCCGGGCGGGATAGACGGGCAGGACGGCCGACTCGTCGGCCAGCGCGAGGGCCGCACCCATCCCGCCGTGCATGTCTCTGGTCCTGGAGAAGAGGTGGGGCTCGAAGACGACTCCTATCCTCCCCGGAGCCACGCGCCTCAGGGCGCCTATCGACGACTCGATCTCCCGGGGGTGATGCGCGTAGTCCGATACCACGAGCATCCCGTCCCTCACCCCGAGCCTCTCGAGGCGCCTGCGGGCACCAGGGAAGTCCGACATCGCCGCGGCGGCCTCCCCGGTCGACAGGCCGCAGAGGTCGAGAAGCGCATGAGCAGTCGCGGCATTGCGGAGGTTCTCGAGCCCGGGAATGCCCAGGAAGCCTTCGACCCCCCGGCAGGAGTACCTCTCCCCCCAGCCGGAGGCCCCCCGCGGCTCGCAGTGGAAGTCCCCTCCCTCGCCCGCGAGCAGGACGCTCCTGCCGATCCGCCCGGCCCAGCGGGCGAGTGAGGCCTCTTCGACTGGCACAACCACACCTCCGCCGGGCAGCGCTGCTTCGAGGAAGATCTCGAAGGCGCAGCGCAGGGCCTCCTCCCCGCCGTAGCACTCGAGGTGCTCGAGATCGAAGCTGGTTACGGCCGCGTGCAGGTGCGGCAGGCGCAGGAAGGCCCTGTCGTACTCGTCGGCCTCTATCACGGCGCAGCCCTCCCCGGGCCTGAACCCGCCGGTCCAGCCGGGGACCTCGCCGCCCGCCAGCACGAGCGGGTCCCTCCCGGCCCTTGCCAGGGCCCATCCGGTCAGGGCTGTCGTCGTCGTCTTCCCGTGCGCGCCCGCGATCGCGACCGTGTCGTATCCCCCGGCCAGGGCGGCGAGCATCTCGCTCCTGCGCAGGACGCTGCAGCCGCCCCTCCTGGCAGCGGCGAGCTCGGGGTGATCCGGGGGGATGGCGGCCGTGTAGACTACCGTCTCGGCATCGACGGCGTGTGAGGGATCGTGGCCGGCCGTGCAGCGGATCCCGTTCCTCTCGAGGAGATCGAGGCCCGGAGCACTGCGGTCGCAGCCCGTGACGTCCCATCCGAGGTGCTTCATCCAGAGGGCGATGCCGCTCATCCCACTGCCCGCGATCCCCATCAGATGGGCCTTCACGATGCCGCCCCCTCCCCCAGGAGCAGTCTCGCGGCCCTCTCCGCCGAATCCGCGGGAAAGAGCCCGGCGATGCCATCCGACATCCTCCGCAGGGCCCCCCGGTCCCCTACGAGCCTTCGCACCCCGTCCCAGAGGGTCTCGGCGCTCAGGCCGGCCTCCGGCATCACGACCGCCCCTCCGGCAGCGGCCGCCTCGGCGGCGTTCGCCGTCTGGTGGTCGTCAGCCGCATGGGGATACGGCACGAGGACAGAGGGCAGGCGGAAGAAGCAAAGCTCGGCCAGGGTCATGGCGCCCGCCCGGGCCACGCACAGGTCGGCGGCGGAGTAGAGGATCGACGGATCGTCCGCGAAGGCGGTCAGGTGGATGCCGGACTCGCCCGCGGTCAGGGCACGGCAGCGCTCCAGATCCCTTTCCCCGCACTGCAGAACGACCTGCAGCCCGTCATGACCGCCCATCGCGAGGCTGTTGACCGCCCGTGCCCCCTGGCTCCCGCCGAGGAAGAGGACGACCGGACGGGCGGGGTCCAGCCCGAGCGACCTGACGGAGGAGTCCCTCTCGAGCCTGACCAGCGACTCCCTCACGGGGTTGCCCACCCGGACGGCCTTGCGTCCGAACCAGCGGGCCGAGGCCTCGAACCCCGTGAGCACCGTGTCGGCGAACCTCGCGGCGGCCCGGTTCGCCCTGCCCGGGACCGCGTTGCTCTCGTGCAGGAGCACCCTGAGCCCGAGAGACCTGCCGGCCATGGCGCAGAAGAAGGACGAGTACCCTCCGGTCGCGAGGACTGCCTCGCAGGAGAGACTCTTCAGCAGCCTCCTCGCGGAGAGCAGCGTCGAGACCGACCGGAACGGGACCGAGAGCAGGCCCGCCACCCCGGTGTCCACCCTGGGCGGGTCCAGCACGGTCGTCCGGTCTCGCCAGGGCGAGTACATCCTCTCGTCGACAGGCCTCGGGGTGGCTACGAAGTGGAATGCGGCCTCCCCCCCGGAGAGCGGGCCGAGCTTCAGGGCGATGCCTATCGCAGGCGAGATGTGCCCGCCGGTCCCCCCGCCCGCTATCGCGAACATCCTCACCTGCGCACCCCGCATGAGATCCGTGCCGCGGCGCCGATGGAGGCCATGGTGAAGACGACGCTCGTGCCGCCCCACGAGATGAGCGGCAGGGTCATCCCGGTGGTCGGGAGCAGCCTGGTGGAGACGGCGATGTGAAGAAGGGCCCCTATGGCGATGGATGCCGTCAGCCCTCCCGCGAGGAGGAACCCGAAGATGTCGTCCGACCTCTCGGATATCTTCCACGATGTCCAGAGCAGCACGCAGAAGGCCAGCAGAACGAGCGACGTACCGACGAAGCCGGCCTCCTCGCCGATGACGGCCAGGATGAAGTCCGAGAACGCCTCCGGGAGGAAGCCCCTCTGCTGGCGGCCGTGCCCCAGCCCCCGGCCGAGGAGACCCCCGCTGCCGAGTGCGATGCACGCCTGCTGCGGCTGGTAGTTCTCGCTGTCCACCCCCACGGTGGGGTTGATCCAGCCGGTCACCCTCTCGAGCCGGTACGGGGAGGTGAGTATGAAGACCGACCCCAGAAGGGCGATTATCACGAAGAGGGCGGCCATGTGTCCGAAGCGCGCCTCGGACAGGAAGAGCATGACGGCGAGGATCGAGAGCATGTACAGCGCTCCGGCGAAGTCTCTCTGGGCCAGCATCATGAGGGCAGGCACGAGGCCTGCGGCCGAGAGGGCCACCGCCCCCCGCAGGCCCCGGGCCGAGACCGTCCCCCTGGAGACCAGGTGGGCGGAGAGGAGGATGAAGGAGAACCGGCAGAGCTCGGACGGCATGAACCTGAAGCCGCCCAGCACGAGCCACCTCGTCGAGCCCTTCACGGCGGGTGCGAGCGACGAGCCCGGGACGATGGTGGGGATCATCGCGACGAGCGCAGCCAGGTAGAGCGGAAGGGCCAGCTTCCGCCACACCCTCGGTCCCGACAGGTAGACCGCCGCCGCGAGCACCAGCCCTGCGAGCACCCTTCCCAGATGGCCCGTGAAATAGGCATGGCTGTTGCCGAAGGCCCTCATCGAGGCGAAGGAGCTCGCCGAGAGCACGGCCATCGCCCCTGCGGCCACCAGGCCGGCGGCTGCCGCCAGCACGATCCGACCCTCGGCCCCGGGAGGGGGGATCTTCATCGCAGATCCTCCACGATCCTCCTGAAGTGCTCGCCCCTCTTCTCGAAATCCCGGTACTGGTCGAAGCTCGCGCAGGCCGGGGAGAGGAGGACCGTGTCGCCGGGGCCGGCGAGATCACGGGCGATGGACACGGCCTTCGCCATGTCTCCGGCCATGTGCATCGGGACAGTGCCGGCCCACGCCTCCGCCAGCTCCTCGGCGGCGCTGCCGATGAGCACGACATGGGTGACTCTCGAGCGGATCAGATCGGAGAGCTCTGCGTAGGCGGTCTTCTTCGACAGCCCTCCCGCTATCAGGACCACGGGCGTGTCGAAGCTCTCCAGGGCGACCTTCAGGGAGTCCTGGTTCGTCGACTTCGAGTCGTTGACCCATGCGACCCCGCCGAGGACCCTCACGGTCTCTATCCTGTGAGGCACGCCGGGGAAGGTGGCGAGCCCCCGGACCATCTCCTCCGGCTTGAGCCCCGCCCTCCGCGCGAGGCAGGCCACCGCCAGGGCGTTCTCCAGGTTGTGCCTGCCGCGCAGGGACAGGCGCGAGGCGGCGATGACCGGCATTCTCGCACCGTCCGCGGCGAGCGTCACCATGTCTCCGGTGCAGTCCGCGCCGGTGCGGACCTCGGACCGCGTGCTGAAGAGCGCCTCCATGCCCATTGTCCGGCCCAGCAGGGAGAAGGAGCCCGGGTCGTCGGCGTTGAGAACCGTCAGGTCCTCCGAGTGCTGGTTCATGAAGATGCGGGCCTTCGCCGACCCGTAGCCCTCCATGTCGCCGTGCCGCTGGAGATGGTCGGGGGTGATGTTCAGCACCGCCGCTCCGCACGGCCTGAAGGTCTCTATCGTCTCGAGCTGGTAGCTGCTCAGCTCCAGAACGTACCAGTCCGGCGAGGGCCTTTCGATGACGGCGTCGGAGAAGGGGTAGCCTACGTTACCGGAGACCACGGCCTCCAGCCCCGCCTTCCCGAGAACGAAGCCCAGCCATTCGGCGGAGGTCGTCTTCCCGTTGGAGCCGGTCACCGCGAGGACGGGCGCCTGGGCATGCCGGAAGGCGAGCTCGATCTCGCCGATGACCGGGATACCCGCATCGGTGGCCGCGGCGGGAAGGGGAGCCCCGGGCGGGATGCCCGGGCTGAGGACGAGGCCCTCGAGCCTCTCCAGGCCGGCCTCCTGCCCGGGTCCCGTCAGGAGGGCGGAGAGCCATTCGCAGGGCTCGACCTCCGTGGAGTCGTCGAATCCCGTCACCTCGAACCCGCAGGAGGAGAGGAGCCTGGCGGCGGCGCGACCGCTGCGCCCCATGCCGGCCACCCCCATCCTCCTCCCCGCGCCCAGCTTCCAGTACTCGACCATCTCCCCTACCTGATCTTGAGTGTGGTGAGACCGAGGAGGCCGAGCAGGGCGGCGATGATCCAGAACCTGACTACGACCTTGCTCTCGCTCCACCCGAGGAGCTCGAAGTGGTGGTGCAGGGGCGCCATCCTGAACACCCGGCGCCCGGTCCTCCTGAAGTGCCCCACCTGGATCGTCACGCTGAGGACCTCCGCAACGAAGATCCCGCCCACTATGACGAGCAGCAGCTCGCACCGGGTGACCACGGCCATCGACCCGATCGCCCCTCCCAGTGCGAGCGAGCCGGTGTCGCCCATGAAGACGGAGGCCGGGGGCGCGTTGTACCAGAGGAATCCCAGGCAGGCGCCCGCCATCGCGCCCGCGAAGACCGCGATCTCGCCCGCTCCGCCCAGGTACGGGAACTGCAGGTAACCGGCGAAGCGCACGTTGCCCAGGAGGTATGCCATGACGCCGAATGCGATGACCGAGACGAGGCTCACCCCCGTGGCCAGTCCGTCCAGGCCGTCCGTGAGGTTCACGGAGTTGGCGGACCCCGCCAGGACCCAGGCCACGAACAGGATGTAGAAGACTCCCAGGTCGAGCCTGACCTCCTTCAGGAACGGCACGAGGGTCTCGGTCGACCGGATGTTGCTGATCCCGCCGGACAGGTCCAGGGTCCTGAGGCCGGGGAGGATGCTGCCCTCCCCGCCTCCGGAGAGGGGCACCAGGAAGAGCCACAAGCCGATCGCCAGGCCGAGCGTGAACTGGCCCAGCAGCTTGTAGCGGCCGATGAGACCCTTGGGGTATTTCCGCACGACCTTCAGGTAGTCGTCCAGGAGACCGATCAGGCCCATCCAGATCGTGCTGATGAGCACGACCAGCAGGTACCGGTTGTCTAGCCGTCCCCACAGGACGACGGGGATCAGGACCGACAGGAGGATGATGAGGCCGCCCATCGTGGGCGTTCCCTCCTTGCGGAGGTGGCTCTGCGGGCCGTCCTCCCGCACATGCTGGCCGATCTGCCCGCGCTTCAACCTGCGGATGATCCACGGACCCAGGGCGAAGGAGATCAAGAGGGCCGTCACGGTGGCGTAGGCCGCCCTGAACGAGATGTAGCCGAACAGGTTGAACAGCGATACATCGGCCCTCAGAGGGTACAGGAGCCAGTAGAGCACCAGTCCTCCTCCCTGAGCGCTGCCGTCAGCTTCTCCAGAGCCATCGAGTGGCTCCCCTTGACCAGGATCGTCATGCCCGGGGACGCCAGCCTCCGCAGGGCGTCCAGCGCTTCGCTCCAGTCGTCCGCGAAGACGGTCCTGGTGCCGCCGAGCGCACCGGACGCCTCGCGCATCCGTCCGCCCACCAGGACGGCGAAGTCCAGGCCGCAGTCGGACGCCCTGGCGAGAACCCTCAGGTGAAGCGCCCGCGAGGCGGAGCCCAGCTCGAGCATGTCCGCCAGGACGACACCCCTCGGGGGAGGGCTGTCGGCGAGGACCGCCAGGCAGGCCTCCACGGCCTCGGGGCTGGCGTTGTAGCCCTCGTCCATGACGGAGGCCCCGCGCCACCGGAAGACGAGCCCCCTGCCCGGAGCGCCGCGATAGGAGCCCATCGCGCCGGCGGCCTCGTCAGGGTCGGCGCCCAGCCTCACGGCCGCCGCGAGGGCGGTCAGGGCGTTGGCATAGTGGTGCGCTCCCTCCAGCGAGAGATCGAGCCTCGTTCCAAGGGGATCGACAACCCAGCCGCCTCCGTCGCTCCTGAGGCTCATGTCGCCGCCGGGGCCGGTCTCGATTATCTCCAGTCCCCTGGCCTCGGCTCTCTCGCGCAGTATCTCCTCGCCCGAGGGGATCACGCAGAAGCCGCCCCTCTCGGTCGTGTCCAGCAGCTCTGCCTTCGCGCGGGCGACCGCGCCGCGGTCGCCGAAGTACTCCAGGTGGGCGCTGCCTATGTTCGTGACCACGCACCAGCGCGGGCGTGCGACGGCCCCCAGCCCGGCCAGCTCGCCTTCGTGGTTCATGCCCAGCTCCAGCACGACCGCCTCGGCGCCCTCGTCGACGTTCATGAGCGAAAGGGGCAGTCCGAGGCTGTTGTTGAGGTTGCCTCGGGAGCAGTCCGTCCTCATCCGCGTGCCGAGGGCCAGCACGAGGAGCTCCTTGGTGGTCGTCTTGCCGGCGGAGCCGGTCACGGCCCCCACCGTGCCCTCGAGCCTTCCCCTGGCATGCGCCCCGCAGGCGAGCAGCGCGTCCGGGACCGAAGGTACCCGGATCACCGGGCCTCCCGGCCAGTCCCCCTGCGAGACTACCGCCGCGCCCCCGGAGGCGATGACCCGGCCGGCGAATCCGTGACCGTCGGTCCTCGTGCCGCGGAGGGCGAAGAAGATCGACCCGGCGCCGCACTCGCGGGAATCGATCGATGCGCCGCAGACTTCCATGTCCTGGCCCTCCAGGGCGCCGCCGCAGGCGCGTGCGAGGTCGGAAAGCAGGAACCTCACCGCAGCCTCCCCAGGACCGCGCGGGCCTCCTCGCGATCGTCGAAGCGGATCCTCTCCCGGCCCAGGATCTGATAGTCCTCGTGGCCCTTCCCGGCGATGATCACCACGTCGCCGGGCCCGGCGGCGAGGATGGCCGTCTCGATGGCCCTACGCCTGTCCGGCTCCACGATCAGGCGGGCTCCGGCGACCACCCCCTCCAGGATGTCGTCGATTATCGCCCCGGGGTCCTCCGTCCTCGGGTTGTCGCTCGTGACCACCGCCAGGTCGGAGTTACGGGACGCGATCCCGCCCATGAGGGGGCGCTTCGTCCTGTCCCGGTCCCCCCCCGCTCCGAACACCACGATCACCCTGGCCTTCGTCATCTCCCTGGCCTGGAGGAGGAGACGCTCGAGGGCATCAGGCGTGTGGGCGTAGTCGACGGCCACCAGGAACGGCTGTCCGGCGTCGACCACCTCCAGCCGGCCAGGCACGCCGGGGAATGTGGCGAGGCCCTCGCAGCACTCCGCAAGCGAAAGCCCGAGCGAGGTGCAGGCGGCGATCGCGCCGGCGGAGTTGCAGATGTTCACCCTGCCGGGCACGGGGAGGCTGACCTCGCACTCCCGGCCCCCGCATGAGACGAGATAGGCGCACCCATCCAGGCCGACCCTCTCGAGGGAGATGCGGATGTCGTCGCCCGGGGACCTGCCGAATGTCAGCGCGCCGGGGGGTACGGGCACGCCGGGCGAACAGGTCCCGACGAAAGCCCTCCCGCCGGGCTTGAGGAGCCCGAATATCCTGGTCTTGGCCGCCAGGTACTCCTCCATCGTGCCGTGGAAGTCCAGATGATCCCTCGTGATGTTGGTGAAGACGACGGCGTCGAAGCGCACCTCCTCCACGCGCGAGAGGGCGAGGGCATGGCTCGAGACCTCCATCGCGCAGTCGGTGTCGCCCGCCTCCACCATGCTCCTCATCAGCCCGGCCACGTCCACGGAGTCGGGGGTCGTCTCGACCGCCGGCAGGCTCCTGCCGCCCACGGTGTGCCCGACGGTGCCGAGGATGCCGCAGCTCCTGCCTGCGCTGCGAAGGATCCACGCTGTCATGTGGGCGGTGGAGGTCTTCCCGTTGGTCCCCGTTATCCCGACCGTCGAGAGCTCCAGCCAGGGCTCCCCGTAGAACCTTGCGGACAGGGCGGCGAGGAGCCGCCTTCCGTCCCCTCCCGGGTTCACCGTCACGCGTCCGCCCGGGAGCCCCGCCTCACGTCCGGCGATCACCAGCAGGGCGCCCGCATCGAGCGCGGCCTGCGCGTATGCGAGGCCGTCCTCCCTGAACCCCGCCACGGCGACGAAGACGGCCCCGGGTATCACCTTCCGCGAATCGTTCGTCACCAGGGAGACCTCGGCGGATTCGAGACCTTCCGGGACCTCCGGCCCCAGGCCGCGCAGCAGATCGCCGAGCTTCACAGCGCGCCCGCCATGGAGGGTTCGGGCTCGGGAGCGACCGGCCCGAGCGCGAGGGAGGGCTCGCAGGAGGTCACCCGCTCGATGATGCGCCTGAAGGTCGGCGCCGCCAGGGCGCTTCCGTACCTGTACGCGAACCCCGGCCTGTCTATCACGACCACGCAGACGAGCGAGGGATTCTCGGCGGGGACCATGCCCGCGAATGCTGAGAGGTATGCCCCCCTGCCGAAGCCCAGCCTCTCGGCCGTTCCCGTCTTGCCGGCCACGGTCAGGCCCTCGATCGAGGCCGTCGTCCCGGTGCCAGACTCGACCGCGGTCCGGAGAACGCCCCTGACGAGCCCGGCGGTCTCCTCGTCCATCACCCTGCGGGAGGGGAACGATGCCCATCGCCGCCAGGAGCCGCAGGATCCGCTCGCACGGACGAGCCTTGGCTCGTAGAGGACGCCGCCGTTGGCCACTGCGCTGAAGGCCATCGCGAGCTGGAGGGGGGTACAGCCGACCTCCTGCCCGATCGACATGCAGGCCTTGGACAGGCCGGACCACTGCGCCGGGGGCCTCAGGATGCCGTTGGCCTCTCCGGGAAGCTCGATTCCCGTCGAGTAGCCGAATCCGAATGCCCGGCAGTAGGCATAGAAGACGCTGTCGGGGATGAGCTGGACCATCGAGATGGTCCCCACGTTGCTGGACTGCGCGATTATCTCCTCCACGCTCATGACGCCGAACTCGTGGCAGTCGGAGATGGTCCTGTCCGCCACGGGTATCAGGCCGCGGCTGCAGTCTATCGAGTCCGACAGCCCGACGGCGCCCAGCTCGAGACAGGCTGCAAGGGTGACTATCTTGAAGGTCGATCCGGGCTCGTGGATGCTCGCGATGCAGTTGTTGGCCGCGATCGAGCCGTCGGGCGCCCTGACCGGCCAGCTGCCCATTGCCAGGACGTCTCCGTTGCCGGGGTCCACCAGGACCGATGCGGCCCAGCTCGCTCCGGACAGCTCCACGGCAGCCCGGAGCTCGTCCTGCACTATGTGCTGGAACCTCGCGTCTATGGTCAGCATGAGGTCCGTTCCGTCAACCGGCTCGACGTTGTCGGCCCTGCAGTCCGTGACGCTCATCCCTGAATAGGCGCTGCTCTCGACGAAGCGGACGCCTCCCGTGCCGCAGAGGAGCGCGTCGAACTCGGCCTCCAGGCCCTCCAGAAGGCCGTTGCCGGCCCGGCCCAGGATCGTCGCGGCATCCTCCCCGAGGGGATAGGTCCGGAGCTCGCGGACACGCCAGTTGATACCCCTGGGCAGCCCGGCCTCGATGAGGACACGGGCGTCCTCGTAGGGCATGTCGCTGGCCAGCGTCTGGTTGATGCCCCGCCTGTCCAGCGGGCGCGCGGCATCCGGTCCGCCTTCGAGGAGGACGTAGAAGCTGTCGATGGCGGCCTTGCCGCTGTCGGGCACGTTCGGCCAGTAGACCTCGAAGCTCACAACCGGGGTGTTGCCGGCGAGGAGTGTGCCGTTCCTGTCGAGGATCCTGCCCCGGCTCGACTCGAGGTATTCGATGTGAGTGTGCTGACGCTCGGCCATCCTTGCGTAGCGCTCGTGCTCGAGGAGCTGGATCCTGGCGAGCCGCGCGGCGGCGACCCCGAAGGCCGCCATGGTGAGGACGGCGGCGAGTCTCACTCGCGCCGTCCGCCTGTCCGCCGAGAGGTCATCTGAGCTGTGCAAGGCCCTCGTCTCCGCTCTCGTCAGGCTCGGTCACGACAAGGGCGAGCCGCTCCAGGGGAAGGGGGACTAGGCCGAGGCTCTCCCCCGCGGCCTCCAGCCTCGAGGGCGCCAGGAGCAGCGCCCGCTCCGTCTCGAGCTCCTCTATCTCGTTCTCGAGGACGGTGGTCATCGCGTCGGTCCTCTCCAGGGCGAGGAGCAGCGAGAGCCTCCAGTTGTAGAGGAGGACCTGCCCCATCGCCGAGAGGGCCACCACGGCCAGCACGGCGCCCGCGGCCTGACGGGACCGCCTCACGCCCGAACCCCCGTCCGGAGCCTGGCCGACCTGGCCCTGGGGTTGGCTCGGGTCTCGGCCGCGCCGGGGACCATCCACGGCGGATCCGTGGCGGAGAAGTCGGGGGAGTCGGCGAAGAACCGCTTGACCAGCCTGTCCTCGATGGAGTGGAATGTGATGAACGCCGCGCGCCCGCCGTGCGACATCCAGGAAGGCAGGCCCTCGAGGAGCCTGCGGAGCTCCCCCAGTTCGTCGTTCACCTGGATCCGCAGGGCCTGGAAGACTCGGGACAGGACCTTGACGGGGTTCCCCCTGACCGCCCTCCTGACGGCGCGGGCGAGGTCCCCGGTCGTCTCCACGGGGCGGGCGGCCGATATGCACCGGGCTATCGGGCGGCTGCGGCCCTCCTCGCCGAGCGTGAAGATCATGTCGGCCACCTCCCGCTCGGACATCGCGGCCAGGACCTCTGCGGCCGTGGGAAGCCCTGAGCGGACGTCGAACCTCATGTCGAGGGGGCCGTCGAGACGGTGGGAGAAGCCCCTGGCGGGATCGTCGAGCTGGATCGACGAGAGTCCGAGGTCGAAGAGCGCGGCGTCGGCGTGGCCGAGCCCGAGTTCATTGAGGATGCCGGGGATGTCGGCGTAGCTCCCCGCGGCGGCTGTCACGCCCTCGCGCATGGCCGGGAGCGACGAGATGGAGGACGGGTCGCGGTCGACGGCCAGTATCCTCGCGTCGGGGAAGCGACCGGCCAGGACTGCCGTGTGCCCTCCCCCCCCGGCGGTGCCGTCGACGATGAGCGACGGTCCGGCGCCGGCGAAGAAGTCGCCGACCTCGGCCGCCATCACCGGCTCGTGCCCGTGACCGTGCAGGGCCTCCTCCTGCACTTCCACCTCCATCCCTCACGCGGGGCTACAGCTCTATGTCGAGTCCCTCGGCGACCTCTTCGTACGACACGTCCTCCCTGGCCATGGCGCCGGCCAGCCTCTCCGGCGACCAGAGCTCGATCGTGTCGAGCTGGCCGAGGAAGACCACCTCTCCGCCGATCCCGGCCAGTTCCAGCAGCTCCGAGGGGATGCTGATCCGACCCTGCGCATCGATGCTCACGGGCCTTAGATGGCTCGCGAACCTGCGCAGGAAGTAGCGCTGGCGCCCCTGGCTCCGCGACAGGCCGCGAAGGCCCTCCCTGAGCCCGGCCCATCTCTCGGGCGGATACAGCTCGAGGCAGCCGTCCATGCCCAGGTTCAGGTAGAGGTCCTCCCCGGTGATCTGCCTGCGGAAGACCGCGGGGACGCTCACCCTCCCCTTCTCGTCCAGCGAATGGACATGGCGGCCAGTGAAATCTGCCATCACCCTCCTGAGGGCATATTCTATCCCACTTCATCCCACTGTCAACCCATTTGATGGGAATCAATCCCACATGCGACCCGGGTCGCCGGTGCGGAGGGTGTGCGAGGATTACAAATCTATGCTGTGCTTGTGTTTGGCAGTGTGGTTCGGGGTGGGGGGCCGCGGAGGAGCGGAAGGGCTACGGATCAGGCCCGGGGTTCGACCCCCCCGTCAGCCTTCGGTTCCGGCCCTCCGGCCCGTCGCTCCGCGCTTACGCTTCCCGTCGGAATAGTAGTAGTAGTACCTGTAGGTGTAGTAGCCGTAGGAGGTGTACATCCTGAGCGGGTCGAAGCCGTTCAGGACGGCTCCCGCCAGGAAGGCCGAGGTCCGGGAGAGCTTCCCGAGGGTAGTCTGGACGACTCTCCGGCTGCCGAGCCTGGCGCCGACCACGAGGAGCGTGCCGTCGACCTCGGGGCTCAGGATGAGAGCATCGGTGACGACGGCCATGGGCGGGGTGTCGACCAGCACGGTGTCCCACCGGCCGCCCAGCTCGGCGAGCAGGTCCTTCATCCTCCTGCTTCCCAGGAGCTCCGACGGGTTGTGGGGGATGAAGCCGCACGGGATGACCTCCAGGTTCTCCACGGAGGTCCTGCGCAGGCACCTCTCGAGGGGGGCCTGCCCGGCGACCAGCTCGGAGAGCCCGGGCTCCCTGGCGACGCCGAAGAGGTTGTGTATCACGGGTCTCCGGAGATCTGCATCGACGAGGAGGCATCTGCGGCCCGACTGGGCGAAGGCCGCGGCGAGGTTGGAGGAGGTCGTGGACTTCCCCTCGCGGGGTCCGGCGCTGGTGACAAGGATGGTCTTCAGGGGAGAGTCGGTCCTCGAGAAGCTCAGACTGGTCCTGAGATCCCTGTAGGCCTCGCTGATCGGATCCCTCGGGGAGTGGTGGGTGACCAGGGCGGTGGATACCGTCCCGGGCGCCGTCCGGGTGAAGAGGGTCTTCCTCATCTTGGGTATCACGCCGAGGATCGGGACACCCATGGCCTCCACCTGCTCCGGGCTGGAGATGCTCGTGTCGAGCTGCTCCCGCAGCAGCACGACCCCTATCCCCAGGCTCAGCCCCACGAGGAGGCCCATGATCAGGTTCTTCTGCCTGGAAGGCCTGATCTGCCCGCCCGGCAGCGCCGTGTCCACTATGGTGACGTTCCCGATCTGGCCGGCCTCGGCTATCCTTATCTCCTCGTATCTCGTCCGCAGGAGCAGGTACACGTTCTCGCTGACGGACCTGTTCCTCTCGAGCCTTGCGAGGACCATCTCCTCCGAGGGGAGGGTGGAGAGCTCGGACTCCACCAGGCGCGACTGGCCCGCGAGGATAGACTCCCTGGTCCTCTCGGCCCTGAGCCCGGCCTCGACCTCGACCATCTGCCCGACGAGGCCCTGCACGGCCGCCGGCGGGTCGGACGGGAACGAGGCCGCTGCGACTCCCGCGAGGGCCGCTGACAGGGCGTCGGTCTTCGCCTCGATCTGCCTCTCGATGTCCTCCAGTGCGGGGTCTCCGACTTCGTAGCCGTCGGCCAGGAGCGAGGCGCGGGCGCTCTCCAGCATCCCTATCTCCGCGAGCAGCGTGTTCACGAGGGTGTTGTTGATCCCCGCCAGCTCTTCCGCCATGCCCGTTCGGTAGCCGTCGAGGATGGAGGAGAGATAGGCGCGCCTGGCCTCCATGGCACCGATCAGCGTGCGCGCCTCCGCCGCGGCCGTCATGAGGCTGGTGAGGCGCATCACGGTCTCGCGGGCCTCCGTGGTGAGGTCGATGAGCCCGTTCGCCTCCTTGAACCGTCTGAGCGAGTCCTCGTCCGATGCGAGCTGCTGCTCCATGGTGGCCAGCTGCTCCTCGAGGAAGACCCTGATCTCCCTGTTCTCCCCCCTGACCTCCTCCAGGTTCCTCCTGTAGTAGGTCTGCACGACGATGTTGGCCAGCACCGCGGACGCCTCGGGGGAAGGCCCGATGGCGGAGAGGATGAAGAAGTCCGTGTCCTTCATCACGCTGACCGAGATGCTGCCGGACACGAGGGAGACGAGGCTCGACCTCAGCACCGGCGGGGCCGGCGGATAGCCGTTGTAGAGAAGCGTGGTGATGCTGTCGGAGTCGGGCGAGCGCAGGATGGAGTCGGCGACCGCCTCGGCCATGCTGCGGCTCCTGATTATCTGGATCTGGTTGTTCTTGGCCGAGTCTATCTCGAACCAGAGCACCCCGGGGAAGTCGAACGCCTGGGACATCGAGCTCGAGAAGTCGTAGATGAACGTCGCGCCCGACTGGTAGACGGGCTGCGTCCTGACCGTTATCAGGATGCTCACAAGGAGCGATACGACCACGAACCCGAGGATGATCCACCTGCCCTGCCTCAGGAGCCAGACGTACTCGCCTATGTTCAGAGTCTCGCGGTGCTCCTCGGGCTGTGTCATCTCTCGGTCATTATCCAGACCAGGTTGACCGCCACGATTATCTTGTAGGCCACGTCGAGGGCCTCCTTCCACCAGTCGGAGGTGGACCTTCGGACATGCACCGTGATCCCGGGCTCGAGAACCGGCGGCGGAGGGCCGTCTCCGTCGAGGAACGAGGCCAGGTCGAACTCGGACTCGCCCAGGGAGCCTGCCAGCCGGACCCTGCCCATGTCGGCATCGCCGGTGGGTCCGCCGGCGGCCGAGATCGCCGTGACGAGGTCGGAGCCGACCGGGACCTGGACCGTGCCCGGGTTCACCACCTCGCCCCAGACATGGACGTTGATCAGCACCTCGCCGGTCTCCACGCCGGGCACCACGTAGCCCTCCAGGCCGGAGGCATGCACGGTGAAGACCGCCAGTAGGACGGCGGGCACGGCCCTTCTCACAGCCGGTTCCTCATCGCGTTCCTATCCCCTGGTAGGTGAAGCCCAGCTTCCTGAGCTTCGCGGGGTTCCAGATGTTCCTGCCGTCGAAGACGACCTTGCGGCGCATCAGCCCGCCCATCCGCTCGAAGTCGGGCTCCCTGAACTCGGACCACTCGGTGGCGACGAGAAGGCCGTCGGCCCCGCCGAGCGTGTCGTAGGCCGATCTGCAGTACTTCACCGAGTCACCGAAGACCTTCTCTGCGTTCCTCATGGCCTGGGGATCGTACACCGCCACGGAGGCCCCCCTCTCCAGCAGGCCCTTCACCATCTCGATGGCCGGCGCCTCCCTCATATCGTCCGTGTTCGGCTTGAAGGCAAGCCCCCAGACCGCCAGGACCAGCCCCTCCAGGGAGGTGCCGTAGAAGGCGTCGACCTTGCCGAGCAGGACCTTCTTCTGGTCCTCGTTGACCTCGTATGCGGCCTCCAGGCTCCGCAGCCTGTACCCCTGCTCCCTCGCCGTGGCCATCAGCGCGCGGACGTCCTTGGGGAAGCAGGACCCGCCGAATCCCACCCCGGGGAACAGGAAGCTCGGGCCGATCCTGTGGTCGGAGCCCACGCCGAGCCTTACCTGGTTGACGTCGGCGTTCATGATGTCGCAGAGGTTGGCTATCTCGTTCATGAACGATATGCGCGAGGCGAGAAGGCTGTTGGCCACGTACTTGGTCATCTCGGCGCTGCGGTTGTCCATGACCAGTATCGGGTTGTTCGTGCGCACGAACGGCGAGTAGATCTCGCGCATGATGTCGGCCGCCTCGTCGTCCTCCACGCCGACGACCACCCTGTCGGGCTTCATGAAGTCGTCGATGGCGGTCCCCTCCTTGAGGAACTCCGGATTGCTCACGACGCTGAACCGGATGCCGGTGTGCCTGGAGATCTCGGCCCTGACGAGATCTGCCGTACCCACGGGGACCGTGCTCTTGTTGACGACGACCTTGGGCTCGTTCATCACCCTGCCGATCTCGCGGGCGACATCGAGGACGTGCTTCAGGTCGGCCGAGCCGTCCTCGTCGGGAGGGGTGCCGACGGCGATGAAGATGATCCTGCTGCGGACTATGGCGTCGGAGATGTCGGTGTCGAACGAGAGGCGTCCCTCCGCGACGTTCCTCGCCACCATCTCCTCGAGGCCCGGCTCGTATATGGGGATGACGCCGTTCCTGAGCATCTCGATCTTCTTCTCGTCCTTGTCCACCGAGACGACGTCGTTTCCCATCTCCGAGAGGCATGTCGCCGCCACCAGGCCGACATACCCGCTACCCACCACTGCAATGCGCATCGTTCC
Source organism: uncultured bacterium (assembly GCA_964603785.1). GTDB lineage: Bacteria > Fermentibacterota > Fermentibacteria > Fermentibacterales > Fermentibacteraceae > CAZRWD01. The sequence continues at coordinate 28,235 of CAZRWD010000014.1, forward strand.
TCCAGTTGTGTTGCACGGGCGGCCTCACTCCCGGACGGCCGCAGTCCTCAGTTCGCCGGATCGGATCGTCAGCCCGAGCGCATCCAGGAGACCCGCCCAGAGGACGGCCGTCCTCCTCGGCACCCCGAGCGCCTCGCGGAGCTCGCCGAGCCTGAACTCCGAACTCCCGAAGGTCCCGCCCAGCACCTTCCAGGCTCTCTCGGCGACGGAACGCACTGTGATCAGCCCCTTCTCGAGCTCCAGCACCATTCCGCGCTCGAGGAGGGCCTCCATCATCGCCTGGTCGCGCCCCCCGGTCTCCAGACCGGCGAAGCCGGCCTCCTCGATCTCCTCCAGAACCTTGCGGACCGCTTCCGCGAGGTTCTCCGGTATCTCCCCGGTGAAGGCCGCCGAGACGAGCCTGTCATCCACCCTCCGCACCCGCTCCTGATCCGCCAGGCTTCCCACCAGCCCCTTCACGAACCACTGCGGGTAGCCCGGGAAGAGCCTGCCCACATGCCCCGAAGGCATGCCCGGGCTGAGGGGCTTCTCGGCGTGCCAGGAGTCGAGGGCGGCTGCCAGCCGCTCCCCTGCCTCCTCGAAGGCGCTCTCGAGGACCACCCTCTCCCCGGAGCCGTCACGGAGGCGCCGGGCAAGGCCCTCATCCGACAGGAACCCGAGCGCCTGGAGTATCTCCTGCTCGCTCTTGCCCATCTCCCTCGACATCTCGCCCGGGGAGACGCCTGCGAGGGACCTCTCCTTCAGGTGCGACAGGATGACCCCCGCGATGTCCCCCTCGGCGAGCATTCCGATCCGCCTGAGCCTGTCCTCGCGGTTCCGCTGCCGGACCTTGGCGGTCCCCGACTCGAGCACGACGCCTCCGCCTATCGTCGTGACGGGCGAGAAGCGTCGGATGACGAAGCGGTCCCCCGGAAGAGCCACGACCGGCTCCTCGAGCTGGAAGTGGACGAAGCCGGAGGATCCGGGCGGCATGTCCGCGCCGTCCATCGGGACGGCCCTTGCCATGACCTCCGCGGTTCCGCAGTGGAATCTGACCCGCTGCCTGGTCTCCAGCCCGCCCGCGGGAAGGAGCGAGCACTCGGCATCGAGGGCGGGAACCGTCTGGAGCCAGCCCGGGGTGGCGAGGCAGCTCCCCCTCCTGGCGTCCTCCCTCTCCAGTCCGACGAGGTTCAATGCGACCCGGTCGCCTGGAGTTCCCGCACCCTTCATCCTGCCCTCGTTCACGCGCAGCTCGCGGACCCGGTGGACCCGCCCGCCGGGGAGGAGCTCGACGCTGTCACCGGTGCTCACGCTCCCCGAGAGAACCGTGCCGCAGACCACGGTCCCGTGGCCCTGCAGGGTGAAGACGCGGTCGATCGCCAGCCTGAAGCGCTCCCCGGCGCTGTCGTGGGTGATCGTTCCAGCCATGTCCACGAGGGCCGACCGGAGTTCCTCCATGCCCTCCCCCGTGACGGACGAGACCCTGAACGTGCCGGCGCTCTCGAGGGGCCGGCCGGCAAGGAGGTCCTCCACCTCGGCCTCGGCTACATCCTGGATGTCCGGTTCGGCGATGTCGCACTTGGTGAGCGCGACGAGCCCCCTGCTCACCCCGAGTATCTGGAGGATGTCCAGGTGCTCGCGCGTCTGCTGCATCACGCCCTCGTCCGCGGCGACCACCAGGAGGAAGAAGTCGATCGTCGCCACGCCCGCCACCATCTGGCGCACGAACCTCTCGTGTCCGGGGACGTCGATGAAGCCGAGGACCCCGCCTCCGGGAAGTGGGAGGAAGACGTACCCGAGCTCGATGGTGATGCCCCTGAGCTTCTCCTCCTTGAGCCTGTCCGGGTCGACCCCGGTCAGCCACCGCATGAGCGAGCTCTTGCCGTGGTCGACATGCCCCGCCGTCCCGGCTACTACGCCCATAGCTCCGACATGGCCCTGCCGAGCATCTCGGAGAGAAGCGGTATCTCCTCCGGGAAGACGGTTCTCAGGTCGAGATGCAGCCTCGAGTTGTCGAGCCGCGCGGCCACCGCCGGCGTGCGCCTTCGCAGGAGGGCCGCGAGTGCGCCGCCGTCGGGAGAATCGATGACGACACCCCACGAGGGGATGGCCGAATCCGGCAGCGCCCCGCTGCCGACATAGCTGTCCATCCGCTCGACGGTCGCCGTGCAGCCCGGAGGTGGAGAGAGCATCCCCGCGAGCCCGGCGGCCCTGGCCTGGAGGGTGTCGAGCTGCATCGAGAGCATGGAGTAGACGGGGTGGTGCTCCATGATGTACTCGGGCGATTCCAGGAAGAGCTTGAGAGTGGCCTCCAGTGCGCTGAGGGTCAGCTTGCAGACCCGCAGGGCCCTTGCCAGGGGGTGCTTCCTGATCTTCGAGACATGCTCGATCGAGCCGGCGATTATGCCGCACTGCGGGCCGCCTATCAGCTTGTCGCCCGAGCTGGTGACGACGGAGGCCCCCTTCCTGATGCTGTCGGGGACCGTGGGCTCCGAGGGCAGCCCGAAGAGCGAGAGGTCGACGAGGGAACCCGCTCCGAGATCGTCGATTACGCAGAGCCCGTGCTCCCTGCCGAGGGCGACCAGGTCCTCGAGCGGCACCTCCGACGAGAAGCCGCGTATCCTGTAGTTCGACGGGTGCACCCTGAGCAGGACGGCCGTCTGCGGGGTGATGGCCCCGCGGTAGTCCTTCAGGTGGGTCCTGTTCGTGCAGCCGACCTCGCACATCACGGCCCCGCTCTGGCGCATGACCTCGGGTATGCGGAAGGAGCCGCCGATCTCGACGAGCTGCCCCCTGGAGACGACGACCTCCCTTCCCGCCGCCAGTGCGGCCAGCGAGATGAGCGTCGCTCCCGCGTTGTTGTTGACGACGGTGGCCGCCTCGGCACCCGTGAGCTCCCTGATCAGATCCTCCACGTGGGCGTCCCTGTCGCCTCTCGCTCCCGCATCCCAGTCCCACTGGAGGCTGCAGAATCCCTTCGAGGCGGAGGCCAGGGCATCGATGGCCGCCTTCGGCAGCGCAGCCCTTCCGAACGCTGTGTGCAGGACTATGCCGGTGGCGTTGATCACCTGCGAGAGCCCGGTTCCCATGGAGGCTTCGAGTTCGGCCTCGACCTCGGCGACTATGTCGGAGGGCATTGCGCCGCCTGCGATCAGGCTCTTCCGGACCTTCTCGAGCACAGCCCTGGCCGCCCGTCTGGAGAGGGCGTGCGGGGCGCCGGGCATGCGACTCCCGAGCTCGGACAGGATGTCATGGATCGAGGGAAGGTCCCTCAGCGCCCCGCCTTCGGTGGTCATGCCCCATCCTTCGCGTAGGAGAGGGCTCCGAGCATGCGTATGGACTTCTTCGGGCACTTCGGGGCGCACAGCCCGCATCCGATGCACTTCGAGGAGTCGACCGCGTGCTTCTGCTTCGGCTCGCCGGAGATCGCGTTCACCGGGCAGGTCTTCGCGCAGATGGTGCACCCTATGCAGCTCTCGTCGATGTAGGCCTTCGGCCTGGCGGGTGCGCGGTCGACTATGGCGCCCGTCGGGCAGACGGTCGCGCAGAGGCCGCAGTTGACGCACTTCGCCGGGTCGATGGAGGCCAGGCTGTCGGAGACGGTGATGGCGGACACGGGACAGACCTTCTCGCACTTGCCGCAGGCTATGCATGCGACGGCGCAGCCCTTCCTCGCGACCGCCCCCCTGTCCCTGTTGCTGCAGGCGACCACCACCTGGCGGTTCTCGGGCCAGAGGACGATGAGCTTCCTCGGGCAGGCCTTCACGCACTTCCCGCAGCCCGTGCACTTCGAGGGGTCCACCACCGGAACGCCGTTCTCTCCGGTCTTCATGGCCCCGAAGGGACATGCGGCGATGCAGTCGCCGAAGCCCAGGCAGCCGAACCTGCAGAGCTTGTCCCCGCCCATGAGCATGTTCAGGGCCGTGCATGTGCGCGGTCCGTCGTAGGCGAAAGCGGTCACGGCGGAATGCCCGCCGTTGCATCTGATCACCGCGATGTTCCTGACAGAATCGGAGACCTCGACTCCCATCGCGGAGGCCAGTGCGGAGACCATGGCCGCGTTGGCTGCCACGCAGGCGGACGGCTGCGCCTCGCCGGCGGCGAGAGAGGCGGCGAAGCCGCTGCAGCCCGGGAACCCGCATCCTCCGCAGTTCGCTCCCGGCAGGAGCGTCTCGATCTTCTCGACGAGCGGGTCCTTCTTGACCGCGAACTTCCTTGCCGCGATCGCCAGGCCTATTCCCAGGAACAGGCCCGTGGCGCCGAGGACGACGGCCGGCCAGGCGACGGCCGCGGCGGCGGATGGCTGCGAGAGCGCCGAAGCCAGGAGGATTGCGGGATGCATGCTACACCCCCAGCCCGGCGAAGCCGAAGAAGGCGATGGACATTATCCCCGCGAGGATGAACGTGATGGGCTTGCCCCTCATCGCGTCGGGGACGTCGGACAGCTCGAGCCTCTCGCGGAGGCCGGCCATGATCACGAGGGCCAGGGAGAAGCCGAGGGCCCCCGCGACGGCGTTCACTATCCCCTCGATGAGGTTGTAGCCGGAGTTCCTGTTGATGAGCGCGATCCCCAGCACGGCGCAGTTGGTCGTGATGAGCGGCAGGTAGATCCCAAGCGCCCGGTAGAGGGCCGGGCTGTACTTCAGGAGTATCATCTCCACCAGCTGCACGAGAGCGGCGATTATCAGGATGAAGACGATCGTGCTCAGGTACTCCAGGCCCAGAGGCACCAGGACCATGTGGAAGAGGAAGTAGCACCCGGTCGCCGCCATGGCCATGACGAACAGGACAGCGGCGCCCATCCCCAGGGCGGAGTCGAGCTGCTTCGAGACCCCCAGGAAGGGGCAGATCCCCAGGAACTTGTACAGGACGATGTTGTAGATCAGGATCCCGCCGATGACGAGACCCATGATCTCGCCGAAGCTGGTGGATCCCGACGACGGAGCGGCGACGGCAGCGAGGGCCAAGGCCGCACTGTTCACGCCGCACCTCCCTTCCTGCGGTCGATGACGTTGAAGGTGGCCAGGATGAAGCCCATGAGCACGAACGCTCCGGGAGGCAGGATGGCCAGCAGCACCGGCTGCGCATGGAACCTCTCGCCGAGGATGTCCATGCCCAGCCACGTGCCGTTGCCGAGGAGCTCGCGGAAGCTCGACATGATGACCATGGCCAGCATGAAGCCCAGCCCCATCCCGATGCCGTCGAACACGGAGCTCAGGGGGGAGTTCTTGTTGGCGAACGCCTCGGCGCGGCCGAGGATGATGCAGTTCACCACGATGAGGGGGATGAAGACCCCGAGGCTCCGGTGGAGGGCGGGGAACCAGGCCGCCATGGACATGTCGGTTATGGTGACGAAGGTGGCGATGATAACGATGTAGCAGGGGATCCTCACCTTGTCAGGAATGACCCTCCTGAGCAGGGAGATCATGAAGTTGGAGCAGACCAGCACGAAGGTCGCGGCGGCGCCCATGCCTATGCCGTTCTCCACGGAGGTGCTGACCGCCAGGAAGGGGCACATGCCCAGGGTGATCCTGAAGATCGGGTTCTCGCGGTAGATGCCGTTCGTCAGGTCCTTCCACAGGCTCACATCGCACCCCCCTCCGAGAAGAGACCGGCCGCCTCGAGGGCTGCGAGCCCCTCGGCCACCGATCCGACCACCGCCCTGGAGCTCACCGTCGCTCCGGTCACTGCGGCGATGTCGCCGCCGTCCTTGTCGACCAGCATTCCCGGGCCGTGACCCGCCAGCTGGCCTATCCAGCCGGGCTCGGTGGTCTTCGTCCCCAGCCCGGGGGTCTCCTGCTGGTTCAGCACCAGCGAGCTCACCACGATCCCGGCGGCATCGGTGCAGACGAGCGTCTCGATGACGCTCGAGTAGCCGCGTCTGTAGGCGGTGAAGAGGTAGCCGGAGACGACCCCGCGGCTGCGTACCGCCACGGGCGCGAGGACATGGCCGTCGGCCTCGTAGGGGTTGGCCAGGCCTTCGACCGCCAGCGAGTCGAACGAGAGGCTGTCGCCAAGCGTCGAGGCGACCTCCAGCATGGCCGCCTGGCGCTCCATCTCCTTCTGCTGCGCGATGAGCCCGGCGGTCCTGCTGTTCACGAATCCCAGCGCCGCCGCCATGACGAGCGAGATCGTCATGAGCACGAGCCCCAGTCTCGCCATCTCACCCACCGCGCTTCACCTCCCCCAGGATCCTCGGACGCGAGAAGCGGTCGATCAGAGGGGTGACCAGGTTCATGAGAAGGATCGAGTAGGAGCAGCCCTCCGGGTATCCGCCCCATCTCCTTATCACGACGGTGATGAGTCCCGCGCCCAGCCCGAAGACGAGCCGGCCGGATCTCGAGACGGGGCTCGTCACCATGTCCGTGGCCATGAAGAAGCCACCAAGCACCACACCCCCAGAGAGAACGGCGAAGAGGGGGTCTCCGTCGAGCCAGCCGGGGCCTCCGAAGAGCCAGCTGAAGAGGGCGACCGAGCCCAGGTACGAGAACGGGATGCGCCATTCGAGCACCTTCCTGGCGAACAGGAAGGCGGCGCCGATCAGGAGCAGGAGCACGGGGGTCTCCCCGATGCAGCCGCCCCTCCTGCCGAGGAGCAGGTTGAAGAGGGTCGGGCCTGCCCCCAGGCTCTCCCTGACGGCTGCGCCGTCCGCGGCCTCCATACCGAACGAGTCCTTCCACGCCCGCAGAGGCGTGGCGCCCGACACGGCATCCACCGCCGGAGCGTCCGAGACCTCGGCGGAGGGTATGCCGTGCGTCTCCCAGGCGGGCGGGTTGTCCTGCCACTGGAAGGGGGCCCTCCAGCCGGCGGTCATGAGAACGGGGAAGCTCGCCACGAGGAAGGCCCGTCCGAGCAGCGCGGGGTTCACGAGATTGCTCCCGAGGCCTCCGAAGACCTGCTTGCCGACCACTATGGCGAAGCCTGAGCCGACCACCGGCAGCCACCAGGGCACGCCGGGCGGCAGGTTGTACGCAAGCAGCAGGCCCGTAACTATCGCGCTGCCGTCGAGGGCTGCGTTGACCGGGCGCTTCATGAGCCTGAGACAGAGGTACTCCGCGACCACGGCGGTCGCCACGCTGAGGACGACGGGCAGCAGCACGACGGCCGGCCCGAAGAGCCAGACCGCTCCGGCGAGGGCGGGTACGAGCGCGATCACCACGTCGTACATCACCCGCCTCGTGGAGATGCTGGAGCCGAAGTGCGGCGAGATCGAGAGCTTGAAGGTCCTCGCCTCCGCCATCATGCCTCCTTTGCTCGCTTGCCGGCCCGGATGGCATCCTGGGCGATCTTGATGTAGTGGACCAGGAAGCGGTCGCTCGGGCAGACGAAGCTGCAGGTGCCGCAGGCTATGCAGCTGAGTGCGCCCCTCCTGTCGGCCGCGTCCCACCTGCCGAACTGGGAGTTGACGGCGATGAGGCAGGGAAGCAGGTGCATGGGGCAGGCATCGACGCACTTGCCGCATCGTATGCAGGGGCCCTCGGTCAGTCTCCTGGCCTCGGCCGCCGTAAGCGCCACGATCCCGCTGGTGCCCTTGGTCACGGGCACGGTGTCGGTGAACTGTGCGAGACCCATCATCGGGCCGCCGGACAGAAGCCTCTGAACGTCTCCCCTGTATCCGCCCGCCTGTTCTATGAGGTCGGCGAAGGAGGCGCCGACCGGCACGTCGAAGTTGCCGGGAGACGCTATGCCTCCTCCGGATACGGTCGTCACCCTCCTGATCGAGGGCATCCCGTCCCGGACCGCCTCCGCCACGGCGGCGGCCGTGCCGACGTTCTGGACGACCACGCCGACGTCGAGGGGGAGGCCGCCCACCGGCACCTCCCTGTCGGTCGTGGCCAGTATCAGCTGCTTCTCGGCGCCCTGCGGGTACTTGACCCTGAGGACCTCGACCGGCACGCCGAGCTTCCGGAAGGCCTCGACCGCATCCGGCTTGTTCTCCTCGACCCCGACGAACTTCCGCGTGACGCCGAGCGTCTGGGCCAGGATCTCGAGCCCCAGGGCTACGTCGGCCGTCCTCTCGATCATCAGCCTGTGATCGGCGGTGAGGTAGGGTTCGCACTCGGCACCGTTCAGTATGAGGGTGTCGATGGCCTTCCCCGGAGGTGGCGAGAGCTTGACGTAGGTGGGGAAGCTGGCGCCACCCATGCCGCAGATGCCGGCGGCGCGGATCCTGTCGATGAGATCGGCCGGGGAGCGGGAGGAGAAGTCCGGCCAGGGCTCGAAGAGGGGCTCGCCCTCCTCGGACTCCGTCCTGATGACGACGACCGGCCCGCTCCTGCGATGGGGCAGGGGGGCGTCCTCCACCGAGACGACCGTGCCGGACACCGGGGAGTGCGTCGGAAGGCTGATGAAGCCGTTCTGCGCGCCTATCTCCTGGCCCCGGCGGACTGTGTCGCCCTTCTGCACCAGCGGGGTGGAGGGGGCTCCCATGTGCTGGCACAGGGCCACCTTGACGGTCTCCGGAGCAGGGAGGCGCCTGATCGGGTCGTGCTCCGCCAGCGATTTCCATTCGTCCGGGTGAGCCCCGCCCGGAAAGGATCTGAGCTTCGCCATGGCCCTCCTGCAGGATTGGCAGGCACCCTTACCCGCCGTGTTAGAGGGTTCTCCCGATAGTCGGAACTGCCGAGTCAACGCCATTCATAAGAAAAGAGGAAGGGGCGGGAAAGGTCGGAGGCTCAGCGCGTCCGGAGCAGTCTGTCGAGCTCCTCCCGGAACTGGGCGACGTCCCTGAACTTCCTGTAGACGCTGGCGAAACGTACGTAGGCGACTTCGTCGACGCTCTTCAGCATCTCCATGACGCATTCGCCTATGTGGTCGGAGGAGACCTCCTCCGGGAACTCCTCCGTAACGCTCGCGGTCAGCCTCTCGACTATGTCCTTGACCTGCTTGGCGGAGACGGGGCGTTTCTCGCAGGCCCTGGCGATCCCCTTCTCCAGCTTCTCGGGATCGAAGGGCTCGCGTCGCCCGTCCTTCTTGACCACGGACGGGTAGCTGGTCTCGATGTACTCGTAGGTCGTGTACCTGTAGCCGCATTCGAGGCACTCCCGACGGCGCCTGGTGGCCCTGCCCTCCTTGGCCGCCCTCGAGTCCACGACCCTGTCGTCCATGCTGCCGCACCTTGGACATCTCATGCTCTATCACCCGGCCGGTGTGTTGTGAAGCCGCACTAGAGTACCGCGAGCCCCGATCCGCGTCAAGAGCGGCAATGCTTGACGATGTTGCTGCATGGACCTAGAATGCGTGGGCTTTGGTGGGAGTAGTTCAGTTGGCAGAGCCCTTGACTGTGGATCAAGTGGTCGCCGGTTCGAGTCCGGTCTCCCACCCCAGTTTTTTGCGCCCCTAGCTCAATTGGCAGAGCAACGGACTCTTAATCCGTGGGTTCCGGGTTCGATTCCCGGGGGGCGTACCAGATTCGCGCCCCGGCGGGGCCGGGGCGCCCCACCTCGGTGCGCCCGTAGCTCAGCTGGATAGAGCAGCGGACTTCTAATCCGCAGGTCTCGCGTTCGAATCGCGACGGGCGTACCACCTTCGGTTTTCAGATCTTTCATATTCCACCAGTATTCTATTGGTAGACATTTCTTTCAAAACAGCGTCTTCCAACCGCCCCCGTCTATCACTTTCGAGCGAGTCTGCACGAGCGCGTCTGCGGTCTTCCGCAGGCAGACGCACCCTGCTGCAGAGTCATCATCGAAGGTGCTCCGAGCGACAAAGGCCGTTCAGTCAATTCGAAGGCTTTGGGCGGCTGCGTGTGCGGCCGGGGGCAGAAAAATGGGGTGAATTGTTTAGTTTTGTTTTACAAGCGTTTAAGACTCAGATCTGAAAGATCTTAAAACCGAAGGGGATCCGGGGGGCGGAGGAGATCGGCGAGGGCGGTATACTGGGGAAGGTCGTTGTACAGCTGGGCGGAGATCCTCAGGAGCCTCTTACGGGCCGATCTCAGGTAGATCACGGGGACTTCCGTCGAGAACTCCTCCACCAGCCTCCTCTGCAGCGGGTCCATCCACACCCAGTCCGGCAGCGCAGGTTCCGGGGGATCGATCCAGGGGAGCTCGAAGGAGGCCATCGCACCGACCATGGAGTCCGGGCATGACGGCTCCCTTCCCAGGGCTCCGCAGATGAGATCCCTCGCCTGCAGCGCGAGCTGCCTGTTGCGCTCCATGACCCCCTCCAGGCCTCCCGGATCGAGCGAGGCCAGATACCTCCCCGCGAAGGGCACCGTCAGCGCTGCCGTGGGGTCGGGCGTTCCCGTCCAGAGGAACTCCAGCTGGAACGGCGACAGCCCGCAGTCGAAATCGGACGGCACGTGACTCGTGGCCAGGGGACGGATGCGCTCCTGCATGTCCGGCCTCGCGTAGAGGAATGCGCAGACCTTCGGCGAGCAGAGCCACTTGTGGAAGTTCCCCGTGTACCAGGCCGCTCCCAGCCCGGCCATGTCGAGCGGGACCATCCCCGGTCCGTGGGCGCCGTCCACCAGGACCTCGACGCCTGCCTCGGCGAATCCCCCGACGAGCGCCGGCAGGTCGTGAACGAAGCCGGTCGGGCTAGAGACATGGTCCACCACCGCAAGCCTGGTGCGGGTGGTAACCCGCGAGAGGAAAGCGTCCACGACCTCGCGCGCCGATCCGACCGGATACGGCATCGGGACCTCAACGCATGAGGCCCCCGCCCTCGCAGCGCGCCTCAGGCATGCGTTCCTGGTGGCGAAGTACTCGTGGCTGCCGAAGATGATCTCGTCGCCGGGCTCGAAGTCGAGAGATGCCAGGACCGTGTTCACGCCATGGGTGGCGTTTGGCGTGAACACGACGGATCCGGGCTCTGCTCCTACCAGATCCTCGACATATGCCAGGGCCTCGGAGATCATCCCGGGCAGCCTCCTGACCAGGAACTCCATGGGGGAGGCCTCGAGATCACGCACGAGCCTGTCCCTGCAGTCCAGGACCTCGCCGGGGCAGGCGCCGAAGGAGCCGTGGTTCAGATAGCTGACCGCGGGATCGAGACGCCAGAGATCCGACAGGGCACTCCCGGACGCGGTCGCGGGCATCAGCGGCTCCTCGCGTAGAGGCCGGTGAGCAGGGCTTCCTGCAGTATGTGGCCGCCCATGGCCTTGCGCAGATCCCCGGCGGTGTACCGGGCTCGCGGATCGAGCATGCAGTCGAGGGCGTACACCCTGAACTCGTACCTGTGCGTGCCCGAGGGCGGGCAGGGTCCGCCCCAGCCGATGCGCCCCCAGCTGTTCAGGCCCTGGCGCGCCTCTCCGGCGAGTTCCGGCACCGCCGGGACGCCCTCCTCGAGCGATGTTCGCCCGCAGGGGAGGTTCCAGAGGACCCAGTGCACCCAGGTCCCTCCAGGCGCATCCGGGTCTTCGCAGATCAGGGCGAACGAGACCGTCCCGGGCGGGGCGCCCTCCCACGAGAGCGGCGGCGAGATGTCCTCCCCGTCGCAGGTGTAGAGGGCCGGGATGAGCCCGCCGTCGACGAATGCGCCGCCAGCCAGGGTGAAGAGCATGATCACCCCCGGCCTCCGTCCCTCCGGACCCTCTCGCCCCTCGGAGCGTATCCCGCCTCCAGCACGGCCCTGGCGAGGATCCTCCCCTCCATGGCGGTGCGCACCGTCTCCAGGTCGGATCCGCTGGGTATGTCGAGCATGGACGAGAGCGCGAACCCCTCGAACCGGAACCGTTTCGGTGTCCCGTCCTCGTCGGGTCCGGACCATCCGGGGACGCCCAGGCTGTTGACCCCCTGGCTCGCGCCGCAGGGCAGGTCCGGCTCGAGCGGCTGCCCCCCCGAGAGGGCCGACGGCTCGGGAGGGAGGTTGTAGACCACCCACCTCGAGGGGAAGGGCGAATCCGGCTCCTCGCAGATCACGGCGATGGACTCCGTTCCCCTGGGGGCCTCGGCCCAGCCGACGGGCGGGGAGGAGTTGCTCCCCGTCCTGGCGTACCACGGGGGGAGAAGGCCGTTGCTGTCCAGTGCGCTGCTCGCCAGTCTGAAGGGCATGTCTACCTCCTTGTGCCCCTGTCGCGGGCGCCGTCGGGATCCGGGCGGCTGCGGGCGGATCCCGCGTCCCTCAGGATGAAGCCGTTCAGATAGCCGGACTGCGGATAGGATAGCAGGACGGGATGGTCGGGGGGCTGGCCCGAGGTCCTGATGACCTGCATCGTCCTGCCGGAATCGAGGGCGGCCGAGAAGAGGATCTTCTGGAAGAGGTCCCGGTCCAGGTTCCCGGAGCAGGAGTAGGTGGCGAGGATGCCTCCCGGCTCCAGGACCTGCATGGCGACCATGTTCACGTCCTTGTACGCCCTGGAGCCCCTCTGCAGGTTGCTCCGGGACGCGACGAACCTGGGGGGATCGACCACGACCAGGCCGAACTCCTCGCCCCGCCCCCTCATCTCCCTCAGCACGGTCGGGACGTCACCGTCGACGAAGTCGAAGGCATCGCCCTCGAAGCCGTTCAGGGCGAAGTTCATGCGGGCTCTCTGCAGGGCCGGGCCCGAGGAGTCGACGCACCTGACCGAGGAGGCCCCGCCGACGGCGGCGGACACCCCGAACCCCCCCGAGTAGCAGAAGCAGTCCAGAACGCTCCTGCCTGCGGCGAACGCCCTCACGGAGAGACGGTTCTCCGCCTGGTCGAGGTAGAAGCCCGTCTTGTGGCCGTGCCTCACGTCCACGAGGAACCTCGCACCCGATTCAGCTATCTCCAGGAGCCCGGGAGGCTCGTCCCCGGCGAGGTGGCCGGATCGAGGCTCCAGCCCCTCCAGCCTCCTGGCGTCCGTGTCGCTGCGCTCCCAGACGCCCTGCGCACCTGTGAGCTCGACGGCCAGAGAGACCGCGAGGTCCCTCATGCGGTCCATCCCCGCCACCAGGAACTGCATCACGAGGAACCCGCCGTAGCGGTCGACTATCAGACCGGGAAGCCCGTCGGCCTCGGCGTGGGAGAGCCGGCAGGCACTCCCGTCCGGTGAGCAGGAACAGAGCCGCCCCCGGCCGGTGAAGGCGGTCTCCATGCGGTTGCGCCAGAACTCCTCGCAGGGAGCCTCCTCCCGGTCCCAGGAGAAGAGACGGACGGATATCTCGGAGGACGGGTTGTAGAAGCCCCTCGCCAGCCAGACCCCCTGACGGGTCTCCACGTCGACGATCGAGCCCGGTTCGGCCCCCCGGACGCCCGCAACGGCGCCCGAGTACACCCAGGGATGACGGTTGAGAACGCTCTTCTCCCGCCCGGGCAGCAGAGTCACCACTCCCACGGGCAGGTCTCCGATGATGCTACTGCTCGAGCAGGAAGTACTTGAGGCCCAGTCCCCGGTAGCCCTTCTCCTCCACGGCGGGGAGGATGAGCTGCATGACCTCCACCGCCTCGCCGAGTACGGTCGTCTCCGAGAACATGGCGATGACCTCCACCGGACGCCCTTCCAGCTCGCGGTTCTCGAGCCTCCGGGAGACCTGGGTCATGACGCTGTCGAACTTGAACTGGCTGAAGCCGGGCGAGTTGAGGCGGGCGGGCACCTCGATGCTGAACTCCTCGACCCTGCCCACGATCCACTCGTTCGTGAAGATGAGCTTGAAGACCACGGGCTGCACGGCCGAGTCCGGATAGCTGACCGGCGGCACAATGAGGGGGATGCGCGTGAACGACGTCTCGGTCGAGTCCGTCCAGCAGCAGATGGCCTCGAGCCTGAGCTTCGCCATCGCCCCCTCCCTGTTCTTCTGGTCGATGAAGGTCACCAGGGGCTTCAGGGGGACGGAGGGGGGGCCGATGAAGGCGACGGTGCTGCCCTCGGGGATGAGGCTGAGGTTCAGGTTCGTGTGCGGCTCGGCGCTAGTGCCGGCGGCGTTCAGGGTGTAGACGATGTCGGACCCCACCCTGATGGGCAGCGAGTCCAGGGGGATGTCCTCTTCGACATCGATTCCCTCTGCGTAGTCGAGACCCGTGGCTGTCTCCTGCGCCCTCTCGAAGCTCGCTAGGATGTAGATGCAGGCGACGACACCCACGATGCCGAAGAAGATGCCCACGAAGCCGGTCCGCTTGTGATGGAAGGTCTCGAGGTGTCCGTGGGATCCCGCCCTGTCCGGGGAATCGAGCGGCTTCCCGAGGCCGGCCCTCTGCTCGGACAACGGCCTGGTCTGGAACTCGAGGTCGAACCCGCATCTGGAGCAGGGCCCCGTTCCCCTGTCCCCGTTGTCGTGGCCGCAGATCCTGCAGAACATCAGATACCCCCCGCTACATCCGGCCGGGGGCCGGACCTCTCTCGAAACGGGCGAAGAACTCCCAGTCGATGTTCCAAGAATACGTCGATCTGAGGCTGTCTACAAGCCCCGCGAGAACCTCCTCCTGCCTCTCGCCCGCCAGCACGGAGCGGAGCGTGGGCGACGCCTCGGCGAGGGTGGCCTCCCTGGCCGGGACGACCTCCGCCAGCTCGAGGAAGATCAGCGCACCGCCGGGGGTCTCGTAGAGGCCGGACCCGCCGGGGGACAGCGCGAAGGCGGCCTCCGACACATCCTCGGGAAGGTCGCCGGCCTCGAGCGGACGGGTGAGCAGCGCACCCTCGTCTGCGATGATCGCATGGGGGACCGTGAGGTCGGATACCCGCACGAACGGGTCGGCGCCGGTCTCCACCAGCTCCCTGAGCAGATCGGCCTGCGCGCCCGCCGTCGCCGAAACGGCCCGGAACACGCGCTTCTCGGCGACGAGCAGCATGGACCGGTTGTCTTGCCAGGCCGCGGCCACCTCCTCCTCGGTCACGGCCGTCCTCGGGGCCACCACGGTCTCGAACCAGGCGTCGAGGAGCACCCCGTCCGCTGCGTTGCGGACCTCGGCGGCCAGTTCGGGAGACTGGTCGAGTCCGAGCCGCCGGGCCTGCAGGGCCATCATGTCGTAGGTTCCCATCAGGCCGCAGTAGTCCCTCACCCAGACCGTATCCGTGGCGTCGCGCGGCATGACGGGGGGAAGGTTCCTTATGTTGAGCGCCATCGAGAGGACGGTCCTCTCCCCGCCGTCCCAGGTGCATGCGGGCATGGAGGCCTCCTCGGCCGAGTAGGGCGAGAACGCTCCCTGCCTGTCCAGGGCGTGGGACACGATGAGCTCGGGGGCGCCGTCGACGACCTCCAGGTGGAGGGCGGTCACCAGGCTGTCCAGGAGCTGCTTCTTGTACTGCTCGGAGATGCGCGCCCAGAGGTACTCCCTGATCTCCTCCTCGACATCCTCCAGGGGCTCGACCGGGACCGACCATAGCGAGTCCAGCCTGACGAACCTCCAGCCTCCGGGCATGCGGCGGACGGGCGAGACGCCGCCCTGCACCAGGCCCTCGACCAGCTCGATGTCGAACTGCTGCAGGCGCATGAAGTCGACGGGACCGACGCGCCCGCGCCTCGGCCTGTCCACTTCGAGCTCCGTGAAGGAGGCGGCGACATCTCCCGCGTCGGCCCCGCCGGCCACCGCCGTCCTCAGGCTCTCGGCGAGAGCGCTGTCCCCCACCTGGACCGCGGTGAGCATGACCATGGATCCGAGCCGCGAGTGGAAGCCGGAGACCGTGTCGTCGGAGACCTCCACCTGGCCCAGCTTGTACATGAGGTAGGCGTACTGCAGGTGCTCGCGGCTGCGCTCCCAAATGGCGAAGCGGACCTCGGGGAGGGTGTCCAGCCCTCTGGCGGATGCGTCCTCGACGATCAGGAGCCTGTCGAGCGCGGTCCATGCGAGGGACGCGACCACGGCCGAATCTCCTCTCGCGATCTCCAGCAGGGGCGCCATCTCCTCGCGCGATATGCTCCTCGAACCGGCCTCCACCGCGGGCCTGTCCCCGCCTGCGCCGCAGGCGGCGAGCAGGAGCAGCACTGTCACGATCCTCTGATACATCTCGAAGAGCCCTCTCCCGGTGTGCGGACAGACTTCGTTGCGGTCCCAGGCCGACCTTATGTAGGTTCGGGCCTGAGTCTGTCAACGGCTTCGGGAGGTGCCATGGTCCTGATGATATGCCTTGCCCTGGCCGGACTGCTCCGGGGTTTCGCCGACCCCTCCCCCGCATGGAGGGTCGGTGCCCTGGCGGTGGACGTCGAGAGCGGAGACACCCTGCTGCGCCTCAACGCGCGAGAGCTGTACCGGCCCGCCTCGACCGTCAAGCTCGTCACGGCCCTCCTGGCCTTCGAGTCGCTGGGACCCTCGAGGGTCCTGGAGACCCCGGTCCTCGCCGACTTCGGGTCGGGCACCCTCTACATCGAGGGCTCGGGAGCCTCCCTCCTCGAGCAGGACGACATCGAGCGCGCCGCCGTGGAGGTGGCGGCGGTCCTCGGCACCTCGGGCGGATGGGATGTCCTCTACGACACGGGGATCTTCGCCGACTCCAACAGGTGCCCGGGCTGGGACCCGGCGGACTGGACGAGGGTCTACTGCCCTCCCGTCGAGGCCATATCGCTGGGCGACAACGTTCTCGAGATCGTCGTCTCGGCGCGGGGAGGAACCGTCAGGGTCGAGACCTATCCGGAGCTGCCCGACCTCGAGATACGCGGTCAGATAACGATCTCCGCCTCGGGGCAGGTCTCGGCGAGACCCGACGGCTGGGACACCTCGACCCCGGTGGTCGTCCTCTCCGGGTCGATTCCCCGCGACTCCACCAGGATACTGTACGTGCCCTTCGCGGGGGCGCCCGCGCAGGTGGCCGCCCTGTTCGCATCCGAACTCGCCGCGAGGGGCGTCGGCATCTCCTCCGTCCGCAGCGGCACCGTGCCTGAGGCAGCCGGTCTGGAGACGCTCGCCGTCATCCGGTCGCGCCCCGTCGGCTCGATAGTCGCCCAGATGAACAAATGGAGCCTGAACGTGGTCGCCGAGGAACTGCTCAGGGTCTCGGCGGCAGAGGCATGGGACCTTCCCGGATCGACAGCGCTCGGGTGCGAGACCGCCGCGGCGATGGTCGACAGGCTCTGCGGGGCGGATGGTGCCCAGCTGGCCGACGGATCCGGGCTGTCACGGCTGAACCGCCTCTCCCCCGCTCATCTCGTGGCAGTGCTCATCGCGGGGGCGACATCCGAGGAGTGGGGACCGGAGTTCGTGGCGTCGCTCGCGGTGAACGGAGTGGACGGCACCCTCCGGTCGAGGCTGGCCGACCTCCCGGCGGGAGCCTTCAGGGGCAAGACGGGGAGCCTCAGCGACACGGCCGCGCTCGCAGGCCTCCTCCGCACCCGCGGGGGCAGGACGGTGGCGCTGGCCTTCCTGACGGAGATCCCCCAGGGTGCCGTCGTCCCGGCGAGGAACTGGATGGACTCGGTGGTGAGGCAGCTGAGGGAGGACTACTGAGCCCTGCGGGCCCTCCCGCCGAGCCTCAGCCTGACCGGCGTGACCAGGGATTCCAGGAAGACCCTGCCCGAGATCTTCGAGGTGCCGTGGCGCCTCTCGACGAACACGATGGGTGACTCGACAACGTCGATGCCGCTCCGCCACGCGTTGTAGAGCATCTCCACGAGGAATGCGTAGCCGCCGGCATGGGCGTGCCCGGTGAGGAGGACCGGCAGCTCGGAGGTCCGCAGCCCCCTGAAGCCGCTCGTGCAGTCGCTGAACGGCATGCGGGTCGCGAACCTGATGTACTTGTTCGCCGAGTAGCTCAGGTTCAGGCGTAGGATCGACCAGTTCAGAACGCTGACGCCGACCATGTACCTGGAGCCGATGACCATCCCGTGGGTGTCCAGTTCACGGTCCATCGCGGCCAGGTGCACGGGCTGGTGAGACAGGTCGGCGTCCATCATGAAGACGCGATCCCAGCCGCCCTCGTCGAGGATCATGCGGAAGGCCTCCTCGTAGGCCCGCCCCAGGCCTCTCGGACCCGTCCTCTCGAGGAGGAGCACGCCGGGGTCGAGGGAGGCGGCCCTCCTGACGGCTTCGGCGGTCCCGTCGGGAGAGGAGTCGTCGGCGAAGAGTATGTCGAAACCGCAGCAGGCCCTGAAGGCGCCCAGCAGCTCGGGGATGTTCTCGGCCTCGTTGTAGGTCGGTACGACGACGATCCTGTCCGACGCCCCGCGCTTCAGGTCTTGACCCTCTCGATATAGGTGTCGGTCCTGGTGTCGACCCTTATCTTCTCGCCCTCGCGCAGGAAGAGCGGGACCTGCACGGTCAGACCGGTCTCCAGGGTCGCGGGCTTCGAGCCCCCGCTCGCGGTGTCCCCCTTGAGGCCGGGGTCGGTGGAGACTATCACCAGGTCGACGAAGGTCTGCGGCTCCACCGAGATGGGCTCGGAGCCGTTGAAGAGGACGTCCAGGACGGAGTTCTCGATCAGGTAGAGGGCCGCGTTGCCTATGACCGAATCGTCCAGCACGAGCTGCTCGAACGTCAGGGGGTCCATCAGGACGAAACCCTCCTCGGTCCTGTAGAGGAACTCGAACTGCCTCCTCTCGAGGCGGACGTCCCTCACCTTCTCGTTCGTGCGCCACGTCCTGTCGATTATCTTGCCGGAGTGGACCTCCCTGAGCTTCGTCCTGACGAAGGCGGGACCCTTGCCCGGCTTGACGTGCTGGTACTCGAGCACGTTGTACAGCACTCCGTCTATGTCGATCACAACACCTCGTCTGAGGTCGTTCGAGGAGATCATCGGATAACCTCCGGGGCTGTCAGGTCCCTCGGACCATTTCTGAAACGAGCTGGAGGGCAAGCCGGTAGCCGGCCGGCCCCGCACCGGCGATGAGCACGTCGGCGGCCCTGGCCGTCACGAGGACGCGTCTCTCGGGCTCCCTCGCCATGACCTGGCTGAGGTGCACCTCGATGACCGGCCCGGGGAAATCCGCCAGGGCGTCCATTATCGAAAGGGACGAGTGGGAGTAGCCTCCCGGGTTGACTATCAGGGCGGCGGTCCCGTCGCAGGCACCGTTTATCTCCGAGACGATTGCGCCCTCCGAGTCGAGCTGCACGGTGGAGGCCTCCAGGCCGGCGGCGGCCCCCCACGAGGCGATCCGGGATGCGAGCTCGGCATGGGTCAGGGTGCCGTACAGGTCGGGGTCCCTCCGCCCGAGCATCCCGAGGTTGGGCCCGTTGATGACGAGCACCCGGGGACTGCCCGGAAGGGTCACTTCTCTTCCTGCCTGTAGGGCTCCAGGAACAGCTCGGCCCGCTCCTCGGGCGCGAACAGGTCGAACAGGCTCCGGGGCTCCCTCCTGAGGGGCGCCGGCCTGACCGGCTCGACGGGTCTCTGCACCTCGGGAGCGGCCTCGGGCGCTGCTGCGGCGTGTGCCGCCGCAGGTGCTGCTGCGGCGTGTGCCGCCGCAGGTGCTGCCGCGGCGGGCGCCGGTGGCCCGTCCGTGCCCACGCCCTGGTCCTTCAGGATCCTGTCCATGCGGGCCGTCTGCGGGTAGCGCGCGGGATAGGGTTCGTCGCCCTCGTGCCTTCCGGTGTCCCCGGAGGCGGCTGTCTCGTGCGCTTCCTCCGCCATCTCCGGGGGGGTGGGGGTCGTGGGAGCGACTCCGGCACCCGGCGCCTGCTCCCACGGCCAGCTGAAGGGCTGGTCTGAGGTCTTCGGCTCCTCGGCCACAGGCTCCGCGGGAGGCTCAGGGGACGGGGCTTCGGTCGCCGCGGGCTCGGGGGCTGAAGACTCTCCCGCCTCGGGCAGGGGAGACCCGGCTTCGGCCGGGAGCGCCCCGGAGTCGGCGGGACCGGTCACGGGCGGCGCGGAGGATTCGGCAACCGCCGGCAGCGGCTCGGGAGGGACGGGTTCGGCCGGAGGCTCTCCTGAAGCCTCTGCAGGTGCGGCCGCCGGTTCTCCGGGATCCGTCACACCGGGAGGCGTCTCCGCCGGAACGGGGGTGGAGGCTTCCGGTCCCGCCCAGGGGAGGACGGGTTCCTCCTGCGGTGGGATCGCCTCTTCGGACGGGGCCGGCGGAGGAGTCTCGACTTCCGGTTCCCGGTCCTGCCCGGGAGTCCGGTCCTCCTCTGCGGCCGCGGTCCCGGCGGACGGCTCATGGGCTTCCGCCGCGGGCGGGGCGGGCGCCAGCACCGGACCCGACCTGGGGGAGGCCGCGGACTCCTTCTGGTGCTTCTTCGCCTCCTCCAGGAGCTGCTCGGCCTCCTGGTCGCCGGGGTTCTCGAACAGGTAGTCACCGAAGAGCCTGACGGCCTCGTGGAACTCGCCCCTGGAATAGGACATCTCGGCGAGGCTCCTCAGTGCTATGAGGTTCAGGGGATCGACCTCGAGGACCTTGCGGAATGCCTCGATGGCGGACGGGATGTCCCCGGAGTCTCTGAGGCAGCGGGCGGCCACCACCCTGATGGAGGTGTTCGAGGGCCATTCCACGAGCCCGCGCTGGGCGACCTCCATGGCCTCGTCGTTCCTGTTGACCACTCGCAGCCTGTCCGCCAGCCTGGCGCAGACGACGGAGGAGGGATTCGCGATCCACTCCTCGTACAGCTGCCTTATCTCACCGTCCAGCGGCTCGGGCATCCTGTCCCTCCACGGCGAAGGTGCTCATCAGGAGCCATCCTTCGCGGATGTAAGGCTCCTTCTCCTCACCGGGGTTGAACACCTCGGCGTCGAGGATGAAGGAACGCCCCCCGGATCGGAGAACATAGCTCGTGAAAGCCCCCGCGTTAAGGTGCGCGGGGTTGATCCATGCGCCCGTGAGCCTCCAGCCGGACAGGCCGCCCGGCGAGATCGGGATGGTCTCGAGGCGCGCCAGGTCGACGGAGTCGGACGAGGCGTCCCAGAAGAAGCGCCTCGCCATGTCCTGCCTCCAGCTCACGGCCTGCTCGACGGTACCGGCCGCCGACGAGTCGTCGAGCCACCTGATGCTGAGCATCATGAGCCCCTCGTCGGAGACCGGGCGCTGGAACTGGACGAACCCGTCATCCGGACGCCATTCGGCGGTCCGGTACGACCTGGGGACGTCCATCGTGAATCCGAGGGCGGCCAGGCTGTCCATCCTATCGGTGCTGGACATGGATGTGCTGACGAACTCCTGGAAGAGATAGTCGTACAGGTGGTTGTTGTAGGCCTTCTCCAGGCTGTCGGAGACCGCCCCGGGATCGGTGGCCCCGAGCACTGCCCCGAACACGCGCTGCCTCCTCGCCCAGACGTCCCTGGCCCACCAGACGCCCGTGCCCTGCTCGAGCGAACCCGGGAGTCCGGCGGGCGAGTCCGCGAGGAAGAGGATGGTGCGCCGGCTGCGCAGGGAGCCCTCGAACTCGGAGCGCGTGCAGAACGAGAAGGCGAAGACCTGCTCCGCGTCTATCGTGGTCACGGTTCTCTGGAGGAGGCCGGCGACGCTGTCCGCCTGGCGCTCCATGCCTTCGGGGTACACGACCAGCACGCCCTTCAGCGGGCCCTCGGCCCCGCCCATGCACGATGCGAGCAGGCAGGCGCAGCACAGCGGGAGGAGAGCGGGAGCCCTCATGCTACCTCCTCCGCCTCCGCAGGAGCGGGAGGACGAAACGGGCCAAACCCAGCGCCGCGGGCAGGTATTTCAGCACGCCGAGGACCGCGCCGCCGTGGGCGTTCCGGCTCAGCGCCTCGACGGCGCCGCCGACCGTCTCCGCCGTCCTCGAGATCTCCCTGCCCGTCCGGTCGACGCTGTCCAGGGCGGACCCGACCTTCGGTGCGAGGGCGGAGAACTCCCTCTCCAGCCTCTCGACGGACATCTCGAGCCTGCCCATCGTCTTCTGGGCCTTCATGGCGGCCGCGACGACCATGGTCACGGCCACCCAGACTCCTATCACTCCTGCGAGAAGGATTATCTCGAGAGCACCCATGCGGCCTCCCGTGTACGCGGGCCGGTCCCGCGCCTCCCCGAGGCGGCGGCCGGTCCGGTCTTTCCAGAGCCTACTATTATCCCGCGCGCGGGCTTCAGGAAGTCCCCGCCGGACCGCGGGTGTCCTGGAGCTCGCGGCAGCGGAGGGTGTTCTCCATCAGGAGTGCGATGGTCAGCGGCCCCACCCCTCCCGGTACCGGCGTGACGAACGAGGCCCTGCCGAGGACCGCGTCGAAGTCGACATCGCCCCTCAGCCTGCCCTCTACGGAGCTGGTGCCGACGTCCACTACCACCGCCCCCTCGCGCACGAAGCCCTCGGTGACCAGTCCGGGGACGCCGGCGGCGGAGATCAGGATGTCCGCCCCCCTGCAGCAACCGGCGAGGTCGGGCGTCTTCGAGTGGGCGATCGTGACCGTCGCATCGGCCTGCAGGAGGAGCGCGGCCATCGGTCTCCCGACTATCACGCTCCTGCCTATGACCACCGCGCGCCTGCCGCGGATCACGACTCCGGCATCCGCCAGAAGGCGCATGATCCCCAGGGGGGTGCATGGCACGATGCAGTCCTCGCCCCGCCAGAGCCTTCCCACGTTCTCCGGGTGGAAGCCGTCTACGTCCTTGATGGGATCTATCGCGGCGGCCACCCTGGATGCGGGGATACCGGGCGGGAGCGGCAGCTGGCAGAGGATCGCGTGCACCTCCGGATCACGGTTCAACCGGTCGAGGAGGGCGAGCAGGCCGGCCTCCGGGACATCCGGGGGAAGCTCGTGGACCACCGAGCGGAAACCCGCCCGGGCGCAGGCCTTCTCCTTGAACTTCACATATGAGCGGCTGGCGGGATCGTCCCCGACGAGAACGACCGCAAGGCCCGGGGGCATGGAGCCTCCGGCAGCCGCCCGCGCGGCTGCCTCGGCTTCTATTCTGCGGGCCAGGTCCCTCCCGTGGAGAGTCTCGCCCAAAACCCGTCAGACCCCGCTGATGCCGGTGATCTCGACCTGCGTGAGGCTCTGCCTGTGTCCGGTGAGCTTCTCGTGACCCTTGCGGCGCTTGCGCCGGAAGACGAGGATCTTGGGGCCGCGGTTGTGCGACAGGATCCTGGCCTCGACCCTGGCATCGGGGACCACTGGCGTGCCGACCTTCGTGCCGGCCGGCCCGGAGACCAGCAGGACCCGGTCGAAGGTCACCTGCTCGCCCTCGCCGGTTCGCAGGAGCGGGACGGAGAGCTTCATGCCGGGTTCCACCCTGTACTGGAGCCCTCCCGTCTCGATGACAGCGTACAACTTCCACCTCCGAATGTCCGTTGAAACAACCGCGTTTATAGGTCCGGGGGCACTCCCGGGTCAACCTCTCACTGCGCAGGCCGGGAGGCCATCTCCTCGTGCGTGTCGAGCGAATACACCCTGAACTCGTCGACCCTGAGCCTCCTGTCCTCGTGGAACTCCGCGTTGACCCTGGCCTTGCCCGTCAGGTACTCCATCCTCCTGCCCTCGTCCTCCATCAGGTAGGCGGCCAGCTCGGGGTGGATGGATACGACGACGTTCCGGTGCGCGTTCTTGAGGGAGATGCGCTCCAGGAACCTCTCGAGCCTCATGTAGGCCGACAGCGGCGACAGGACCCTCCCGCTCCCGCCGCAGCGGCTGCAGGGCTCGGAGAGGGTCTGGGCCAGACTCGGTCTGACCCTCTTGCGGGTCATCTCCACGAGGCCCATCGTGCTCACCTGGCAGGTCTTGGTCGGCGACCTGTCCCTGCCGAGCTCGCTCCGGAGGCAGTTGAGGACCTTGTCCCTGTGCTCCTCCGTGTCCATGTCTATGAAGTCGATCACGATGATCCCGCCTATGTCCCTAAGGCGGAGCTGTCTCGCTATCTCCTTCGCGGCCTCCAGGTTGGTCTTCAGGATGGTGTTCTCCTGGCTCTTCCTGCCGACATACCTCCGCGTGTTGATGTCGATCGCGACCAGGGCCTCGGTCTGGTCTATGACGAGTGCGCCTCCCGACTTCAGGGGGACCTCGCGGTCGGTTATCTGGGCTATCTCGTCCTCTATGCCGTACTGGTCGAAGATCGGGGTCTTTCCCCTGTACAGCCTCACGCGCCCGGCCAGGTCGGCCGAGACCTTCTTCAGGTAGTTCCTGGCGGTGGTGAAGACCTCGCGCGAATCGGTGACGAAGGTGGTCATCTCCAT
>CAZRWD010000015.1:0-4253 GCA_964603785.1 uncultured bacterium
TGAGGATGGACCGCGTCCGCCCGATCCTCCCGCTCTGCGGGATGGAGCTCGACATCTTCCCGACCGAGCTCGTCATAAGGGCGCAGAGGGCGGGCCTGGTCGTCAGGGAGATCCCCATCCATCTCCGCGAGCTGAGGACCACGCCGTTCCCGCTCAGGAGGAGGGTCCGCCGGGCCCTCCGCGACCTGTGGAGGCTGAGGCGGGAGCTGCGCACCCGCTAGACGGGCCGTCCCTTGACTTGCAAACGAGTGTTTGTATCATCTCCCCGGAGGTGCGGCGGGGATGACCGAGGAGATACTCGAGCCGGTGGAGGTCGTGTGCTGGTTCCGCGGCGGGGGCGTCCTGCCGTGCAGGTTCCGCTGGAACGGCAGGGTCTACCGCGTGGAGAGGGTCTCCTCCTCCTGGGAGAGCCGCGAGGGCGTCTACAGGAGGCTGCACTACATGGTGGGCACCCGCGCGGGCGACTCGTACGAGATCCACCTCGACACGGAGAGCATGAAGTGGACCCTCGACTACAGGTACGGCGGGGCGTGAGCGGCACGGGCGGGCCCGCCGGAGGTCCCGCGGCCCCGGGGAGGACGATCCTCCATGTCGACATGGACGCCTACTTCGCCTCGGTCGAGGTCCTGGGCAGGCCCGAGCTGGCCGGCCGGCCCGTGCTGGTGGCGGGGGACCCGGCCTTCCGCACGGTGGTCTCCTCCTGCACCTACGAGGCGAAGGCCCTCGGGGTCCGCTCGGGCATGCCCCTCCTCCAGGCCCTGCGCCTCGCTCCGGATGCGGTGGTGGTAGGGGGCGACCACCACAAGTACTCCTCCTACACCAGGCGCATCCTCTCGATCCTGCTGGAGATGACCCACAGGGTCGAGCCCGTCAGCATCGACGAGTCGTTCATCGAGGCCACGGAGCTCGGTCCCGACCCGGCGGACCTGGCCGCGACCATCCAGAGGCGCATACTCGATCGCACGGGGCTCTGGGCCAGCGTCGGCATCGGGTCGAACAAGCTCCTGGCGAAGATGGCCTCGAAGAAGGCCAAGCCGAGGGGCATAAGGCTCCTCACGCCCGACGACATCACGGGGTTCGGCGTGGAGAGCATCTGGGGGGTGGGTCCGGGGACCGCCACCCTTCTCGCGGGCTACGGGGTCTCCACGATAGCCGACCTGCGCAGGCTGCCCCTGTCCGTCCTGCGGCTCATGCTGGGGGTGGCCGGGGAGGCCCTCTACTTCCTCGCCCGTGGCATCGACCCGTCGCCCCTCATCCCCTTCTACGAGGAGGGCGCGCCGAAGTCGATAAGCCACGAGCACACATTCGTCCGCGACGTGGGCCTGCCATCCGGGTACATGCCGCACCTGGCGCTCCTGTCGCAGAAGGTCGCCCGCAGGGCCCGCGACGACGGCTTCGCCGGCGGAACCGTCACCCTGAAGTACAGGCTGCCCGACCTGAGCCACCACACCCGGGTCGCCAGGCTGGGCACCCCGACCGACCAGGATCGGGTTATATTCGATGCGGCGCGGGCGCTGGCCCGCGAGGCGGTGAGGGGGCCGATAAGGCTCATAGGCGTCGGCCTGGGCTCCCTGGTTCCCGTGCGCTCCCTGCAGCTCGACCTCTTCGAGCGGGGCTCGCCCGGGCTCAGCGGGGTGGTCGACAGGATACGGGGCAGGTACGGCGAGAAGGCCGTCACGAGCTGCAGGACGCTCTCCGCGATACGCCACTGAACAGTGCCGGTGAAAGGGGAAGGACATGAGGGCATTCGCCATGGCGGCCGCGCTGGCCGCGCTGACGGCCGGGACGGCGGCATCGGGGGTAGTGGTCAACGAGATCATGTTCAACCCCTCCGTGGCTCTGGGTGACGACAACGCGTTCGAGTGGGTCGAGATCTACAACGACGGCGGCTCCGCCGTGGACATCTCGGGCTGGATACTCACCGACCTCGACTCGGGGTCCGGGGCCATCGTGCCCGCCGGAACCACCATCCCGGCATACGGCTACAGGGTCTTCGCGAGGGATGCGGCTGCGTTCACCGGACACTACGGCGGCTCCGTGCCCCTCGTCTCCTGGACGGGCAGCTGGGGCAGCGGCCTCAGCAACACCAACGACGACGTGGTCATCATGAACTCCGACTCCGTCGTCATAGACCAGGTGCCCTACGAGGACTCGACGGACTGGGGGTCCGACTACGGAGACGCCAACACCTACTCCGACTGCGACGGAGACGGTGCCTCGCTCGAGCGCATCGGCCCCGCGGGCGGCAGCTCCGACCCCGCCAACTGGGACAGCAGCACGGACGAGGACAGCGGCTTCCCCGACGCCGACTGGCCCGGCCACGACGAGTCGCACGGCACGCCCGGAGCACAGAACAGCGTGTTCGGCAGCCCGCTCTACTCGGAGACCTGGGCGGGGATCAAGTATTCCTTCTGACCCCGGCCTGTTCGACACGCCCGACACCGCAGGGGGGGCGGCCCGCGAAGGGCCCGCCCCCCGCTTCCGCATAGGGACCTCCGGGTTCAGCTTCGCCGACTGGAGGGGCCCCTTCTATCCCGCGGGCACCAGCCAGGCCGGGATGCTGCCGTTCTATGCCCGCGAGTTCGACATCCTCGAGGTCAACAGCACCTACTACGGGATCATGCCGCCGCGGACCGCGGCCTCGATGGTGGCGAGGACACCCCCCGGCTTCGGCTTCACCGTGAAGCTGCACGAGACCATGACCCACTCGAGGAGGGCCGGTCCCGGGGAATGGATTGCATTCCACGAGATGCTGGAGCCCTTCGCCGGGGCGGGCAGGCTGGAGGGGCTGCTGGCGCAGTTCCCCTTCTCCTTCAGACCTTCGGAGGCCGCCTTCGACCACCTCGCCTCGACGGCGGAGCTGGCCTCGCCACACCCGGTGGCGGTGGAGTTCAGGCATGCCGACTGGTTCGAGGCGGACCGCATGGAGAGGGTCAGGGAGGTGGGCCTCTCCCCGGTGTCGGTCGACCTGCCCCCCCTGCCCGGGCTGCCCCCCTCCGGCCCCGTTGCCCCCGGGGGGTCTTTCGCGTATGTGAGGTTCCACGGGCGCAATGCAGAGCACTGGTGGGAGGGCGGCTCCCTCAGGTACGACTACTCCTACGGCCGCGCGGAGCTGTCCGCATGGCTTCCCGGGCTGTCGGACCTGTCCTCCCGGGCCGGGAGGGTCTTCCTCTTCTTCAACAACTGCCACGGCGCCCAGGCCGTGGACGGCGCAAGGATGATGAGAAGCCTTCTGGAGGGCATGGAATGAAACGGACGGCAGCCTTCTCGACGGTGCTCCTTCTGATGGCGGCGGCCTGCGACCCCGCGGGGCCGTCGGGCTTCGTGGACTTCCCCTTCTTCTACCTGCAGGACGTGGACTGCCCGGGGGCGCCGGTCGCCTGCACCTTCCTCGACGACGCCGGAGATGTCATCGCGGTGGCCGGGAGCCACCTCTTCTTCCTCGACTACGCCATGGGCTACGTGAAGGCGGATGTCGACATCGGCTATCCGCTCTCCTGCTGCGCCGCCTCGTCGGAGGGCGGCTACGCGATGGCCGCGTCCGGCCAGCTCCTCTTCCGCGTCAGCGACGGGACATACCTTGAACACGACCCCGTGCTGCTGCCGGCCCAGGCGGAGTTCATCCTGACCAAGCCGGCCGGGACGGTCGCGTACGTCGTCTGCTCCGACGGCTCGGTCGCCACGGTCAGCACGGTGACCTGGACCGTGACCGGCCACGGCTCGACGGCCGTGTCCTCCCCGTCCGCCGCCGCGATCACCGCGGACGGATCGAGGATCTTCATCGGCGACGACGCCGACGACACGGTGAAGATGATCGACCCCGCGACGCTCGGGCTGTTGGCTGCGGAGGATGTGCCGGGAGGCGCGGCCGACATCTGCCCGTCACCCTCGTCCGGGGTCTGGCTCGCCCCGGCCGAAGTCTACCAGGCCTGGCACATCGACCAGGGCACCGGTCTGCACGACGCCTCGACCGGCCTGCCGGGCCTGCCCGTATCCCTATGCCCCACGCCGGACGGGAAGTACATCTTCGCCGGCTGCACGGGGCAGGGCCTCGTGGTGGTGGACATGAACGGCCAGGTACAGGCCGGGACGGAGAGCTACGGCGTACCCTCCGACATCGCTGTCTCCGGGGACGGCCAGCGGTCGGCCATCTGCGCCCCCGAACTCCTGAAGATACTGGTCTTCACCCGCTAGAGCCGGCCTCCGACGCCGGTCAGCCGGGCCCCGGCGCTGTGTGAGACAGCCGCGGCCCA
>CAZRWD010000015.1:4353-51393 GCA_964603785.1 uncultured bacterium
GGCCTCCGACGCCGGTCAGCCGGGCCCCGGCGCTGTGTGAGACAGCCGCGGCCCATGGAGGGAATACCGTGAGAGTCATGGTTCTCGGGGCAGGCAGGGTGGGCTCGGCCATCGTCAGGGACCTGGCTTCGGACCCGGCATTCGAGGTGGCCGTGGCGGACGCCTCAGATGCCGCTCTGGAGGAACTCGGCGGAACGCTGCCGGTCGAGGTGCGCCGTGCCGACCTGTCGCGGCCCGGGGAGGTCGCCGCGCTGGCGGAGGGAGCCGGGATCGTCGTCGGGGCCCTCCCCGGGTTCATGGGCTACCGTTGCGTGCAGGCCTGCATCGAGGCCGGGAGGGACATCGTCGACATCTCGTTCTTCCCGGAGGACGCCTACGGGCTCGACGAGAGCGCGAGGAGGGCCGGGGTCCGCTGCCTCGTGGACTTCGGCATAGCGCCGGGCGTCACTAACCTGGTCTTCGGGAGGGCCCGGACGGAGTTCGCGAGGCTGGACAGCTACGCCTGCTACGTGGGCGGGCTGCCGGTGGAGCGCCGCCTGCCCTGGGAGTACCAGGCGCCCTTCTCGCCCGTGGACGTCCTGGAGGAGTACACCAGGCCGGCCCGATACGTCTCGGGCGGTAGGGTCGTGACCGAACCGCCCCTCGGCCTCTCCGAGCTCCTGGACTTCCCCGGGGTGGGGACGCTCGAGGGCTTCCTGACCGACGGGCTGAGGACCCTGCTGAGATATTCGGACGAGGTCGGGTTCATGATCGAGAAGACACTGAGATACCCTGGCCATCGCGAGAGGATAGCCCTTCTCCGTGACTGCGGGTTCCTGGATGCCCGCCCGGTGGTGCTCGACGGCATGGCCGTCAAGCCGCTCGACCTCGCCTCCCGGCTGCTCCTGGGCGCCTGGGAGCAGAAGCGGGGCGACGAGGACCTGACCGCCCTCAGGATCGTCTCGACCGGCGAGGTCCGGTCGGGCGGTCGGATGCGCGAGACATGGGAGCTCCTCGACAGATACGACGCGGAAACCGGGACGACCTCCATGGCCAGGACCACGGGGTACACATGCACGGCCGGCGTCAGGCTGCTTGCGCAGGGCCTGTGGACCGGGACCGGCGTCACGCCGCCCGAGCTGGTCGGGGCCGACGGCGGGTGCTTCGACTTCGTGATGGACGAGCTCGGGAAGCGCGGGGTAGTCTTCCGGGTCGCGAGGGAGTTGTGACGGGGTCAGGCTACTCAAGCTACAATTTCCTCAAAAACAAGTATTTGAGAAAACCGGGGTCAGGCTACTCTAACGCGGCTGTCGCACTGTCCCGACGGCTCCGAGAGTAGCCTGACCCTGTAATTGTCAGGTTGTTACATGACAGCGACTTGTAGCTTGAGTAGCCTGACCCCGTTCAGTTCACGTCGCCGAGGCTGACCGGGCCGTCGTAGGTCCCGTCCAGGACCGCCCCCAGTATCTCCCGCAGCACTGACGGATAAACCCTGTGCGCGGACAGGCCGTCCGGGGCGATCCATGCAGTGCCCGTCTGCCACGCGTCGGCCTGCACCGCCCCCTCCGGGCCGCGGCCGAGCGGCTCGGCCAGGAAGAAGAACTCCGTCTGGTGGACGTCGGCGTCCTCGTCGGAGAACTCGTGGTTACGGCCGATGTACTCCCGCACCAGCACCAGCCTTCCGGGCCTGACGATCCAGCCGGTCTCCTCCAGGGTCTCGCGGACGGCGGCCTCCTCCAGGGTCTCGCCGAACCTCTGGCCGCCCCCGGGAAGGAGCAGGAAATCGCCCTCTCGGTCGCGGTTCACGGTGAAGAGGACCCGTCCCCCGACCGCGACCACGACCTTGCAGGAATTCCGCTTCCGCCCGCCGCCCGCCTCCCCGGCGGCCGGTTCGAAGGGCGGGGACGCCCTGTTCACCACGGGGAGAACGAGAGGTAGGCCCCGACCACGGCATCTCCCGCGAAGAGGGCGAACGCGGAGCCTGCTGCGAGGAATGGGCCGAAGGGGATGGGTCTGCGCCTGCCGTGCCTGCCGGCGGCTATCAGCAGGATCCCCACCGCGGCTCCGGTGACGAACGCGGCGAAGAACGCGACCAGGGCCTTCCCGGGACCCAGGAACGCCCCGATGCATGCCGCGAGCTTGATGTCGCCCCAGCCCATGCCGCCCTCGAAACCGTCCTTCTCGTCCTCGAAACCCTCCGGCGGTATCGTGTAGCCCCTCCTCCCGAGGAGGAGCAGGCTGGCGAGACGGATGAGGAGGAACAGCAGGAAGGCTCCGGCGGCGGTGGCTCCCGCCCTCGGGATGCCCATGCCCCCGGGGAGCATCGAGAAGAGCAGACCGGCCGCCGTGCCCCCGAGGCTGGCCTCGTCCAGCACCAGCCAGTGCTCGAGGTCGGTCTGGACCGTGAGGATCATCAGCGAGAGGAAGACCGCCTCGCGGAGGAAGGAGAAGGTGGGGCCCGCGTGGAGGAAGGCGCCCGCGAAGGCCAGGCCCGTCGCAAGCTCTCCGAGCGGGTAGCGGATGGAGATGCGCGTGCGGCACCCCCTGCACCGCGCTCCCAGCGCCAGCCAGCTCGCCACGGGGATGTTGTCGTACCACCCGATCCTGCGCCCGCACGAGGGGCAGGAGCTGGGGGGGAACACCACGGAAAGCCCCCTGGGTCCCCTCCAGGAGACGACGTTGAGGAAACTCCCTATGCACAGTCCCAGTATCCCCGCCGCAACGACCTGTAGCGCTTCCACGACCCTCCGGGGTTTGCATCCATTCTTCCGGTTCTTATGTTCCATTATACTCCGGTGCGTATATCACCGGACAGTTGCGAAAACCAGGAAGGAGAGCAAATGAGGATCGCTCTTGTGCTGCTCACCGTTCTCACCCTCGTGGCCATGGCCGGCGAGTTCGCCACCGGCGGGGCCGACATGTGGAAGTTCAAGGGATGGGGCACCTTCAGGATGGACATGTTCGGCATGGAGGACGCCGAGCCCGACATGGCCTTCTCGACCTGCGCCGACCTCGTGTGGGAGCCCACCCTGAACGAGATGCTGTCCGCCAAGGCCGAGCTGCAGATGATCAGCGACGGCAACGCCGACTTCAAGGACGCCTACCTCAACCTCATGCCGGCCGAGGGCTTCTGCATCCGCGGCGGCCAGTTCAAGAGGAACATCGGCTGGGGCTACCTCGAGCCCACCACCGCCATGCTCTTCCCCGACAGGCCGCTTTACACCAACTACTCCGTCTTCGGCCTCTACGGCAAGCGCGACATGGGCTTCGCCCTCATCGGCGACTTCGACATGTTCTCGCTCGACCTGGCCTACACCAACGGCGTGGTCGAGGGTGCCGAGACCGACAGCAACAAGCAGCTCACGATCCACGGCACCGTGATGCCGGCCGAGTGGGTCACCATCGGCGCCGGCCTCGGCATGATGACCGCCTACGAGGACAGCACGATGGAGGACACCTTCTCCGCCAACGCCATCGACGTCTACGCCCTCGTCGAGTACCCGATGTCCGAGACCATGGACCTGCACTTCACGGGCGAGTACATGATGCTCGGCATGCCCGCCCCCGACGTCGAGGGCATGGAGAAGACCGACGGCACGGTCATGACCGCGGCCCTGGGCGCCACCTTCGGCATCGAGGGCGCCCTCGTCACCGGCATCACCCCGATGATCCGCTACGAGCAGATCAGCCCGGCCTACATGGCCCCCGACGGTGCCGACGAGCCCGAGGACAACTACGGCGCCATCGACTTCTGCGGCAACATCCACATGGGAACCCACAACGTGCTGCAGATCGGCGCGAGGAACTACAGCTTCGAGGCCGAGGGCGTCGACGGCTACACCGACATCATCGTCAACTGGAGGATGAACTTCTAGCTCATCCCATCCTCGGTTCCCGGGGGCCCGGGCCCGCGCCCGGGCCCCTTCCCGTTCCGGAACGCACTCCTGAAAATCGCTATATTGGGCGCTGCTTCATGCGCGGCTCCCCGCGGGACGGGATCCGCCCGAGGAGCCGGAGAGTTGTCCGGGACGGCTGCCGCAGCTCTCCGGAGGGCATCCAACGAAGGCAGGTAGGAACATGCGGATCACGGAGTCCGCCCTCGCGAGACCGGTCGCGGTGACCGTCCTCTCCATCGTGGCCGTCATCCTCGGGACCGTGGCGGTGCTCCGGACCCCCGTCGACCTCCTGCCCGCCGTCGAATACCCCAGGCTCACCGTCGAGACGACCTATCCACCCTCCAGCCCGTACGAGGTCGAGCGACTGGTGACCGACCCCCTGGAGCAGAGCCTCGCGGGCATACGCAACCTCCGCAGCTACACCTCGCGCTCGTACGGCGACAGGAGCAGGATCACCCTGGAGTTCGGCTGGGGCACGAGGATGGACTTCACGAGGCTCGAGGTCCGCGAGAAGCTCGATGTCGCGGGCTGGTCGCTCCCCGACCAGGCCGGGAGGCCGACCCTCGTCGAGTACGACCCCTCCAGGCGCCCCTTCATGGAGATACTGGTCTCCCGCGAGGGCGACTGGACCGAGACGACCGACTTCGTGCGCAGGATAGTCTCGACGCGCATCGAGCAGGTCGACGGAGTCGCCGCGTGCGAGATCGAGGGCGGAGCCGAGGCCGCGGTGTACGTGAAGCTGCGCGACGGCTCCATGGAGGAGCTCGGGGTGAGCCCCGCCGTGGTCTCGGCCGCCCTGGCGGGAGCAAACGCGAACATGCCGGGGGGCCTCGTGCGGGAGGGGCAGAAGGAGTTCTTCCTGTCCCTCGAGGGCCAGTTCGAGACACTGGAGGACGTGGCCGCCACGGTGGTCGGCTTCAGGGGCGCGACCCCGGTGCTCCTCGGCGACATCGCCGAGATCTCGATAGCCGAGAAGCCTCCCTCGGACTGGGCAAGCTGCAACGGCGAGCGCTGCATCATCCTCAGGGTGCGCAAGATGTCGGGCGGGAACACCGTGGGCATCGCGGGAGATGTCATCGGAGTCCTCGAGGACATGCGGGCGCAGTACCCGGGCCTGACCCTGGAGGTCCTCCAGAACGACGCGGTCTTCATCGAGGAATCGGTGTCGGGGGTCATCCAGTCCCTCGTCATCGGGGCGCTCCTGGCCTTCGCCGTGCTCTTCCTCTTCCTGCGCAACTGGAGGAGCCCCGTGATAATGGGGGTGTCCATCCCGCTCAGCCTCGCCGTGGCGCTCTTCGCCCTGTACCTCGGCGGGGTCACGCTCAACATCATGTCGCTCGGCGGGCTTGCGCTCGGCACGGGACTCCTCGTGGACAACTCGATCGTGGTCCTCGAGGCCGTTCACCGTAGGCGCGAGCGGGGCGAAGGGCCCGTGGAGGCGGCGAGGCGGGGGACCGCCGAGGTCGGCGGCGCGATATTCGCCAGCACTCTCACCACCCTGGTCGTGTTCCTTCCCGTGATCTATCTCGAGGGGGTGGCGAGCCAGCTCTTCCGCGACCAGGCCCTCGCGGTGAGCTTCGCCCTGCTCGCGAGCCTCCTGGTCGCGGTCACCGTGGTCCCCGCCCTCGCAGCGAGGCTCTCGCCCGGGCGTGCGGAAGCCTCCGACGACCCGACCGCGCGCCTCCGCGACCGGTACTCGGAGATCGCACGCAGGGCGATGGCCCGTCCGGGCCGGGTCGCCGGCTTCGCCGCCATCGCGGCGCTCCTAGCGCTCGTCCTGGCCACCGCACTGCCCAGGCAGCTCCTGCCGTCAGTCGCGGTGAGCGACCTGGACATCTCCTTCTCGGCACCCGAGGGGACGTCCATGTCCGACATGGTGATCCTCTCCGACAGGGCTTCCGCGCTCACGGCCGATGCCGGCGCGCACAGCGTCTTCGGGAGGGTGGGCGTGAGGTCCACGGAGGGGGTGGATGCGCTCATCACGGCATCCTTCGACAACCCGCGCGCGGCGGCGCGGGCTATGAGCCTCCTGCCCGCCGCGTGGTCGGGCGCGCATTCGTTCCAGCTCGCCGCCAGCCCTCACGAGACCCTCCTGGGGGAGATACTCGGAGGCGGCGGAGGGTTCACGGTGTACCTGGAGGGCGAGGACCAGGCCTCGGGGCTGGCGGCCGCGCACGCCCTGGAGAGCGCCGTCCTCCCGATGGACGACGTGGACGGGGTCGAGGTCGGCTGGCTCCCGGGCAGGCCGGAGATACTGCTGAGGCTCGACGACGAGCTGGCGACGCTCCTGGGGCTCGGGCCGGGCGACGTGGCCGACTGGGTGGAGAGCATGGCCAGGGGGCTCCCCTCGACGACCTACTACAGGCAGGACGAGCGCGTCGACGTCATGGTGCTCTCCGACTCGGGCGAGGGGGTCGCCCTGGACAGGGCCCTCGACAGGTCCATCCCCCTGTCGGGCATCCTCGTCCCCCTCGAGCGGCTGGTCACGGTCGAGAGGCGCCAGCTCCCCGGGTTCGTCGAGCACTACCAGGGCAACCGGGCCATCTCGCTCTCCATCTCGTCCTCGGGCGGCAATCTCGCCGGGCTCTCCTCGCGCGTCGGATCCACGGCGGACTCTCTCCTCTCCGCCGCGCCCGTGACGCTCCGCACGGGCCCCGAGATCGAGGAGATGGAGCGCACCACCCGCAGCCTGATCCTGGCGGCGCTGCTGGCCGCCGGTCTCGTGTACGTCCTCATGGCCGCCCAGTTCGAGTCCTTCAAGGGGCCGTTCGTCATCATGTTCACCGTCCCCCTCGGGCTGATAGGCGTCGTCGCCGCCCTTCTCCTGACGGGCCAGAGCCTCAACGCCCTGTCGGGGATCGGGGTGGTCATACTGTCCGGGATCGTCGTGAACGACGGCATCCTCCTCGTCGAGAGGATCAACCAGCTCAGGCGCGAAGGGCTCGAGACCTCCGAGGCGGTCATCGCCGCAGGCCGCGACCGGTTCAGGCCGGTGCTCATGACCAGCGCGACGACGGTTCTCGGGCTGCTGCCCATGGCTCTCGGCCTGGGCACCGGGGGCGCCCTCCGCCAGCCCCTCGCGATAGCCGTGATAGGCGGCATGACCGTCGCCACGATCCTCACGCTGCTCGTGGTGCCCGCGGTGTTCATGCTCCTCTCCGGCAGCAGGCGATGATAGACCCCATCCTCGCACGGCCCAGGGGGACGGCGGTCATCTATGCCGCCCTGCTTCTCCTGGCGGCCGTCTCCCTCTCCAGGATCCCCATCGAGGGCACTCCCGACACCGAGCTTCCCAGGCTGAGCGTCTTCACCACATGGCCCGGGGCCGATCCCGAGGCCGTCTGCGAGCAGGTGACGAGGCCGATCGAGGATGCGGCCCGCCAGGTGGAGGGGGTGGAGGAGATCGAGTCCAGGTCCGAGACCGGATCCAGCAGCGTGACCGTCTCCTTCGAGAAGGGCACGGACATGGACGTCGCCTCCATGGAGCTCACCGAGAGGATCTCGTTCCTGAGGGAGGACCTTCCCGACGGGGTGCTGCCCTCGAGCGTGACCCCGATCCTGCCGAACGAGATGGAGAGCGAGGGCTTCCTGGTCTTCGCCCTTGCCGGGGCCGACGCCCAGTCGCTGAAGAAGCTGGCCGAGGACGGGATCGTGCCCGTCCTGGAGCGCGTGGACGGTATCGGCGGCGTCGAGGTCGAAGGCCTGGGCGACGAGGAGCTGGTGGTGGACATCGACCCGGCAGCCCTCAGGGAGCTCGATCTCACCCTCTCCGAAGTGGTCGGCACGATACGGTCGGGCATAGTCGACAGGAATGCGGGCGTGCTGTCGGACACCACGGGGCTGGATGCCGTGGTGAGGGTCACCACGGTGCCGCAGGACGTTACCGCCTTCTCGGACATGATCGTGGCCACGAGGGGCGGCAGGTTCGTGAGGCTGGTCGACGTGGCCAGGGACATCTCCATCCAATACAGCGAGAACAGGTTCACGATCTTCAGATACGACGGGCTGGACCAGGTGACGGTCAGGGTGGACAGGGTCCCGGGGAGCAATGCCGTCAGGGTGGCCGACCGTGTCATGGATGTCGTCGAGGGCATTCGCGGGTCGCTTCCCGAGGGCGTTCTGCTGAACCTCGTCGAGGACGGCACGGAGAGCATCCGTGACGATCTCCGGGCCCTCTCCTGGAGGGGGCTGGTGAGCCTCGCGGCCATCATCGCCGTGCTCATGCTCCTCAATCCCGGCATCAGGGGCAACCTCCTGATCCTCAGCTCGATCCTCTTCTCCGCGGCGCTCTCGGTCACGGCCGTGTACGTCGCCGGCTACACGATAAACGTGCTCACCCTCAGCGCACTCGCGGTGGCCTTCGGGCTTCTGGTCGACGGCGCCGTGGTCGTGATGGAGTCCATCGCCTTCAGGCGCAGGCTGGGTCTCGATCCCGTCTCCGCGGCCTCCAGGGGGGCGAAGGAGGTCGCCCTGCCGATACTGGGCGGCATCCTGACCACGCTGGTGGCCTTCATCCCCCTGCTCGCCAGCGAGGGGATACTGAGGCTCTACTACAGGCCTTTCGCATTCACGATGGGGGCCACGCTGACGGCCTCCTACCTCGTGTGCCTGACGCTGGTCCCCTCTCTCGCCGGCCACTGGAGGAGCGCGAAGTGGACCCGCGAGCGCAGGTGGGACGCCGGGATCGCCGGAGTCGTCGCCCGGCTCCACCACAGGCCGTGGATACCCCTCTCGGCGGTCATCCTCCTGGTCGCGGGCGCCGCCTGGGTCTTCTTCGCCAGGCTCGACAGGGGGAGGGACTGGGGGTTCACGTTCGAGCGCGAGGCCATAGTGGTGTGGATGGAGTTCCCGCCGGGCACCCCTCAGGAGGTGGTCGACGAGACCGCAAGGGGCTTCGAGGACATCCTGGCGGGCCGGGAAGGCATCGAGTCGACCCGCACCTTCGTCACCGGGGAGACGAGCGTGATCCGGGCGGTCTGCACCCCCGGCGCCCTCGAGACCGGGGCCGCCCTGCAGATCGAGGCCGAGGCCATGGCGCACGCATCCACGGTTGGCGGCATCCAGGGGATCTACGTCGGGGGCATCAGCCCGGAGGGATACTGGCGGAGCACCGACGCCGCAGGGCTCGTTCAGACCATAGAGCTGAGGGGATACGACTACGAGGGGCTGAGGAACATCGCCCGGTCGGTGGCGTCGATGATGACGCGCCACCCCCGGATAGCGGACGTGGACATCGACTGGAACCGCATGAACGCCAACCGGTCGCAGCTCGCCGTCTCCTTCGACCGCGACGAGCTGGCCGACCTGGGCATCAACCCCGTCCAGCTGCTGGCAGCCTTCCGCTACAACCTGGCGGGAGGGTACGGAGGCGAGGTCCAGGTGGGCGACCTGCGAGTCGACCTGGGCATACGCCTGGACGGCCAGCGCAACCCCCTCCTCTCCGAGGTGCTGGACAGCAGGATCAGGACGCGGGGCGGGGCCGGTTCGGTCAGGCTCGGGGACCTGGTGTCCCTGGACACCCTGTCCGTCCAGGGGACCATCGAGAGGGAGAACGGCGAATACCGCAGGACCATGGCGTACACCTTCATGGGCGCTGAGAGGATGAGCGCGCGCTTCAGGCGCACGCTGCTCGACAACCTCCTCCTGCCCGCCGGCTTCAGGGTCTACGAGGACACGACATGGGTGCCCAGGTGGCTGAGGGAGGAGGAGGGGGCGACCGACCTGAACCTGCTGGTCGCGCTCGCCGTCCTGGCCGTGTTCGCCGTGACGGCCATCCTCTACGAGTCGTTCACGGCGCCCCTCTGGGTGCTCGCCGTGATACCGATGGCCATGGTCGGGGTCGTCGCGGGCTTCTGGGCGTCCGGCAAGACCTTCACGCCGCAGGCCTATGTCGGGAGCGTGTTCCTCGTGGGCATAGCGGTCAACAACTCGATCCTCCTGGTCGACTGCTACCTCCGCCACCGCCGCGGGGGGAGCGGCACCAGGGAGGCTCTCGACATGGCGGTGAGGGAGCGGCTCAGGCCTGTCATGCAGACCAGCCTCACCACCGTCGCCGGCCTCCTTCCGCTCGTCATATGGCCCGTGGCTGGCTCCGACGATCTCTGGAGCACGCTGTCCTTCACGGTCGTGGTGGGCATGGCGACATCGACGCTGCTGGTCCTGGTGGCCCTGCCCTCGCTCATACAGGTGACAACAAAGGAGAGGATAGGTTCCGGATGAGATTCATGAAAGCCCTGCCGCTCCTCCTGGCCCTCCTGGCCGCCTGCGGCGCCGGGGAGGAGGAGGGCGGGGGAGAGGCCCTGGAGCCCTCCCCCCTTCCCGTGACGGCAAGCCCCGTGGCAAGGGACACCCTGTTCGAGGTGGTGGAGGCGACCGGCCGGATTTCGTCCGCCCGGACCCAGGAGATGGTCGCCCAGATCCAGGGCGTCGTCTCGCTCGCGCCCGCGGGCGAGGGCTACCCCGTGAACAGGGGGCAGGTGGTGTTCAGGATCGCCGCCGGCGAGCAGGCCGCCCAGCTGCAGAACGCGCTCAGCCAGTACCGCTCGGCGCAGGCCCTGTACGACTTCGAGTGCGTGAACTACTCGGGCGAGCTCACCGAGGAGCGCAGCGAGATGATCCGCAGCACGACCGGGCTCCTGCAGGCCGAGGCCGACCTCGCGAGGGCGAGGACCCAGTACGGGAACGCAGCCCTCACGGCCGGGTTCGACGGCGTGGTCGCGGAGGTGCTGGCGAGGGAGGGGATGACCGTCTACCCGGGGACGAGGCTCGGCTCCGTGGTCGACATGGAGTCCCTCCAGGCCGAGATTGACCTGGACGAGCGCGACCTCGTCCTCTGCGCCCAGGGAGCGCGGGCCTACGTCACGGTCCCCTCGCTGGGCGACTCCGCGTTCGTGGGCCAGGTGTTCTCGGTCTCACCCGTCATCGACCAGACGACGAGGTCCGGGACCGTGCTGGTGAGCCTGCCTCCCGTGCCGGGAATGCGCCCAGGGGCCACGGCCAGGGTGGAGATAGTGACCTCCGTGGTTCCCGACCAGCTGCTCGTCCCTGAGGAGGCGGTGCTGGTGAGGGACGACCGCCAGATGGTCTTCGCCGTCCTGGACGGGAGGGCGGACTGGAGATACGTGACCACGGCCGGCTCGGGTCGGGGCATGGTCGCCGTTTCGGAGGGCGTCTCGGAGGGCGAGCCCGTCATCACCGGGGGCCACTATTCGCTCGCGCACGATGCGCCCGTGGCTGTCGTGGGCGAATAGGGGAGGTCTCCCGGCGGCGTCCTAGCGGACCTCGGCCATCCCGAGGAAGAACCTGCCGTAGTAGACCTCGAGGTCATCATCCGGCACGAATTCGATCGTGCTTATCCTGTCCTCAAGATGGTCGGGCACGGGGAAGACGACGAGCGACCCGCCGGCCCAGTCCCCCCAGAGAACCCAGGGCTCCCAGGTGTCCCACATGGCTTCGATCTCGGCCTGCTTGAGATCGTAGCCCGCCCATGCGGAAAGCGCCTCCAGCGCAAGGCTCCTGTCGTAGTCCCGGTCGGGGGGGAGGGCCTCCTCCTCCGCGCCGCCGGTCACCGCGGCCGCCTCGACGATCCGCATCCGGACATCCCATCCGTCATTCCTGGTGAAGAGCATGACGGGGTCGGAGGAGGATTCTCCGCCTGAGCCCTCTCCGAGCGGGCCCGGGAAGCCCGTTCCCGACAGGTCCACCTCGTAGTACAGGAAGCGGTCGCAGAACCCGTCGGATTCGCGTGTCAGGACAAGGGCCCCGGTGTCCCTCCACCTGCCCGTGTCCCAGTACAGCCCGTCGATGCCGCCGTCGAGAGAACCGCTGTAGGGTATCTCGTCGTAATCCCAGGGGCAGGTGGTCCTGATCCCCCTCCAGGAGACGGCCGAACCACCCCCGGCAACCGAGAGGTCGACGCTGAACTGCTCGTCCGGGTCGGGATAGACGGCGTAGATCCGGCCTCTCGAGCGCACGGTGAGGCTCCCGGCAGTCTCGGAGCCCCAGATGTGTATCACCGGCGCCTCCACCACCAGGTCCATCGGATCCGACCAGGGGCCGCCGGAGGTGCCCAGCGCCTCCACGACATCGCTCCTGTAGCGCACTACG
This sequence comes from uncultured bacterium, assembly GCA_964603785.1. GTDB lineage: Bacteria > Fermentibacterota > Fermentibacteria > Fermentibacterales > Fermentibacteraceae > CAZRWD01. The sequence goes on from CAZRWD010000015.1 coordinate 16,335, forward strand.
CCCCATTCGTGCACATGGACCTCGCCGAAGTACGGGGCTACGACGGTGTCCATCACTGCCGCCAGAAGGAGGGGATTCACAGGTCGACCTCCAAGCTCCCGGACGCCCGGCGGGGCGTCCGTTGACCAGCCCGGTTCTGCCGCCTCACTCCGGGGGGATCTCCGCCCGTTCGAGCGAGTCGAGCGCGGCCCTGAACTTCGCGAGCTGCTCCCTGAACCATTCGTTGCCGGGTTCGCGCCCGAGGGCCTCCTGCTCCCAGGTGACCGCCTCGGCGTACCGCCCCGCGGCATAGAGGGCCTCGGCGAGCGTATCGACGATGTTCATGTCCTCCGGGGCGAGCGAATGGGCCTCGAAGGCAAGCTCCACGGCCCTCTGGGGCTGGAGCCCCCGCTCGGCCAGTGCCCAGGCGAAGTTGTTTAGCATCTGGGGATCGCGCTCTCCCGAAGCCAGGATCCGCTCCATGATGTCCATCGCGTACCCGTCTCCCGGGCCGTCGCCCGAATCCAGGTAGACCGGGTACATGAAGACGGCCTCCCACAGGTCGTATATGCGGGCGAGCTCGGACACGGGGGCTTCGTGGTCGTCCACCCTGATGTCCACGAAGACGTCGCCCATCCCCTGGTAGCCGCCGCCCGGGCGGCAGACGAGGATCGCCGCCGACTGCCTGCCCCTGCTGTCGCCTCCCGCCGAGTCTCCCGCCGCGAGCGCCACGACCATCCTGCGCGCCAGGGGGCCCCCGGAGGACAGGAAGGCTTCCTCCATGGCCGCGACCACCTCAGGTCCGACGAGGATGTTGCCCTGTATCGCATACCCCGGCCCGGCAACCCCTCCGGCCCATTGCAGAGTGCCCGTGCCGGTGAACGTCGCCGATCCGCCGTCCGGGTCGACGACACCCAGCTGCCTCTCCTGGAATCCCTCGTCGGACGAGAGGAGGATCTCCAGCGCATCGGCGGCGGAGAGGCCGCCCTCCAGCAGTTCGAGGCCGTCCGGGCCGAGCGAGATGTTCGCCAGGGCCTGGGTCGCCACCGCACCCGCGCCGGCCCGGGCCCAGGGGACTATGTAGCCGACCGCCAGCACTCTCGATGCGACGGCGACGCCGCACTCGCCGGTGAGCGTGTCGACCGCGGCGATCGAGAAGGTGGAGCAGACGACATCGCCTCCTCCCGGGCCCGCATGCGCGGACAGGAGGATCATCAGTACGATGGAGCTCATCGGTGTCCTCCCGTCACCCCTGCCAGGGGGTCTCCGTGTGGGCCTTGATCGCCTCCCCCGAGCGGATCACGGCGGAGTTGTCGCAGGTGAGAGAGCTGCAGAAGGCTATCGCCTGGTACGGGTCGCGCTCGGGATAGAGGTACGCCAGGACCGTGACCGCCCCCGGCGTGCATCTGCACTCCCCGAGAACGTCCAGCGGCACTCCGCACACCGGGCAGTGCAGCATGACCGCCTCGTCCTCCGGAAGGGCGCCCTCAAGTATCTCCCTCCCCGGGTCGCCGAGGACCGCCGAGAGGGCCACCAGGCCGGATCCTGCCGATCCCTCGAACCGGAGCACGATGGCGGGGAACCCCCCCAGCCTGTGCTCCAGCGAGACGAGGTTGTGCCCGTCGGGGCAGTAGGCTGCGTTCACGACCACGCTCTCGCCTGGCGCGGTCTTCCTGACCCTGACCGGTTCCGGGATCCTCAGGGACCCGTCCTGCTCGAACATCGAGCCTGTCATCGGCAACCCCCTTCCTTCCTGCCGGGAAGATGCCCCATCCACGGGGTCTCAGTCAAAGAGGCGCGGAACGCGCCGGTCCCGGGTCCGCCGGCGGGCCCCCTGGTGCGTGGTTGCATCGCGGCCCTGCTTTTTGGTATCATTTTTACGTTCAGACACATTTGAAGGAGGAACCCGATGAGACCGGCCGCCCTGCTTGCTCTCCTGATCTGCATCGCCTCGTTCGCCGAGCTTCCCGCCCTGATCCCGAGGGAGGTCCTCCTGGGCAATCCCGAGATGGTGGGCCCCTCGCTCTCTCCTGACGGCTCGCTCGTCGCCTACATCGCCCCCGCCGATGACGTGCTCAACCTCTGGCTGATGGGAAGGGACGGGTCGAGCCCACGCCAGCTCACCTTCGACACGGGCAGGGGGGTCACGGACTACTACTGGGCGGAGAACGGCCGCCACATCATCTACATGCAGGACGAGGCGGGCGAGGAGAACACGCACGTGTACCTCCTCTCGCTCGAGGACGGCAGCGTGACCGACCTCACCCCCTGGGAGGGCGCGAAGTCCTTCGTCTTCGCCACGGACAGGGATGCCCCCGAGACGATCCTCCTGCAGTCCAACAGGAATGATCCTTCCGTCTTCGACGTGTACTCGGCCGACCTGACCACCGGCGAGGTGGTCCTCCTCGAGGAGAACCCGGGGTGGATCCTCGGCTGGATGTCCGACGAGGACATGAACATCAGGTTCGCGTTCACGATCGGCCCCGACGGGGGGCAGATGCTCCTGGAGCGCGGACCGGACGGGGAGTGGACCCCCTACATGAGCTGGGACGTCACCGAGGAGGTATCCCCGGTGAGGTTCTCGAAGGACGGCTCGGGCATGTTCTACACGAGCACCCTGGGCTCGGACACCTCCCGCCTCCTGTACCGCGACTTCACCTCGGGCAGCGACTCGCTGGTCGCCTCCGACCCGCTCTGCGACGTCGGGGGCGTGCTCTTCGACGAAGAGACGGTGACGCCCAGGGCCGTCAGCTTCACCTACCTCACGCGAAGGGTCGAGCTCCTCGACGAGTCGCTGAGGGGAGAGTACGAGTACCTGGCGGGCCTCGATCCCGGCGAGTTCTTCATAGCCTCGTCAGACCGGGCCGACAGCACCTGGATAGTGGGCTTCTACAGCATCTCCAACCCCGTCAGCTACTACCTGTACGACAGGACGGCCGGCACGGCCCGCTTCCTCTTCAGCGCCATGCCCGATCTCGAGGGGTACGAGCTGGCCGACATGACCCCGGTCCTGATAACGGCCCGCGACGGCCTAGTCCTCCCGTCATACCTGACCCTTCCCGTCGGACTGGATCCCGAGGGTCTCCCGCTCGTGCTGTACGTCCACGGCGGTCCCTGGTGGCGGGACAGCTACCGCTACGACCCCATGGTCCAGCTGTTCGCGAACAGGGGCTTCGCGGTGCTCCAGGTGAACTTCCGGGGCTCGACGGGGTTCGGCAAGGCCTTCCTCAACGCCTCCAACAAGGAGTGGGGCGGAGCGATGCAGGACGACCTGACCGACGCGGTGGAGTGGGCGATCGCCGAAGGCTATGCCGATCCGGAGAGGATCGCCATCGTCGGAGGATCCTACGGCGGCTACGCCACGCTGGCCGGGATCACCTTCACCCCGGACCTCTACAGGGCCGCGGTGGACTTCTGCGGACCCTCGAACCTCGTGACCTTCCGCGAGACGGTTCCCGCATACTGGAGACCGCTGGATGCGCTCTTCGACGCCCGCATCGGAAGCCTCACCGAGGACAGGGAGATGCTGGAGGAGAGGTCCCCCCTGAACCACGTCGAGGCCATCCGCACCCCCCTCCTCGTCATACAGGGAGTCAACGACCCCAGGGTGGTCCAGGCGGAGAGCGATCAGTTCGTGGAGGCGGTCAGGGCCACCGGCACTCCCGTCGAGTACGTCCTCTACGACGGCGAGGGCCATGGCTTCGCCCTGGAGGCGAACAACCTCGACTTCGCCGGCCGCACGGAGGAGTTCCTGGCACGCTGGATCCCGGGTGTCAGGTTCGAGCCCTGGACACCCGTCCCCGGAGCCACCGCGAGGCAGTAGTCAGCGCAGAACCGTCATCCTGAGCGCCGCCGCGGGGCCCCCGGCGTCCGACACCGACACCACGTAGGTGCCGACGGGCAGGATTCCGCAGTCGATCTCAACCGTACCGGCGGGGGCTTCGCGGCGCGACTCGGAGACCATCCTCCCCGACAGGTCGTAGATCCTCAGCAGGACGGTTCCAGTCTCACCCGCGACCTCGACCTGCGCCGACCCGTGCACGGGATTGCCGAGGAGCCTGGCCGTGAGCGCGGGTGCGGGGGGCTCCTCGATCCCGAGACCACCCTCCAGCGAGGCGTAGATGTCCCAGTTGCCCGTCGTCGCGAAGCCCGCCCAGGCTATCACCCCGTCACAGAGAGAGGGGGTCCAGGCGGGGCCTGAGGGGTTCACCAGCTGGGCGGCAGGGGTCCAGCCCGAGCCTGTGAGCGTGCTCGCCCAGACCTGCGCCGCGACCCCCCTGCCCACCTGCCAGGCGATCACAGGCGCACCGGTGGGGGACGCCCCGACCGACGGCATGCACGCCGTCTGGGTCGGGGATGTGTACAGCACCTGGGCAGGCTCCCAGGAGCTTCCGCCCCATCGCCTGACATGGATGCCCGCCCCGGCGCCGTCCTCCTGCCAGGCCAGGAACAGCTGTCCCGCAGCCACTCCCAGCACCGGAGCCCTTGCGAACGACCCGGTCGAGACGACGGACGGCACTGCGAAGCCCGAGGCATTCCCGCGGGTCCACATTATCCTGTCGCCCTGCTGGTCGCTCCTCACCCATGCCGCATGCAGGAAGCCCGAACCTTCGGGCGCGGCCGTAGGCGCGAAGTCCTCGCCGCCCTGGCCCGAGAGGAAGGTCTCCGGGAAGCTCCCGGCGGTCGCCTTGACCATTATGTCGCCCTCGCCGCGCCTCCACGTCTGCCAGACGAGCCACAGCCTGTCGGTCCAGGCGAGTCTCGGGTCGACGTTGTAGCCCGAGCCGGAGACTGCGGTGGAGACGGTCGGGAAGCCGTCGCCGTGCGCGAGGCGGATGTCGTAGGCGTAGTCCGACTCCTCGAAGCTGGACCAGGCGAGCCACGGCTGGCCCGAGCCGTCGAACGCCAGGGAGGGGGTTACATCCCAGTACTCGTCGGTGTCGACCACGTAGACCTGGCTCCAGCTGTCGCCGTCCCAGCGCCTGGCGGCTATGTCGAGGCGGGACGTGGCGCCCGTCATCCACGCGAACCATATGTCGTCGCCGCTCCTGGCAACTGCAGGGTAGCAGTCGGATCTCGGGCTGGTCGAGACGGTCGCGTAGGCGCGGGGGGCCCCCGTTCCGCCCTGCCATCCGAGACCGGCGAGGGGCCTGTCGGCCGACAGGGGCTCGATCGTGGGATCTCCCAGCAGGACGCAGCCGTAGTGCCAGGCGGGATCCGAGAGGCCCACCGAGTTCATCCAGCCGCGGAAGGCGGGACCCGGTGCGGAACCGCTCCCGATGGGGCCGTAGAAGGTCTCGAACTCGAGCATCGAGCCGGTCTTCGTGGAACCTATCGCGAGCTGCGTGTAGTCGGTCCCGAAGACGTACCAGTTGCCGAGGCAGTTGGGCTCGGTCCACCTGCAGTTGGAGCAGGCGAAGAGCTGCACGAAGACGGTCTGCGGGTTCAGCTCGGCTATCTCGGGGGCCATGACCGTGCCGGAGTAGCCGGTCGATGTCTTGAAGGTGTGCCCCCACGGCGACGAGTGCGACATGAGGTGGACGAACTCGTAGCCGTAGGACAGCCTGTCGCGGTAGTACGCCGCCGTCGTGGCGTCGGGATCCCCGTATACGTTCACCGTCGAGTAGATGTAGTCCAGGCCGCAGTCGCCGGATGTCCACCAGTCGTCGTCGTTGAATGCCATGGCCCTCGGCGGTGTGGCCATCGAGCCGGTGCGGTAGAGGTGGTTCTTGTCGAGGAAGTCCCGCAGCATGGCCACCTCGCCTCCGAACTCGACGGCATGGGCGTCGATCCGGCCTATCCATATCTCGGCGTTCCTGTTGCCGGTGTGCGAATCGAACATCCCGTCGGAGTCGGAGTCGGTCCAGACCCCGTTAAGGTCCATGAAGTACAGGTCGAGCGGGAACTCCTCGTGGGCGCCTCCCCACTCGTCCATCTCGTACCATGCCGCCGGGAGCCATCCGATGAAGATCGCGCCCCCGAGACCGGCGTGTCCCTGCAGCATGGCGCGCAGATCGGCTGCGGTGCCTCCGCTCATCACTACCGTCGTGACGTTGTAGCCCTCCGCCTCCAGATCCTGCTCGAATCTGGCGAGCTCGGGCGCCAGCGGGGTCTGAACGCTCGCCGAGACGACGACCATGATCTCCGAGTCACCCCTGTCGTCCCTCGATTCGCGGATGATCTCGAACGACGCGGGGTGGGCCTCGAGCGGGCACCGGACCGTGAGGTCGTACCCCGGGGCGTCCGGGCCCCCGTGGGGAATCAGAAGGGAATGGGCTGCTATGAGCGCCTGGACTGCGGCATGCACTTCTGACCTCCTGCGGATCGTTTGCGTATGACACGAGAATAGCACCGGGCACGTCCGGCGTCAGGTAACGGGCGTGGTCCGGCATCCCCCTGATCCTGCCGCCTCCGCGCATTCTCCGCCCCGTCTCCGGTGCCGGAACGGGCAGGTTGTCAGAGTAGCCTGACCCTGCTTTTTTCAGGTTGATGTACGACAGCGAATTGCGGCTTGAGTAGCCTGACCCCGATCAGCGAAGGACCACGGCGGACACGGGGCGCGGGCCGGCCGTCCAGACCGGGTCGGCATCGGCGGGCACGAATCCCCTGCAGATCAGGCACTCGACCCCGAGGGCCTCCAGGAGGCTGTCGGCCTCAGCGGACGGCCATGAGGCGAGTATCTCGGCCGTGGCGCGATACCCTTCCGGCAGACTCGTGCTGTAACCGTTCACCATCGGGGTGAAGTGGACGGTCTGGCCCAGGAGGTTCCCGCACTCGTAGGACGGATCGTCGAGGTCGTACCTGACCGGCAGGATGGCTATCGCCTCGAAGTCGCGGGCGTAGAGCCAGTTGTGGAAGGGCTCGGGCCTGGCGCCGACGAGTGGCATGGGTCCGGGCCAGACCTCGGCCAGGCAGGCCAGGATCCCCGCCGCGGCGAGGACGGGCCTGCCGGCCAGGGTCCTCCCCGCGAAGAGGACCAGCGGCAGCAGGAAGAGGAACGCGGCCCGCCCCGGAAGCCTTATGGACGAGAATCCCGGGAGGTCGGCCAGGATCCTCCACGGGCCGGGGGCGAGCTGTCTGCCGAAGAGGACGATCGTGGGTCCGATCGAGACCGCGGCGAAGACCAGGCAGACGGCGAGGAGGAACCAGCCGCCCTCGAGACGGTCCCCCCTCTTGCGCCTGAAGGCCCAGGCGGCCGCCCCGAGGAGCGGTGCGATGCCCGGCCAGAACGCCGTCTCCCCGGCTGTCGACGCAGGCCGCAGCCTTCCGGTGAGCAGGCTGCTCTCCCACGGCGAGACGAACGACGAGAGGTCGGCCGAGGCCATCATGTCGGCCGGCCATCTCTGGGAATGCTGGAAATGATTCCAGAGAAGAGGTATGCAGGCGGCGAACCCGGCCGCTGTCCAGGCCGCCGCCTTCACGGCCGCCCTGCGCCCTCCCGCGTGCCAGATCCACGGCAGCATCAGGATCAGCGCCATGCCCAGGAACACGGCGTAGTAGAGGGATGCCATCGTCTGGAGCGCGACGAGGATCCCGATCCATGCCGCCCCGCCCCGGCCCCGCGAGACCATCCAGGCCTGTCTCAGGGCCAGCACCGAGAGCCCCGCCGAGAACAGCTGGACATGCCAGAGATGGCTCTGGAAGAAGGGCATGCACACGAAGGCCCCGCCCGCGAAAAGGGCGCCCGGAGGGGCGATGCCCAGCTCGCGGGCGAGCAGGAACACGGAGAGGCCGGCGAAGGCCAGCGACAGCACGAGGACGATGTTGTGCGCGGCCAGGGGGCCGAGACCCGCGAGCCTCGCCGGGAGGGCGGCCAGCGTCTGTGTCAGCAGCAGGTCGTTGCGGCCCGCGGCGTCGGGCTGGCCCAGGAAGACCGGGGGTTCGAGCGGATTCTCCATCCCGAGCAGGGCATGGTGGTTCCAGGCCATGAGCCAGGCGTTGAAGAACGTGTCGGTGCCGTCATGCGCGCCCGATGAGGGTCTCACGGCCAGGGGCCATGTAACGGCCGCGGCCAGGGCCGCCATCGTCAGAGCGGCCGCGATGATCCAGCCGGGTCCTCCCCCCGGCGCGGATGAACGGCCGGCGGAGCCCCGTCCGCGCGCTCCGCCGCCTCCGGACCGGCCGCGGGTCCGGCCGCCCAACCTAGTACGCCCTCGCCACTATGGCCCTCCGGTCGGCCGGCCTGCCGGTCATGAAGCATGTCCCGGACTCACCGTCCTGTTCCAGCGGGATGCACCGGATCGTCGCCTTGGTCTCGGTCTGCAGCCGGTTCTCGTCCTCGCCCGACCCGGCCCAGAAGACCCGGCAGAAGCCTGGGGTGGACTCGAAGCGGCTCCTGAAGTCATCGTAGTCCGAGGCGTCCCATGTCATGGCCTCGCGGGCACGGAGAGCCTCCGACAGCATCTCCGACTGGATGGAGGAAAGGCGCCTCATGACGGTGTCGGCGACATCGTCCAGCCCTATCGTGAACCGGGCGTCACGGCCGGGCCTGTTGCGCGCGGCTGCGGTCACCACGCCCGCCGCGAGGTCCCTGGGTCCGATCTCAAGCCGGAGAGGCACACCGCGGACCTCCCAGTGGTTGAACTTGAACCCGGGGCTCACCGTGTCGCGGTCGTCGAGCCTGACCCGGGCGCCTGCGGCCGTGAGCGCCTTCGCGACCGCGGAGGCGGCCTCGCCCACCAGACCCCTCTCCTCGTCGGTCCTGGAGATGGGCACGATGACGACCTGCACCGGAGCGAGCGAAGGGGGCAGGCGCAGGCCGGAGTCGTCGCCGTGGACCATAATCACGGCTCCCACCAGCCTGGTGGAGACGCCCCAGCTGGTCTGGTGGACGAACTGCTGGGTGTTGTTCTCGTCGAGGAACCTGGTGTTGAAGACCCTCGCGAAGTTCGTGCCGAGGTAGTGGCTGGTGCCGGACTGCAGGGCCCAGCCGTTCCCCATCATGGCCTCGATCGAGTAGCTCTCGACCGCACCGGCGAACTTCTCCCTGTCGGTCTTCCGACCGGGGATGACCGGGATGGCGGCGTCCTCGAAGGCGAAGGAGCGGTAGACCTCGAGCATCCTCAGGGTCTCCTCCCTGGCCTCGCCCTCGGATGCGTGTGCGGTGTGCCCCTCCTGCCAGAGGAACTCGGTCGTCCTGAGGAACGCCCTCGGACGCAGCTCCCAGCGGACCACGTTCGCCCACTGGTTCAGGAGCATGGGCAGGTCGCGGTAGCTTCCTATCCACTTGGAGAACATGTGGTTGATTATGGTCTCCGATGTGGGGCGCACCACCAGCGGCTCCTCGAGGAGCCTGCCCCCCCCGTGGGTGACCACGGCCAGCTCGGGGGCGAACCCCTCGACGTGCTCGGCCTCCTTCTGGATGAAGCTCTGGGGTATGAAGAGCGGGAAGTAGGCGTTCTCGTGGCCCGTTTCCCTGAAGCGGCGGTCGAGGCTGTCGCGGATCCGCTCCCAGATGGCGAAGCCATAGGGCCTGATCACCATGCAGCCGCGGACCGGTGCCGCGTCGGCGAGCTCCGCCTCCCTTATCACATCCTGGTACCACTGCGAGTAGTCCTTCTGCCTGGGAGTGATGCTCTCGGCCATGGGTTCAGCTCCTCCGGGCCTGATGCCAGTTGCCGGCCGCCGTACGCCCCGCCCGCCCCGGGTCGTCCGGGGGATCGGGCCCGGGGAGAGTACGGACCCGGGCCGGCCCGTCGCGTGTCTCGCGAACCGCAAAACTAAGGCCTGCATGGCTCCCGGTGCAAGGTCCCCCGCCCTTCGCCGGCCGCGGGAATCCCGGGTTTGACAGCGGGCCGGTCCGAGCTTACGATTCGCTCATGGGGGGCCATCGCCTGAGAGTGCTTTGGGTACCGATGGAGGCATCGCCCTTCTGTTGAGCTAATGCCGTGACCCCGCCCATGGCGGGCAGCAGATGCAAGATGCAGACGGCCGTACAAGTCCTCTAACCCTACCGTGGCGACATTCGTCAGAGCCCTGGCCCCCCTCGCCCCTCGAGGCGGCCGGACAGGCATGCCGGGACACCTGATATGAAGCTCGAAGAACGCCTCCTCGGAAGCATAACGGATCGCAGCTACAGGCTGATCCTCGTGTTCACCACGATCTATGCCGTCGCGATGACCGTCATCCCGTTCGCACGGCTCGTTCCCAGGTGGCCCGTCCACCTGCTGGTCCCGCTGGTGTTCTGGGCCCTCTACCGATGGCCGCGCATCCCCGAGGCCGCCAGGAGATGGGTCTACTACATCCTCCTGACCGTGACATACCAGGCACTGCGGTTCGTCGTCACGACGAGGTCGGACCCGTTCCACGGGACCGGCGTCATAGCCTTCGAGCGGGCGGTGTTCGGGGGCGAGCTCCCGACCATCTGGCTCCAGTCGAGGCTCCATCCCCAGCCCGGCTTCGCCTGGTACGACTACGCATTCGCACTCCTGCACGGATCCCTCTTCGCATTCCCGCTCGTGCTGCCCGCCGTGCTGCTATGGCGCAGGGGAGCCCCGGCCATGAAGCGGGGAACCGTTGCGATAGTCCTCCTCTCCCTCTCCGGATACCTCACCTACGTGCTCTTCCCGCTCACGCCCCCGTGGATGGCGATGCTCGAGAGGGAGGTCCCGGCCATGGAGAGGGTCGTGTTCATGGCTCTGAGGAGGCTCGCCGGGTCGTGGCTCACCGGGGCGTTCCAGCCCAGCCCGCGAGGCGCCATGCCGTCTCTGCACGCCGGGCTGCCCTTCATGACGGTGCTCGTGGCGTTCCACGAGTTCGGCAGGAGGGCCTGGTGGGTCGTCCTCCCGGTGGCCGGCATCTGCTTCGAGGTCGTGTACGGGGCCGAGCACTATGTTCTGGACATCCTGGCGGGCTTCTGCTACGGATTCGCCGCCTACTGGATTGTCTACCGGCGGCTGCTGCCTGACGGCACGGGAGGGAAACGGAGAGCGGCATGAAGGAAACCGGCGTCTCCCCGGCATCTGTGAGGACCCTGCAGTCCAGGAAGGACAGGGGGGTGAGGATCGTCTCCCTCACGGCCTACGACTTCCCCACGGCGGCGCTGGAGGAGGCGGCCGGAGTGGACTTCATCCTCGTGGGGGACTCGATGGCCATGACGGTCATGGGGGAGGAGACGACCCTGGGGGCGACCGTGGACATGATGCTCCCCCACGTCAGGGCCGTCCGCAGGGGTGCCCCCAGGACCCTGGTGGTGGCCGACCTGCCCTTCGGCTCCTATCAGGCCTCCGACGAGCTCGCTGTCGGATCGGCCGTGAGGATGGTCGCGGAGGGCGGCGCCGACGCGGTCAAGCTGGAGGGCGGCGCCCCGAGGCCCCTCTCCAGGGCCCGGGCCATCATGGAGTCGGGCATCCCCGTGATGGGGCACGTGGGGCTGCTCCCCCAGTCCGTCCGCAGCACCGGCGGCTACAGGGTGGTCGATGCGACGCAGGCCGCCAGGGTGACGGAGGAGGCGCTGGCCCTCGAGGAGGCCGGAGTCTTCGCCATCGTCCTCGAGAGCATGGAGGAGGGCGTCGCGCGAGATGTCACCAGGGCGCTCTCGGTGCCCACCATCGGGATCGGGGCGGGCCGCTTCACCGACGGGCAGATCCTCGTGGTGAACGACATGCTCGGCCTCACACCGGGGTTCGAGCCGAAGTTCCTGGAGCGTTACGCAGACCTGTCCGGCGTGATGGGGAAGGCCTTCGCGGAGTATTCGCGACAGGTCCGCGAAGGCGGGTATCCTGCGGTCCGTCATGTCTACTCGCCGGCCGGGGAGGATTCTTGAGGGTCCTGATCGTCGGCTCCGGCGGCAGGGAGCACGCACTCGCCTGGGCCCTGTCCAGGGAGGGGGGGCACGACATCCACGCCGCCCCCGGCAACCCCGGTCTCGCCCGGTCGTTCGAGTGCCACCCGGTGAGCGTCTCCGACCTGGAGGGCCTGGCCGGCCTGGCGGCGGGGCTCGATGCCGACCTCGTCGTCCCAGGGCCCGAGGCCCCTCTGGTGGCGGGTCTGGCCGACATCCTGACCGGCATGGGCAGACCCGTCTTCGGCCCCCCGGCCGCGGGCGCCATGATAGAGGGAAGCAAGTGGTTCGCGAAGGAGATCATGCTCCGCGCCGGGGTCCCGACCGCGGAGGGCAGGGTGTGCTCGTCCGCCGCGGAGGTGATCGAGGCGGCCGGGGGTGACTGGACCGGCTGGGTGCTGAAGGCGGACGGCCTCGCCGGCGGGAAGGGCGTCTTCCTCCCCTCCTGCCGGGAAGAGGCGGAGGAGGCCCTCCGGTCGCTCTTCCCCGGCGGCCGCGGAAGGGTCGTGGCCGAGCGCAGGCTCGCGGGACCCGAGGTCAGCGTCATGGCTCTCTGCTCGTCCGGCAGAGCCCATGCCCTCCCGCCGGGCAGGGACCACAAGAGGGCCTTCGACGGGGATGCCGGGCCTAACACGGGGGGGATGGGCGCGGTATGCCCGCCGCCGGGCCTTGACGGCGGCTTCGCCGGACGGATCGCCGGATCCGTCATCGAGCCCGTCCTCCGGGAGATGGAGAATCGAGGCATACGATACAGGGGGGCGCTCTACGCCGGGCTCATCCTGACGCCCGACGGGCCCCGCGTCCTGGAGTTCAACTGCCGGTTCGGAGACCCCGAGACCCAGGCCGTGATGCCGCTCGTCAAGGGCGACCTCGCCGCGGCGATGCTCTCGTGCGCCCTGGGAGAGCCCAGGTTCGACGGGCTCGAGACCCTTCCCGGAGCTTCGGCGTGCGTGGTGATGGCTTCGCGCGGATATCCCGGTCCCGTGTCCAGGGGTGTCCCGGTGGAGATCCCCGAGCTCTCCGGGGGAACGATCGTGTTCCACGCCGGGACGGCTCTGCGGGACGGCAGGCTGGTGACGGACGGGGGGCGTGTCCTGGGGGTGACCGGGCTGGGCCGGACTCTTGCCGAGGCGGTCGAGTCGGCCTACGAGGCGGTCGGATCCATCAGCTTCGATGGCGCCTTCTGGCGCAGCGACATAGGGAGGGCGAGATGAACGGTCCGCTTGTCGGCATCCTGATGGGCAGCGAGAGCGACATGGAGGTCATGGACAACGCCCGTGCGGTCCTGGAGGATCTCGGAATCCCGTCCGAGACCCGGGTCATGTCGGCGCACAGGACCCCCGACCAGGTCTCCTCCTACGCCTCCGGAGCCAGGGAGAGGGGGATACGGGTGCTCATCGCGGGCGCGGGGCTCGCGGCGCACCTCGCGGGGGCGGTTGCGTCCCGCACCATCCTGCCCGTCATCGGCGTGCCCCTGGCCGCCGGACCCCTCAACGGGCTCGACGCCCTCCTCTCGACCGTGATGATGCCCAAGGGGGTCCCCGTGGCGACCGTGGCCATAGGCTCGCACGGCGCCCGCAACGCGGGGTACCTGGCCGCCCAGATCCTGGCCCTCTCCGACCCGGGTCTCGCCGAAAGGCTCCAGGCCCTCAGGAGCACGTGAGGGAGACCCCCGTCCTCCGGGCCGACAGGATCGCCCCGGATCCGTCCGTCGTCGAGGAGGCCTCGTCGGTCCTGTCCCGCGGAGGCCTCGTCATCTACCCCTCGGACACCGTCTACGGGATCCTCTGCAGGGCCGGCAGGGTCGACGCGGTCACCAGGCTCTCGACCCTCAAGGGCTATCGCGGAGGCAGGAGCTTCATAGTCATCGCAGCCGACGTCCGGGGAGCGCTGTCACTCGCCGCGGCTGGATCCTGCCCGGCCGCGCTCGCCGACGAACACTGGCCCGGCGCGGTGACGATAGTGCTCGAGGCCGGCCCGTCGGCTCCGCCCTGGGTCTGCGGCGCGGACGGCACGATCGCCCTAAGGGTGCCCTCGGATCCTCTGAGCGGCGCCATCCTCGCCTCGGCGGGCTGTCCGCTGGTATCCACGAGTGCGAATCATGCCGGGGAGGAGCCCGTCTGCGACTTCCGGCGGATAAGGGCGTCGGTGCTGGCCGGCGTGGACCTCGCCCTCGACGGCGGTGCCCTCCCGGCGAGGCCTCCCAGCAGGGTGATAAGACCCGGACCGGGCGGAGTGGAGGTCCTTAGGGAGGGGGGCTAGCCCCTTCCCCGCTCGAACTCCTCCCATCCGTCCAGGATCCCCCCCACGATGGTCAGGAGCCTGTCCAGGAGCCTCCTGTAGTATTCCTCCGCGCGGTCGGTCGTGAAGGGTGTGGCGGGACCCCCCGAGTATCGGATAGACGAGGCCGGGGAGGGCCAGGCCCTCACGCCCGGCAGGGACAGCCACGAGCCGGTTCCCTTCCACTCCGGGCCGAATCCGGGCATGGCGGCATGCACCACCGACAGCTCGTCCGAACCCCCGTGGCCCGCCGAGGAGCCGAAGATCTCCCCGGCGATCTCCTCCCCGGCGACCCACCAGTCGACGAGGGCGGTTCTCATCCCCGAGGCCTTCCACACCTCGGAAAGGGCGCCCGTCAGAACGTCCGTGTTCCCCCCGTGCCCGTTGAACACGATGACGCCCTCCGCGCCCGACGAGGCGAGCGACTCGAGCAGTTCCACGACGAGGTACCTGTATGTCTCGGCGCTCATCCACATGCCGCCGGGATAGCCCGAGAGGGAGTTCACGAGTCCGAAGGGAAGGGTGGGGAGCAGGACCGCGCCGAACTCCCCGCAGAGGTCCGAGGCGATCTTCTCCGGAGCTATCACGTCCGTGCCCAGCGGGCCCCTGTCGTGGGCCTCGACGGTTCCCACGGGCCAGAACAGGTACCTGGGGGACAGGTTCGCGTAGTCCCGCGTGGTCATCTCGAGGAGCTTCAATCCGGACCTCCGTCCCGTTCGGAGCGCCTCCCGCGCCCGCCTCGCAGCGCTTCGACGAGTGCCGCAAGGAGGGAGGGGGGATGCATGAGGATGTTCGAATAGGCCTGGTTCGCGAGGGGGCACCAGCATTCGCCCCTGCGGATCGACTTCCGTATCGCGGCCGCAGAGGGCGATTCCCAGACCTCGCGGAAGTCGCCGTCCCTTCCGATCCGGCCCATCTCGGAGCCGTAGGCGCGGATGGCGCAGGGCCAGACGGCTCCGTCCGCGTTGATGTGCACGTTCAGGAGCCCGGCATAGCACGGGACGACCTGTCTCCTCTCGGTGAGGATCCTCACCACCAGGTCGTAGTAGACGAGCCGGAGGCCGGACGTGATCCTGCCGAGGGCCCTCATCCCCTTCATGCTGAGGAGGGTGTTGCGCTTGAAGACCTCCATGATCCGGGAGTAGGTCGCCGGGTCGGGGGTGATCTCCGAGCCCTCGTTGAAGAACTCCTGGCGCTCCTCGGCTATCTCGTTGATGTATGTGTCCACCCCGAGTCCGCCGGCGTATTCGATTATCTGCTCCAGCTCGGACTCGTTGAACCTGGAGACGACTGTTCCGACGCCCACGTGCAGCGAAGGGTCGGCATCCCTCAGGGCCTTGAGACGGGCGAGCGTGTCCAGCAGCTTCCGGAAGTTGCCGGGGACTCCCCTGATCTCGTCGTGCCTCTCACCGATGCCGTCGAACGAGGGCTTCACGGTGAGCAGGGTGCCCGGGGACTCCTCGCGGATCGCCGCGAGCATACGCCTCGTCATGTCCTCTATCCTGTCGGGCATCAGGGCGTTCGTGGGCACATGGATGACGGCCGGTCCGAGATGCCTGGCGGCCAGCCTGACTATCTCTGGGAGGTCGTCCCTGAGATACGGCTCTCCCCCGGATATGTTGAAGAACCAGGTCCAGCCCATCGAGCGGAAGAGCCTCTCGATCGCCTCCAGGTCCATCTCGCAGAGGTCGTCCGCCTTCCATATCCCGCAGGTGAGGCATCTGGACTGGCATCTCCTGGTCACGGAGAAGGTCACGTTCACCGGGAGCGGCGGCCTCCGGAGGCCCGCCCTGGCCGCCATCGCGCCCGCCATGGCGGCGAGCAGTCCGAAAGCCCTGGACACCCGGGTCCACCTCCTCCCCACCACGACGGCGAGCATGGAGCCCAGGGCGAAGGAGCCCTCGGCCGCTATCAGGATCACGCGGTGCGCCAGGGCTACCGTGACGGCGACCGGTACGCCTCCCGTGAACCCCGCCATGACCAGGCCCTGGATGGATTCCCTGACCCCGATCCCCCCAGGGACGAGCACCCAGGCTATCGATGCGAGCCATGAGACCGGAATGGCTATCATCGAGGCCGCGAGCATCCGGCCGCCCTCGCCCGCTCCAGCCCCCGCAGCGAGGAACCAGAGGAAGAGCGACAGGCTGCGGAAGGCCCACGAGAGCATGGCCCTCCACACGATCCAGCCCTGGCTCCTGTACGGCAGCCCGGGCAGGTCCAGCCGGCCCTTCAGCGACCCCGACGCCATGACGGAGGCGACCCTCGCCCTCAGCCCCGGGGCGAAGAGGACCGCCAGCAGGGCCAGCGCCGAGACCGCGAGGGGCATCCTGGCCTCGGACGGCAGCGCCCCGTTCCCCGCGAAGGGGAGGGCGAGGAGGGCGAGCAGGCAGACGGCGACCATGAGGAAGATGTTCTCCAGGATGATGGCCGCGAGGGCGTGTCCTGCGCCGATCCCCCTGGAGCCGAGGAAGGCCGTGCGCCCCGCGAAGGTCCAGACCTTCCCGGGTATGTAGCTGCCCATCTGTGTGATGTACCAGTTCCTGCGGACCTCGGACCTGCGCAGTCCGGCTCCCCGCTGCGAGATCGAGGCGACTATCCTCTCCCATGCGCAGGGGGCGAAGACCTGGCTCGCCAGGGCGGCGGCCAGGGACAGGGCCATGAGCGGCCATGCCCCCGCGATGCGGAAGCTGGAGAAGAAGTCTCCCACATCGCTCCGCCAGCCCGGCCAGAGGGAGAGGGCGAAGAACAGGAGACCGCCCGCGACCAGGACGAGACCGAGCCAGAGGTTCAGCCTCCGCAGCGTGCTACGCTCCAACCGCTCCCGACCTCCTCCTGCCGCGTAGCCACGGGAGCCCGGTCGCCAGGGCCGCCACGAGGCCCGCGATGCTCAGGGCCAGACCCGTCCCGAATCCCCTGGTCGCGTAGGCGAATCGCACCTCGTGGACGCCCTGCGGCACCCTCACCGCCCTCATCCAGCCGTTGGCCCGGATCACAGCGGTCTCCGAGCCGTCGACGAAGGCCCTCCAGCCTGGGTCCCACGTGTCCGCGAGGACCAGCAGGGCGGCCTCCTCCGAGGAGGTCTCGATCAGCACCTCCTCCGGCAGGTCGATGACGATGGACGCCGTGCCGCCGCCCGTCTCCCGCGGAAGGCCGGGATCCGACTCGAGGAGCGTCACGGTCTCCGGATCGACCGGCACCGAACCCTCCCCCGGAGACCAGCCGGCCGGCATGAAGGCCCGGGGCATGGGTTCCGCCGGCAGCACGGGACTCGCACCGGGCGTGGTATCCGCGGGGATCGAAGCGGCTATCTCGGCATATGTCGCGAACCCGCGCCCGTCCATGTAGACCGTGAAGGCGGTCGCCCTGGCCGCGGGAAGCCCGCCCGAGGAGATGGATTCGAGCATCCGGTCGACCACCGCCGGCCTTGCGGCGTGGTATCCCGTGACCGATCTGATGCCGAGCGGGACCAGTTCGTTGCCGCCGGGGAGGACGCGTCCCCCGCCCGCCGCGGGTGCGAGGCCGGCCGGCTCGTGGAAGAGCGACTCGATGCTGTCCGTAGGCAGGAAGACCTGGAAGTCCCTGTCGACCGGGATGAGCTCGAAGGCGGCAAGGGCCGACAGGAGGAAGGCGGCCTTCATCGGGGCCAGCCTCCATCTGGCCAGCGAGAGGACGACTCCCGCGGAAGCGGCCGAGAAGAACGCGGCCCGGAGGAAATCGCCCCTGGCCAGGTCGACCCTCCTGCCCGAGAGAAGCGGGAATGCGCCGGGGCTGGCTCCGGCACCCTCCCACCAGCCCCGCTGCATGGCCGTCACGATCGGCTCCGCGAACAGGGCGAGCAGGAGGCAGGCCGCCGAGGCGGCGGCGAAGGGGAGCCATCTCCTCCGGCCCCCCTCGGGCCCGGAGAGGATGTCGAAGCCCGGCCCGGCCAGGAGCGAAAGGCCGGAGGTGGTGAGGAACGCGGCCATGTGAGGCGCCCGGAGCTTCCGGAGGATCGGAGCCGCCCGATAGAGGAGGTCGTAGACGGGGGTGTATCCCCCCCAGGATATCAGGAGGCCGGAAAGGGCGACGAGGACAAGGGCCCTCCCGCCATGCCTCCTCCTTGTGAAGGCCGCCCAGAGACCCGTCAGGAGGACCGTCACACCCAGGAACTCGCTGGAGAGACGGAGCCCCAGCCTGCCCCAGTAGACCGGACCGCCCCCCGCCTGGCTGTCGGGGAATCCGTGCCGGTACCCGAAGAGGTGGGGGAATGCCATGGTGAGGCTCTCCTCGGGCGGCAGCGAATAGCTCGCGGCCTGTTCGGGGGGCAGGTCGGAGCCGCGGGTCGAGCTCCGGGAGAACTCGTACCCGGGCAGGAGCTGGACGGCTCCGACGGCCATCCCGAGGACGGGTGCCGCCGCGAGCCATGCGAGAGCCCTCGCGGCGCCGCGCGCGGACGGTCTCTCCAGGAATCTCCACAGGAGCCAGAGGAAGGCTGCGATGCCGCTGTAGAGAACCATCTGGGGATGGCTGGAGAGGGCCTGCATGCCGATGCAGATCCCGCCCAGCCCGATGAACCACGGTCTGCGCGTCTGCCACCACCTCTGGCACGAGTAGAGGAGAAGGGGCAGATAGCTCCAGCAGATGATCTTGCTGCCGTGCCCCGCATAGAAGAGGGTGTTCGCCCAGGCGCCGGCGGAGAAGGCCAGGGCGCCGAAGAGCCTCCCCCCCCTCGAGACCCCGATGGACCCGAGGAAGAGCCAGGCCGTGAGGCCGGCGATGAATGTGTGGAGAGGGAAGGTGAAGCGGACGGAGGCCTCCGGCCCCGCCAGGAGCAGCAGGAGCCCCCTGGGCGGATAGAAGACCGGTGCGGAGAACGAGGAGTAGAAGGGTATGCCGCAGTAGATGTAGGGGTTCCAGTGCGGTATCCTGCCGTCCCTGAGGGCCTCCATGGTGAAGTGCAGGAAGGGGTAGCCCTGGTGGACGGTGTCGCTCAGATCGCCCCCCGGGAGGTCGTCGGACGCGAAGACGGGCCAGTATACGAGAAGCGCCACGACCGCGGCCGCCGCCACCGGCAGGACCGCCGCCCGGGTCCAACGGAGCTCAGGCATCGGCACCCCTCCTCCCCGCTGCGGCCAGCCTCATCCAGACGACCGCCAGGACGACCTCCGCCAGGGCCATGACCAGCGTCTGGCCGAACACCGCCGCGGCTGCCGGGGCGAACATGACGCCGCCCATGCAGATGGCTGCCGTCACCGCCTCCCTGACGCCGATCCCGCCCGGGACGAAGACGACAATATACCCCGCCAGCCAGGCCAGGGGGGCGGATGCGACCGCTGCCGGGAAGCTCGCCGGCGTGAGCCCCAGGCCCTCCAGCCACAGCCAGGTGGAGGCCCCCCTCGCGAGCCACGCAGCCGAGTAGACGAGCACCGCCCTGAGGGCTGTCCCCCCCCGCACCCCGGTGAACCCCTCCACTCCCTTCAGCCTGAATGCCAGCCTCTGGACGGGAACCAGCAGGGGCAGGGCCGCCAGGGCCGCGGACGCAGTCATCACGGCGGCGTGCACGCTTCCCGGGAGGATGCCGGGTCCGGCCAGGGCCAGGCACGGGAGCGACACGGCCCCGACCGATGCGAAGCCGAGGAGCACCTCCCAGACCGCGGCTCCCGCCGATCTCCCGAGCGACAGGCCTTCGGAGCGAAGGAAGCCGATCCTGCCGGCGAACAGCCAGACCTTGCCCGGTATGTACCTGCCCAGCTGGCTGGCGAACCATGCCGCCAGGAGCCTGCGGACCGGGGTCCCCGCCCCCAGGTCCCTCGCGACCATGGCCCAGCCGGCCGGATTCGCGGCGAGCCCGGCGACCAGGAGGAGTACCGAGAGGCCCAGGAGGAGAGGGTCCGGATCCCATTCCACCGCTTCGAAGGCCCTCTCCACCTCAGGCCAGCGCGAGACCACCTGCAGCACCGCAAGGAACGCCGCGGCGGCGAAGAGTGACAGGAACAGGGTCCTGAGCGCCCTCCGGCTCACAGCAGCCCCTCCCGCCTGTACCAGGCCACGGTCATCCCGATGCCCTCCTCGAGACCCGTGCGGGGAGCGAAGCCGGCTGATGCAGCCCTGGACGTGTCGACGAAGTGATCCCTCCCGAAGAGCTCCAGACGGCTCCTCGAAACGGCCCCCGGGGCGAGCGGACCGAGAGCGAGCAGCATGCGGAGGAGACGGGCCGGCACGCGGGGCATCAGCGTCCTGCGCCCGAGCGCCTTCGAGATGGTCCGGCAGAGCGTCCTGAAGCTCACCACCTCGGGTCCTCCGATGTTCCACGTCCCCGCTCCGAGCCTCCCTCCCGGGAGCGATTCCGCGACCGCCGAGGCGGCGTCGGTCACGAAGGTGGGCCTGAGCCTGGCCTTGCCGCCGCCGACGAGGGGCATGAATCCCGACGCGATCTGCCTGAAGAGGGCCAGCTTGTGCCTGTCGCCGGGTCCGTAGACGAAGTCCGGCCGGAGAATCGTGACCACGAGGCCCTTGATCCCGGCGAGGATCTCCTCGGCCTCGGCCTTCGCCTTCTCGTAGCCGCCCCATGGGGCGGAGGGCGAATCCTCCACCGCGCCCGCGACGAGCCCCGTCACCCCCGGAGTGCTCAGATGGACCAGAGGGATGCCCCTGTCGGCACAGAGCAGGCCGAGCATCTGCGGAAGGTCCCTGTTCGCCTGGAGGAGGTCGTCGGGGGTCACATCCCTCCCCCCGAGCCTTCCGGCGGCGTTCACCACAGCCTCCGCCCCCCGGGGGACCGCTCCCGGGACGAAGTCGCCGTCCCTCCTCCGCACGTGGGGGATGACCTCGTGACCCTCGGACTGAAGGAGCGCCGCCGTGCGGCCGCCCACGAACCCGCCCGCGCCCGCGACGAAGATCCTCAAGCCAGGGCCTCGAGGAGCCTGGAGGCGTACTCCTCCCAGCCGAACCGGGCGGCGAGGCTCCCGATCCTCGAGGGGGTCTCCGGATCGGCAGCGATCGCCAGGCACCTCGAAACGGCATCCGCCAGGCTCGCGGGGTCCCCCGGCTCGGCGAGAGTCCCGGTGACTCCCTCCTCGACGAGCTCGGGCAGGCCGCCCGTCCTGGTCAGGACGAGCGGCTTGCCGAAGGCGATCGCTATCTGTGCCACACCGCTCTGCGACGCCGACCTGTAGGGGAGGACTACCGCGTCGGCTGCCCTGAAGTACAGGCCGACCTCGTCATCCCCTACGAACCGGTCCACCCACGAAGCCCTCCCGGCGACGCCACGGGCCGACAGACCCAGCTCGATCCCGCGCCTCCCCGAATAGCACTCCCCGACCGCCACGAGGCGCACCTCGGGAGGAAGGAGGGGCATGGCCGCCAGCAGGTCCTGCAGCCCCTTGTAGGGCCTGACCAGGCCGAAGTAGAGCAGCATCCGCTCTTCCGGCGCGATCCCCAGCCTCGAGCGCGCCTCGTCCCTCTCGATGAACGGGTGCGCGTACTGGTCGTAGACGGGGTGGAAGAGCCTGAGAACCCTTCCCCCTGGGGAGAACCACGCGGCTCTCTCCTCGTCCGGCCCGCTGTGGACGACCAGGAGGGAGCAGCTCCCGAGGAAGGAGCGCGTCAGGCGCTCTCCGAGGGGGAAGCCCTCGTGGGGAGAAACGTTGTGACAGATCGCCACCCTGCGCAGGGTCCCCCGTGGGGGCATTCCGGCAGTCAGGACCGGCGCGAAGAAGGGATGCCACCACTCGAGGAGCGCAGCTTCGGCGCCCAGGGCGGCCGCCCTCCGCCTGCTGCGGGGCCAGGAGAGCGGCATGGCCGAGTCGAGGAGCACGTCGGCCTCGTGGACCGGGGTGCTGCCCGGATCGGTCTGCGAGCTGCCCGGGAAGAGGAGTCTCGGGTAGAGCCGGGAATAGGATATCCTGGAGACCTTTGCACGTGCGGACAGCGCGTCGTGGAGGCGCATCGTGAACTGCGCTATCCCCCCGCGCCACGGGGGGTAGGGCCCGGCCAGGGCCAGATGCATCAGGCTCCGCGTTCTCCGGTCTCGCCGCCGGAGGTTTCCACGATGTTGAAGGGTTTCCTGCCGGGCTCCATCCGGAGGAGCATCTCGCCGAAGAGCCCCAGCGATATGAACTGGAAGCCCGTCATCATGAGGAAGACGCCGAAGAGCAGCAGGGGCCGCCTGCCGATGGACTCCCCTCCCAGCCAGAGCACCGTGAGGTAGGCCGATGTCAGGAAGCCCGCGGCGAAGAGGGGGGTGCCGATGGCTCCGAAGAAGTGCAGCGGCCTGAAGGAGTACCTGTTGAGGAAGAGCACCGTCAGGAGGTCCGCATAACCGCGGAAGAACCTGGCCAGCCCGTACTTGCTCCTGCCGAACCTCCGGGGCCTGTGGTTCACCGCCCTCTCTCCGACCGACCAGCCGAGCTGTGCGGCGAGGACCGGGGTGTAGCGGTGCATCTCCCCGTAGAGGGACAGGCTGCGTGCGGTCCTGGCGTCGTAGACCTTGAGACCGCAGTTGAAGTCGTGAAGGCGCAGGCCCGTGAAGGCCCTCACGAAGAAGTTGAAGACCTTGGACGGCAGCCTCTTGGCAAGCGGGTCCCTGCGCTCCCTCTTCCAGCCGCTGACCAGGTGGAGACCGCCTTTCGAGAGGTCGGACACCAGGGCGGGGATCTCGGCCGGATCGTCCTGCAGGTCGGCGTCCATGGTGGCGATGAGCCTGCCCCGTGAGACCGAGAATCCGGCGGAGAGGGCGGCGGCCTTCCCCTGGTTCCTGCCGAGCCTGATCCCCCGGACGGGATTGCCCCCGGCGGCCTCGCGGATCCTCTCCCATGTGGCGTCCCTGCTGCCGTCGTCGACGATTATCATCTCCCAGGACATGCCCTCGAGCGCGAGGGCCGTCTCGGCCACGAGCGCGGGTATGCTCTCCGCCTCGTCCCTCGCGGGGACGACCACGCTTATGTCTATGAGAGAATTGTTCATGGCGCGCAGAAGATCGAAGGCCGGGACCCGGAAGTCAACGCCAGGAGCCGTCCTCCATCTGCGTGACCAGCCTGGGGCCGTCGCCGTCCACGACTGCGAACGTGAAGGCGGACAGCCAGTCGCCCACGGAGATGTGCCTCGTGCCGCCGATCGTCCGGTCCGCCGCCACGTGGGCGTGACCCGTGACGACGAGATCGTAGCCCTCCGCCGCCCTTCCGTCCACCCATTCGAGGAGGCCTCCGGGAAGGGTCTCCAGCGTCCTGCGCAGGATGCGCCTGCTTGTTCCGGAGGCGGCTGCGGCCAGCCGGCACGCAGGCACCGGGTGGATCATCGAGAAGAGGGCTCGCGAGATGCCGGCCCGCAGAAGGGGCCTGAGAAGGAGCCTGTATCCGGGGTCCCCGCTCCCGAGGCCGTCTCCGTGGGCTGCGAGCGCCCTCAGCCCGAGGGCGTCGATCTCGACGGCCCGCTCTCTTCTCACGGCGGCGCCGGTCATGGACTCGAAGCGCCTGCCGACCCACCAGTCGTGGTTGCCCGGGATGAACCATACGCGCCAGCCGAGCCCCGACAGCCGCCTGATGGCGCACAGCACCGCCTCGTGCCCTGCGGGGGCCGCCGGGCCCCATTCGAACCAGAAGTCGAAGAGGTCGCCCGTCAGCCACAGCTCTCCAGGCGTGGTCGCCGCAAGATGCTCCATGAGCGCGAGGAATCGTGCGCGGCCGGGGTGCGCGGCCGGCTCCGGGAAGTGGTGCAGGTCGCCGGCGAAGACGATCGGCCCCCTGCTCATTCCCCCAGAAGCCTTCCCACGGCCCCGAACCCCGTTTCGATCCTCGGCCGGGCGTCCCTGGAGAAGAGCACGGCCACCGGCAGGACATCCCTGGGGATGACCGAGCCCAGCACGGAGTCGGCGAGATAGACCGGGAGGGAGACGCCCAGGGAGTTCACGGCCTCCTGGGCCGCGTTCCTGGTGCGGGGCGAGAACTGGACCGCGAGGATCCTCACCCCCGGGATCTCCGGGCGGGATGCCGCCTCCACGATGTCGGCGGCGACGGCCTCGTACCCCTCCAGCGAGAGCCAGTGATAGATCACCACCATGCTGTCACCCGAGACGTCCACCGGGTTCCCGGCCGGATCTGCGAGCGATCCCGGGAGGCGCAGGGGAGGGGGTCCCGCCGGCTCCATCTCCCGGGGCGCCCCGCAGCCCGTCTGGGACGACAGCGCGACCGCGGCCAGCAGGGGGAGGAGCCTCGTGCTCAGATGTCCCTCCGGTACTCGGCCTCCGCGAGCGGCGAGTCCGCGGGCCCCCGGAGGAGGAGATGAACCCTCCCGTCCGGGCCTGTCCGGGACTCCGCCCCTGCCGGCAGCCTGGTGCCGGCCCGCATCCCGGCGGGCGTCAGTATGACGGCGCTGACGGAGGATTCCGAAGGGAAGAAGAGTGTCTCGATGGTGTAGGGGAAGAGCGTCCAGCAGCCTTCCAGCCGGTCCGGCCGGGTCTCTCTCCCGAGAGGGGCCAGGACCGATACGAAGGGCACGAGCTCGCCCGGGGAGGTCAGCGTCGTGGCGGGCCTCCGGAAGACCGCCGGCACCGCCGCCGCCAGGATGGCGGTTGCCAGGGCTGCCGCCCCGGCGGACCGGCCGCCCGGGCGGGATGGGGCTATTCCCCGTCTCCGGATGCCATGTCCAGCACCCTGCTCCGCAGGCCCGATGGCGCAGTCGCCTTGAAAAGGTCCCTGAGCCTGCTGCGCAGGGCCATCATGCCCTCTGCGCAGGACCTGCATGCCTCGCAGTGCGACAGGTGGGTCTCGAGACTCGACCTGTCCTCTCCCGAGAGCTCGCCCGAGATGTAGTCCTGAATGCTGTCAGCCGCCTGAGAGCACCTCACCGCCCGACCCCTCCGTTGTGCCCTGCCACTCGGACAGACTCCGCCTGAGGATTGCACGCCCCCTGTGAATCCTCGATCTCACGGTACCTATCGGTATGTCCAGAACCTGCGCGATCTCCGCGTAGGACATCTCCTCCACGTCGCAGAGGACCACGGCGCTCCGGAACTCCTCCGGCAGGGCGAGAAGGGCCTTCTCGATGTCCTGCCTCATGAGCCCCGTGACGAATCGCCTCTGGGGATCCGGCGAGTGGGGGGATGCGAAGCCCTCCTGCTCCTCGCCCTTCACCTCGTCCAGCCATTCGCATGACACCGTTCTCGGAGATCTCCCGGCCGCCCTTCTGTCGTTGAGAAAAGTGTTCCTCAGGATAGCAAACAGCCACGCGCGGGCATTTGTTCCCAGGCGGTACTGGCCCCTCGCCCTGAACGCCCTCGCGTACGTCTCCTGGACCAGGTCGGCCGCGTCATCCGGGTTTCTTGTCAGATGCAGCGCATAACCGTAGAGGCCGTCCAGGAACCCGAGGACCTCCGCCTCGAATCCGTCGGCCGTTCCAGCCATGCTCCTGCCGTCCGAGTCCATCATCGCACGCATATTCTAGCGCCCGCGGCACCGGCCGGGCAACCTGCCACGCCCGCCCCCGGGCCCCACAACGGGTTGTGCGTCGATGTCAAGCCCTACACAGCATATTGACACGAATCCGGCTTCATCATACCTTGCGTCCGACGGCGCACGGGGGCAACGGAACGGGGGGGCGCAGATGGCTTCGAGGGGATCCTCCTCAGTCAGTCCAGATCTTTTCGGCGAGGTGGAGAGGGTCTCCATCGCGGAGTTCGAGGAGCCCGCGGAGCCATGCTTCTCGCGGAACGCGGAAGTCGTCCTCCGCAAGAGGTACCTGAGGCGGTCCACCGACGGCGAGGTCCTCGAGACGCCGAGGGAGATGCTGTGGCGGGTCGCCTCCAGCGTCGCCATGGCCGAATCGTCATTCCGGGACGGCGATCCTGACGACTGGACCATCCGATTCTACAACATGATGGCCAGGATGGAGTTCATGCCGAACTCCCCCACGCTCATGAACGCCGGGAGAGAGCTCGGCCAGCTCTCCGCCTGCTTCGTGATCCCCGTGGAGGACGACATGGAGAGCATCTTCGAGGCCGTCAAGAACACCGCTCTCATCCACAAGAGCGGCGGGGGCACCGGCTTCTCCTTCTCCAGGATCAGGCCGAAGGACGATGTCGTCCTCTCGACCAGGGGCATATCCAGCGGTCCGGTCTCCTTCATGACCGTATTCGACAGGGCCACCGAGACCATCAAGCAGGGCGGCGTCCGCCGCGGCGCCAACATGGCCGTCCTGTCCGTCGACCACCCCGACATCCTGGACTTCATTGAGGCCAAGCGCGACATGCAGCTCCTCAACAACTTCAACCTCTCCGTCGCCGTGACGGACCGGTTCATGGACGCCCTGGAGAGGGGCACGGACTACACCCTGACGAATCCCAGGACCGGCGAGCCGGTGCGCACGATGAAGGCGGAGGAGGTCTTCTCGAGGATCACCGCATCGGCGTGGGCCTCCGGCGAGCCCGGGGTGATCTTCATCGACAGGATGAACGAGGCCAACCCCACTCCCCAGGTAGGGGCCATAGAAGCCACCAACCCATGCGGCGAGCAGCCCCTCCTGCCGTACGAGGCGTGCAACCTCGGCTCGCTGAACCTTGCCGCGATGCTCACGGACGCCCCGGACGGCAGCCGCGCGGTCGACTGGGAGAGGATCGACAGGACGGTCAGGAGCGCCGTGAGGTTCCTCGACGACGTCATCGAGATAAACAGGTACCCTCTTCCCCAGATCGCGAGGATGGTCGAGGGCAACCGGAAGATAGGCCTGGGAGTCATGGGCTTCGCCGACATGCTCTTCGACCTGAGGCTGCCATACGATTCGGAGGAGGCCCTGCATTTCGCCGAGCGGGTCATGTCCTTCGTCCATACCAGGGCCCGCAAGGCCAGCGAGGACCTGGCGAGGGAGAGGGGCCCCTTCCCGAACTTCAGGGGCAGCCTGTTCGAGAGACAGGGGCTTCCCGCATCGAGGAACGCCACGGTGACCACCATAGCCCCCACCGGCTCGATAAGCATCCTGGCCGGCTGCTCGAGCGGCATAGAGCCGGCCTTCGCGCTCGCCTTCCAGCGCAGGAACATCCTCGACGACGGCGACGAGCTCCTCGAGATGGTCCCGGCCTTCGAGAAGGTGGCGAAGGCCCGGGGATTCGACACTCCGGACGCCCTGGCCGAGATAGTGGAGAAGGGAACCTGCAGGGGGCTGCACATGGTGCCTCCCGACGTGCAGAGGGTGTTCGCGACCTCTCACGACGTCTCGCCCTCGTATCACGTCAGGATGCAGGCCGCATTCCAGAAGTTCACGGACAACGCGGTCTCGAAGACGGTCAACCTGCCCGAGCACGCCGCGGCGGAGGATGTCGCGGAGGTGTTCCGGCTGGCATACGGGCTCCGCTGCAAGGGGGTGACCGTCTACCGGGACAAGAGCCGCGACAGGCAGGTGCTGAACATCGGCGGCTCGAAGAGCCCCGCCGTGGTGTCGCTCGAGGCCGCCTCGACGCCGGAGCCGCCGGCGGCCGGGCCGAGGCCCAGGCCCGAGGTCACGACCGGGGTCACACGGCGGGTGCGGACCGGCTGCGGGAACCTCTACATCACGATCAACGAGGACGAGTGCGGCCCCGTGGAGATATTCACGCAGATGGGCAAGGCCGGGGGGTGCGCCGCCTCCCAGGCGGAGGCGATCAGCAGGCTGGTCTCGCTGGCCCTGAGGTCCCACATTCCTCTCGAGGCGGTCGTCCGCGAGCTGAAGGGGATAAGCTGCCACAGGGTCGTCTGGCAGGGGGGCGACAGGATCCTCTCCTGTGCGGATGCGATAGGCAAGACCATCGAATGGCACTCCGGGCAGACCGGCACCGAGGTCGAGGAGGCCGTGGGAGGACCGGAGACGATACCGGAGGCGGTCGTCGACGACGACCTCCAGAACCACGCCGGGGCCTGCCCGAACTGCGGGGGGCCTCTGAAGTACGAGTCGGGCTGCGTGGCCTGCGCGCTGAACTGCGGCTATTCGGAGTGCGGCTAGCCGGAAGCGGCCTTCCCGGCCTTCCCGCCCGGCTTCTCCGTGGTCCCGAGCTCCGCCAGCGCGGCGCCTATCGCCTCGGAGACCTTCGCCGCGATCTCCGGGGTCATGCTGATGCCCTTCTTCGTAGGCATCCACTCCCCGGTCTCGGACATGTAGAACATCCGGGCGTCTATGTACTGCCTGCCCTTGAACTCCTTCAGCACCACCCTGAGCAGGTCCTCGCCCTTCTCCATCTCCAATATCGTCTTGTCCATCAGGACCCCTTCCCGGTTGATCGGGCGCTTGTCTAACAGGGCCGCATCTCCGCTGTCAAGGGAGGGAGCCCCGAAACGGAAGGGCGGGCCGGCTCCCGCCGACCCGCCTTCGCCGGATGGATGCGGTTCCTAGTCGAGAAGGGTCTTGATCTCCGCCCAGGTCCTCGACTCGAGGGCGCTCGTCAGGGTCACCGAGATGTCGTCGTAGTAGACATTGCTGCCGCCGTCGGAGAAGAGGTCCATCGCCGCGAGCTCGTTCACCCCCGTGAGCTGCCAGGGGATGAGCTCCATGAAGCTGCCGTTGTAGTAGATGTTCTGCATCCCGACCGTCAGGTCGGCGACCACCTTGATCTCGACCCACTGGTTGTAGACGATGGAGGCGGATGCGCTGCCCGGGTCGTCGATGCTGACCACGCCGGCGTTGGAGTCGAAGTGAAGCTGGAGGGACCAGTTGTAGGGCCCCCCCGTGGTGTAGGTGTTGAGCAGGATGAAGTACTGGCTGCCCGTGGACCCCGTGGGGATGAACTGCCACGCCGTGATCGTCCAGGTGCCCGATGTCTCGGAGAACTGCTGGGTGATGTCGGTGGTCGGTGTGATCTGGACGGAGTGCGGTGCGCTGCGGTTGGGAGAGGTCACCACGAACGCGTTGTAGGCGGGGTTGCCGTCCCAGCACTCCCAGCCCCCGATCCCGTTCAGCCCCCCGGGCGAATAGGAGTCGAAGTTGTCCGACCAGTCGGCCTGGACGGCCGTGGTCAGGACGAGCGGCAGCAGTGCCGCCAGAGGAGAGAATCCTGCCTTCATTCCAGTCCCCCGTTCCTTGTCTGCGGTTTGGCTTGCACCCGTACAATAGCATGCGGACCGGGCTTCAGGAACCGCCCGGGCGCCGGGGCGCTCCTCCGTCCAGCTCGAACGCCCTTGGAAGGAGGGCTCCGAGCGTCGACCGCTCCGCCTCGCCTCCGGGCCCGCAGACGATGACCTCCGTATCCGGGCCGCAGAACTCCGAGAGGACCTGCCTGCAGGCTCCGCACGGCCAGGGGGCCGTGTCCGGGGAGTGGACCAGGATCCGCCCGAATCCGCGCACCCCGGAGGAGACGGCCCTGAAGACCGCCACCCTCTCCGCGCAGACGGTCAGCCCGTAGGAAGCGTTCTCGATGTTGACCCCCCCGTGCAGTCCGCCCGAGAGGTCCTCCAGGACCGCGGCCACGCGCACGCCCGAGTATGGGGCGTGGCAGAGGTGGAGCATCCCCTCCGCCTCCGTCAGGAGATCCCTCCATGCCCTCAAGCTGTCACCTCCCCGAGGAAGGATGTCGCGCCGAAGCCCCCTTCGAGGCCGAAATGCCCGAGGAGCGTCTCGGCTATGTCCGCGAAGGTCCTGCGGATCCCGAGCGGACGGCCCGGCCTGCCCGGCGACAGGGCGAGGAGGGGGGCGTACTCCCTGGAATGGTCGGTGCCGGCGGTCGTCGGGTCGTTGCCGTGATCCGCCGTGATGATGAACAGGTCGCCCTCGCGGAGCGAGGGGACCAGGCGCGAGAGCGCGGAGTCCACCTCCTCCAGACCCCTCCTGAAGCCCTCGATGTCGTTCCTGTGGCCCCACTTCATGTCGAAGTCCACCAGGTTCGCGAAGACGAGCCCCGAAACTGTCGAGGCGGCCTGTCGGGACAGCTCGGCCAGTCCGGCGGTGTTGCCGTCCACGTGGACGGTCTCGATGGCCCTGCCTGCGAACAGGTCGTCTATCTTGCCCACCCCGGTCCTGGGGATGCCCGCCTCCTCCAGTGCGTCGAGGAGGGTCCTTCCGGGGGGCTCGATCGAGAAGTCCCTCCTGCGCGGGGTCCTCGTGAAGGAGCCGGGAACCCCGGTGAAGGGCCTGGCTATCACCCTCGCCACCCCGTGGGGGGGCGTCAGGAGGCGCCTCGCGGTCCTGCAGGCCTCGTACAGCTCAACCGGGGGGACGACCGACTCGTGGGCGGCGATCTGGAAGACGGAATCCGCCGATGTGTAGACGATGAGGGCGCCGCTCGCGAGATGCTCCCCCCCCAGGTCCTCGATGATGCGGGTGCCGGAGGCGGCAGTGTTCCCGATGACCCTCCTGCCGGTCGCCTCCTCGAACGCGCGCACGATCTCCGCAGGGAAGCCCCCGGGATAGGTCGGGAACGGAACGCTGCTCACCAGCCCCATCATCTCCCAGTGGCCGGTCGTCGAGTCCTTCCCCTTCGAGAGCTCTGCCAGCCGGCCGAAGGAGGCGCCGGGGCGGGCCACCGGGGGCACGCCCTCCACGCTGTGCGCGCAGCCGAGGCCCATCGAGCCGAGGAAGGGCAGATCGAGGCCGCCCACAGCCCTGGACAGGTTCCCGAGAGTGTCCGAACCCTCGTCCCCGTACTCGCCCGCATCCGGCATGGCCCCGGCCCCGACACCGTCCAGCACGAGCACGAAGGCCCTGGCCGCGGGGTTCAGAACGACCTCTCCAGGTGGACCAGGGTGCGGATGCGCTCGTTGGTCTCCCTGAGACGGACGGAGAGGACCTCCGCGAAGGTCCGCACCATCTTGTAGGCCGTCTGCGGGCGCTCGGCGAAGACGGAGGTGAGGTCCCGCCTCGACACCAGGGCCACCTGCACGGGCTCGTGAGCGGACACGGAGGCGCTCCTGGGGAGGCTGTCCAGGAGGGCCATCTCCCCGAAGAAGTCCCCCGACCTCAGGAGGCCGATGACATGCTGGAGCCCCTCGGGCGTGCTCTTGGTGACCCTCACGCTGCCCGACACGATGAGGAAGAGGTCGTTCCCCTCCTCGCCCTCCGCGATTATCGTCGCTCCCGGCTGGAACCTCGCCAGGCGCGCGCGGTCGAGGAAGACCTCGAGCTCCTCGGAGTTCAGGTCCCTGAACAGGTAGGCAGTCCTGAAGAGGGGCCTGTGCCTTTCCTTCTCCTCATTCTTCAACGGGGTCCGCCCTTCCCGGCCCGATCCCGCGCGATGGGGGGCCGTCCCTGTCTATGAAGATGGTCCTCTCCCCGGTGTAGCTCACCTCTCCGGGCCTGCCTCCGCGGATCCTGCGGACCAGCTGAACCCTGGTCCAGTCGACGGCCGCCATGCCCCTTCCGCGGCCGGCGGCGAGGCGTGCAGCCTCGAGCATCACGGATGATGGGGGGTTGCCGGACGCCGTGTCACCCCTGAGGATCACGTGCGGCCCCGCCCCGCCCCGCTCGTGGAGCCAGAAGTCTCCCCTCCGGGCGATGCCGAAGGTCAGCTCGTCGTTGTCCCTGGCATTCCTGCCCACCCAGCAGACCCATCCGCCGCCCAGGTCGACGGGCTTCCTCGCCCCGGTCCTCCTCCCGCCCGGCCTGTCCGGAGGCGTGGAGGCGGGGATGATGCCCGTCCTCTCCACCCTGCCGGCCTCCTCCTCGAGGTCCGCGACGGACCTGCGCAGGGATCCGGCCCTCTCCTCCAGCCGCCTCCGCTCCTCCTCCGCCCTCCGCGCCTTCCTGAACAGACGGTCCGCGTTCTCCGGGACGGTTCTCCCGGGTCTGAGGGGGATCTCGTGGGGGACGCCCTCCCAGTCCTCCAGGACGATTCTGTCGCACCCCGGGGGAACGTCGGCGGCCCGGGCGAGCAGGAGCCCGGCACGGAGCCTCAGCTCCTCCGGGCCGGGCAGGTCGCGGACGAGGGATTCCACCCTCTCCAGGGCCCTGGAGGCGGCCCTGACCCGTTCACGGACCGATCTCAGCCACGCCCCGGCGGCCGGGGAGCGGGCCGCACCCCCGACCGGGTCCCGGAAGACGTCGAACGGATCGTCCATGGGCTCGCCGGGACCCAGCCTGACCGGCATCGGCCCCCAGGGGCCGGTCCAGGGCTCGAAACGCCCGTCGAGGAGCGATGCGGCGAGGGATGCGGCCACCGCTCCGGGCCGGAGCCCCGTGGCGGCGCATTCCCCCAGGATGGCGGAGGCGGTGAGCGGCCCGACGCCCTCGAGCATGCCGTAGATGTCAGCCGGCGAGACGGCGGCGTCGAGGGCCGCCGCTGCGGAGGCGCCGGCCCACTGCGAGGGAGGCAGGCCGGAAGGGGGTGGAGGCGAGTAGACCTCTCCCGGGGCGAGCGTCCGCCTCCTGCTCATCCTGCCCGTCACGCGGCGGGTGCAGGCGAGTATCCTGGAGTCCCCGGCCCGGACGAGGACGAGGTTGGTGTTCCTCCCGGTCATCTCGAAATGGAGGACCGTAGAGGCGTCCCTGTAGGCCCGGGCCTTCCTGAAGGCCAGGACCAGGATCCTGTCGAGCCCGGCCTGGCCTGCGGACTCGAGGACGGATCCGGCCAGGATGTCGTGCCATGGCTGGAGGGTCGCGGTGCCCGTCCCTTCCGTGATCGCGACCCCGGGTCCGCCCGGAAGGCTCGCCAGGGAGATCCCGAAGCCGGGGAAGAGGAGCTCGCATACGCCCTCGGCGGGCGAGACGACCCCCCTGCACCTCCGTCCGGATGCCGCCGCATCGAGTCTCCGTGCGATAACCGCGAGAAACACGCCCTCCAGAGCGATTCCCTCCCTGAACGGTCTCCGATAGGCTAGAATATACCTTCGACCCCTCGAACGGAGGTGACCCCGCTGGAATCCATGACCGGCTTCGGCCGGGCGGCGCTGTCGTCCGGCACCCTCGACATCGTGGCGGAGGCCAGGAGCGTCAACCAGAAGGGCCTCGTGATCCACCTGTCCGTCCCCGAGTCCCTGGAGCGGATGGAGGAGCTGCTGAGGGAATCGGTCAGGACGCGTCTCTCGCGCGGCAGGATCGACATCTCGATAACGCTGTCGGATCGATCTGCGGCAGGCGCGGGGGGCTCGCTGGACCTGGACAGGGCCAGGACCCTCGCCGAAGCCGTCGGGGTGCTGTCGGAGGAGCTGGGCATACCTCCGGGACTCGAGGCGGCGGATCTGCTCCGGGTGCCCGGCGTCGTGATCGACCCGGGGAGGGCGGGGTCCGCCGATCCCGCTCCGGTGCTCGAATGCCTCTCGCTCTGCCTGGAGGACCTGATCCGCTCCCGCAGGGCGGAGGGTGCGGCCATCTCGGAGATGGTCGCCTCGAGGCTGGACAGGCTCGAGTCTCTGGCGGCGGAAGTCGCCGTGCTCCAGAAGGATGCCGCCCCGCTCAAGTTCTCGCGCCTCAGGGAGAGGGTGGCGGCGCTGGCCGGGGACGCCTCCCTGGACGAGCAGAGGCTGGCCCTCGAGCTGGCCCTGATAGCCGACAGGCTGGACGTCACGGAGGAGATGGACAGGCTCGCCTGTCACGTCGCGACCTCGAGGAGCCTGGTCCTCTCCGACGAGCCGGACTCCGGGAGGAAGCTCGGCTTCCTGCTCCAGGAGATCCAGCGCGAGGTCAACACCCTCGGCAGCAAGCTCGAGACCCCCGCGTCGATCCATCTCGTCGTCGAGATGAAGAACGAGGTCTCCGCGCTCAGGGAGCAGGCGGCCAATGTCGAGTGACCCCGGGCTCCTGGTTGTCATCGCCGGTCCCTCGGGCGCCGGGAAGACGACCATGGCCCGCAGGCTCGTGGAGGACGACTGCGGCTTCGAGTTCTCCGTGTCCGTCACCACCAGGAGGCCGAGGGCCGGGGAGAGGGACGGGAGGGACTACATCTTCGTGAGCGACCAGGAGTTCGACTCGAGGGTGTCCTCCGGCTTCTTCCTGGAGTGGGCCGAGGTCCACGGCTCCCGCTACGGGACATCCCGGGAGCAGGTCGAATCCGTCCTCTCGCGCGGCGGTTCGATCGTGCTGGACGTCGACGTGCAGGGCGCGCTCTCGGTCAGGCGGTCGATGCCCCGTGCAGTGCTGGTCTTCATCCTCCCCCCGAGCTCCGCCGCCCTGGAGTCGAGGCTCTCGGGCAGGGGGACCGAGGCGCCCGGCGACCTCGCTGCGCGGATAGCGGCCGCCGCGGGAGAGGTCAGGTGGGCCGGCGCCTTCGACTATCTGCTGGTCAACGACGGGGTCGAGGACACGGTGGCGGCCGTCAGGTCGATAGTCGGGGCCGAGAGGGCCAGACCCCGGGAGATGGAATGGCCCGCCTGCGCAAGGGCCCTCGAGGGCGATCTGCTGACGGGCTCGGACTACTGGGCCGGGAGAAGGATTCTGGTCGCCTCCGGACCTTCGAGGGAGTACCTCGACGATGTCAGGTTCATCTCGAACCGCTCCAGCGGGGTCATGGGATGCGAGCTTGCGGCGGCCTTCAGGAGTGCGGGAGCGGAGGTCCTGCTGCTGTGCGGCCCCGGTTCCGCGATGCCTCCCTCCGGGGTCGGCATTCGCGGCTTCTCGGATTCCCTGGAGCTCGGGAGGCTCATAGAGGAGAACCTGGAGGGCTGCGGCCTGCTGGCGATGCCAGCGGCGGTGTCCGATTTCCGACCGCGCGAGAGGGTGCGGGGCAAGATCCCGCGGACCGCCTCGGGGATGACGCTGGATCTCGAGCAGGTCGAGGACCTCTCCGCCCGCTTCTCCGCCCTGGTGCCTCTGCTGTCCTTCAGCCTCGAGTACGGAGACGGCGCACTCGAGAGGGCGGTGTCCAAGATGCGCAGGAAGGGCGCCGAGGCCGTCTTCTGCAACAGGGGCGACATCGACGGTTGCGGCATGGACGCGGCCGGCAACGCCGGCGTGCTGGTGCACAGGAGCGGAGCCTCGCGGGAGGTCCCCCGGGGCTCCAAGCGATTCGTGGCGGAGGCCGTTGTCGCCCTCCTCGGGAGGTACATGGGTGCCTGAGACCTCCACGAGGATCTGGTCGGTCGTCTCGAGCTTCGGCCTCTCGAGCGTCCACCTCGCGGAGGGCGAGCGGGTGGCGCTGTCAGGCGATGTCGCGGCTCC
>CAZRWD010000016.1:0-28038 GCA_964603785.1 uncultured bacterium
AACGCGCAGGCCACGGGCTCCTCGGGCTACAACCGGTGGCAGCGCAACCAGCAGATACGCAGCTACTGCCTGTCCAACGACAAGGTGCTGTTCGACTTCGCCGACCTCGACTGCTGGTGGTTCAACCCCTCCTCCCAGCAGTGGGAGCAGCACACGTACACCTACGGGAGCTACACCGTCCCCTCCGAGCACCCGCATTTCTACGGCGACCAGTACGGCCACACGACCGCAGAGAGCTGCACCCAGAAGGGCCGTGCATGGTGGTGGATGATGGCGGTGCTGGCAGGCTGGGGCGGCACTGGCGTCGAGGGCGGAGGAGCCGGCGGGGTCGAGGCCCCCACACTGGCCCTCTCCCCGAACCCCTGCCACGGAACCGTCTGCGCCTCCTTCGAGGTGCCACCGGGCACGGGCGCTACGCTGCATGTCTACGACCTTTCCGGCAGGGAGGTCATCCAGCCGGTGCAGCTCGGAGCCGGGGAGGGCCAGGTCGGGCTGGACTTGTCCGATCCCGGCGTCCGCCTCGTCCGGATCGAGTCGGGCGCGGCATGCACGACCGGGAGGGTGGTGGTCCTGCCTTGAGGAATCCCCGGCTCCGTCCCGCGGCCCTATCGGCCACCCTCCTCGCGCTCGCCTCGACCTCCTGTCTCTTCGATCCCGTCGACCTGGGCCGGCACGAGGAGTTCAGGGCCGAGTTCGACCTGTTCTGGCAGACGATGG
The DNA here is from genome assembly GCA_964603785.1 of uncultured bacterium. Lineage (GTDB taxonomy): Bacteria > Fermentibacterota > Fermentibacteria > Fermentibacterales > Fermentibacteraceae > CAZRWD01. Next base: position 718 of record CAZRWD010000016.1, read on the forward strand.
ACCGCGAGTACGTCGGCTTCGCCTTCGCCGACACCGACTGGGACTCGGCCTACACTGCCGCCTCGGCGATGGTCGACACGGTCTCCAGCCAGTACTCCCTCTGCGTGATCCTTTCCGGGATGATGCAGCCCTTCGCGGATGCCGGGATGCATGTGACGCTCAGCGGCTCCTACTCCTGGTCGTACGCCCCGGAGATCGAGGTCAACTGCGACAGCACCGTCCTCTTCGACAACTACCTCGTGCCGCAGGGCTTCGTGTGGTTCGCCGGCGGCGACTGGGGCTGGTGCATGTTCGGAGACGTGATCTACCTGCTCGTCTACCAGTGGGACAGCGGGCTCGTCATGCCGAACCTGGACGCGGTGCTGGAGGAGCATCCCGAAGCTGCGGCCCTGCTCATCGACATCCGCCTGAACGGGGGCTCGGGCTCGAGCACCAGGATAGGCGAGCTCTGCAGGCGCTTCAACGACCAGACCCGGACGGGATACTACTATGTCGGGAGGGGCGGCCCGGGGCGGACGGACTTCGGCGATCCGGTCCCCAGGCAGATCAACACGAGGGCGGGGTATTTCGACGAGCCCGTAGTCCTGCTCGCGGGCGAGCAGTGCTCGAGGATATCCGAGGAGTTCGCCGCAATGTGCCGTACGATCCCCGGGGTCACGATCATCGGCGACACCACCATGGGCCAGGTGGGGCACACCATCACCTATGCCCTGCCCGGAGGCACCTCCTTCAGCTTCCCCGACACCACCATCCTGGCTGGGGACTCCGTCCTGTGGCTCCAGGAGTCGGGCCTGGCGCCGGACCTCTACGTCGAGGCGACGGAGGAGCAGTTCGCCGCCGGAGTGGACCCGGTGCTGGAGTACGCGCTGGGATGGTCGCCGGGGGGCGCGCCGGGCAGATAGAGCCCTCCCGGGGCGGGCTACCTCAGTCGGAGGTCAGGAGTATCAGGTGCCCCTGGTCCTCCAGGAGCATGATGTCCCACACCTGTCCGGACACGTCGGTCGATCTGATCACCGAGCAGTCGTACCCGTCGATCTCGTAGATCCTCGATCCCCCGCCGTCCAGCGAGGCCGCGACCCAGAACGAACGGGTCAGGGGCGAGGGGCAGACCCTCCGCGGATGCCCTTCGAGCGACACCGACTGCAGCTGTATCTCCATCGCGGTGTGGTGCCGGCCTATGGTCACCGCCCCGTCGGCCGAGGTCAGCATCGGATGCGTCGCGCAGAACACCGCCGTGTCGGGCAGCGAGGCCACGTCGCTGGAAGGCGGGATTTCCAGCAGGAGCGAGCCTAGTATCTCCCCCCCGATGATCATCCAGGCCTCCGCCTCGACCTGCGACACGGCGACGTGGTAGAACTGGAGCGTGTTTTCCGCGTAGGGCGTGATGGCGCATGCCGGGCTGGAGAGCTCGTGCTCCCTGAGCACTTCCCAGGAGATGGTCGAGACCTCCCTGATCCTGGCATCCTGCTGGTCGCAGACGAACAACCGCGATACGCCGGTGGTGGCGAGCGCGCAGGGCGACGGCCCCGCCACGAAGTCGCCCAGGATGCCCCCGCCCGTGCCGAGGCGCAGTATCGAGCCGTAGCCCCCGATCAGGTACTTCTCGCCGGTCTGCTTGTCCAGCACCATCGAGCCGTATCCCTGCGAGAAGGGGGGGCCGACCGTGGTCGTGGCCTCCACCGTCCAGTCGTCGGTGTCGACGCGGAGGAGCATCCCGGTGTTGCAAGCGACCAGCAGCGCGGGCTGGCCGGTGCCGAGAGAGCAGATAACCCTGCCCCCCTCGAACCCCGCGAGCTCCGCGGCAACGGACAGGTCGCCGGTGTCGATCACGATGAGCCCGGTCGTGTCGAAGTCGCCGTACTCCGCGACATCGTGGCACCCGCCGAGGATGACGGTCACCGCAAGAACCGCCGGCATCCAGGCGGCGGGACCCCTCCGATCCCCGCGTCCTACCATGAGAAACCCACCTTCAGGAAGGCGTGCCGCGAGGAGGACCATGCTCCGGGATTGGCGCCCACGCCGCCCGGCTCGCCGGTCTCGATGTAGTGCCCCACGTCGTAGATCTTGTTCAGATTCCTGCGGTCGAACAGGTTGTAGACGTTGAGGGCGATGTCCAGCTCGGTCCGACCGAGCCAGATCCTGCGCCCTATCCCCATGTCCGTCTGCATGGTCCACGGGTATCGCAGCGTGTTGATCTCGGGCAGCACCGACCCCCCCGTGGGGGGGCTGTAGGGGAAGCCGCTGCCGAACTGCCAGTCGAGCGTCAGGCTGAACCCCTCGAGGGGTCGGAAGCCTCCCGTCACTGGGCCTTCGCCCCTCGGCACGGCCACGACCACCGAGGCCTCCGCCGTGTGCCGCTGGTCCCAGTCGAGGTAGCTGTCGGTGGTCGGGGTCATGAAGCCCCCGGAGACCCACTCCCACCCCTCGGTCGGCGAGGAGTACCTCCCCATGGCGATGGAGTAGGTGTAGCTGAGGCTACCCGAGACCCAGCCGGTGGGGAGCTTCAGAAGCTTGAGCTCCATCCCCCTCACGGTCCCGTGGCTGTCGTCGTTCTCGTAGAGGAAGTAGTAGTCGTAGGTCTCGCTGAAGTACTGGCTGGTGCGGACGAGCCCGGTGATGTCCTTGTAGTAGGCCGAGACGGCCAGCGAGGCGTCGTCCGAGAACCTGTGCCTCACGCCGGCCTCGTAGGCGACCGTTCGCTCGGCCTCGAGGTCGGGGTTGCCGATGATCGAGTAGAGGCCGGCTATGTTGTAGTCGGTGCCGTAGAACATCTCGTTCAGGTTGGGCATCTGGAAGTAGTGCCCGTAGGTGGCGAAGAACACGTCCCTGTCGCTCACCGGATGGGTGATCCCGAACCTGGGGCTGAGCTGCGTCTTCGCCTCCACGTCCACCGAGCCGCCCTCCTCGATGTCGAACATCGAGCAGTTGGGATCGAAGACGTCCAGCCTGAGGCCGGTGTTCATGACCATGCCGCTGCCGAACCGCAGCGAGGTCTGCCCGTAGAGCGCCCCCGACCAGGGCCAGGCCTCCCAGAGGCTGACGAAGGCGCTGCCCTCGTCGGCGATGTACACGCTGTAGTCGTAGATGTCGAAGCTGGACGCCTCGATGCCCGTCTTGAGCTCGACGAGGTCGCTGAGCCGCGAGGTGAAGTCGATCCTTCCCGTCGAGACCTCGCTCTTCGACTCGAGCCAGACCTCCGGGTGCATGCCGGAGTGGTAGAACCCGAGCGAATCGACCAGCCTCGGCTGCGGGAAGTACATCATGATCCAGTCGGACGGCGAGTAGGCCTCGCCGAAGTACCCCCCGTCGGGGTCCTGTATCCGTCTCCAGTGGCAGTAGCGCGTGCGGTTGATCCTGAAGTCCAGGAACGTGTCGTCCGTCAGCATACGCGTGAGGGATGCGGTCACGCCGCCCGTCTCCTGGAACCGGATGGGGATGGCGTGGTCCGGGTCACCGCCGAGGGCCGGCTCCCCCTCGATGTACATGGGTTCCTCGTACAGCGACCAGGCCCACTCGTCCCACCCGGACTGGCGGTAGTTGTAGTAGCCCATGACAGAGAACCTGGTCCTCGGCGAGAAACGCGCCGTGACCTTGAGGGAGCCGTTGAAACCGTTCTGCCAGTTGTTCTCCCAGTTGCCCCTGCTGTCCTCCAGGTTGCGGCCGCTCACCAGCACCCTCGCGGAGCCGAAGAAGGTCACCTCGCCGGGGAGGTCGATGCCGATCGCGGGAAGGAGGAGCGAGGTCAGCGGCTCCGGCCCGCCCAGCGCGACCTCGGAGTCGATGCAGTCGCCGCGGTAGTTGTCGTTCTCGGAGGGCTCGGAGTAGTTCCTGGTGGCATCCTCGGCTCCGAACTCGTCCAGGTCCCCCCCGAGGGAGGTCACATAGCCCTCCAGGGTGGGTCCGCCGTCGCGGGAGACCATGTTCACCACGCCCGACATGGCGTTGCCGTACTCCGCGCTGGCCCCGCCCGTGATCACGGAGGTCTCCGAGATGGCCGAGATCGGGGTGATGGCCGAGAAGGTGTTCGTTATCGGGGAGCGCACGGGAATCCCGTCGAGCAGGTAGGCGACCTCGCCCGACCTGCCCCCCCTGATGTGGATCCCGCCGCCCTGGGAGATCACCCCGGGCTGCCTCAGGAGGATCTCGAGCATCCCGGGGACGGGCAGGAGCCTTATCTCGCTGTAGTCGATGACGTGGATGGTCGAGGGAACGGTCTCCAGCACGAGGTTGCGCTGGTCCCTGACCTCGATGACGGTATGCCCCACCGGCGCGGCGCCCAGCGCGAAGTCGACCCTCGTGGACTGGTCCGAGACTATCCGCACTCCGTCCTTGGTGACCGTCTCGCTGCCGACCATCCGCGCGGTCACGGAGTAGGTTCCCGGGATCACGGCGTAGAGGTAGTAGCCGCCCTCTGCGTCCGTCATGGCCCCGAGCCCCGTGCCTTCGAGCATCACGCTGGCGCCTGTCACGGGGTCGCCGGAGGCGTCGGTGACGATCCCCATAAGACTGCCGGTGGTGCCCCCCAGCGCCGTTCCCGCAAGGGTGAGGACCGCCGTCAGCAGGGCTGCGGACGGGAGCCGGGACTCGTACAAGGCTGGACCTCCGTTCCGGGTGGCTGATGTCCGAAACTCGCACTTGCCGGACCGGTCCGCAACTACTCCCCGGATGCGTCTCCGCCGCCGGGCGGATCCTCCGGCCCGGCAAGGTGGTGTCTCCCGTGCATCCTCTTCAGCTGGTCGTAGGCGGTCTGCCTCCGGAAGCGGCCGAGGACGTCGCTCGCCTCGAGCACTATCGTGAAGGCCCAGGGGTCCTCCTCGCGCACGATCTGCGACAGCTCGCGGATCTCCATCCTCGTGACCACGCAGAGCAGGGCGTACATCCCCTTGCCGAACCGGACGCCCTCGGCCTCCCACTGGGTGACGCCCCGGTTCATCTCACGGACGATCCTGGCCCTCACGGGTCCGGGAGTCCTCGTCATTATGAGGAACGCCTTCCGGGGGCGCGGCGTCTGCAGGACCTCGACAGTCTTCCCGGCGGAGAAGATGGCGACGAGCGTGTACATCGCCGCCTCGGGGGTGGCGCTGAAGCCGGCCGCCACGACCAGCAGGCCGTTCATGACCATGAGCGCCTCTCCGACGCCCGTCCCGAACCTCCTGTTGATGACGACCCCCAGGATGTCGAAGCCGCCCAGCGAGCCTCCGGTCCTGAGGGCGAGCGAGGTCCCCAGGCCGGCCAGCACTCCCCCGAAGACGGCGGCGAGCATGGGATCGCCCGTCACGGGACCGATCCTGACCAGGTCCACGAACAGGGAGAAGAGGATGACCCCCAGCCCGGAGAGGAATGCGAAGCTCTTCCCCATGTCCCTGAAGCCCAGAAGGAAGATCGGGATGTTGAGGAGGATGACGCACACGCCCATGGGGAAGCCGGTGAGGCGGAAGACGAGGAGCGAGGCGCCGGCCACGCCTCCGGAGAGCATGGCGCCGGGCTTGTAGAAGACGTTGATCGCGATGGCGAAGGAGATCGAGCCCAGGCAGAGGAGCAGCATCCTGCCCGCCATCCGGAACGTCCACTTCATACCGCGCCTGAACCTGACGACCGTTCTCTTCTTCATCCGGAGGGCCTCCCAATGCTCCAGTGCTAGCATATCAAAGAGGGGGGGTGTTGACACGCGGCACGGGAGGCGTAGAATCCCGGGTCATGGAGAAGCTGACGGACCTCATCATCTGCGGCGCGCATCACCATAACGGTGGCGCAGGCGGGGGGGTCCGCTCCCGGTAGCTCTCACGGCACCGAGAACCGGCAACCCGCCCCGCGGCGGGTTTTTTCTTTATGAGGGAGGTTTCGGAGTGATCGTACCAGGTTTTCGTCACCATGCGGATTGCGGGCGGGCTCCGCCGGGGCGGCACGCGCCCCGGTCCGGCAACCGGCCCGCCTTCGAGGCGGGCCTTTTTCGTCTGGAGGGAACCAGGTGGACGATTCGAGACTGAAGATGCTCCTGCCCGCGGGGAGGCTTCGGGCGAAGGTGCTCGAGGCCCTATCGCGCTGCGGCATGGAGTTCGCGGCGGCCGAGAGGTGCTACAGGCCTCCCTGCTCCGATCCGCGAATCGACGCGAAGATCGTGAAGCCCCGCAACATACCGGGGCTGGTCGCACTCGGCCGCCACCACTGCGGCTTCACCGGGCACGACTGGGTCGTCGAGGAGGATGCCGACGTGGAGGAGCTGCTCGATCTGGGCTACGACCAGGCCGAGCTCGTGTCGGCGGTCCCCGAGGAGCCTGTGCGGCACCCGAACGGCAGGATCGTCGTGGGGACCGAGTATCCCTTCGTCACGGCGGGATATCTCGCCCGAAAGGGCATCGAGGGCCTCGTCGTCAGGTCCTGGGGCGCCACCGAGGCCCTCCCGCCCGACGACGCCGACATGGTGGTGGACATAGCGTCGACCGGCGCCACCCTTCTCTCCAACAGGCTGAGGGTGGTCGACCGGATCATGCCCACCAGCACGCGGCTCGTGGCATCCAGGCCGGTCCTGGACGGAGGCGGGGCGGTCCGTGCGGTTCTCGAGGACCTGGTAATGCTTCTCCGCAGCGTCCTGGACGCCGATTCCAGGAGGATCCTCGAGATGAACGTGCCCGCGGCCGGACTCGAGGCGGTGGTGCGGATGCTCCCATGCATGCGCGCGCCGACGGTCTCGGAGCTGTGGGGGGGCGCCGGCTACTCGGTTAAGGTCGCCCTGCCCGCCGCGGAGGTGCCGCAGCTCATCCCCAGGCTCAGCGCGATGGGTGTCGACGACATCCTCGAGTACGGCGTGGAGAAGATCGTGACAAGGGAGGCGTCATCGTGATCACGGGCAGGAGGACTGTCGAAGGGCTCGATGTCTACCCTCTCCCCGAGCGTGCACCTGTCAGGCTGCACCTCAACGAGGCGCCCGCGGGGGGCATCGCGGGAAGATGGGGCGGTCTGCTCCCCGACGAGATCCGGTCCTATCCCGACTGCTCCCGTCTCGAGGAGAGGCTGGCGGGCTTCATGGGCCTGGAGCGGGGCAGGGTATGCCTCTTCAACGGATCGAGCGAGGCCATACTGACGGTCGCGCTGGCATTCGTCGAACCAGGGGCGACGAGGGTCGTGATCTCCCGCCCGACCTTCTCCCTCATACCCCGGTACCTGACTCTCGCAGGAGCGCTTCCGAGGGTGGTGGACGTCCGGGACGACCTCTCATTCGACATCGGGGGGCTCGAGGCGGCGATCGGGGAGGGCGCCGACATGGTCGTCCTGGCATCCCCGGACAACCCAACCGGCGACGAGATCCCCGCAGCCGTCCTCTCCGGCTGGGCCTCCGGGCACCCGAGGATGCTCGTCGTCGTCGACGAGGCATATGCGGACTTCACGGGGCGTACGTCGGCGGTTCCGGGCATGCCTGACAACATGCTCGTCCTCAGGACCTTCTCGAAGGCCTGGGGGATGGCGGGGCTGCGTCTCGGCGCAGCCGCCGGAAACCCGGAGCTGCTCGGATGGATGCGCAGGGTCCGACCCCCCTTCAGCGTGAACGCGGCGGCGGTCTCCTGCCTCGATTCGATACTCGACACGGGGGCGGGCGATGTCGTCGCCGGGGCCCGGGCGGTCGTGGCGGCGAGGAGGAGGCTGGCCCGGGAGCTGGCTGCAAGGGGGATGCTGGCCAGGGAGGGCTCCGCGAACTTCGTGCTGGCCAGGCCGCGCCGAGGGGCCGAGGCCCTCCGGAGGGCATGCCTCGACCGCGGGATGGCGGTGAAGGTCCTGTCGGGTCACCCGCTCTGCGAGGGCCTGGTGAGGATAACCGCCTGCGGGCCGGAGGAGATGGATTCCCTGCTGGAGGCGCTTGATGCCCCGGAGGTGTCGGGATGATCGTCAGGGAGGAGCGCATCACCTCCGAGACCTCGATCGAGGTCGAGATGGACACCGACAGGAGCGGAGAGCGCGGATGCGTGAGCATCAGCCTGCCCTTCCTCGGGCACATGATCGCATCGCTCTCGGTGAACCTCGGCAGATCCCTCTCCTTCCGAGCCTCCGGGGACCTGGAGGTGGATCCCCACCATCTGATAGAGGACTGCGGAGCGGTCCTCGGGAGGGTCGTGCGGAGGGCCGCTGCCGCCGGGCCGGTCGAGCGCTTCGGGCATGCGGTCGTGCCCATGGACGGCAGCCTCGCGATGGTCGCGCTCGACATCTCGGGAAGGCCCTTCTCCTCGTTGCGCGCCACCTTCCCCGACGCCCTGCCCGGAAATGCAGATCCGGCCCAGTACGGGGAGTTCTTCGCGGGGTTCGCCGGGGCGGCCGGTGCTTCGGTGCATGTGCTGATCGACCCCTGCGACTGCTGTCACCACGGTCTGGAGGCGGCCTTCAAGGCCATGGGGCGCGCGCTCGACTGCGCCCTCGCGCCGGCTCCCGCCCTCAGGAGCTCGAAGGGGGTTCTCGATGGTTGAGATAGTCAGGGGGCCCTGGGGCAACGCGGCGTCCCTGGAGCGCTGCCTGGAGAGGGCGGGGATACCCTTCAGGGAGGTCCGGGACCCGGACGGCCTTTCCATGGCCTGCCCCGTGATCCTCCCCGGCGTCGCCTCGTTCGCCGGGATAGCCGCGCCGCTGCGGGAGTCGGGGATGGCAGGAGCCCTCCTGGAGGCCGTGGGAAGGGGAGTTCCTCTCCTGGGGATCTGCGCAGGCATGCAGGTCCTGTTCGACTCCAGCCCCGAGTCCCCCGGGGCTGCAGGCCTCGGGATTATTGAAGGCCCCATCCTCCGGTTCGGGGAGGGCAAGGTGCCGCTGACCGGCTGGAACAGGATCGCTCCGGTCGGCCCGGGCCCGGAAGGGGGGTGGGCCTACTTCATCAACTCCTATCACGCGGTCCCCGCCCGGGAGTCGTGCTGGCTCTTCGAGTCCGACTACCACGGCAGGTTCTGCGCGGGGGCGAGGCTGGGCGGGGTATGGGGCTTCCAGTTCCACCCCGAGAAGAGCGGCGTCTACGGCGCCGGGCTCATGAGGTGGTGGTACGGATGCTCGCAAGGAGGCTGATCGCCTGCATGGACACGCTCTCGGGGAGGACGGTGAAGGGGGTGCGCTTCGAGGATCTCGAGGTGACGGGCGACCCGGCGGAGCAGGCCGCCCGCTACGAGGAGGAGGGGATCGACGAGCTCGTCCTGCTGGACGTGTCGGCCTCCCGAGAGGGCCGCGGACATGACCTCCGCACCGTCGCCAGGGTCGCCTCGGTCATCGGCATACCCCTCACGGCCGGCGGCGGCGTGTGCAGCCCGGACGACGCGGGGAGGCTTCTCGAGGCCGGTGCGGACAAGGTCTCCGTCAACACCGCCGCCGTGGCCAGACCGGCCCTCCTGACCGAGATGGCGGACCGGTTCGGCTCGCAGTGCTGCGTCGCGGCCGTCGATGCGTCGAGATCGGGTGCGGGCTGGACCTGCAGGGTGGAGTCGGGGCTCCGGCAGGGGGCTCCTGATGCCCTCGCCTGGATCCGCCGTGCGGAGGAGCTCGGCGCAGGCGAGATCCTCCTCACGTCCATCGACAGGGACGGCACGGGGGAGGGCTTCGACATCGAACTCCTCTCGGCTGCCGGGAGGGGCCTCGGCATACCACTGATCGCGTCCGGCGGCGCCTCCAGGCGGGAGCACTTCCTGGAGGCGTTCCGCGATGGCGGGGCCGACGGGGCTCTGGCGGCCGGGGTCTTCCACAGGGGGGAGATCGGGGTGCGGGACCTGAAGAGGTGGCTCGCAGCGGAGGGAGTCGAGGTGAGGCCATGCTGATCCCGAGCATCGACCTGATGGGTGGAAGGGCCGTGCAGCTGGAGGGGGGGCGGCGCCTGCGCATCACAAGCGATCGCGACCCCGTCGAGCTCGCGGCCTGCCTGGACAGGTTCGGGGATGTCGCCGTCGTCGACCTCGACGCGGCCATGGGCGCCGGGGACAACCTGGACCTCGTGAAGAGGATCTGCCGCGTGGCCAGGGTCAGGGCGGGCGGCGGGGTCAGGTCCGAGGAGAGGGCCAGGGCGCTCCTCAGGGCCGGGGCCGAGCGTGTGATCATCGGGACCGCCCGTGACGAGCCCTTCGTCCGCAGGCTTCCCCCCGAACTGGTCCAGGCGGCGGTGGATCACCGGAACGGCACCGTCTACGACGAGGGCTGGCGCAGGGACACCGGTCTGGATGCCGTCGAACTCGCCTGCAGGCTCTCTGAGAGGTTCGGCTCCTTCCTGGTGACCGACATCGAGCGCGAGGGGGGCATGGGCGGGCTTGACGGCACGATCCCCGCCTCGATCGCGGAGCTCACGGGAAGACCGGTCACCGCGGCGGGCGGGGCGGCATCCTCGAGGGAGGTCGCGGAGCTGTCCGCCGCCGGGATCGACGTGCAGGCCGGCATGTCGATCTACAGCGGCGCGATGGATCCTGCCCGCACCTTCGTCGACTGCGTGAGTTTCGGCGGGGACGGCCTCGCGCCGACCGTCGTGAGGGACGGGTCCGGCACGGTCCTGATGCTGGCATGGAGCTCCGCGGAAAGCCTTTCGGAGGCTCTCTCCAGCGGCAGGGGAGTCTATCACAGCCGGGCCAGGGGAGGCATCTGGATCAAGGGCGGGACGTCGGGCAACACCCAGGCCCTCGTCAGGGCGAGGCTCGACTGCGATTCCGACGCGATCCTGTTCACGGTCGACCAGTCCGGGCCCGCCTGCCACAGGGGCTCGCGCTCCTGCTTCGGGGACGGGTGCGCCAACATCTCCTCCGTCTTCGACCATGTGGCCTCCAGGGTGGCATCGGGAGGGGCGGGGTCCTACTCGGCCAGGCTGGCCTCGGACGAGGCCCTCCTCGCCTCGAAGATACTGGAGGAGTCCGCCGAGCTCTCGGAGGCGGAGGGGCGCGATGCGGCGGTCTGGGAGGCGGCCGACCTCCTCTATTTCACGATGGTAAGGCTGGCACGCGACGGCATCGGCCTGTCCGATGTCTTCTCGGAGCTGAGGGGGAGGATGAGGAGTGAGGATCGACACCATCAGGGGCGGTGACCGGGAGATCGTCGACAGGATGGGGATGCGCACCGGGACCGCGGCGATGCGGGCGAAGGTCGACAGGATCATCAGGGGGGTCGCGAAGGGGGGTGACGCCTATCTGAGGGTCCTCGCCGCCGAACTCGGCGATCCTCCCCCGGAGAGGCTCGATGTCCCGGGAGACGAGGTCGCCCGCCTTGCCGAACTGGTTCCCGCCGGTGTCCGCCGCGCCATGGAGGCCTCCGCCGAGGCGGTGGGCAGGTTCGCACGGGCGGTCGCCCGGACGGCAGTCCCGGTCGAGTTGCGCATGGACGGCTGGGTGGCATCGGCGCGATGGCGGCCGGTCGCCAGCGCGGGATGCTATGCCCCCGGCGGGAGGCATCCCCTGGCCTCGTCCATCCTCATGACCGTCATCCCGGCCAGGGCGGCCGGCGTGGGCTCGGTCCACGCCTACTCCCCCTCGACGGATCCGGGCATCGCCCTCGCCTGCATCCTCTCGGGGGCCGAGAGCCTGAGCATACTGGGAGGAGCCCAGGCCATCGCGGCGATGGCCGTCGGGACGGAGACCTTTCCGGCGGTGGACATGGCCTGCGGACCCGGCGGCGTGTGGGTCACCGAGGCGAAGAGGAGGCTGCAGGGAGCGGTCGGGACGGACATTCTGGCGGGGCCGTCGGAGCTGGCCGTGCTGGCATCGCCGGATGCAGATCCCCGTCTGGTCGCCCTGGACCTCCTGGCGCAGGCCGAGCACGACGCGCTCGCCTCGGCCTGGCTCCTCACATGGGGAGAGGGCCTGGCCGCCGGGGTGAGGTCCGAGATCACCAGCCTGGCGGAGGAGGGCCCGGGTGTACCGGGGCGGATCGTCCTGTGCGTCCTGGACGACCCCGGGGCCTGCGTCAGGGCATGCAACCGGCTGGCTCCCGAACACGTCGAGCTGATGACGGGGGACGACGGGTCGTTCGGGGATCTCCTGGAGAGCTACGGGGCGGTCTTCGTCTCCGCGGGATCATGCACCGCGTTCGGCGACTACTCCGCCGGACCCAGCCACACCCTCCCGACCTCCGGCACGGCTCGCTTCTGCGGCGGATTGTCGCCCTTCACCTTCCTCAGGCTGCAGTCGTGCGTGGAGGCAGGCCCGGGGGCGGAGGCGCTCGCGGAAGGCGCCGCCGCACTGGCCGGACTGGAGGGGATGTACTGGCACGGTCGCTCGGCGGAGGCCAGGGTGCGGCCGGTCCCCGGGGGCTGCATCGGGCGTCGGGACGGGAAGGGATGACTGCGGGGCAGGGCCCGGCTCAGCCGCCGGAGGCGGCCTCCACGGTATGGCTGCCGCCGAGGCGGAAGGCCTCGGCGTTCGCCGCGGCATGGCCTCCGGGGCTCAGCGATTCGACGACCCCGAGGACATGTGCCGCCTCGAGGGGGAATCCTCCCAGTGCGGTAAGGGCTCCGAGCATGTACATGTTCTCGTAGATGGGCGATCCGAGAGACTCCGCGGTCTCCCTGGCCGGAAGGAGGTCCACCCGGCCGGCGATGCGGCGGAGCCTCTCCCCGGCCTCCTCGATCCCGAAGCAGTCGTAGCGCCTGGTCGAGGGCATCGCGGCGGTCTCCGTGACAGGGTGCATGACCAGCCTGCTGGAGAGCACCGTCCCGCCCGGCCTCAGGTATTCGACGTACCTCAGCGCCTCGAGGGCCTCCAGGGTGACGATGGCATCCGCGGTGCCGACCGGGATGAGGGGGGATTCGACTCCGTCGCCGATCCGGATGTGGATCGAGACGCTGCCGGAGCGCTGTGACAGCCCGTGCTGCTCTCCTGTCACGACACCCATCCCCGCCCGGACGCAGGCCGTACCGAGCACCCTGGACATCATCACGATGCCCTGGCCGCCGACACCGCAGAGTATCGCCGCGAACACGCTCACGAGCCCCCACCCCCGGGGGCGCTTATGGCCTCGTTGCGGCAGAGCTGCGCGCAGCATCCGCACCCGTCGCACAGCGCCGGCGAAATGACGGCCCTGCCCGCATCGTCGAGGGAGATGGCCGGACAGGAGAAGTCGCGGACACAGGTGTGGAAGTTGCGGCAGAGGTCCGGGTCCACCCGGCTGTGCCCTATCTCCTCGCCCCTGTGCCTCCTGAGCCTGTCCGAGTGCAGGGCGCAGGCGCGGCGCATGACAACCACGCCGAAGCCCGGCCTTGCCAGTGCCTCCCTCACGGCGCCCAGGGCGGCCTTCCTGTCGTAGGGGTCGGCGATCGTGACATCCTCGACGCCCATGGCCCGGACGACGCTCTCGGGCGCTATCCGGCGCATGCCCCCGGCCTGCTCGTCCGAGGCGGTCCCGGGGTGCGGCTGCTGCCCCGTCATGGCCGTCACGCCGTTGTCCAGGATGAACAGCTTGAATTCGGAATCGCGCCAGGCCGCGTCGGCGAGGCCCGGCAGGCCGGCGTGGAAGAGCGTCGAATCGCCGATGATGGCTATGACCTTCTCCTCGAGGCAGGCGGACAGGCCGGCCGCTATCCCCAGGGAGGAGCCCATGGAGAGGACCGAGTCGCCCCATCGAAGGGGCTCGAGAGGGGCCATGGAGTAGCAGCCGATGTCGCTGGATACGACGTGGCGGATGCCCCTGAGGGCCTCCCTGATGATCGAGACCGAAGCCCTGTGCGGGCACCCCGGGCAGAAGACCGGGGGGCGGGAGGGCAGCCCCTCCTTCAGTGCCGCGGCCCCTTCCAGGAGTGCCTGCGCGTCGACGGGGGGCGTCCGCCCTGCCGCGCCGGCCAGGACGGGGATGATCGTGTCGGGCGAATACTCCAGGACCTGCGGTAGGTGACCCGAGTGCTTGCCCAGGATCTCGAGGCCGGGGTTCGCCCTCCTGGCGACCCTTTCGACGGCCTCCTCGACGAAGGGGGAGAGCTCCTCCACCACGACGAGCCTCTCGAGCGGCTCGAGGAACCGGGCTATGAGGTCCTCGGGGAAGGGCCAGACCGCGCCCAGCACCAGCATCGAGGGCTCGATCCCCAGTATCCTGCAGGCCTCGAGGGTGTGGCGGAAGCCGACGCCGGTCGCCACCACCCCCAGGCCACCCGATCCGCTGATCCGGTTCAGGGGGCTCTGCTCGAACTCGGCCCTGATCCTCCCGGTGCGCTCGACCATCGACGCGTGGAACCTCCTGGCCGATGCGGCCACGGTCACGAACCTGGCCGGCTCGTGCGGCCAGGCGACCCTGGGGCGCAGAGCCCTCTCCCCGAGAGCGCCTGTGGAGACCACGCCGCTCTGATGGTTCACCCTGGTGACCGTGCGGAGGATGACCGGAACGCCGTGCCGCCTGGAGAGGGAGAAGGCCTCGCGCGTCATCTCGAGGGCCTCCTGCGGATTCGACGGTTCGAGCATGGGGGCCCCGGCGGCAGGGGCGTAGAGCCTCCCGTCCTGTTCCGACTGGGAGGAGTGGGCGTGGGGATCGTCGGCCACGACCAGGACGAGCGCTCCGTGTATGCCAGTGTAGCACAGGGAGAAGAATGCGTCCGAAGCCACGTTGAGCCCGACGCTCTTCATGGACGCGAGAGAGCTCGCGCCGGTCATCGCAGCCCCGGCCGCGGTCTCGAGTGCGACCTTCTCGTTGGTCGACAGGAAGGCTCTCACGCCGAGATCCCGCGGGAGGGAGAGCATGGTCTCCAGGAGCTCGACCGTCGGAGATCCCGGGTAGCCGGCATAGACGTCCACGCCGGCTTCGAGAGCGCCCCTCGCGATCGCCTCGTTGCCGAGGAGGAACGCCTTCCGCGGTTCGCCCGATGTGACGGCTTCCGGAACCAGGCCACACCTCCCATGGGTCAGTCCCGATCATATTAGGAGCGGCGCCGGGGGTGAAGTGCGGAACGGAAGGAGGAGGAGATGCTGGAGATGATAACGGGGCGCCGCAGCATCAGGCGGTACGAGGACAGGCCCGTGCCGAGGGAGATGATCGATAACCTCCTCAGGGCGGCGATGTATGCCCCCTCGGCCAGCAACAGGCAGCCGTGGCACTTCGTGGTGGTGACGGACAAGGTCCTCCTGGAGAAGGTCCCCTCCTTCCATCCCCACGCCGCGATGGTCCCGGGAGCCGCGGGGTGCATCATCGTCTGCGCCGACGTCTCCTCCACCCACCACCCGATGTGGGTCCAGGACTGCTCGGCGGCGACACAGAACATCCTGCTCGCCGCCCACGAGACCGGTCTCGGAGCGGTGTGGCTGGGAATCCACCCCAGGGAGGACCGGGTCGAGGGGTGCCGGGCCTTCGCGGGACTGCCGGCCGGTATGGAGCCCTTCTCGATGGTGGCGTTCGGGTGGCCTGCCGAGAAGCCGCCTATGCCCGAGAGGTTCGACGCGTCGAGGATCCACTGGGAACACTGGTAGATGAACCGTCCGGGGGGCCCTGCGGCCTGGCTGCTGGCCGCGGCTCCGCTGCTGCTGGCATTCCTCCTGACCGGCTCGTCAGCCGGTCCCGGGGCTCCGTTCTCGGGGGACAACGGCATGAAGCTGTGGCAGGCCGACGCCTTCATCCACGGCCGAACGACGCTCGAGAGGAGCCTCCCCGCCGGGACGGGAGCCGGCGAGTTCGCCCCCGTGCTCTCCAGGCCTGCGGAGGGCGGCGTCACCTCGATCTACCCGGCCAGCTTCCCCCTGCTGACTACCATGTTCGGTCTGGGTTCCCTGTTCTCGGCCAGGCTCGTCGTGCTCGCGCTGACAACCGCATGCGCATGGGTCCTGGCCGTGCTCGCCGGGGGCGGGGCCTTCGCGGGCGCCTCCGCCTTCGTCCTCTCCGGGCTGGCTCCCTACTCCCTCGTGTACTGGGAGCATGGTCCGGCCATGCTGCCGGCCCTCCTGTCCGTGGTGCTCTTCAGGAACTGCGTCGAGAAGCCGGGCAGGCACCTCCCCTGGTGCATCCTGCCCCTGGCCGCCGCGTCGTTCTGGAGGGCTGAGATCGCGGTTGCCGCAGCGGCGATGGCCGCAGTCATGCTCGCATGCAGCCGGAATGCCCCCGGAGCCGGGCGGGGGCTTGCAGCCCTGCTCCTCCTCGCTGCCGCCGGGATCGTCACCCTCCTCGAGCCGGGACTGCTTCCTGCGGGAGTGGCGGCCAATCTGCCCGACCTCGGCCATCCCGGCAGCTTCCTGGTTCGCAGGATCGACATCTTCCAGTCCTGGACCCTCCCGTGGACCAATCTCCCGGCGGTGGCGGCCCTCGTCCTCTGGGCCGCGGGAGCAGTCGCCCGGGCACGGGGGGCGCGAGGCTGGAAGTCGATCCTCGTCTGCTCGGCCGGAGCGGCGGTCATCCTCTACTACTGGTTCAGGAAGTCGGTCGGCACCTCGTCGGTGTTCATGCTGACTCCCGGCCTGCTGCTGCTCCCCCTGGCCCCAGGATGGGGTTCGGACAGCAGGGCGCGGCATCTGGTGATCGGGGCGCTGGGCGCATCCGCGGCCGTGCTGATGCTCTCGCCCACAGACGGGATGTTCCAGTTCGGCCCCAGGTTCCTCCTCCTGCCGTCCGCACTGGCCGCAGCGGCCCTGGTGAGCGCATGCAGAAACAGGAGGGGCGGAGGCGCGGTCCTCCTGACCGCCCTGCTGCTGTCGCTCTGGGCTTCGGTGCGGGGCGTGATGTTCCAGCAGTACTTCAGGGCGGCTCATGACAGGCTGGCCGCAAGCCTCGAACAGGCCCCCGAGGGCGTGGTGACCGGCACCGACGAGGAATGGCTGCCCCTGGTCGCATGGCGCGTCGCCGCATCGAGGCCGCTACTTCATGCGGGGAGCCCGTCTGAGCTTCTCGACCGGGGGATGGACGGGTTTCTCTGGATGTCAGCCGGTTCGGTCGCCGGGTCGGAGACTTCGGAGCCCGGCTACAGGGATCTCCGTTGGAGCGGACCCGGTGCGGCGGGTCTCCAGCCCCCGCAGGGGGACCTGCAGCCGGATCCATGGAGGGGTGTGCCCTAGGCCCAGATGATCGAGCCGTCCGGGGCGGTGTCCATGCCCTCTGCCGCTGGGGTGGACGGCAGCCCGGGCATCCGCAGGATCTCGCCCGTTATCGGGACGACGAATCCTGCCCCGGCGGCGATCTGCACCTCCCTGACGGTAACGACGAAGTCCTTGGGCCGGCCGAGCAGGTCCGGATTGTCGGACAGCGAGTTCTGCGTCTTCGCTATGCAGACCGGCAGAGCGTCGTAGCCGAACTTGGCGATGGTCGCGAGGTCCTTCCGGGCGGCCGGTGTGTAGTCGACGTGCTCGGCCCCGTAGATCTCGGACGCGATCTTCTGTATCTTGCGTTCCACTGGCCATTTCCAGTCGTAGAGCGGCTTCAGGCCGCCGGCGCAGCTCTCGGCGACTCCGGCCACCGCCTCGGCAAGCGCGGTCATCCCCTCCCCGCCCCTGGCGAAGCCCTCGCCGACCTCCGAAGGCACTCCCAGGGCTCTGCACCTCGCCCTCACCACCGAGATCTCCTCCGGCGTGTCGGACGGGAAGCGGTTGACGCAGACGACGGCGGGAACCCCGAACTTGTGGATGTTCTCGATGTGCTTCTCCAGGTTGGGGAGGCCTCTCGACACGGCGTCGGGATCGGGATCGTCCAGGGCCCTCCTCTTCACGCCGCCATGCATCTTGAGGGCCCGGCAGGTCGCCACGAGCACCACCGCGCAGGGCAGGAACCCGCCCTGCACGCACTTGATGTCGAAGAACTTCTCCGCCCCGAGGTCGAAGCCGAAGCCGGCCTCCGTGATGGCCCAGTCGGCGAAGTTCACCGCCATGCGGGTCGCGAGTATCGAGTTGCAGCCATGGGCGATGTTCGCGAAGGGACCCGCATGGACGAACGCGGGCACCCCCTCCAGGGTCTGCACCAGGTTGGGCAGGATGGCCTGTCTCAGCAGCACGGTCATCGCTCCGGCCACCCCGGTCGCCGCGGCGGTCACGCTGTCGCCGTCGTAGGTCAGCCCCAGGAAGATCCTCGACAGCCGCTCCCTCAGGTCGTCCAGCCCGTCCGTCAGAGCCAGGATGGCCATGACCTCGCTCGCGGCCGTGATGTCGAAGCCCGTCTCCCTCGGCACTCCCTGGGTCCTGCCGCCCAGCCCGATGACGATGTTGCGGAGGGCACGGTCGTTCATGTCGAGGACCCTGCGGAATCTTATAGTCCTGGGGTCCAGGCGGTTGGGGTTGCCCCAGTAGATCTGGTTGTCGACGGCGGCGGCGAGCAGGTTGTGCGCCGAGGTGACCGCGTGAAGGTCCCCCGTGAAGTGCAGGTTGATGTCGTCAGCCGGCACCAGCGAGGACAGGCCCCCTCCGGTGGCCCCGCCCTTCATTCCGAAGATCGGCCCCAGGGACGGCTCCCTGAGGGCTATGCAGACCGACCGGCCGAGACGCGCGAGACCCTGCGCAAGGCCTATCGAGGTGGTGGTCTTGCCCTCGCCGGCCGGGGTGGGGGTCATGGCGGATACTAGGATGAGGTGTCCGGGGCCCCTGGATCTTCTCTCCAGGGCTTTCAGCCTCACCTTCGCCCTGTCGTCGCCGTATGGCAGGAGGTCTTCGGGGGAGAGGCCCAGGGATGCGGCCACCTCCGGGATCGGCCGGGGGAGTCGTCGATCAGCCCCGGCGGGCGGCGGAGAGGCTCCGGGTGTCAGTATGAGTCGTCCTTGATGCCTTCGGGGGGCTCTATCTCGACCCTCTCGACCCTGGGATTGATGACTCCCTCCAGCATCCAGCCCCTGGGCAGGCCGAAGCCCTCCATGGAGGCCACCTTGAACTCCTTGCCCTTAGGGGTGTCCCGGGAAATGACACAGTAGCTGACGCCCTTCATGTCCGCCAGGCGGCCAGCCTCGATTCGTGCCTTCTCGAGATCAGTCACTTCAGGACCTCCTTGACATCATCTTCGCCGGGGTCGTCCGGGGGCCGTCCGACCGGGGAGGATACTATACGCTCCCCCGGACAAAATGCCACCATCGCCGGAAACGCTGCCGGGAGGGCGTCTCCCCCCTCCCGGAGCGCTCCTGCGGATGGTCTAGCGCCCGCCGCGCAGCCCTCCCCCGAGGGGTCCGTGCATCCCCCCGGGGCCGGGGAGGCCGCTCTCGAGGAACTCGGCTATCCTGTCGAGCTGATCCCGGGTCAGGACGTCGTGTACCCTGACGAGCGCCTCCAGGCCGATGCCCCGGATCTCCTCCCTGACCGCCTCGCGCTCCTCGGCCAGGGCCTCGAAGTCGCGGGCGGTGACGCTGCTCCGGCTGAAGACCTCGAGGAAGTCCATGACCGGCTCCACGGGCTCGGAGGCCTCGACGACGGCCCGGATCTCCTCGCGCGCATCCTCGATGATCCGTTCCACCTCGGTCCACTGGGCGTCCGTCAGGTCGAGCCTGTCGAGGAGTCTCATGATTCCCTGGACCGGACCCATGCCCTCCATGCCGGGTTCCTCGCCGGGCATCATCGGACCCGCTCCGGGGCCCTCCATGCGGCCGAAGCCATCGGATCCAGCCCCGGGCCGGTCCCAGGGCTGCGCCCAGGCCGCCGTGCCGGCGACCAGGACCAGTGCTGCAGCGACCATCGTCATCCTCGACATTCCGCTCCTCCTTCCGGGGTCCCCCCCTGTTTCCACGAGGGGATCATGAGAAGCGAATCGTGCAACGCTCGGAACCCGAGGTAACAGTTTGTAACAGCGCGCCCGCATCGCCGGCTCATTCCATCCCGAGGTAGGGGACCGTCCAGGCGCCCGAGTCGTAGTCCTGCTCGGTCTGGTCGGCCATCGTGTCTGCGTCGATCACGTCGGCGGCGATGACCCTGTGCTCGTTGGTGGCCTCGGCGTACCATTCGTAGGTGTAGATGCCGTCGCCGGCCTCGAGATCGCCGAACTGACCGTCGTCGTACATGATGTGGCGGGGCCAGGTCGGGAGGGGGCCGTGGGCGTACACGAAGAACTCGGGGACATGGGTCGGGTTCTGGTGGATCGCCTCCACCTCCAGCCTCAGGAAGTCGCCCTCGGCCAGATCCGGGAGATCGGCGGCGACGTCCAGGAAGGTGTCGGGATCGTCCAGGGAAAGGAGCAGATCCCCGTCACGGTACAGCCGCATGGCGGTGACGAATACCTCCTGCGTCTCCGCCGGACCGCAGTAGAACTCGGCCGGCGTGATGGAGGCCACGACCCACCCGCCGTACGGGTCGCTCGATTCGCCGGTCCTCTCGACGACCACCCTGCGGACCCTGCCGTCGGCGATGGTCTTCGTGCCCGCGAGGAGCTGACCGTCGTGTACGACGTCGATGTTCAGCACCGCCAGGAAGGGTCTCTCCACGGTCAGGGTGCACACCCCGACGGCCGGATCACCCTCGAAGGTCACCCAGAGCTGGCCCAGGCCGGTCAGGGATCGCCACCAGAACTCGGGGACCTCGACGTCCCTCGACGCCCCCCCGTCCTGGCCGTCGATGTTGCCGAACAGGGTGAGGGGACTGCCGGCCACGAGGCTCTCGATGTAGTCCTCGTCGGTGGGCTGGGGGTCCTCGGCGCAGCCGGGGATGAGAGCAAGGGAACAGATGCATGCGGACAGGATCAGCTTCTTCATGGAAGACTCCTCCTTTCTCCGATGCGAGAATGGCGATGCGATGTCACGCGATCATCATGCCGGTGTATCAGATCGTTGCAGTCTTCCGCCGCACCCGCCGACCCGCGCCGGACCTCCCGTGGATGGCGCGGACGAGCAGCGCCAGGCCGAACATGGCGCCGGAGCAGAGGACGATCGAGGGACCCGCGGGGAGGTCGAGGGTCCATGAAACGGCCAGGCCGGCGAGGCCTGCGGCGGCGCTGAGGACGCACGACCAGAGCATCAGCCGGGTCAGCCTGTGGGTGAACATCCTGGCGGTTGCCGGGGGTATCGAGAGCAGCGCGATGACCATGACCAGCCCCACGGTCCTCATGAGCACGACTACCGTCAGGCCCGTGAGGCACATGAAGACACCGAAGAGCAGCCTGGTCCT
Organism: uncultured bacterium; assembly: GCA_964603785.1. GTDB lineage: Bacteria > Fermentibacterota > Fermentibacteria > Fermentibacterales > Fermentibacteraceae > CAZRWD01. The sequence goes on from CAZRWD010000016.1 coordinate 21,675, forward strand.
CATGCCCCTCGCGATGCTGAACTCGGGATCGAACGAGACCGCAAGCAGCCTCCTGTACTGCAGGAACACGAAGAGCACGGTGGCTAGGCCGACAAGCCCGGTGAGGGCCAGATCCGTGGTCGTGACGGCCAGGACGCTCCCGAAGAGGTAGCCCATCAGGTCGCCCTTGTACCCCGGAGCGAGCGAGACGAAGACGAGGCCCAGGGACATGCCTATCGACCAGACTGCTGCGATGGCTGAGTCGGCGCGCTCCCGCCCGGCGGCTGTCAGCAGCCCGAGTGCCATGGCGGCCAGGACGCCCGCACCCGACGCGCCGAGGAGAGGGTGCATCCCGACGAGCAGCGCGAGCCCCAGTCCCCCGAAGACGGTGTGGGAGATGCCCCCTGCCAGGCTGGACATCCTGTTGACGAAGAGCAGGCCGCCCACGAGGCCGCACGAGACCGAGCCCAGCAGGACGGCAGCCACGGCGTTCTGGAGGAAGGCATATCGGAGCAGGGCCTCAATCATCCCGGCCGGATCCTCCATGCGAGCGCAGCACGCGGTGCGGTGTCCCGTGGGAGACGAGATCCACCGGACAGCCGTAGGCCTTCCATACCGCATCCGTCTCGAGAGTCTCCCCGTGGCTCACCAGGACCGTGCTCAGGCATGCAATGGACTTCACATGGCTGGAGACCGCGCCCACGTCGTGCGTGACCATCACTATCGTGACCTTCTCGTTGATCTGCGCCATGAGGTCGTAGAAGCTCTCCTGTCCCGCCGGGTCAACGCTCGCGGCGGGTTCGTCCAGGAGCAGCAGCTCGGGCGATCCGACCAGCGCCCGGGCTACGTACACCCTCTGCCTCTGTCCCCCGGACAGACTTCCGGCGTGGGCTCCCGCGAGATCCGCAACCCCCAGCGAGTCCATCATCTCCAGCGCCCTGTCCCTGGCAGCCCTGACGCCCCTCCGGCAGCACAGACCCATCATCACGACGTCCAGCGCAGAGACGGGGAAGTCCCTGTTCCTGCCGATGATCTGCGGAACGTAACCGATCCTGCCGCGGACCCTCGCAGGCGGCTGACCGAACACCCGGACTTCTCCATCCCAGGGCTTGAGCAGTCCCAGGATCAGCTTGAGGAGGGTCGACTTGCCGCCTCCGTTCGGTCCGATGACGGCGGTATAGCCGCCCGTGTCGACGGTGAAGTCCACCGACCTCAGCACCGGCCGGCCCGGTGAGTAGCCGAACGTCACCCCGCGGAGATCGACCGCGAGGTTCAAGACCCTCCCGAGATCGCCAGGGCGAGGCCGGTCATGCTGCCGGGCCAGTCAGGGGAGAGCTGGTCGTGGGCTACCGCCGGAATGCCCAGCTCGCGGGAGATCACCCCGGACGCACTCGTCGCGAAGCCGGGGGATACCACGACGGCCGATGCGCCCGACGCCCGGGCGGTCTCGACGATGGTGGCGAGATCCGATGGTGTAGGTTCCAGGCCTCCCGCCTCGATGGGGACCTGTATCAGGCCGTAGTCCCTCGCGAAGTAGGCATAGGCCGGATGGAGCGTGACGAAGACGCGCCCGGCCAGCGGGGCCAGCACCGACCGCAGTTCGCTGTCGAGGGAGTCGATCCGGGCGAGCGTGCGGGCAAGGCCCTCGGCGCGCGCGGCGGCGCCCTCCGGGTCCGCCTCGTCCAGGGCGCGTGAAGTGTTTGCCGCGAGGACCCTCATTCCTTCGCAGGACATCCAGACATGCGGATCGCGATGCCCGTGTCCTTCGTGATCCCCGCCGCCCTCCTCCTCGATCCAGTCGATCCCTGCCGTGATGTCAACCACGAGCATCCCCGGCGAGGCTTCGACGAATCCGGGCATCCACTGCTCCTCGAACGGCATGCCGATCGCCAGGTAGAGGTCCGCCCCCGCCAGGGCCCGCATGGTCCCTGGATCGGGTTCGTAGGTGTGCGGGTCGGCCCCCGGCGGGACGACCACGGTCAGGTCCGCGTCCTCCCCGGCGATCTCCCGTACGAGGTATGCCTGGGGAGCGATGGTCACTGCCACCGAGAGCCTTCCCGGAGCGTCCCCGGGGCGGCCGCAGGCCATGGCCATCGCCGCGCCGATGAACACGAGCGCCTTCCTCATCCGCAGTCCTTCCCGGAGCAGTCACCGCAAGTGCCGCAGAGGTGGATGGAGGCGCTTGCGACGGTGAAGCCCCTTGCCTCCAGCTCCTCGAGATGGAGCGGGGGCATGTCCATGTCGAGATGCACGACCCTTCCGCAGCAGCGGCACTCGAAGTGGTTGTGCGGGGCTCCCCGCCCGGATGCGAGGCCGAACCTCCTCAGGCTGTCCGAGCTGGTGCACCTGCCCAGGAGGCCGTGCCTCTCGAGGGAGTCGAGAGCCCGGTAGATGGTGGAGAGGCTTCCTGCCCCCACTATCCCGTGCAGCTCCTCGGCCGACAGGGAGGATCGCCGATCCAGGAATTCCCCCAGGATCGCCACGCGGAGGGGTGTTGCGCGCATACCCCTGTTCCGCAGCAGCTTGCAGGCGGCTTCCGCCGATTCTCCCGAATTCTTTACGCGAATCATTTGCGTTTGATACCTGCACCCGCGCATGCCGTCAAGCCCGGAACCCCTTCCCGTCCGGGGGCGGACCGTCGTCATCGGAGCGCACATGTTGCAGTTCGATAGACGATTACACATATTGAGCCGGTAGTGGTCTCCCGGGTGCCTCTTCGGAAACACCGTATCAAGGCGCCACCGGGAGACTTGTGACACGGAACAGCGCAGCCCTGCCTTCACCGCAGAGATGCCCGTGCGTCGCGACTGATGCGACCCTTTCTTTTCCACGCGTCCGGCGGGTAGAGATCTGTAAAAACATCCCGGACCAGGATGGTCATGACACAGCAGAAACCAGCGGGGACGACCCGCATCCATGGAACCAGCTCCCCCGACCGGCGGGAGATGCCGGCGGGTGTCTTCGCGATGCTCGCACCGGAACTCCGCCGGGCCGTCGCGGAGGAGGGTTACGTCATCCCGACCCCCGTGCAGGAGATGTGCATCGGGCACCTTCTCGAAGGGCGCGACCTCATAGGCACCGCCCAGACGGGCACCGGCAAGACTGCGGCATTCGCACTCCCGATGCTGCAGGTTCTCGCACGCGAGCCGAAGTTCCTAGGAAGGGGCATGCCCAGGGCTCTCGTCCTGGCCCCCACCAGGGAGCTGGCCGCACAGATCGGTGACAGCATCGGCACCTACGGGCGCCACCTGCGCCTGAGCCACACGGTGGTCTACGGCGGGGTGAGCCAGTCGGGACAGGTCCAGGCGCTGCAGAAGGGGGTCGACATCCTCGTCGCCACTCCCGGCCGCCTCCTCGACCTGATCGGACAGGGCTTCATCAACCTCGGGAAGGTGGAGATCTTCGTGCTCGACGAGGGTGACCGGATGCTGGACATGGGCTTCATCCCGGACATCAGGCGCGTCCTCTCGCACCTCCCCCGCCGCAGGCAGACAAGCTTCTTCTCCGCAACGATGCCCGCGGCCATCGTCGACCTCGCCCGATCGATGGTGACGGACCCGGTGAGGGTGGCCGTCACACCCGAAAGCCCCGCCGTCGAGCTCATCAGCCAGAAGGTCCTCTTCGTCGAGAAGGCCGACAAGGATGCGCTCCTGGTCTCGGTCCTGAGGGATCCCCTGGTCTGCAAGGCGCTGGTCTTCACCAGGATGAAGCACACCGCCAACAAGCTCGTGAGGAAGCTCTCGGCGCAGGGCATCCAGGGTGCGGCCATCCACGGCAACAAGAGCCAGTCGGTGCGCACCAGGTCGCTCGGCGACTTCCGCAGCGGTAGCTGCAGAGTGCTGGTGGCCACGGATGTGGCCGCCAGGGGGCTCGACGTCGACGACATAACGCACGTCATCAACTACGACCTGCCGGTCGAGGCGGAGACCTATGTCCACCGGATCGGGCGCACCGCCCGGGCTGGAGCCAGCGGCGACGCGATCTCCTTCTGCTGCGCGGAGGACGTCGACTCCCTCCGGGACATCGAGCTGCTCCTCGGCAGGACCGTGCCCGTTTCCACCGAGCACGACTTCCACTGCGACGCAGCCTACAGGTCGAGCCACCATGCACCGCACGGCGGTGGGCAGGGACAGGTCCGCCGGGCCGGAGCCCCCGGCACGGTGCGGACATCGGCTACGGGGGCCGGCACGGGCCGCGGGCGGGCTCCGTACCGGAGGGGGACTCGCGGCTAGGGCGACAGGATGCCCTCGATGATCTCGAGGAGCTTCTCGCCGTAGCGCGGATCGGCCGCCCAGGTCCCGGCCAGGCCGGCGATGGTGGGCGACTTCCCCCTGGGTGAGACGAGGGCGAACCTGGGATCGACCAGCTCCCCCGCGAGCGGCTCCGTCGAGCCGTAGGCCTTCAGGTGCTGGACGTGCGCTCGAACGCCGGTTCGCATGTCGGGGAAGAAGATTCCGGGATGGGCCGGATCAGTCGCCCCGAGGCCGCAGAAGTTGTTCATCTCAGGTGTGACGAGCCCCCCGAAGCGGAGGAATCCGGTCTCCAGGCACATCTGCGCGAAGGCCACGTCCGAGTTCACACCCTCGAGCGCACACTCCTCGATGTACATTGAGGCCAGCAGCCGGACCCTGTCCGGATCGGCTGCGGTGTTGCTGTCGAGAAGGAAGAGGGCGAGGTGGTCGGCCGAGGCGGTGCCCACGCCCATGATGGGCATGCCCGTGGATGTGCCGGCGGGGGTATCGAGCCCAACGGGTGCGGAGAGCGGGGGACACTGCTGGCCCGATGCGGGATGCGCCAGCAGGGCCAGGGCGATAAGCGCTGCGATCGTCCCCTGCGAAGCTATCACAGCGGCGCCTGATACCTGCCCGTGAGGAGTTCCTGGGGGCCTGGTCCTCACTGGTCCGCCTCCTCCCCTGCCAGGGTCATGCAGGCCTCTCGGGCCCTGGCCGCGAGCCCGGGGTCGCCTGCGGCATCCGCCGTCAGGGCGAGGTGATGCAGGATTCCGACGAGCTCCTCGTCGTCCATCCAGAAGCTGACGGGATTGCGCTCCTCTCCCCCGATGGCCGGGGCTAGGAACCACTCGGGGTCCAGCCCGCACTGCTCGTACGCGCGACCGGCGCAGAGGTAGACTGCGATCGCACCCTCCGGGTCGCCGGCATCGCCCCTGCTCCACGCCTCCAGGGCGGAGGCCCTCAGGAAGCGGGCGGCCATCTCCTCCCCGCAGTAGTACCAGCCGGGGTAAAGAACGCCGAACAGCTCCTCAGCGGCTTCCTCGACGCGTCCGACCTCCAGGAGGGCCAGGGTCTCCTCCAGGGCGTCCGCCGAGGGATCCTCCACCCACTCCTCCACCAGGCGGAACCCCTCGTCCGAAGGCTCCCACGAGGCGAAGAAGGTGGTCATCCTGAACGGAAGCTGCGAGGCGAGCAGCATCCTGCCGTCCCCCTCGTCCCACCAGGCCCAGGTCTTGGCGGAGTTGAACGCGCCGCTGAAGAAGAGCGTGTCCACGACCAGGCGGCCGCCCTCGACGGGGACGGCTGCGAGGAACTCGGCGACGTCCGCAGCCCGGGTGACTACCAGCTCCAGCGAGGATGCCCCCCCGGGGAGCATGGCCTGCGGGAAGTCCTCCACGGGGAACGCGACGACGACCTCGCCGCTCCCGACGGATGCCGAGGCGAGGATCTCCCCGTCGGTCACGAAGCGGCCTCCCGGCAGCGACAGGCAGCTCAGGAGAACTGCAGCGGTCAAACCTTCTCCCGGTCTGCGGCCGGGCGGCGGGGACTCCCGGCCGCGACGGCTCACGGGCGGGAATATGACCCCTGCGGCACGGAGGCAGGAGGGACCCAATCCTCCGCACATGGGTTATCCCCGGGACGGGTGCCTAGGTATGTTCCTCGGCGTGCAGCCTGCCGGCCGGGCTCGACGGCCGGACGAGGCGGCGTTTCCGAAGGTCCGAAACCCGGGGGTGACTGATGGCAAGGGCTGCCTGGTTTATACCCTCCCTGGTCCTCCTGTCCGTCGGCTCCGCATCGGGAGCCTACCCCACCATCCAGCTCCAGTACTCCTGGCCGCTCCGCCTGGGCGGCGAACTCGGTGTAACCTGGACCGACTACCTCGACTTCCCGGTGTCCTCCGGCCCCTACCTCTCGGTCTCGGGCGGCAGGGACGGGATAGGCCTGAACGCGGGGATGAAGGGCGCGGTGCACCTCATCGTGCCGGTCGCGTCGGCTTCAATAGGGGCATCGGGCATGTACCTGTGGGACGACCCGGACGCCCTCTATGCGGGCCTTCGCGTAGGGCTGGCCAACTGGGTGACCGGGGCGTTCGGAGGCGTCTACAGGCGCATCTCGGGCGAAAGGGACGACGACTGGCTCTTCAGCCTGGGGGT
>CAZRWD010000017.1:0-27271 GCA_964603785.1 uncultured bacterium
CCGGTGCCGGGGAACGAGGCGGCCACGGCGACATGGGAGCCCGACACTACGGGGTTGGGAACGGGCGCGCCGAGGGATACCGCGCAACCGGGGCCGCCGGGCACCCACTCATGCTCTCCGAAGCCGGTGCTGGAGCCGATGACCGTCAGCGTGGGATCGTGGAAGGCGCACCAGTCCATCAGGCAGTAGAGCTCCCTGTCGTGCCCTCCGCTCCAGAGCGGCACGCGCCTGTCCTTGGCCGTCGCGAAGGCGCAGCCGAGGGGGCTGTTGCCCGTCTGGAAGGTCTCCTCGGTCAGGTAGACGCACATCCACTCGCTGATGCCCATCTCCGGGAGATAGCCCTCCCAGCCATAGCTGGTGTTGAACATGACCGATACGGCCCCGCCGCCGGCATTGTGCCAGAGGGCCTCCGCGCAGCACTCGCCGGAGTGGAAGGCTCCGGGGTGGCATCCGATGCTGTGGTGGATGCCCGCCTTGTCGCCGTTGTACAGCGCCATGGCCTGGGAGTTGGTCATCATGTTCGAGGGCGAGCCCTGCCAGTAGACCCCGGTCGTGTTCCCGTGACCCGAATAGTGCGCCCAGTTCACGCCCGCGTTTATCACGTCGATGTGCGTGGTGAACCCGTCGAGGAGGGAGGGCGGCTCGTAGGCCTTGTTGACGTCCCAGGCGGGGGGGAGGTTCGCTGCGATCGAATCGCAGACCTTCGCCCCGGTGTAGCCGGGGAAGAGGCCGGCGCCGCAGAGCATCGCCGTGGTCTGCCAGGCGCCCGCCGGCGGGGACGACTCGTACATGATGGACCGCTCGACGAAGAGGGCCGCCTCCGAGGCGTTGTCGAACAGCGCCCTGCCGACCGTCACGTCGCTGTACAGGTCGAGGTCGTCCTCGGGCTGGCCGTAGCTGTGGTCGCCGCTGGCGTCCCAGGTGCCGTCGAGATCGGAGAAGTAGAGGTCCGCGGGCGAGTTGTCGGTCCAGCCCTCGCACTCGAGGGCCACGTTCCTGACGGGGATGATGGTCTGGTCGCCTGCCAGCAGGACGTGCTGCAGGCCGTCGGCCTGGTACCTGCCGATGATGTAGTTCCTCAGCTTCTCGGCGTTGTCCCAGCCCGGGGTGGATGCCAGGATGTCCGAGATGTAGACCAGCTCCGTGATCGTACCGGCGCCGTTCTTGAAGCTGACGAACGAGGAGAACGAGTCGGAGTAGTCCGTCGACGTCACCACGAGCAGGTCGACCGGGGCGTCGGGCTGCCTGGTCGCCGGCCTGCAGACCGGGAGGTCCGCGGGGTTGTCGATCCAGCCCTCCAGGGAGGCCTCCGCAGCCTGGACCTGGGAGGGCGACAGCGGCGCCGGAGGCGGACCCGCGGTCCAGCCGACCGTCACCGAGATTCTCGTGGCCAGGAGCACCTCCCCGGTCGCCGGGTCGTAGATGAACGGGCAGAGCCTGAAGCCGGCCAGGCGGAACCCGCCCCTCGACCCGTCGTGGCTAGAAACGACGGGGTTCGCGGGCCATGGCCCGCCGCCCCCGTAGACCGACGGATCGGGCTCGATCACCTCGGGAAGGGCTGCGACCACGGAGAACGGCCTGGGCTGCGCCGCCGGCTGGATGGAGAAGCCCCTGCCCAGCGACACGGTCTCGAGGACGACCGCCGTCACCTCGACATCCCCTGCGCCGGGAGGGATGACGAAGCAGCAGGCGCGGGCCGGGAGGAGGGGCTGTCCGGTGCCCGAGAAGCACTCCCACCCGTCGCGGGCGATGCGGTCATACCCGGAGTGCCGGTAGAACACGAACCCGTCATCCCCGGCGAAGTCGAAGGGAATCGTCATGGAACCGGCCGATGCGCCGGAAACGGCGATCAGCGCCAGAAGGATCCAGACCCGTGCCAAGGCCCACCTCCCCGGTCGGCTGCAGCCCGATGCAAGCATAACTGCATCAATCATATCTGACTGGAGTACACTACTCCCGAATCCGGGGGATGTCAGCCCCCGTCCCGTCACCAGACCTCCGGCACGAAGGTCTGCTCCGACATGGGCGGCCTCACGGGCTCGGTGCTCCACACCCTGGGCGGCAGCTCCACCGGATCGGGCGTCAGGTCCTCGTAGGGGATCATACCCAGCAGGTGGGTGATGCAGTTCAGGCGCGCCCGGCGCTTGCTGTCCGCCTCCACGACGTACCAAGGGCAGTGCTTCGTGTCCGTGTGGGCGAACATCTCGTCCTTGGCGCGGGAGTAGTCGTCCCAGCGGGACCGCGACGCAAGGTCGATCTCCCCCAGCTTCCATCGCTTCGTCGGGTCCTCCAGCCGGGCCTGGAAGCGCCTCTCCTGCTCCTCCTCGCTCACGGAGAACCAGTACTTGATCAGCAGGATGCCCGAACGGACCAGCATCCTCTCGAACTCGGGGCAGGCCCGGAAGAAGTCGAGGCACTGCTCCTCGGTGCAGAAGCCCATTACGCGCTCGACGCCGGCCCTGTTGTACCAGCTCCTGTCGAGGAGCACCATCTCCCCCGCGGAAGGAAGGTGGGGGACATAGCGCTGGAAGTACCACTGCGACTTCTCCCTCTCGGTGGGGACGCCCAGGGCCACCACCCGGCAGATCCTGGGGTTGAGGCACTGGGTGATCCGCTTGATCACCCCGCCCTTCCCCGCGGCGTCGCGCCCCTCGAATACCACCGCCACCCGCAGGCCCTTCTCCCGTATCCACTCCTGCAGCTTCACGAGCTCCACCTGCAGGCGCGCAAGCTCCTTCTCGTACACCTTGCGGGACAGCCTGCCGCCGTCGCCGCCCCTTCCCCCATCTTCCCCGGTATCGTGCCGGGCCATGTCTCCTCCGTTCCGGGCTCGTCCGTCACAGGACCGACAGGGGATATGATCGGGCAGGTGCGGCCGGGGCGCAAGGCGGGCCGCGCTGCGCCGGAGACCCCGTTCGGACGGGTTTCCAGGGCTCGGCTAGTATTCTGTTCTCCAGAGGTTTATATTCCACGAGCGAAACCGGAACCTCTCCGGCCGTCCCCCACACGAACGATGGGATTCCCCTTGTCATCCTTCAGCCTCATGTACCGTTTCGCCCAGCGGGCGAAGGCGCCCGTGATACGCAGGTGGTACGACCAGATGTCCCGCATCGACCGCGGCCGGAACATGACTTTCATGAACTACGGTTGGGCTGGCCTGGACGCCGGCCGGGAGCCGCTGGCGCTCCATCCCGACGACGAGAGCAACCGCTACTCCATCCAGCTGTACGACCATGTCGCGGGGGCGGTCGACCTTCGCGGCCTCGACGTCCTGGAGGTGGGCTGCGGCAGGGGCGGCGGCGCGTCGTGGATCATACGCTACCTCGGCCCCAGGACCATGACGGGGCTCGACTTCTCAACGAGGGGCATCGAGTTCTGCAGGGAGCACTACAGCACGCCGGGGCTGTCCTTCGTGGTGGGCGACGCCCAGGAGCTGGACTTCGGCCCGGAGTCGTTCGACGCCGTGGTCAACATCGAGTCGTCGCACTGCTACAGGTCCATGAAGCAGTTCTTCTCGTCGGTCTTCCGCATCCTCAGGCCGGGGGGATACTTCCTCTACGCCGACTACCACTCGGAGAACCGGAGGCGCGAGATCAGGAGGCTGCTGGCAGAGTCCGGGATGGTGATGATCCGCGAGGAGAACATCAGCCCCAACGTGCTGCGGGCCCTGGAGCTGGACAATGCGCGCAAGGCCGGCCTCATCGACGGCAACGTCCCGCGCATCTTCAGGAAGTTCTTCTACGAGTTCGCGGGCATGGAGGGGACGCACACCTTCAACTCGACCCTGCGCAGCGGCGAGAAGGTATACTCCTGCTTCGTCCTGCAGAGCCCCGTGGGGATCGGCGACAGCACTCCGATACCCGCAGGCGAGACGGTCCCCGAGGAGACTGCAGTCCCCCGCTGCTTCTGAGGAGGTCCTCCCCGGTCCGCCGGGGCGTGGGGCCTACCTGACCAGGACGACCCTTGCCGAGGCCGCAGAGGCGGGCCCCCTGGCCAGGACCAGGTAGACCCCCGCCGGGACTTCGTCGCAGCACCAACGGAGCTGATGCGTGCCGGCCCCCAGGTAGCCGTCGGAAAGGACGGCCACCAGCCTTCCCGACATGTCGTGCACCGTCACGCCGGCCTCGCAGCCAGCCGCCAGTTCGAGAATGACGGAAACGCCGCCCGTGGAAGGATTCGTCAGGGGGGCCAGGCCGAGGAGGCCGTCGGGCTGTGCACCCTCCTCGATCCCCGTCAGGCCTGCCCCGATGTCCAGGACGATCCCCTCGATCACGTTCATCGAGTAGGGCATGCCCGTCAGCGGGAACTGATACCAGCCGTTGTAGCTGCCGCCCCAGCCGAAGTTGATGTGGTAGTACTCGTCGGTGTTGTAGCCGTCGAGGACCACGTTGTGGCCGTACTGCCAGCCTGCGTCCACAATGGCGAGGTGGGCGCAGAGGGCGTCCATCATGTTCTGCGACAGCTTCTCGAAGAGGCTGTCCGACGACTCCACCAGCAGCTCGCACTCCGGGAACCCGAAGCGCAGGTACGCATCGTGCGCCTGGCCCACCCCGAAGGTGCCCGATACCGAGGCGGTGAAGACCTGCCTGCAGGCGAACCCGCTCGCGACGACAAGCGCGGCCTTGTCCTGGTTCGTGAGCGGAGTGCCTGCCAGGTAGTGCGCGTCGAGCACGTCCAGCAGGAGGTCGAGCTCGGCCCACGACGGGAACCCGTGCGCGACGTGGTCGTCGTCTATCCAGTAGTACTCGTGGTAGTTGTGGTAGTAGTCGTCATCGTCGTCGAACCTGGCGGAGTTCGTCGTCTCGAGGTTGTCGAGGATCATGCCCATGGCCACGGCCGGGCAGCCCGCCACGCTCCTCGACCCGGCGATCAGGTCCATCGGGCAGAGGGCGTTGTAGGGCGCCCCCTGGGTCCAGTTCTCCTCCAGCCAGCCGCCGGTGGGGGTGGTGCCGGCCGGGGGCCACTGCTCGAGGGGCTCGAGCACGGCCGGGGCGGTGACGGACGCCCAGCGGGCGGCGTTCGACAGCGCCTCGGGAGAGCCGGGGGTCGTTTCCGCGAGGCGCCTCGACAGGTCGAGCCTCACGAGGTCGGTCATGCCGAACGTGCCTTCCGGCCCGCCGAGGTCGTTCTCGTACGAGTAGGCCACGACGGGCGGCAGCAGATCGTCCGCCGACACGATCACATACCCTCGGGGCGACAGCTCGTACGCCCTGGCAAGCAGTACAGCCCCGTCCCCGTCCATGACCGGGGTCACCCCGGCGACGGACAGGTCGGTCCTGCCGTCCCGCTCCAGCCTCCGGAGAACGGCCTCCTGCGCGGCGCCGGAGTCCACCGGGGAGCCGCCGGCGGCGGCGGCGAACATGAACAGCATGCACAGAATGAAGGTCTTCACATCGTTCCCCTCGTCCGGTGTGCGGGTCTTCGGCGACGGTCGTGCGTGATCCCGGGCGGATGATACCCGGACGGCAGGAAGGCTGTCAAAGAGCCCTATCCTTGGGGCGCTCGATCCGGTCGGGGGGGCTCCGGGGAAAGGCCGGGGGAGGCCGGATGCGGCAGGGCCGCGGGTCGCCCCGCGGCCCTTCGCCGATGGTCCGGATACTAGCTGTAGATGTTCGTGATCAGGAGCTCTGCGAGCTTCTGGAGGGTTACGGGGTGGTCTAGCCCGGGATAGAGCGAGGGCATGTAGCGGATCCTGATGCAGACGTCGCCGCGGCGCGCGAGGATGACCGCGAGGGTGTCGCCCATGTCCAGCATCTCGCCGATGACGGCCTGGTCCCAGAGGTCGCCGGGGACCTCGACCGGGTTGTTCACGAAGCCCATGACCCGGTCGTAGTTTGCCTGGCCCTCCGCGCAGTAGACGAGGAAGTTGACCTTCGAGGCCGCCAGGCTGTCGTCGAAGAAGCTTCCCTGGGGCTTGCCGGCGGCGGGGTCGCTGAGGGTCTCGTGCCAGGTCGCGTAGCCGGTCCGGCCGATGATGCCCTCGACCTCGGCCACGGTGACGGCGTCGAAGATCTCCCAGCCGGCGGGCATGGTGATGGTCTCGCTGAGCTCGACGGTCTCGGTCGTGGTCTCGACGGTCTCGGTCGTGGTCTCGACGGATGTCCCTTCCGTGGTCCCGGGAGCGGACTCCTCGCCGCAGCCGGCGAGGGGCAGTGATACGAGCAGCGATGCGAGGATGAAAAGGATAACGCGGGTCATTTCGACACTCCTGTCCTGGGGTTGGCCCGCATGCCGGGGCGGCGCGGCCGCCCCCGGGTGCACGCGGGGTCGGGCGAATATCGCCGCCAGCGGCACGTGTCATCAAGCCCCGGAGCAGTACCATGCGAGTCATCCCAAGAACCCCGCGTCTCGGTCATACCTCGCGCAGGACTCATGACTCGAGTCACATCGAACTGCGGTTACAGGCCCTCATCTCTCGAGCCAGCATAGTCTTCGAGCTGGTTCCCGTGCCTGATGCGGGCAGGATTCGGCCGGGTTCCCTGCACCCGGCCCCGGAAGCCCGACTGAACGCCAGCATCAGACCTTGACCGCCATCTGTCGGTGGGTGGTCCCGGACGCCGGGCTCATCGGGAGTCATGCGGAGATGAACGGGGTTGCCTTCGAACAGGTGGGGAGGCGTCTTCAACGGAAGCGCTCGAGGCCCTCGTTGAGCTTCGTCACGCATGCTTTTGGCGGGATCGTGCGGAGTGTGCATGATTCCATCAGTGCCGACGCGATCGTGAAGCTCACGGTATCGAACAAGGCTGGAGGACGAAGTGAGAACCCCTGCTTCTCTGTTTCTTCTTCATTCGGTCTGTCTCGCAGCTTCCATGACACAGACCGACTGGTCCACCGGTGGCGGGGTCCCCGGACCCGTCACCGACTGGGGCAGCGCTTTCAATGTGTCGACTTCCGTGAGCTGGTTGGAGTTTCCCGGAGAGATCCACCTCTCCTCGATCCCGATCGCTCCGGCCGGACACACGCTGACCTCGGGCTTCAGCATGGCACTTGCGGTCTATGCCGCCGACCTCGACGGCGACGGCGACATGGATGTCCTGGGAGCGGCTGGTGGCAACCCTTACTTCACATGGTGGGAGAACACGGACGGCTCCGGCACCAGCTGGGAGACTCACACCATCGGAGGGAGCTGCGGTGGACCCCGTTCAGTCTACGCCGCCGACATGGACGGCGACGGCGACATGGATGCACTGGGCGCGGCCTCTAGTAGCGATGACATCATCTGGTGGGACAACGCTGACGGTTCCGGCACCAGCTGGGTCACCCACATCGTGGAAGGGGACTTCGACAATCCATATTCCGTCCATGCCGCCGACGTCGACGGCGACGGCGACCTGGATATACTGGGCGCGGCTGCGGACGCGGGTGACATAACCTGGTGGGAGAACTCGGACGGCTCAGGGACGATCTGGGTAACCCACACCATCGACGGAAACTACAACTTTGCCCACTCCGTCCGTGCCGCCGACCTCGACGGCGACGGCGACGAGGATGTCCTGGGAACCGGCAGCGCCGGCATCACCTGGTGGGAGAACACGGACGGCTCCGGCACCATATGGATCGAGCATACCCTGGACGGAAGCGTGGGAACGGCCCGTTCCGCCAGTGCTGCCGATATGGATTTCGACGGCGACCTGGATGTCCTGGGCGCGCACGACTACGGCTTCGCCTGGTGGGAGAACTCGGACGGCTCCGGCACCGGCTGGGTCAAACACGTCGTCGACGTGGTCTTCAACACGGGCCAGTCCGTCGATGCGGCCGACATGGACGGCGACGACGACTTGGACCTTCTGGGCGCTTGCTGGGACCACGGCTTCGCCTGGTGGGAGAACACGGACGGAACGGGCACCAGCTGGGCAACCCACACAACTGATGGACACCCCCATGCAATCTTCGTCCATGCCGCCGATGTTGACGGCGACGGCGACGCGGATTTCCTGGGCGCGAACCCGTGGGGTAACTGGATCGGGTGGTGGGAGGTCACGGAGTACCTCGGATCCGGACACCTGACCGGTTCGATACTGGATGCCGGCCAGGCTGCGGACTGGGGTCAGGTCGGCTGGACCGAATCCCTGCCGGCGTATACCGATCTCTCGATGCGTCTGCGTGCCGGCAGCGATCCCGGATCGATGGGCTCCTGGGTGCTGGTGGACAACCCCGGCGACCAGATCCCGTCCTTCTTCGACGGGATGCGCTACCTGCAGTACAGGGTGGATCTCGATTCCGACACCGATGCGAGCCCCTGCATGACGGACATCACTGTCGACTGGACCCCGTATACGGGAATCGAGAGCGAGGGCGTGGTATGTCCGGGATGTCTGCTTCTCGGCGCCTGCCCCAACCCCGTCACCGGAGCTGCGCAGATCGGGTACTCGGTCCCCGCGATGACGAGGGTCGACCTGACGGTGTTCGACCTCTCGGGAAGGATCGTTGCGGGCATGAGCATCGACTCAGGGGAAGGCACGCATTCGTACTTCGTGGGAGAACTCGCTGCGGGGATCTATGTCGTGCGGATGAGGGCCGGGGAGTTCGAAGCGGCTGAACGCTTCGTGGTCATCCGCTGACCAGGGACGGAGAAGCCGCACATCTGCCGATACTCTGCGATTCTCCCCGGTCGTCCACCCGGCGTTCGATCGAGACGCTCTTCCAGCCGGTCGGATCGGTCTGCACGGCGTACGCCAGGGGGTTGTCTCGACCGACTTGCAGAGCTGTCCCGCGACTACGGCTGCGGGATCTCCGACAGGTTGAAGTCGACCCAGAAGAGCCCGCACTCCTGGGGCGTCTGGTCCGCAAGGGCCTGACCGATGGTCAAGGGCGGAGACTCGAGGGTCTCCCACCACGGGCGGTCGCTGTCGTAGCCGTACTGGTAGAAGACGACGCTGGAGGGGAACGCCTCGGCCCAGGCCTGCATGTCGGCCAGGAAGGCGCTCATGTCCGCGTAGCCCTGCCCGTCGTCCACGAAGATGATGCCGCCCCTGTACCCGGGGGGCATCCAGGCTGGGTCCCAGTGCTTCAGGTACAGACGGTGGTCCTCGTCGTGGTTCTGCAGGTGCGTCTCCCAGGCGGCGGCCGCGGAGTCGGTCACCGGCGTGCCGGGCTGGCCCTCGGTGACGTTCCCGTACCACTCGACGTCTACGCCGAAGCCGGCGACGCAGGGATGGTCGCCGTACTGCTGCATCACGATATCGATCAGCGTTCCGACTTCGGCGTACCCGGGCTCGACCTGCAGGAAGACCTCGATGCCGCACTGGTCGAACCAGGCCAGGTACTCCTCGTGCATGTCCTCGTCCGAGAAGCTGACATGAGGGTATACGAGGCTGTCCGGCGTCGGGAACTCCAGGTTGATTCCCTCGATGGACTCGTCCACCGTGCCGACTATCCAGAGGGCCGACGGGGTCGACCCGGGGAAGGCGCCCGACATGTACTCGATGTACCCCTGCCAGCCCTGCGGATCGGGGTACGGCACGGCCCCGTAGCTGGATGACCTCACGCCCGCGCGGCCGACATCCCCTGCGGGTCCGGGTCCTCCTGGCGAGTTCGTCCCGCAGCCGGACAGGGCGAGGAGGACCGAGGCGAGGAGCTGCGCAGAGATTGCCGGTGCGCGCATGGGAGCCTTCCGGCCGATCCTCACGGCCGTTCACGCACGATGATGACCCTCGATGACGCCATGGAGGAGCCTCGCCTGAGAACCACCGAGTAGCAGCCGGGGGGAAGAGCCGCCCCCGACTGGTCCAGCCCGTCGAACTGCAGCACTCCGGACTCGCCGGCACCATAGGCCTCGATGCGGCGGACCAGCCTTCCCGAAAGGTCGTATATCGAGAACGAGCAGGCCCCGGCCCCGGAAGAGGCCCAGGCCATCGTGAAGACGCCGGAGCCGGGGTTGGGCACCGCCGGTCCGAGAAGGGCGCCCGGCGCGGAAGGTCCGGCTCCGCCCTCGATACCCGTCTGGTGGGTCACGAAGAGGGTGGCGGGGTCGCCGAGCATGTTGTTCTCCTGCAGCACCCAGTTCTGGCAGGCGATGGACCCCCAGGCCTTGAAGGCGTCCCTGGCCCCCGCCTGCATGTCCCCTATCCTCTCGATCCCGAACACGAACATCATGTTCGCGAACTGCACCTCGAGGTGTTCGGACGGACCCATGGCCGGGGGCGTCCCCCAGCCGTAGTTGGAGTTGTACATGACGGCGATCGCCCCGCCGTAGGGCCACATCATGAGCCGCTCGGCACTGCATCCGTTCACGGAGAGCTGGCCCGGGTTGCAGGCCATCGAGTGGAAGACGGGGAACATCCCCCAGTTGTCCATCCCCGTGTAGTTCTGGTTGGTGAACATGTTGCCCGGATCGAAGTACCAGTACACCCCCGACGAGGCCCCGTGCCCCTGGGCGCTCACATAGCTGACGCCTTCGTTCACGAGCTCGATCTGGTTCACGGGATGCCCGGCGGTGGTCTCGTACAGCTTCAGGTCGACCCAGGGGGGCGGCGTCCTCTCCGCTATGGAGTCGCACACGAAGCTGCCCCAGTAGCCCCCGGGCTCGACCTCGGGCCAGAGGCCCGCGCCGCAGAGGAGCGCTGTAGTGCGCCACGGACCCTCGGGGGAGGCCGTTTCGTACTCGATGGTCTTGTCCACCATGGTCTGGATGTGCTGAACCGCATCCGAGCTGAAACGCCCCACCGAGATGTCCGCGAAGTAGTCCACCCAGTCGCTGTTCTCGCCGTAGAGGTGGTCGCCGTCGCCGTCCCACATCCTGGTGAGGTCGGAGTAGTAGAGGTCGGTCGTCTCGCCGAGGAGCAGGCTGTCCCCGCCGATGCGCAGGCTCGAGATGCGCTGCGTCCCGCCCCAGTCGCCCACGAGCAGGGCGTAGACCAGACCCTCGTTCGTGAACCGGTCCTTGAGGAAGTTCCGTATCTGCTCCTGCGTGTCCCACCCCGCGTAGTTCGCGTAGATCCACTCGGTGGTCACGTATTCCGCCGAGATCCCGCAGGCGTTGCGGTGGTCGACCAGGGGCTGCAGCGCCGTTTCCAGGGCCGACGAGCCGACGGCCACCCAGACCGTGCCGTCGCGGTAGGAGTCGAGCGGGGGGGCGAAGGCTTCCAGATCCTCGGGATTGCGCACGACGTGCTGCAGGATCCGCGAAGCCGAGGCGACCTGCATCGGCGTCAGGGCGAACACCGCCGCCGAGGGGTCGGATTCCCAGGTCAGCACCAGCCTTGCGGAGGTCACGACAGAGAGGGTGCCGGACAGGGGGCTGTACCTGAACGGCGTGAATGCCGCCGTCCCCAGGCGGAAGCCCGTCCTCTCGCCCGTGGAGACCGAGATCACGCGCTCCGCGGGGAAGGGATCGTCCGACAGGTAGACCAGGGGGTCCCGCACGAACGGCCCCGGCACCCGCCCCAGGGGCACGAGGCGGACGGGCAGGATGTCGTGCCTGCCGAGCAGCACCTGTTCCGACAGGACATCCAGCGATGCGCCGGTGATCGAAGTCCCCTGGGGGATCACGAAGCAGCGCGAGACGACCGGGAGATTCGGCTGCCCCTCTTCGAACCCGACTGCCCCTTCGAGGCAGTAGATCACCTCCGCGCCCTCGAAGGAGGAAACCTCCCAATCGCCTGCGGCCAGCGAGTAGTCGAACACGATCTCCCCGCCGGCGGCCTGGGCCGCGGTGAGGAGGAATGACAGGGCGCAAAGGCGTAACAGGTTCATGCTGCTCCCCCGGGGTTGCTTGTCAGCAGGGACACTCGCGGCCGGGGAGCCCGCCGTCAATGATGCGCACCCCTGTCTAGCCCACTGGAGGCCGAGGCCGGGGCGCTGCACGATGTGACGTTCGGTGCCGCCTGACGCGCAGGGACGCCGGAGACGATGCATATTCACAAGTAAACGCACCTTCTGCCGGGGGGAGTCGTATGAGGGCATGCCTTTCCGTTCTGCCGGCCGTAGCCGCTGCTGCAGCTGCCGATAGCACATCTCCGCCCGCCGGGAGCCCGACCGGGTATCTGCTCGACCTCGCGGTCGTGATCATCGGCGTCACGGCCGCCTTCTCGCTCAACTCCTGGCGGGAGCGACGCAAGGATCTGCAGCGCGAGCGCACGTACCTCCTCGGGTTCGAGCGGGACACGGAATCCGATCTGGCGCAGCTCGCGGAGCTTACCGGGCAGGAGTCTGCGCGAAGCGTGCGTGCGGCATCTTTCATCGATTCGATGAAGGCCGGGGTGGCGTCGATCGGAGACGCAACCCTCATGATGACCGACATCATGACGATCGTTGGGTTCAAGCCGAACAGGACGACGTTCACCTCGCTGATGAACGCCGGTCACATGGACGCGACGGGCGACTTCGCCTTCAGGGCCTCGCTGGTGCGCCTTCAGGACGAGTTCGATACCGTTGCAGAGAAGGAGGGCTGGCTCAGGGAGTTCGTCTCCAGGTTCGCGATGCCCTTCATCTACGACCACATGGACCTGTCGGACGGCAGCTTCACCGGACCGGGCATAGTGGATTCGCCGGGCTTCAGGAACCTCGTTCTCGGGTACTCCACCCTGCAGTCCCAGAACCTACGGGCATACGAAGAGCTCGGTTCGACGCTGTCCACCTTTCGGGGAGAACTCAGGAGGCGCCTGAAGCGCTGACGGTCCGGGGCGCGATTCGTAAGGGGGCCGGGTGCAGACTCCCTGGTGCAGTGACATGGCCCGTACGCAGGGCCAAACCCACGGTCCGGATGACTCCCGTTTCTCTCATCTGATGACTGCCACCCGCGTCGATGCGGCGGCGCCACCGGTCTCGACCAGTACGATGAAGATCCCCGGGGAGGGTGCGCATACGGAAAGGCTGTTCCAGCCGGGTGAGGCCTCCCCCTCGAAGGGGCCGCTCACGAGCCGCCCTGCCAGGTTGAAGAGCCCGAGGGTGTACCGGCATGGCTCCCCGACCTCGAAAGCCGCCTCGAAGGCCCCGCTGCAGGGACTGGGACAGGTCCGCAGCACGAGATGCTGGAACGGTGGGGCTTCACCCTGCCCCACCGATGTCGAGTCCGTATTCTCCCACAGAGTGATGCAGCCCAATCCGTAGGCGGCGGCGAGCACGTCGAGGTCGCCGTCTTCGTCGATGTCGACGCTCGCCACCGGTATGACCCCGTCGTACCCCGGGGCGATGCAGTGGCTGGTGAAGTTCTCGGTGCCTCCGTTCTCGAGCCACGAGACGTCATCCGCGTTGTATGCGGCGCACACGAGATCAATGTCGCCGTCCCCGTCCAGATCGCCCGGTGCGACGAACGTGGGCCAGTCGTAGCCTGTGAGCAGTAAGTGCTTCATGAACGATTCGGAGCCGTCGTTCTCGTACCACGCCACCTGGTCGGCAGCCCTCGCGGTGGCGACGAGGTCCGTGTCCCCGTCCTGGTCGAGGTCGACGGCGGTGGTCACGTGCGCGCCGTCGAAGGCGGTGTCGATGTCGTGCCGGGAGAACGATTCGTTGCCGTCGTTCTCCCACCAGCTCACCGCATCGGCGAGCCGGGCGGCGGAAGCGATGTCGACATCGCCGTCTCCGTCGAGGTCTGCCGGGTAGGCGGTCCAAACCCCGTCGAGGGAGGATGTCACGACATGGCCGGAGAACGAACCCGATCCGTTGTTCTCCCACCAGGTCATCCTGTCCAGATCGAACTCCGCCGTGACCAGGTCCTGGTCACCGTCTCCGTCGACATCGGCCGGCAGCACCGAATGGATGCCCGTGCACCCCGAGGCCACGTCGTGGGATGTGAAGGCCCCCTGGCCGGAGTTCTCATACCACCTAAGGATTCCGGTCGAGTTCGAGGAGGCTGCGAGGTCGGTATCGCCGTCCCCGTCCAGGTCCGCCGCCCTGATGAAGATGGCGCCGGACAGGCCGGCGTCGACCGAGTGCGGAGCGAATCCGCCCCCCGTGCGTTCGAACCACGCCAGCCCCGAGCCCCAGGCGGCGCCTGCCACGTCGGGGTCGCCGTCACTGTCCAGGTCTGCCACGTCGATCGAGTTGGCGCCCGTGAATCCCGAGGCGACCGTCTGCTCCAGCCAGCCCGCGTTCGCCGTCCGGACGGCCGGCAGGAGGATCAGGACCGCAGCGGACAAAGGCACATGGCGATTCATCTCCGTCCCTCCCTGTCACCGGGGTCGCCATGGCGCCCCATTTTGTTATTTGCAATATGCAAATGATACGCTGGAGAGTCAACGACAACCCACTGCCTGCCTGCGAGCGAATGTCTTCCTTCTGCTGGTCAGGGTTTCTTCAGCACCTGCTCGAGGGCCGTCTTGCCCGTGTCCTGGTAGCCCCAGACATCCCAGAGGCGGATGAGCTCGGAGCGGACCTGATCGATGGTGTTCCCCCTGTCACCGAGCATCATGCCGATCCTGTAGAAGAGCGCCTTCACCATGTAGCCGCGGTAGAGGCAGGCGGACAGGAGGGCGTTGCCGCTCCAGACCGCCTCCCGAAGCTCCTGCATGTCTCTCGACATGAAGGCCAGGAGATACTGGGACCCATCGACGATCAGTATGAGGAGGGCGCCGGGCCACCCCTCGGTCACGCTGCTCACCACCTCGCAGCCGGGGGCGTCCATCTCCTCGCGGCCGTGGAGGAGCACCTTCACTCCTCTCGAGGAGGCGCTTACGGACGAGTCGAGCAATAGCCTCATCGGACCGGCGTCCGCATCCGCCACGATCGACACCCTCGCCCCCTTGGTCATCTCGAGCGCGCGCGCCATCACCTGGTGAACGCTGTTGAGGTGATACACGCCCTCGTCGGCCCGGGGGGGGTGCATCGCGGCGAGCCCCTTCTCGATCCGCCCCGCGAGGGAGTCGAGCCGCAGGCCTGCCTGCCTCGTCAGCTCACGCACGGTCACCGCCGAGTAGGTGCGGCTCCCTCCGCCATCGTCGAGGATCAGCGCGCCCTTCACCACCAGCGAGTCGATCGCCTTGTAGACATTCGGAGCGGCCTTCCCCAGGGTCTGTGCGATCCTGTATCCGGTCGCGCCGGGCTCGGCCAGGACGGCCAGGTAGGCGTCGGCCTCCAGGCCCGAGAACCCCAGCTGCATCAGAAGAGAATGGACGGTCTCCTTCAAGCCTGCCTCCTGGCGTGCATGCCACTGCGAACATGATTGTTGGCATGGAGCAAATACCGCCGCATGCCATCCCGGTCAATGGGCTGCCGGCCACCGCCCGGGCCGGGATGCCCTTCCGGGGAAGGATGCCGGTCTTGCATCCCGGTCCCGGGGCAAAAACAAGCAGCTGGGCAACCCTATCCGAGGAGACCCCGGGGGCCTTGATCTAGTAGTGATGGGGATCCCGCCGGTGCTGGTCGACCTGGTGCCGGCAGCATGGGGGGATTGCGCCGGACCACACTCCATGGTACGACAGTTTCACCTTCACACCGGAGAGGTGAACGGCGCTTGCTCTCTGTAGATGCATCGTCACAGTATGTTGGACAGAGTCGGTATAACACCTGCTGGGCTGGGCAATCCAGACTCTGCAGAATCAGGGTTGTGTCCTACTGAAGGACTACCGAGCCCCAGATGCATGAAGCACTCCCGAGCCACTCGTCAGACGATGCTATAACCAATTTCTGCACTATGCATTGCGGGCCTGCGCCAGACAGCCGGCTCGGAAGCCTTGCACTCTGAGATGCTTCTGAGTAGATTTCCTAGCATGAATCTCGTCGACCTGCTCAAAGGCTCTGAAGGCAAGACGCTCGAGTTCAAGCGCGACCTCTCGTCGCCGGAACCTGCCCTAAGAACCATCGTCGCCTTCGCGAATACGGCCGGGGGTACGCTCCTGATCGGGGTGGAGGACCGCACGCGACGCGTTCGGGGAGTCAGCACCCCCCTCGAGCTGGAAGAGCGGCTCGCTAACCTACTCACTGACAACGTTATACCTCGCATCGTCCCGGAGATCGAGATCCTCAGCTGGCGGCGGACTCAGGTTCTGGCGGTACATGTGTATCCGAGTCCGACTCGTCCCCACTACCTAGAGCGCCTCGGTCCCGAAGCCGGGACCTTCGTCCGAGTCGGCTCTACGAATCGACGAGCAGATCGAGAGCTGATCGCAGAGATGCGTCGGTTCGTGGGTGGTGAAACCTACGACGAGCAGCCCATGCCGGACCTGGACTCGGAAGCTGTGGACTTCCGAGCTGCTTCCGAGTCGTTTGCCGAGATCCGCAAGCTCCGCACGACAGATATGGAGACCTTGCGACTCATAGCTCCCTATCAGGGGCGCAACGTGCCAACGATCGGCGGCATGCTGCTATTCGGCAAGGACCGCCATCGCTTCTTCCCAGATGCATGGATCCAGGCGGCTCGTTTTCATGGCACCAACCGTAGTCGCATCGTCGATCGCGTGGAGATTCGGTCGCTCCCGGTTTCCGCTATCGACGAAGCGATCGCCTTTGTTGAGAAGCATTCGATCCACGGGGCCGAGGTCATCAAGACTCGAAGACAGGAGAAGTGGAATCTTCCGCCTCTTGCCGTACGCGAAGCCGTCATCAATGCCGTCACGCATACGGACTACTCGCAAACTGGAGCACCGCTTCGAATTGCAATCTTCGAAGACCGCCTCGAGGTTGAGAATCCAGGGCTACTGCCGTTCGGACTGACTGTTGAGGATCTTCATCGGGGTATCTCTAAGCTCCGCAATCGGGTGATCGGTAGGGTCTTCAATGCCTTGGGACTCGTTGAGCAATGGGGCAGTGGGATCCAGCGGATGATCAGCGCCTGCCAGGATTCGGGCCTGCCACCCCCAAGCTTCGAGGAGATCGGAACTCGCTTCCGTGTCACGATCTACACTGAGCGGGTCGGTCGTCCCCTTCTCGATGACACCGACCGGGCAATTCTCGATACATTGGCTGATGACCGTGGGCACTTGACTAGTGAGATCGCCAAGGCAATCGGCCTGACGCCGCGAGCCACTCGCACTCGCCTTGGGAAACTCGTCGACCGCGGGCTCATTCGCGAGATCGGCACCGGGCCAAAGGATCCCAGGCGCCGATACTTCCGGTCGGATTGACTCCAGCGTGGAGAAGTGGGCGTCCGAAACAACCATGTTATTCAGCGAGCGCTGTTTCGCGCCACCGATGATGCCTGTCGCAAGCTCCCCCTGAGCGCAGATTCCTAGCGCCTGATCTGAACAGCTGATGGTCGCAGTGGTGCGGGGTCTTCCGCACGCGCGACGCCCTCGCCGCCATGTCATCCTGAAGGGCTGTCGACGACGGCTACCCGACGACCTCTATCGAGTACGGGTCGTTCCTCCCCGACGGTGCTTCCCGACCCCGCCCTGCGCTGTCTAGGCAGCTTTGAATTCATCATCCTGGAGCTCTACGGATCAGCTCCAGTAGATTCCTTCCCGTTCTGGAGATAGGCCAACTCGAATGCAGTATCCCTCCCGATGGCGTTGAGCGTCCCGTCTCTGACCGTCAGCAGGCGATCCATCCATCCGAGCACGGACCGGTGATGCGAGACCACGAGCATGATCCTATCGTCGAAGCATCTGCAGAGCGTGGCGAGTATCTCGTCGGAGGTCTCCTGGTCCAGTGCCGATGTCGCCTCGTCGAGGATAACGATCCTCGGGTTTCGCAGTATCAGCCGGGCTATCGCGATACGCTGTCGCTGGCCTCCCGACAGGGCTCTCCTGCCCTCTCCGATGATCGTGTCGAACCCTTCGGGCAGTTCGAGGATGAACTCCAGCGCATGCGCCGACCTCGCAGCCTCGATGATCTCCCCGGAAGAGGCTTCCGGTCTCGCGATGCGGATGTTCTCGAACACTGAGGCGATGAAGATGTGCGGATCCTGCTGGACCACTCCTACGGCCTCTCTCAGACTTCTCCTGCTTAATCGAACCAGGGGGCTCCGGTCCACCAGAATCTCCCCTTCGGTGCAGTCGAACTGTCTGGTGAGCAATGCCAGGAGCGTCGTCTTGCCGCTGCCGCTCGCACCGATGAGGCCGGTCTTCTCTCCACGTCGCAACTCGATGTTCACCCCGCTGAGGAGCGGTGGCGAGGCATCGTATGAGAAGCCCACATCCCTGAACGAGATGGTATTCAACTCACCGGGGAGGCTATCCCCCGAGGCTGCATCTTCCTCCGTGCCAGTGTCGGTGAGCGTGAAGACTCTTTCCGCGGCGCCCAGGCTGGCCCTCGCCGTCCCGGTGAATGTCAGAAACGTGTTGATCGGGCCGAGGGCCTGACCCATGTAGTTCCAGAAGGCCAGGAGGCTGCCCAGGGTTAACTGCGCGGAGATGACCTTCAGCCCGCCATACCAGAGGACCAGCCCGGTGACGATCCAGATCGCCGTCTGGGATGTCGATATGAGGCTTATCACCATCACAAAGCGAATACGCGCTCTTCGGACCAGATCGAGGGCTCCTGCGACAGATCTGCGGATGAACGTCTCGGCCCCCAGCAGTCTTGCCTCGCCGATCGACTTCCAGTAGTCCCCTATGGCGGTCGACCCGGCTGCCAGGGCTTCCTGCATAGCAGCCGATGCTGCCTGTACGGGGCTGGAGGCGTGTCTCAGAGTGATCGCCAGGGTGATGAACAGTCCGAGTGTGATCACTGCCATCACGGGTTCCAGGATGATCATCGCCACTGAGACGGCCGTCAGCATGAAGAACTGGGTAACGAGCTGGATGAGGGTGTCTCCATAGAGATTCCCCATCGCCTCGACATCCTGGAAGAAGGTGCTGATCACTTCTCCTGAATCATGAGCCTTCACCGCGGCCATGCACTTGGATGTCAGGCGGTCGAGTACGTCGGAGCGGACATTCAGAAGGATACGTTCCTTGATCCGGGCGAAGACGACATTCTGGACGGCCGTGAAGAGAACCCTGAGTATCGCGGTCCCGACAAGTGCCAGTATGATCGTTCCCAGGAACCGGATGGATGAGCCCTCGGTCAGGTTGTCTATCAGGATCTTCTGCATCCATGGATTGACCACCCAGAGGGCCGTTACGATGACCGTCAGGAGGAGAGCGACAACCTGTGACTTCCAGGTCGGCCCGATGTATGCGATGCATCTCCTGAACAGCCTGGGAGCGCCGTTCCCGGCTCCCTTGTGCTTACTACTCATCGACCGGCTCGTCAGGGATCATCGAAAGCACCCGTTGCACCTGGAGCTCCATCGTCGTCCACCGGGACCAGCGAGACGATTCGTTGATCGCACGATTCTGATTCTACCGCGGCAAGGATGAGAGAGTCGCTGCAGACGAGGAATCTGACGAGATACGCATCGTTGAATGATTCGGGAAGCTCGGCATGAAATAGAAGGTCGCCCGAGTAAGCGTTATAGACATCGAATCGACAGGTCCCACTGTCACCTCTCCATACCCAGAGCTGCTCCTCATCCTCGGTGAGGAATAGCCCTGCAACCGGCTCCCTCCACGATCTGGGCTGGTACTCATGCCGCACGACATCCGATCCGCCTATCCCATTTAGGTAGTCGACCACGAATTGAGCTTCCCTGGCGAGCTCATCAGGAGTCTTCTCCACGGTTTCCTGTTCACGCTCGATTGTATAGAGGCTCTCGCCGGCCAGATCGTTGCAGAGGATGAGGTACTCAGCTGACTCCCTGTCAAACAGGAAGTAACGATCTTCTCCGAATGCGAAGTGATATAGGAAAATAGTGTTGTCAAATAGGTCGGATGGGTCTTCCGGATCTGCAATAAATCCATGACTGTTAAGATGAATACAATCTCCCTCTCCTGTACTATTGACCGCTAGACTTGTGCTGATGTGGATACCATCGGATTCGATTGATTCGAACTTGATGCTTATTGAGGCGAACAGGGAATCGTTGATGCAATCAAGATCGAGGGGCGGATCGCCCTGGAACTCGAAGATCGAATAGCAGGAATCCCCCTCGACATCGTATAGATAGACAGCCTTCTTGGAATTATCCGAAACTGCAAGAGTCCCATTGGGAAGCACGCAGCAACTCACAGGATATCCCAGTTGGTCAGGCCCTTCACCCCGTGAACCAAAGCAGCCTCGGGTTCGGTTTTCCATGTTGATCACCGTGATAAGTGCCGAAGGAGCATCAAGAATGTAGACATTGCCATTTTGATAGTCGAAATCCGTAACGGTACTGATAGCGATATCATATTCTATTGTTGAATAGATAGTATCATTGGCAGAATAGCGCACCAAGGGAACCTGATCGTCATTCTTCGCTCTGGAGCTACAAGCGATAGGCAGTGACATGATAATTACCGAAATCGAGATGACAATGCCCCTCATAAGGGGCGGTTCCGGTATGTACCGAAACCGCCCGAGGTGATGATCCTTGGCTTCTATCATTCCTAGGGGTTTGTGCAGTGGATCATGTCATCCGTTATTATTGGCAACCCCACACAAACACTTGCAGTCAGTGAAGACACAACTCTTCACATCCTCACTGAAGAGTCTGTCGATCTTGATCCCATCCTGAATCACGTTCATCTGAACCCTCCTAATCAGTTTATTGCTTCATCTGACGCCTTGGACAATACCGCCTCCTTCCCGGCGATTCGAGATTTATAGTTCTCGATGATGTATCTTTCATATTCCGCATCAGATGCGAAGAGACATGACGGTCTCTTGTTTATCACCATATCTCTTGGACAACCACCTGCACATGTTGGCAGATACTTGCACTCTGAGCATGGTGGCGTATGCGATGGGTCAAAGGTCAGCCATTTATAGCGCGATAGGAAGGAGACACTCTCAGGAATCAGTATGTTTCCGTAATCAGGAGATTCAATGCCGACCTCCTCCCAGCAGGCCTTAACACTTCCATCGGGAAGAACTACCTGTGATGATAGTGAAGTAGCACCACAACCTGGAATCAGCACTGCCGAAGACTTGCGTGAGTAAAACTGACGAGGGAACTCATGCTTTACATGACTGAGATTCCTGAATGAATCTCGCTGTGAACAGAGCCGTGTAGGCGCGGCGTAAACTCTGACCTTATCGCAACCCTTGAAGTAGTAATCGAACCAGTCGATTGATTCGCTCGAAGAGTGAACTCTGCTATCTGTGTTTACCCGGATGTTCACATACATGTACTTGGCTGCGTCAAGCGCATTCCGTAGGATTCTGTCGAATGTTGGCGATCCATCGGCGAGAATTCGTCTTCTATCATGCTGCGCTCGATTCCCGTCGATTGTGATCTGAACTGATTCTACGTTGCGCATTCCCAGGGCCTTCGACGCTTCCTCGGATAGTAAATACCCATTGCTCACGATGTTCACCGTAGCTTGCTTTCTATCTCGTCTCTGTGATCTAAGCCGATCAAGGAAGTCAAGACAAACATCCAGGACAAGTAGCGGTTCTCCCCCGTACAAGGCGATAGAGAGCTTTCTTGGTTGGGTACTTCGTTCCCACTCCAGGACTGCATCAATAACTTCCTCTGTGATATCTGAATGTAAGTAGTGACTCTGGTTACAGTAGGCGCAGGCGAAATTACATCGGCCAGTCATGACAAGTGTAAGTGCAGTGTGATCTGAATCGTACCTCTGCCAATCATGTAGCACACCGATCAAATCCCTCTCATCGACATCGTCACTAACCAAGAATCCCTGCGAGAACAGTGTATTGAGAACACCGACATCATGCTCATCAACACGAATATGAGTATTAGAAGGATATGACACGATATCAGAATACTCTATAAATGATTCTGGAAGCAGCTCCGCAATGCATCCCGATAATCCATTATAGATAATAGTCTTGTTATCATATCTCACCGACCAATTGTATCTCGAGGTCCTCATTTGGTTATTATCCTATCCATCATACTATTATATTGTGCCTTTCTGTGTTTTTGCTTGATCTTTTCGAATTGTCTTTAGTACTTACGCCATATTCCAACAGTAGATGAATCGCATCTTATCAGTCTGATGTCAATGGGAATTCAATGTATTCTTCCAAAGGCGCCATAGCTCGCATTCTAGATCTGCCAACCAGCGCCGGTGTAATTGCTTCGGTGCTGGTCTTCGACCTCAGAGTAGTTAGCATCCCACCAGGTCACTTCACTGCAACATGAAGTGTATCGTACGATCCTGTGACCACCCTCGAGTCGATCCCGTTCTGACCCTGCCCGATAGACAATGCTCGAATTGAAGAAGGTTCTCACGCCATAGGGTGGTCTGCTGGATGCCAACAGGTCCGACTCTGCAGAGAAAAGATTCCGCTTGGCTGGAGTTCTCCAGATCCATGAAGCGTTGAAGTATCAAGAGAGGCTCAGAGAGGCTCAGCTGGGAGAAAACCTAACACTGCAAATAACTGCTCCTCCAGATATGCGATTTCGGGGACTCGGGATCTAGCCCAGATGCTTGGCCCGATATGACAGGCTTATCCGAAGA
The DNA here is from genome assembly GCA_964603785.1 of uncultured bacterium. Classification (GTDB taxonomy): domain Bacteria; phylum Fermentibacterota; class Fermentibacteria; order Fermentibacterales; family Fermentibacteraceae; genus CAZRWD01. The sequence goes on from CAZRWD010000017.1 coordinate 22,329, forward strand.
GACGTGCAGTTGATCCACTTCACAGTTCATGATCATCCGTCCCGGAGATAACGAGTTGCAGCTAAAGGCTTTAAGCAGGTTGCGGTGATGACAGGATCCGTCCGACTTGTTACATGGAGGTTGTCTTCATGCCCTGAAGTCTCGACGGGGGTATCGATGACTGCTACCCGACGACCTCTATCGAGTAGGAGCCGTTCTTCCTCGACGGGGCTCCTCTTCGACGCCCAGGATCCCCCTGATCTCTCCGACCTTCTTCAGGCAGCCTTGCCGGTCACCTACCCATGGCTCCAGCCGGGGGATCACCCATACCTTGAGGGTCTGACCGGGCCTTCAGGTAGCACGGCTACCATCCCCCAGGCTTCTGTAGTAGCTTCCTCGTGATCATGGCCAGGGGGCGGTTGGTCGCGCTTCCCCGGATAGAATGATAGGCCGGTGATGGTTCTGATCGGACTGCCTGATCGATTTGTGTACCCGGAACAGCTTCGACCGGAGCGGAGTGCCGCACTCCGAAGGGTTCCGACCTGATTGCCGGGGCCTCGCCCGGCAGGGGTCGCGGGATGACGGGATGAAGACCTTCCTGGACTGTATCCCCTGCTTCCTCGGCCAGGCTCTACGCGCCGGCAGGATGTCAACGGACGACGACGCCCTTCTGAAGAAGCTCATGGACAGGCTCGGGGCAAGGATGTCCGAAATCGCGCTCGACTGTACCCCGCCCGAGATTGCGGTCATGGTGTACGACGAGGTGAGGGCGGTGACGGGCGTAGACGACCCATTCGCAGCCCTGAAGCGGCACCACGTCGAGGAGGCCCTGCGCCTCTACCCCGCCCTGAAGCGGATGGTGGAGCAGTCCGACGACCCTCTGATGACCGCAATTCGCGTCGCCATCGCCGGAAATGTCATCGACTGCGGTGCGGGAAGAGCCTTCGACATCGAGCGAGACCTGTCATCGGTCCTGCGGCAGGAATTCGCGATCTGTCATTTCGAATCGTTCAGACGCTCGCTGGAAGAGGCTGAAGGGATCCTGTACATAGGTGACAATGCTGGCGAATCGGTGTTCGACAGGGTTCTCATCGAGACGATGATGAAACCAGTGACATTCGCAGTGAGAGACCGACCTGTCATCAACGACGTCACCCTTGCCGACGCGACCGCCTCCGGACTGGATGCTGTTTCAACCATCATCTCGACGGGTTCTCCGGCGCCGGGGGCGGTGCTGTCGCTCTGCAGCAGCGATTTCGTCCACCAGTTCAGCAGGGCGGACATGGTGGTCAGCAAGGGGCAGGGCAACTATGAGGCCCTCTCGGAGGCCTCCAGGCCGGTCTTCTTCCTTCTCAGGGCGAAATGCCCCGTCATCGCCCGCGACCTTTCCGTGGGAGAGGGCGACATCGTACTGAAGTGCTCCACAACCCCGGAGGAGTGATCGAATTGGACAAGACGAGGATAGGCATCATCATCTGCGACCGCTACCATTCCTGCGGAGGCGGGAAGTGCTTCCGCGCCCTGCGGGAGAGGGTTGGCGCATTCAGGCGCTATCCGCACGATACCGAGGTCGAGGTCGTGGGCTACTCGACCTGTGGCGGCTGCCCGGGTGGAAACATCGAGTACGTTCCGGCTGAGATGAAGAGGAACGGAGCGCAGGTCATACATCTGGCAACGGGCCTGATCGTCGGATACCCGCCCTGCCCCAGGCTCGAGTACTTCAAGCGGTTCATAGAGGAGGCCTACGACATCCCGGTGGTCATGGGCACCCATCCGGTCCCCGAGAAGTACCTCAGGATGCACACCGAACTCGGAACATGGCAGGGTGAGCGCTGGAATGACATCCTCGCCGCAGCCCTCGACGAACCCGATGTGCGAAAGGCCTATGACTGACCGGTGACCCGGGACGGCCGGGCGGGATCCGTCCGCCGTGCGGATCGCCCTCGATGCCCGATCGCCCCTACCGGTCGTCGATGACTGTTACCCGACGACCTCTATCGAGTACGGTCCACTCTTCTCCAACGGGGACTCCCCCTCGATGCCCAGGATCCCCCTGATCTCCCCGACCTTCTTCAGGGCGGCCTCGTCGATCCTTTCGCCAAGGATCGCCAGGGCGCGGTCCAGGTCCTCTCCCGCCTCTCCTCGGCGGCCCGAGGCGGCTTCGAGCCAGGCGATCACCAGCAGGGCGTGGGCCTGCATGTTGGCGTGGTCGATCTCCTCGGATATCCTGAGGCATTCATGGGCGAGCTCTTCGGCCCTGGCAGGATCCTCCCGCGTCAGCAGGTCGGCGATGCCCAGCAGGGCCAGCTCCCTGGCCCGCATGTCACCGACCTTCACGGCTATCCCGAGGGACTCCTCCAGGCAGGCCAGGGCTCGCTCCCCCTCGCCGGCGTGGATCAGCATGAACCCCATGCTGCCCAGGGTGCGCATCTGCATGAGGATGTCGCCGTGGATGCGCGCATGGTCCAGCGCCCTGCCGTAGTGCTCTATGCCCCTGGCGAGGTTGCCGGCGATGGAATCCAGGGTGGCGAGGTTCGTGAGGGCGACGGCGATCTGCCTGTGGTCCCGGATCTCCTCCACCCTTTCGAGCATCCTCTCGAAGTGGCTCCGGGCCTCCTCGTGCAGGCCCTTCTGCGCCTCCATGACGCCCAGGCTCCCCAGTATCCTGGGCTCGAGGTCCTTCTCCCCTGAGCCTGCCGCCAGCGTCAGGGCCTCCTCGAGCAGGGGCTTCGACTCCTCGCCGCGACCTGCCATCTGCAGGAATGTCGCCGTCCTCTCGAGGGTGTTCGCTATGAGGCCGGCCTGGTCGGGCCGGAGGTCGCTCCCCCACCTCGACCTGAAGATCTCGAGCTTCCCGCCGAAGACCTGCAGCGCGGTGGCGATCGTGCTCCTCACGATGAAGACCTGGCTGAGGGCGATCAGGAAGCCCCTGGTCTCGTCAGGGGGCCAGTGCCTCGCCGCATGGTCCCAGGCCTGGAGCAGGTTGGGCAAAGCAGCCTCTATCCGCCTCAGGACATCGGCCGACCCGGCCGACGCGATCTCCCGCCTGTCCCTCTCGAGCTGATCGGCGAAATGGCGGGCGTGCCTCTCCGACAGGTCATCCAGTCTCGACGGGCTGGCGGCCAGCCTCGCGGCCGCGTATGCGCGCACAAGTGGGTGTGTCGCGAATCTGCCCGGGGACGGGCACTGGAGAAGCGACCTGTCCACGAGGCTCCTGAGGGCCCGTAACCCGCATCCCGCAACAGCGGATGCCGCCGCCGCGTCGAACTCCCCCGCGAAGATCGCCAGGCCGGACAGGGCCAGCCGCCCTTCCTCGTCCAGCAGGCTCCAGGAGTAGTCGAACACCGCCTCGAGGCCCCTGTGCCTGCCCGGCATGTCCAGAGGAGCGGAGTCGAGCAGCTCGAAGCCGGAGGCGAGCTCGGCGGCGATGTCTCCCGGCGGGACCATGCGCACCCAGGACGAGGCCAGCTCTATGCCGAGCGGGCTTCCGTCGAGCATGGCGCAGATCGAGGCCACGGCCGGCCTGTCCGCCTGTGTCGGCTCCCATCCGGGTGAAGCTCTCCGAGCGGATGCCAGGAAAAGGCTGGAGGCGTCGCAGTCCTCGAGGTCCGCCCCGTCACGCGAGGGCAGGCCCATCCCGTGGAGCTCGTAGACCCGCTCCTCCCGAAGAGAGAGACGGTGTCTCGAAGTGACGAGGAGCTTCAAGCCCGGGCTCCGGGCCAGCAGGCGCGAGAGAACGGGCGAGTCCTGCGAGAGGTGCTCGAAGTTGTCGGCCACCAGCAGCACCTCTCGGTCGGCGAGGAAGGCGGCCAGCTGCTCCTCCTCCGTGACCGGCCCGGCGAACCGCATGGACATGGCCGATGCGAAGGCGGCCGGGATCATGGCGGCAGAGGGCACATCCTCGAGGCGGACGAAGAAGGCCCCGTGCCTGAAGCCCGTGATCGACCGGGCCGCCGCCTGGAGGGCCAGCCTGCTCTTGCCCGTGCCGCCGGGGGCCAGGATGGTGAGCAGCCTGCAGGCGGGGTCCTCCAGCAAAGCGCAGACCTCGTCGAGCTCCCCTGCCCGGCCGAGGAACGGGGTGGGCTGGACCGGGAGGTTCTGGGGTCGGCTCGAGACGGTGCGCAGTGCGGGGAAATCCGACCGTATCGTGGGATGGGTGAGGATGTAGATCTGCTGAGGCTCCATCAGGTCGCGGAGGACGTGTACGCCGGCGTCGACCAGAGAGGCGCCTGCGGGAAGTGTCTCTGCCGATCCTGCCTGCGCGTTCGCAAGCACCTGCCCGCCCCAGGCGGCCGAGAGCATCCGGGCGGCCCCGTTCAGGGCGGGACCGAAGTAGTCCCCCCCACGCTCCTCGGCCTCCCCCGCGAAGACGCACATCCGGACAGGCATGCCCCCGACCTCCGACCAGTCCTCGCAGAGGAGGGCGCCCTGGGCGTGCAGCGCGCACTCCAATGCGCGGCCGTTCCCGAAGACCGCTATCATCCCGTCGCCGGTGTGCTTCACTACCCTGCCGCCGTGGAGTACGGCCGATTCGTGCAGGATGTCGTCGTGCCTGCGCAGCGCGGAGGACATGGCCTCGCGCGCGGTCTCCCACCTGGCTGTCGATCCCTCGATGTCGGTGAACAGGAACGTAGGCAAGCGTGCTTCCCCTGGGCTGGATCCCTCTGCGCTGACGCCCGAGCCTCGTGCAGGGGCAACATCGGGCCGCGCGCTCCCCGGCGCAACGCCCGGACGGATGCTCGTCGGGTCGGATCGGCGCCCGATCGGTGACGAGTTCGAAATTCCCTGTTATCTATGTCGCCAGCGGTTTCGAGGACACCGGTCGGCATCCATCCGGGAGAAGGTGTACACATGAGCAACTGTTTCTGCGCCTTGATCCTGACAACCCTGGCCTCGGCGGTCCCAGCCACCGCCGACGTCGCGGACGGCCTGGGCATGGAGTTCGTCGTCATACCCGCCGGGAC
>CAZRWD010000018.1:0-13797 GCA_964603785.1 uncultured bacterium
CTGCCGAACTCCGACGCGAGGGACCTATGCCTGCTCGACTCGGACCTGTTCCCCACCCCCATGGCGGCCGTGGCCATGGAGGATTCTGCCGGCCCGGGGGTCTGTGCCATCTGCACCTCCTGGTCCGCGGGCGGTGGCGAGGCGCCCGGGCAGATCGGGCTGACGCTGGAGGACTGCTCACCGAACCCGTGCAGGGACGTGGCGGTGGTCGAATGGAGATCCGAGGCTCCAGGGCCCGTTTCGATATCCGTTTACGACTCGTCTGGCAGGCTCTGCATGGTGCAGCACCACGGCACCCTGCCAGGCGGGCGGCACGCCGTTCGGATCGATGCACGGGAGCTGCCCGCGGGCTGCTATCTAGTCATGGTCTCATGCGGCTCCGGGAGCGCGTCAACGAGGATGATCGTATTGAGATAGGGCAGCCGGTAGCCCGCGGCCGGAGTTGCGTATGCGACGCCTGCACCTCCGGTGGCGACCCTGCCTGCCGGTCACCGGCCGGGAACGAGGAGCGAAGCCCCGGCATCCCCCCGAAATTGCTGCCCGATGACCGATTGCGTTCACAGGACGCAGTCCCGATAATCTCCCTGAAGGAATCCACAGCCTCTGGAGCCGGCATGGTCGTCATGTCCATCGTCCGCTGCCTGGAGTTGCTCGGTGCGGTCGCCGGGATCGAGATCACCTTCCCCCTGGACGGGGGGGCATACGCCTCTCCCGACCTTCATGTCCGGGCGGTGCTCGACTTCGAGAGCCTGATGGCCGGAGAGGCCGGGTTCGTCCTGAACGGCGGCCCCCCGTCGGCCATGCCCAGACTGGTCACCGACTGGTACACCTACATGAATGACGACCTGCACACGGGCTGCTCGGAGGCTCCGGCCCCCCATTCCGACGTGGTTCTCTGGACGGCTCCGGTGACCGGTCCCTACCACGAGTTCCCCAATCCCGTGATCGTGGAGGGGATCGTCTACTACCCCTCGAACTCCGGGACCGACTCGCTTTACGCACTGGATGCACTGACCGGGGAGGTACTCTGGAAGTACCGGGTCGGGAGTACGGATGATGCCGTCACCGTTAAGGACGGGCTCCTCTGGATAGCGAGCGACTCCCTCTGGTGCCTGGATGCGCTCACAGGGCAGAGGATCTGGGCCTCCGCGGAGGGTGACGTCGCCGCGAGCACTCCGGTGGTCTCGGACGGGTGGGTCTATGGCGGCCTGGGCTGGAGCGAGCCGGTCGTGTGCAGGCTCGACGCCATGACCGGAGAGCTCGACTGGAGGATCGGCCTGCCGGACGGGTATACCGTGAGCTGCATGACGAGGTGGGGGGATCTGCTCCTGGTGCCGACCTCTGACGGCCCGCTCTACGCCTTGGACGCCGCCACCGGAGGGATCGTGTGGGAGAACGACGACGCGCTCGAGGGATACTGGGACTCGTCGCCGGTGGTGGTCGACGGTCTGATCTACATCGGCGACATGGACGGATACCTGAGGGCGATCGAGCCGGAGACCGGCACGACCGTTTGGCAGACCCCCGTATCTCTTGAGCCGGGGGTCGGGGTGACCTCCACCCCCTCCTGTGGAGACGGGATCCTGTTCGCAGGAGGAGAGGATGGCCCGGTGGGGGCCTTCTCCGCAGACACGGGGGATGCCCAGTGGACGGCCGACTTCCCGATCCACGGCTCCTCCTGCATGGCCGACGGCCTGGTCTTCTTCTGCGAGTACTTCTCCGAACCGGCCAACGGGGCGAGGGTGGTGGCGCTGGACATGGCCACCGGCGGGATCTCCTGGCTGCACCAGTTCGACGCCGACCACCTCCAGTCGACCCCGGCCGTCACGGACGGAGTCATGTACGTGGCGGCCACGGACGGCCTGCTGTACGCCTTCGGCACGGGTCTGGAGTACACCTACGAGAGCCCGATGACGGCGCAGGTCGGATGGAACGACCTCGTCGTGCATGCCACCATCCCCGGGGGGACGATCCTCTCGGATACGATCTCGTTCCTGGTCGACCCGAGCTGCGTCGGGGAAGTCGCCCCGGCGCATGCCGGGATGCCCGTCCTGCGGATCCTCGGCAACCCCGCCAGGGGGGTCGCTTCGATCGTGCTTCTCTCCCGTTCACATGCGCAGGCCCGGATCGACCTGTTCGACCTGGGCGGCAGGTCTCTCTCGAGCGCCGTGCTGCCGGCGGGGGAATGCCCGCAGGTCGATCTCGACGTCAGCGGCTTCCCCGCCGGGGTGTACCTGGTCCGATGCGTGCAGGATGACATGTCGGGCTCGGTGAAGCTGACGATTCTCTGAAGGCGATGGCAGGGGCGCCGGGCGGTACATGCCGCCGGCGGCTTCGACAAGGTCTTCGCATGCCCGTGGTGTGACGGGGTCCGTCCGGTCCCCGAGGGTTCAGGAGCCTGTCACTGACTGGTGGGAACCATGCCCTGCAGGGCACTGGCTTCACAGCCTCCCGGGCAGCCCCCTCAGAAGAATATCTTGGCGAGCTTGAGCGCACCCTGGGCCCATGGGGTCCTGTGCGTCAGACCAGACTCGCCGCGCAGCCTGTCGAAGTTGTCGAGGTACCACCGGTAGTTCCGCAGCAGGGCGTCCACGTTGGAGAACCTCGGCTCGAATCCCATCATCCTGCGGGCCTTGTCGATGGATACGAAGGACTCCTTGTCCCAGGTCTCGTAGATCCACTTGTAGAGCGGGGAGAGGTGCAGGCGCTCGAGCACCCGGAGAATGGCCACCGCCGGCTTCACGGGGATGGAGACGATCCTCCGACCGTGGCCCGCGAAGTCGAGCACGGCCTGGAAGTCGGACCTCGGGGTGCCGTAGACGGCTGCACCGATGTTGAATGCGTCGTCGACCGATTCCGCCGGGAGCTCCGAGCAGAGCCAGATCGCGTCGCACAGGTCCTCGACGTCGAGGAACTGGTACGGGTTGTCGCCCCGGCCGAGCACCGGGAAGCCATGACCGTCCTTCGCCCACTCGTAGAACAGCGAGAAGACCCCCAGGCGCTCGGGGCCGATGAATGACTTCGGCCTCAGTATGGGCACGGCCACCCCGCCGCCCCTGAACTCCTCGCAGACCTTCTCGGCGGCGACCTTGGCCTCGCCGTAGGGGCCCACGCCGTACAGCCTGTCCGTCTCCATGATGGGATGGTGCTCGGGTATCCCGTAGACGGCGGTGGTGGATATGTGGATGATGCGCTTCACGCCCGCCCTGACCGACTCCTCCATGACGATCCTCGTGCCGTCTACATCGGTGCTGAAGATGTCCTCCGGCTTGTACAGCGGCAGGGCGGCTGCGGCATGGACCACCACATCCGCTCCCTCGAGCGATGTGATCACGTCTTCGCGGTTCCTTATGTCCCCACGGATGCCCCTGATCCTGTCACGGCAGTCCTCGTAGTCGAACTCCACCAGGTCGAGTACGGTGACTTCCTGCCCCTTCTCCAGCAGGTACCTGACAAGGTTGATCCCCAGGAACCCCGAACCGCCGGTCACCAGAAACCGTCTTCCCATCTTCCTTCCCCTGGTCTGCCCGACCCGTGGTCGCGATGAGACCGCTCCGCCCTGTCCAAGGATCACCGGGGGATCCCGCCAGGGACTATTCCCCTGCGGGACCCGCCTCGAAATCGCCCGATCGGGCTCCATGTCCCAGTCCGTCGATGCACGGCATCCGGACGGGATCCGGAGCCGCACACGCCTCCGACCCCGGGATTCGGCGTCGACACCGGCCGAAAGCCCGGCGATCCAATAACGGTCGCATGCCCCCGTGTCTAGTGATCCCTCCCTGCCTCACGGTTCGCGGTGCCTCGGATAGAGCGGTCAGGCTGACCGACAGAGCTTGCCCCACCGCCACGGAATCGTTAATCATGCCCCGGACGGCGCCTTGCGCACGATCCGGACAGGAGCATGGAGTCGCGAGGTTCGGGAATGCCTTCGACAATCCACGGGCGGAGGAACCTGTGAAGAAGGGTTACATCCAGGTATACACCGGGGACGGAAAGGGCAAGACCACGGCTGCACTGGGCCTCGTGACGAGAGCGCTGGGAGCCGGCCTGTCCGTGCATGTGATCCAGTTCATCAAGAGCATGGAGTACAGCGAGCTGCACACCCTGAGAAAGCTCGGCGTCCCCGTGCACCAGTTCGGCCGCGGATGCTTCATACGGGGCGTACCCGCCGGCGAGGACAGGGAGATCGCTTCGCGCGGGCTCTCATTCGCGCGGGAGCTCATGGACACCGATCTCGACCTGCTGGTCCTCGACGAGATCAACGTTGCGATCGCACTGGGCCTGCTCGAGACGGAGGACGTCCTGGAAGTGTTGCGGGCGAAGCCGGAGGGGATGGAGCTTATCTGCACCGGGCGTGGTGCGCCTCCCGAGCTCGTGGAGATGGCCGACCTCGTCACAGAGATGGTCAGCGTCAGGCACTACTATGACTCCGGCGTCGAGGCCCGGGACGGCATAGAGCGCTGAGCTCTCTCGTCCGGCAGCAGGACGACTGCCGTGCGATGTCCCCGAGGAGGGTCCATCCCGTCCATGCCGTTCCCGGACGATGCGCCTACCTCATCGGTGCGGGAATCCCGGCCGGGGGCCACGGACTTACCACGACCTCCCGCTCGCAGACCGCACAGCTGGCGACCTGACCGGCATCGAAGATGACCTGCCCCCTGAGAACAGGTCCAGATGCGATGAAGGCATGGAGCGCTCGAGAAGGAGATCGAAGGCCTGCTGAACGAGATCGCTGTGAGCGAAACCTGACATGCCCTGTTCAGGTCTGCCTTCAATATGAGACTGCTCTGACTCCATGTTCAAGGCAGCCTTGACTAGGGAGCCCATCCCGGCCCATGTGCATGGTAGCAACAGCCAGGAGGGCTGACTGCCGTTCAGGATCGGAAGGGTCAGCAAGTGACGGAATCCCGCAGTAACAGACGGGGGTCAACGGACACCCGGATTTCCACAGGCGGGGGGATGTCCAGTTTCCCGCACCCCGGGAGAAGCATCTCTTGACAAGTGCCCCCAAAATAGGGACATTTGTCCCCAGATTGGGGGCAAATGATCGAGGTTCTCTTCCCCAAGGTTCGACGGAACGTTCTGGCGATTCTCTTCGGCCAGGCGGAACGGCAGTTCCACCTGCGTGAGATCACCAGGCTCGCACATGGCGGCATGGGTGCAGTGGAGAGAGAGCTCCGTTCGCTGACGGACGCCGGCATCATCTCCAGGGAGGAACGTGGCGGTCGCGTTCTGTTCTCGGCCAACAGGGGCTGCCCGATCTTCCAGGAACTCCACATGCTGATGATCAAGACTGCGGGGATCGCCGATGTCATCAGGCATGCACTGGAGCCGATCGAGGGGATCGCACTCGCGTTCATCTTCGGCAGTGTCGCCGAGGGTACGGAGGACTCGACCAGCGATGTGGACATCCTGCTCGTCGGAAGCGCCCCCTACTCCGACATCGCATCGGCACTCCAGCCCGCACAGAAGATCCTGGGGCGCGAGATATCCCCGATGATCTACTCCGAGGACGAGTTCAGGCGGCGCATCGCGGAAGGACATCACTTCCTTGCCGGAGTCATGCAGAAGCCGAAGATCTTCCTGGTGGGAGGTGAGGATGACATTCGAGGAATGGGCTGATTCGCACAGGGACGACCTCTCGGAGGGGCAGTCCCGTCCCGGGGAGATCAGGGAGCTCGTCAGTGTGGCATCCAGAGAGATAGACGATGCGGTAGCCGTCGCCTCCCCCGAGGGAAGGCTGGGGCACGCTCACAACGCATGTCTGGCTCTTGCAGCCGCTGCCCTCGCTTCTCACGGATACCGTGTCAGGAAGGGCTCGCCTGCGCATCACTGGAGGCTGCTCGAATCCCTCGAGTACACGGCGGATCTGTCTCCCGGGGCGGTGAAGGAGCTTCAGGACTACAGGAAGAAGCGCAGCCTCTCCATCTACGAGCGAACAGGCATCGTCACGGAGACAGAGGCGGGATCGGCACTCGCGGCCGCAAGGCGGCTGATGGCACTTATCTCAGAGAACCTTCCAATCGATCCTTGAGCCGAGTCAAGCTTGCTGGCGGTCCCACGGGGATCATGGCTACTCCCCCGTGGACCGCTCTGCGAGCAGAAACCGGCACGGGGGTGCCGGTTTGCGAGTTGGCGGGCCATGTACTTTCTGGATGGAACACCCTGATGGCCCAGCTCGTGAAGATCGCGAGCTGGAGCAGAGTTTCGTAACAGGCAGCCCTGCAGGGCGTTTGCGGGCAGTCAGGCCTGGGATCCTCTCCTGGCCGAGAAGCAGGTAGCCATGGAGGAATGGAAGCCGAGTCGATTCGGGCTGGCCGAAGGCGACTAGAGCCTGATCACCTTGATAGACGTTGCCCGCCCGTCCACTGCTCCCTGGATGATGTAGGAGCCTGTGGGGACTTCGGCACCCGATCCATCCCGCCCGTCCCAGAGGAAGGAGGAGCCCTCACGGTCGGACAGGCTCCGAATCAGCCGTCCGGTGATGTCGTAGACCATCAGCTGGCCAGGCAGGGCTTCACCTTCGCAGGAAATGGTTACTGATGAGGAGAATGGGTTGCAGGAAGAACTGAGGAGAAGCTGTGGTCCCGCCATCGAAGGGCTGTCATCCTCCACGCCCAGCCAGTTGTGGTCGAACCAGCCGAGGAGGATGACCAGTTCCGGAGGTGTTACGAGCGATGTATCCCATGCCAAGAAAACGTCACCCGCAGAATTGGATGTGGCAGTGAACTCGTAGAAGTTGTATCCAGCTGAGTTGTTGTAAGCAACATAGGGCTCTTCGACGAACTCCCCTTCGGAATCGACCACTGCGCACATGATCAGTACCGGTCTGCCCTCGCTGTCGTCCTGCAGCCAGACGATATAGAAGCATTCGGGCGTCGGGCCGGGCAGGATATAGGGGGAGAGGATGCTCAGCCCGTAGTCGGATGTGTAAAGCACAAGTCCATCTACAAGCATGGTGCCTGTTTCCGCATCTATCTTGTAGAATCTGAGTTGCCTAGGAAGACCGCTCCGCTGTACCATGATCACCATCATCACATCACCGTTGGAATCGAGACACATTGCGCACCCACCCGACAGCCCCGTAACAGGAGGGACATTCTCGACGACGTCCATGGGCGGGATGACGATGTTCCCCTCGAGATCGTACTGCATGTAGTCGGCGAGCTGGTCCATACCGTCGAACTTGATGTGCACCCTGTCGCCGTTCACGATGATCAATCCTGACTCGAGCATACCGGGCACCGTGTCCTGCCGGAGGGTCGACCCGCCGGGTTCGACGACAGAATAGAGGAGCTCGTCGAAGTAGAAGCCCGTATAGCCCGGTCTGATGAGATGAAGCAATCCGAAGGAATCCGAGTCACCCCTCGTCTCCTTGTGGAAGCTGCTTCCCCCTCCCCAGGGCTCGTCGAAGAGGAGGGTGGGAGGCATCAGAGTCCCGCCGTCGTTCGAGAGCAGGGTGTACCACGTGGGAGTCACCTCGCGCCAGAAGACGGCTATGCTGTCGGTTGAAATGATGAAAGCACCGGGGTAGCCCGACGACACATCACGCGAGAGCATCGTGTCGGGCAGGATGATCGTGCCGTCGGGGAGGACAATGTTATGGCCTATTCTGGGCTTGGTGTCGAATCGCGACCAGAACTGGTGGACGTGGTTGTTGTCGGTAACGAGTAGATACTTTGGTGCTACGTCGAGCAAGCGTGTCTCTATTGACGGAACCGGCTCGCTCCATCCAGGGGCGTGGGGGATGGATACGGCATATGTCAGCAGCAAAACGCTCATCATTCGAGGATTCCCGTCCGGGCCGCGTTCTGCTGGCACTGCGGCCAGGGCTCGTAGCCTTCGTCGCAGTCAGCGAGCTCCCACACGTGAAGATAGTTGTCCGAGGTGCCGAAGACGACTTCTACCTTCTCATCGCCATCGATGTCGGCAATGGCGAAGCCGCCATACAGGCCCGCAGGAAGGGTGAACGGAAAATCGAAATCCCCCAGAGGATACCCTTCCGAGTCGTATGCATCGACCCATCCTTCACGCCTGCCCACGAGAAGGTCGGGCACTTCGTCGCCGTCCAGATCGCCCAGGGCGAAGAAGGGTGGCATGCCGCCAGTGGTCCAGGGGTAGTTCGGATGAGTAACCATGTATCCGTCAACATCCCAGCTGTATGCGATGTTCTCGGGGGCAGCGGTGATCCTGTCGAGGCCCGGGGAACCCGATATCCAGTCGACCATTCCGCACACCCTTACATGGCTGCTGTTGCGATAGGCATCCTTCTCGCAGCTGTCGACAAGGGCAAGCGAAGTGTCCAGCACGTATGCCGGAGCATTGCTCTCATCTGCAACACCCCTCGGCTGGGCTATCACGAGACCCTGTCCCGCGAGTTCACCAACGGCCGGCATCCCCCAGTCGAGAACGTCCTCCCAGGTTTCGGAATCGACCACGCGCCCGTTCGGGTAGCTGTACACCAGCAGGCTGGTCTCCTTCTCGGCGCCCATCATCGTGTTCCATGCGCAGTCGACGAGTATCTCGTCGGGGAAGTCATCGTCCAGGTCGCAGGCCACGCACCAGGCGGCAGCCAGCGTTGTTCCCTCCCCGAATGCTTCGGGAGTGTACTCCCTGTCGAGTGCTACCAGACCTCCATTCTGCACACGCAGGACGTAGAGGGTATCACGGGCGACATAGGCGATCTCGTTGCGCTGCACCTCCTGGCCGGTCTCCCTGACCAGATCGGCGAGGACAACCGAGCGGGGACCGACACTCAGCAGGCTCGAGCTCCCGTCACCGTGCTCCCTCGAGTACAACACCTCACCCGTGGATCCGGACAGCACGAATGCCCCACTCCACGTGAAGAACACCACCTCCGGCGAGGCGTCCCCGCACACGCTGCCCAGCGCCGGTTCGCAGCAAATGGAGAGGTCCGCCATTCCCGCCGTGAGGTCGAAGGGACCCGAGATCCACCTGATCCCTCCCTCCGGCTCGGCACAGACAAGGAAGCTCCTGCCGGCCTGGACGACTATCTCCAGGCTGTCGTCACCGTCGACGTCACAGAGGGCGGGCACCGAGCAGACCGATCCGGGCATCAGTATCGGCCAGCCGTCCTCGTTCGGGTACATGTCGAGAACCTCCATAGTACTCGATCCCCGGTTGTTCCCGAACCAGCTGTCGGGCGTCTCGTGCTCCGGATCGGCCTCGGCAGTCAGGGCAAGCGTGAAGGGCGGATAGAGCGCCGAGGGCTTCAGCCATCTGAACGAGACGACGCTTTCCTCGCCCGGGTCCAGTCCCGCACAGACCGAGGTCAGCAGTGTGTCGTAGTTGCCGAACTCCACAGCCAGCTCCACGTCAAACGATCCGGATGCCACGGCCCCGACATTCCGGACCCTCACCCGGAGCATCGCAGGGGCCGAGGTCAGGACCTTGTGCGTCGGATAACGGTTGGTCTCCAGATCGAGAGGCGAGATGACGAGGTCGCATCGCGTGCGGAACTTCACCCGGTCACCGATGTCCACCGCAGGATCGCCGAGGAGGTTGTATCTCCCCAGACCGCTGTTGGCCAGTAGTGTCGAGTAGCTCTCGATCCTCATCGACGCGATGGCGTCACCCACTCGCGAGATGCCCCTGCAGAGCATAGCGTCGATCAGGCCCTTCCCGATTGCGGAATACTGAGCGCCGGTGGCGGATGCGCCGCTGCTCGCGAACACGCCTATCGCTCCTCCTGACGTGTTCTTGACGAAGCGCTCAGCCAGGCAGTCGTCAGGAAAGTCGAAGAGAGGAGGAGTGTTCGGATCATCGTTGAAGCAGTAGATGGGATCGGAGTCATCATAATGCTGAGCAACAGTATGGTCGAACGTCCCGACTCCGCAGCAGAGACAGATCAGGAAGGGATGTCCATGATGGAGGGCTCCGAGAGGAAGGCTGTCCACATCCCAGCAGTTGAAAGTCGAGTCCGGGAGTCCGAAATGTGCAGGCATAGGAGGAGAACTGTGGTAATCCATGCCTGCACTGAAGCAGTGGGGGATGCCGTGATCGGTGTAGAACGCGATCTGCTGCCCCCTGGTGAGATATGTAGAGAGGCATGTGTCCCAGTCGTCGCTGGTCATCGTGCTGTGGTCGCCTGCATCACCTGCTGCGCAGTCGCCGCAGTAGACGTTGTCCCAGCTGTAACTGCACCATGCCCTGATCGAATCAGTCCAGGCGGCACTCGGCTGCCAATCCGCAGATTCGATAGGTGGACAACCCTGAAGCCTCGTGATGTACCTCCTCCAGGAGAGGCTGTCAGGTGCCGGGAAGGTTGATACGGCTTCGTAACTCCTGATCGTCGAGATCATGTCGCGCAGGTTGGATGGCTCTCTGGCTGGCAGTCTGCCCACCATCATGTCACCGACCGACAGAGAGTCAGATCTAGGCTCGTCGAAATACACGAACCACGAGTCGTTCCCGAAGTCCAGGCCACGATCGGCAGTATCCGGCTCGAAGACGGCCGTCGGCAGGAACCAGTCCTCCCCGGAGTAGTCGGGGTCCTCGTGGTCGCCTACCAGCAGCAGGTACGAGGGGCGCTTGGTCTCTGGCGATCCCCAGTCCCACATGGCCTCGGTGAAGTCGCGTATGATGTCGGACGTGATCGCAAGCGCCGAGCCCCCGAACTGGCTCAGCACGCTGTCCGTCCTCACTATCGCAACGTCGAAGCCGTTCAGGTTCCTGCGGTGCCAAGCGAGGCTGTCCACCCACCAGCCGTCCAGACCCGAGGCGACCAGGATCACGTAGTCCGGAACGTTCTCAGGACCCTCCAAGAGGTCGTCGGGACGCTCCACGCTGCCCGGTACAGGTGCCCACGGCTCGCCCGAGGGTCTGTAGCCCACCAGGCAGTCGCGGACGATTCCGTCGTAAGATCCCAGGCCGCAGGTCGGCCAGTCGGCGGTCGTGTCGTATGCCAGCGCGACCTCTATGTCGCTCCATACACACAGGCTGTCTTCAGAGGCGAGGTACTGCACGGGGTACACGTCGACGATGCCCACTCTCAGGTCTCTAAGGCGGAACTCCCCCACGAGCCTCGCAAGCGTGTCGGGGTACCATCCCGTCGATGCGTATGCGGATGAGTCCTTCCGGAAGCACTCGCCGATGTACGGCGTGCAGGTGCTGTCAGACACCAGGCTGTCAAGCGGGACCGGGTACACAGGCAGGCACTCGATGCCCTCGCAGCAGTTGGCAGAGCATTCCAGTGTGATGTCCGAGTCGTCGGGCAGCCAGACCATCCGCCTCACGACGGGCAGCTCGGGCCAGCCGACGCTGTCCGAGGGTACCGTGCCGGGGGAGGAGGGGAACCTCAGGTACGCCTGCGAAGCCACCGTGACGGTCTCCGCGAGGAGGCCGCGCAGCTCGACGTCATAGGTCAGGAAGCTGTCCCATGTGCCGTTGTGGATGACCAGCGGCTCGCTGCCCTCGGGGCAGCCCGCGTTGAACTCGAGCCACTGGGAGGAAGCAGGAAGAGAGAAGAGGAGAACCACCGAAAGGAGAAGAGGCAGCGTATGCACAATACCCCCCCCCTATGTTGTAGACCTCTGCACAGCAGTTAGATGAGACAATTCTGAATGAGTGTCAAGAATTGGCGGGAGTCATGACGCCATATAGCACGGAATCACCGAAGGCTTCCACAACAGGATGTCGCTCATCAAACGCAGAGCCTTCGGCTTCAGAAACTTCGAAAACTACAGGCTGAGGGTGAGGGCCCTCTGCTCCCTCTCGACCGGGTGCCCCCGTTAATGGTGAAGAACCGGAGAACCCCGCCCCACTTAATGGTGGAGAACCGGAGAACCGGAGAACCGGAAACACTGGCGGTCCCACGGGGATTATGGCTACTCCCCCGTGGACCGCTCTGCGAGCAGAAAACCGGCACGGGGGTGCCGGTTAGCGAGTTGGCGGGCCATGTCCTCTGTGGATGGAACACCCTCATGGCCCAGCTCATCAAGATCGCGGATTGGAGCAGAGTTTCGTAACAGCCAGCACTGCTGGGCGGTTCAGTGCAGACAGGCCAGAGAACCTCTCCTGGTCGGCTTCTTGGAGCCTTGCAGGAATGGAATTCTGCGTGAGGTACAATGGACTTTCGACAGGATGCCTGGCATTTGCTCGGATCAGTTCGAACGATCGGGCTGTGACGGGCTCGGAGCTTGCTGGCCAGGTTCTACTTGCACATATGTTGGATGGGAATCGCCCATGACGGGGAGGGTTGGTCATGCTTGCGCTCTTGCTGCTCGCAGCGACAGCAAGTCCGCCCGAGATCCAGTGGACCGCCATTCCCACCGGCGGGATCGTGGACGTGGAATGTGCCGGCTATATCAACGAGGACTCCACCGAAGACGTCTTCGCCGCTTCGAGTGAAGCCTCGGGTTATGGAGTGATGTGCCTGGACGGGGCTTCAGGCGGAATCATCTGGATCACCGACTCCATTCCCGGGATAGCAGGCATGGGCTGTCTCCGCTCCATCAGAGACGTCGACGGCGACGGCTGCAGGGACGTCGCTGCGGGATTGTCGACGAGCCCATCGGTTGCCGTCCTCTCCGGCAGCACTGGAGATGTCCTCTGGACTGTCAGCCAGGCGGAGCCGGTCTGCTGGATCGAAACCGCGATCGGCCCAGGGCCGTTCGACACGAATGTCCTGGCCAACACGCGCGACAGCTACTGGACTAGTTGTAGTGCACTGTCAGGCCAGAGCGGAATGCAGGAGTGGGAGACGCCATATGTCGCCACTAGCGTCGACTACATCAAAGTGACCGAAAGCGACTTCAACGGAACCGGGTGGTCCGAACTTGTCCTCACGGTGAACAGGCAAGCGGTCTCGAGCGGTTGGGAAGATGTTCTGGACGGAGCGGACGGCTCCCTGATCCACCGGGAGTATACGATGTACTACGGAGCGGTGGATGTCTGCGACACGCCGTTGCCTCTGATGGTCATCTCCAATATGGGAACCTACCCGGTCATGTGGGCCTGGTCCTTCGTGAGTTGGTCGGTAGTCTGGACCAGCGATGACTACGAGTTGTCCTTCGGAAAGCTCGAGATCCTGCCGGACATCACGGGCCCGCCCAGTCCGGAGCGTGAGGTCCTCGGCGTCAACGGGAGCCATATGACCCTCGTGAGCATGGACGAGGATTATCTCGGCTGGTATGGAGAATACACTTTCCCGGCGACGGTGAAGGCTCTCGACAGCTACTGCGATGCCGGGACCTGGAAGATTGCCGTAGTAACCACGACCAGCTTCCACTGTCCCGAGCTCGAGTTCTCATCCCCTTCGATCGAACCTTCGATCATCCTGCCGAACACTGATGCGAGCGACCTATGCATGCTGTCCACCAACCTGTTCCCGACACCCCTGGTCGCAGTTGCCATGCAGGCTCCCGGCCCCGGCGTCTGCTCCATCTGCACGTCTTGGTTCGAAGGAATCGAGGACCAGCCGGAACCTGCCGTGCCCATATCCGGTGAATGCTCGCCAAACCCCTGTGACGGCATGACCGGCATCTACTGGGTGTCAGGATCGCCTGGGACTACCTCCATAGAGATCTTTGACTCATCCGGGAGGCTCCGAAGCGAGGAGCAACTAGGCATTGTGCCGCAAGGTCAGCATTCATCTCAGCTGGACCTGCAGGGCCTACCCTCCGGCTGCTACCTTGTCGTCGTGACCTGCGGATCTGAGAGAGCTTCGACGAAGCTGGTACTGCTCATGTAAGCCGCCCAGTGGCCATCTCCAGGATTAGCCCACTATCGTGTTCGTACTAGCTGACTTATGCGGCATAACAATAAGTGCTTTGGCGG
>CAZRWD010000019.1:0-13060 GCA_964603785.1 uncultured bacterium
GACTGGAGGTCTGGGACGTTGCCACCGGGGAGACGGTTTGGAGGGATGAGAGCGGGCAGCAGGGAAGCTCCCCTGTCTTCGATCCGGATGGATTGACAATGTGGTATCGAGGATCTGTTTATCTGATACCTGAGGATCTTCTCTCTGATCGACCATCTGCGGTGCTGACGGGCTATGACGGTTACTATCGGTGGGAAGAGATCGCGGTGTCGACTGAAAGAGCGCTTCTAGTGATGGAGCGTTCCGAGCCACGTCTTCGCAGGCGAGCAGTAGCAGATATCGGCGGCAATGACCTGCTATGGGCCTCTACTGCATCCGAAGTCCGATATCCTAGTCCCATTCGGGATTCGGGAAGGGCCTTCAGGTACGATACTTCCAGCATACGCTTCATCATCTCACGATCAGGAGCCCACATTGCTATTACTCCTGGTGAGACTGTCCGAATTGCTGAGATCCGGAGTATCCACTGATGCTTGCGATGCTTCTCCTGCTGGCAAGTCTGGGCTACCTGTTCCCATTCACACACCAAAACGTCTGCCGTGGTTACGGTGACTGGAACGGAATCGCTGTAACTCTTTACGAGCTTGACTACCAGGCTAGTTCTACGACGAAGAGGCGATCCCGGGCAGATGTCCTCTTCTCACATCCAGACGTTTCCGATCCAACAAGGGTACCAGGGGCCTGATTGCTCCAGTCTTCAGGTAGCACTTCATGTCCTCATGACCATCAAGACCCTTCTGCTGCCGATTCCCACCAGGCCTCCATCCTCTCCAGGGCGCGGTAGAGCAGTTCCAATCGTCGATCCCGAAGGGCAGCCATGATCCCCCCTGACCCCTTCGGGTTTGAAATCGTTGAAATGCATCTCGCAACCTGCTGCTGTACAACGCAGTGGAAATCGACTTGCACGCATTTCCGGCGTGGCAGGTTTTCATCGTCCAGATGGGCATCTTCGGATCGGTGATCCTCCCTGAGCGGACGAATACACGTCGACCCTTCACCCATGCCAGGCGGACAGGGCAGGAACCGCAGGAACGACTAACTTGAAGGGAGCTTCAGCTCCTCGAGGTTGTGCTCCACGGTGACCCCGCAACGCACGACCCCGGGAAACTCCCGGGACCCTTCCGACTCGAGCTGCTGGAAGTCGCCGGCCCTGCAACCGGAGAGAACCACGGTCAGGGGCGGGGTCTGCGTCGGATCGGGTTGTATGATCAGCTCGATGGACTGCACTTCAACGGTGGATTCACCGCTCAGCCATGCAAGGAAGGTGTCGGAGAACACGAACAGGTTCTGGAACCGGACAATTCCGTCTGCCTCTCCGGCATCGATGGCTGCAAGTGTCGGCACCGCGCCTACGACATCGTCCCCTACCATCAGGAGGATGTCGAAGTAGGCGGAGTAGGATGAATCCCAGGCAGAGTCGGCTGGAGCCACGGAAACGGCAAGCATCAGGACGAGGAACGCAAGGGCTCTCATGTATCCAACCTCCGGGGAATCGGGAGTCTGTGCAGCTCTGCCCCGGTGATCGCTCTACGGAGGAACCCCGGGAGCGGCAGTCGTACGATCCGCTGGAGTCTGTCGGAACAGCCCGGAGATCAGCCTTCCTGCATCATCCTCACGTCGTGCATGATGCTCAGGGCCGACCATTCCTCGACAGGGAGGTTCACGCCGCCCTCCTCCTCGCCATACTTCCGCCTGAGCTGCGCCTCGAGCTCCGTGTTCAGGTCGAAAGTGCCTATTCCGCGCATGTTCCAGCCCTCGAAGAGCCTCTTCTCCGCAGGGCCGAAAGCCACGAGCTGGATCTCGGTGTGGCGGGGGTCCCTTGCGATGCTCGTGAATATCTCGTTCAGCCGGTCGAAGTCTCCTTCGAGCACCTGCAGGAAGTGAGCCCTGGTCGCGATGAGCGCTCCGGTGAGATCGCGGGCCTTGTTCTTGTCCGAAGCCACGTGCAGGATGTCCATGATCGTATCCCTGTCGATCGCCGCGCTGCTCCTGCTCTTGTAGATGAGCCTGTACACCGGTCACCTCCGAATCCATGAGACCGACAACGGAAGATAGTATAACCGGCGGGAGCGCAACTGCAAGACGGAATGGCTGATGCGCATGGAGTTCGAGCATGGAGGGAATCATCGAGGCTGTCGGATCCACCAGGTTGATGGACGCTCTGACATGACCCAGAGTATCATGGGTGGGAACCGGATGAGCATCCGGCGCGCTGTATCGCTGTCATATGACACCTGCGGACCGGAAGCATCGCTCCGATCCGTGGAGGTTCGTACCGTACCCGGAACCCATGAGGAGGAGTTGGGATGAGCCGGCATGCAGTCGGAACCAGTCTCGTCGTTCTGGCGGTTCTCGCGACGGTTGCCTTCAACGGGCTGGCCAACGCCCTCCCCCTCAACGGCCTGACGACCGGGGGCATCTCCGACCGCTATCACGTGCTGTTCGTCCCGGCCGGGTGGGCCTTCTCCATCTGGGGCCCGATCTACCTCGGCATGGCGCTCTTCGCCCTGTACCAGGTTCTTCCGAAGAACCGCGGGAACGACAGGCTGCGACGGATCAGGACTCCGTTCCTGGTCAGCTGTGCCGCCAACATCTCCTGGCTGTACCTGTGGCACCATGAGCGATTCGTCGCCACCATCGGGGCGATGGCGGTCCTGCTCCTGTCCCTCGTGACCATCTACCTCCGACTCAGAGCGGACGGACCCCCCCCGACCAGGGGGGAGACCTGGTTCGTGCGGGTTCCCTTCAGCCTGTACCTCGGGTGGATCACCGTCGCCACGGTTGCGAACGCATCCACG
Organism: uncultured bacterium; assembly: GCA_964603785.1. Classification (GTDB taxonomy): domain Bacteria; phylum Fermentibacterota; class Fermentibacteria; order Fermentibacterales; family Fermentibacteraceae; genus CAZRWD01. Next base: position 2,799 of record CAZRWD010000019.1, read on the forward strand.
GTCCTCGTCCACCTCGGATGGAACGGCTGGGGGATCGGTGACGCCGTCTGGACGCTGATGCTGCTGGCAGTTGCCGTGGGTCTGGCAGCAGTCGTGACGCTCGTGCGGAAGGACGCCGTCTACGACCTCGTTCTGGTCTGGGCGTTCACCGGGATCGCGGTGAAGCATGCGGGAGAGCCTCTCGTGTCGCCAGGCGCCTGGGTCGCCGCGGCACTGGCCGGGGGGATGGCCGTGACGGCCCTGCTGCGCGGCAGACGCACAGCCCCCGGACCCCTTCGGGTTTGAAATCGTTGACTTGCGCCCTGCATATCGTTGCTGCGCAACACATTTTAAAACACGATGCACGCTTCTCGAACATCGTCGTCTTTTCCTCTCGAACTGGACATCTCAGATACGGGGTTGCATCCTGACATCAGATTCGACGGCGGCAGGTCCGGCATTGCACGACCTCCGCAGAGGACTCGTACGGGGCCGGCGCCCGACTGAAGCAGGGGCGCCCCCAGCGATGGGATGAGGATCAGGGATGCTGGATATCTACGTCGATGCCGACGCCTGCCCGGTCAAGCAGGAGATCTACAGGGTGGCGGGGCGCTACGGCCTGGATGTCATCCTGGTATCCAACTCGTGGATGAACGCTCCGGAATCCGGCAGGCTAAGGCTCGTCGTCGTCGAGAACGGTGATGACGTGGTCGACGACTGGATCGTCGACCATGCAGGACAGGACGACATCGTCATCACGGGCGACATCCCCCTGGCCTGGAGATGCCTGAAGAAGGGGGCCTCCGTGCTGGGCAACACCGGCCGTCCCTTCACAGAGGACAACATCGGTGACGTGCTGTCGACGCGCGATCTCCTTCACGACCTCCGGGAGCAGGGGATGATCACCTCGGGACCCAGACCCTTCGAGGGAAGGGACCGGTCGAGGTTCCTCCAGGAGCTGGACAAGATGATCGTCCAGATCAGACGCAGGCGAGGCCTCCCGGGTCAGCCGGGCTGAGCTGGGTCTGTCAGTCGGCCCAGATCTCCTCGAAGAGCCCGGTCCCGGGATCGTACACGAGCTGCAGGGTGACAAGCCCCTCGAACCTGAATAGGTCGTCGACGAAGGAGAAGCGCGCCATGCCGTCCTCAGGCACCCAGGCTTCGAGAACCGCATTGTCCGGAACCCGAACGGGGTTTCCCTCGAACTCGATCCGCCAGGTGTGGAGCTTCACCCAGTCGGCCCCCTCCTCGCCCAGCAAGCATCCGTGCACTTCCACACAGCCGCCGCCCCCGCTCGAGTAGAGGATTGCATAGAGGGCGTCCCAGTCGCCGATCCGCTGCCAGACGAGCTCGCGGTCGATCACTTCGACGCCCTGAGGATCCTCGGGAAGGCCGAACGCGGATGATGCCCGTCCCGTCGACGGGGCCAGGATGCAGATGACCGAGGAGACAAGCATCATGAACAGACCCGGGAACGATCTCGAGGGCATCCTCCACCTCCTCGGCAGTCGCAGTCGGTCGCGGCCTCCGCCGGTGTCCCGTCGCGACGGCGAAGGCCAGGTGTCCCGCACGACGAAGTTCGATCGTCCATGATATCGTCATCGATGCCGGTATGCAAGATAACCGCGGGATCCTCGAACCCCGGCAGAGGCTATATGATCTGACGGCTCGGGAGCGGACGGAATCAGTCACCGAACGCACAACCATCCTGAGCGTCCCGAATGTCCGGCTCTCATGGTCTGCGGATCCGGGCACCCTCGGCTGCCGCGTCCAACCTGCCGGGACACGACCTGGCAGCCGGAAGCTCGCGAGAGGTGGCAAGGCATGCGAATGATTCCAGCAAGGTCGATGAACGGGGGTTTCTTCGCTGGCCTGGCATCCATCCTTGCGGTCACAGCCGCATGCCACCAGGTGACGGAGTACGGTGACACCGGCACGGCCGGAATACACATCATCAACGGGTTCGACATGACGGTCGAGGGCACCCTGGTAGGCATCGAGGGGGGACGGTCGCTCCTGTCCACGGGCGGGCTGCTGGTGGTCGCGGCCAACACGGGAATGGTCTACTGGATCGATACCAACACCATGGCCATCGACCGGGCGATCCTCGCAGGACAGCCCTTCCCTTCGGGTTACTCGGACATGGCTCTCTCGCGGGAAGGCACGATCTACCTCATAGGGGGCTACAACTCGATCATCGAGATCAGCCCGAACTCGGGCATCGTGCTGGACGAGTTCACAGTGGGACCCGCACCGCTTGCCATCGCCATCGAACCCCAGGACAGCTTCCTGTACGTCGCCGACGGCGTGGACGACCAGCTCAGGGAGGTGCTGACCTCCACCAACAGCATCGTCCGATCGAAGCAGCTGCCCTTCACCGTGTGCTCGATCGTCCCCTTCGATCCCCGGGACGAGTTCATCCCGCACAGAGCCGCCTTCGTCGGTGCCTGCCGCGACACGAGCTATGCGATGATCGTCAGGGTCGACGAACTGCTGATCACAGCCGAGCCCGTTCATCTCGCCGGTCCTGGAAGCGACATCGCCGCCATGCCGGACACCTCGATCCTCCTGATGACGCATCCCTACAGACCCGATGGTGTCACGGCGGACGTAACCCTGGCCACGTACCACCCACCGCCGGAGCTTTCGGATCTGACATGGCTCTCGGTCGAGGGCGACGCCAGACTGGCGTGTCTCTCCTTCGGAGGCTTCTTCGTCGCGTCCTGGCTCGGAGGCGGCGTCACGAGGGTCACGCGGATCGATCCGTTCACCGGCTTCATCACGGGATCGGTCGATGTGCCTGGCTATCCGTGGGACATGGAGCCCCACGGGCTGAGCGTGGCGGTGCTCACCTCCGACTGAGGCCGCATCCGCGTCCGGTCACCGGGACCCGGCCCACTTGATCGCGTATTCGAGGACCGGATCGATCCCCTGTGCGAACTGATCCTCCGTGGCCTCCACATGGATGTCGGGGGGCACCCCTCTCCCATGGACCCAGGTCGTGGAATCGGCCATGAGAATGGTCGAGTCGGGGAGGTTCATGATCCACCCGCCGGGAAGCGCGAAACTCTCATAATGCAGGCTCGCCTGGCCGGCGGTCGTGTCACCAATCAGAACGGCGTTCGGCAGCTGCGTGACCATGCAGGCGAACTCCTCGCTCAGCAGCATGTTCTCGCCACCCACGAGAACCGCGACCGGCCGGTCGAACCATTCGGTGCGGCGTGGGATCATCCTCGGCATCAGGTAGAGGTCCCCGTGGCCGGGACCGCTGCGTCCCACCGCGAAGAAGCCGGTGCGCATGACATCGTTGAACCGGCGGGCCACCTCGCCCAGCAAGGGTTCCTCGTTCCAGTATGCGCCCCCGATGAAGCCGTTGTTCATCCTGATGTCGATTATCAGGGCGGGAGCGTCCGGATGGGCCGCGAGGAAGACGTCGAGGAGGTCGGGCGAAAGCTCGAACCAGTAGTGGATCATGACGTAAGGGATTGAGTCGAACATGCACCCGCCCCAGTAGTCCTCCTGGAAGTACTCGAACTGGGCGGGGAGGAGGTAGGAGACGAGCACATCCCAGTCGTAGTTCGGGTCCAGTTCGGGAGCGTAGGGGAGGTAGAACCCTTCCGACGAGAACAGGACGATCGTGTAGTCCTGAAGTGGCGCGAACATGTCCGAGATGGCCTGGAGAGCGCCTGCGTGAGTGGTGACCGTGTCGATCACGGGCGAGTATTCGTCGTACAGCGCCTGCCAGTCGACGGATGAGGCCACGAAGGCCGGATAGATCTCGTCCGCCGTCTGCCAGACGAGTTCGAACTCGTTGCCGAATGCATCCCAGCCTCCCAGGTCCACCGGCTCGAAGAGGCAGGAGCTTCCCAGGGCGAGACAGGCTGCGAGGATCGTCGGGGCGATCAGACGCAAGCGCCTGGACGAACACCCGGGCATCACGGTCCGTCTTGCCGGAGGATACCCGCCTCGACGGCTGCTCTGCGGATCTCACCCAGCAGCTTGATCGACCCCACGACCGCCATGACCCACCCCACGGGATAAGGAATCAGCAGGAGCGACCACCACACCGACCTGCCGGTGTCTCCGCCGAGGCCGCCCATGGCGCTGATCCCGATCATGAGTGCGACACCGATGACGATGAGGATCATCGCACGCAGAAGCAGCCTCCTGTGCGCGCTGCGGCCGACGGTCGCCCCGGCGAAGGCCAGGATGCTTCCCAGCACGATGACGACAGACCCCTCGAGGGGGTCGATGATCCCGACGATCAGCATCACGAGACCAGCTATCGAGAGAACCTTCGGCGAGAATCTCAAACTGTTCATGACGCCCTTTCGACAGTGAGCTGGTGAGGATCGACGCGACGCATGCATGATACTTCCGCGGACTGCACCCTGCAACGCTGGACGGCATTAGCCGGCGACCCGCCCGTCGTGCATAGTAGCTGCTAGTCTTCGACGGAGGTGCTGTTCCCCGTGAGAGCCCCGAAGGTCATCCTGATCGTGATGCTCGCCTCCGCCGCTTCGCTCGCCGACGCACCTCCAGGCTACTACGACCCGGCGGCGGGCCTCACGGGCGAAGCCCTCCAGGCCGCCCTGCACGACATCATCGACGACCACACCGTGATAAGCTACGACTACGTCTGGCTGGCCTTCTACACGACGGACGACAAGCCGAACGGCATGGTCTGGGACATGTACTCCGACATCCCGGGAGGCACGCCACCGTACGAGTACGAGTTCGGCGACGACCAGGGCGGGTCGGCCGGCGGCGAGGGCGAGGGATACAACCGCGAGCACTCCTGGCCCCTGAGCTGGTTCGGGTCGGGCGCCCCGATGAACACCGACCTGTTCCAGATCTACCCCACCGACATCTACGTGAACAACCGCAGGGCGAACTACCCCTACGGCGAGGTGAACTCCCCCACCTGGGTCTCGCTCAACGGCAGCCGCCTGGGGCCGTGCGCCTGGCCCGGTTACTCCGGGACGGCCTTCGAGCCGCGTGACGAGTTCAAGGGCGACTTCGCGCGCACATACTTCTACATGGCGACGAGGTACTACGGCGAGGACTCCTCCTGGCCCGGGAGCCCCATGACCGACGGCTCCCAGCTCCTGCCATGGGCCGAGGCGATGATGCTCTCGTGGCACCAGTCCGATCCCGTGAGCACGAAGGAGCTGGACAGGAACGAGGCCGTCTGGGACATCCAGGACAACCGCAACCCGTTCATCGATCATCCCGAGTACGCCCTGCTGATGTACGATCCGACCTCGGTCGAGGAGGACCCGGTGCCGCCCGAGGCGTCGGTCTCGGTGCGGCCCAACCCCGCTTCCGGACCGGTCACGATCGGCGTCGACATCCCTTCGCAGACTCCGGTCACGGTCTCCGTTTACGACCTGGCCGGAAGACTCGTCGATACGGTTCTGGATGGAGAGGTGCTCGCACCGGGCACTCACGAGCTCGTCTGGAGCGCAGCCGGGGACGATGCGTTCGCCCCGGGCATGTATCTCGTGAGGCTGGTCACACCCTCCTCTCTCGATGCGGCGAGGGTGCTGATCCTCAGATAGCCTTCGCCCCGGCCGTCTCCGGCCGGGGCGACATGCCGGCGCAGCGCGACCGAGGTCCGCTATCCGCCCATCAGATCGCCCAGGGCCTCGAAATGGCTCCTGAGACCCTCTCGGCCTCCGGCGGTAAGGGTGTACCAGGTGACCGGCCTCCTGTCCCGGAACTCCTTCCGGACCTCCAGGAACCCCTCCTCCTCGAGCTTCCGGAGCTGGGCTCCCAGGCTGCCGTCCGTCTCCTCGAGCAGCTCCTTGAGCCTGGAGAACGAAAGCGCGGTGTGCCTCGAGAGCAGCACGCAGATGCCGAGCCTCACCCTGTGCGACAGCAGGCTGTTCAGGCCCCCCAGGGCGCCGATGATGCTTCCGTCGACGTCAGCCGGCGCTCCCGGCATGACCTCTCCCCCTCCCCAGGGCTATGCCCAGAAGGGCGCCCGACGTGAGCACGCCGGTGGCGGTCCATGCATAGGGCAGCTCGACCAGCGTGGCCATGAACCCGGCCATCATCACCCCGCCCAGCCAGAGGAAGTTGCGGTCGAAGTGCACCCCCGCGGTCCACCATCCGAAGGCCACCACGAGCAGGATGACCTGCCCGAGCACGGCTCCCTCCACGAATCCCGCCACGGTCAGCAGCACGGCGAGCATCACCGCGGCGAGCATCCCTCCCCAGTGCAGGGCGTGCCTGACACCCTCGTCGCGGTCGAGCTGACCCATCCTGACGCCGGCCCGGTGCCCGAGGACCCCGCTCAGTATCCCGCCACCGGGCCCTGCGATCATCCAGAACCAGGGCGTCAGCCCCGGGGCGAAGTCGACCAGGGCGAAGCCCGCGAGCACCAGGATCGCCCAGAGCACGTAGACCGACCTGGGGAACGACCCCGTTCCGTCCTTCTCCACGATGCTGCGCACGTAGCGGATGTCCGACTGGATGGTTCCTGCGTCCATGTTCACTCCTTTCTCAGAGTACTCTGATTATTAGAGTGTATCGACTCCTCGTCAACCCCCCGGGAACCATCCGCGGACTTGATCGTTGAAAATGTGCCACTCATGAAGGAGGGAGTCGCCATGAAGCTGCTCGTGGTCATGCCGAGGCTCCCGGCGGAAGCGATACGGAGGTCCTGATCCCAGGTCCTCGCCGCTTCCGGCGGAAGCGGGATGTCGATGGACAAGGCCTATCTGAACGTGGACGAGGGATTCGCCTGCTGCTGCTGGACAGCCCCATCGGTCCAGGCGCTGACCGAGCTGTTCGACAGGGCGGGAGCCCCCCACGAGAGGATCATCCCCGTGGAGGAGATGACGGCCTGAGACAGGGCCGTCGAAGGGACGGGCCGGACCCCCTGGTCCGGTCCGTTTCCTTCCTGAATCGATTCGAGAGGCACCGGGGCTTCAGCGCGTGGCTACCACCTGCAGCGTGTAGGTGCCCGTATCGCCGCCCGTGGCGTAGATCCTGGCCTCGTAGTCCCCGCCCGCTGCGAGGGTGTAGGCCAGGTTATCCCCCGTCGGATACTCCGCGTCCCACTCGGCGAGCACCGCGCCGGTCGACGACTCGACGAGCTTCAGTATCGGGCTGAATCCCTCCGCCGTCGCCAGGAAGCTGACCCTGTCCATCGCCTCGCCACTGAACACGAAGGCGTCGTAGGGCAGGTTCATGTGGTTCGGATCCGTGGTGTCCCCGGGACCGACCTCTCCCGCCTCGTCGACCAGGATCCTGCCGACACCCACGTTAGCCTCCGGACTCCCGTCGGGGGTGGCGTCGGAGCCCCCGCCGCAACCCGCTGCCGCAGCCAGGACAACGGCCATAACGAGCGAGCCGATAGTTGGATATCTCACCGGGACCCTCCATTCACGAGGATGCATCCTGCCATTCTCTCAGCAGCTGACGGAGAGGATCGACGCAGACTCGACCACCAGCCTGCCCCCGCGGGCCTGCCCCGAAAGGAACAGTCTGTAGCAGAACCTGCAGGCGTAGTGGGGCCTGTCGTTCAGCACGAGGTCGACGCGGCCGTCGCCGTCCAGGTCGCCGGCCCAGACGACGCTCACTCCCTCGCCATACCCGTCCGTGTAGATGTCGGAGAGCCTCTGCCTGAGGCCACCCTTCTCCAGGAAGACCCCCTTGTCCTCTGTCTGAAGGCTGCCATACGCCCCGAGGGAGATGGTGGTTTCCGGCAAGAGATCGGAGGAATCGACCGTGACCGATCCGACCGGGCCGGCGACCAGCGCAGACCCGGGCGGAGGCAGGAGCATGAAGACGGGCTGTACATGCTCCGACGCCGCCGAGACCACCTTACCAGTCATCTCATCACCCTCGTCGAAGTACGGATCCACCGAGGGCTCCACCTGCAGGACACAGCCCCTCAGCAGGCAGCCGCAGTCCGTCTCGAAGAGCCCCAGCCAGACTTCTCCGCTGCGGCCCTTCACCTCCCATCCGTGGTACTCGCCCGGGACCAGCATCCTGATCGAGACGGGCGGGGGAGCGTGGGGCTGCTCGAATGACAGTACGGCGAGACAGAGGGTCATCAGCAGGTTCATCGACGCTCCCCTGGCGGGTGCCGGAAGCCCGATGGGACACGACACCCTTGAATCGCGATCATCTGCCTACCCACCACCTGCCGTCGATCAGCTCCATCTCGACCTCCATCTCCATTCCGGCGATGGAGGCCTCGGCCTGAGCACCCTGCGCCATGACGACCACCTCGTAGTCGCCCGGAAGGTCCGGCATCCCAGCCTCCATGGCGCTCCGGAAATCCTCCTGCTGCCCGGGGACCACCCACATGACCGCACCCTCCAGGTCTCCCTCGTCGACGGCTGCATAGAAGGCTTCGGCGACCTCGATCGGACTGGACAGGTCCACGGAGGGTTCGTACGTCCCGTCCCTCGAGCCCTCGGAGGCGGCATTGTCGCCTCCGCAGCCTGTCACGAGACAGGCGGTGAAGATCAGCACGGCGAGTCTGATCCTGGGCATGGCGACCTCCCGGAGAGGTTTGCAGTCATTCCCTCTGCGCCGAAACTACACATCGCCGGGCGAACGACAACCCTCCGGCAGGGTGGCGGCCATGCCCGACCGGGCTCCCGGGCACCTGCCGCATGCACCCGAAGCCCCATCGATCCCCTCCAGACCGTAACCTTCTCACTTCCATTTGCGTCCTTCCCGGGGGATCAGGTATCTCATCACCGAAAGGCATTTCCGGAGGGGGTCAAGAGATGGGGAGAGCTGCAGCAGCACTTTCGGCAACGGCGGCGGTAGCGCTTGTCTCCTGCGGGGGGCAGGCTCCGGTTCCCGTTCCCGAGGAATTCGTGGCTCTGGCGATCGTCGACTCGATCGGCATCGAGCTCGGCGACTCGAACTACGTCTTCGGCTCGATCATGAGCCTCGAGGAGGGGCCCGACGGCCTCGTGTACGTGCTCGACCGCGCCTGCGGCAGGGTGATGGTCTACAGCCCCGACGGCTCGTTCCTGAGGCAGATCGGCAGCCAGGGCTCCGGGCCGGGCGAGATGATGAACCCGCTGGCGATGGCCGTGCTCGGAGACGGCAGGATAACCGTATGCGCGGCCTACAACGGCGGGATGTACGTCTACACCCCCGAAGGCGAGTGGCAGGGCCTGTCCGCGGAGTTCACCAACAACCCGCCCATGCTGATGGAGGGGGCCGACTCCAACGCCTATGTAGCCCTGAAGCTGGACGTGGACGTCGACGACTCCGGCAGCCTATACATGCGCGTAAGGATAGGCCGCTACGAGGAGGGCACCGAGCCCGTCACGAGCTACCACGACCAGACGATGCCCTTCGACCCCACGGACCTCACTGGGCTGATGCGCGAGTCATACCTGGGCTGGGTCTTCGGGGCCTCCCGGGACGGCCTCGTTGCGATAGCCCACCGCAGCAGCTCCGAGTACCGCGTACAGGTCATGCAGCGCGACGGCACCCCGCTGGTAACCCTGGAGCGCGAGCCGGAGCAGGTTCCCAAGACGGAGGACGAGGTGGCCGACGAGAAGGCCTTCATCGAGGGACTCCTGCAGAGCATGGGCGCCCAGGGGGTCGTCATAAGCTACGAGCCCGATCCCATGCGCGAGCAGGTCTTCGGCGCCGGGTTCGACGGGTCGGGCCGCGTCTGGGTGCAGCGTGGCACCACCGACCTCCCGACATTCGACGTGTGGAACCTCGAGGGCGAGCTGCTCTTCACGGCCCAGGTCGAATCGCCGGGCTCGGACCTCTGGTTCTGGGACGTGGAATGCGGCTCCGAAACCATGTACGCCTATTCGATGGACCCGCAGGCATACCAGAAGGTGTACGTCATCCCCCTGCCCGAGTGAGGGCTGGCTTGTCCCGAACGCTTCCCGGAGGTCGGATCCGATGAGCGACGATTCCCTTGATGTCCTGCTGAGCCGGTCGAGCCTGCGGCATTTCGACGAGAGACCGGTCGAGCCGGAGGTGCTCGAGCGGATCCTCGAGGCTGGCGTCCATGCGGCCTCGGGAGGCAACCTGCAGCCCTGGAGCGCCATCCTCGTGAGGGATCCCGGCAGGAGGGCAAGGCTTTCGGAGTTGTGCGGCCAGGAGTTCATGGCCAGGGCGCCGGTGCATCTCCTCTTCTGCATCGACCTGCATCGGAACGAGACGATAGCACGGGCCGGCGCAGCCCCGTACACCGCGAGGCACGCCTTCAGGCACTTCTGGATATCGTTCCAGGACGTCGTGATAGCCGCGCAGTCCATGAGCACGGCCGCCGACATGCTGGG
>CAZRWD010000020.1:0-3863 GCA_964603785.1 uncultured bacterium
GGGGTGGAGAACCTGTCGCCCCTCGTCAGGAGAGCGGTCTCCAGGCTGAGTATCCTGGCCATCCGCACCCTCCGGGTGCCCTGGTCGCAGTCGGTGTCCAGCTGCACCTCCGCCGGGTGCATGCCGTTCATGTCTATCCACATCGGCAGCCCGGTACCCGCCCTGACGGCCGACTCCGCCGGGTAGGGGCTTATGGCGATCACGGCGGACGCGCCGGGGCTCCGCAGCCTCTCCCCCAGGCGCCTCCCGCAGTCGGAGCCCGCGGAGGCATCGATCAGCTCGACCTCGCAGCCGTGCTTCCGCAGCATGGATTCGAACCTGCGGGTGCGGGCGATGCACGCACCCTCCCCGCGCCCTGCCGAGCCGCCTCCGGCGCAGCCCACCAGGATCACCGAACTCATGAGCGCATCATCTCCCCAGCCCTTCGAAGGCCTCCAGGGTGGCGGCAGCACATCCTGCCCAGGTGAGCCCGCCGAACAGGCGCGACCTCTCCTCCCTCTGAGCGGGAGCTACTCCCTCGTCCAGGCACCTCGCGATGCCCTCCGCTATCGAATCCGGCTCGTCGGGGTCGATCATCCAGGCCGCCCCCGCGAAGAACTCCCTCAGCGAGGCCCTGTCGGAGGCTGCAACCGGCAGGCCGTGGGCGAAGGCCTCGGGCACGGTGAAGCCGAAGCCCTCCCAGTGGGCCGGATGGACCAGGCAGCATGCCCCGCCGTACAGAGCGGGTAGACCCTCCTCGGGTACGTATCCGGGGAACGACACCCTGTCGCCGATCCCCAGCTCGGATGGCAGGCGCCTGATCTCGCCGGCCCGGAATCCGTCCCCCCCGGCGACGACCAGGTCCGGGAGGCCGGGCCGGGCCGGGAGGAGCGCCGCATAGGCCCTGAGCAGGTTGTCGATGTTCTTCCTGGGTTCGATCGTCCCCACGCAGAGGATGTACCCGCCCGAACCGGGGGCCCGGGGCTCTGCGGGGGCGCCGGCCAGATGGTCGATGCCCGGGACCGTGACCGCGACCCTTCCCGCCGCCCCGGGGAAGCGGTCGAGGATGTCCTCCATCGTGGTCGTCGAGTTGGCGAGGAGGATGTCGGCCTTCTCGACCGCGAGCCCGATGCGCGCCTGCCAGGCCTTCGTGTCGGCGGGGTGCTTCATGTGGGGAAGCCTGAACGGGCCCAGGTCGTGGATCATCGTGGCGCGCCTGGTCCGGCCCGCCACGGGGAGGAGGATGCAGCCCGGGCAGTGCAGGATGTCGACGCTCCCGGACAACGACCAGAGGGGCGGGAGCAGCAGGCTGGAGAGGCGCATCGGCCGCGGCATCACGCGCAGGCGGCCGGCCTTCGGGCCGGCGCTTCTCCAGGCCCTCTCGAAATGGTGGTCGATCCACACCTCCGGGGCATGGCCCAGGGACACGAGCGCCCCGAGGAGCTCGATGCCGTACCTGCCCACCCCGGTGGGACGCGAGGGCTCGAAGTCGATGTGGAAGGCCAGGTCCAGAGGGATCCTCCCCGCGAATGACCGCCGGTCCGCCGCCGAGCATATTCGCCGGCGGGACGAATGCTCCACAGGCCATCAACATAAGGGGGGGGCGACGGACAGGGAATCCCGGAAGGCGCGCCCGGTGAGGATCGCGTTCAACGCGGCGGTGGTGGCCCATCCCCTGACCGGCGTCGCCAGGTATGCGTTCGAGCTGTCCGGCGCGCTCCGCGACCTCGGTGCGCAGATCGAGCACTGGACCTGGGACCGGCTCCGCCCTGCCCTCCGCGTGAAGCTGGGCGGGGATGCGGGGGTCTGGACCTTCCCGGCCCTGGGCGGCCTGGGCGCCCGGATCCTGCCGGGGCTGCGCTGCATCCTCGGGCGCTTCGACGCATGGCACTTCCCGAACGGCGACCTGCTGCCATGCCCCGTGCCCAGGACGGCGATGATCCACGACATGGGGCCCTTCCTCCTCCCCGACCTCTACCCCCCGGACCTCGGGGCCTTCTACCGGGAGAGGACCAGGAGGGTCGTGGAGGGCTGCCGCGCGATAATGGCCAACTCGGGGACCACGCTCGCAGACCTTGCGGAGGTCTTCCCCGAATGCCGCGAGAGGGTCTTCCTGACACTCCTCGGAGCCGACCACGCGGCTCCCCCCCCGGACGCAAGATCCGCCCTCCCCGCAGGGCTGTCCCCCGGCTACATCCTCTCGGTGGGCACGATCGAGCCGCGGAAGAACACGGCAGCCCTCATCAGGGCGTATCACAGGCTCGTCAGCTCCCCTGCGGGGCGCGACGCACCGCTCCTCGTCATCTGCGGGGGGCCGGGCTACCGAAGCGGGGAGGTCACCGCCCTGCCGGCGGAGCTGGGCATCATGGACAGGGTCATCTTCACGGGTTACGTCGACGAGGCCGTCCTGTCGGCCCTGTACGGCAGCGCCGGGGCCCTGGCGCACCCGGCCCTGTACGAGGGCTTCGGCCTTCCCGTCGTAGAGGCCCTCCGGCGCGGCCTGCCCGTGGCCGCATCCGACAACAGCTCGATCAGGGAGCTCTTCGGGGGGATGTTCACGCCGCTCGACCCGCGGGATGTCGATTCGATCGCACATGCCCTCTCGACCGTGCTGTCCGGCTCCGGGGGCGCGGCGAAGCCGGACGGGCGCCCGCAGGGACTCGCGGGCATGACCTGGAGGAAGTGCGCGGAGGACACCCTTGCGGTCTTCGAGAGGCTCCGGTGAGGCGTTGAGGATCCTCGTCGCGACATGGTTCGTGGTTCCGGGATACTCCGGCGGCTGGACGACGGTGCTGGACCTGCTCGAACCGGAGCACCGGGTCGCATTCCTATGCGCCTCCGCGCCTCCGGGGATGAGGGAGTGCGAGGGCACCCCCGTCCGGGGGCTCCCCCTGCGGGCGAGGATGACCGCCCCGTGGCCGGCGGGGAACAGGTTCCGCGAGATGATCTTCCGGAGGTCCCTCGAGAGGGCGGTCCGCCGGGCCGCCGGGGATCACGAGGCGGATCTCGTCCTATGCCTCGACGAGCACATGGCGCGCGCCGCATGCGACGCCGGGCTGCCGTTCGCTCTCAGGCTGCACTCCCACCCCGGACTCCTCGCGGGGTCCGAGTACGGGAGGGTCGTGGAGTCGGCCCTGTTCGTCACGGGCAGCCAGCCCGGCATGCCCGGTGCGGTCTTCCTGCCGCACGGGCTGGACCTGGACAGGTTCGAGTACCGCGAGCCCCCCGCGGCGGAGGCTGCCGTAATGCCGACGAGCCTGGTGCATGCCGAGCGACCGGACGTCTTCGTGCGCGGCGTCTCGATGTCGGGGATGACCGGAACGCTCGTGGGCCAGGGTCCGCTGCGCAGGGAGTTGCAGGACCTGTGCCGCGCGACCGGGGGGAGGGTCCGCCTTCTCGAGCCGGTCGGCAGGAGCATGCTGCCCGGGCTCCTCTCACGCCACCAGGTTGGTGTCGCCTGCCTCGAGCAGGGCTGGCACACCGTCCACCAGATGAAGGTCACGGAGTACCAGGCCGCCGGCCTGTTCCCCCTCGTGCAGCCATGGTCCGAGCTGGCGGTCGAGGCCCCGGAGCTGACCCTGACCTTCACCGATGCGGAGGAGCTCGCGGACCGGCTCGACCGGCTCAGGTCGGACTGGGCGTCCACGCTAGAGACGAGGCGCCGCGGCAGGGAGTACGCCTTCTCGCGGTTCCATGTCAGGACCGCGAAGAGCCTCTTCTCAGAGCTGCTCGGGCGGGCCCTCGCGCCGGCCCCGGACGCGTGCGATCCTTGCGAGGAGCTCCCTGGCGGTGACCGATCCGGTCAGCAGGCAGACCCCCAGGTAGACGGCGACGGAGGGAAGGACCCGTAGCGCCAGCGTGGACGCCCTGGATGCGGTCCCGGC
>CAZRWD010000020.1:3963-8730 GCA_964603785.1 uncultured bacterium
CTGACGACCCCGTAGCGCCTCTGCGCCGTCACCAGGCCGGTCAGTATCCCGCTGGCCGATGTCAGGACCAGTATGGGCAGCATGATCCTCAGCATCGAGGAGGACAGGCCCAGAGAGGCCGGCTGCAGCCCGGGACCCGCGGCGGTGACGAGGCTCCGGCTCGAGACGAACAGGATCAGGATCGTAACCGCGCCCGCCGAGGCGATCCAGCAGAGGATCCTGCTCACGAGGGCGTCGGCTGCGCTGCGGCCCCGGTCGTGCATGACCTGCGAGTAGATGGGGATGAACGAGGAGCCGAAGGCGTGTGAGACGACCTGCTGGGCCAGCATGGGGAAGACGAGGGCCACCGCGTAGGCGTCGGTCATCCAGGTGGTGCCGAACACCCCCGCTATCTCGGCCTGCCGGAGGTAGGTGAGCGCCGCGACGACGAAGCTCCCGGCCGACATGAGCGAGAAGCCGGCAGCCTTGCCCTTGCTGCCCGCGAGCCCCCTCACGAGATCCCTCATGGCCCTCCGGCATCCTCCTTTACCCATGCGGACCGATGACCGATGATTGTCCGCGTCCGCTCGAAGTCAATACCCGCGGGGGCCGTTCCACAGCAGCGGGCTTCGGGCGTGCGGAGGAGGACGGTCCATGGACGGCTTCGACGAGATCATCGAGCGCAGGGGCACGGGCAGCATCAAGTGGGACGCGATGCGCAGGTTCTTCGGCGTCGACGACGCACTTCCGCTCTGGGTGGCCGACATGGACTTCGCGGTGGCACCCCCGGTGATGCAGGCGCTCCGCAGGAGGCTCGACCACCCCGTCATGGGCTACACGGAGTCGGGACCGGCCTTCGCTTCCGCCCTGGCCGGCTGGGCGGAGGGCAGGTGGGGCTGGACCATCGACCCGGGATGGGTCGTCGCCGCCCCGGGTGTCGTGCCCTCGATCGCCGCCTCCATCCTCGCCTTCACCCGCCCGGGTGACGGCGTCCTCATCCAGCCGCCCGTCTACTACCCCTTCAGGCAGTGCGTGGACGGACTCGGACGCGTCACCGTCGAGAACCCGCTCCGCCTCGAAGGTGACCGCTACGCCATGGACTTCGACGACCTGCGAGGGAAGCTCGCGCACTCCCGGCTGGCGATCCTCTGCAGCCCCCACAACCCGGTCGGCAGGGTGTGGACGGCCGCGGAGCTCGAGCGCTTCGGCGAGGAGTGCGCCGGGGCCGGCGTGCCCGTGGTCTCGGACGAGATCCACGCAGACGTCGTCTTCGGCGGCAGGAGGCACCTGCCCTTCGCCTCGGTGCCCGCGGGAGCCGCACCGGGGTCGGTCGTCCTCTACGCGGCGAGCAAGAGCTTCAACCTCGCCGGTCTGCACACCTCGGCCGCCGTCATCCCCGACGAGGCCGTCCGGGCCGCCTTCACCTCGTCGATGAGGAGCCTGGGGCTTTTCGGGGCCGGCATCTTCGGCCTGGAGGCCTCGAAGGCGGCCTGGCTGGAGGGTGCGCGGTGGCTCGAGGACCTGAAGGCCTACCTGTGGAGGAACTTCATGTTCCTGAAGGGCTTCCTCGAAGCCGAGATCCCGTGCGTGAGGGCCTTCGAGCCGGAGGGCACCTACCTCGCCTGGCTGGACTGCAGGGGGACCGGGCTCGATGACGCGGCGCTCTCGCGGCTGTTCCTACACGGGGCGCGCATCGCCCTCGACGACGGCCCCATGTTCGGCACCGGGGGGGAGGGCTTCATGAGGCTCAACCTGGCCTGCCCGCGGAGCATCCTGGAAGAGGCCCTCGGACGGCTTGCCCGGGCCTTCTCGGAGCACGGGGCGGGCGGAGGATGCGGCGGGACGGGCGGGGCGGTCGACCGCCCCAGGTGCTGATAGGCCTTCCGCCCCCCGGCGGGGGGCCTAGACCCTCTCGATGAGAGAGGGATGCTCCACGACAGGCTCGTCAGACCCGTCCAGCACGGCCCGCCACCTCTCCTGGAGACTCCCGACCACATGCTCCAGGGTGTCCCTCTCGAGCTCGCTCGCAGCGAGGTCCCCGAGCCGGCCCCTGAGTGCCTCGAGCCTCTCGATGCGGCCGAGCACCCACCTCTCGACGACCTCGGGCGAAGTGACCCTCATAGTGTTCAACTGGATGACATACTGTCTCTTCGTCTCGGCCAGCGTCCCGTCGTGGTCGCTGATGCGCCTCTCCACCCCCCGCCGGGCCTCCTCGGGCTCGGGGTACCTGTCGAGCCTGTCGTAGAGCGAACCGATTGCGTGGTCCAGGACCTCGATGGTGCGACGCAGGCTCTCCAGGGCGCCCTCCTCGTAGAGCCGGGGCATGGACATCTCAGACCGTCCTCCGGCCCACCAGCACCCCGCAGGACCCGGCGGTGCCGGCCCCGGGAGGGGCGGGACCCCAGTGGGGCTCGAAACCCTCCGAACGGGCGGCGTCGAGCCAGTCGGCTGCGGCGAACAGCCCGAGGCGGTGACGGTCCTGGACCACCCTCATGGTTCCGTCCGTGTCCAGCAGCATGTAGGCGAAGTCCACCAGGTACTCGGTGTCCGATGGATCCGGGTCCCTGGTCCACTCCAGATATCTCAGCGACCTTCCGCCCGAGTCGCCGCCCCCCGAGTCGGCGCCCTCGGCGAACGACTCCCGCGTGTAGTCCGGGCAGAAGAGGGCGGCTCCTCCCCGCCGGCAGTGCGCGAAGGCCGTGGCCATCGCGGCGCGCAGGTCCTCCGGGGTGCGCATGTAGGCCACGGCATCGTGGATCAGGACGCAGTCGAACAGCTCCCCCAGCCTGACCGTCCTCATGTCGCCCTGCACGTGCCTGCTGCCCGGGTTCAGCCTCCTGCTCACCTCGAGCATCCCCGGTGAGATGTCGACGAGGGTGGTCTCGAACCTGAGCCTCATGTGGGATGCGTTGTTGCCCCCGCCCGATCCCAGCTCCAGCATCGTCCGATGCGGGCCGGAGCAGGCCTCCTCGAGAACGCGGGCGTAGAACCCGGCCTCCTCCGCATATCCGGCCGGATCGGACAGGACAGGCCACCAGCCGGCCAGTTCCCCGTAGAGCACCGGATCGTCCATGGCTGCACCCTTCCGCTCGTGCCCGTCGGGCATAATAAATGCTGCGCCGCCGCGGGTGCCAGCTGTTGCGGGAACAGGCGCGGGAAATGCGGGTATCTGCGGGCGCGAACGAGTGGATCCCGACTCAGGGAGGTGGCGATGGCCCTCAGGCGCGAGCTCGGATTCCTCCAGGTCTTCTGCATCGCCTCGGGCGCCATGATAAGCTCGGGCATCTTCGTCCTTCCCGGCATCGCTCACGCACAGGCAGGACCCTCGGTGATACTCTCCTATGCCATCGCGGGCATCCTTGCGGCGTCGGGCATGCTGAACGCGGCCGAGCTGGCCACAGCCATGCCCAAGGCGGGGGGCGACTACTTCTTCATAACGCGGGCCCTCGGTCCGGCGGTCGGCTCGGTGTCCGGGCTCATAAACTGGTTCTCGCTCTCGCTCAAGAGCGCCTTCGCCCTCGTCGGGATGGCCGCCTTCCTCAGGCTCTTCGTCGATGTCGAGCCCTGGCTCACGGGCCTCCTCCTCGCGGCGCTCTTCACGGGCCTCAACCTCACCGGGGCCAGGCACGCGGGCAGGCTGCAGGTGCTCCTTGTGATCGCGCTCCTGGTGCTCATGTCCCTTTTCGTGATCCTCGGGCTTCCCCATGTCAGGCAGGAGAACCTCACCCCGTTCATGCCCTTCGGCCTGAACCGGACGATCGCCACCGCGGGGTTCGTCTTCGTGGCATACGGCGGGCTGATCAAGATCTCCGGGGTCGCGGAGGAGATAAGGAACCCTGCGAGGACCATCCCGAGGGCGATGATCTCCGCCCTCGTTGCAGTCCTCGTCATCTACACCCTCATGGTCCTCGTCACGACGGGCGTGCTGCCCTCGGCGACCCTCGACGGCTCGCTCACGCCGATCACCGACGCCGCGGGCGTCTTCATGGGGCCGTGGGGCGTGCGGCTCCTGGGCCTGGCGGCTGTCCTGGCCTTCGTATCCACTGCGAACGCCGGGATACTTGCCGCCTCCAGGTACCTGTTCGCCCTGGGCAGGGACGAGCTCCTGCCGGCGCGGTTCGCCGGGCTCTCGCGCAGGGCCGGCATCCCGGCCTTCGCGGTGGTCCTCACGGGCGCCTTCGTCGCCTCCAGCCTCTTCCTCGACCTGGAGGTGCTCGTCGAGGGGGCATCCCTTGTCCTGATACTCGGGTACATCCTCTCGAGCATCTGCGTGATAGTCCTGCGGGAGAGCGGGGTGCAGAACTACCGGCCCGCCTTCAGGGCGCCCCTCTACCCCTGGCTGCAGGTGTTCTCCATCGTAGGCTTCTCGCTTCTGTTCTTCGAGTTCGGGCTGGGGGCATGGGCCATCTGCGCCGGCCTGTTCGCCCTCGGGCTGACCGGATACCGGCTGTGGGGCTGCAGGCGCGCGCGCAAGGACTACGCCCTCCTGCACCTCGTGGAGAGGCTCACCTCCAGGGAGCTGGTGACCGGTGGGCTGGAGAGGGAGCTCAGGGACATCGTCAGGGCCCGCGACTACATGCTGCCCGACAGGTTCGACGAGCTGGTCGAGCGTTCCGTCATCCTCGACCTGCCCGGAAGGCTCACCGCGGCGGAGTTCTTCGACCTCGTCT
Organism: uncultured bacterium; assembly: GCA_964603785.1. Classification (GTDB taxonomy): domain Bacteria; phylum Fermentibacterota; class Fermentibacteria; order Fermentibacterales; family Fermentibacteraceae; genus CAZRWD01. The sequence continues at coordinate 8,613 of CAZRWD010000020.1, forward strand.
CCGGCGAGATGGCGCCCGCCCTGGGCGTGGAGCCCGGCTGGCTCTCCCGGCGCCTCTCCGAGCGCGAGACGGAGACCTCGACGGCGATATCGCCGTTCCTGGCCATACCCCACGTGGT
>CAZRWD010000021.1:0-7861 GCA_964603785.1 uncultured bacterium
GCCATGGCTGCTATCCCCGCCCTGCCGGGGGACATCACGGACCCCTTCGGGAGGACGAGCTGCCCCTCCCTCATGTCCTCGCCGCGCAGACAGATGTCCGTGCCGGGAGGCGGCATCTCGCGGGGCACCATCCTGTCGCCCTCGGAGAGAACCTTCTCGATCATCAGGACCCTGTCGGCCCCGGGAGGGATTGGTGCGCCCGTCATGATGCGGGCGGCATGGCCGTCCTGCAGGGCCGGGGGTGTCGGATCGCCGGCCGCCACCTCGGGCGCGATCCCGTAGGAATCGTGCGCTCCCGCCAGGGCGTAGCCGTCCATGGCCGCCCTGTCGAAGGGGGGCATGTCGATGTCGCTCACGACATCCTGCGCCAGCACCAGACCGGCCGTAAGGTGTCCCGGCACCGTCTCGACCCTGCCGGGATGCACTCCGGCGAGTATGTGCTCCAGAGCTTCCTCGAGGCCGATCATCAACCCTCCGTCGGTTCGCCGGGAAGGGGCACCCCGAGCATGCCGCAGACCCGGCGTGCCGCAGCCTCGACCTCGGCGGGGCCGGGCCGCTCTTCCATCAGGATGTCGGCGACGGCCGCCAGTTCAGGGTTCTTCCCTCCCCCGCCGGTGGCGATGTAGACCAGGACGTCATGCGGAAGAAGGCCGGCTGCGGCGTTGCTCTCCCAGATGCAGACCTCGCAGCGGGCATCCAGGGACGACAGGAGAGAGGGCAGATCCCGGACGGAGGAGTAGCGGACGAGGGCGGAGCGTCGCGCACCCGCCTCGACGAATCTCCATGTGTCGGATCCGGACCTTCCGGCCCCCTCGACCACCCCGGCCGGGGCATCTCCGCCCCGTGCCAGCTTGAACGCCCCGGTATCGAGCCCGGAGGCACTCAGCAGGCGGATCACCGAGCACGCCAGCGTCGTCTTGCCGGCACCGCTCGCACCCGCGGCTATCACGACCCCTTTCCGTCCATCCATGCGGACGGATATCTCGGACCGGCCGAACGGCTGTCAAGAACGCTCCTTGCGCCGGACGCGGGAGGATGCTAATCTTCGGACTTGATTGGAGGGATACGTTGAGAGCGACACTGACGATTGCTTCCATCAGCCTTGCATGCCTTGCGACCGCCTGCGGGAACGGCGGCCCTCGCCCCCCGGAGAACAGGGGCTCGGTCTCCGTCGACGGGATCTGCTTCGAGCTGGGAGGGGCCAGGGGCTCGGTCCTGAACACGCCCAGGGCGGTCTACTGGGCGGGGGTGGCCATGCCGGCCCTGGCCCGCATAGACATCTTCGGGATGGACGTCCAGGTCGACGATGCCGGGCTGGCGCTCACGGAGGCCACGCCAACGGTGACCATGCTCTTCCCGTCCGGCCCCCGCGGCGACTTCTTCGCCGGCCGCCCGTCGATACCCTCCTCGATGGAGATGCAGCTGGGCAACATCAAGGTCTTCGTCCCCGAGTCGCTGCTCGCAGGCTGCCGGGCCACCCTGTCGGCCAGCCCCCTCGACACAGGGATGGTCGATCTCGAGCTTCTCTGCAGCTTCGACAGGGGCGACTCGCACTACGACCTCGAGTACGAGGGCACGATCTGCTTCCCGGGCGTTGCGCTGCCGCCCTCGCCCCCGGCCTACCCCGCCTGGCAGGCTCCGGACACGCTGTTCTTCGAGATGGACGGAATGCGCTTCCAGCCGTACTTCTTCGCAGCGGTGGAGGGGATGGTGGCCGGCCAGCAGGTTTACACGGTCTACGCCTTTACAGAGCCGTTCCAGGGGACGCCGCCCTCGAAGGCCACCCAGACCTGCCTGAGATTCACGATCCCGATCGACCTCGTCGACGGACACCCGGTCAACACGGGCGTCGACGCCTTCGTCTTCATGCCGGGCGACACGCTCTCGCGCTCGGCCACGCGGTCGTTCTGCTGGGCCGAGGCCACCGTAGACGGCAGGGTCGTGACCGGCAGGATGCAGTTCCAGGGAAACGGGAGCGAGCCGGCCACCAGGTTCCTGGGGGGCGGCCGGTTCACGGCGCCGATCAAGTAGGTCCGGCTTCTCCGAAGTCCTCGAGCAGGCGGAGGACGGCGACCACCCTGCCGACGACCCTCACGCTCTCGCTGCCGGGGCCGTATCTCTGCACGGCGTACGCCGGGTTGGACGGGGCGAGCTCGACCTCGTCCGGACCCCGCCTGTAGAAGCGCTTGACCGTGGCGTCGTCGCCCACCAGTACGACCGAGACCTCGCCCTGCTCGACGAAGGGCTGGGTGCGCACGAGCACCAGGTCGCCGTCGAGTATGGCGTCGCCCTGCATGCTGTCGCCGCGGACGCGCAGGAAGAAGTGCCTGTCTGAGCCGTAGCCCGGCATCTCGACCCAGCCCGTGATGTTCTGCTGGGCGAGGACGGGGGTTCCCGCGGCAACCTGTCCCACGACGGGGAGACGGTCGCCCTGATCGACCCTGGATGTTATCGAGATAGCCCTGGCGGCCCTGTCGGACCTTCGCATGAAGCCGTGGGCGACGAGCCAGTCGAGGTGGTCCTTCACGCTCTTGGTGCTCTTGAGCCCGACGGCTGCGGCAATCTCACGCACGGAAGGCGGGTAGCCGTTGCGCAGGTCGAACTGCCGCACGAACTCCAGTATGCGCGCCTTCCTGTCGGTCAGCTCCATGGATCAAACATACAGGTGTTTGTGAGGGCGGTCAACCGTCCGCGTGCCGGCGGTCCGCTGCAGGTCCGGGTCAGTCTCCGGCGGGGATCAGGTCGCTGAAGAAGACCAGGTAGGCGGCTATCTTCGTGGAGATCTCGCCGTCCGAGCCGTCGGTGTAGAGGATCGTCCGGAACCCGGTGTCCTCGACCGTACCGTCGCTCGAGATGGTCACGACGCACCTGAATGCGTCGTCGGTCATGCGCCCGTCCGTGTCGATGTAGAAGAGCGTGTTGTAGGACGAGCTCTCTATCCTGCCCTCCCTGATGTACCCGAGCGTGTTGAAGGTTGCGTCCTCCACCCTCGAGTCGTCGCGGATGTATCCAAGGGTGTTGAATGTGGAATCCTCCACGCGCCCGTCATCCCTTATGTATGCCAGTGTCCTGAATGACGAGTCTTCAAGCCTCAGGTCGCCTGCGGCGAGAGGGGTGGCGAGCGCCGCTGCAAGTGCAAAAAGAAGCAGGTTCCTCATCTCATGGAACCTCCTTTCAAGGGGCATTATGCTAGCTTTCTCGACCCTGCTGTCAATGGCGGCAGGCCTCCTGTCTCTCCTGGATCCGGCGGTCGTCGATCTCAACACCGCATCCGTGAGGCAGTTGCAGTCGCTGCCAGGCATCGGGCCGACAAGGGCGGCAGCCATCGCGGAATTCCGGGAGGCATGCGGACCGTTCATGGAACTCGTTGATCTACTATTGGTTCCCGGCATAGGTATGTCGACCCTCGACGGCCTCGAGGGCCTTGTCACCCTCTCGGGAACGGACGGAGCGGTCTCCGACACCCTGCACTGGCTGCCGGTCGTGGATTCCATCCGGCAGCCCATCCTCTTGATAGCCGTGCTGGACATCGGGGAGGGCGACGCAATCCTGATCTCGCCGGCTGATGCCGCGCCCGTTCTCGTGGACGGCGGCCCCGACGAGGGGGGGCCGGTGGTCCCCGCCTCGGTGACCCGCCTGTTCGAGCTGGGGGTGGACAGCCTGGGCGCGGTCATACTCACCCATCCCCACGAGGACCACATCGGCGGACTCGTCGAGGTCGTCCTGAGGACTAGGGTCGGAAGGGTGCTCGATCCGGGGATCGTCTTCGCCTCGCCCGTCTACGAGGCCCTCCTGGAAGCCGTCCTCGAGACGGGAGTGCCCTATGCATCGCTGGACAGCGGGATGGTGATCGACCTCTCGGAGCGTGTCCGGCTGAGGGTCCTCGACAGCGGGCGGCGGGGAGGCAACGGCAACCTCAACGAATCCTCCGCGGTCATGCTGGTCACCGCGGGGGATTTCAGCCTCTTCCTCGGAGGCGACATCGAGGAGCAGTCCGAGATGGCGCTCGTACCGACGGCGACCCCCGTCACCTGCATGGTCGCTCCGCACCACGGGAGCAGGACGTCCGCCTTCGCCCCCCTGCTGCGGAGGCTCAGGCCCCAGATCGCCATCGTCAGCGCCGGGAGGGACAACCCCTTCGGGCATCCCCACATGTCCGTTCTGGACAGGTACTCGGCGTTGGGCGCCATGCTGTTGCGAACCGACAGGAGCGGGACTATCTTCGTCGCGACCGACGGCGTGTCCGTCTCCGTCGATTCAGACATGTGAGGGTTATCCGTGCGGACCGGCAACCGGTTGTCCCCATATCTCTACATACTCCCCGCCCTTGCGGTGGTCCTGGTGTTCCGGATCATCCCCATCCTCAGCTCGTTCCTGGCATCGTTCACCGAGTACGACATCGGCGGGCTGCACGGCTGGGTGGGGCTGGACAACTACGCCAGGATGCTAGGCGACGCACGGTTCTGGGGCAGCGTGGCGAACACGGTCTTCTTCGTGATCGGGGTCGTCCCCCTGTCCATCCTCCTGCCCCTGTTCTTCGCCATGCTCCTGCGGGGCAGGCTCTTCGCAAAGGGCTTCTACAGGACGGTCTACTTCCTCCCCGTGGTGACCAGCGCGGTCGCGGTCTCGGTGGTCTGGACCTGGCTGTTCCACCCCGAGGCCGGACCTGTCAACAGGGTCCTGGCCGTCTTCGGGGCGCAGCCCCTCATGTGGCTGAGGGAGCCGCGCGGCATCTTCGAGATGATCCTCGCCCCCGCGGGAGTTCATCCCGAGGGCATCCTTGCCGGACCCAGCCTGGCGCTCGTCTCGCTCATGATCGTCAGCATCTGGAAAAGCATGGGCTACAACATCGTGCTCTTTCTCGCCGGGCTCGAGAACATACCCGGCGAATACTACGAGGCCGCCAGGCTCGACGGAGCCGGCAGATGGGCCGTGTTCAGGCACGTCACATGGCCACTTCTCTCGCCCACCACCTACTACGTCCTGATAATGAGCACCATCGTCTCGTTCCAGACCTTCGCCCTCGTCTACGTGATGACGCCGCCTCCCGGCGGCGGCCCCCTGGGCACGACGAACCTCATCGTCTTCTACCTGTTCCACAAGGCGTTCGACAGGTTCGACATAGGATACGCCAGCGCGATCTCCGTCTTCCTGTTCGCAGTGCTCCTCGGCCTCACCATCCTCCAGAGGAGGCTGGCAGGCAGGAGGGTGGTGTACAACTGACGGGCAGGGCCGCGGTAACGAACGGGATGAAGCACCTGTTCCTGATCACCGGCAGCGTGATCATGCTGCTGCCCTTCGTCTGGATGGTGGCGACCTCGCTCGAGCAGGGCGGGCTCAGGAACTACGCGGATGCGTGGAACGAGGTCCCCTTCGGCAGGTACTTCCTCAACACCCTGATCGTGACTGTGCTCACCGTGATCGGCGTACTCGTCACGTCCGCCCTCGCCGCCTACTCCTTCGCGACCATGAAGTACAAGGGGCGCGAGATGCTCTTCCTCCTCTTCCTCTCGACCATGATGGTTCCCCAGCCCGTGTATCTCGCCCCCTCCTACGTCATCCTCGCGAAGCTCGGATGGATCGACACCTTCGCAGCGCTGATAGTGCCCTGGACGGCAAACGTCTTCAGCGTCTTCCTCCTTCGGCAGCACTTCAGGACTCTGCCGCCCTCCCTGTACGAGGCCGCGGTCCTGGACGGATGCAGCCGCTTCGGGTTCCTGTGGAGGATAGCGCTGCCCCTGTCGAAGTCGGTGATCGTCACCCTCATCCTTTTCGACGTGATAGGGAGCTGGAACAGCTTCATGTGGCCGCTGGTGGTGACCAACTCCGAGAGCATGCGAGTCCTGCAGGTGGGGCTCTCGTACTTCAACCAGGAGCAGGCCAGCAACTTCCCGATGCTCATGGCCGCCTCCACCTTCTGCATCATCCCGCTCCTGGTGCTCTTCATGGCTGCGCAGAGGCAGATCGTGTCGAGCTACTCGCGCACGGGCCTGAAGGACTAGCGTGAGAGCCTTCCTGGCTCTGGCCGCGCTCGCGCTCCGGGCATCCTCCGCGAGTCTCTCCGAAGAGGCCCTCACCTTCCTCGACAGGCTGGCGTCGCAGGGGTACGAGGGGATCTGGATGCAGCCTCTCGAACTCGACCTGCTGGAGCCCTGCACCCTGGAGGTCTTCATAAATCCGCTTGCGGACAGCGGGTTCATCATGGCCATGGGGGGCCCATGCACGCTCGACCTCTACCTCGAGGCGTGCGGTCGGGGCTGGTCGCTTGCCGACTCCCTGCCCGACGACCTGCCCGTGCTGGAACTCAGGGCGCCTCTTTTCGCTACTCTGGACAGAGTGGTCATCCGCGCCGAGGACATGATCCGGGGGGCCGGGTCGGACAGCGCGGTGGTGATGTATGCGGTGACCGCCGTTGACCGGGTGGTGGAACCCGGTGATGTTCCGGCGGATCAGGACTCAACGGGGGTTCAGGAGTGAGAATCATCATAGCATTCACGGGCATCCTGGTCGTCCTCTCGGGGGCGGCCGCCGCATCCGAGACGGCCGGCTTCGCATTCCTGCGTGTCCCTGTGGGCGCGCGCGCCACGGCCATGGGAGGCGCCTTCTGCGCCGTACCGGGAGATCCTGCGGCCCTCTTCTGGAACCCTGCCGCGTCCGCCACCCTTCCGGGCAGGGTCATCACCACCCACTACACGGGCTACCTGATGGACATGCAGGCAGGCTTCGCAGGGCTCGTAAGCCCGGGCGAAGGCGACGCGATCGGCATCTCGATCAACTACTTCTACGGCGGCAGCTTCGACCGCACCACGATGGAGGATCCGCTCGGCACGGGCGACCAGTTCTCCTCGAACAGCATGGCGCTCGCCGGCACCTATGCGAGGAGCCTCACGGAGTCCATCGACGCGGGCATAACCGGGAAGTTCGTCTACTCCGGGATCGACGAGTACAGCGGCACTGGATTCTACGCCGACCTGGGCGCCCTGTGGATGCCCGACCCTGGGGCAGGCCCGGCCGCCGCCCTGGTGATCAGGAACGCAGGCATCCAGACGAAGGCCTTCTACAAGGAGAACGACCCGGCACCAACCGAGATCGGACTAGGCGGCAGCTACCGCTTCGGATCGCCCGACCTCCTGGTCTCGGCCGAGGCCACCTATCCCCTGAACGGCAGCTTCAACGCCGCGCTCGGCGTCGAGTACAGGCCCATCGACCTGCTCGCCCTGAGGGTGGGCGGCAACCAGCGCGATCTCGACGCATCCGAGGAGGCGGGCGGGGGTTTCATCGACGGGATGGCCTTCGGGCTGGGCACCTCCTGGAACAGCCTCACCCTCGACTACTGCTTCAAGCCCTTCGCCGACCTGGGCTCGGTGCACAGGATATCGCTGGGCTACTGCCTGTGAGGCATGTCCCGCTGATTGCGGCGCTGCTCATCATCGGCGCCGCCTGCGGGCCAGAGGGCCGCATCGAGGGCAGGCAGCGCAGGCTCGACACCTTCCGGTCATGCCTCCCCCCCGGGGTTCTGAGCGCTTTCGATGCCATCGAATCGCACGATGACTGCGGAGACGTCGCGAGGCTCCTGACCCTTGCCAGGACCGAGGATCCCGGCCTGGACGCGGTGCTCGACTCCGTGATGCACGCCGAGCTCATCGACTGCTTCAGCGACAGCGACATGGTCTACTTCTTCTGGTACTACTTCGCCGACGCCATCGAGAAGGGCCGGATACCCGAGCCCTGAACCGGCCCGGGTTGACCCGGGGCCTCTCCTTGCCTATCTTTGCGGTCGCGATCGCGGGGTGGAGCAGTCCGGTAGCTCGTTGGGCTCATAACCCAAAGGTCGCAGGTTCGAATCCTGCCCCCGCAACCA
>CAZRWD010000022.1:0-7521 GCA_964603785.1 uncultured bacterium
CCCGTGTTCATGAACCCCAGTTCCATGTAGTTCACGGTGATGCCCCGTGACGCGTTCTCCACCGCGGCAGTCCTCGACAGCCCGCGGAGGGCCTCCTTCGAGGCGCTGTATGCTGCCGTCCCCGGGGCTCCGATCCGCCCGGAGACGGATCCGACCAGGGCGATCCTGCCGTATCCCAGAGGTCTCATCCTCCTGATGAAGGACGACATGGCGAAGAAGGCCCCGTTCAGATTGACGTCCATCACCCTCAGCCAGTCCTGCACCGCCAGCCTGTGGCAGACCTTGTCCACCTTGGAAGCCGGCATGTAGGTCAGGAAGACGCGGGAGTCGCCCTCGAACACCCTCTCTGCGAGAGCCTCGCACTCGTCGGCGGAGGTTGAGTCGCAGCGTTCCTGGACCACGCCGTCCAGGGGAGGGGGCTCGTGCTCGAAGAACGTCGAAACGACGCGGCGCCCCCGTTCGGCGAGACCGGAGCACACGACCCGGCCGATGTGCGAGGATCCGCCGATCACGACATGCATGGGAGCTTCAGACGCCATCTCACCACCTCAGGAGGGATGCGCCCCAGGCCCAGCCCGCTCCCACGGCGACCAGGGCTACGATCTCCCCCGGGTGCAGGAGGCCGCTCCGGCTGACCTCGTCGAGGAGCAGGGGGATGGTCGCGCTGGATGTGTTCGCATACCTGTCCATGTTCGTGTGGAATCTCGAGAAGGGGATCCCGATCCTCCTCGCGCTCTCCTCCAGTATCCTTATGCTCGGCTGGTGGGGGATCACGTGCTGGACGTCGTCCGGGGTGAGCCCGGAGTTCGCGAGGACCCTCCGGAGAGCGTCCGGTATCACCTGGACCGCGGTGTCGAAGACCAGGTGGCCGTTCATCCTGTAGCAGTGGAGCCCGGCCTCGAGCGTCTCCCTGGTGGCGGGCGTCTCCGAGCCCCCGGCAGGGACCGTGAAGGCCTCGTATCCGTTACCGTCGGCATACAGGCAGGAGGACAGGAATCCGATGTCGTCCTTGGTGTCGGACAGCACCACCGCCCCGGCGCCGTCGCCGAAGAAGACGCTCTCCCGCCTGGTCCAGTCGGTTATCCGCGAGAAGGTGTCGGCGCCTATCACCAGCACCTTGCCGGACATCCCGGTCCCCACGAACTGCGCCCCGACGGTCAGGCCGTAGATGAAGCCTGCACAGACCGCGTTCACATCGAAGGCCGCAGCGTTCGTCGCCCCCAGTGCGGCCTGTATCCTCGGAGCCGTTGCCGGTGCGATGCGGTCCGGCGTGGCCGTGGCCAGGATTATCATGTCGAGCTCGGTCGGTGCCAGCCCGGCGCACTCGATGGCCCTCTCGGCGGCGCAGATCGCGAGCGACGACGTGCACTCCGACGGTCCGGCGATCCTCCTCTCGCCTATGCCGAGCTTCTCCCGGATCCATGCGTCCGAGGTCGGCACCCGCTCCGCCAGTTCGGCGTTCGTGACACGCCTGTCGGGCGTGCAGCTTCCGGTTCCGATTATCCTGACCCTGCGGACGAAGGTCTCCTGGGCCATGTCAGTCCCTCCCCGCCCTGCAGAACGGGCAGCCGTAGGTCCCGTCGGCGAGCCCCTCGCGGTACCGGCGTTCGAGTTCGAGCATCCTCATGCTCCGCTTCTTGAGGAATCTGGCCGGGACCCCGACATGGATCTCTCCCGGGGGGATGTCCTTCACAACCAGGGAGCCCGCCCCGGCGCAGCTGCACTCGCCCATCGTGACGCCCGGCATGATCGTGACCGATGCGCCCGCCAGCGCATGCTTCCGGAGCAGGACCGGGGTCATGAGCATGCTCCGCATGTCGTTGGGGACATTGGGATTCGTGAGGCACTCCCCGGAGTAGTCGTCCGTCCCGCCGTAGATCACACCCCCGGCCGCGATGGCGGAGAAGTCCATGAACTCGACGCCCGCCACCGCCTCGATGAAGCAGTGGGCTGCTATGTGGACGAACCATCCGATCTTCAGGTAACCTGTGGCGGAGCCGGACAGGACGCAGAAGTCGTCGATCCTGACATGGCTCCCCACCGTGATCCTCTCGGGATGGTAGATGCTGGCCTTGCGGCTGATCTTGACCGCGTGGCCCACGCTCGCGAACCCCACGTCCAGAAGCTCCTCCGGCGTGTAGAAGGACCCGCCGCCGATCACCCCGTACTCCCCTCCGGCACCTGTCTCATGCCTGCTGTGTCAGCCTGGAGGCCATTTCAGTCATGTCCCCGGTCGTGTATCGCTGGTCGACCGGGAGGGCGAGCAGCCCCTTGCCGAGGTCGTCGAACCCCTCCTGCAGGTCCGGCCAGTAGTGCGGGACGAAGACGCCCTTCGAGGCGAGGTCGCGCCTGAAGAACGCGAAGCTGTCGGGCTCCACGGGGAAGGGGAAGCACAGGGGGACCCCGTCGGCGGGGGGCGGTCCGTCGGGAAGCGCCTCGAGCAGGGTGGCGTAGTTGGCGCGGCGGGCGGAGCAGGCGGAGTCGTGGTCGAACGCGTCGAACAGGGTGGAGGCGAGGTCCGACATCCTGAACGGGCCGCAGGGCATGTCCCTCTCGAGCCTCCGGAAGACGTCCGCCGCATCGCCCTGGGGGTACTCCCCCCTCGCGGCGTGACAGGCGACCCTCTCTCCGAAGGCCGTCTCCTCCACCTTCAGCACCGGGAGGGGCTCGCGGAGCCTGGATCCGCGCCCGACCACCACGATCCCGCCGTCGGGGATGCCCAGGAACTTGCGTGGGGAGTAGATGGCGGCGAACCTGTCGGGACACGGCTCGTAGAGCGCCTGGGCGTAGTCGAGGACCACCCTGCAGCCCGACAGGTCCATCATCTCCTCGAGCGACTCCAGGTCCGGCCGGTAGACCCCGAAGTAGCTCGTGGCGACCACGAGCGTCCCCTGCTTCGCGGTGTACATCAGGGTCTGGTAGTCGACGACGAATCCCGGCCTGACCTTGTAGGTGCGCCATGCGGCCCCCGCAGAGGTGACCGCCGTGAACAGGGCCGGGCATGTGTACTCGGGCAGGAGGACGTCCGCTATGCCGCTCGCCCTTATGAGTTCCGCCAGGGCGCTCCTGGCGTCGTAGAAGCGCTTGCCCGTCTCCAGGTGGCCTGTCGACTGCGACGGGCAGCGGTCCGAAGCAGGGACCTCGAGCGGGAAGAACCCTCCGAGAGTCCGTCCCGTGGTGGGCGCATCAGGCATGCCGTCCTCCTCTCGATGCCGTCCGGACCTCGCCGGCCTTCTCACCCGCCAGCGCGACCGTGGACGCGATCCACCTGGCGGCGGTCTCGATGACGGTCTCTCCCGTGGGAAGAACCAGCACCGACCCGGCGACGCGGTCGGTCAGCGGCAGGGAGAGCCCCTCCAGGCGGGGATCGCCGGCGTATGGCTCCATCCTGTGGCAGCCCGGGTGGAAGTATCTCCTTGCCAGCACGTTCTCGGCCTCGAGCACCGCGAGGAGCTCGTCGCGGGAGAGGCCGTACAGCTCCTCGTCGACCCTTATGACGACATACTGACGGTTGCCCTTCGAGAGAGACGGCGAGGGCTCGACGAGGGTTATCCCCGCGATCCCCTCCAGGGCTTCGCGGTATGCCTCGAAAGTCGCTCGGTTGACTCGGGTCAGGTCCTCTATCCGCTCCATCATCGCGAGGCCCATGGCCGCGCATATCTCGGTCATCTTGCCGTTCGTGCCGATGTAGTCGACCTGGTCCCGGACCCTGCCCGCGAAGCCGAAGTTCATCATGAGGCGGATCCTCTCGGCCAGCTCGTCGTCGTCCGTGGCGATCGCGCCCCCCTCGAACGAGCTGAAGAACTTCGTCGCATGGAAGCTGAGGACCGACGCCCTGCCGAAGCGGCAGATCGGGACGCCGCACACCTCGTTTCCGAAGGCGTGGGCGGCGTCGTAGACGACCGGCAGGCCGAGCCTCGCCGAGATGTCGTCCAGGGCGGCGGCATCGCACGGGTTGCCGTAGACGTGGACGCCCACGATGCCTGTGGTGCGCGGCGTGACCAGCCTCTCGACCATGACGGGGTCGATGGTGAGATCGGGCTCGCGCAGGTCGCAGAAGACCGGCTCGATCTCCTGCCACTTCAGGGCGTGGGCGGTGGCGATGAACGTGAACGAGGGCACGATGACCTCGCCATGGAAGCCGAGGGCGCGGTAGAGGAGCTCGAGTGCGATCGTGCCGTTGCATATCGGGATGCAGTGCCGCACCCCCAGGCGCTCCTCCAGGCGTGACTGGAAGATCTTCACGAGCGGTCCGTTGTTGGTGAACCACCTGTGCTGGAACATGCAGTCGACGAGCTCGTCGAACCGCCTGCGGTCCGGCAGGTTCGGCCTGCCCACGTGGAGCGGCTCGTCGAATAGCGGCCTTCCGCCCAGAATAGCCAGCTTCCTGCCCAGATAGTCCTCCCCGGATGAGCCATTATTGCCGCCCGACGGTTCCGGGGGCCAGTCCCGGAGGTTTTCACGGCGGGGGTCATCTGTTATCTCAATGGCATCCATCGGAGAATAACGCCGGAGGTCTTGACGTGGCAAAGTGGCTGCTCCTGCTGGTCCTCCCGCTCGTCGCGGATGGAGGCGAGGTCTGGTCGCTGGTGCGGATCCACCCGGACGGGCCCGCGGAGGTCGAGATGGTCTCCCGCCTGGGTCTCGACGTCATCCGCGTGAACGAGGACGGGTCGGCGGACATCGTCGCGGGCGGATGGGAGCGCGACGCCCTGATGACCTACGGTCTCGCGCACGAGACCCTGGTGATGGATCTGGAGCGGCTCTACGCGGCCCGGTGCGGGTCGAGGAGCATGGGCGGCTTCATGACATGGAGCGAGATCCAGACCTTCATGAACGGGCTCCACTCCTCCCATCCCTCGATCACCAGCGCCCCGACATCCATAGGATCCACCATCGAGGGCAGGCCCCAGCTCGTCATGAAGATCTCCGTCAGCAACGACTTCTCGACCGACGACCCGGCCCTCCCCAACTGCTGGTACGACGGGCTGATCCACGCCCGGGAGGGCGCCTCCATGCTCAACGTCTGCTCCTTCATGGAGTGGCTCTGCGAGAACTACGGGCGTGACGGCTTCTGCGGCTGGCAGGCCACCTGGCTGCTCGAGAACCGCGAGATCTGGTTCCTGCCCTGCAACAACATAGACGGCTGGGTCTACAACGAGACCACATCCCCCGGCGGAGGGGGCATGTGGAGGAAGAACCGCAGGAACAACGGCGGAGGAGTCTACGGGGTCGACCTCAACCGCAACTGGTCGGTGTGCTGGGGCGGACCGGGCTCCAGCTCGAGCCCTTCCAGCGAGACCTACTGCGGCACGGGTCCCCTGAGCGAGCCCGAGACCGCCAACATCGACACCTTCTGGCAGACGCACCCGCCGGCCGAGATGCACTCCACGCACACCTACGGGAACATCCTCATCTATCCCTGGGGATGGACCGACCAGCCCACCACCCACGCGGCGGAGTACGCCGAGCACGGCGAGATCATGGTCAGATGGGGCACGGGCGAGATACACGGGCCGGCGGCGCAGATCCTCTACGACGCAGCCGGGAACACGAGGGACCATGCCTACGCATTCTATGGATCAATGAGCTGGAACCACGAGACGGGCGGGGACCAGGCCGGCTTCTGGCCCGCGCCGGACGAGGTGGTGAGGCTCACCAGGCGAAACCTCCGCAGCTACCTGGTCACGGCCTTCCTGGCCGGCTGCCCCCTCGATCCCCACGAACCCGGCACTCCCGTCATGTCCGCGGTCGGATCCGTCGGCCAGAGCTTCACGGTCGACTGGTCCGACGTGCCCGGGGCGTCGAGCTACGTCCTCCAGGAGCTCACGGGCCGCCAGATCGCGCTGGACGACACGGGTGACTCCGGGCCCTTCACCCTCAGCAACTGGGTCGTCACCTCCAGCGCATACCACTCGCCCTCGAGCTGCTATCTCTCGACGGGAACGGGAAGCATGACCTGGACCGGCTCGGTCGCCATCCCGCCGGACGGGGGCGGGAGGCTGGGCTTCTGGAGCCAGTACAGCATTCCCAACGGCTCCTGCCAGGGGGCCGTGTCCGTCTCGACCGACGGCGGATCGACCTGGCGCTATCTGCAGACCTTCACCCGCAGCGACCTGACCTGGCGCTACAACATCCACGAGCTGGACGAGTGGCAGGGACAGACGCTGAAGTTCCGCTGGGAGACCTACGGGTCCTCGGCCGACCTCTACGTCGACGACATCAGGATAGAGACATGGACGGACGGGTCGTTCATCGAGGACATCCCGGCCAGCCAGCATGCATTCTACGGACACGCTCCCGGCGAGTACTGGTTCAGGGCCTTCGCGGTGGACGACTCCTTCGGGCCGGGATGGCCGGCGGCCCCCGTCTACGCCCTTGTGCAGAGCACCGGAGTGGAGGGGGAGGCCGGACCCGAACCTCTCGTGACGGCACTCTACCCCCCGCATCCCAGTCCGGCATCCTCGCAGGTGCTGGTCCCGGTCTCCATCTCCGCATCCGATGCGGGATCGGCCGCGCTGCTGGTCATGGACCTTGCCGGCAGGGTGGTCGCCGACCTCTCGTCACAGGTGCAGGTTCCCGGCGCCGGGAACGTGGCGTGGAACCTGGAGGGAGCCGGCGGCACGAGGGTTCCCGACGGCGTCTATCTGATAGTCATGAAGTCATCGGACGGTCTCCTCACCCGGAGGCTCGCGGTTCTCGGGGCGGGGGGACGCTAGGGGCCGCGCGGCGGGTCCCCTCGGGCGGACGGTCGATGCGCAGGAAGCTTTCCATCTTCCACAACCTGCCCAGCGGAGGAGGCGCGAGGGCGCTCTCCCTCGTCCTCCCCGTGCTGGCGCGGGAATTCGAGATCAGCCTGCACTTCCCCGAGGGCTCCTTCGAGATCCCCGTACCTCGCGGGACGCGCGTCAGGACCTGGGACTTCCCGCAGGGCAGGAGGCTCGGCAGGCTCGGGCGGCTGGCCGCCCCGGCGGTCCTGGAGCGGAGGCTCGCCGCCTTCGAGCGGCTCTGCGGAACCGTCGCCGCGGCCATCGATGCCGATAAACCCGACTGCGTGCTGGTCCACAACTCGATGTTCGTCGCCGCCCCTCCGGTCCTGGGGCGCCTGGGATCGCCCTCCCTCTACTACTGCTACGAATACCCCAGGCACCTCTACGAGAAGGGCCTGATACGCAGGACCGGCGGCCCTTTCGGCGAGATGCTCCTGTCGCGCCTTGCATCGAGGGAGGGCAGGACGGACCTGGCGGCGGTCAGGTCGGCCGGCCGCGTCGTGACGCTCTCGTCGTACATGGCGGGCAGGCTCTCGGACATCTACAGGATCGAGGCCGGGATAGTACATCCGGGGGTGGATTCCGACTTCTTCACGCCCGGCCTTGCGGCGGGGAACGGGGGGTATGCGCTCTCCGTGGGCGCCCTCTGGCCCTTCAAGGGCCACGAGACCTTCCTGAGGGCGGTGGCCCTCTCGGGGATCACGCAGGCGGTCATCGTGGCCGACCGGGAGTATCCCGGCCATGCCCGCAG
>CAZRWD010000023.1:0-6969 GCA_964603785.1 uncultured bacterium
ATTGCAGCGAACCCTGCCGACAGGTGCTACCTCTGCAAGCGCATGATCATGGAGCGCCTGCTGGAGGTCGCGCGCGAGAGGGGACATCCCGTCCTCGCCGACGGGACGAACGCCGATGACGACCTCTCGACCAGGCCGGGCGCACGTGCCCTGAGCGGGCTCGGCGTCGTCAGTCCCCTGAGGGATGCGGGGATGCGCAGGGCGGACATCTCAGCCCTCTCCCGCGAGCTCGGTCTGCCCGACCCCGACAGGCCGAACAGCGCCTGCCTCGCTACGCGCGTGCCCCACGGCACGCCCCTCGAGAGGGGCCTGCTGGAGATGATCGACAGTGTCGAGGCGCAGATCGCCGCCCTCGGCTTCACCCTCGTGCGCCTGCGGACGGACGGCCGCAAAGCACGGATCGAACTGCTTCCGGAAGAGCTCGCCTCCGCGGCGGCCGACGGCAGGCTGGACGCACTGCTCGCCCTGCCCTGCCTGGAGCGATTCGCGCTGGAGGATGTCGGCGCGTACGGCTGTGCCAGCCGAGGCTGATCCTATTCCAGCACCAGCAGCACCTCTCCTGTGGAGTCGGTCTGGCAGAGAAGGTAGATCCGGTCAGAGCCCGGGCTCCAGGCCAGATCCACGGGCTGCATCGACTGGTCGGGGAGAGGAAGGTCGAAGACCATCGCCGGGCTGGCAGTCTCGACCACGCACAATCCCGCAGGCCCGGGGGTGAGGATGCCCTCACGGCAGGCGAAGGCCACGTACTCGCCGGATGGCGAGATGGACGAGGCTACGGGCGAACCCGCCAGTTCCACCTCCGCCAGCGGCTGCATCGAGGCTAGGGCGACCAGCATGCAGCTGTTGTTGAGCGTCCTGGCCATTGCGACGATGGAGCCGTCGGGGGAGCAGGCCAGGGTGTTCGCACCTCCCGCCCCCGGGCAGTACAGCGAGTCGACCGCCTCCTGGAGGGTGATGTCGATCTTCCCCAGCGTCTCCCCCCTCAGCGCGTAGGCGTACGGCTGCTGCCCCGCGCAGGCGTCCTCCCCGGCGCCCTGGCCGGGGAGGCAGACGGCCGTGTCGAGCTGCATCTCCTGAGCATCTATGAACGCCAGCCAGCCAGAGCTCGGAAGCGGGGCGAGAGCCCAGACGCCGTTGCGGGTCGTGCAGATCGACTGCGGGTTCATCCCGAAGGACGACACGATCGTGTCCAGGCTCATCGTGGAGGTCTCGACAACCGCGACAGTCGACGTTCCGGCCAGCGGTGCGAAGAGGTACTGCCCCGAGGGCGATACTGCGACATCGTTCACATACACTGCCGCAGAGGGGGTTCCCAGAGTCAGGGTGGAGGTCTCCACGAAGCAGATCTCTGAGCCCGCCGCATATATCCTGTCGCCCCAGGGCGAGATCGCGAGGGCGGCGCATGCACATTCCGGAAGGGCGACCTGTGCGACGATCGAGTCCGGCCCGTCGTACGGCTGGGGCCCGGGGATCCCTCCCGGGCCGTCTCCACACGCTGCCTGAAGCACCATGAGGATGATCGTGGCAGCCCATCCCGCATACTTCATCTGCTTCCCCCCCCGCCGATGGTGTAACACCCTGACCGGACCGGCGCTCGTTTCGGATACGCACGATGCTCCCGGCCTCACCTGTCCTGAATCGCACCCGCCCCCAGCACCAGGTCCTCGAGGTAGAGCACCAGGTACTGGCCGGGGGTGACCGCGAACTGGGGCTCGGCGAAGGTCACCTCCACGAACCGGGGATCCCCTTCCGAGAGCCTCGCCTCGACATGCACCGGGACCCCCGTGCTGCGGATCTTCGCCTCGGCGGTGAAGACGGGTGGAGGGACCTCCCAGGCGATCCAGTTCATCGGTCCCGCCGTCGCAGAGTCCGACATCAGGGCGCTCCTGGGGCCCACCACGACCGCCCGTCTCCCCGGATCGGTCCTGATCACGTACATGGGCTCACTCCGGCCCCCGATGTCCAGTCCGTGACGCTGCCCCCTCGTGAAGGCCGCCCAGCCTCCGTGGCCGCCCAGGACAGCGCCGTTCTCGTCGACGACAGGCCCGGGCTCGAGCGATCCCGGGCAGAGAATCTCCCTGAGGGCCTCCCCCGAAGCGAAGTCCATGCTCGACGCCCTGGAAGCCTCCGCCTCCAATCCCCCCGCCCTGACGACATCGACCGCCTCCTCCCTGCTCATGATTCCAAGGGGAAGGATGCATCTTCCGAGCTGCTCCTGGGAGAGCATGGCCAGGAAGTAGGACTGGTCGCGGGCGTGGTCGACCGCCCTGAAGAGGTCGCTCCTGCCCGCCGGGCCCTTCAGCACCCGTGCGTAGTGCCCGGTGGCGAAGAGGTCGAAGGGGATCCCCCGCTCCCCGGCCCACCGCGGCAGGGCGTCGAACTTCACGAACCTGTTGCACTCCACGCAGGGATTCGGCGTGCGCCCCGCAAGGTATGCCCGCCTGAAGGAATCCAGCACGGACCGTCCGAAGTCATCCGACAGGTCCGCGACATGGTGGGGGATGCCGAGGGACCGGGCCGTCCCGGCGGCCGAGGCGACGGAGACGGCGGACGCGGCGGAGCAGAGGGGCGCCGGATCCCCGACCGGCGATGCGAATGTGACTCCCGTCACCTCGTATCCGCTGGCCTGCAGGAGCATGGCGGCCGCCGTGGAGTCGACCCCTCCGCTCATGGCAAGCAGGACTCTTTCCGGCATCTTCTTCCGCATCCCTTCCATATGTGTATGTTTCACCCTGACGTCAGGGGCAAGGGAGGGGACCGATGCTCGAGGGGCCGGTCGAGTTCTGCTTTTTCTCGGGAACGGGCAACACCGCGCTCGCAGCGGGGGCGATGATGCGCGCCTTCGAGGCCGAGGGCATCCGCGTCAATCCGAGACCGATGGAGGACACGGACCCGGCCACGCTGACCGGCAGGTTCACCCTCGGCCTGGCCTGTCCCGCCGCCGCCTTCACGACCTACCCCCTGGTCTGGCGCTTCGTCCGCAACCTGCCATGCGGGAAGAAGAACGGCGCCTTCCTGCTCGTGACCATGGCCGGCGCGACCGGAGGCCTGGTTGGCCCGATGAAGGCCCTGCTGAAGAGGAGGGGGTGGACTCCCCTCGGGGCGAAGAGGCTGGTCATGCCCAGCAACTTCCTGGCGAAGAGCGCGAACGAGGCCGGCAACGCCGCCTGCCGCGAGGCCGCTCTCGCCGGGGCCGCAGGTTTCGCGGCGGACCTCATGGCCGGGAGGGCGCGGTGGACGAGGATCCCGCTCTTCCCGGACCTGAACGCCAGGCTCTTCGGGAACGACAGGCCCTTCAGGACCATGAGGAGGAGGTTCGGCCCGTCCGCCGATCCGGAATCCTGCACCCGATGCGGCCTGTGCGCAGAGCACTGCCCGACGGGCAACATCTCCATGGACGGCATGCCCGTCTTCTCGGACCACTGCGAGCTCTGCATGCGCTGCCACTCCATCTGCCCCGCCGGCGCGATACTCCTGGGCGGCCGGAGGTACACGCAGTACCGGGGCACCCCCGAGCCCTGGTCCCTCGATGGTCGACAGCGATAGGCGGGGCCGCAGGAAGCGGTTCCCCGCCCTCGCCGGAAAGAGCCGACACCACAACGGGAGTCCGAGATGACCGATGACAGAGTTGACGGATGCGGGGCCTGCGATGCCGCGAGGCCGTCCGCCCGGGACTTCATACGCGAGATCATAGACGAGCACAACCGCACGGGCAGGTTCGGGGGGAGGGTGCACACCCGGTTCCCCCCCGAGCCCAACGGGTACCTGCACATCGGCCATGCCAAGTCGATCTGCCTGAACTTCGGAATCGCGAGGGAGTACGGCGGCCTGTGCAACCTCCGCTTCGACGACACGAACCCCTCGAAGGAGGAGGTCGAGTACGTCGACTCGATAATGAACGACATCAGGTGGCTGGGCTTCGACTGGGAGGACAGGCTCTACTACGCCTCCGACTACTTCGGGAAGCTCTACGAGTTCGCGGAGAGGCTCATCCTGAAGGGCAGCGCCTATGTCTGCGAGCTGACCGCCGACGAGGTGAAGGAGCACAGGGGCACCCTGACGGAGCCCGGGCGTAACAGCCCCTGGCGCGACAGGCCGGCCGCCGGGAGCCTCGACCTGTTCAGGAGGATGAGGGCCGGTGAGTTCGCGGACGGCTCGATGACCCTGAGGGCCAGGATCGACATGGCCTCCCCGAACCTCAACATGCGCGACCCGGTCATCTACAGGATCCTCAGGGCCTCGCACCACAGGACCGGAGACGCCTGGTGCATCTACCCGATGTACGACTACGCGCATCCGATCTCGGACTCCCTCGAGGGGATAACCCACTCGATCTGCACCCTCGAGTTCGAGGACCACAGGCCCCTCTACGACTGGTTCCTGGAGGAGCTGGACATCCACCGCTCGAGGCAGATCGAGTTCGCAAGGCTCAACCTCACCCACACCGTGATGAGCAAGCGGAAGTTCCTGCAGCTTGTGAACGAAGGCCTGGTCAGGGGCTGGGACGACCCGCGCATGCCCACCCTGGCGGGCATCCGCAGGAGGGGCTATCCGCCGGCCGCGATCAGAGCCTTCGCCGAGCGCATCGGAGTGGCCAAGCGCGACAGCGTGGTCGACATCGCACTGCTCGAGCACTGCGTCCGCGAGGAGCTCAACCGCACGGCCCCCAGGGCCATGGCGGTGCTTCGTCCTGTGAGGCTCGTGGTCGAGAACTACCCGGCCGGGATGTCGGAGGAGATCGAGTTCACCGTGAACCCCGAGGACCTCGGCGCCGGCACGAGGACGGTGCCCTTCTCGGGCGAGCTCTTCATCGACAGGGACGACTTCCGCGAGATCCCGCCCCCGAAGTATCACCGGCTCTCGCCGGGAGTGGAGGTCAGGCTCCGTTACGCCTACCTGGTCACCTGCACCGGCGTGGAGAAGGACCCCCGGACCGGGGAGGTCACGACGATAAGGTGCGTGTACGATCCCGCCTCGCGGGGAGGCGACGCACCCGACGGCAGGAGGGTGAAGGCGACCATCCACTGGGTGTCCGCCGCCCACTCCGTCCCTGCCGAGGTGAGGCTCTACGACCACCTTTTCTCGCCCGGGCACCCCGGCTCCGTGGAGGGAGTGCACTGGAAGGACGAGATCGATCCTCACTCCCTCGAAGTGCTCCAGGGCTGCAGGATCGAGGGCGTGCTGGCCGGCTCGCGACCGGGCGAGGCCTGGCAGTTCGAGCGCCAGGGCTACTTCTGCGTCGACCCCGACAGCTCTCCCGCGATGCCGGTCTTCAACCGCACGGTGACCCTCCGTGACACCTGGGCGAAGATCGAGCGAAGCCAGGGAGGCGGCGCATGACGGTGCGCACCCGGATCGCCCCGTCGCCCACCGGCGACCCGCACGTCGGCACGGCCTACCAGGCCCTTTTCGACTACGCCTGGGCGAAGGGGAACGGCGGCAGCTTCATACTCAGGATCGAGGACACCGACCGCGAGCGCTCCACCGCCAGGTCGGAGCAGGCGATACTCGACTCGCTGCAGTGGCTCGGCCTGCAGTGGGACGAGGGCCCGGGCGTCGGAGGCCCCTTCGGCCCCTACCGCCAGAGCGAGAGGGCGGACATCTACAGGCGCCACGTGGACGCGCTCCTCTCGAAGGACGCAGCCTACAGGTGCTTCTGCACCAGGGAACGGCTGGAGGCCATGCGCGACTCCAGACGCTCGGGAGCGGGATCGGGCTACGACAGACGCTGCCGTGACATCCCATCGGCCGAATCCGACCGTCGCGCGGTTTCGGGGGAGCCCTTCGTGGTGAGGATGAAGACCCCCCTGGAGGGCGACTGCGTCTTCACGGACCTCCTGAGGGGCCCGATCACCAAGGCCTGGAGCACGGTCGACGACCAGGTGCTCCTGAAGAGCGACGGCTTCCCCACCTACCACCTGGCCGTCGTCGTGGACGACCACCTCATGCAGATCTCCCACATCATCCGCGGCGAGGAGTGGATCAACTCCGTGCCGAAGCACGTCCACCTCTTCGACCTGTTCGGCTGGGAGCCCCCCGTCTTCTGCCACCTGCCCCTCCTGCGCAACGCCGACAGGAGCAAGCTCTCGAAGCGGAAGAACCCCACATCCATCACCTGGTTCAGGCAGGCGGGGTTCCTCCCCGAGGCCCTCCTCAACTACCTCGGGATGATGGGTTGGACCATGCCGGACGGCTCCGAGAAGTTCGGCATGGAGGACATGGTGCGCGAGCTGAGGCTCGAGGACGTCACTCTGGGCGGCCCCGTCTTCGACATGGCCAAGCTCCGATGGCTGAACGCCAGGTACATCCGCGAGGACTACACCCCGGAGACCCTCCTGCCCGTGCTCGAGGCCTGGGGGCTCGGCCGCGGACGCCTGCTGGAGGTCACCCGCCTGGCCCACACCCGCCTGGAGACCCTGGCCGACTGGGGGCGGCTGACCTCCTTCCTCTTCTCCGACGAGGTGCCCCTGTCGCAGGAGGACCTTCTGATGAAGGGGGCCACCGCCGGGCAGACGCAGAAGGCCCTCCAGTTCGCCGTCTGGGACCTCGAGCGGATGCCGGAGGTGAATGCGACGGCGGTCGAGGAGATGTTCAGGGCCCTGTCAGAGAAGCTGGGCGTGAAGCTGCGCGATCTCACGAGGCCGTTCTATGTCGCCGTGTCGGGATCGAAGGCATCGACCCCGCTGTTCGACTCCATCGCCGTCCTCGGCGGTGACATGGTCAGGATGCGCCTCAGGCGGGCCATGGAAGCGCTCGGCCCGGTATCCCGGGAGGCCCTGGAGGAGATGGAGAGGGACTACGGAGCGGCCGTCCCCGGGGAGTCGACTGAAGAGGATGCCCCGGAAGGGGCTTGACGGAAAACGCCGCGAACGGCGATACTACCGGCCGCTCGGCGGTCCCATCGTCTAGAGGCTAGGACGGGTGGTTCTCAGCCATCAAACCGGGGTTCGATTCCCCGTGGGACCGCCA
>CAZRWD010000024.1:0-6961 GCA_964603785.1 uncultured bacterium
GACGTGCGCCTCCTCGAGAAGAGCGGCGGGAAGTCAGGGGAGTACAGGTGGCAAGGGTAGAGCTCGCACTCGTGCCCGGCACCTCCGGACCGCGTCCGGTCGCTTCCGCCGTGGCATCTCCGGCCGGGGGCGGAGGGGACCTGTGCGGCGTGATCGCCCTGCTGGAGGTGCTTCCGGGAGTCTCCGGAACCAGCTTCATCCCCGGCGGCGCGGGCGAGGACGTTGCCGTCAGCGGTCTCGACATCGGCTGCGTGAGGCCCGGCGCGCGGCTCCGCCTGGGCCGGTCCCTGGTTTCCGTCCTCCCCGGCGACCCGGGGGCGAAGTGCGTGCGGGCCGAGGTGCTCGAAGAGGGGGAGGTCTGCCCCGGCGACGATATAGCCTTCGAGAGGGACCTGCCGGTCAACTGCGGAGTGCTGACCCTGAGCGACACCTGCCACGCGGGAGGCCGCGAGGACCTCAGCGGTCCGGCCCTGATCGAAGCCCTCGAGTCGAGGGGCATGTCGGTCGTCCGCTACCTGGTGCTGCCCGACGACAGGGACGGGGTGGCGGGCAGGCTGCGCTCGTGGTGCGACGACATGTCGTGCGACCTGGTCCTGACCACCGGGGGAACCGGCTTCTCGCCCCGGGACTTCGCGCCGGAGGCGCTTGCCGACGCCGCGGAGAGGCTCGTCCCGGGCATACCCGAGCTCATCAGGATGAAGTCGGCCGAGAAGGTTCCCTCCGCATGGCTGTCGAGGGCCTCGGCCGGGATCAGGGCCCGTACCCTCATGATCAACCTGCCCGGGAGCCTCAGGGGCGCGACGGAGTCCCTCGGTTTCATCGAGCACCTGCTGGACCATGCGCTGGAGGTCGTCTCGGGCCGGACGGGCCGCTGCGGGGGCTAGACGGGCACCCTCGTCAGCATCTCCACGAGCCCGGGCAGATCTCCCGGGCGCCTCGCAACCACGTCCGCCAGCCTCAGCTCCTCCCTGGAACCGTAGCCCCATGCGCAGCCTATGGACGGGATCCGGGCATCCCTCGCCGCCAGGAAGTCGAGGTGGCGGTCTCCGATCATCACCGCGACCCGGGGTCCGAGCGAGGCGAGGATGACCGCCAGGGTCTCCGACTTGGATCGCCTGTCGCCCAGGCCGGTGGCCAGGTCGAACAACCCGGAGATGCCGAGGGCGCCGAGCACGAGCTCTATGTAGCCCTCGCCCGCGTTGGAGCAGACGGCCATCCGGAAGCCCTTCGAGGCAATGTCGGCCAGGGCCTCCCTGACCCCGGGGAAGAGCCTCCCGCGGAGCGCCACCTTCTCCTTCTGAATGCGCCTGAGGGCGGATATGAAGCCGTCCCTCAGCGACTCGTCCCTGACCAGGGCCGAGGCGATGAAGTCGAGCGGCTGGCCGTAAAGGGCCTCGATGTCCCTGCCGGGGGGAACGGGCGCACCCGCCTCCTCGAGGGCCTCCTCGACCGAGGGGGTCAGGGCCGCGGACGAATCGTGCAGGGTGCCATCCAGGTCGAATATCGCGAGCTTGTGCGAGTTCAAGACGGGTTCCCTCTCGAATGGGCGTTCTGTCGAGTATATAACGCACCCGGGCCCCGGGGCCCGCGACGGGAGGTTCACCGATGCTCTGGGCGCTATCCGATCTCCACCTGCCCGGCGGGACGGACAAGTCCATGGACAGGTTCGGCCCTGCCTGGGTCGGCCATGCGGCAAGGATCCGCCGCGCCTGGATCGAGTCGGTCGCACCTCCCGACATCGTCCTGGTGCCCGGCGACCTCTCCTGGGCCATGAGGCCGGCCGAGGCGGAGGACGACCTGGCCTTCCTGGCCGCGCTGCCGGGCAGGAAGATCCTCTCGAGGGGCAACCACGACTACTGGTGGAAGTCCCTGGCAGCCGTCTCGGCGATGCTCCCCCCGGGCGTCACGGCCCTCCAGAACTCGGCCATGGACATGGAGGGCTTCGTGCTGGCCTCCGCCAGGGGATGGGTACTCCCCTCGTCCCCCTACTTCGACGCATCCAGGGACGCACAGGCCCTGGAGCGTGAGGTCGGGCGCATGCGATCCTCCCTGGAGGCCGCCGGGGCGATCCAGCGCAGGGGCAGGCCCCTGGTGATGATGATGCACTTCCCCCCGACGGAGGACCTCGGACCCACGGTGTTCACGGAGATGCTGGCCTCCGGGGGCGTCGATGTCTGCGTCTTCGGGCACGTGCACGGCGAGGCGGAGCCCGGGCTGGAGGCGTTCTCCCTGGACGGGGTCTCGTACAGGCTCGTCTCGGCCGACCATGCGGGTTTCCGACCGGTCAGGATAGACCTGCCGGGGGAGGCTGGACGATGATCCTCCATGCGGGCGGGCTGGGGGTCTCGTTCGGCGAGGACGAGGTCTTCTCCGGTCTGGGCTTCTCGATCGACAGGGGCGACAGGGCCGCTCTCGTGGGCGTGAACGGCGCCGGGAAGACGACCCTGTTCAGGGTGCTCGCCGGCGAGATGGAGCCCACGGAGGGATCTCTCAGCCTGGCGAGGGGGACGAGGGTAGGCTACCTGCCCCAGGAGATGTCCGAGTTCCCGGACGGCCCGCTGCTCGACAGGGTCATGCACCACTCGGAGAAGCTCCGGGAGGCGCTCAGGGTCACGCACGGCCTGCACGAGCAGCTGTCGGACGACATGGACGAGGGGGAGACCGCCCAGGTGCTGCGCGAGCTCTCCGAAACTACCGACGTGCTGGAGTCGGCCGGGTGGTACGATCTCGAGCATCGCGCGGCCCGGCTGCTCGCCGGTCTGGGTTTCCGCCCGGGAGAGATGGACAAGCCGCTGGACCTGTTCTCGGGCGGCTGGAGGATGAGGGCGGAGCTCGCCGCGCTGCTGCTGGCCGATCCCGACCTCCTCCTCCTGGACGAGCCCACGAACCACCTGGACCTGGACGCGAGGCTCTGGCTCGAGGAGTACCTCCGCACCTTCAGGGGGGCGGCGTGGATCATCAGCCACGATCCCGCCTTTCTCGACCGCACGGTGAAGAGGGTATGCGAGATCGAGTTCGGGAAGCTCACGGTCTACCGGGGCGTGTACTCCGACTACGAGAGGCGCAAGCGCGAGGAGATCGCGGAGCGCATGAAGCAGGCGCGCCTCCAGGCCGAGAGGCGGGAGAGGCTCGAGCGCTTCATCAGCCGCTTCCGGAGCAACCCCAGGAAGCGCAACCTGGTGCAGAGCAGGATGAAGATGCTGGAGCGCATGGAGGTCATCGAGACCCACCGCAGCCCGTCGCGCATGAGGCTCAGGCTGCCCGCGGTCCCGCGCGGACCGGAGAAGGTGCTCGAGCTGTCGGGCGTATCGAAGTGCTACGATCGCGAGATCTTCTCCGGCGTCGACCTGCTCGTCACGAGGGGGGAGAGGATCGGGATCGTGGGGAGGAACGGCGAGGGCAAGTCCACCCTCTCCAGGCTGATGGCCGGGCTCGAGGAGCCGAGCACCGGGAGTGTCCGCTCCGGCCCCGGCGTGCTCGCCGGCTACTACTCCCAGGAGGTCGAGCTGGTCCTCGACAGGGACCTGTCCGTCCTCGAGCAGATCTCGACGATCTGCCCGGAGAGGAGCGCCGGGGAGCTGCGCAGCTACCTCGGCATGTTCCTGTTCACCGGCGACGAGGTCTTCAAGAGGACGGGCGTGCTGTCGGGAGGCGAGAAGTCCAGGGTCGCCCTGGCCAGGATCCTCCTCACCCCACTCAACCTGCTCATACTGGACGAGCCCACGAACCACCTCGACATCTTCTCGCGGGAGGTGCTCCAGGAGGCGCTGGCCGACTACCGGGGGACGCTGATCCTGATCAGCCACGACGAGCACCTGCTCTCGGGGACGGTCGAGAGGATTCTGGAAGTCGAGGAGGGAAGGCTTCGGCCCTTCGCGGGTTCGTTCGAGTACTACCTGGAGAAGAAGCACGAGCGGCTCGAGGAGGAGTTCGGGGCCGACAGGAACCGGTCCAGAACCGTAGTGGCACGCAGGGAGGAGGAGAGGGACCGCAGGCGCAGGGAGGCGGAGGAGCGCAACGCCCTCTACCGCGTCCGGCGCGAGGTCGAGAAGAGGATATCGCGGGTGGAGCGGGACCTCCTCCCCCTCGAGGAGAAGCTCCGCGCGATCGAGGCCGAGCTGTGCGATCCGGAGGTGCTCTCCGACGGGCGAAGGGTCGTCGGGCTGCAGAAGGAGCATGCCTGGCTGGCCGACAGGATCTCCGCGCTCCAGGCCAGGTGGAACGAGCTTGCGGAGGAGCACGGAAGGTGCTCCACGGGAACGGAGGGGGGCTCATGACGACGATCGACTACAAGGACGGCAGGTACTTCATCAGGGCTCCGGCGAGCCTCATGAGGGTGCCCTTCATGATCGCGCCCGTGCTGGTCGTCCTCGCTGCAGGCGGGGTGCTGTTCCAGCTTGCCGCGAGCGGCAGGGGCGGTGGTCAGGGTGACGGGCCCCCCCTGTTCCTGATGGGGCCCGTGATGGTGATGATCGTGCTGGCGGGTACGCTGTTCCTGAGCCTGAGGAAGATGGCGGGTCGGGGGGTCGAGATCGACCCTGCCGCGGGGACCGTCTCGTTCTCGAGGAGGACGGCGGCCAACGCCTCGGCCACAGCCAGGATCATGATCGAATCGGTCAGGGAGATCGTCCTGGCATCGCGGGCGGGTGACTGGTACGGCAGGCCCGGGGTCCGGCACTTCATCGTCCGGCTGCTCACAGGGAACGGCGAGGAGGACATCCTGGTCCTCCCGGACGAGGCCAACGCGAGGCAGATAGCACAGGAGCTGTCGGGCATCCTTTCCCGTCAGCTCCGGGACATGACCTGAGGAGGCGGCAATGGCGAAGGGTAGGATGGGTGCCCTGAAGGTTGTCAATCCGCTGATGTTCCTGGCATTCCTGGGAGTGGCCGGGGTGGCGGTGGGCAGGCTGGCCGGACTTGTCGGCTACGAACTGTTCGGAAAGGTGCACAGGCCGGCGGGGATTGCATTCATCACGCTGGCAGTGGTGCACCTGGTCCTCAACTGGGGCTGGATCAGCACGAATCTCCTGGGCGGCGGACGGAGACGGGGCTAGGGGATACCGTTCAGAAGCCCCAGGGCCCCCGCGAGAAGGTGGACCATGACCGTGGGGGCCGGGGGAGCGACGGGCTCTCCGTGCATCACGAATGCTCGCAGGGCGGCATTGGCGACGAGAGCGCTCTCGGGGGGGCAGAGCGCGGTCGGCCCCAGCAGCCTTGAGAAGACCGCCCTGGGGTCCTCGCCGCCGAAGTCCACGTCTCCCGTGATCCAGACCCTGACCGAATCCCGAGCGGGGGTCACGGCCACCGAGACGCCCCCCTCGATCCCGGGCAGGGCGCCCCGCGCCAGTATCCTCTCGAACACCCCGGAGAAGACGAGTATCTCCGACCGCGTCGCCCCGATGCACGGGAATGTCGTGCAGGAGATCCCCTCGATCTCCGGGAGGGCATCGGGTGAAGGAAACGGGATGAGACCCTCGGGGGTGGAGACCCTGATCCTCGCCCTGGCCGGGGGGCCGGGAATGCCTATGGTCTTCCAGGGCTCCTGGTTGCGGCCGCTTCCGGCACCCTTCAGCCAGAGCAGGTTGTGCCTGCCCTCCTCCGGCGGGTGGAAGTCCGCGACCAGTCCTTCGATCTCCCCGATCAGAAGCCCCCAGTCCGGGGCGAAGACCTCGTCCCACGGGTGACCGGAGTCGAAGACCCTCCCCAGCTCGGCGGGCGTTACGCCCGAAGCCGTGTGCACGCCTATCATGACCGATCCGCCCCCTCCGGTCGGGACTACCTCGGTCCCGGTTCCCCTCCAGGCGGCGGAGTTGCTCGAAGGCTCACCATCTCCCGGGGTCCAGAGGAAGACGCTGTTGCTCCATGGGCCGTTCGCTATGAGGGTGTCGTTGCCGGCCGCAAGCCAGAGGCTCTGGCGGACGGGGATGAAGGGTGGGGGCTCGATGGCGTCCGTCTCGTGCCAGGCCACGGCCAGGGCTCCCGTCAGATCGAGGGGCTCTAGCTGCAGGATTCCGGCCCAGACCGTGGTGTCGGTCATGACCGAGGAGTCGCCGAGCGAGGCCATCTCGTCGATGAACAGGCCTGCGCAGCCCGGGGGGGTGAGCGCCAGGTAGGCGCACCAGGCGGTTCGCTGCATCAGGAACCCTCTGCAGCCGAGGGTCCAGAACCTCTCCCTGAAGCCGTCGGACAGCCCGCCCCAGGGATTGTTCGGCGGAAGGCCGCCGGGCATGAAGACGGCTATTGCGTCGAAGTCCGGGGATACGGGGGGTAGATGGTAGACGGGCACCGCGGTCGCCAGAGCGGTGCAGGCCAGCAGGAGGGGGGCGGCGACCCTCACAGGCCGCCCATGATGGAGTCGATCTCCTGGACATGGGCATTCGCCGCGTCCGCCGCCTCGCGGGCGTCCCTGATGATGCCCCCCGGCATGGGCTGGGGAATGGCGGTGACGGTGTTCTGGATCTCCATGGCCTGCACCGCCTCGGCCCCGGCGGTCGTACCGGCCGCCGGAGCGTCCGCGTCCTCCTCCGGAGGAGTGCCTCCGCCGCAGGCTGCGAGCAGCGCCGCGATGACGATCAGGAACCTCTTCATCACATCCTCCGTCCGCCCGGGGGGCCGGATCCCGGCAGTCCGGCCCGCGCATGCCGGAGCCGGAAGCGCTTTCATATACGGCCGCGCCCGTTCACGCAAACCCTCTTCACCCGCACTGCCTCTGCGAAGGATAATCATAAATCCTCCGCAGTGCGCTGCAACGGCGCTGCAGAGGTTCCCCCTGCGGCCCCGCACAGCTCTTCGGAGCATCACCGGCGGGGAGGCAACGCGTGGATTCCTTGACTGATCCCGCATCCGGGCCGATAATCAGCGACCGCGCGGAGAGGTGGCCGAGAGGCTGAAGGCAACCGCCTGCTAAGCGGTTGACGGGCTCAAACCTGTCCGAGGGTTCGAATCCCTCCCTCTCCGCCAC
>CAZRWD010000025.1:0-3953 GCA_964603785.1 uncultured bacterium
AGCACCGAGACGGACTCCGGGCGGAAACCCCATCCCGCGGGGTCGACGCGCAGCTCGACCCTCCTCTCGACGCCCTCGACCGGGTCGAGGGTGAGCGAGGAGGACTCCAGGGCCTCCTCGAGGGGTCTCGGCGAGAGAAGGCGGTGCAGTATCATGTAGAGCAGGTTCTCCTCGGAGACCGTGTTCAGGTCCATCGGGTATGCCGACCTCGGGTCGAGGAGCGCGAACGAGACCTCGTCGCCGTCGAGGGTCAGCCAGCCCACCTGCGGGAAGCAGCCCGCCTGCACGTCCTCGTATCCATGATCGCCGCCCGAGGTGCCCATCGTGATGTACTCGACGCCGTCGCGCGACTCCCAGGCGTAGGTGTGGATGTGCCCGCCCAGGACGACCTCGATGTCGGCCTCCGCGATCATCGAGCGCAGCTCGGCCACCATCCCGGCATCGACCCCCACGAGCATCCAGAAGGGCCTGTGCGTGACCAGCACGGCGGTGTCGGAGGGTCTCACGCCCCCCAGCAGGGCCCGGAGCCTACCGAGAGCGTCCCCGTCGAGCCTCTCGTCCCTCGAGGTGTCCCATACGACGAAATCGACCCCGCCCATGCGCTGGACCCTCTCCGGCATCGTGCCGGTCCTGGCGCGCCAGGCCGGCTCGGCGGAATCCCATGTTATGTCGTGGTTTCCCGGCACGAAGAGCACGGGGAGGTCTCCCAGGCAGCCGGCCATCGTGTCCAGCACATGGTCCCACTGGGCTTCGAGCTCGCCCTCGTCCTCGGTGTAGCCCTCGACGAGGTCGCCCACGGTCGCCACCATGTCCGGCGCCATGATGGAGACGGCGCGGAGGCAGAGCTCGAACTCCGCGTCGTCAGGGCCACCCGTCCTGTCGCCCAGGACGGCGATCCTGACGGGCGACGAGGCCGCAGCGAGCAGCAGGAGAATCCGGATCAAGAGTCCCTCCTTCCGGGGCGGCTCCGGTCTTTGCAGGGCGGCCCCCGGTTCCAGTATCTATACGACATGTCGCAAAAGGGGGGGGACGGATGAGAGCCGGATTCGCGATCACCTGTGCCGTGCTGCTGGCTTCCGGCTGCTACTACGGGGCCATGCAGGGGGCGAGGACCCTCGGGGAGGGTCATGTGAACATGAGCGCCAGCCTGATGATGCCCGCGTTCTTCAGCAGCGGGGACAGGCGGGAGGCGGAGGAGAGCGGCGAGGACTATCTCGAGACCTATCCCGGCTTCGCCTTCTCCATCGGGGCCACGGAGGACGTGGACCTTGGCCTCGCGGCCATGGGATACGGCATCGGCCCCTTCCTGAAGTACGGGCTCATGGACCCCCGCTCGGAGAACGCCGCCTCGATCCTGGCCGGAGTGAACTACGTCATGCCGGCCCAGGTGGTCAGCCCGAGGGCCTCGCTGGCCCTGGGAAGGCTTCTCGGAAGCGACCTGGAGGTCTACGGGGGATGGGAGGGGGGCTACGGCCCCGATCTGGCCAACATCCCCGAGGATTCCGAGACCGGCGAGCACGACTGGGACTATGTCGAGAACACCTTCTACCACGCCCTGAAGATCGGGTGCAGGTACACGATCAAGTCCGAGGGCGAGGAGGACCGCTACGGGATGCTGGTTCCCGAGGGCATCGCCTTCGAGTTCTCGCTGCCGCTCGACCTTGGCCGCAGCATGATAGTGGCGGGTCTGGGGGTCACCTACTAGACGCGAAGGGCCGGGCCCGACGGCCCGGCCCCTGCGGACCTCCGGTCCCTACTCCCCGTAGAGGCTCTTGATCTCGCCCCAGGTGTTCCTGGAGAGCGATGTGTAGATCACGCCGGGCGTGACCTCCACCACCACCCAGGTGTCGGACATGTTCTCGCTGGTCTCGTCGTGTCCCGTGAGGCCGTTGCCGCCGCTCTTCACCTCGAGCCCCTCCGTGAAGTCGACCCTCTGGTAGGAGAATCCGGATCCGTGGGCCGCCAGGCTGATGGGGTCCTGCGAGGCCGGAGCGGTTTCGGTGAGGTAGGGGGTCGGCACGGTGTCTCCGTCGGGGCCGTCGAGCGAGATGCCCGTCTTGTCCACCCTGCGGGTGGTGTCGTCGCCCCAGAGAGCGTAGTCGACGTCGTAGGTCCTGTCGGTCGACCCGTCCCAGAAGAAGAGCATCACGACCTCGTCGCCGTTGGTCAGGCCGGCCGTGGAGCCGATGAAGCCGTTGGCCGGGATGATCATGGCGACGCCCCCGGTTCCAAGGAGGTGGTAATCGGGCTCGATCCCGTAGGCCGTCTGGAAGTCGGTGCCGTTCATGGCGATCGTGGCCACCTGACCGGGGGCGAGAGAGGAGCCCGGGGGGAACTGCACCAGGAAGTCGGCCGAGTTCGATGTCACCGGTCCGGCGACGAGCTGGGGATAGAAGGCGGTGACCGTCGCCGAGGTGCCGTAGAGGTCGCAGAGATAGTATTCCTCGAGGTCGACGGAGCTCGTCGGCGAGGGATTGTAGATCTCGACGAACTCGCCCCCGGTGGGCGTCACGCAGATCTCGGACAGGAGGGGAAGGTCCTGGGCCGGGGCGACGGATGCCACGGCCGCCGCGAGCACGGTCAGAAGAGCATTGCGCATATTCACCCTCACCTTCTCGCCCTGGTTGTTGCCGGGAATATATCCCCGGGAGATGGCCCGTGACAGGCCGGAGGCTTCTAGTGATGGCAAATATTGTTGATATGCATGTGCATACGACCAACTCCCCCGACGCCGAGCTGTCCGAGGAGGAGCTGGCCCGGAGGGCCGTCGAGGCCGGCCTGGGGGGCGTGGGGTTCGTCGCGCACGTCGACTTCCATCCGAAGGACTTCTGCAGCGGCTACTTCTCCCCCGACCGTTACGACGGCGCGTTCGAGGAGGCCCGTCGGGCCTTCCCCGGGCTCCGCATCCTCAAGGGCCTCGAGATCGGCGAGCCGCACAGGTACGAGCAGCAGGCCAGGGAGCTGGTGCAGGGCAGGCGGTACGACTTCGTGACCGGAGGACTGCACTGGGTAGGCGACAGGATGGTCCTGGATGCCGGGGGCTTCGAGGGGACCGATCCTCGGACCCTCGTGGAGGAGTACTACAGGCAGCTCCTGCAGATGGCCTCCTCGTGCGGCATGGAGATATTGGCCCACGTCGGGATATTCCGCCGCGGCCTCGCGAAGGCCGGGCTCGACACCTCCCTGGACGAGACCGCCCTCTGGCCCGGACTCCTGGCCGAGCTTCTCACGGCGATGATCGACAGGGGGATCGCACTGGAGGTCAACACCTCGGGGCTCAGGCGCCCTGAGCTGGTCACCTATCCCACGGCCCGGGTCCTTCGGATGTACGGGTCGCTCGGCGGCCGCCTGGTCACCCTGGGCTCAGACACCCACTCCGACCCGTGGGTGTTCTACGGGCTGGAGGAGGGGGCAGGCCTGCTGAGATCCTGCGGATTCGAGAGTGTCTGCTACTTCGAGGGGGGCGAGCCGGTCCCGGTGCCCCTGGTCTGATCCATCAGCTCGAACAGCCGCGAAGCCTCCCGGGGTCCGAAGCCCTCCTCCGTCTGGCCGTTCTCGGCGAGCGCGGCTATCAGCCTGGGAAGGGCGAGCCCGGAGCCGTTCAGGGTGTGCACGAGCCTGGGCCTGCCTCCGCCGGACGGCTTGAACCTCACACTGCCGCGCCTCGCCTGGAAGTCCCTGAAGTTGGAGACCGAGGAGACCTCCAGCCACCGCTCCTGCCCGGCCGCCCAGATCTCGATGTCGTAGCATTTCGCCGCCGAGAAGCTCAGGTCGCCGGTCGAGAGCAGGACGACCCTGTAGGGCACGCCCAGCGCCTCGAGAAGTGACGAAGCCTCGGCGACCATCTCCTCCAGGGCGGCCTCGGACCTGTCCGGATGCTCGATCCGCACCATCTCGACCTTCTCGAACTGGTGGACCCGGTTGAGCCCCCTCGTGTCCCTTCCGTAGCTGCC
>CAZRWD010000026.1:0-3094 GCA_964603785.1 uncultured bacterium
GATCGTCGGCAGGGGCCGCAGAGGAGAAGAGGAGAGCGGCCGGGATCAGCAATCTCTTCATCTCCCCTCCTCCTATTCCGTGAGCTTCACCCAGCCGATGCGCACGACGAGGTCAGAACCGGCAACATCCGGCCTGAAGCTCAGCCAGGCCGTCTCCAGCAGACTATCGGGAAGAATGCCTCCCAGGTCGATAGGCGGGTATGCCGCCCAGCCCGCATCAAGCTCCTCCACGAAACAGCTCCCTCCGGCATCGTTCTCCGTCTCCCAGCCGAAGCAGAGGTCGCAGGCCCTGTCGACTTTCACCGCAAGGCTCAACTGATCGAAGACCTCCGCATCGATCCACCTGCCTGACTGCTCCGGGATGGCCAGGTACAGCCTGTTGGTCTGGAGGCTGTCCTCGTCTATCTCACCCTCCAGCATCCCGCCGATCGAGTCCGTGAAGGCCGTCCAGCCCTCTTCGCCCTCCACGTCGTCGGTCTTCCATGCCGGTTGTATACCGGTCGCCTCGGTCATGTCCCAGGGGTCCTCCCGGATCTCGGTCGCGTAGTCGCGAGGCTCTATCAGGAACAGAGCCGTCGTGGTGTTGTCCAGGGTGTCGGGCTCGTCCGGGACCGGGGCGACGTCGATCCGCATCCGGTATACCCCCGGAGTGGAGGGCACCCATCGGAACTGCGCAGTGGCGTCGTCGGTCTCGTAGCCCGAGAGTGACAGCCCGCCGAAGGACAGGGTGTCCCTTCCTATGACGGCATGAGGTGTTCCGGTCGCGTCGAAGAGGGTGACCGGGACCTCTTCCGCCGCCTCGGTGCCCATGTTGTAGACCGTTGCGAGTACCTGGACGGTATCTCCCGCCGTGAACCCGAAGTCGTGCCCGGGCGTGGCCGGTCCAGTGCAGGCGGTGACGTCGGGCCGCGTGATCCGGAGGTCGGCGTCAGTGCTCTGAGGAATGAACTCCAGCAGCCGGCCCTGCCCGGCCTCGAGAGTATCGGTCAGGCTGAAGAAGCTCTCCCGGCTGAGATCGGAGCTGACGACGAAGCGCCTCGTGTGGTCAAGGGCATGGATCGAAGGCACGTCTAGGCTGTCGTAGGAGAACCAGAAGCCTATCAGGTGCGAGGAGTCCCGGCAGCACCTGTTCATATAGAAAAGGTAGAAGTCCTCGTCCTCGTCCGCGAACACCCGGCACTGAGGACCTGCCCAGCACGTATCCCCCCAGACGAACTGCACGAGGTCGGGATGGCCCGTACCATCGAGCCACCAAAGCCCCGATAGCTCCGGGGCGATCCGGGCGATCTCCCCGAGAGTCTCGCGCATGCTGTCCCACAGACGCCCGTAGGGCCCGAACTTCCACTCGAGATAGTCCTGCACCGCCCTGTCGCCGGAGGTCGAGGGCCTCGGAGAAAGCTCGAACAGCGCGTCGAAGCCCGGGCGGAAGGGCGGGAGGCTGTCCGGTGGCGCGTAGTGGAAGTCATCCGTCGGCCTCTCGCCGTAGACCCATTCCTCGTAGGGGGCGTCGTATGGGATCAGGTCCTCGTCCAGGAGCCCCGCGCAGTGCTTCACTCCCTCGGGATATCCTCGTATGCTGTACGGGAAGATGCCTCGGGCCTGCCGCATCAGCGCGTCGTTGCACAGCATGCGGAACTCGGCGGGAGAGGGGAGTCGATACGTGTAGGATGGATAACCGATCGATGTGTCGGGGGGAGAGTGTGTGGTGTCGATTGCCCAGAGCTCCTCGCCTCCGCAGACTCCGAAGGCCTGCGGATGGTAATGGACTGGGAAGTGATCCTGAAGAGCTGCGAGTACTATCACGGAATCGAGCCCCGTCTCGTAGTGCTCCAGCATCCAGGTCTGCAGGCTGTCGCCGAGTGACGAATAGCCCACAGAATCCTCCCAGGCCGTCCCGACCTGCCGGAAGGGATAGGCATTGCACCCCAGCAGGCGAGGACGGTTCGAGACCGGATCGGGCATGGGCGTCGAGTACTCCTGGTACTCCATGGCGATGAAGGCTCTGACCGAGTTCGCGAGCGTGTGGAAGGTGGGTGCGGTAGAGTAGTTCAGGGTCTGGTAGCCCGCCCAGGTGTAGATCCGGTGCATCGTGCTCACTGTCATCGTGACTGGATGACCGATCTCCATGCTGTCCGCGATGAACTGCAGCCATGACCAGGTGCTCGCCGGCCCGACCTCCGCCATCGAGCTGTCCATGGTGAACACGCTCGGAGTGTACCCGTCCAGCGAGTCCTCCTCCAGCACCATCCTGTTCCGCTGCCAGGCCGGAGCCTCGTTCCAGACGTCGTAGTACCAGAGAGTCTCCCACCCCTCGACATCCCCCATCATCGAGTCGCATCGCCAGACTATCTCCTCGTGCACGCTGTCGGCGGATGCCACGGCAGTGAGGACGGTGCCGGCCGTGTCCGTCCTCATGAACGCACTGCCGCTCGAGATCGCCTCGGGGTAGTATCTGGACCAGGCGTTCCCGCACCAGATGTCGCCCAGGTTGCCCAGCCAAGGATCGGAGAAGACACACCACATCCCCGTGCTGTCGCACAGGTCCATCGCCCTCTCCATGGGGTCCCACCAGGGCCATGCCTCCAGCCATACCCCGTCGAAGAAGTGCCAGTCGAGCAGGCAGAGCGTCTCGATGGAGACATCCTCGACCGTGACCTCCTGACCCGCCTTCATTGCGATGACTGGAATAGTGTTGGATGGAGGCTGTGAGAGGCTTGGCAGGATCAAGAGGAGTAGAAGGGCGAGCAAGGCCGGCTTCATGGCACAGCTCTCTTCGAGTCGCAGATGAAGGTATCCTGCAGGACTATCGGGAGGCCGGCAGGGGAAGTCAAGAATGCCGGGCAATTGCAGCGGGTCATCCGCCCGTCCCTCGTTGCCTCCACTCGAACGGCCGGAGATGATCCGGTCTTTCCTCACCCTGTACGCCCGTCCGTACGGTTGATACAGACGTGTACTCCGGTGGAAGCATCATCCGGGTGATCGACCTTCCGAGCCCGATCAGGCGCCCCTGACTCCGGGAGCCTCCAGGGATGCGATTCTCAGCAGCACCGAGACCAGCCGGTTAGATATTCCGAAACCCGGGCTCGCCAACGCA
>CAZRWD010000027.1:0-2115 GCA_964603785.1 uncultured bacterium
CTCCGCCCAGGTCTCCATCTGGAGGGCGGTGCCCGAGCTGTCGGCGATGAAGACGTCCGCGACGTCCCAGGCCATCTCGGCATAGGCTCCGAAGGACGAGCCGGCGTAGGAGGAGAACTGGAGGTAGAACTCGTCCCCGCCCGTGAGCGGGATGACCTCGGTGGTCACACCGTCCGAGAGCGCCGGCATCCGGTCGAAGCCCCAGTGATGACTGCTGAAGACAACCGTGTGGTAGCCCCCTCCGACGACCATTATCCTGAACCAGATGTTGCAGCTGGATTCGCCCGTCGTCCACCAGCCGTCGTACTCCCAGTCGGTGTCCAGGCCGACGATGACACAGTCGAGCCCGGGCGGGACCGTGAGGGTGTCCGAGACCATGAGCGCCGACTGGGAGCCATCGGTCGCATCGCACGACGCACCCGAGGAGCTGACGTAGGAATGCGCCCCCTCCGAGTCGAACTGCCAGTACTGGTTGGCCGTCCACCCGCCGGGAAGCGCGGTCATGTCCCACTGCCACAGGATTTCGGCCCCTGATTCGGGGGTGAGGATCAACAGCAGCGCTATCGAGAGCAGGCCGGTCTTCATCGGCTCACCTCCAGTCCCATCACTGGCATTCTTGCTGATCCGGATCCGTATGGCAACCGTCGAATGCCCGTCTCCCCCGGAGTCTGCCTGCGGCGCAGAGGGAAGGGGCTCCGCGATTACCCCGGATTGTTAGGTGTCCCATCCTATCGTCGTCGGCATCATCCGGGACCAACGGCGTCGGGTCGGTCAGGTCGATGCCGAAGTGGAAGTTGATGCCGGAAGAAGTAGCTTCCGTCCAGGCTCTGTGGTAGTCACCGAAGCTATGGAAGAGGGTTTGCGTTCCATCTTGAGGACTCATAGGCCAGATCACATGATCGGTGGAGTAGGCTGCCGACGCGGCGATCATCTCCATAAGGCAGAGTATCGCGAACCCTTTCATCACTCCACCTTCAGGAGGCGCATTACGGCAAGTGGAGCGGAAGAAGCAGCGGACCCAGAACCTCCAATAAAACGAGAATCGTAGCTCTCACCGAAAAGGAACTCGCCGCTCGGAGAAAGACGGGGAATCCACTCGCAGGGCGAGGTGTAAAGCAGGTCCCCGTCGCAATCCCTTAGCTCGAGTGCATAAGTAAACTCGTAAGGACGTCTCTCGGCTGGACGAAGGCATGTCATCAACAGATTGACGATTCGATCAGCCCCTGAACTGCAGGTGCAGTAACACCTGCCGGTGCCGAGTATCCCATCCGGCGTTCTGATCTCGCTGTTATCGGTGGAGACGTTAACGATTCTCTCACCGGTCTCGCAGTTGAAGACTTTCACATCTCCGTCGCAGAGGTATCTGCTGTCTGGAGAGAAGAACAACTGCCCACCCGAGACCATGTCCTCTCGAGTACCCCATCTGTGCAGTACATCTCCGGTGCTGGCATCGAGCAGCCAGACTTCACCGCCATAAAGAGGTGCGGCGATGTAGCGGCTGTCAGGAGAAATCGCCGGGGTGGCCGAACCGGAAAGCGGCGAACTGGGCATCAGGCGTTCGAAGATCAAGCCACCTTCATGGTCAAAGGCATAGAGCATGCGCTCTGCCGGCTCCCGCTGCTCCCTGTTGTGAGGAGTACTCGAGTAGAACACCGCCACGTTCCCGTCCTGGCTCAGGGCGTACTGGACGAATACAGGGTCAATAGGCTGCTCCCGGAAGCTCCCATCCGGATACAGGAAGCAGGCTCGGTTCAAGTTGATCCCATCGCTCTCACCCGTCCTGAAGATCCCCACCGAGGCATCGCGCGACAGCCACACCCTGTCGCGAGTGATTGCTATGTCTCCGACACGCTCCCCATAGAGGTTCACGACGTACCCGGGCTGGGCCTCCATCTCCATGTAAGGAAGATCGCCCGGACGATCCTCGGAATCGTACCGGAAAGACTCTCCAGGGGGGTTCACAATGAAGTGCTCCCGCCAGTAATCCTCCCCGGGATGCATGTAGTCGCACTCGATCTCCACCCGGTTTCCGTCTCGATCGAAGAACAGGTTGAGATCACGGGCGATTACCGCCCTCATCCTGCAGTCCAGCCAGTAGCGGTCCTCCTCGGGGAT